>CAVPXS010000022.1:0-69010 GCA_963709775.1 uncultured Flavobacteriaceae bacterium | reverse complement strand
TCGAAAAAAATAGCCTTTCAGCTTTTAGCTGTTGGCCATTAGCTTTTGGCCGTTTGCTTTTTCCGTTTTGCCCCGGCCCTAAAGGGAGCCGGAAAAAGGTTTAGGAATTGATCTTTTCAGAAGTAATTTTTAAAACTTTCTCCATATTTTGAATTACCTGCTGATTTGTGAAGCGAATAACATTTATGTCTTGAAACTGAATTAGTTCAGTACGGGTTTGATCTTTTATTTTTTGCTCGGAACTTCCGGTCAGATTCTCGATCCACTTCAATTACTAATTTCAGTTGATGTGAGTAAAAATCAGCAATGAAATACTGTGTATGGGGTGTTGCCTCCTAAAATGGTATGTTTTGAAAGGATCACAAATTAATTTTTCCCACAGAAGTTTTTCTGCCTCTGTTGGGTTGTTGCGAAGGTTCTCTGCCCGCTTGAAAATTTCAGATTGAGCACCTTTCCACATGCTGTTGTCATGATATGGATTATCTTTTTTCACTATAGTAAATTTAGGAAAAACTAATTCTACCCTTTAGATACTATGATTAAATCCTAATGTTACTCTCCTATTTTCTCTTGTTTTTTTAACTTTGTACTAAAGAAGGCATAGATCGATTTATCGGTATATGTCTATCTAGTGCGGAGCTTTCGAGCTCCGCTTTTTTTATATTAACTAATGACCCGGACCATCGGTATTCTTTGTTTATTCTTCATTCTTTGTCCAAAGCACATAGCATAGGATTAATAGCTTACGCATACCAGCAACAACTCCTTTTCGTTTAGTATCTGGATTCCGGTTATGGATTCGTTCATATAATTCCTTAATGGGTTTATTTGCCCTGCAAGCACTTAGAGAAGGCATATATAAAGCTTGTCGTATTCTGGAATTCCCTCTTTTAGAGATTCTTGTTTTTCCTTTAAACATTCCTGATTCATTGTGAGTAACATCCAATCCTGCGTAACTTATGACCTGTCTAAGATTTTTAAAAAGGTAAATCCATTTGTTTCGCTCACTAATATAACAACTGTTTCAAACCCAATTCCAGGAATGGTTTCAAGCTTCTTAATTTTCTCTTCAAGGACTGGATCTTTCTTCACAGTAGCTTTGATATCCTTTTTTACAAGATCAATAGCTTTCTCAAAAAAGGCTATTTGTTCTCTCTTAAGTTTGATAACAGTTTGCAACTTCTCGTGAGCCTTCTCAAGAGCGTGTAATTGGGATTGAGCTCTTTTGGTTTTTTTTTATGCTAAGAAGTTCCCTGCATAGATCCCTCAGAGTTTTATACATCGGGGACATAGGCTCCCAATTCTAAGTTCTCTTTCTATTCCAAAGCTTGCAATGGTCTTTGCATCCACCTGGTCAGTTTTAGTTTTTACATTCAAGCTTTTAATGTAATTTTTTATCTTATTGGCCAACACTACTGATACCTTCTGGTTCTGTGAAATAAAGAAAATAGGCTAGATTTTCATAATACACTCCGGTGGCTTCCATTACAAACCTGACCGACCAATCACTATCTTTTCTTTGATTTAGAGACCAGGCTAAAAGTCTTTAAAACCCTGGGCTTTGAATTTTGAAGGAACGAGTTCCTTTTATTTTACTAATGTTATTTTCTGTTCTTAATTTAATACAGGCATAGAAGTCATTCATTGAGATATCAATACCAATAATTAATTTGCTCATAATCTCATTAAAGTTTTTAGGAACATCTTCTTTAATCTTTCCTCGTGTTTATACGGGATACAGGCGACATGGCTTGTTCCCTAGATACTATTCAGATTTTTAAGAAGAAAAGAAACAGGTGCAAAATCTAAAGGTCGATATACAATCTTTGTTATCTAGGGTAGCGAAATGCTATTCCTATTCCTTCCTATTTTTATATTTTAAAGATATCAAGTAACTAAGTTTATCTCTTTTATATCTTATATTTAAAAATAATCCTTATAGGCCAAACATACGAGGGGGGGGCAAAGAATTTGTTTTTCCAGTGTTAACCATTTTATTGGATTCTCTTGTGTGGTTCTGCCTTAACCTAAAGCAGCCCGGAAAAAGTGTTATCCATCCCTCCAAAAAAACGTATTTTTGAACCAAACTTTCAGGAATGACTTTCGAAAACACTAAAGAATTTGCCCAACAACTCGATCAACAAGATCCACTACAATCCTATAGAGATCAATTCCTTTTCCCTAAAGTGAACGGCAAAGAAGTTATTTACTTCACAGGAAATTCCCTGGGTCTGCAGCCAAAGAACGCAAAGAAATATGTGGATGAGATCATGACCGACTGGGCGGAGCTGGCGGTGGAAGGACATTTTCAGGCAGAGAAGCCGTGGTGGGACTATCATGAAAGATTTGCAGAGAAACTGGCTCCTGTTGTAGGGGCAAAACCTTCGGAAGTTACGGTCATGAACACTTTAACGGTAAACCTGCATTTATTGATGGTTTCTTTTTACCGGCCTACGAAGCAACGTTTTAAGATCATTATGGAGGAAAAGGCCTTTCCAAGCGATCAATATATGGTAGCGAGTCAGGTGCGATTTCATGGATTGGATCCGGAGGAGGCAATTGTGGAGGTCAAAAAAAGGGAAGGAGAACATCATTTCCGGAAGGAAGATATAATACAGACCATTGAAGAAGTAGGTGAGGAGTGTGCGCTGGTGTTGATGGGTGGCGTGAATTACTATAACGGTCAGGTGCTGGATATGGAAATGATCACAAAAGCCGGAAAAGAGGTAGGGGCTTTTGTAGGTTGGGATCTTGCACATGCCGCCGGCAATGTTGAGCTGAAGCTTCATGAGTGGGGAGTGGATTTTGCCGCCTGGTGTAGTTATAAATATATGAACTCCGGACCTGGAAATGCGTCGGGATGTTATGTTCATGAACAATATCATGGTCAGAAAGATATCCCGCGATTTGAAGGCTGGTGGGGTCACAATAAAGGAAGACGCTTTTTAATGGAACCGGAATTCCAACCCGAACCAAATGCGAACGCCTGGCAGATCTCCAATGCTCCCGTATTGGCTTTAGCGCCTTACCTTGCTTCCCTGGAATTATTTGAAGAGGTGGGAATGCCTGCTTTGATTGAAAAACGAAATAAAATCGTGGCTTACCTCGAATTCATTCTGAAAGAAGTTGCTGAAGATGTCGGAGGGAATTTTGAAATAATTACTCCGGAAGAAAGAGGTACTCAGCTTTCCGTATTTCTCCATGGGCAGGGGAAGGAGCTGTTTCATTATCTCATGAAGAATGGTGTAGTAACCGACTGGCGGGAACCGAACGTTATACGTTTAGCACCGGCACCTTTTTATTGTTCTTTTGAGGATATGTGGGAGTTTGGAGAGGTGTCTGAAGGGATATTTTTTGGAGAATCAAGAAACAAGAGCCAAGAACATAGATTGATTTTGAGGATTTGAAGATGTGAAAATTTGAAGATGGAGTTATGGCTGTCTTCTCGACATAGCTGTATAGAACAGGAGTTGGTGACGAGGACTTTTATCCAGATACCAGTCCCGTAGTGACGGTATATTGGTAAAAATAACTCAACTGTGAACAAGGAGTGCCGTATGTAGGGCACATAAGGTGTCCTATCATCCCAAGCGCAGCTTTTGCGGAGCGAAGGATCTTTTCTATTTCCAACATTACAAATGAATCAGAACTTAAAGACCCTGAAACAAGTTCAGGGTGACGTTAGTTTGTCCTCTGTCCACTGACCTCCGTGCATTAATTAAGCTGGCAGCTAATGGCCAAAAGCCAACAGCCAAAAGCTTTTCCACCTCACTCCATTACTTGGTCACTCCGTCACAACATCACAGAAAGGAAGCCGACAACTCACAACCGACAACTGATCCTTTGTCATCCCAAGCACAGCTTTTGCGGAGCGAAGGATCTTTTCTATTTCCAACATTACAAATGAATCAGAACTTAAAGACCCTGAAACAAGTTCAGGGTGACGTTAGGTAGTCCTCTGTCCACTGACCTCCGTGCATTAATTAAGCTGGCAGCTAATGGCCAAAAACCAACAGCCAAAAGCTATTCCACATATCCATTACTCGGTCACTCCGTCACAACATCACAGAAAGGAAGTTGACAACTCACAACCGACAATTGATCCTTTGTCATCCCAAGCGCAGCTTTTGCGGAGCGATAGAATCTCTTTTATTTGTTACGTACTAAGTGGATTAGAGCGAGAAGACCCTGAAACAAGTTCAGGGTGACGTTAGAAATATTTTTTTCCTCTGTCCACTGACCTCCGTCCACTAATTAACAGCCAACAGCTTCACAACATCACTGCATCACTTCTTCACAAGATCACAGCATCACTATTCCAGAATTATAACTATAAATTTATTTAACTGGTTGTATTTCAATATTTTATTCATAAATTTAACATCCTTCCCCCTTTGCTATTCCCTCACCATTTGGATTATTAACCCTATAAATATGAATTATGAAAAAGTTGATGTATTGGTTATTCCTGATCCCATTGATGGTAATGGCCCAAAATTCAGAACAAAGCAGTCAGCCTTACGCTGTATTTGAAAATGCCATTCTAACCCCGCAACCTGACAAAGTCCAGCAGTTCGAGCAGGGATTGGCTGCGCACAACAAAAACTTTCACGCTTCCGAACCTTATGGAGCGCGGGTTTATTATATCTCTAATGGACCCAATGTCGGCAAATACATGTGGACCATGGGACCTCTGCCTTGGGGTGCCATGGATGAAAGACCTGCTGATAAGGCACATGATGATGACTGGACCAATAACGTTGTAAAGTACATGACAGCAGATTCTGATCAGTCTTACTGGAAGTTCAATACTCAGCTGTCCAATTTCCCAAAAGATTTTAAAGTGAATAAGTTATTGGTAGATATGTACGATGTTAAACGTTTTAAGGATGAAGGAGTGATGGCAGCGGTGGAAAAAGTGACTAAGGTTATGAAGGAGAAATTTCCCGACATGACCTACGGAGTATATACCAATGAAATGCCTTCAACTAAAGATGGCCGGGATCTGTCGATGGTTTTCTTTTTTGATGATATGGCCTGGCTGGGAGAAGATCCAAAATTCGTTCAGGCCTACGAAGAGATGTATGGACAGGAAAGCTGGAAAGATTTTATGAAAGAATGGGGCGAAACAACAGACGGGAAGCGATCTGAGATCTGGATCTATGATCCCGACCTCAGCGGACTTGGCGCTGATGTTAAGGCTATGGAAAGGCAGTAAGATTGATTTTATAAATAGATTAGGAACCCACTTTTTAATGAAGGTGGGTTTCTTTTTATCCCTCGAAAATATACTTCTGACCGTTAAAGGTTAAAACCGGAAAAGAGGTTGAGGTGAAAGAATGAGGAAATGATTTTGTCACGCGTATCCTCGAGAAGGAGATTGCCGCGGTCGCTCCAAATAGCTCCCTCGCAAAGATGTAAAAAAGCGAATGGATAACGGCTTTTCCGACCGACAATTCACAACCGATTACTGATTATTTCCCGCAGATCTCACACCTTTTCGCATATGCTTTTCCCGGCTCCCTTTATTGAGGGGGATATATTGGAAAAAAAGATTATTTTTTAAGATCAGTATAATCAATCTTTGTTATTTAATGACATAGATCAGACTTAATCCCGTACCAAAATTGGGCTTCCAGTGATTGCTGTAATCGGCGGCAAAGAACAAGTCGAGGGTGAGGCGGGAAAGGGAGGTTTTGGAGTTTTCGTTATAGAGGCGGGTGATGAAGTAAGTAGAGATGGTCTTTGGTTCCCGGTCTGCGGGAATTACATCATCTCGGTAGGTACCTTCATGATGACTATAGCTTAACATAAGCCGGTAGGGGTACGGGTTGTAAGCAGAGCCTAAATTCCCCATTGCTCCTATATGATGGGCTAAAAATTTATTGCTGATAAACCTGTTTTCCTGTTTATCGTAAAGAAAGAAAGGAGCACCTATAGGCTGTTTGAAGTGGGTCCAGCCGGAATTGTACACGAGGAGGTGATTGAAATAATTATCTGCACCAAATTTGTTTACTCCATAGCTTTGGTTCTTTGTATAATAAAATTCATAAAGCACACCGGAGATGAGACCGGCAGATGAATTTTTCTTCCAGAAAAGGCCGTAGCGGCCATCGGGAAAATTGGCAAGCCGGCTTCCCGTGCCATCCTCGAATATGCTGTTATAGATTAGACTAAAATTATGACTATTAAGCTTTCTTTTTACCTCCACCTCATAGGAGCCAAGGTGGTTTCCAAGGGAGTTGTTGATCTCGCCCTTTATGGCATTCTCCCCGCCTTGTCTTCCAGAGACGATCCTTATGTAATCTCTAAAAGCGTTAGGTTGTGGACCTTTGTCGGGAGAGATTCCTCCCCACTGGGCGAAATGCTGTATTCCGGCTGTTATCTGCCAGTCTTTAGCAGGTCTTAGGACCAAATTAAATTTTTTGTGATGTACCCGTGCCCGGGGCACATGCCGGTCCTTTTCAAGAATATATTCTCCCCACCTTGCTTTGAATCCTATGCCGGGAAAAAGGAAGACCGGTTCTGTTGTTCCTATTTCCACCCCAGGTAAGGGCCGGGCATTTAAAGACCAGAGAATGTTTTCATTGGTGGCGCTAAGGCCGCGGTACAGTTTTTTTCTTTGCCTGGCTCCGGCTGTGGCGTAAAAATGTCTGTTCCTGTATTGAACATACAGCTCGTCCAGGGCTAATTCTTTTTCCAGACCATTACGTACGACCACGCCGGCTCCTGCTTCTATTACTGCCTGAGAGTCCAGGCTGTGAATGACTTTTCCGGAGAGAAGTCCCAACAGATTAGTTTCGTTGGAAACCCGCCCCCTCTGATTGTTGTACATCCAGAAAGGCAGTTCGTCCTGAGTTGAGAACTGGGTTCGGAGCTCTGTCAACAGGGAATAATGAGTTTGACCGGAGAGGCTATGGGTGCTAAAAAGAATTAGCAGCATAAAAATGCTGCTAAATTTCATTTTTTGAGAGGTCATGAATGGGTGTGGCTTCCTCGTTTTAATGATTGAACATAATTCTTTACGACTCCTTCAGGAAGAGGGGGGAACAAACGCTTCCCGATACATTTTCTCCTTCGCTCCCGCTCAGGAAAAAAACACCCACCTGGGGTGGGCAGGCTCGAAGTGATGATTTTATACTGCCAGCTCAAAGCTGATACTGCCGTGAACTTCGTACTTCTAAATTCGTACTTCTAAATTCAATCCTACCAAAAAGCTGCTTTTCCCCGCAGTTTTTTCCAGAAGCTTTCAGTCTCCTCGCCGTAAGCATAACCATATTTATTGCCGTACCCGAAGCTCCCTGCTTCAACAGCATTCAGAACAAAACTCAGGTTCTTTAGTTTGCCATCCCTTTTTGCATCTACTGCAAACTTTAAGGACTTTTTATTCGTGTAGCCTGCACGGGAAACGTACAGGGTAAGATCGGCATACTGGTTTATTAAAAATGTATCAGAAACCAGTAGGGAAGGTGCCGTATCCACAATTACATAATCATACATGCTTTCCAGTTCCCGGAATAGCGTAGCTATTTTCTTATTTCTCAACAACTCTGTAGGGTTGGGGGGAATAGTTCCCGAAGCCAGCATGTCCAGGTTTGAATGAAAGCTGGATCTGCTTATCAGGTCTTTAAGGTCTAATTTGTTGTTTATGAGGTAATCACTGACTCCCCGGTGTTGGCGCGCATCTTTTTCAAAACGCTGTAACTGGGGATTCCGCAGATCGGCTCCTACTATTATTACTTTTTTTCCGGAATTGGCCAGAGTGAGGGCGAAATTGAATGATACCAGGGTTTTTCCTTCTCCTTTTATTGTGGAGGTAACAAAAATGTTATATGCGCTTTCTTTCTCTTCATTAGCGGCAAGGAGGTACTGGAGGTTGGTATGCAGGATGCGGAAAGATTCGGCAAGTACCGACCTGTCATTGGTGGTGATCATTTCACTCTCCTTTTTAGATAATCTCGGGATCTCCCCGACAATAGGAATATCGGTGGTAATTTTTTCAATATCAGTGCGGTCCGTTATAGTGTCGTCGGACTTATTTCTGATATAGATAATCAGAAATGGAATTAGAGTTCCCAGGATCAAAGCTGTCAGAATTAATAAGGATGGCTTGGGAGAAACCGGTTTTTTTATGCTGTAGGCGGCATCTACTATTTTTGCCTTGGGAGCAGTGACAGCCAAAGACAGAGAGGTTTCTTCCCTTTTTTGAAGCAGGAACAGGTACAGGGCCTCTTTGATATTTTGCTGCCGTTCTATATTTCTAAATTCTTTCTCTTTGGAAGGCACTTCCGAGATCTGTCCTTCAATTGTTGCCTCCCTGGCATTGAGGTCATTCTGGGCGATCTGCAAAGAAGTACGCATGTTCTCTAAACTCTGCAGTACATTTGCTTTTATTTGCTGGATCTGGTGATTCAGGTTTATAATCACTGGATTCAAGGAAGTTGTGGATGGAAGAATGCGATCTCTTTCGAGCACCAACTGATTATAGGACTGGATAATGTTCACAACTCCTTCTTCCTCGAAGCCGAGATTGGCAGGAAGAAGCCCGTCCTTGCCGCTGTTCTTTAGGTAGTCGATCATGGTATTAGCCAATTCCAGCTGAGTTTCTACCTCTAATTGCTCGTTTTCTGAATTCACTCACATCCTCAATAAAAAGACGGGATTCCTCTTCAATATTTGTCAGGTTATTGGCCTTTTTAAACTGTTCCTTTCCGGTCTCTACCGAGTCCAGTTCGAGGGTGATGATCTGTAGACGGTCCTCAATAAAATTAGCTGTGTTAGACGACACCAGATTTTTATCTTTTATAGCTTCCCGGTTGTACTGGTAGATCAATTGATCCAGGATTTGTTGAGCTTTGTCTTTAACGGGATCATTAAGGATAATCTTTATGTGGCTGGAATTCTTTCCGGTTAGATTTACCTCAATTTCCTCCCGGTATGCTGCAGCTGCATCTTCAATGGTACTGAATTCTACTCTTATTAAACCTCTTTCAATGGCCCGGTCGAAACCTTGTTCAGAAAAATTGGGAGTCAATGTTATTTCTGCATAAGGAAGCTTTAGGGATTCACCGAAGCTCATTTCTTTTGTCCATCCTTTCTGCCTGTTTGCTATGGTATAGGTACTTCTGGATGTAATATTGACGTAGAACGGAAAAGTTTCACCTTCTTCCTCTGCAATTTCTGAAAAAGCTGCTTCATCAAAAGTCGTTACCTGAATATTGAATGGTCTCCTGTTAAACAACTCTTTTTCAGGAAAGACCTCTTCCTGAAAATAGCGGATATTCAGGTTTAGCTCTTTGGCTACGTTGGTAATAAGTCTCTTTGAGCGGAACATTTCCAACTCATTTTCAATGGAGTTGGTGCCCATTCCGCCAAAAAGGCCACCCATATTTGAAAATGCTGCTAGTTCAGAGGGTCCCGCATTTGTTCCCTGTTCATCTTTTATTTGCAGGGTTGCTACAGTTTGATATACAGGAGTGGCAAAATGCATGTATAGAAAAACTGCAGTGAGGCAAAGAAGAAGCCCGCCTGCAAACCAGGGCCAGCGTTTAAGGTACGGGGCCATTTGTTCTTTTAATGTCGCTTCCTCTTCGGGAGGCGTGGGAATGTTGTTTTGCTGTAACATCATCATGTTAATTTGTAAGCAGGATGGCTAAAGAAATTAAAACTGAGGCAATAGAAATATATACAGAAGCATTCCTGTTATAGCTCGCCCCCTGGATCTGGGCCTGATTTGGTTCTACGTAAACTACATCATTTTGTTGCAGGTAGTACTTTTCAGAATTCAGAAAATCCCTTTGAGTAATATCTACATAGATATATTCTTTTTCGGTATCTTTTATTTCCCTTACGATCATTACATTATCCCTGCGACCATAAATAGTAAGATCTCCGGCCATTCCTAATGCTTTAGAAAGGCTAATGCGCTCATCGGGTACGGTGAATGTTCCGGGCTGGTTGACTTCCCCTAAAACCGTTACCTGAAAGTTGACCAGTTTTATATTGACAATAGGATTGTTTACATAGTTGGAGATCCCATCTTTCAGTTTACTTACCAGTTCCTGTCGGGTAAGTCCGGCAACGTGAACTGTTCCCAGGATCGGAAACTCGATATTGCCGTCGCTGTCCACAAGATATGTCTGTAATTGTAAATTACCGGAAACTCCCCCCACCTCTCCGGCTCTTGGAGCAGAGGTGACCGGAAGGTTAAATGGTTGTACAGCTTCCATATTTGCAGCAGAAACAGTTATTGTCAAGAGGTCATTTGGTCTTATCCTTAAATTAAACTTTGAAGCTTCGGCGGCAGACTCCAAAGCCGGCATCTCCTGAAAGTAGGCCATTTTTTTTCTCGAGACACAGGAGGAGGTTATTAATAAAGTGATGATTCCTAGTAGGAAGCTTAGGCGAAAACTGCTGTTCATGCGGTCTGATTTGAGGGCGCGAATATAGCGCTTTAAGAAAGAGTTAACAATGCCTGGCAGGCATAAAACACCTGCGGGAATAGCATTAAATTTATTTTTGCTTTGTTGCTGAAGTAGTTCTTATTGGCATCTATCTACAGAATTACTTGAAGATCTTGACTGGCATATTAGTTGCTACGGGCACCCTTTAACAGAATACTTTTTATAGCGAGCCAAAAATATTTTACATCAGTTTTAAAAGGGGCTTTTTCGTAAGCTGCTAAATACTTCATCTCTGAAGCCATTATATCTTCAAGTGTCTTTGGCATATCAGCGTAAAAAGGAGGAAGCAGCCCCGGCTTTGTTTTTGTTCTTTTATCCTGAAGTTCCTTTGTGTACAGATTGAAATACTGGTTGCTCAAAGGACGCACCCCCACAATTTTCATCTCTCCTTTCAAAAAGTTAAGGATCATAGGCAACTCGTCCAGCCATATTTTTCTGAAGATCTTACCCTCTTTCGAGATGCGGAAATCATCTTTAAATTTTCCTCCTTCCTGCAGGTCATTTTTGTTAAAAATGAATTCCTGCAGATATTCCGAAAAGGGATGCATGGTCCTCAGCTTGTAGACACTGATCTTTTTACCGTTCTTGCCTACCCGTTTAAGTTTTATAAAGGGACCATAGCTGGGAGAAGTGTCAAAGACCGGCTTCTTAACTTTTCGGGCTATAAAATATAGCTCACTATTGATCTCCCTTTCGTCCAGGACCTCAAAGCCACAGGAGTAAAGCCTTCCAAGGGTTTCAGCTCTGCTCAGCACCCTGTCTTTTCCTTTGGTAATTGCAAAATAAAGCCTTCTGGTGCTATTCAGCTTTGGGAAGACCCTGTTTACAAGAATGTCGGTGGGGCGGGCGATAAACAGAAATACCTTCGGTGTCTTTTGGGCGAGGCGCAGCTTTCTTGAATTATACTCTTCCACTTTACCTACAAATAATCCACCCGTGGAAAGTTTGGAATTGACTGCTTCAAAGAACTTGTTCAGGTAACGTGCATCATTTACCTTCTGAAGATTTACAAGAGGGGAGGTTACTTCATTAAGGATATTTATTTCTTCATGATCAGCCGAAGATATGAACCTGACATTCCCTTCAAAAAAGGCATTTTCAGAAATGAATTTTAGCAGCTCCTGCTGTTCTGCTTCGGAGGTTAGCTCATTTGGACTAGACTGTTGGTTCGGATGTAAGGGGGCAGCAATCATTCTAGATATTTCTCTTAATTCAACCTTTAAAGCTCTATTCGTTGGAGTAGTTTAGTATGGCATCAAGGCACCTGGGGGCGGTGTTGCCATCCCAATATTCCGGGATCATTACTTTCTTTTCAGAAGTGAGAATTGTAGCGTATTCCTTCCTGATCCTTTGAATATTGTTACCTACTAAAATGCTGGCTCCCCCATTTTCTTTTAATGTAATGGGTCGCTCTGTATTCCAGCGGAGGGTAAGACAGGGAGTTCCTAAAACACTGCATTCTTCCTGCAATCCGCCGCTATCTGTGATCATAATTGTTGCTCCCATGTTTAGCCGCAGCATTTCATGGTAACCCAAAGGATGTAGCAGGTTTATTGCAGGGTGCTTACTCAGCTTTTCCCATAAGCCGAAATCCTGAAGATTTTTTTGGGTTCTTGGATGCACAGGCCATACAACGGGCATGTCAATGGTTACCTCGTCTACAAGAAAGTCAACGATGGAAGTCAAAATTTCTTTGTCATCCACATTAGAAGGACGGTGCAGTGTGACCACTGCATAATTTTCATTGCTAATCTCCCGGGAAGTGTCCTGCAGCCGGTTGTTGTCAAGAATTTTATTAATGTCGAGAGCAGCAGCATTTTGACGATGTGCTTCAAGGGTATCGATCATAATGTTACCCACAAAAGAGATTCTCTCATAAGGAGTACCTTCCTGCTTAAGATTTTCAATGGATATACGATCTGGTGTGAGTAAGAGATCAGACAGGCGATCGGTCACCAGCCGGTTAACTTCTTCGGGCATGCGAATGTCGCCAGATCGCAGTCCGGCTTCAATGTGACATACCTTGATGTGTAACTTCTTAGCTGTGACCGAACATGCCAACGTAGCATTGACATCCCCAACCACTACCACCCAGTCCGGCTTTTCTTCCAGAAGAACTTTTTCAAAGGCGATCATCGTATTGCCTACCTGCTCGGCGTGGCTCCCAGATCCTATTCCAAGATTAATGTTCGCTGGTGGAATATTGAGGGCTTCAAAAAAGGAAGTTGACATGCGATTGTCATAATGCTGCCCGGTATGAACAAGAATATGATCTACATTTTCTGTAGAAGTTTGGTTGTGATTATTAATAGCTTTTATAAAGGGTGCTATTTTCATAAAGTTGGGACGGGCTCCCACAACAGAAATTATTTTCATTTAGTAATTAATTTCAGGATTTTTAGACCTTTCTTATTGAGTGCAGTTGATATCTGTATTGTAATTTTCCTCTCCAAAAAAGCAGGATTCCATAAGTTCATTGAGATTTATACAATCTTCCAGGATCTTTTCTCTTTTTTTAATAAAAACATCTGAATTATAATCTTTTAGAAGATCTATAGCCTTTTGCAGACCTTCCTGCTCTCCGGCTCCAGTTTCATTAAAATTGTAAACTAGTCCGTATTTTTGCTCCAGTTGAGTGGTATAGCCCCTTCCCGTATTGTCGTGATAGATAGAAGGTACCCCCAGCATGGCGCACTCTGAAGCCATAGTAGCACTTTCTCCGTATAACAGGCTGGAGTATGCAAGTATATCGTGCATTCTTTCGGGAGGAATGGAAATGCGATATTTTTCAAGTTCTTTGGGGAGTTGGCTTTCAGAAGTAATGAAAACCCGCGCATATTTAGACAACTCTTTAGCAACCCTTATTTTATGCTGCAGGGATAGTCCCTCATGCCCAATATCATGATTGGCCTTCCAGGAAACAAAGCGGAGGATTACATACCGGTCTCTTTTTTCCAGACCTAAAAGTTTCAATGCTTCAGGATCCGGAGTGAAAACCCGGGGGTGCAGATAAGAGAGTTCCATGAAACCATTAAAAAATACTTGCCTTTTATGACGCTGTGCACTATAGCCGGCAGGAGAAAAAATGACATCTGTGAAAGGCCGGTACAGCTTATGGGCGAGGGTGGCATTTTCGGTATCGTCAAAAGCGATGTGTTTCTTACCTAATATTTTGGCCACATGCGCAGCATAGGGGGATGCAAAACTTAAAAATATATCAGGTTTGAACTGCCGTGCAAATTTTAGTAGGTGCAGGTCTGCCTTTGCTGTATATAGCATCTTTTTGAGCAGTCCGTTTTTTCCTGTTCCTCTTGATTTAAAGGGGATTTTATAGGCAGTCAACAGCTTATGAGCTACTTCCTTGTCCCTGGCAGTAACCAGGAATGGAATCTCCTCCTTCTGTAATTTAAAAATTAAGTTCTTGAAATAATGAACGTGGGCGGGATGCCCTATATCTATAAAAATTCTCAATTCTTCAACTCTTTTAGGATGGGAGCCATAAAACCGTCCACCATTTTTGACTGCAGGAAGCGCGATTTAATAAGATGTACACTTTGTTCCTCCATCTTCCGGATCTGCCTAGGCTCTGCTTTAATGAAAAATCGGATCGCATTTTCCATTTGCTCTGCAGGGAAGTCGAAATCCAGTAAAAATCCGTTGCTATTAACGAGGTCGTAAGCTGTACCGTCCCCGGGGGTAGTAATGACGGGAAGGCCGTAAGCCATAGCCTCGTTAATTGCCAATCCACCTGTGCCTGGCAGTAAGAAAACATTGGCTTTGATAAAATAGGCTGCTGCATCTTCGCCGTATTTAGGTCCATGGAAGAAAACTTGCTCTTCCAGCTCCAACTTTGAGGTAAGTTTTTTTAGCTCGGCAACGGGAGATCCATCGCCCACTATATCAAATTGGAAATTATGGCCTTCCTGCTTTATCTTCTGAAAAGAATGCAGAGCCCTGTCTAATTTTTTAGTTTCAATGATATTCCCTACAAAAAGAAATTTAACAGGGTCATAATCCCTTTTTATTTCTGAAAAGGGATATTTAAAAAGAATGTCCTCCACATTCACCGTGTTTTGTGCAACAAAGATATTTTGTGAATTGTATCCACTTTCTGCCAACTTGTTCCTGTAATATGCACTATAAGAAATTATTCCGGATGCCCGGCTTATTCCTATTGATTTGAAGAGGTCCTTTACCTTGTGTTGTGAGGAAGAAAGACCGAATCTTTTATGCCCGGAGGTCCAGATGTAGAACGGGATCTTCCGCATGGAAAGCTGCAACATTAACAGCGAATAGTTAAGAATACCGGCATTATACATAAAGATGAACAGCGAAGGCTTCTCCTTTAAAACCTTCCGGAGCAATCCTTTTTGCCACTGTACCTGAAAGCGATTAATTGAAAACCCTGTTCTGTGCTGTTTACTTATTTCGAGACCTGAAGAAGAGCTTTCTTTAACTTTTTTCTGTCCCAGGTTTGTGCCGGAATATATACTTAGCTGTATGTTATGTTTTTTTAACTCCTGCTGTAATTTTTCAAAAAAAGGAATCCGGTAGGCAGGGAGATAAGGATAAACAACAGCGACTTTTTTAGGGGTGGTTTTCATATTCGTAGATAGTTCCAGAAAAAAATTATCGGTATCAAAGTAAGGTGCATGGCAGTTATAAGGTTCTTTTTACCTTTCTTCGTTTCCACATGGTGCAGGTAGTAATATCCTATTAGGGCACAGAGGATGAAATATGGTAGGTGAGGAAACTGGTTTCGCAACTTAAAGGTATGAACGAGGTATGACAAACTTATAATATGACAAAGGGAGAAGAGCAACATAGGGTAGATCTCTCTGTATTTATTTTTTATTGCAACATATATGGCATATAAGAAATAGGGGCTCAAAAAGACTTTCAGGATGAGGCTGGGGGCATGCATTACAGTATCTCTGTTATCTCCTAAGGGAATAAACGAGGGAAAGGGACCAAAAAATCCGGCCAGGAGAGCGGCCATACGGTTAAAAGTACTAGCGGACTGCGTTTCCCTGTCAGTAGTCTCCATATTAGTCGCGTTAAGATAGCGTTCTACATTTATGAGTTCCAGGTAAAATATACTGCCAATGAAAAGAATTAATAACAGCACTGCAAAAACAACCCTTAGAACATTGCTTTTAATCTTGAAATAAACAGAGGCTCCGTAACTACAAACCAGGAAAGCTATTAGTACTGTTCTAAAAAAGAGGACCGAAATAAGGGTTGAAATAAAAATTATGATGAAGAACTTATTTCCCCCGGTTCTCATTTTGTACCAGGAGAAAAAGTTCAGCGTAATGATGAAGAGCATTAGTGTCTCCTTCAGTCCTGCGGATTGATAATATATACTGAAAGAGGAAATTCCAAATATAAGGGCGCTCAGGATGGAGAATTTCTGCGGCAGGAATTGTCGGGCGATTCTGTACAAAAGATAGACGGTGCCGGCATTCAGGAGTACATTAAAAAGGCGCACCATGAGTGGCTCTTCAAACAGTTTGTATATGATTGAGACATATAGCAAAAAACCGCTGTCGTCATAACTGAATCTGGTGATATTTAAGAAGTTATCCAGATTGCGAAGTATATTTCCATTTGAAAGAAACGTTGCTGTCTCGTGATAAAACACCGAATCTGATCCAGTGTACTCGAAAATTGCTGTTGAATACTCTTTAAACAGGAGAATATTGGTGATCGTAAATACCAGCGAAATCCCGATAGTTGTCAGAATTAAAAGCTTGAGCTTAATGACTTCTGATTTGATAAAGACATAGATTGTAGAATATGTACTGATAAGAGCAATCAGGTTCATCAGGAAAATATAGCGATCTACTCCCATCTCCCGGATATTATCTAACCCAAAGAACAGGTAGAATAGTACAGCTACTCCAAATACCTTTAAAAAATTATTTTGTTCTTTAATGCTGTTTGTTGCCATGAATCGACTTAGAGAAGTGACTGAAGTTTAGTGGGTAAGCTTTATGTTTAACTTTTGTTTTTTACAATCTTTTGTGTTGAGTTGCAAAAAAAAGCAACTGAGAATTGGCAGCCTACTGGCTACGAAAAGACAAAGGGATGTTTGGTATTGGGTAATTTTACGAACGGATGATAATCTTCCTTTAGAGGCGTAATAGCAGCATTTCTTATATCGTGTACCAATTCAATTGAGCGTCGTGAACACTCCAGTCCAAAACCATTTCCTTTAAGGATCTCACTATAGCTTTCAATATGGAGATCGGTAAACCCTTTACTGAACTCTATCTCATCACCGTCCACTTTTATTGACCGGTATGTTCTTTGTCCTGTGCTTTTTATCTCCGCCGGAATGGTGTCATAATTAATTGAAAGGAACCACCGAACTCTTGCTTTTTTAAATTCAAGGTATCCTGCCGCACGATCATGGGTGTGTTCATGGACGACATTCCTCTGAAGGTCTCCAAAGATCCAGGAGAGCATGTCGTAAAAATGCACTCCAATGTTAGTGGCTATTCCCCCCGATTTTTCTTTGTCTCCCTTCCAGGAGGTATAATACCAGTGGCCTCTGGAAGTGAGATAGGTAAGATCTACATCATAGACTTTGTCCTCTGGTGCTTTCAACACCTTCTCTCTTAGAGCTATGATTGAGGGATGCAGTCTTAGCTGCAGGATAGAGTTGATTTTATTTCCCGTTTCCTGTTCTATGGCGGCCAAAGCGTCGAGGTTCCACGGGTTCAAGACCAGGGGTTTTTCACAAATGGCATCTGCACCTCTTCTAAGAGCCATACGAATATGTGAATCATGCAAATAATTGGGGGTGCAGATGCTTACATAATCCAGCTTTTCATTCTTTTCACGGCTCATTTTTTCAATGTGCCGGTCAAATCGCTCGAATTCCACAAAGAAGTCTGCATCCGGAAAATAGCTGTCAATAATTCCTACAGAATCAAATCTGTCCAGTGCAGCAATAAGTTGATTTTTAGTTGCTTTTATAGCTTGGAGGTGCCGGGGAGCTATATAACCTGCTGCTCCCATCAAGGCAAAATTCTTCATTTGATAAATATTCGTAAGGTTAGAGACCTGGATAGTTTCCTCTTCGGTGAGATCTACAGTAGATGGAAAAAAGGGTGCGTTTCCTGAAAATTTGTTCTTTTTGTCGAGAGTGGTATAAGTCATGGATGGTTGGTTAGATTCACCTGTTGAAAAATGAGGTCGTTTAAAACTACCTGATGGTTTTTTTAACCTTTTTGTTTATCAAACTATAAGAGTCTCCTGTTTCTGGACATATCGCGAGCCCTTCCCTGTCAAAGTTAAGCTTATGACCATATTCGCTAACCCAGCCAGTTTGTCTTGCCGGGTTCCCGATGACTAGGGCGTAATCGGGAACAGGTTTAGTAATAACAGCACCTGCACCTACCAGTGCATAACTTCCAATCTCATTTCCGCAAATGATCGTGGCATTGGCGCCAATGGATGCTCCCTTCTTTACCAAAGTGCGGATGTATTCTGACTTTCGGTTTACAGCACTCCGCGGATTTATTACGTTCGTGAAAACCATGGAAGGTCCTAAAAACACATCATCCTCACATATTACTCCTGTATAAACAGAAACGTTATTTTGAATTTTTACATTAGTTCCCAATACAACTTCGGGAGAAATAACGACGTTCTGACCTATGTTGCATCTACTGCCAATTTTGCACCGCGGCATGATGTGCGAAAAATGCCATATTTTCACATCATCTGCGATTTCACAGCCCTCATCTATAACAGCAGTCGGGTGAGAAAAATAATCTTTAGGTTGCTTACTTATTTGATCTTGCTCTTCGGATAGCATATTCAAAGGTTCATTATCTGAGTTCATAACTGAAGAATTCGCAATTTTTTGGAGATTTTATTTTGAAAATTTCTGGAGCAGGGGCCTTGCGAATTGAATATAATCAAGGCGGAATAATCCTGCTGTAAGCAGCAGTAACATTCCGTAAAGAATAAAATGGACAAGTACTTTCACAACAACATAATCCCATACGATAGAACTTAAAGCAAGATATACGCTTAGTACACATAGTATTGTGTGAACAAGGATGCGAATAATCGATTTTACCGGAATCAGTTCAAATACCTTGATCCCGAGGAATTTTGCTATGAAGAAAACGAACATAATGATTTTGGCAATAGCCAGACCTACAGAGAGAATGGCAATGGCGACAGGCGATTCAAACCACTGTACTACAAAATAGCCGGAAATCCAGATGATTAGTGCCAGCCACATGTGCACCCTGGCATAAAACCTGGTTTTTCCCATGGCGAAGAGAAGGGGAGCAAAAAGTATAATATTAAAGAGGTTCAGAAACATATTAATCTGGAAATAAATCCCTGAAGCTTTGTAGGCTTCAGAATACAACAAAGTCATAATTTCCCTGGAAAAAAAGAGAAAGAAGATCACAAACGGATAAATAAGAATGGCCGATTTATACAGCGCACTTTTCCAGACTCTTATCATTTCCTCCTTGCTACCCTTCTCGTGTATGATCTTGGAAAACACGGGCATCAATACAACAGAAGTAGCTGAAGTTATCATACCAACGAGTGGTAGTTCTATAAATCCATTGGAGAATTCGGCAAAGGTGACGGCTCCAAAATACCGGCTTACATAAAATTGATCTGCAGCCTTTACAAGAATTCCCCACAAGCTGGCCATGGCAATAGGGAAGCTGTAGGCGAATATCTCCTTGGAAGAGATATCAGCTTTCTCAGACTTCACCTTTCGAAAAGGCACTTTCTTAAACCAAAGGGCCACCAGAAGAGTAAGAGCAGAAGCGGAGATCCATCCATAAATCGCAGCCATAATGCCCCCATCAAAGAATATTACCGGCACTACAATGCATAGCAACATTAACAGCCGGGAAAGGGTGTTATAAATGGCAATGAAACCTGTTTTACGATAGGCGGAGAAAATGCCTTCAATGCCCAGAGTGGGAACCAGTAGAAGCGGTACCATAGAAAACAACTGTAAACCTTCAGCAAGTTCAGGATTCTTTAAAAGACTACTGATTGAAGGTGCTGTAAGAAAGAGTGAACCTGAAAAAAATAATCCGGTAAAAAACAGAAATCTATTAATCTTTTTGGCTACCGTCTTTCCCTGGGCCAGATTAAAACGTGGCAGGTAATATCCAAAAACCTTTGGAAGTCCTGCGGTAAATATCACTAACAGGGTATTATATACGTAGATAATCTGCTTATACGTTCCATATTCTTCCTTTCCAAAGTATCTTGACAATATGGCTGCACTTACTATAGCAATACTTACGGAGCTTAAACTGGCAATTACAACCCAAAATGCTTGTGAGGAATGACTGTCTTTCAATTTCTAATTAAAATATTGGCAAGGAATAAATGCGCTTAACATCTTGTGCTATTGAAGGATAGAATTTTGAAAGGCTATAGGTTTTATACAGCTCCGCCATTCTGACTCACAATAAGTAATTGTATTTCAGTTTTACAAATACCTCGTAAGGATGTGAGGATAAGTAAAGTCAAATGCGCTGGCAAAGATATTTGTTAACTTTCCTTTAAGACAAATTGTTAATGTTAAAAATTAAGAAATTTACAGTAAGAAATTCGAAATGAATAGCATTTTACGGAAAACCGTAAAGCCAGGAAGTAATTCGATGATTAAATTTTTAATCGAGGACAAAGCCGCAGGCAAGCATTTGTTAAAATATTAAGTTTTTGGATACCACATAATTAACTTTAATTTAAGATGTTTGTCTTGTAGGAAAAGATGGGAGAAGTAGGAAATTACAATAGGAGTAATGAGGAATCTCAGGAAAAAAATTAAGAAGAGGAAAATGTGCTTTTAGAAACCTGGAGAACCTGAAATAAAAAACTTTTATTCTTAATCCATGGCTTCGGAGATTTTAACATTCACAACCAAACCGAGACTTTTTAAAACCAGCCTGAGGCGTTTTTTTCCTATTTCAGTAACTATGGCCTCCTGTCCTTTAAAGCTACCGCTGGCGATATTGATTATGTCTCCGGGAGTGATGTCTTCTGTATCTACCGACTCTACACGGTCGTCATCGAGCCATCGCTGGATCAGCTCGATCTCTGCATCCCGAATAATTGCAGGTTTGCCCAACCAGAAGACATATTGGACTGCCCCGGGAACATCGAAAACCTGTGACCGGTTTTTTTCCTCCAGGTACACGAAAACATAGGATTTAAAAAGGGGAGAAGTGACTTTCTTTTTGCGGTCGCTCCACTGTTTTACTTCCGTAATAGTGGGGCAGTAGACTTCAATGTCTCTTTTCTCAAGTTCTTTCGCAACTTTTTGCTCCCACCGCGGTTTAGTATACAGGGCGTACCAATTCATATAATCTCTGTTGTCTGTCTTTGATAAAATTCTTTTCTGCGGTAGGGAAGCAGTGAAAATTACGGCGGGAATTCTCCGTTGATGTACAAATGTAAGGATTAGTTGGAAGAATGAAAAGGCGGAAATGATTTGAAAATTTGAAGATTAGGGAATTTGGAAATGTGATAGGGAAATTCCAATAAACAAGCACCAAATTCCAAAGAAGGCTGCGATAATTATTCTGTAGATTTACCAGAAAAATAAAGAACCTGCGGGATTTAAAAATTTGAATCCCTAAACATACTTTCCACTAATTCAGCACTTCGACTTTTCCTGCTCCCGTAGGATTCAGTGTGACATTCCGTTTCTAAAGCTAAAGGCTAAAAAATAATATCCAATTGCTCCTGTAAAACTGTCAACACATTCCTGCGCACTGTGGACTTTTTCCACTAACCCAGCACTTCGACTTTTTCCTCCTACCGTCGGACTCGGTGTGACATTCTGTTTCTAAAGCTAAAGACTAAAAAATATTACCCAATAGCTCCTATAAAAAAACTGCGAATCATTCCTGCGCACTGTGGACTGACCTTTTCCCGGCTCCCTTTAGGGCAAGGGGTAAAACGGGAAAAGGAGAAGCAGATTTCCCCACTCCGTCCTACGGCGACCCCTCCGGCGGAGGAGATCTTACGAGGTAGATTAGGTTAAACAAAGAATGAGGGTTGATAGCAGGTACTTCTAAGATGTAATACGAAGTTCCAAACGCTTCGACTTATCCTCCCTCCGGTCGGGCTCAGCCTGACATTTTGGTTCTATTAGAGAGCCAACAGCTAAAGGCTAAAAGCTAATAGCTATTTTCACTCTCACTACTCACTACTCACTACTCAATACTAACATCCGTAAAAAACAACTCAAAACTCCCATCCTCACTCCGGTGCATTTTAGCAATGGCTATTCCCTCAAAAACCTCATAATCCTCCCAGGTAGTGGCCAATGGATTTTCTCTACTTCCCCCGGATAGGTATACCCATTCCTGTATCATATAATCATTTCCAAAGTAGACTTCGTACATGTCTCCCGGGGTATAACCGGCGCCGTCGGGATAGGTGACAGTGACGCGCTGCATTTCTTCACCGCTGATTGGCGCTGTAGCCTCTTTTGTATGCTCCCATTCCATATCATCCCACACCAGGTGGAAAGGGAAAAGCAGCCAGTACTGATCATTGATAAACCGCTGATCTACCGCTTCATGTTGAGAAGCTTCTGTTTCGTAGTTGTAGCTTACAGTACTGTCGGGTGTTGTGAGGGTAGCTGTCTTCTCCTGCGGGCGCCACGTCCAGGCTCTGCTGGTGCGTAAAGTATCATTTACTCTCACATTAAAAGTGTAGCGGAGTTCCTCCACATCTTCGAAATTCTGTATTCCGTTAGCTTCAGCTATTTTTTGCACAATAGTTTGATCTTCATTTTCATTGCAGGATGTGATGATAACGAGAAGGAGAACGAGGAGAGTGATTTTTTTCATATTAATTATAGTTGGTATTGGATAAAGATATGAAAATGGGGAATTAGTTAATTGGTGATTTGGGGATTGGTTAATTAGTTAATTGGGGATTGGTTAATCGATAAACTAAAAAGCACGATTCCAAGCCAAAATTCACAATCCACCATGAGAACAAAGCCATAAAGGCTAATAGCCCATAGCTAACAGCTACCAGTTCCTAATAAAAAAACTGCCAACTAATCACTGCGCACTGCCTACTTCTTCCCGGCTCCCTTTAGGGCCAGGGGTAAAAGGGGAAAGGCGCAGCCACTACAAAACGCCAACAGCTAAAAGCCAACAGCCAATAGCTTAAAAAGACTGTCAACTAGTCACTGCGAATGACTCTCTGTCGGCATCATCTTTCGGGTAAGGCGAAAACGGAAAATGAACTCTGTCGAGACCTGACAACAAGAACCTACTTTTTAACTTCTTAAACCTTAAACTTCGTAAACGGCCGCAGGCCCTAAAGCGCTTTCACACTCATTCCCCCATCGGCAACTATGTTTTGTCCGGTAATGAAGGATGATTTATCCATGGCCAAAAATGCTATTATCGAAGCAATTTCTTCGGGTTCTGCGATGCGGTGGAGCGGTGTACGACGCAGGATCATCTCCTTACGCTCGCCTTGAAGAACTGAATCTGTTAGCGGAGTGCGGGTGTACCAGGGAGAAACGGCGTTTACCCTAATATGATCTCTTGCCCATTCTACTGCCAGACTACGGGTCTGCTGCAAAAGTCCGGCTTTGGCCATAGCATAGGGCGTACCGGTGCCCACATCCTGGGTCGCAGCAGCCGAGGATACGTTTATGATCTTCCCGTTCTTGGAGTTCACTAGTTGTGGATAAAGTTCCCGGGCCAGCAGAAACGGCGAGATTAGATTGGTCTCCAATACCTGCCGGTGTTCATCTTCTGAAATTTCAGTAGCTTTCTTCCGAATGTTGATCCCGGCGTTATTTACCAGAATGGTCACAGCTTTCCAGTTGTTATCTACCCAGGTCGAGATCTTTTGACGGTCTTCAGCTTTCGTAACATCGGCAACTATTCCTTTTACTTTATATCCGTCCGAAGTGAATTTATCTTCTACCTTCAGGATATCATCTGCATTCCTGGCGGTAAACAGAACTTCTGCACCCAGTTTTAGGAATTCAAGTACGGTCGCACGACCTATTCCTTTGGAGCCGCCGGTAATGACAGCCGTTTGTCCTTTTAAGTTCCACATGTTTTTGTTATTGGTTAATTAGTGATTGGTTAATTGGGAAAGGTTTATTTTTTTATTTCTATTCGTTAATTCTAATACTAAATTACTGCTTTTCCTCGGCTTGTCTCCTAAGGTATTTAATGTATCCATTGATCAATTTTATACAAGACTCAGTTTGGTGACGAACGTTTTGTAGGATTTCATCCGAGATATAATCCCATGCCTTTGCTTCTAAAGTGTGGTCCAGGATTTCTGCTATTGAGCCCCGGGCATTAAAAAGAAATTTTATGTTTTCTTTGTAATGATATCTACCCCATCCTTCTGCTATGTTAGCTGTAGCTGATCTAGAAGCTCGCAAGAGTTGAGAATATAATTCAAATCGCTCCGTTTTTGGTAAAGAAGGGAGAATTTTTTCTTTAATGTAAGTTTTCAGTTCATTACAAACCTGCCAACATTGAAGGTTTTCAAAATTCTCTGCCATCTTCTTTTTAGTTAATTGATTAATTAGAGAGTGGTCAGGTTTTTTATTTTCCCTAATCCCTGAATTGGTTAATCAGTTAATTGGGGAATGGCTAATCAATTTTATAATTTCCCTAATCCCTAATCCCTAATCCAGTACTCAACTCCTATTTTCTAGTTCTCGAACTTTTTAAAAAAGGAGAGACCGCTCCAAATATGAATAAGAAGATGAGAGATCACTCTAAAATAGAGGATTCAGAAATTCTTTTCCATATTTACCGGGGCGGCCTCTTATTCTTTGGGCTGCAAATAATCGATTTACAGGCTCCTTCCTGTCAGTAATTTATAAATGATCAGGATCACTGCGATTACGATCAGGATGTGGATAATACTACCAAGGTCCGGAAAGGCGAAATAGCCTATCAACCACCCAATGATCAGTAAAACGATAATAAGCCAAACTAAATCTCTCATAATTCATAATTTTTGCAACCTTATGGCTGCTGGTTAGATATAATGGTTGTATGCCTAATTAATCTGTGAATTTTTAATTAGTTTCTAACAGATTATTTATTAAATGTACAAAAGCTTTCATTTCTTGGTTTTGACTTTAACGGAGGTTTAACCCTTCGAAAATATTAAGGTTTAAGGAATAAGGATTAATAGAAAATAGGGTAAGTGAGCGGGAACAATCTGAAACCTGAAACATTTTCTGCAACCCGCAACTCGTAACTCGCAACAGCTGCCGGGCAACAGTAAACTCGCAACTGGTAAAAAAATAGTATTTTCGCAGGCAACATGCAGCACAATAAAAATATTGCCATAGTAGGCACCGGCCTCGTCGGTTCTTTACTTGCCCTTCACCTTAAGCAAAAAGGACATTCTGTAACCGTTTTTGACCGCCGCCCCGATGTGCGCAAGGTTGAATTCTCGGGCCGCTCCATTAATCTCGCCATGTCCAACCGCGGATGGAAAGCCTTGCGGGAAGCCGGTATTGAGGAGGAGGTGAGGAAACTAGCGATTCCGCTGTACCGTCGTGCCATGCATGTGAACAGTAGCCCTGTCTATTTTCAGAATTATGGAAAGGAAGGGGAGGCTATTTATTCTATTTCCCGCGGAGTTTTAAACCGAAAGATGATCGATCTCGCAGAAGCTGCCGGGGCCGAATTTCGTTTTGAAGAGAAGGTATGGGATGTAGATCTAACGCAAGCCAGGCTCTACACGGGAGAATCTGAAAAAGGGGAGTGGCAGGAGTACAATTTCGACCTTATTTTTGGGGCCGATGGTGCTTTCTCACGGGTGCGCCACAAGATGCAACGACAAAGCAGGTTCAACTATTCCCAGCATTTCATTGATGTTGGCTATAAGGAACTGCGCATCCCGGCCAATCCCGATGGTTCGCACAAGCTCGATAAAAATTCCTTTCATATCTGGCCCCGTGGCAAGTTCATGTTGATCGCCATGCCCAACCTTGACGGTAGTTTTACCTGCACTTTGTTCCTGCCTTTTGAAGGGGAGCATTCTTTCGAAAGTCTTACTAACGAAGCTGCAGCCGAGAATTTTTTCAGTGAATTTTTCCCCGATATTAAGGACGAGATCGTAAATCTTACCCGCGACTTTTTTAAGAATCCTACCAGCGCCCTGGTGACGGTAAAATGCTTTCCCTGGACCTACTTCGACAAGGTTGCCCTGGTGGGCGATGCGGCTCATGCCATCGTACCATTCTACGGGCAGGGAATGAATGCCGGTTTTGAAGATATTTCTGAACTCAGCCGTCTTGAAACTGAATTTGGTGACGACTGGGAGCAGATCTTTGCACATTACCAGGCACTGCGGAAGCCCAATGCCGATGCCATTGCCGAACTCAGCTACCGGAATTTCCTTGAAATGAGTAGCAAAACTGCCGATCTGGACTTTTTACTTCGGAAGAAGATCGAAAAGAAATTTGCCGCCAAACATCCTGAACAATGGATTCCTGTATATTCCAGGGTTACATTTTCTGAAGCACCTTATGCTGAAGCTTTAAAAACCGGCGACCGGCAAGCTGCTATTATGGATGAAATAATGCAACTTCCCGAAATAGAAGAAAAATGGGAGTCGGCTGAAGTGGAGCAGAAGATCCTGGAGTTGCTTAAAGGAAGTTAGAAATACGAAGTACGAAGGCCGAATTTTCTTTGTCATTGCGAGGGAGGTACGACCGCTGCAATCTCTTTATTTGTCATTCAGAGCGAAGCTTTTGACGGAGCGAAGAATCTCTTTTAGTTAATGTTTCCCGCAGATCTCGCTAATTTCCTGCAAGAATTTATCTCTCTAAAAATGCCGTATTTCAGTAAGGACTCAATCCTTTAGTTGACAATTTTCCTGACATGACCACTGACCACTGCTTCTTTCTGTACACTTTGTCCACTTTCCTGTCCACTAAAAAGAGATTTCTCAGTCGCTGAAAAAGCTCCTTCGAAATGACACTGTTTGTCATCCCGCAGAACTCCTCGACAGAACTATCAACCTGCCTACCTGCAACACCTGTCCCGGAAGGACAAGATCGGTATAACGAGTAGGAATCTAGATTTTCTAGGACTACAGAATTTTCCTACAGAATTAAAACCTTCCAAAAATGTCATTTTCAGTACCTCTTCCTGTCCACTGTCCTCCACCCTCCGTCCACTAAAAAGAGATTTCTCAGTCGCTGAAAAAGCTCCTTCGAAATGACACTCGTTTGTCATCCCGACAGAACTTCCTGACCGGCAGGGAAGGAAGTGACGAGGGATCTCAATGTGATTTACAGATTTTTCTGAAATAATACCTTTTAAAAATGCCACTTTTCAGCACCTCTTTCCTGTCCACTGTCCTCCACCCTCCGGCCACTAAAAAGAGATTTCTCAGTCGCTGAAAAAGCTCCTTCGAAATGACAACAAACCTGTAAACGCCCTCCTTTGTTAAAGCTTCGGAGAACAGGCAACCGGCAACCTGCAACAGTTTAGAACTTGCAAGCCACACCTCGCAACCCGCAACCCGCACCTCGCAACATTTTAAATATGCTGGATAAAACCTTCCGCAGCAAACCTCTCAAAAATGCCATTTTGGAAAGGTCTTCAGAAAAAAATCTACATTTAATAAGTTTTTTTGCAACGCGACAGAAATATTGTCGTCTTTAAAGTGAAACCCAACCAAACTGAAGTTATTTTGATACAACATCAATTAATAGAGGCTTGCAAACAGAACGACCGCAGGGCGCAGCTTAAGCTTTATAACAAGTATTGCGACGGCATGTATTATGTTGCCCAGAGGTTTATCAATGATCCGTTTGAAGCTGAGGATGCCATGCAGGAGGCTTTTATCAAAGCCTTCGAGAAACTGGCGCAATTCACCGGGGAGGTGTCGTTTGGAGCCTGGCTCAAGAGGATCGTTATCAACAAGTGCCTCGATAAGCTAAAGGCCCGGAAGTTGGAGCTTGTAGCGATCAATGAACAGATCCTTGGAACTGTGGAGGAAGAGGAGAACTGGAATGTTGATGACGGTGTCGGACTCGAAGAGGTGAAAAAGGCTATGGAGGAGCTGCCCGAAAAATACCGCTATCCTCTCATGTTGTATCTCATTGAAGGTTATGATCACGAAGAAATTGCAGATATACTGAATATTTCTCAGGTGGCCTCCAGAACACTGGTACACCGCGGAAAAAAGAAATTACAGGAAGAACTTAAAGAAAAAAGACATGGCACAGGATATTAGAAAGATGTTGCAGGAAGACAGAACCTTGCCTTCCAGGCCCCCAAAAGGACATCACAAGAGATTTGAGGCAAGACTTGAAGAAAACTTTCCGCAGGAAAAAAATGAAAAATCTTCAAACAGGAATTTCTTCTTCCTTAAGATAGCTGCTGTGTTCATAGTGGTATTGGGAATTGGATTCTTCTTTCTTGATCAAAACGACAGCTTTAACGGCAGCCAGGTAACCGACGCTCCTGTTGAGGTAGAAACTGAAACCGACAACGACAGCGAGTATCCCGGTGACCAAAGAGTATCAATTAAGCGATGTTTCGCCCGAATATAAAAAGATCGAGAACTTTTACCTGGCGAGCTTAAATATGGAACTGGCAAAACTGGATGTGAACGATTCTAACAAAGCACTGGTGGATTCTTTTATGAAGCAGTTATCGGGCCTCGACCAGGAATACAAAAAGTTAAATGCCGAGATAAATGAAACCGGCCTTACAGAAAGCAGTGTAGAGGCTTTGATCTCCAACTTGCAACTAAGACTGGAATTGCTAAACAAATTGAAGAATAAAATTAAAGATATCAATCAATCTAAGATTCAGGAAAATGAAAACTACAAAGCTTAAAACCGCGATTATAGCACTGCTCTGTGCGGCTCCTATGCTGGCGCAGACAAGCAAACTGGATAAAACTTTTAAAACGAATAAGGACGTAACGGTGAATATTGATGCCCGCCACACGCTGATAAATGTCGAGTACTGGGATAAAAATGAAGTCCGCGTATCGGCTCACCTTGAAGGAGGGGAAAGCAATAACACCAAAGCTCTTCAAAGGTGGATGCTGGATGTGGATGGATCGGCATCGGAGGTGAAGATAAATTCGGCCGCAGCACCGGGTGGCCCCGGGGATTTTAATATGGCTGCACTGCAGGCTCCACTTGCAAAACTGCCTGAGATGATCGCCCCGTTAACCGAACATGATCGGGCCAATGCTGGAAGGTATGGCAAATCATCCTTTACCACCTGAATTTTATGCCAGCATGGGAGAGATCCACTTCGATTATGAGCAGTATCAGAAAGATGGTGAGAAGTATATGGAGCAGTTTGAGAAAAAGATAGAGAAGAACTTCGGGAAGGATTTCGAAAAGGCGATGGAAGACTGGGCACAGAATTTTGAAAGGGATTCTGCAATTCGAAAAAAGCAGGAGATGAAAATGGAGGCCTGGAGTAAGGATTTTGAGAAGAAAATGGAAGCCTGGGGCGAAAGCTTTGGGAAAGATATGGAAAAGTGGGGTGAAGAATTTGGAAAGGAGATGGAGACCTGGGCCGCCAATGTAGAAAAGCAGGCAAAGGAGCAAAAAGGGAATTCAAAATCCAATGTTATTATCCTTAAGGATGGAAATTCTGAGAAGAAAGTTTTGAAGGTGAGAATGCCCCGAAATGGACAATTAAAGCTCAACGTGCGCCACGGAGAAGTGCAGCTTGGAGGAACTACCAACAATCTTAGAGGGGAAGTATCTCATTCTAAATTCAATGCTGCAGAAATAGCCGGAAAGAATACGAATCTTAAGGTGGCTTATACGCCTGTAATGATAAAGAACTGGAAGTACGGAGTTCTTAACGCGGCTTATGTGCAGGACCTGAAGATCGAAAAAGCCGAAAGCCTTAAACTAGACTCCAACTCGAGTAATGTGCATCTCAAAGAGCTGGGAGAAACAGGAATTCTTGCCGGGACTTTTGGGGAGCTAAGGATAGATAAAGTATCGCCTGGTTTTAAGAATTTGGATATTACTCTCGAGAATTCAGACCTGGTACTCGATCTTCCCGATAGTCCCTTCAACTTCACCTATAATGGAACCAATAGCGAAGTGGAATATCCCAAAGGATTGAAGCTAACCTCCAGTAAATCCTATGACAATCAAAAATTAAAAGGTTATAACGGCAGCCAAAATGCCGGTGCCTTGATAAATATTCAGGTAAGATTCAGCGATGTTATTTTGAAGTAGCATATTTTTGGACAAAAAAGTAAATGTCCCGTCATAATTTCTTAACCGGCCTCACTACAGGATTCACTCCCGTAATTGATGCCGGTTTTTCTTTGCCGGAGTATCGGCATGTTGATCTTTCGGTCAATAATCCTGAGTTATCCCAGGCTCATTTTAATTCTCCTGAAGCTTTTCAGGAATACCTCGATAATTTTCTGCGGAAGCAGGGAGGAAAGATAACCTATGGAGGTTACAATGAACACCGCGGACTTTACAAGCGCAGTGATTTATTTTCTTCTGCTGAAGAGGAAGAATTGATAAGGAACCGACATATTGGTTTGGATATCTGGGCACCGCTGGGTACAAGTGTACTTGCTGTTTTGGATGGAAAGATCCACAGTTTTAGAAATAACGACAATTTTGGTGATTACGGACCTACTATTATTCTGGAGCATCAAATCGCAGACAAAAAGTTCTATACGCTATACGGACATTTGGAAAAAAGATCCCTGGAAAACCTGAAGGAGGGGCAGAAGGTAAAACAGGGAGAACAGATCGCTACATTGGGAGGTGCGTTAGAAAACGGAAATTATGCACCTCATCTTCATTTTCAGATCATTCTGGATATGGGCGGCAAAAAAGGAGATTATCCCGGCAGTCGCCGCCAAAAAAGACCTGGATTTCTACCTGGACAATTGCTTCTTACTGTACTTACTTTGTTACTTTCCGTCCAGTAAAAAGAGATTTCTCAGTCGCTAAAAAAGCTCCTTCGAAATGACAAGAAACCTGTAAAGTGCCTTCCGTTGCCAAAGCTTCGGAGAACCCGCAACCTGCAACAGTTCCCAACCCGCAACCCGCACCTCGCAACATTTTGAAATATGCTTAATAAAATCTTCCGCAACACTACCTCGCGCAACGGTAACTTTCAGCACCTCTTCCTGTCCACTGTCCTCCACCCTCCGGCCACTAAAAAGAGATTTCTCAGTCGCTGAAAAAGCTCCTTCGAAATGACAACAAAACTGTGAACAGCCCTCTTTTGCTAAAGCTTCGGAAAACAGGTAACCGGCAACCTGCAACAGTTTAGAACTTTCAAGCCACACCTCGCAACCCGCAACCCGCACCTCGCAACATTTTAAATATGCTGGATAAAACCTTCCGCAGCAAACCTCTCAAAAATGCCATTTTGGAAAGGTCTTCAGAAAAAAATCTACATTTAATAAGTTTTTTTGCAACGCGACAGAAATATTGTCGTCTTTAAAGTGAAACCCAACCAAACTGAAGTTATTTTGATACAACATCAATTAATAGAGGCTTGCAAACAGAACGACCGCAGGGCGCAGCTTAAGCTTTATAACAAGTATTGCGACGGCATGTATTATGTTGCCCAGAGGTTTATCAACGATCCGTTTGAAGCTGAGGATGCCATGCAGGAGGCTTTTATCAAAGCCTTCGAGAAACTGGCGCAATTCACCGGGGAGGTGTCGTTTGGAGCCTGGCTCAAGAGGATCGTTATCAACAAGTGCCTCGATAAGCTAAAGGCCCGGAAGTTGGAGCTTGTAGCGATCAATGAACAGATCCTTGGAACTGTGGAGGAAGAGGAGAACTGGAATGTTGATGACGGTGTCGGACTCGAAGAGGTGAAAAAGGCTATGGAGGAGCTGCCCGAAAAATATCGCTATCCTCTCATGTTGTATCTCATTGAAGGTTATGATCACGAAGAAATTGCAGATATACTGAATATTTCTCAGGTGGCCTCCAGAACACTGGTACACCGCGGAAAGAAGAAATTACAGGAAGAACTTAAAGAAAAAAGACATGGCACAGGATATTAGAAAGATGTTACAGGAAGACAGAACCTTGCCTTCCAGGCCCCCAAAAGGACATCACAAGAGATTTGAGGCAAGACTTGAAGAAAACTTTCCGCAGGAAAAAAATGAAAAATCTTCAAACAGGAATTTCTTCTTCCTTAAGATAGCTGCTGTGTTCATAGTGGTATTGGGAATTGGATTCTTCTTTCTTGATCAAAACGACAGCTTTAACGGCAGCCAGGTAACCGACGCTCCTGTTGAGGTAGAAACTGAAACCGACAACGACAGCGATATCCCGGTGACCAAAGAGTATCAATTAAGCGATGTTTCGCCCGAATATAAAAAGATCGAGAACTTTTACCTGGCGAGCTTAAATATGGAACTGGCAAAACTGGATGTGAACGATTCTAACAAAGCGCTGGTGGATTCTTTTATGAAGCAGTTATCGGGCCTCGACCAGGAATACAAAAAGTTAAATGCCGAGATAAATGAAACCGGCCTTACAGAAAGCAGTGTAGAGGCTTTGATCTCCAACTTGCAACTAAGACTGGAATTGCTAAACAAATTGAAGAATAAAATTAAAGATATCAATCAATCTAAGATTCAGGAAAATGAAAACTACAAAGCTTAAAACCGCGATTATAGCACTGCTTTGTGCGGCTCCTATGCTGGCGCAGACAAGCAAACTGGATAAAACTTTTAAAACGAATAAGGACGTAACGGTGAATATTGATGCCCGCCACACGCTGATAAATGTCGAGTACTGGGATAAAAATGAAGTCCGCGTATCGGCTCACCTTGAAGGAGGGGAAGGCAATAACACCAAAGCTCTTCAAAGGTGGATGCTGGATGTGGATGGATCGGCATCGGAGGTGAAGATAAATTCGGCCGCAGCACCGGGTGGTCCCGGGGATTTTAATATGGCTGCACTGCAGGCTCCACTTGCAAAACTGCCTGAGATGATCGCCCCGTTAACCGAACATGATCGGGCCAATGCTGGAAGGTATGGCAAATCATCCTTTACCACCTGAATTTTATGCCAGCATGGGAGAGATCCACTTCGATTATGAGCAGTATCAGAAAGATGGTGAGAAGTACATGGAGCAGTTTGAGAAAAAGATAGAGAAGAACTTCGGGAAGGATTTCGAAAAGGCGATGGAAGACTGGGCACAGAATTTTGAAAGGGATTCTGCAATTCGGAAAAAGCAGGAGATGAAAATGGAGGCCTGGAGTAAGGATTTTGAGAAAAAAATGGAAGCCTGGGGCGAAAGCTTTGGGAAAGATATGGAAAAGTGGGGTGAAGAATTTGGAAAGGAGATGGAGACCTGGGCCGCCAATGTAGAAAAGCAGGCAAAGGAGCAAAAAGGGAATTCAAAATCCAATGTTATTATTCTTAAAGATGGAAATTCTGAGAAGAAAGTTTTGAAGGTGAGAATGCCCCGAAATGGACAATTAAAGCTCAACGTGCGCCACGGAGAAGTGCAGCTTGGAGGAACTACCAACAATCTTAGAGGAGAAGTATCTCATTCTAAATTCAATGCTGCAGAAATAGCCGGAAAGAATACGAATCTTAAGGTGGCTTATACGCCTGTAATGATAAAGAACTGGAAGTACGGAGTTCTTAACGCGGCTTATGTGCAGGACCTGAAGATCGAAAAAGCCGAAAGCCTTAAACTAGACTCCAACTCGAGTAATGTGCATCTCAAAGAGCTGGGAGAAACAGGAATTCTTGCCGGGACTTTTGGGGAGCTAAGGATAGATAAAGTATCGTCTAGTTTTAAGAATTTGGATATTACTCTCGAGAATTCAGACCTGGTACTCGATCTTCCCGATAGTCCCTTCAATTTCACCTATAATGGAACCAATAGCGAAGTGGAATATCCCAAAGGATTGAAGTTAACCTCCAGTAAATCCTATGACAATCAAAAATTAAAAGGTTATAACGGCAGCCAAAATGCCGGTGCCTTGATAAATATTCAGGTAAGATTCAGCGATGTTATTTTGAAGTAGCATATTTTTGGACAAAAAAGTAAATGTCCCGTCATAATTTCTTAACCGGCCTCACCACAGGATTCACTCCCGTAATTGATGCCGGTTTTTCTTTGTCTGAGTACCGGCATGTTGATCTTTCGGTCAATAATCCTGAGTTATCCCAGGCTCATTTTAATTCTCCTGAAGCTTTTCAGGAATACCTCGATAATTTTCTGCGGAAGCAGGGAGGAAAGATAACCTATGGAGGTTACAATGAACACCGCGGACTTTACAAGCGCAGTGATTTATTTTCTTCTGCTGAAGAGGAAGAATTGATAAGGAACCGGCATATTGGTTTGGATATCTGGGCACCGCTGGGTACAGGTGTACTTGCTGTTTTGGATGGAAAGATCCACAGTTTTAGAAATAACGACAATTTTGGTGATTACGGACCTACTATTATTCTGGAGCATCAAATCGAAGACAAAAAGTTCTACACGCTATACGGACATCTGGAAAAAAGATCCCTGGAAAACCTGAAGGAGGGGCAGAAGGTAAAACAGGGAGAACAGATCGCTACATTGGGAGGTGCGTTAGAAAACGGAAATTATGCACCTCATCTTCATTTTCAGATCATTCTGGATATGGGCGGCAAAAAAGGAGATTATCCCGGCGTCGCCGCCAGAAAAGACCTGGATTTCTACCTGGACAATTGTCCTGATCCAAATCTGTTGCTGAAGATCCAATAACATTCCAAAGGGATCTCTCCTGTCACTAATGAGATTCTTCGCTCCGCAAAAGCTTCGCTCTGAATGACATTTAATTTCAAATTTGCGCTTCCTTTCCCCCTCCCTAAAGGGTGGGAAGCGCAGATAACTATTTAGAAATAGCGAAAGGCTAACATGTAAGGGCCAAAAGCCGTTGTATGAAAAATGTCATTCCGACGGCAGGTTAATAGAAAGCTCAGATACATTTTCAATCCCGTAAGGACTATCTATGGGTAGATTTTGATATTGGGAATGGTCATTTCATTTTCGGCCCTATAGGGCCTACCTATGGGTAGAACAAGATATTGAGGAATGATTATTTATTTTTAATCTCGTAGGGACTACTTAGGGTTGGACAAATATTTAAAATAAATATTTCAGTCCCGTAGGGACTACCTATTGGTAGCCAGGATATTTCAGAGTGAATATTTCATTTTTCAGTCCCGTAGGGACTGCCTATGGGTAGAAAAAAATGTAGAGAAGGCAACTGTGCCGTTAGGTACAGCATATGATCGATCTTCAAATACGTTTAAATATATATCGTTCATCAAATTTGACATTAAATGCTTCCAGAAGGTTTATATATTCCTCCTGAAATGTCAATGATTTGTGATGCTCTTCTTGGTTTTGAATATATCTTATCACACCTGGCAGTTGCGTTTTTGCATATGAAAATGCACCATACCCGGCTTGCCAGGAAAATTTTCCATTTACAAATCCTTTATTGTTTATCCATTTAGATGAATCCTGCTTTACCTGTTTCATAAGATCAGAAAGCGATTGCGAAGGTCGCATCCCAAACAAAATATGGATGTGGTCCGGCATACCGTTTATTTGTAAAACTTTATGTTCATTGCTTTGTATAATGCCGGTGATGTACTTATACAATTCATCTTTAAAAGCATTTCGAATAAGACTTTCCCTGTTTTGTACCGCAAAGACTGTCTGAATATGTATTTCTGTATATGTATTTGCCATACTTCCTTTATATATCCCGTACCTAAAGGCACGGACATCTAAATAAATTCTAATTTCTACCGATAGGATGTCCCTAAAGGGACATAATTCTTTTTATTGGAATTGAATTTAATCCTTTCTGTGAAACTCACCGTATCCTGAAGCAGGACAATCTTATTTTAATATAATACTCTTAATCATCATTCCCTGACGTGACATAAATTTTTCACGATGCTCTCACCCGTTCTATGGTCTCGGGATCTTTCAGGGGAACACGCACCAGAGTTTTGTCCCAGGCAAGGTTAAAGTTTATTAGGCCCTGCTTTTCTTCGAAATAAATAGTGAATTGTTCGATCGGGTTCTTTAATTTTTTCACCGGCACTTCGATAGTGAGTACATCATATTCCGGAATTCGGGAGGGGAGTTCGTCGGCGGTGATGCCCCAGGGGTACATTTCAGAATTGAAGATGATCTTCCAGGAATCCTCTTTTGGAATGGTCCAAAGGGTGTAGGTGCCTGCCTGCAGGAGAGAACCATCTACAAGAATATCCTTAGAAGTGTAAAAAGTGGTGGCTTCATTAGCTCCGGTTCTCCACACCTGGTCGTAAGGAACGAGTCCGCCAAAGATAGTCCTGTCTTTCTTATAAGGACGGTTATAAAAGACTTCCAGCTGCAAATCTCCACTGCTATACTCCACAGTAGCTTCGGGACTAAACGATTTGGTATTGTTCTTATAGATGATGTAGGTGAGCATGATCACCCCTGTCACAATAATAAAACCCAGAAATCCTTTCTTTACAGTACTTTGCATAAGCTAATGTAAACAATTTCCGCGCCGAAACATGTTTGGGAGGTTGAATCGCTGCGGAATAACAGCGAAAGACCAAAAGCTGGTGTATAATAAAATGTCATTCCGACGGCAGGAGGAATCTCTGCTGTCATAAGAGATTCTTCGCTCCGCTCTGAATGACATTCGATAGGAGGATTCTCAGCTGTCATAAGAGATTCTTCGCTCCGCAAAAGCTTCGCTCTGAATGACATTGGAATTCTCACTTGCGCTTCTTTTCCCCGCCCTAAAGGGAGAAATGTCATTCCGACGATAGGAGGAATCTCTGCTGTAAAAAGAGATTCTTCGCTCCGCAAAAGCTTCGCTCTGAATGACAGTGAAGTTCTCACCCGCGCTTCTTTTCCCCGCCCTAAAGGGAGGGAAGCGCAAAGAGTTTGGGAAATATAGCCAAAGGCCAAGGGCTAACGGCCAAAAGCTGTTATAAGAATGTCATTCCGACGGCAGGAGGAATCTCATGCTGTCATAGAAGATTCTTCGCTTCGCAAAAGCTCCGCTCTGAATGATATTTGATTCTTAATTTGCGCTGATGGTCAGGCTCACAAATCGATTCCTTAGAAATAAAAAAAGCCCCGAAAGGGGCTTAATGTAGAAATAGTTTTTGTGCATATTACATCGCCTTCAGCTTACGAACTCTTGGACGATTGGAAGGGTCTAAGGCTTCTTCTCCCGATTCGTATTTAAGGCATTTCTGTACGGCACTTTCTATGGTTTCTTTTTGCTTTTTAAGGATCTTCAGGATCTCTTTAGGCAAAGCTTTATTTTCAATTATTTCATTATACAGCTCCAGGTTTTCCTCGTCCTTTTTTCTGCACTTTTTCAGCAGTTTTAGGGGTTTGGCCTTAACAAGGGCTTTTCTCTCTTCCCGCCAGTCGCGATCAAGATTTCCTTTTTGTACCCATTCCTTGGCGGGTTCCACGTCTGCCTGAACAAGCTGTTCAGAAATTTCGTAGCTAAAGCGGTTTCGGTTTACAGTTTCGTAGTTGAAGAATCGCTTTAACTCCACTTGCTGTACATCCTCGCCCGCGTTGTAATAAATACGTTCTGCTTCAAAACTTTCGGTAAGCAGCGAATTTAACTTCTTAAATTTTGAGTAACGATCTTCCATAGTTATAGTTTTATAAATTCGAAGATAGTTACGTTTGTAGATTCCTTACTGCTAACCAATTGTTAAATCACTGATTTTTAATAGAATATTCAGTAAAATTTAAGAATAAGAATTCAGGTGTTAAGAAATTCCGGGATTAGAAATTTCCTACATCGCCACAAACATCTTTTCCAGAACATCTCCCACGAAGTAAGCGAGGAAGGCTGCCAAACCTCCTAACAGCAGGGTCTCAAAAATGCCGAAAAGGATATTCTTTTCGGTCACAAAACTTTTAAGGCTACCTACAATGGCGAGGGCCACTCCGGTTAAGATACAGGAGTAAAGAAAAAGATCATCCTGTATAGATGGTCCCGAGCCGGTGAAAAGATAAGAAAGCAGTGGAACGGAACCAACGACCACGAAACTGAAAAATGTCATTCCGGCTGTTTTATATGGAGCCTTATCGCTTTTTACCAATTCCAGTTCCTCTTTCATCATAGTATCCACCCATACATCCTTATCGGCTGTTATTACGTCCACAACCTGTTCCAGCAGGTCACCTTTAAAGCCTTTGGCGGCATAGATTTCCCTTATTTCCTCTACTTCCTTTTCCCGCAGGTTTTCAATTTCCCAATATTCAACCTGCTTATGGCGTTCAAAGGTGTCCCGTTCTGCCTTGGTAGAAAAGAAATTGCCGACGCTCATTGAAAAGCCGTCGGCAATTAGATTTGCGAGTCCGAGGATGACCACAACCTGTATTCCAAGGCTGGCACCTTCGGCTCCTGCTACTACCGCAAAGGTGGTGATGGCGCCATCGATGCCGCCGTACACGAATTCAGAAATATAATCTTTGTTGAAAAAGAGGATCTTTTCCTGAGAGTGGAGTTGTTTTTCCTTCATGGAGCCATATTTAATTAGTGTCTATTCCGGTCCATGAGGTTCCCTGCCTGTTTCCATTTCGATTTCGATTTCGACATTTACATCCTTCTCGTAACGTTTTCCTTTTATCTCATCATGCCTGTGGAATTCGGGTGCAGGAATTTCCAGTTGGACTTTATATTTTCCTTCTTTTGGAATTTTAAAAAATGCGCCATAATGCAGCAGGAATGGATGCCACAGGAGTGGGAAATCTGTCTCAACGATCTGCTTTCCATCCTGATCCAGCACTTTTCCGCGGATCTTTAGGCCCGGAATGAATCGCTTGTCTTTCCTGTCTCTCACCACGATTTCCAGGTGCGTATTAAAACCTTCTTTTGGAGTGTTCCACTTCAGCTTTCCTTCCTGAAGTTGGTAGGTGCCTTCAGCTTCTTCAGAAGCCAGGCTTATAATATAATCATCCACTTCCTTTTCGGCGTGGTTGTCCATTTCTTTCATGTAATCCAGGGCTGCCGAATATGCTTTTCCCTGGTCTTCGGCTAATTTTATCTTTTTTTCGTTGTCTTCAATCTTCATTTTTCAGTCTTATAGGTTGGTCCCTTTAAGGTAGGCATAAGGGCTTGCTTTTGCTGCTAAAGAGCTGTTAAAATGAGGGGCCAAAAATGGCATTTTGGAAGAGGTTTTCCGCAGATCTTTTTGGCGCTTCAAAAAAGAAATTATTCCGGAACAGAGTACATTATAAGAAGAAATATTTCTGCGGAAGATCTTTCTGAAACTTGCCATGGCCTGTTATCTATATGGAGTAGTTCCTTTCACCTGATTGGGATTGGGTACTTTGCGGCGGAGAATCAATGCTGCAATGGCTGCGGTGATCAAACCTGTGATTGCTGCCCAAACCATACTTTGCATGATGTAATTCTTAAGACTAAAGTACAACTCCGCCTCTTCCCGGTTCATTTCGCCTGCTTCTATGGAATATTCGGTGATATTCCTGAAGTATTCGGGGGTAATGACCTGGCTTATGAGAAGCTGTACAAAAGGGGAGAGGATGACTATTCCGGCTGTGAGGATAGCTCCCGACTTTAAATCCTTCCTGCCAGCTCATAAAGCCGTTATGGTAATTCTTACGTTTGTCGTAAAGGGCAAGCAGGTAGATCCCAATAGCGACAATCGCGAAAAAGCTGGTGTAGAAGGAGTGGTCTGCTATGTATTCATCGTGAAGCCCCAATATTTTCTCTCCCAGCATCCACAGGATCATGACAACAGAGAAAATAATAGCCCATTTGATTTCGATGCGGTATTTTCTCATAGTAGAAAGGTTGGTTCTATAAAAATAGGAAAAAAAGCATTTTTAGACAGGACAATAAAAAAAGAAAATTGAAAATTGGATTCACATCAATTGAATTAGAACCTGAATAGATTCTGAAATAAATTCAGAATGACGGAGTTTCTGAGAGGAGATGCTGAAATAAATTCAGCATGACGGGGAGTAATTTCGTCAACCTGAACTTGTTTCAGGTTCTCATTTATGGCAGTAGAGTCTGATAGATTCTGAAATAAATTCAGAATGACGGGAGCTTCTTAAAGGAAAATGCTGAAATAAATTCAGCATGACGTAGGGCTAATAAAAAGGAAAAGGCCTGAAAAGCAATTCTGCTCTTCAGGCCTTACCCCTCTGTCCTACGGACATCTCCCGGACCCCTCTGTCCTGCGGACATCTCCCCTTGAAAAAAGGGGAGAAAAATCCGGGTGGAAGGTTTATTCATCGACAAGCACCCAGTCTCCTTTGTCGAGTAGTGGGATGGCTTGTTTGAACTTCATACTCTTATTCTCTCCCGTCATAACATTTTTAATGGTCACTTTGTCGTTACGACCAATTTTTGGACGTTCCCGGGTGATGGTTTCCGTTACCTGCGGGCGACGTTGCTGTGTTTGACCTGCAGCCCTGCTTTGGGCAGCTCTCTCATCCATATTCGGGATCTCTTCTTTCGAAGTCTCAACAGTTTCTTTCTTCCTGGTTTGTCTTGCCTCTTTAATTTGAGCAGGATTTGGTGCAGGAAGTTCTCCTTTGAACAGGAAGGAGATCACATCTTTGTTTACCAGGTCAAGCATCACCTTGAACAATTCAAAAGCTTCGAACTTATAGATCAACAAAGGATCTTTTTGCTCGTGTACAGCCAACTGTACACTCTGCTTAAGCTCGTCCATCTTTCTTAGGTGAGTCTTCCAGGCGTCGTCAATGATCGCCAAACTTATGTTCTTTTCAAAGTCGGTGATCAACTGCTTACCTTCACTTTCATATGCTTTTTCAAGATTGGTAACCACCTGCAGGGTTTTCGTACCATCGGTAAATGGAACAGCGATCCTTTCAAAGCTATTGCCTTTATCTTCCCACACCTGCTTGATCACAGGGTAAGCAGCTTCGGCATTGCGCTTCATCTTTTCAAGGTAGTGCTCGTAAGCAGCCTTGTAAACGGTTCTTGCAATCTTTTGGAAATCCATTTTATCGAACTCTTCCTTGGTCACAGGAGAACTCATGGAGAAATAGCGAATAAGTTCGAACTCAAAGTTCTTAAAGTCGCTCGCCAGTTTATTTGTTTCTGCAATACCTTCTGCAGTATCATAGATCATGTTCGAAATATCCACACGCAGTCTGTCTCCAAATAAAGCGTGATAACGTCGCTTATAAACCACCTCACGCTGGGCATTCATCACATCGTCATACTCCAGAAGTCGCTTACGTACTCCAAAGTTGTTCTCTTCCACCTTTTTCTGAGCGCGTTCAATGGATTTAGAGATCATGGAATGCTGGATCACTTCTCCTTCTTCCAGACCCATACGGTCCATTAGTTTCGCGATCTTTTCAGATCCAAACAGGCGCATCAGGTTATCTTCGAGAGACACATAAAATTGAGAACTACCGGGATCTCCCTGTCGTCCTGCACGACCTCTTAACTGCCTGTCCACACGTCTTGAGTCGTGACGCTCTGTACCTACAATGGCAAGACCGCCGGCTTCCTTAACTTCTTTGGACAGTTTAATATCTGTACCACGACCGGCCATGTTGGTGGCGATGGTTACAACGCCCGAGTTACCTGCTTCGGCAACAATATCGGCTTCTTTCTTGTGCAGTTTCGCGTTAAGAACGTTGTGCGGCACGTTGCGCAGCTTCAGCATACGGCTTAACAATTCCGAAATTTCTACGGAAGTAGTACCAATCAATACCGGCCTTCCAGCTTTGGAAAGTTCGGTTACATGATCAATTACTGCATTGTATTTTTCACGTTTGGTCTTGTAGACCAAATCTTCTTTATCTTTTCTTGCTATAGGGCGGTTCGTCGGAATTTCTACCACATCCAGTTTGTAGATCTCCCATAATTCTCCTGCTTCGGTTACAGCTGTACCGGTCATCCCCGATAGTTTGCTGTACATCCTGAAGTAATTCTGAAGGGTTACCGTAGCAAAGGTTTGGGTGGCATCTTCGATCTTCACATTCTCCTTAGCCTCGATAGCCTGGTGCAGTCCGTCGCTGTAACGACGTCCTTCCATGATACGACCGGTTTGCTCGTCAACGATCTTCACCTTGTTATCCATCACCACATATTCGGTGTCTTTTTCAAACAGGGTGTAAGCCTTTAACAGCTGACGCATGGTGTGAATTCGCTCGCTCTTTACGCTGTAGTCGCGGAAAAGATCTTCTTTCTTTTCGGCTTCTTCTTCTTTGGAAAGACCTTCTTTCTCAATTTTTGCGATCTCCATTCCAATTTCGGGCATCACAAAGAAATCGGGGTCGTCTTTTCCTGAAAGGAATTCGATCCCCTTATCTGTAAGGTCGATCTGGTTATTTTTCTCCTCGATCACGAAGTACAATTCGGCATCAACCGTGGGCATTTCCCGGTTGTTATCGGCCATGTACTTGTTCTCGGTTTTTTGAAGAAGCGCCTTAACACCTTCCTCACTCAGATATTTTATAAGAGCCTTGTTCTTTGGAAGTCCGCGGTAAACGCGCAACAACTGCAGGCCACCTTCTTCGGTGTTTCCGGAAGCTATAAGTTTTTTGGCTTCAGCAAGAACCCCGGTTAAATATTTTCGCTGTACCTCAACGACGTTTGCGATTGCGGGTTTTAATTGATCGAATTCATGTACGTCTCCCTTGGGAATTGGTCCCGAAATAATAAGAGGTGTCCTCGCATCATCAACCAGCACCGAATCCACCTCATCTACTATTGCGTAGTTGTGTGGACGTTGTACAAGATCGTCGGGCGAATGGGACATGTTATCCCGCAGGTAATCAAATCCAAATTCATTATTGGTTCCGTAGGTGATATCGGCATTGTATGCCTTTCTACGGGAAGCCGAATTGGGACGGTGGTAATCTATACAGTCAACAGTCAGGCCATGGAACTGGAAAATAGGAGCCATCCAGGCGCTGTCACGTTTTGCCAGGTAATCGTTCACCGTAACCAGGTGTACCCCGTTCCCGGTAAGTCCGTTAAGGTACATGGGAAGTGTGGCCACAAGTGTTTTACCTTCCCCTGTTTGCATCTCTGCGATCTTTCCCTGGTGCATTGCGACACCACCTATAAGCTGCACATCGTAGTGCACCATATCCCAGGTGATGGGTTTTCCTGCAGCATCCCATGAATTTTTCCAAATTGCATGATCTTCTTCAAGATTTACATAATCTTTTTCGGCAGAAAGCTCGCGGTCATAGGCAGATGCCGTGACCTTTAATTCGGTATTGTTTTTAAAACGTTTAGCTGTTTCCTTAACGGTGGCAAATGCTTCGGGCAGGATCTCGTTGAGAACACCTTCAGAGATCTCATAGGATTTCTCTTTTAAGGCGTCAACTTCGGCGTAAATGTCTTCTTTTCGGGTAATATCTTCAGATGCATCGGCTTCGGCATTTAGACTGGTGATCTGTTCATTCACCTCCTTAAGCGCATCTTTAATCCTGGTCTTGAAAGCTGTGGTCTTGGCGCGGAGTTCATCCAGGCTAAGAGCTTCATATTCTTTTTCGAGAGCGAGGATCTGGTTGACTATAGGCTGGATCTCCTTAATGTCTTTCTTAGACTTGTCGCCGACAAAAACTTTCAATACGGTATCTAAAAAACTCATATGTTTTTGTGGTATTTAATATGTCAAAGTTAAGCAAAAAAAAAGCCTCAATTCTGAGACTTTTTTCTGCTGTTATTTAAGTGTGCTTTTAATATTCATCTTCATTCCAGAGGTAGTCCTCATCTGTAGGGTAATCGGGCCAGATTTCCTCTATTGAATCATAGGAATCTCCCTCATCTTCAATAGCCTGCAGGTTTTCGACAACCTCCAGGGGCGCACCCGTCCTGATGGCGTAATCAATTAACTCATCTTTTGTGGCGGGCCATGGCGCATCACTAAGGTAGGATGCTAATTCTAATGTCCAATACATTGGTTAATCGGTTTTAATTTTTGCAAAAATAATTTTTTTGACGAGATAGTCAAGAAAAAAATCATCTTTTTATCACTAATTTTAAGAACGTATCTCTTCCACTGTAATTCCTTATAAAATAGAGGCCTTAAGTAAAAAATTTGCAGGATCGGAATTTTAAGATTCCTTCTGCGGAATCCATTGGATTTCCTCTGCCTGTAGATCATGAGACAACTTTCGTGCCAGCACAAAAAGATAGTCACTTAGGCGGTTGAGGTACTGCAGCACCTGCTCCTCAAAAGGTTCAATTTCGTATAGGGCAGTGGCTAAACGCTCGGCGCGGCGGCATACACAGCGGGCTACGTGACAAACTGACACGGTTTGATGCCCTCCCGGAAGTACAAAATGTGTCATAGGCGGTAGAGCTTCATTCATTTTATCCATTTCCTGCTCCAGCAGCTCAATATCCTCTTGTGAGATCAAAGGGATCTCCAGGCGCTTTTTCCCACTTTTAAGCACTGCTTTTTGAGGATCGGTTGCAAGGGTGGAACCTATGGTGAACAGCCGGTCCTGGATCTTTAAGATGATCTCCTTGCTGTGCTCATCCACCTGCTGGTCGCGCAGGAGGCCCAGGTTAGAATTTAGCTCGTCTACTGTGCCGTAACTTTCAATGCGAATATGATGTTTGGGAACCCGGGTGCCGCCAAAAAGAGCAGTAGTGCCTTTGTCTCCTGTTTTTGTGTAAATCTTCATGTTTTCAATTTTAATATCTCCTCTGTGAAAGGTTGCCTAAAGTAGGAAAATTTGAAGTGTTTTTGAAACGGAAAGCAAACAGGGTTTTTGAAAAGTTCACACGCCCTGAATGAAAAGACAATACATCCAGAAATGTTTAGAAGATCTTATTTCTGAAACTTCTCATTAACACCTCTTAAAAATGACCTTTTTGAGAGGAATTTCCAGAAGTGTCTGGTGAAGGAACAGGAGATTATTTTTTAATAATACTCCGGCTGAAGGCTATTCTCCAATATTCATTTCGGGCGTATTGTTCCCGTTCTTTCTTCTGAATTTCCCGCGGATCTTTTTGCTTAGCGAACGACGCCACTCCAGTTCCTTTTTCCTTCTTTTTACGCTTCTTATCCAAAGAAAAAAAGCGACACAGACACATGCCAGGGCCAGGTACAGAAATATCTCGTTTAACAAAAACTCTTCCATGGCACAAGGATTTTAGATTACAGTTAATTTACAGAAAATTCCTGATAAACTGAAACTTATGTCCTGTTAAAACCCGATTAAATAATTTACTCTTTCTTCCTTTTTCTTTCGTGATACCGCTTTCTAAAGCTTCCATTTTGCCGGTTCTTTTTTGACTGATTCCGCGTCCAGAGAAAAAAGGCAAGGAAAACCACGATAAGGATGATATATTTTAGAGTGTCGCTGTCGAAAAAAGACATTATTGGAAGGTAGATTTTAGAAGTTAGAATTTAGAAGGAAGTGTTGCCTGTTGCGAGGTTCGGGTTTTACAAATTGACTTTGATCTAATAACTACGGATCACTGCTATTAAAAAGAGTTTCAAAAAAGGCTTTTTTTGGGAGGTGCTTTGCAGTTAACTTTTGCCTTTTATCCTGCCTTAATTACAGTTTAAACTATATAAGCTACAATATACATCAAAAACTGCCAACTAACCGCTGCGTACTGCCTACTGGACAAGATAGTTGCCTGTTGCCCGTTTTACAATAAAAATATAAATTTCATACTGAGCTGTTATTAATTTCACTTCGTATTTCGTACCGCTAATTTCGTACTTCCAAATTCACTTCCTTCTTTTCGTCGCTTTCGATCATTCCGTCGCGTAATCTTATGATACGATGTGCATGTCGGGCGATGTCTTCTTCGTGAGTTACCAGGATCACTGTATTTCCGGACCTGTGGATCTCATCAAAGAGGTTCATGATCTCCAGGGAAGTTTTTGAATCCAGGTTTCCTGTAGGTTCATCGGCAAGAATGATCGAAGGGTTATTAACCAAAGCTCTACCTACAGCAACCCTTTGTCGCTGCCCTCCCGAAAGTTGATTCGGTTTATGGTCCATCCTGTCGGCCAGGCCAACATCGGCTAGTACTTTCTCGGCACGTTCTTTCCGCTGACTTTTTGAAGCACCGGCGTAGATCATGGGAAGAGCTACGTTTTCAAGAGCGGTGGTGCGGGGGAGGAGGTTGAAAGTTTGAAAGACAAAACCAATCTCCTTGTTACGAATCTCTGCCAGCTCATCATCTGTCATTTTACTTACATCCTTCCCGTTAAGTATGTATTGACCGGAGGTGGGAGTATCCAAACATCCTAAAAGGTTCATTAAAGTAGACTTTCCTGAACCCGAAGGTCCCATAAAGGCAACATATTCCCCTTTTTCGATCTCAAGGTCAATCCCTTTTAAAACTTTTACTACTTCCTGCCCCAGGTTAAAATCCCGGGTAATCTGCCTGATCTTTATGACGCTGCTCATAGACTAATGTGAATTCAGATTGTTAGACGCAAGATAGAGGAATATGTTACAAGTTCTCTTGGCGGGGAATTGAAAAATTGTATTCCGACGTCAGGAGGAATAGCATCGCTTTGGAAAATCGAGAGATTCTTCGCTCCGCAAAAGCTTCGCTCTGAATGACATTTGTCCTTTGATGATAGGTGAAATCTCATGTGAACTCAGAAAACTTTGCTATTTATGATTAGTTGGAGTTTTTTATGTACTATTAAATCTCATTTTAGAATCCCTCTTCGGAGGGGTGGCCGCAGGACGGGGTGGGTTTGAGCTGACAGCGCTTCCTTTTCCCCTCCCTAAAGGGTGGGAAGCGCAGATGGTTTGTGAAAATAGCCACAAGCTTAATGGTTAATAGCTGTTTTATGTAAAATGTCATTCCGACGAAGGAGGAATCTCATTTGGAAACGAAAGATTCTTCGCTCCGCAAAAGCTTCGCTCTGAATGACAGTGTGTTTTAGCTGGTGCTTCTTTTTCCCCTTTCTGACGAGTGAAAAGCAGTAGCGCTTCCTTTTCCCCTCCCTAAAGGGTGGGAAGCGCAGATGTTTTAGGGAAAGTAGCCAAAAGCCAATAGCTAATAGCTAATAGCTGTTTTAAGTAAAATGTCATTCCGACGTCAGGAGGAATCTCATTTGGAAACGAAAGATTCTTCGCTTCGCAAAAGCTTCGCTCTGAATGACAGTATGGTTTCAACTGGCGCTTCCTTTGCCGCTTTTGAACCAATAGCATTTTTAGAAAAAGCAATGCCAACTAGACACCTGGGAATGCTAATAGCTGACCCTCTTATAACAAAATGCTCATTCCGAGCGAAGGAGGAATCTCTAGGGAAAGTCGATAGACTCTTCCTCCGCATTTCTTCCCTCTCCTAAAGGGTGGGAATGCGCTTTTACCCTGTCTCTTAAAGAAAGGAACGCAGTGTTTAGGGAAAAGCCAAAACATGCTAATAGCTGTTTTAGTAAAATGTCATTCCGACGTCAGGAGGAATCTCATTTGGAAACGAAAGATTCTTCGCTTCGCAAAAGCTTCGCTCTGAATGACAGGGTGGTTTCAACTGGCGATTCCTTTGCAGCTCAATAACTCAACTAGCCTTTTTAAAAAAAAAACTGCCAACTAAACACCTGCGCACTGCCTACTAACTCACACTCTTATCACAAAATGCTCCTTCTCCTGTTCTCTCCTGAAAAAGACCATTCCCCACTGGAAAGTGTCTATACTTACTCTTACCTGTGGATGTGCTTTGATCTCCTCCCAGGCTTCTTCCATTCCTTTGGACCAGTGGATGTCGTCAAAGATCATGACGCTGTCATTGTGAACAGTAGCGAGAAGCTTTTCAAAATATGCTAAAGTGGCTTCTTTCTGGTGATTGCCGTCGATGAAGAGTAGTGAGTACTTGAGAATTGAGTATTGAGATTGGAGTTGTGGGTTGTGAGTTGTCGGTTGTCGGTTGTTTTTTTATGGAATTTGGAATTTGGGATTTGGAATTTCTTCCCACTGTCCTCTGTCCTCTGTCCTCCAAAAATTTCTCAAATTCTCCAATCTTCAGCTCAATATTCTTTAAATTCAAAAGTTTTAAATTTCTCCCTTGCTACCGCCGCTGTCTCAGGGCAACCTTCAAGAGTAGTGATCCTTATATCATTTCCCGCTGCCATGGCAGCTGTTCCCATCCCCAGGGAAGTCCCAAGCTCCAGAGCGGTATCCACTTCTAAATATCGTACCAGCCGATTTAAGAGTCGGGCGCGTTTTGGAGAAATGCCTGCAATTTTTGCCATTTTTGACACTTCTCTTTCATCAGATTTAAAGACCCTGCTTTTAGCACCAAAATCTTTAACCTGAATAGTTCTTTTATCTTTTAGCAGAGATTTGCGGTATTGCTTCAGAATTGAGTAAGAAGGATATTTCTTCCTGTCATAAAAGCATTTGGTCACCAGGTTGTAAACAAACGGCGAATGCACCCCATGCTGATTGCTGGAGCGGAGGAGGAATTTTATGTAGGATAGGATAATGTGCATCTTTCTTCAACCCTTTCAGGGTTCCAAACCCTGAAAGGGTTCAATCGTATGTTCTTTTTGATGATAAATTCTGAAATTCTCCAGGTCACCAAAAAATTAAAAACTTCCTTTTTCTCCACTATAGACTTTTGTTCTGTATAGAACTCCTGATAGGAAGTCCAGGGATATGTAGAAAAATTTTCAGTAATTGAATGTGAACAGGATTATTATGGATGTAGAAAATTAATTTCTTTAGATAATCTTCAGATGTGACTTTTTTCCGTTCAAAAGGCTTTTCTAAAAGGCTTCCGGTTCTTTTATATTTCTTATTGATCGCCTGAACATAGGCATTGAAAAGATGACCGAATTGTCGTGAAGCGATAGGTTTTTTAGATTCCCTTCCGGGAAGTTTCAGATAATCTTCTTTATATATCTCTTCATCTTGCTTAATATAAACAAGGAAGTGAAAATGATTCTGCATTAGGCACCACGCAAAAGTATCCGCTATAGGGGGAATATACTTTTTATAGAGACGTAGAAAATGTTGATAATTCTCATCTTCAAAAAAGATCTTAGAACCGTTATTACCTCGATTGTAGATGTGATAATAGTTTCCCGCTTCTAATGTCTCTATTTTCACGACAAATTTTCGATAAAGATAAAATTTCTTCTGTAATCTTTTCTGCGGCTTCAAATCAGGAAAGCGGGAGTCCGGCAAAACAACCTCTTCCAGGGTTAAAAACCGCTGAAATGGTTGAGTGTCTGTGGTAACCACCCCTTTCCGCGGCTTAGAGCCCGGAAAGCGGGTGGGCGTCATGGTTGACAATCGCTTTCTAAGCCGACAACCTCTTTCAGGGTTAAAAAACCGCTGAAAGGGTTTTTCTTAACTCTCCATCTTCGCTCCCAACTCAAACCACCTCTCGGTCTTCTGCTCAATATCATCTTCGATCCTGCTCAATTCCACAGAAGATTTTTCGATCTCCTCCGGGCTTAAGTCCTGCAGGAATTTTTTCTGAACTTCTTCCTTTTTCTTTTCCAGGTTATGGATCTCTTTTTCCAGTTTGTTGTACTCCTTCTGCTCGTTATAGTTGAGGCCGGCGGAGGTGTTGCTTTCCTTCTTCCATGATTTTTTATCGGTAGAAGTTTCAGTTTTTTCAGCAGGAGCAGCTTCGGTACTGGCTTCGTATTCTCTATAATCGGTGTAATTTCCGGGGAAATCTTCGATCTCGGCTTTTCCTTTAAAAACAAATAAATGATCCACGATCTTGTCCATGAAATACCTGTCGTGGGAAACCACCACGAGGCATCCCGGAAAATCGAGCAGGAAATTTTCCAGCACGTTCAGGGTGACGATATCCAGGTCGTTGGTAGGCTCATCCAGGATAAGGAAGTTCGGGTTCTGGATCAAAACTGTACACAGGTACAAGCGTTTCTTTTCTCCTCCACTTAGCTTCTCCACGTAATCATACTGCTTCTTCCGGTCGAAAAGGAAGCGCTCCAGCAATTGCTGTGCAGAGATCTGTCGACCTTTCTTCAGCGGAATGTAATCACCAAATTCCCGTATCACATCAATAACTTTCTGACCTTCCTTTACTTCAATTCCCCGCTGAGTGTAATATCCGAACTTGATGGTTTCTCCAATGGTGATCTTTCCGGAGTCGGGTTCAATGCCGCCGGTGAGGATGTTCAGAAAAGTGGATTTTCCGGTACCATTCTTTCCTATGATCCCAATGCGATCCCCCGGCTGGAAATTATAATTAAACTTGTCAAGCAACTCAAGGTCCCCGAAGCTTTTAGACACATTATGGAATTCCACGATCTTATTCCCCAGCCGCTCCATATTGATCTCCAGTTGGACCTGGTGATCATTGCGACGTTTGGAGGCCCTGTCTTTGATCTCGTGGAAATCCTCAATACGTGATTTCGATTTTGTGGTCCTGGCTTTTGGCTGGCGGCGCATCCAGTCCAGTTCCTTTTTGAAAAGCTGCTTTGCCTTATCAGTATTGGTTTGTTCTGTAGTGATCCTATCCTCCTTTTTGTCGAGGTAGTAGGAGTAGTTTCCTTTGTAGGTATAAAGGTTTCCGTCTTCCAGTTCCACGATCTCATTACATACCCTCTCCAGGAAATACCTGTCGTGGGTAACCATAAAAATGGTAAAGTTCTCTTTGCGGAAGAATTCCTCCAGCCACTCGATCATGTCCAGATCCAGGTGGTTAGTAGGCTCATCCATAATGATGAGGTCGGGCTTATTGAGGATCATGGAAGCCAGGGCAAGACGTTTCTTTTGTCCGCCGCTAAGGCTTCCCACCATGGCATGCAGGTCTTCCAGCTTCAGTTTGAAGAGGATCTGTTTATAGGTGGTCTCAAAATCCCAGGCCTGGAGCGCGTCCATTTGTTCAAAGGCTTTTTGGTAAGCTTCAGAATCTTCCGGATTCTCCAGTGCCTTTTCGTAGCGCTCGATCACTTTCAGGATCTCATTATCTGAAGCAAAGATGGTTTGCTCTACCGTAAGCTTGGGATCCAGGTTTGGTTCCTGCGGAAGAAAGGCAGTGGTGATATCTTTGCGATAGACCACATTTCCCGCATCGGGAGTATCGGCGCCGGAAAGGATGTTTAGAAGGGAAGTTTTCCCGGTTCCGTTCTTGGCTACAAATCCAACCTTGTCACCTTCATTGATCCCAAAGGAGATATTCGAGAAAAGTTCCCTTTCCCCGTAAGCCTTGGCTACATTTTCAACAGATAAATAATTCACGCAGTTATTTTTGGCAAAAGTAAGTTTTTTCAATGACCAATTAACAATGACCAATTAGCTGGGAGCAAATTCCAAATTTCAAGCACCAAATTCCAGCGCTTCCTTTAGTTCCTCGTTAAAACTTGGGAAGCACAAATTTTGTAAAAAATCGCCAAAGACCTACAGCTAAAAGCCGATAGTCTCCATATGTCATTCCGACGAAGGAGGAATCTCTGGTGGAAACGAAAGATTCTTCGCTCCGCAAAAGCTTCGCTCTGAATGACAGTGAGATTCAATGGCTTTTTCCCGTAAAGAGGGAAGATTTGGCAAAGCTTCCTTTCCCCCAGCCCTAAAGGGAGGGAAGCGCAGGTGGATTTTGGGGGAAATCAGCCAATGGCTAAAAGTTAACTAGCCAATAGCTGTTTTATGAAAAATGTCATTCCGACGAAGGAGGAATCTCTTGTGGAAACGAAAGATTCTTCGCTCCGCAAAAGCTGCGCTCTGAATGACAGTGAGATTTCAGCCGGCGCTTCTTTTCCCCGCCCTAAAGGGAGGGAAGCGAAGGTGGATTGGGGAAAACAGCCAACGGCTAACGGTTAAGAGTTATTAGCTGTTTTATGAAAAATGTCATTCCGACGAAGGAGGAATCTCATATAAAATCCATAGATTCTCTCTGAAAAGAACTCCCAAAGCAGCTCCGGAGGAGCGAAATGTTTATAGACTTATCATTCGTTTTAACCAGGAGCTCCAGCAGAGCGGCATGTTTTTGGAGTAAAGAGTTCGCAGTCTCAAGTGAGCAGTTTTAAAGGTATCATTTATCTGACCTTGAACCTCGAACTTTAAACCTGAAACTTTCCAGACAACATTATTTTAAACTTATATTTGTTTTCAGCTAATCAATATCTGTAACAGTATCGAAACAAAAACTTCCCCAAAAATCGCCCTCATCACCGGCATCACCGGACAGGATGGAGCTTATCTGGCCGAATTTCTCCTGGAGAAGGGTTATGTAGTACATGGGATCAAGAGGAGGTCCAGTTTATTTAACACCGAAAGGGTGGATCATCTGTATCAGGATCCGCATGAAGAAGATATCAGGTTTAAGCTGCATTATGGGGATCTGAGCGATTCCATGAACCTTACGCGTATTATTCAGGAAGTGCAGCCCGATGAGATCTATAATTTGGGAGCCATGTCTCATGTGAAAGTGAGTTTTGATACCCCGGAGTATACAGCCAATGTTGACGGTCTTGGCACCTTGAGAATTTTGGAGGCAGTAAGATTGCTGGGTCTTACTAAGAAGACCAAAATCTATCAGGCATCGACTTCAGAATTATATGGACTAGTCCAGCAAGTACCGCAGACGGAGAAGACTCCATTCTATCCGCGGAGTCCTTACGGTGTGGCAAAACTTTATGCATACTGGATCACAGTTAATTACAGGGAGGCTTACGGAATGTTTGCCTGTAATGGAATTCTGTTCAATCACGAATCTCCTTTAAGAGGGGAAACTTTTGTCACCCGGAAGATCACCCGCGCGGTTGCACGTATTGCCGTTGGAATGCAAGAAACTTTCTTTCTTGGTAATCTTGATGCACAACGGGATTGGGGGCATGCGAAAGACTATATAGAAGCCATGTGGCTCATGCTTCAGCAGGAAGAGCCGGAGGATTACGTCATCGCCACCGGGAAGACCACCACGGTAAGAGAGCTTGTTAAAATGGCTTTTGCATGTTTAAAGATAACTGTGGAGTTTCAGGGAAAAGGAGAGCAGGAGGTAGCAAAAGTGGTGACATGCGAAGATCCCGATTACCGGGTAAAACCGGGAACAACGGTACTTCAGGTAGATCCAAAATATCATCGACCTACAGAGGTGGACCTGCTTATTGGTGATGCCTCAAAATGTAAGGAGAAGCTTGGCTGGGAACCGAAACACAGCCTGCAGGACCTGGTAAAGGAGATGGTACAAGCCGATGTAAAACTCTTCCGAAGAGAAAAATATTTGAAAGATGGCGGACATAAAACATTAAATTACAACGGAGAATAAAGAAGGAGTCAAGAAGCAAGAATCAAGACTTTTAAGTTTGTAGTTCTCAGTGTTCAGTGAGCAGAAAATGATTTGGAATTCCTTAAGGCCAACGGCTAATGGCAAATAGCTATTAGCTTTTTAAATTAAAAGCCTGAATTAATAAGAAAATAAAGCAGCAGAATAAACAGTGGAGAAAGAATCAAAAATATATGTAGCGGGACATACCGGAATGGTGGGTTCGGCCATAATGAGAAAGCTTGAACAGGAAGGTTATAAAAATGTCATTTTTCGCACCTCTGCAGAACTCGATCTTACGAAACAGGAGGCGGTTGAAAATTTCTTTAAAGCAGAGAAGCCGGAATATGTGTTTATGGCAGCCGCCAAAGTTGGCGGTATAGCGGCAAATGACACCTACAGGGCCCAGTTCCTGTATGAGAACCTCATGATCCAGAACAACCTGATCCACCAAAGCTATGTTCACGGGGTGAAAAAGCTGCTGTTTTTAGCTTCCTCCTGTATATATCCAAAAATGGCGCCGCAACCCATCAAGGAAGAATACCTGCTCACGGGAGAGCTGGAACCTACCAATGAACCTTATGCAATTGCCAAGATCGCGGGGGTGAAGATGTGTGAAAATTACAACCGGCAGTACGGCTGCAACTTCATATCGGTAATGCCTACAAATCTGTATGGGCCCAATGACAATTTTGATCCTGAGACCTCTCACGTGCTTCCGGCATTGCTGCGGAAGTTCCATGAGGCAAAGATCACAGGTGCCGAAGAAGTAGTGGTGTGGGGTAGCGGCGAACCCCGCAGGGAATTTCTGCATGTGGATGATCTCGCCACAGCCTGTGTCCACCTCATGAATACTTATAATGGGAATATCAGCCTTAACATTGGCACGGGAGAAGACATTGCAATTAATGATCTGGCTGCTTTAATAGCGGAAATAACCGGTTATAAAGGCAAGATCACTTATGACCGCTCCAAACCAGACGGGACTCCCAGAAAATTACTGGATGTTTCTTTAGTTCATAGTTTTGGATGGCATGCAAGCATATCTTTAAGAGAAGGAATTGAAACGGTTTATGAAAAGGTCAAAAAGCAGTGGTAAATGTTTCTTCTTTCCTCTTAATAGCGCCTTATAACAAATAAAGAGTTTAAACGTTATTAATTAACAGCTGTTTGATTTAATATTGAAAAGAAATAATTGACATATCACCTTATTTTATTTTATTTGTAATCTTGTACTCCATATCCAATTCTCATGAAAAAATATCTTTTTGCCCTCCTGTTCATATTTGCCACTACCTATGCCGGATTCTCCCAAACCACTTTAGTTATGGCCTTAAAGGCGGAATAAATTATTCAATGGGAGGACAAATTACCGGAAAAGAATCACCTCCAAATGGGGATTGGTCAGAGACTATTGAGGGGAATAGTGAGTTAGGATTTCACGGTGGTGTTTTCGGCCAGGTTAATTTTGGTAAATTCTTTATTCGGCCAGAAGTTGTTTACACTTCTATAGAAAGCACTTTTGACTTTCCCAATAAAACCTCTGTTTACAGTATTGAGAAATTTGATATTCCGTTAATGATAGGTTATAATAGTTTTGGGCCCTTTAGATGTGTTTGCAGGCCCCGTTTATTCCAATATTTTTGATGCAACATTGGAAGGTGACGAGGACGAATCTGCCATTGTCGTTCAAAATTCTCCCATAAATGCTCAAGTAGGTGCTAAAGTAGAGTTTGGTCGTTTTGGTCTCGATGTGAGGTATGAAAGGTCCCTGTCCACACCGGAAGACCAACAAAGGGATTTGATTAAGAGGAGGTCCCGATGGTACTGGAGCAAATGTTATTAATTTTGATGATGCCCGACTACATCAAATTATTGTAGGCGTTATTTTTAAAATAGGAGGTCCTGGGCTAAACGAAAGAAGAAGGAGAGCCTGTTACTAGTGATCAGTGTTCAGTGTTCGGTGATCAGTTTTTTTTGAGAGCCAGATTTTCAGTAAGCAGTGCGCAGTTTTTAAGTTGGCAGTTTCTTTTTTTAGAACCAAGAGACAAGAGTCAAGAGTCAAGACTTTTTTCTGTTTAGTGACCAGTCTACCAGTAACTAATGTCATTTCGAAGAAGCTTTTGAGCGACTGAGAAATCTGCCTCAGCAGTGCAGAAAATTTAAATTACCGTTCTAATGATGAGATCTCTCGTCGCATCTTCTTTCTACCGAAAGAAATTGCTCTGTCGGGATGACAACTAAGAACCAGAACTTATGAATTTTTAGTGAGTGTTCAGAAGAACCGGCAACCGAACAACTCGGCAACCGGCAACAGGCAACCGGCAACCGGTAACAACTCGCAACCCGCAACTCGCATTTAACTTCATTTAACAAACTAAACCTCCATTTATTTTATTATTAACATTCAACACCTATATTTGTCTTTACCTATTTATCCCAAATGAGTATCAGGCATTTAATTGTTATTGTTAGTGTTTTATCTTTTTGTTTCTTCCTGTGTTCCTACCAAAAGGTTGATGTACCTGCAGGAGGATGGGGTGGAGACAGATAGTATTAATTAAAGTGGAGCGGATTCAAAAGCCTTACAGGATTCAGGTGAATGACCTGTTAAGTATTAGGGTAAAAGCCATTGACCAGGATGTTGTGGGGATGTTCAATCCTGTAGGAGAGGGGAATCCTAAATGCTACTTCAGAGGAAAGATTATATACCGATGGTTTTTTAGTAGACCCTCATGGGAATATTCGTGTTCCGACGCTGGGGGAGGTGAATGTCCTGGGCTTTACCGTAGAGGAGGTAAGAGAGAAGATCGAAAAAGCCCTTTTAGACCAATATTTTAAGGAGGAGGCAAACATATTTGTCACCGTAAAACTGGCAGGGATAAGATATACAACCATTGGGGAAATAGGGTCGGGGACCCAGGTGATCTATAAGGAGCAGGTGACTATAATGGAAGCTATTGCACAGGCAGGAGATATTTCGGAGTTTGGAGACAGGACAGATGTTGTGATCGTAAGACAGTATCCGGGAGGGGAGAAAAGACACCATATTGATCTTACAACTATTGATGCAATGCGGTCACCATATTATTATATTCAGCCAAATGATTTGATCATAGTAAATCCGCTTCCGCAGAAAGCCTGGGGGATAGGTACTACAGGTTTGTCAAACTTTCAAACAGCGACATCGGTCCTGGCTCTTATTATAAGTAGTATATTAATATTTACCCGGTGATGTATGGCACATGAAGATGATCATATTAGTGATGTAGGTTCTACCTTTGATTTTAAAGGCTTTGTTCTTAAGGTTTTTAGCTACTGGCAGTTAATTCTTCTCTCCATAGCTATAAGCGTGGGGGTGGCATATTATAACAACGTGAGGAAATTACCGGTTTATCAATTAGGTAATTCCATTTCCATAAAAGACGACCAGAACCCGTTTTTCACCAGCAATACCAGTCTTACCTTTAACTGGGGCGGGACTTCAGATAAGGTGAATACCGCTATGACCATTTTAAGGTCCAGATCGCATAATGAGGAGGTGGTAGAGCGTTTGCAGTACTATATTGGATACCAGCAGGAGGGAGAATACCAAAGGGTGAATGCCTATGGTTTTACCCCCTTTAAAGTAGTCGCCGATACAGCAGCATATCAGGGTCTGGGAAAAACCTTTACCATTCGATTTCAGGATCCGGAAACCTTTACCTTAAGCACCAATTTTTCCGGTGGGAGTGCTTCAGGTTTTTAATTATGCTACCAAGGAATATTCTACCGTAGTAGTTGAAGATGGGGAGTTCAAAAGAAAATATCGGCTTAATGAAACTATTAATTTACCCTTTTTTAATGGTAAGCTGGTGGGAACTGACGTTGTCCCGGTAATTGATAAGCCATTTTATGTGCAGTTCAGGCATTTCGATGGGACCGTAGGACGGTTTAGAGGGGTAGCGGTTAATCCCCAGTCACAGGGATCATCCGTTTTAAACCTTTCCATGACAGGGGACAACAAGGCCGAAATCGTTGATTATCTTAACGGAACTGTGAGGGTGCTGAGCCAAAATATGCTGGAGCGAAAGAATCTTTTTGCTACCAAGACCATTAGGTTTATTGACAGTTCCCTTAATGTAAAGGCGATGGAGCTGCAAGTGGTAGAAGATGAACTGAATAATTTCAGGAACAGGAATTCTATCCTGGATATTTCTGCAGAAAGTAGTCAGTTAAATTCTGAACTTACTGCCCTTGATGTTCGAAAGGAGGATATTAACCGACAATTGGCTTATTATGAGACTCTACAGAATTATCTACAAACCCGAAGTGACTATTCAGATGTTCCTGCACCATCTGTAGCGGGAATCGCCGAAGGAAGTATTGTAAGCGGAGTGGGCCGAATTTTATCCCTGGCTGAAGAACGTCGTAAATATGAATATTCCCTGCAGGAGAACTCTCCTGTTTTTGACGATATTGACCGGCAGATAAATGCGGTAAAAGATGTTATACTGGAAAATATGGCTTCTTCTCAAGGTCTTTTAAGATCTGAGCTACGGGATATTAATCGGGATATTGCATTGGCAGAAGGAGAAATTAAAAAATTGCCTCAGGAAGAGCAGGACCTGCTCAAGATCCAAAGAAAATATTCCATTAGTGAACGTACTTATAACATGTTCCTGGAAAAACGCAGTGAAGCCGGACTTATAAAAGCGGCTAATGTGAGTGATGTGATGGTGATAGATACCGCCAAAGATACGGGTGGCGGACAAATAGGTCCCAACACTCAGCTAAATTACGTAATGGCATTGATGGTTGGGGGAATGATCCCGCTTACTTTTGTATTCCTGCTGGTTTTCCTCAATACTAATGTGCACAACGCTCAGGAAGTGACGCGATTGTCACCCATTCCAATCCTGGGAATGATCGGTAAAAGCCGAATGGATACCAATTTGGCTGTATTTAATAAACCAAAATCGGCAATTGCTGAAGGTTTCCGGGGGCTAAGGTCGAGTCTGCAATTCATGTACAAAAAGCAGGGAGTCAAAGGTTCCAAAACAGTTCTTATTACCTCTTCAGTTTCCGGGGAAGGAAAAACTTTTTGTGCTATGAACCTGGCCACCGTTTTTGCTCTAAGTGAAAAGAAAACCTTGCTCCTTGGTGCCGACCTGCGCAAGCCAAAGATCTTTGATGATTTCAAGATCAACAATGATGTGGGGGTGGTGAATTACCTGATAGGTCAGGAGTCTCTTGATTCTATTATTCAACCAAGTATGGTGCCTCACCTGGATGTAATCACTGCCGGGCCTATTCCGCCAAACCCTTCCGAGCTGCTCATGAATGAGCAGATGGAAACCCTTATGAATGAACTTAAGGAGCGTTATGATTATATAATCATGGATACCCCGCCGGTAGGAGTGGTTGCCGATGCGCTCAACCTTATAAAATATGCCGATGCTACTTTGTACCTCATTCGCCAGGATTATACCAAACGCGGGATGCTCGAGGTGATCAATGAAAAGTACAGTAAAGGTGAGGTTAAGAATATCTCTTTTGTTCTTAACCACTTTGTCCACCGTGCAAAATATGGTTATGGCTATGGTTACGGCTATGGTTATGGCTATGGCTATGGTTACGGCCAGTACGGAAAAGGTTATGGACAGCAGGAAACTACTAAGAGCAAGTTGAAGAAGAAGTGGAGGGAAGTACTTCGTAATTTTGAGTAAGTTCTGTAACGGATTTTGATGAAGTACTTCTATTGGTGCTTTATTCCTGGTTTACTGTTTACTGTTTACCGTTTTCGGTTAGTGTAATATAAAGCTTTATATATGAAGATTGACAGATTTGAAGATTTGGAAGTTTGGCAGTTGGCAAGGGAAATATGCAATGATGTTGAATTGCTTTTTGGAACCACACCTTTAGGGAAGAGATTTGCGCTAAAAGATCAAATGGATAGGAGTTCAGGATCTATCATGGATAATGTGGCTGAAGGATTTGGTAGAGGTGGAAATCTAGAATTTCGAAATTTTCTAGGCTATTCAAAAGGTTCTTGTACTGAATTAAAGTCTCAACTTTACCGCGCAAAGGATAAAGAACTAATTACCAAAGAGCAATTCTCAGCACTAACGGATAAATGTGACAAGGAAAACGCAAAACTCGGATCCTTTATGAGCTACCTTAGCCGTACTGAACATAAAGGAATTAAATTCAAGAAATAATAGTCGCTACAGATTCTGACAGTGAATAGAAAACGGAAAACAGCAAACGGTAAACGGAAAACTAGCTGAACAACAGCGAAGCATTGACCCACTGCCATACATGAAAACTACTACTGTTATCTCCCGCTAAATATTTCTTCCATTCTTTTTCGATTTCCTTGTGATCAAACCATTCTCCTGCAGGGGAATTTTTTAATTGCTGAAGTTGTTCCTCTACAAAAGGTCTGAGTTCATTGCCCAGCCATTCCCGTTGAGGGGTCTGTAGGGGACGTTTGGGAGCATAGGAAATGTCAGCCGGCACCAATGGCTTTGAGGATCTCGCGAAGCATGTATTTTCCAACACCATTCTTAATTTTAAAATCATCAGGCTGAGCAAAAGCGAGTTCCACCAGGCGGTGGTCGAGAAATGGTTCCCGAAGTTCGGTGCTGTAGGCCATGGAGATACGGTCATTGAACCGAAGGGCACGCGGAATTTTTGTGTAAAAGAGATCCCGGAACTGCAGGTTTTGCAGTTTGCCATTAAACGGTTCCGGATAAGAAGGCTTTTCAGCCAGGGTTATCAACTCAGGGGTCAAAACGTTAGATCTAAATGGACTGCTGCCTCCCGTGCCCTGGATGGTAGAGCCGGAACCCTGATAATAATCGTAGCCTGCCCATTGTTCATCCATTCCCTGTCCATCCAATAGCACCTTTATGCCGTCTTTATTTGCCTGCTCAAAAAGAGCTGAATAGGCGAGGGTAGGAATACCTCCAAAAGGTTCATCCTGTTGCTGACTTATCTTTCTTGCAGCAGTTTCCACTTCCGAAGCTGAAAAAAGCACTTTTTGCAGCGGATTCCGGGTAGTGGCGATCATCTGTTCCACCCACGGTAATTCATCGTAGCGATTATCTGCCGTATAAAAAGTATATGCATTGATCTGTTTTTTTTCCTCAAATTGATTGACCAGGGCGAGCAGCAGGGAACTATCCACTCCACCACTGATATTGAAAGCTACCGGTACATCTGCGCGAAAGCGAAGTTTGATGCTGTCCTTTAACAGGTCAAAGTACTGAGCTTTTACTTCCTCAAAAGATCGATATGGGCTCACATTTTTAACCCTGCTTATAAAGTCATACCATTTTTGGATCTTTAAATTGCCTTCTGCATACTCGAGATAATGTCCACCGGGTAATTGCCAGATGTTTTTGTAAAAGGTCTCTTCGGGCATACCGTAGGAGCCATAGCTAAAGTAATTTGCCCAGACCTTCTGGTTTGGTGAAGTGTCAAAAATGACATTTTTAAGTGCTTTTATTTCACTGCTGAAGTAGAGGTTTTTTTTAGCTTCAGAATAATAAAAAGGTTTCACCCCAAATCTGTCCCTTGCAGCGAAAAGGGTCTTTTCCCGGCTGTCCCAGATCGCAAAGGAGAACATCCCGATAAATTTGTGCAGACATTCTTTTCCCCATTTAATAAAAGCAGCCAATAATACTTCGGTGTCTGAAGTAGTCCTGAATTCATAAGACCTTCTTAGTTCCTCCCGAAGTTCTTTGTATATTATAGATCTCTCCGTTAAAGCTCAGTACATACCTCCCGGAATTGTCTATAAAAGGCTCGTTGGCATCCGGGGAAAGATCGATGATGGAAAGCCGGTTATGGCCTATAGCTGCGAAGCCGGGATCGATGTATGTGCCGGTATGGTCAGGGCCACGGTGATGTTGTGCCTGAAGCATTTTTTGAAGCTCTGCTTCAGATGGGTTTGAACCAATAATTCCTGCTATTCCGCACATTTTTTATTGTATATTGTATATTGAATATTGTATAATGTATTTTCAAAATCTATTGAAAAGTTTGAACTCAACTGAATACAAGAACCGATAATTGAAAATTATTTCTGTCATCTAAGTATATAAGCCTGAAGGACAGAGAAGGAGAAGATAAACCGGAATTCCTATACCTCTTTTGGTTTTACCCCTCCGTTTAGCTACGGGATAAAGGGAGTCTAAAAACGGGATCAAAAATCCAACAGCTAATAGCTTTTATAACCACAACAAAAACTAAAAACAATAAACAGCTAGTTGAACTACTTTACAAACGAACTTCTCCTTCAGAGAATCCTGCACTTCCTTCCAGCTTTTTCCTTTGTTCGGATTGTCCTGGTGATATTTTAATCGCTCCTCCAGAATTTCTGAATGGGTATCTAATACTTCGTTCTCATCAGCTTCTATTATGGCATTAATGATCTTTAAAATACGCTCATCTGCATTTTCAAGATAATTCCTAATGCGGTCCTTTATTCGTACAGTGTCCATAATCCTGCTTTATTTCAAATTTACAAAAATTCTTTCTTGCAATTCTTTTCCTATACTCCTTGAGAATTAAGTTTCAGAAACTATTTTTAATTTTACACATGGAGCCCCAAAACGGGTATAGCACTTGAAAAACTCTCGACTCTTGACTACCGTCTAAGGACTTACCACAAACCACAAACCACAAACAACAAACAGAAAAACTGCTAACTTGCCTCTCCCCACTTTCCACTCTCCACTTCAAAAAAGCACCAAATTCCAAGCACCAAATTCCATTTTTCCCATAAACAACAAACAATAAACTAAAAACAACAAACCAACAGTAAACTGAAAACAGTAAACCAAAAAAACAGATAATCGTTTATTGTTCCCTGATCCTTGACAAAAGCCTTTCGGCTTTTTCCCAATCCTCCGGTGTATCAATATTTACATAAGGATCTCCCGTAGTGTCAATAAATCCAATGTTCCTTCCGTAGAGCGAATTCTGTTCCAGGATCACTTCCGTTCTGGTGAGATAAATGGCACCATCGCGATGGTAGGCTTTTGGCAGTTCCTGTCTTCGGGAAATGATCTCTTCTTCTCCGGTAGCATTTTTAATTGTCCGTTGTTTTCTTCAAAGATCCAGTGAGGATTGAACTCCGCCGGCACCTCCCGGACTGATACCAGGGAATCAAAGTTCCTTCCAGAAAATTTCTCTATGGCATCGTCTATCAAGTCCTTTTCTCCTGAAAGGGGTAGTGGGTTGCAGCAGACAAACAGCATCAAATTTTTCTCCTTTTTCAGCAAAGAAGTTCAATGCATGTTTTATGACTTCCAGGGAAGAAGTATCATCGGCTGCGAGGGCTGCAGGTCTTATAAACGGCACTTCCAGACCGATCTCTTAGCGAAACTATAATCTCAGGATCATCGGAGCTCAGGATCATCGAAGATAATTGCTTTGACTTTTTGGCCGATTCACATGTGTACTGCAGCAGGGGTTTCCCCCCAAATATTTGATGTTCTTTCCGGGTATTCCTTTACTGCCGCCACGGGCGGGAATAAGTCCAAGGATTTTCACAATTCGGTTATCGGTTATCGGTTATCAGTTATCGGGTGTCAATGTGGTCTTTCAACTCACAACTGACAACCGATAATCAGGTTTTCCAGTTCTTTTCAATGTAAAGCATAAATGAGAAAATTTTCCCACCTAAAAGTTCATATTTCTTAATTAGGTCTGTTGTTCCTTCGAGTTCATATAATTCATTGATCATTTTTAGCTGCGAAATACACTCCAACAATGAAGCATGAGCATAGGTGAGGAATTTTAGAAAATCTTGTTTATAAACCTTTCGTCCATATCCCTAACAATAGCATCTTTGATGCTTTTCGAAGATTCTCCTTGACTTGGCTTCCCTGTTCATATAATTCAAACTTGGGCAATTTTAGGAAAAGCTTATGGACATCTATGGAATATTTAAAGGCTAAATTGCAAATATCAAGATCTTTGTGAGCTTTTCATGCTTCATCATTTTCCGGTTTTTCATCCAATTTAAAAATTTTAACTGACAACAGCAAACAGACAACAGTAAACGTTTAATAAGTAATCGTCTTAGTATACGTCAACTCCACCTTTGCAAGTATCTCTGCAATTTTCTTTCCTGCATTCCCGCTCCCATAAAGTGTTGAGCTTTCAAATTTTCCGGTTTCTATGGCGGTTTTTGTTGCTTCAAGAATTGCCTCCTGCTCATAAGCTACATCGGTGACATTTCTCGCACGACTCCTTCGATGCTGGCGATTACCGATATTCACAACAGGTACTCCCAAATACGCACATTCTCTTAATCCTGCACTCGAATTTCCTACTAAAGCCCTGGAGCTATTCAAAAGTTTTAGAAAATCCAGCGGATCCATATTTTTGAAGAAATGAATATTCCCGGGTTGCTCCAGCTCCCTAAATGTTCTTATTGCATTAGAAGTGCCGTCAGATCCTGCGTCTACGTTTGGCCAGAACCAAAAAGCAGGATAATTCAAAGCTTTGACAGCTCTTAGGGTTTCAGTAACGTGTTTTTTGGATTCTTTGTACTCGGTTGTTACAGGATGCTGCATCACCACAATATATCCTTTTTGCCAATCCAGGTGGGCACCCACACCTCCATATTTCTTCAGGGGATCGAAGTCCAGGTAAGGATATTCTGCAATCTCTTTAGCCAGATCTATCGAAGGACAGCCTGTATTTATAACCCTTTCGGACCTTTCCCCTAACTTGATAACCCTTTCTTGCGCATCTTCAGTGCACACCAGGTGGAGATCGGCCAGTTTTGTATTTGCATGCCTCACTTTTTCATCAATACTGCCGGTAACTTCCCCGCCCTGGATGTGTACCAGCGGAATATTCTGATAAGAAGCGGCGATGGAAGTCGCAATAGTTTCAAAACGATCTGCAATGGTGATCACAGCATCCGGTTGCAGGTTGTAAAAAACATTGGTGAGCTCCATTACCCCCAGCCCTGTGGTCTTAGCCATAGTGGTGGGATTTTCTCCTTCTAAAACCATAAATACTTTTGCGGCTATGGGAAATCCATCTTTTTCGATAAAATCCACCGCGTTTCCATAACGATCGAGCAGGGCCGAACCGGCGATCACCAGTTGCAATTCCAGGTCTGGATGATTTTGTATGGCAGTTAGGGCAGTTTTTATCCGGCTATAGGAAGGGCGGGCAGTGACTACGACGCAGATTTTTCGTTTCATGAAGTTTACGGTTTTCGGTTTACCGTTGATTCGCTAAAGTAATAAAAATGTTGTTCGGGAAGGTCATTGTAAGCGAGGCGTCTTATGAATACGTCATTGCGAGGGAGCTTTTTAGCGACCGCGGCAATCTGCCACAACTTTATTCAATGCCTCTTCATAAGCATTCTACCTCTTTTTGTAAATTACCCTATGCGCACTTCCCACGTCTACATCCTCACCAATAAGAACCACACCGTCTTATATGTTGGTGTGACTTCGAACCTGGTTAAAAGGATCGGCCAGCACAAGACCAAATTTTATAAAGGCTTCACCTCCCGTTACAGTTGTGATCATTTGATGTACTATCGGACCTTTGATGATATTCGGGAGGCGATTAAGTATGAAAAGAAGCTGAAAGCAGGAAACAGAGCAAACAAAGAAAAGCTGATCCATGAGATGAATCCGGAGTGGAAGGATCTGGCTGAAGGATGGGAGTTTTGAATTGGAAACGTTATTGCGAAGGAGCTCGTTATAGCGACTGAAGCAATCTGCCGCAGTGTAGTTAGATCATGATCAGAAGAAGCCTTCAACAGATTGCCACGTCCTCCTGCGTCGGACTCGCAATGACGGTTCGCAAGGGGCTGCCACATCCTCCTGAGTTCGTCTCGCAATGGCGTTACTATTCAAGATCTCTCTGGTTCAAAAACTCCCACTGCTTAAGCTCCCTGGAAAGTTTTTTTCCAATTACAGACTTGAATTCTGAAGCCTCAATTCCATAACCTTTTGGCTTTTTAGACTCCAGGTCTTCAAAATTAAGAATATGACCCTTCCGGAAGATCCTTATTTACAGCAAGGGATTTTTCGAAAATGTTTTTTAGGTCGTTGAAAGTCGTATTGTCCGACTTGTCTACAGGGTTTTTTAGAGCAGTTGAAATATTTTTTACAGCCAAAACCAGCTGTTGGATCTCTGCAATTTCTAATGAAGAAGATGCATCCGGGCCGAACATCTGCCGGTCGAAAATAGCGTGAAATTCAAGGATCTCTGCTCCCAGGGCAGTGGCGGCAATGCAGGTTTCTATACGTGCAGAATGATCTGAGAATCCTATGGTAACTCCGTAACGCTGTTTCAATTCCTGAAGCACATTAAGACCGTAATTTTCAGGACAGGTGGGATAGGAGGTAGTGCATTGTAGTATGGAAAATTCTGCTTTTAATCCTTTAAGAAGAGTAACTGTTTTATCCAGTTCAGCGAAAGAACTCATTCCCGACGAAAGGATAAGGGGTTTTTTGGTAGCTGCGATCTTTTGCAGCAACAGGAAGTTATTTACTTCACCCGACCCAATTTTATATCTTTTTACCCCTATTTGCTCCAGGAGATCTACGGCGGCATTGCTAAAAGGGGAAGCCATGAATTCTACCCCCACCTCGTCACAATGAATTTTAAGTTCCTGCCATTGATCCGGGGAGAATTCCATGCGTTTCCAATAGTCGAACCGGGTTTTATCCTGAGTGGAAAATTTTACCCTGAAAGGCTCATGAACGCTACTTTCCGCTTCTGCGATATGCACCTGAAACTTCACGGCATCAACGCCGGTTTTTGCCAGGGCATCTATATAGGAATGGGCAATCCCCAGGCTGCCTTCATGTGCCTGGGCTATTTCTGCTATGATGAACATGTTCTCTGTTTACGGTTTTCCGTTTACCGTTAGAAAGCTAAAGTAGCAAATTTTTATGGGAAATGTCATTGCGAAGGAGCTCGTGAGAGCAACTGAAGTAATCTGCATGTCAGTTAGTCACGATCATGATTGGAAAAAGCCTCCGCAGATTGCTGCGTTCGTCCTTCGGACTCTCTCGCAATGACGGTCCGCGTTGAGAAATGTCATTGCGAGCAAAGCAAAGCAATCAGCCGTAAGTTTAAAAAAAAACACCTCTATTTTACCGGAGTGAGATTAAAAAATTGACGTTGCCAAATCTTACAATTGTAAGTTCGAAAAACGGTAAACAGTAAACGGAAAACAGAAAACGACAAACCAAAAATGTCAAACCACAAACAAACTACCGTACTACCGTCTATCGACTACCCTCTCATAAAACTCAATATTCTGCTCTGCCACCACCTCACTGGAGAATTTTTTTAAAACCCTTTCCCTGGCAGCTTTTCCTACCTGCTTCGTAAGCGCTGGATCATTTAAAAGTTCCAGAACTTTTTCAGCATATAACTCATGATCTTTGGGATCAACCATAAAACCTGTTTCTGCATCCAGCATTACCTCTCCGGCCCACCCAATGTTTGAGGTCACCAAAGCCTTTTCCATGGCCATGGCTTCGATCCAGGTCATGGGAAGGGCTTCGGCGAAGGAGGGAAGAACGACTACCCATGCTTTGGCGATCTCTTCCAGAATGGCATCGTACGGCAGGCTTCCAAGCCATTCTACCTTATTAGCTGCTGCCTGACTGAGTTGTTCCTCCATTAATTCTCTTGTAGACCTTCCTGTACGGATATCCCGCACATCCTTCCCTGCCAGTCGAAACCTTGCTGCAGGCATTTGCTCTATAATTCTATTAAATATTTCGGGCAGCTCCAGCACACCTTTTTTTCTAATGAGGCTTCCAAAGTACAGAACAGTACCTTGCCTGCATCTTCTCCTGCTGTGGTAAAAAACGTTTTACATCTATGGAATTAGGAATTATTTTAATCTCCTTTTTTAGCTGAAAGATCTTCCGGGTTTCTTCTGCGGTAAATTCACTAACCGAGAATAAATGATCCGCTCCTTCCAGAGCCAGTTTTTCAAACCAGAAATTCTTTTGCTTCTGTGGCCGGTTCTCAAGTTTACAGAAGTAGGCATCACTGCCATTCATCCTTATCACCAAAGGACAGCGTAACTTCATAAAAGCAGTAATGCCTGTCCAGTCGGGGGCTTCTATGGCATCGATCTTATCTACAATAATATACTTATTCAAATAATTCTGAAGATATTTCCGGTGCAGGTACCAGCCAAACATTCTATAGCTCCTATGACTTATTAGATGAAATTTAATCCCATTTTCTGTAAAGATGTCATCTTCCCGTTGCCCGTATATAAAAACGGAAACCTGAATGCCTTTTATTATTAAGGCGTTCACCATATTTTTAATACTGGTGCCAAGTCCCGCGGCAGGACCGGTTCGGGCATGGGGGTATTCGGGAGTTAAAAATCCTATGTGCATATGTGCTAATGTTGATTAAAAACGTCTTCTAAATCAGATTTTCTGAACTAAACCAATAGTACCATATATTAGATCAAAAAGCTTATAAATAATAAATTGGGAATGATAATTTTTGTAGATATTCTTTTCTTCTCAATTAAGTCATTGTAATAAATAATCGCAAGAATAAAAACCGGGGCTAGCCATCTCAGTTCTACATAGGAAATGATAATGATAGAAAAAATAAGGATCATTGTGAGTGCAGAAAAGGGGACGAAATCTGCCTCATCAAAATGTCTTTTTTTGATCAAATTCCGAAAGGAATAAAATAATATACTTAATAAGATTAAACCCAAAGTACGTGTGTGAAATATTAAAATATATATTAAATCTTTAAAAAATTCTTTTATAGTTAAGGAAATGTCATGGAAAAGTCCTTCAATCCAGGTTTTAGGCAAAGAATTTATTCCGTGTATTTTGAGATATTCCTGAGTTTCTTTCCAGGAAGGATGTTCATGAAAGTTGAGAGTTCCATCATTTACTTTTAATTGTGCAAGATATTGTCTTTGGGACCAGGTCACATTCATAGATTCGGGTGGCTTTTTCTGTTCGTACGAGAATTTATGATTTGAAATGATTGAAGGAAGGTTTACTAAAACAACAAAGAATAATAATAAAGAAGGTATTACAAATTCCTTTTTTGAAATATTTTTACTCTTAATTAAAATATAAAAACCAAGAAAGATGACGGGAAGAAAAAGTAAAAATAATTCTCTAGTGAAAATTGCCAAAATTAGTCCTGAAAGAGCAATGTCTATTCGGTAATCTCTTTTCCGACTGGCTTTGTAAACCTCATTCAGAAATAAAACCAAAGAAAAAATAAACAATGTGTCATTAGAACCAGAATAAAAGAAACCTGCTGCGTTTATATAAAAAAGTAAAAAAGAGTAAAGAAGAATATTTTTCCTTTTATCATGTCCCCAGAGATAAAACAAGAAAAATAAAATTAAACCAAAATTAACAATACGTAGAGCTATGAAATCTTGGAAAATAAAGGATAAGGGATATGCCAGTATTAAGTACAATACAGAAGTTTCATTCTTAATAGCAGCGATCCATCCATGTTCTTTTATATACAGCAAATCTCTTATGAATAAGCTTTCGTCACCTATACCAGCTGGTTTCCCTAGATAATAGAAGAATGCAGTAATGGAGAAAATTATAGAAAGGAGTATTAAGGTGTACTTTAATCCTGAAAAGATCTTACTCCCATAAGCAAAGAAGTATGTTTATAACCTGGACGACATCTAATTCATAGAAAAGGGGTAAGCGTAAGAGTCTTTTTCTGTGAAAATGTCACTATTCTTTAATTCACGTCCATCATGCGTGTTTAGGTAGAAGGGACTCGAATGTAATCCTATGTAATGCGAGACTGCTAAAACTCCCTTATGATTTAAATAGCTAATCAAAGAGTTACGTTGATCTTCCGATTCACAAATGAGATAAAACATATGAGCATTTCCTGATTCATTAGTAATAGCCTTGGGTAAATCTATATTATGATTAATAGCCCAAAATTTTAAACGTTCATTATAAGAATTCCATATTTCCCATCTTCTTTCCTGAATATTTTCAATATTTTCCAACTGGGCATAAAGAAAAGCCGCTGTTAATTCTGATGGCAGAAAAGAGGATCCTGTATCAACCCAATTATAATTGCTTATTTCACCTCTAAAAAATTTTGCCCTATCAGTTCCCTTTTCCCAAATAATTTCTGCTCTTGGAATAAATTTTTCGTTATTTATAGCAATCATTCCGCCCTCACCTGATATAATGTTTTTAGTTTCGTGAAAGGAAAAAGTGGCCAAATCTCCAAAAGTACCCAAGGGTTTATTTTTATAAAATGAATTAATTGCTTGAGCGGCA
>CAVPXS010000021.1:0-59792 GCA_963709775.1 uncultured Flavobacteriaceae bacterium | reverse complement strand
TTCAGGAAAGCTAATGACGGGAATTCCAAAAGAAATCATCGGTACGGCTAGCAGATAAAATCTTTTTAGCACATGCATGCTTCCCTTTCTCCAGCAGCAGCTTGTAAAAGAGCAGCAAAATTGACATACAGGCAGCCGATTTTAAAAGGTACATTTCCATCACTATTTATTTTCTATTTCACGGTCTATAAGACTTCGCAATTCCTCCAGTTCCTCCTTACTCAGGTTTGTTTCCCTGGTAAAGAAAGAGGCGAATTGCGAGGCAGAATCGTTGAAAAAATTCTTGATCATTCCATTTACCTGCTTCGAGAAGTAATCTTTCTTTTTTACCAGCGGAAAATATTCCCGTGACCTGCCGTATTGTTTATAGTCGACAAATTTTTTATCCTGCATCCGCTTGAGCAGGGTGGCGACTGTGGTCTGTGCCGGTTTTGGTTCGGGATAAGCTTCAATTAGATCCTTCATAAAAGCTTTTTCCTGTTTCCAGAGGATCTGCATGAGTTGTTCTTCGGCCTTTGATAATTGCATTTGTTCTACAACTTTAGATTGTTATCTACAAATGTAGAATAAATAATTAATTCTACAAACATAGAAGATAAAATTTTCGGAGAATGACCTGGGAGGTTTTACCGATCTTGTAAGTTTCAGGTTGTACTACAAAACCCTGAAGGCTTTAATAAGATCTTGCAGGTGAGGATCGGAAAAAATTAGAAAACCCTGTCAGAGCATCAAGCCGCTGACAGGGTTGATTGTCAAAGGTAGAGAACTATCGGTGCATCCGTGGCTTTTAAAAAATATAGATTTGGTAAACGTCTTTAAGATTGGGAGAACAGATGGAAAACCTGCACACAAAACGCTGTCAAAGCTTTAAGCCGCTGATAGGGTTTACCAGAAATAGAGGAAAAATTATTTTCTGTAAAAAAACCTAACAGGTCTTGGAGACCTGTTAGGTTTGAATTTAGTTTTTATAACACTGATCACCGATCACTGATCACTGAACTACTTTTCCGCTTGTTTTAGCTTTGTAAAATGCTTGTAGAAAAGCGGAATGGTTTCAATTCCCCTTAAATAATTCCATATTCCGAAGTGCTCGTTTGGAGAGTGAATGGCATCTGTATCCAGTCCGAAGCCCATGAGGATCGTCTTGCTTTTCAATTCCTTTTCAAAAAGGGCAACTATGGGAATACTTCCCCCGCTGTGCTGCGGAATTGGATCTTTCCCAAAGGCCTCAGCATAAGCGTCATTTGCAGCCTGATATTCCAGGGTGTCGATAGGAGTTACATAAGCCTGACCTCCATGGTGTGTATTCACTTCCACTTTTACACTTTTTGGAGCGATATTTTCAAAATGTGCTTTGAACAAAGCGCTGATCTCTTTCCAGTCCTGATCTGAAACCAAACGCATGGAGATTTTTGCATAAGCCTTTGAAGGTAACACTGTTTTAGCTCCTTCGCCGGTATAGCCCCCCCAGATCCCGTTTACATCCAAAGTTGGACGAATAGAAGCACGTTCCAGGGTGGAGTAGCCTGCCTCGCCATGAACATCATCAATATTCAGTTTTTCTTTATATTCCTTCAGGTCAAAAGGTGCTTCGGCCATTTTGTTACGCTCCTCTTCACTGTACTCAAGCACTTTATCATAAAATCCGGGAATAGTGATGCGGTTGTTCTCATCCTGCAGGGAGGCGATCATCTTTGCCAGCACGTTTATTGGATTGGCCACGGCTCCTCCGTAAAGTCCGCTATGAAGATCCCTGTTAGGCCCGGTGACTGCCACTTCCATATAACTTAATCCCCGTAATCCTGTGGTAATGGAAGGAGTGTCTTTGGCGATCATCCCGGTATCGCTGATGAGTATTACATCATTCTGCAGCTTTTCCCTGTTCTTTTCTATAAACCAGCCCAGGTTTTCACTGCCCACTTCTTCTTCCCCTTCGATCATGAACTTCACGTTGCACGGAAGCTTATCGTTTTTGGTCATATACTCCAGGGCTTTGACATGCATGTACATCTGACCTTTGTCGTCACAGGCTCCCCGGGCAAAAATGGCACCTTCGGGATGAATTTTAGTTTCCTTTATTACCGGCTCGAATGGCGGACTCTCCCATAGCTCCACTGGATCTGGGGGTTGCACATCGTAATGCCCATAAACCAGGACCGTAGGAAGGTTTTTGTCGATGATCTTTTCCCCATAAACTACAGGGTGTCCCGGAGTTTCATGGAGCTCTGCCACATCGCAACCGGCATCGAGTAGACTTTGCTTAACCGCTTCGGCAGTATTTAAAAGGTCCTTTTTATACTTGGAATCGGCACTTATAGAAGGAATTTTCAGTAATTGTATCAACTCATCAATAAAGCGCTCTTTATTGTTTTCAACGTAGTCTTTTATTTCTTGCATGTTGTGTCTTTTGGTTAAAAGTAAAGGTAAAAAATAGATTTCAGATATGGAGGGTGAGACCGGAGAGAAGCTCTCAATACTCATATCCAGAAACTCACATCTGAAAAGGAAATTTTTTTGCTGTTGACAGAAAAAAATTTCCTTTTCCTATTTGCAGATTCAAACTTATACTTATATTTGCATCCGCTTACAACAAGCAAACATATTGAAATTACCAACGCGGGCGTGGTGGAATTGGTAGACACGCTAGACTTAGGATCTAGTGCCTCACGGTGTGAAGGTTCGAGTCCTTTCGCCCGCACAGAAAGCCTCTCAGAAATGAGAGGCTTTTTTATTTCTGGAAAATTGAAAAAAGTGAGCCCAAAAGACGGGAAGATTGTACTGGGTTCCAGGATAAATGGGAACCAGGGACCCGCACAACAGCCTCTTAGCCATATGAGTCTTTTATTATTTCCCAGGATCGGGAAAATTTGTGCGGAATCATCCAACCCCTCGTTTAAAAAACGACATAATTAAGGTTTACAAAAAGGTTTCGTCCCCTTCTGGGAATGTTGTTCCAGTCTGAAAAAGTTGAATAATAGGTATCAAATAAATTTTCTGCACCTACCTTAATGGTCATTTTTTGCTGATTAAGATAGAGGATTTGAGAAGCCGATAGATTAACCACCGCATAAGCGGGAGTTTCGTTTTCGCCAAATTCCTGACTAAATTCTGACTGTTTTAAAGCCCCTTCAATGGAAGCTTCAGCAGAGAAAAGCCCTTTCTGAAATTGCAGAGCCGAATAATAGGTAAAAGGCTGTACCAAAGGCAGGTTTTCTTTATTGTGATCCTTACCATAATTGTAAATAACCTTTCCATCAAAATTCCAGTGTCGGTCTATCAAAAAATCCAGGGATAGATCGGTATTAAAAAGACTGGCATATTCCAGTTGTTCATAAACCTTGACCCCATTTGCTCCTATTGTCATGGGACTGAGGTCGGTATCGGGTTTCCCAATGATGTAGTTACTAATATGAAAATAAGATCCCGATGCCTTTACAGTCCACCGCTCTTTAGTCAGACCTATGGAAGTATTAAGTTCTACAGATCTTTCATTGCGTAAATCGGGTTTACCTATGTAATCAAAGCCATCAAAACTATTAAAAAGATAAAAACCATAACCTTCAGAAACCGAAGGGGCACGTTCTCCATAACCTAATCCCATTGCATAAACAAAATCCTTATGGTGCAACTGTAGCTTTGAAGACAACCCCGCAAGAATCCGCTGTTTTTCTTCAGCCATTTCAGGATAAAAGATCCTTAGGCTTTGAAGCCCGGATTGACTTTCTACCGTGTTGGTGTGGGAGCCAAGACTGCCGGACAAATTAAGGAGGAGGTGATCATTAAGACTAATCCTATCTTCCAGGTAGGCCCCCGCATAAAAAGTGCGCACATCTGGCCAGGTATACATGAACATCTCCTTCTCATTAGGATCATTTGGGAACATGGTCATCTCTGCCAGGGATCTATTGTAAAAGCTGTTGAGGTTCACCTTTATTTCATGATTTTTCAGGGAAGTATTTATTTTCGAATAAAAGCCATAGGTGTCACTCCAGCCGGGCATATCCATACGAATAGGAACATCAGGTCTTTTTGAATCATCCATTATATGTTCAATGGTGTTGAAATAAATCTTTGTTTCCCAATGATCTATGTAGTCTAGCGGTTTATGGTGCTCATACTTTAAGGAGGTGATCACTGCCTCTGCCGAAGATACATCCATAGGAAGAGCAGGATAACCAACATCTGTAGCTTTATCAAAGATGAGCGATCCCTGCAGAGTCTGATGTTCTGAAAGCCGGAATCCCGAAACGGCAGAGAAATTATATTTTGTGAACTGGGAGTACTGTACTTCTTGATTTCCGCCGGCGTAATAATTTTCTGCATCCCGGTACATAAAATCGGTATTTAAGAAGAAATAGTCTTCTGCGTAATCTAATTTTGCTCCTGCAATTTTTTGTTCCCCATTCGACTCCAGTCCCGAACTCAAACCTATATTCCAGCCCGATTCTTTAAATCCTGTTTTATGAAGCTCCATGTTAACCGCTCCGCCTATTGTAGCTCCATATTCGGCGCCTTCCTGTCCGCTTGAGATTGAAGCTTCAGATAAGTTGGAGATCTCAACGTATGATGTTACGGGATCCATTTTATCTGTACATGCACTAAAGATCCTCATCCCGTCTATAGTTATCACCGTACGTTCTGTAGCCATTCCGTTAATCATAGGTTCCCACGCATAGGCTCCTCTCTTGATCATGGATATTTTTGACGACCTGTCAAGGTATTCATCTACAGTTGCCAGCGACTTTACTGCTTTTTGTGAGACTGCTCTTTTATCTCCTATCACGATGATCTCCTTCATTGGAATATAACTCGTGGTATCAATTTCTTTTTCCTGTGCAAAAAGATCATTTCCAAGGAAAGGGCACAGTAAAAGAATAAATGCTAATTTTTTCATTGTTGTAGAATTATAAAGCTGCCTAAGCAAAGATGTACTTCAGGTTCTCAGGCAGCTTTTGAATGTTTTAGAATTCCAGTTCAAAGAAGATACTGCTGGCTTCGGTCGTGCCCTCAATCTTTTCACCTTTCACTACTTCTCCTTCCGGATTTTCCACCTGCAGGTTGATCTTCCAGTAGCCCGACATGGTGAGGTTAAGTTTTCCCTCATATAATTCACCTGCCTCACTTTGTGTAAGAGGGACATTATTTGGGGAGCTGTGGTTGTCCATTCCGGGCATTCTTGGATCTATTAAGATTCTGTAGTTATTAACAACGGGAAAACTTTGCATATTTTCCATTCTAAATAAGGCCGCGCTAATATCATTAGTGGCGATCTTCGGCGCAGTGGGTTCGACCAGGGCTAAAATATACTTGACATCATCCATACCCAGAAATACTGCTACTGTTCTTTTATCTGAAGCAGGAACACTTATATTATCTTCCATACTGTATTCTTTTCCGTCAAGGGAGTAATTAAGAGTAAGTCGCCAGAATTCTGTTTCATTCTCCGGCATCTGGAAGACGATATATCCTTCAAAAAGGGTTTCTGTACCGGGAACTTTTGAGACTTCAGATTTTGGTGCAGAATGTTGCTTTGTTTCCATATGCATCATCGGGTTCCACTCGATCCCGGCATCCTGAACAAATTCCTGGGTGCTTTTATCTTTAAGGCGTAACACTATTTGATTGTATCCTGTTTGTAAACTGCCATTTTCAGAATATAATTCTGCCTGGTGGGTTTCATTTTCTATGGTCTGAATTTTTAAAAGTCCTTCAGTTTCATTTATCGGTTTTAGATCTTCAGAATCTGTTGAACAAGAGGTGACTGCAGCCACTAAAAGGAGGCTGATATATTTAAATAATTTCATTTGTTGTTATTTAGAATTAAGGCAATACTTCTCTGCATTCAGTATTAAAACTGAATGGAATCCTTGAGAATGTTTTTTCTGAAATTAGGAGATCCTCATTGGAGGATGGGGGATTTGCCTTGTAAAAAGAAAAGAATAATCGTTTAAATACCGATAGGATGGAAATTGAGTTGTCTTAACAGAAAAATTCTCTACCGGCATGGAGAAATCTACATAAAAGGTAATTTCCTTTTGAAAAGAATTGAGGGTTAGATCGTTTTTCTCCTGATTTATGTCTTTGCTGGCTTTGGTAATGGCACATTTTCCATTACACTCCATTTCAGGTTTATCCTGATTTTCACAAAACAGTTCAGTAAAACTTTGGTTGTTGAAAGTATAAAAACTAACCAGGTAGGTAAACCTTAGATTGTAGAATAAGGTTGCGATTAAGAAGGTAAAGAGCAGACCATATTTTAGTACTGTATTCAATGCCTGATTTGTTTTTGCAAAGATACTTAGTTTTTTATGCCTAATTGTATGATCCAGATCATTTTAATGCCTCTTCTAATTCTTAAGAATCCGCGGGGAGAGGGTCTTGATTTTATACTCTTAATCTGGCTGTTCGATCCTTTACACTACTTTAATGCAAAGCCTTTCTTCAATTTTGGAGAAAGGCTTTTCCAGTTGATCAAGATTTAAAATGGCTTTTTTTGACATAGATATTTTTCTTCTGCAATTCTACAGCTGGTAATTTGGCAAAATGATTTATAAATTTTAATAACCCTATAAAATTAGGGGGTGGATAATATTAAAGTGATAAATTTTAAATTTAAACCCTGTTATGTATAGGGTCTATTGTTGTTTTTATATACTTTTATTCCATTAAAGTCGAAAAAATGAAAAAAATAGAAGCAGTAATCCGGAGTGAAAAATTTCAGGAGGTAAAACAGGCTCTTCAGGAAATAGGGGTGGTATTTTTTACCTACTGGGATGCAACAGGAGTGGGCAATGAAACCCATGGACACGTTTACCGGGGAGTAGCATACAGCACTTCAGATATTCCCAGGAGAATGTTGTCTATAGTTGTTTCCTCCGAAAAGGCTGAAGAGACCATACAGGTAATTTTAAAAACCGCCCACACAGGAAAGGTAGGGGATGGAAAGGTCTTCGTCTCCGAAATTCAGGAGGCTTACAGGATAAGAACAGGAGAATCAGGAACTAAATCCCTTAACTAGCTATGGAAAGTGTAAATTTTGCAATCAATAATGTTTGGATGATGTTATGTATCATCCTGGTCTTTATCATGCACCTGGGCTTTTCTTTGCTCGAGATCGGTCTTACCCGCGCCAAGAATACCATAAATATTCTCTTCAAGAATGTGATGGTCATTATTATTGGGATCCTTACTTATACAGTGGTGGGCTTTAGCCTCATGTATCCCGGGGAAATTTTTACGGGGGGATTATTTGGTTTCGCGGGATTCGGTATTCCCCTTCCCGGGAATGGTCTTTCGCCGGAATATGCCGGCGGGAACTACACCTTTTATACAGATTTCCTCTTTCAGGCCATGTTCGCAGCTACGGCCGCTACCATAGTTTCAGGTGCAGTGGCCGAAAGGATCAAGCTTACCGGCTTCATTGCCTTTGCCATTATCTATGTAGGCCTTGTATACCCAATCACCGGAATGTGGAAATGGGGCGGCGGCTTTTTGGATGATCTCGGCTTTTATGACTTTGCAGGTTCTACTCTCGTTCATTCAGTAGGAGGGTGGGCTGCTTTGATTGGAATTTATTTGCTAGGGCCCAGGATCGGAAAATTTTCTGGGGGGGAAATTAGAGTGATCCCGGGTCATAGCATACCTCTCTCTACTGTTGGAGCATTTCTATTGTGGTTCGGCTGGTTTGGCTTCAATGGTGGTTCTGTTCTTTCTGCCGATCCCGGCAAGACATCCCTCGTCCTGGTCACCACTTGTATAGCAGCTTCAGCCGGCGGATTAAGTTCCTTCATTTTTACAAAACTCAGATACAAATCGAATGACCTCTCCATGGTGCTCAACGGAATTCTGGGAGGATTGGTAGGGATCACCGCCTCTGCCGATGTAATGGGAATTCTTGATGCTTTTATAATTGGTGCAGTTTCGGGGATACTTATTGTACTTTCAGTTTCCTTCCTGGAAAAACGCAGGCTTGATGATCCTGTGGGGGCAGTTTCAGTGCATCTCACTTGCGGGATCTGGGGTACTTTAGCAGTGGGGATCTTTGGTAGTATGGCAGGACTGGAACAACTGCTTTACCAGTTGATCGGGATTAGTGCAGTAGGAGCCTTTGCCGCTCTTACCTCCTTTGTCATATTCTATTTCCTTAAACAATCCAATGAGTTAAGGGTAAGTGAGCAGGAGGAGATCGAAGGGCTGGATGCACACGAGCATGGTACCGCAGCTTATGCCGAGCTGAAGTACGAATAGATGCTTTGCGCCTTTAAAAGATCAAATTAACATCGGCAATAGCATTTTAGAGGTATTACTATTTAAAAAGATCCCGCCTGCAGGCGGGATCTTTTGTCCTGTGAATACGGCTTCATCAGGAAAGCGGCTAATTCAAATAGATATCTCCTGTTACTGTACTCAGGGTAAGGTTATTTTCAGAGTTCCGAAGATCTTTGATCATCTCCTGTCCAACAAAGCCTTTCTTTATTTCGGCATCGGGATCATTACCATGTATATCACCCATAACAGTCTTTGCAGAGTATGAACTGTCCTTCACCGGCAGGTTCAATTTTCCGGTCACCGAATTCAGGTTTAGGCTTCCTTTGAATTTCTTAATATCAATACTTCCAACAACCAGGTCGATCTTGAAATCCCCGTGCAGGGATTCTGAAGTCACGTTTCCGGTAACACTGGATAAATCCAGTGCTACACCTTCGGGAACAAATAGAGTATAACGGACCTCCTGCTTCAGATCATTTCTTTGGCCAAATTCGTCATGATAATCTTTTATAATATCTTTCATGTTGGAGGTGATCTTGATCCCGGAATCGCTGCTGTTTACCTGCAAGTCGTATTGTTCTGCGTACTTTTTCTCTTCTGTATCTACTATAGCTTCAATTTTTATAAAGGATTTGTTCCAGGTATTCATCTCTATGTCCGAAGCAAAAGATAGTTCTACACTTACAGGCTGCCCCTTGTAAGCCACTTCTTTTTCAATATTTTTCTGGGCTTGTACATTAAGCCCAATCAATACGAATAGTATTAAACTCATTCTTTTCATGGTTCTGTTTTTTTGATTGATTGATGATATGTCTTAATTTAAAGACGAGGGAAAATTCGAGGTGTTGCAAAAAAAATCTTTCAGTTCTCTGTTTCCGGTTCCCGATTACCTGTTGCCCGCCCGGCTTCGGCGGGTAAAAATCCGGTAACGGGAATTACCTGCCACACTTGTAACTTCTGACCCCTGACCACTAATTCCGTACTTTTGCATTGCTATGAAAAAATCCCTTAGTTACCTGTGGCCACTTACTAAAAAATTAGAATCAGAATACAGCGGAAGCCTGGAAGTTACGTGGATCAACGGCCGCAAGGTACTGGATAGCCCCAATGCCAATTACTCCTTTGGCGCCCTGCAGGAAGTTCTTGATCGTGGGTTGGCAGAAGTGCGTGCAGATCGCGGTGCAGCTGTTCTCCTCCTGGGCCTTGGCGGGGGAAGTGCTATTCATTTGCTTCGGAAGAAATACCATTACTACGGAAAGATCACAGCTGTAGAGATCGATCCCGCTGTCATTGATGTAGCATATAGGGAGTTTAACTTGGGGGAGCATGAACCTCTGGAGATCATTTGCACCGATGCGCTCGAGTTCGTTAAGAACTCCTCTGAAGAATTTGGGCTTATAATTATTGATCTTTTCCTGGACCTGGACGTGCCGGTTCAATTTTTTACTGTTGATTTCTGGGAGGATATTTCAGCTTTACTGTCTGCTGAAGGTAAGCTGCTCTTCAACGCCGGAATCAATTCAGCAAACGAACATGAAATAGATTCCCTGCTTAAATATGAGCGTCTGGGAATAAAATTCCGGAAGAAAGAAGATGTCTATGGCAGCAATACCCTTCTCTTGGGAGAGAAAGCTGAAGTTGGGGAATTGTATAGCTGAAATTTCTTTTTCATTACCGACATCGGGTGTTCTTTTCTTATAACTTATCTCTTTGCACAACCGGGGTATTTCAGAAAAATATCTACCTGAAATAAATGGATTACAACAGAAACCTGATATATCTCATAGCCTAAGAATTATATTATTGATACATTTCTAGCTTCCATCTTAGAACGCATTTATAATATCATGGAATATAAGATCTACATCGCGGGTGGAATCTTGACCATCCTAATTGTCGCCCTTTACTGGATCTTTATGAACAGGGGCAGTAAATAAGAAATATTCCTTTTATTATTCAGGTTTGCACTCGCCTGCTTTTATCGATTGCAGGTCTGGATTATATGCGTTTCCATAAGTCATAAAAGTTCCCGGAGGCGGGGCAAGGGAACTAAAATGCCCTTTTTGAAAAGCTTCCTAAAGCAGAAGCAGACTTTCGGTAGTAAATGCTGTTGATAGGATAGAAAGAGAAACTTTAGTTGTTCCCATTTTTGGCCGGTTCATATCTATCTCGTAAGAGTCCAAAGATGTGTCCGACTCCTATACCTAAATATACCCTGTCTTTATTGAGCTGAAACATTGGGGAAACAGAAAAGCCGTAAAATCTGGTTAGCGGAAATTCAATTTTAGGATTTATTATTAGGCTTATCGTATGATATTTGTCATAGTCCCAGGTGTAGTTCTCCTTTAGCAGGTGGCTGCCGGTTCTTTGCCAGTTTCCGGGTTCTTTGATTGTGGTGTAGCCGAGTCCTAAGGATAAATTGGCTCGAATGGTTCCTTTTTTATTTAGTTTATAGATTCTGCCCGCAGCCAGTTGTATATTTCCCAGCTGGTCAGCGGGACTGCCCAGCCCCAGGAGCATAGTTTTAAAAAATCCGGAAGAATAATCGTAAGGTTGGGTTTCAGCTTTTCGGATGTTTCCGCTATATCCCACTTTAAGAGAGTATTTTTCCTGGTAGGCATAATTTACGGTGAGATCCACTCCAATGTAATTCCCTACGTTCATGTCGTTGCCAAAATATAAGGGCATGATTTGATTCAGATTGGGAATGTAAAGGGTTACTACAGGTGATAAGTACTAAAAGCATAAGAACCCTTCTGGTAAAAAGCTTAAGGGGAAAAAGTTCTGCAAAAATGTAATTTTTCACATATATCATTTTGAAGAATTAGTCTGTTCCCGGGTTGGGTGGTGGTGGAGGTATATTGGTAGGATCTAAACGGGTGAGTAAATCTATTAAATTCAGTGAGTTTTCTGCCGTCGGAAAATACATATAAAGCACCGGCAGAGGAATCTTTATTGGGGCCTATCGTACAATTCATAAAAAGATTCCTGGTATATCATCCAGGGGGTGTCACCCAATATCAGATCTCCATTTGATGAAATCTGAAAAATTAGATCCCTCGAAAACTCGTAGGTTTCAGGAGAGGATTCTACGATCAATTGTCCGTTTTTTACATAGAAGCCGGTGGTGTAGAGAATATCTGTGACCATAATCTCAACTTCAGAATCACTAATGATCTCTAAGGTTTGAGCACAATTCATGAAATATTTCTCCCAGGAAGCTTCACATTCTTCACGGGTATTAAAGAGTAAATTAGCGTACTTATTGCCAACAAATTTTTCCTCCGGGTTATCCTCTTTAGAACATCCTGTGAAAACTAAAAAGGAGAACAGAGCTATAAAAAGACGTTTCATAAACCAATTTTACACAATTAATTATTAAAGATCATTGTTTGCACTGTTACCCCCAGGCAATTTGGAGGAGTCTACCAGAAGCAAAATGTTTTTTAAGCCAGGACAGCTAAACAATGTTCTTATAAATCTATAAAAATCTTACAAGAATTTAACGGCAGAACAGGGAAATAAAAAATATAAGGTGCTGGAAATGACATTTTAGAGAAGAAATTTTCAGCTTCTTTCAGCCAATCTGGAAGTTGCTGCCGGATAATATTTGTTGCAAATAATCTTAATGAGATATGCTATCAAACCCTCTTAGAGTTTTTGACAGAAGTTTTGACATTGTAGTCAATGTTTTCGATTTCCAGTTTCAGCCAGGTCCAGTCATCGTTTTCCAGCTTCCAGGATGGCGGTCATTTTTGACGGAACTCTTATGCTTTCAAAACCTTATGTTCCTGCACTTGTAATACCCATGGATAACGTTGGGCATCAGTATTCATTGCCTTTAAAACGCAAGGCGGAAAATCTATTTTTCCATCATTTTTGTCAATCATAGGATTTCACCTGAATGAATTTCTGTGATAATCCGGAATGACCGAAAGACAGGCTTGATTTTAATTAGAAATTAACTTCTGCGGACATGGTGATGGGTTCCAGTACCGTATGGCGATCTTTTATATGCTGATTTTTCGGATCATTGATAATTGCTCCCAATCTTTCAATATCATCGGTATCAACCACTAACAAAATGGAGTTTGGATCATCCGTATCCTGAAATGTTCTAAAACCATTGGATGCCGGGGCAAATAACCTAACCCTATCTTCATGACCTTTTAGCCAAGCATTGATATCCCCTACTTTGTGACGAAATACATAAGTTGCCATTGTTTTTTCATTTAATATTTTGCCTACTCTGCATGGTTTTCGGCATCCCCCTTATTTCTCAATAAATTTCCTGGGTTCATATATTCTTAGATTTATAAACCTATGTTTTATGCACTTCCAATTCTATTTCAATCAGCAATTCAGGAAGAGCAAGTTCCTTCACGCCCAGCCAGGATCCGGTGGGGAAATGGTTTTTGTAAATTTCAGCTCTGTAACCGGCATGTTCCAGAAATAAAGGCATATTGGTGGTAAACACATCCTCCTTAACCACATCATCAAAAGTGCAGTTGAAATGTTTCAGTATCTTTTCAAGATCAGAGTAACAGTTTTTCATCTGTTGTGCAATATCGCCAACAGCGGTAGGGTTGCCCTCATCGTCCATGCTTACGGCACCGGAAATTTTTATGCTGTTTCCGATTTTCACTGCGTGGGAATAGCCGTATGCTCTTTCAACTTCGGGTCGGAGTAAAAAGTATTCGGGTTTTGTGTTTTCCATGATCAATAGTGGTTTTAAGCTTCTTCTACAGGTATGAAGTTCATATTACAAGACCTGCATTTTTCTTGCATTGTCTATGGTCTTCAGGGGTTCTTTTAGCTGTATATCAATAAGAATGATGTGGGGGAGATAAATTCAATATCCTGCAGTGCATCTTTTCCGCCGGAGATGATAAAACTGCATGTCTAATTTCCTAATGTACGATTTTTAATCTACTGATTTATAGACGAATATGTAAAATTTATTAGGATGATTTATATGATCAGGAAATAATCCTTTAGAATAGCAGAGTTGGAAGCTGCTTTTTCCTCTCTAAAAATGAAACAGGTTTTTAGCAGGATAGCAATACAAAGCCTCAAACCGGATTAGGCAAAGGGTTTAGGGGGTGAAGTAACAGATGTTTTCTCAAACTAACGCCTATTCCCAAAGTCTGTCTTCAAGATCAACCGTGCCAATTTTCTGAATGGCCTATTGCATTGTCTTCAGGGTGCAGAATCAGGGCTTCGAGGCTACTCTAGTCTGACTATCGACATTATAATTAATATCCACAATTTCCAGTTTCAGCCAGGTCCAGTCTTCGTTTTCCAGCTTCCAGGTGGCGGTCATTTTAGACGGAACTCTTATGCCTTCAAAACTCTTATGTTCCTGCACTTGTAATACCCATGGGTAACGTTTGGCATCAGTCTCATTGCCTTTAAAACGCAAGGCTGAGAATCTCTTAAAGTCTCCATCGTTATTGAAATAGAAAGTCCCGCTGCCTTTGGTGCCCATATAATCCAGTGTAGCAATTGCTGTACTGTCATTCACTTCTTCCCAACTTACGTACGGACTAAAGGCGAGAGTAGGGAGCCACACCATTTCGCCCAGATATCGCTGCAGACTTCCCTCGTTGAGTTTCTCTCCTTTCTCATCCACAACATTCAACAGCCCCTCCAATTTGATCAACATTTCGCCTTTTCCGGCTTCGAATTTATCCCTGCCTTTGAAACCGATAAGACTGTTCATCCTCGCATCTACACTCCAGATAAATGCCGGAACATCTACAGTGGAATATTGAACTGCAGTTGCCTGTAGCCACTTCTCCTGGTCGGGCTTCATCTTCATTTTCAGTTTTTGAGTGATCTTTGCGTTAGAAATAAATGGTTTCCCAATGATCCCTGAATGGTTGAGCCATTTTTGTATGGGTTGAGGTAAGCCTTCAAGATCCTTTTCAGAAACTACTTTTTCATTAACTACTTTACTCCGGTTCAGGATTCGGTTGGTGTCCGCCTGTACCAGTTTGTTGAAGTTATAGGAGCCAAGGGAAACTATGGCGACAACGAGAATAATTAGATTGGGAAGGGTCGCTGCTTTGGCGTCCTGCCAGTAGAGAATTACGAGTACCTGGGAAACAGCCACAGCTATAAAAGCGAGAAGCCAGCTGAATTTATAACCGGTCCACCAGGAGATGCTGTAAATAAGGAACAGAAGTCCGGTTGACAGCCATATTAGGCCTATGGGTTTAGAGATGGGCAGACTGAGTTCTTTGATCTCAGCTAAATTAAAGCCTTTTGCAAATCCAAGAAAATGAATGAGACCGTGTAAAACAATGAGTATTAAAAAAGCTATTCTCATTATAATTTTTTTATCTCCCGGATCTTTGAGAGGGCTAATTAGCTTCTGCCGATCCTAACCGATTCTGCCAGGGCATCAAACAATTCTGAATTATCCTCTGTAACCTGACCATCGGTAAAGTTGAGCTGAAAAAAATAATTCCCGTGAGGGATTGCATAGGTTCTGCTTCTCACTTTAAGGCTCTCGCCGTTCTGTGTCTGCATACTGAATTTACCCACAAAATAGATGGACTTGATTCCGCCAATCTCCACCACTTTTGGGGCAGTATGAAATGAAAAATCGGGAAAATAATTTTTAAAGCTGTTGGCACTTTGGGTAATGAGACCTGTGAACTCATTAAAATTCCTTGTGTCATTTTTTCTTACGTTCACCTGGATCGTGGGAATCAATCCGGCATGGGTGCTTAAATCGTATTTGTAAAAGGATGTAAGCAGGAGGGAACCGTTATGGTCGCTTATTAATTTTTTTAAATCCTCTTCTTTTAAGTCAATTTTACTGAAATTCCGGAGTAGATCGTTGTTATCGGCCTGCGTCCAGTTTTCAGGTTGTGCCATAGAAAATCCGAATTGGGAGTTTTCAAATTTGCCCTGTCCCAAAAGCGCGAAGCAGGAGAATAGAAAAAATGTCAAAGAGAAAATGTGCTGTTTCATAGGAGCTTTGGATGTTAGCATCTTAAGTTTTTAGCATCAAAGTTGATGCTCGATAATGGCCCTTGAGCAGCATCATAGAGTGTTGGCTTTAAGCTATATAAATGTATAAAACTTTGTTAATGTATCTTTAGTCAAAGCCGGTTTTATTTTGCGGAAAAGGTTTTAGATATGCAGAGGCTTATTAAAAAAGAAAAGAGGCTGCCTGAAAAGCCTAACTACCGTCAACCTGAACTTGTTTCAGGTTCTTTTTTCTGACAACCAGATTTTTAAGATTCTGAAATAAATTCAGAATGACGTTCTAATAGCTTTTCAAACAGCCTCTTCGCAAGAAATACTTTTTAGGTCTACCGCATATTCTCAAATTCAATCTTCCAGATCCCTCGCACCTCATTTTCAGAATAACCTACGGCTTTATCCTGCGGATAAAGTTTCAGGATCTTTTCTTTTACCTGCGGCTCAATGTCGCCGGGTTTACCGTGGCATTGCAGGCACATGCTGTTGGTGACTATAGGATAATAGAAGCGGGTTTTCCCATTTTGAGGCATCAAAACCGGTTGCGGATCTTTTCCCGCCTCCACCTGATGGGTGAAAAGATCGATAAGTTCTGCTTCTTCGGGAGTTGCTTCGTTCTGCGGATTCCGGTATTTGTCAGAAACCCGCTGTACAGAGACGTTGTGCTTTTCTGCCATGGAAGCGGTGAGCGGGAGTGCTTCGACATTGCAGAATTCCAGAGCATGCAGAGTCCCTTCTTTCTGAATTGCCTGCATTAGGTTCTTACCCAGCAGCTGTTTGGTTTCCAGCGCGATCTCCAGCCCTTTATCTGCCGGATTCTGCCGCTGCATTCCCATTCCTCTGCCCATCTTGCCCGGACCTTGCCCCATTCCTTATTTTTCCCATTTGTTGGCCCTGCTGGCGATACTGGCCTTTTCCGGGTCCTTGTTTCCAGTGTTCGGCGAACCACTCCGGTTCCTCGATCTGGTACTCGTAAATGTATTCAGCGATCTGTTCGACGGCAGCATCAGGAAATTCCTGGTACGGCATAAGTCCGAAGCGGTTAATTGCTCCCCGCATCCTGGATTTATCTGCGGACGGTTCATCTACAAAGGCGGCTACTTGTTGCACAAATTCCTCCCGTGACGGATCTCCCATTAAATAATGGGCTTTTACAGCGGCCATTGGTGGGCCAATCCTGCCTTCATTCATAGGAGCACTGGGGCTATGACAGGTGTAGCAATAGGTTTCCATCAGCTTTTTGCCGGGATGCTCCTGCTGGCCGGTTGCAATTTGCATTTCAGCTTTTTCAGGTGCTGTGTAGTCTGTCTTCTTTTCCTGGCAGCCGGCGAGGAAGAAAAGAGCAAAAACAGGAAGGAGGAGATTTTTCATAACAAATGAATTATGAGTTAAATGTATGAATCTGCCCGTACCCTGAACATGCTATTTGTCATGTCCGGGAAATTTCAGCTGTACCTTAAAAGACCCTATGCTTTTGAATGGGAATCTTTCAAAGATGTTTGTTTCTCATCCTTTATTCCGAATTTCTTCAAAATGTCCTCCATCAAACACCAGCGGGTCATTGAGGATTGCAATAAGTTTACTCCCACAAAGGCCGTAAACCAAAGCCAGTTAAGGTTTACATAAACTGCCAGTAGCAGACTTATTAGTATAAAACTTCCGGCTACGCCGCGTACAATTCGATTGATCATAACTTGAATTTTTAAAGATTAAATTGATTGTTCTATAGGTACTACCACCGCGCGAACGGGGTTATTGGTCTCCAGTTTATTATTGAATTCCCGTACATGATTAAAGAACTCGGTGATCTTGTCCTCATCGGTAAAAGAGAAAAACATGGAGGACTCATTTCCTCCTTTTTCCCCGGGGAACCAGCTTTGGGTAGCGATAAGGGAATTCGTGTTTTTGTAGCCGTCAATTTCCGAAGAACTAAAGGCCTCGATATTCGCTTTTTTGAATAGCTTCAGAACATCCTTTTGGTATTCGGAAACTGTAGTGACTAATAATAGTTTCATTTTCGTGGGTTTAATGTTCAATGTTTTCAGTTCTCAGTTCTCAGTTGTCGGTTGTCGGTTCTCGGTTCTCAGTTGTCAGTTGTAAGCCGCAGCTTCCGTTAGACCCCCCAACCCCCTAAAGGGGGAGAAGGGGATTTTTTAACTTTTTAAGGACAACTGTTGCAACCGGGGCAGATCTCTCGTCGCATCTCCTTTCTGCCGAAAGAAAATGCTCTGTCGAGATGACATCGTTCAAATTTTTTAGGTTGACTCACTTTCCGCCTCCCTTTAGGGAAGGGGTAAAGCGGAAAGTGCAACTCACAACCCACAACTTGCAACCTGCAACCTGCAACTGTTATTTACTCAACTTTCTCAGTTTCTCTTTCTTCCACAACCTCCGGTTTCTCCTCCCTGTCCTCATACTTCTTCCTTTCTATCATGTAGTACACTAATGGCACTACTAATAGTGTAAGGAAAGTGGAAACGATGGTTCCTCCCATCAGCGAGATAGCGAGTCCCTGGAAAATTGGGTCGAACAGGATCACAAAGGCTCCAATTACAACCGTACCTGCAGTTAAGAGGATAGGTGTTGTTCTCACAGCCCCGGCTTCGATCACCGCCTGTTTCAACGGAATTCCGTCTTCCAGCCGCAGGTTCACAAAGTCAATGAGCAGCACCGAGTTCCGCACCATGATCCCGGCCAGCGCGATCATTCCAATAAAGGATGTAGCGGTAAAGAAGGCACCCATGATCCAGTGCCCCAGCACGATCCCTATCAGCGATAGCGGAATTGCTACCATCATCACGATTGGTGCTCTAAAGTTCTGGAACCAACCCACGATCAAAATATAGATGATCACAATTACTCCAAGGAAAGCGATACCAAGATCCCGGAATACTTCCAGGGTGATCTGCCATTCGCCATCCCATTTCACGGTATAGTCATCTTCATATTGCGGCTGACCCAGATACAGGTCACTGATCTCATACCCTGCAGGCATTTCAATTTCCTTCAGTTTTTCTTCCATTCCGAGGATGGCATATACCGGACTCTCCAGTTCTCCGGCCATATCGGCCAGCACATATACCACGCGCTTCTGATTCTTACGATAAATGCTCTTGTCCCTTATCACCTCTTTTGGCGTTACCAAATCGGCTATTGGGATCATTTGTCCCTGCTGAGAAGCGATATTGATCTGCATGATATCCTGAACAGAGGATTTTTCCTCCTCATCAAGTGCCAGTACAATTCCTACCCGCTGGGTAGCTTCTTCGTCATACAGCTGCGTGATCGCTCTTTCTCCCAAAGCAGAATTCAGCGTGTAAACGATCTGCTGAGGTGCGATCCCGTAAAGCATCGCTTTTTCCTTATCGATCTCGAACTTATATTCTTTCTGATCGGCTTCGACCATCCAGTCGATATCCACCACGTCTTCGGTGTTGTGAAGTATGGTCTGAATACTGTCTGCAAGTGCGATCTGCGTCTCATAATCGGGTCCGTAGACTTCTGCGACTATGGTAGACAATACCGGAGGTCCCGGTGGAACTTCCACCAATTTAATGTTGGCGTCCGTATTTATCTCCTATCGCCTGAATATCAGGGCGCAGTAGTTTCGCGATATCATGACTCTGCAGATCACGGTCTCCTTTTGGAAGCAGGTTCACCTGAATATCGGCGGTGTTGCTCGCTCCTCTCAGGTCGTAGTGACGTACGAGTCCGTTGAAGGTGATAGGCGCAGAAGTACCAATGTAGGTCTGGTAGTTCACTACCTGCTCGCTTCCGCTTAGGTATTGACCTACTTCTTTGGTTACTACCGCTGTTCTCTCCAAAGTTGTTCCTTCAGGCATGTCGATCACCACCTGGAATTCATTCTTGTTATCAAAAGGCAGCATTTTTACGGCTACGTCTTCAGTAAAGAACAAGGCTACAGATCCCAGCAGGAGAACAGCCGTAATTCCGAGGAAAGTCCAGCGTATCTTTTTATTATCGATAAGTGGCTCTTCAAAGCGCTTATAGATACGGTAGATCATGGAATCTTCAATCTTCTCTTCAGGCTTTTCAGGTGCTCCTTTTTTAGTCTTTTCCCTAAGAAAAATAAATCCGAGGTATGGCGTGATGGTAAGTGCCACGAATAGCGACAGGATCATCGCGATAGAAGCTCCAATTGGCATCGGGCTCATATAAGGTCCCATTAATCCGCTTACGAAGGCCATCGGCAGTACCGATGCAATTACTGTAAAGGTTGCCAGGATGGTAGGGTTTCCTACCTCATTAATGGCATATAGTGCAGCCTGTTTGAATGGCAGGCGTTTCATCTTAAAGTGCCGGTGCATGTTCTCGGCGATAATGATCGAGTCATCCACCACAATACCGGTAACGAATACAAGTGCGAACAAGGTGATCCTGTTCAGGGTGTAATCCAGCATGTAATAGCTGAGCAGCGTAAGGGCAAAGGTGATAGGTACCGAAAGGAATACTACCAGTCCGCCGCGCCAGCCCATTGCCAGCATTACAACAAGCGTTACCGCTATGATCGCACCAATAAGGTGCAATAATAATTCCCCTACTTTATGCGAAGCAGTTTCCCCGTAGTTACGGGTTACTTCCACATGCACATCTTCGGGAATTAGGTTCGTTTGCAGGTGTTCCACTTTTTCAAGGATCACATCGGCGATCTTCATCGCATCGGCTCCTTTGCGTTTTGCTACAGATAATGTTACCGCAGGATATTCCCCGGGATATTCCGAAGCACCTATTGCCTGCCCATATCCAAAATTCACATAGGATTTAGAAATTTCAGGCCCGTCCTGTACCGTGGCAATTTGCTTCAGGTACACCGGTTGCCCGTTATTCACTCCCACGATGAGGTTCTCCACATCCTGAGGGGATTCCAAAAAGCTTCCGGAGCTAACCAGGATCTTCGCTGTCGTTACGGTCAAAACTTCCGGAGGAAAGCTGCTGATTCGATGCCTGGATCTTTTCAGAAACGCCTAATAGATCAACTCCGCTGGTAGCCATTCTATCCTTGTCGAGCACCACCCGCAGTTGCCTGTCACGGCCCCCAATGGTGTTCACAATAGAAACATCCTCGACCTTTTCGATCTCGTGGCGCAGCTCGTTGGCCATTTGGCGCAGCTGGTAATCGTCGTAATTTTCACTCCACAGGGTAAGCCCCAGCACCGGAACATCGTCAATAGCCCGGGTCTTCACCAGCGGCTGAGTCACATTTGGCGGGAACTGGTCCATGTTCTTCATGAGCTCGTTGTAGAGCTTCACATAGGAGCGTTCAATATCCTCGCCCACGTAGAACTGAACGATCAACATCCCCTGTTCCTCCATGGAAGTAGAGTAGACGTACTCCACACCCGGAATGTTGGAAACCATTTTTCCAGGGGTTTTATGATGCGCTGTTCCACCTCGGTAGGGCTGGCACCCGGGTAGCCTACAAAAATGTCGGCCATGGGCACATCGATCTGTGGCTCTTCCTCGCGGGGGATAAGAAACGACGCGTATACTCCCACGATCATGAACACGATCATGAGCAATACCGTAAGTTTCGAATTTATAAAGCCTTTGGCAATCTTGCCTGCTAATCCTTCTTTCATATTGTTTATGGTTGTTTGGGCGTGCCCCGCCTTCGCAAAAAGCTTCGGCGGGTCGGGCTTTCGGCGCTACACGCCTGCCCGATGGGTCAGGCGGGGTAGCTGCCTCTATCCCTCACGCAACATTTTTACTCCTGTATGCTCACTTTTGCTCCGTTGAACAATTTTCCGTCTGCCGAAATTATATAGGCTTCATCAGGATTGAGTCCGCTAAGAACTTCTATCCGGTCTCCGTAAGTTCTTCCCAGTCTTAGCCATCTTAGCATGGCAGTATTCTGCTGACTCACGGTATAAACGCCTTTCAGGTCTCCGCGGGAAACGATGGCTTCAGCGGGGATCATTACAGCTTCAGAAGTATTTTCCTGCATCTCGACAGGAAAACGAACGGTAGCATACATGCCCGATTTCAAATCGGCTTCGGTGTCTTCAAGAGCCACTTTCACCAGGTATTGTCCGCCGGTGTTACTGGCCGATGTACTTACCTCGGCAACAGTTCCGGGAACGGTCTGCTCAACAGACTTTACAATAACATCCACTTTAGTTCCTGTTTCTATCCTTGAAATATTGTCCGCTGCAACTCTCGCAGTTACTTCAAAATTTCCGGGAGCTTCTATTGCTAAAAGCGGCTGACCAGGATTGGCCATAGTGCCTTCCTCGGCAAATTTGTTGGTGATCACTCCGCTAAAAGGAGCGCGTATATTGACGTAGGCGAACTGGGAATTGATCTCATTCTTCATCTGCTTTGCAGCTTCCAGTCTTGCCTGGGCCATTTCAAAACGGGCAGTCTGGTCATCCATCTCTTTCTGGGAAGCCGACTGCTCTTCGAAAAGTGCCTTAAATCTTTGGTAATCTTTTTCAGCATTTCGGTAAGCGGCTTCAGCTTCGGTGATACCGGCGTTTACCTGGGCACGTTTTGCCTGCAGGTCGCTGTTATTGATGGAAACCAGTAACTGGCCTTTGTTCACCTTGTCTCCCACGTTCACGTTGATATCATCGATGAAGCCCATCATGCGGGTGCTGAGGTTGGCGCTGTTTACCGCTTCAATTTGTCCGCTGGCAGTGAGAAAACGGTCTCCCGCCCCCGATGGTGTTTCCACCTGCACCGGTACTACCGGCCCTTCATTCGCAGCCTGTTTTTTATCATCGCTGCCACAGCTCGTAGCGAATAATCCCAGGGAAGCTAATGCTATAGTGTATATTGTTTTTTTCATCTCTTTTGGTTCAAGGTTTATTGTTTGTTGTTTTTGGTTTGTTCGTTGTCGAGTTTTCAGTTCTTAACTCCCTTTTTCCTCCGGCCCCTAAAGGGGGAGAAGGGTATCGTTGTTCTAATTTTATTTTCGTTTCCTGTTTACCTCTCGACTCCGCTCAGGTGACACGTTGGAGCTGAATTTGTTATTTGGTGCTTTTTTTGGAGTGGTATTGGAATTTGGATGCTTGGAATTTTTGCATTCCACTGTCCACTGCTCACTACTCTTTATTCAATACTACTCGTTAAAAACTCCACATATGCTAATGCATAATTATATTCATATACCGTCTGGTAATACTCCAGTCGTTTTTCAGAAAATTGTGTTTCGGCGCCTAGCAGGTCGGTGGTTTTTTCGAGGCCTTGCTCGTATCGGTTGTTGCGAATTCGCAGGGCTTCTTTGGATTGTTCCAGTGCCAGCCTGGTAAGGTTTAGTTTGTTCTCTGCATCCCTAAGGGCACGGGTGGCGCGGTTTAGTTCCAGCTGACTCTGTTGTACGTGTTGTTCGAGTTCCAGTTGTGACTTTTCAAATTCAGCTTTGGACTCCTGTGTTTTTCCGAAGCGCTTGCTTCCGTCAAAAAGGTCCCATGTCAAAGCGACTCCTGCGAGGTAACCGTTGGCATCTCCCTGGAAGATCTCGTCATCATAAAGCTCATAACTTCCGAAGGCATTAAGTCGGGGCAAAAATGACATTTTATCGGCCTTGTACATTTTCTTGCGGGCCTCGGTAGCCAGTTCCATCGCCCGTATATCTGCACGGTCGCCGGGAAGGGCCGGTGTGGTAACGGCATCCATTTGTACGCTGAGAGAATCTCTAGGGACCAGCACCACATCAAGGGAATCTCCCATTAGGAACATGAGGTAATCACTGGCGTTTTTAACGTTACTCCTGGCGTACTGCAGCTGGTTATCCACCTCGGTCACGCGGACTTCAACCGCGAGCACGTCACTCTGTTGCAGGTATCCCTGCTTAAAATTATTTTCTGCCAGCCTTAAATTGGCTTGTGCTGTTTCCAAAGCCTGCTCCAGTACTGCTACCGCCTTATGGGCCAGCTGCAACTGCATATAAGCTTTGTTGGTTTCCAGTTTCATATGGTCGCCGGTTCGCACGCCTTGCAGTTCTGTAGCCTGCATTTTGCTCTTTGCAGCTCCTCGTTGATAGATCCCGTCAAGGTTGACAAGAGGTTGCTGAACTTCCAATTTGGTAGCGAAATTGTCTATACGATCGGGATCGTTAAGCCTTGCCGGATCGAAATCGCTTTGGGTGACGATCTCCTGGTTTAGCTTTGACCCGAAAGCCATTAATGGATTATTGGTGGTCATCCCGGTGTGGGAAGCGCTTATGTTAGGTAAAAAGACCGAATTGGTCTGCCGGTATTGGGCACGGGCTGCCAGGAATTCCTGTTGGGAGATCTTTAGCTGGCTGTTATTCTCCTGTACCCGTTCCTGGACTTCTTCTTTCCCAATGGTAACTGTCTCCTGTGCCGAAAGCATCCAGGAAAAAAGTATTGCCGGAAGTAGAAAGATAAGTTGCTGTTTCTTCATTTCTTAAATTTTATGGTACAAAAGTACTCTCAGAATTGGGCGTGGTCAGTAACCATTGTTACCAAGTGTTAAAACTCTCCCGGAAGTATATCTTATTAGGAGAGGAGGATCGAGGGGGGAAGACTGTGACTTAGAAGCTGTGATATTCCATAGGCCTCCTTTTAAAGCTTCTTTAAAGGTCTGGACTTTTTTGAAGAAAAAGAATGACATATGTCAAGATGCCGAAGTAGAATGGCGGCTGCACTTTGAAGTGAAAGTAGTGTTATCTCTAAAAACGAAGATTTATTTCCGATTTGAATTTTTTAATCAACTCAGGTAGAGTCAAACATTCAATTTTTAAAATAGTACAGATTGATGGAATTTTTTTGAAAAGCTTATGATCATTCGCAGAAGTTGTTTCCTCGGAGACTACAATAGTTTCCTCAATTTTATCTTCCTTAATTAACTTTTGCGCCTTCAATATTATTTTAGAATCTGCTGATTTCAGAAATGCTTCTTTTCTGCTCTCATATTCGACATCAGATAACCTTCTTTTCACAGATTGAACTGAAAATTGGTTATCCACTAAATTGAAAAATTTAGGAGATGGGAATAGATCATTAGTTTTAGTAATATTTTTCTTATCATTAAAAAAACTGAGATTGTGCAATACAATCTTTTTAGCAACAAAGGAACATTCTTGATGAACTTCATCAATTAAAATAATGGATCCATCCTCTATTCCATTTTTAAAAAATAAGAAGATTTTAGATTCAGGGTCGAATGGAATGTAATATCGAACCAAAGCTAACCAGGAACTTGTGTCAACAATAATCTTCATTATATATATTGTTCCATTTTCTCTGGTTTAATTTTCAGTTTTTTGCAAAATTCGTATTCGTTTATTATTCCATCATATAATGCATTTTGAAGTGTATTAATGAACAACGGTGAATTAATTGGTTTAGGAACAGATCCACCTTGTTTAATTCCTTGTACTTTTTGTAATTCCCTAATTCTAGTTTCTTCGGCAATTTTTTCCTGATATGCCAGTTTTATTTCACTGCTTATTTTGTTGTAATCTGAATTAGAAATCTTTTGGTCGTATAATAATCTAGTATAAAGCGCAAGTGTACTCAAATGCGTTTCTTTTGATATTTCCTGAATTAAGTTGTGATGATAGTCATTGAAAACATCAGCCTTTTCAAGGTTCTTTATATTTCTGTAATAATCTCCAACTAGGAAGTAATAGGCAAATTCGTTACACCAATTTTCTATTTTATTGAGATGATTCATTGAAATCGATTTGTAGTCTACTTCTTCAATTTCTTCTTCATTTAGCAGGAAATGACCTAGTTCGTGAATTAAAGTAAAGATCTCCCTTCTAAAGGATTTTTGTTGTCTCTTTAAAACAATTGTATTCGGGCTTAAAAAAAATCCATTAATGTTAGCCTTATCCTTTTTATTCCAAGTTTCTATAAACTCAAAAACCATAATATTTGAATCAGCAAATGAGTTTATTAGGAGCTTTAAAAAATCTCTTAAGCTTTTTGTTTTAATAGAGGGATAGAGCTCTTTTCTTATTTCAAAGGCGACATCTAAAGGGTTGTCTTGTACGCTGTAAACTCTGAATTTTCTTTCTAAATTTAACTCCGTCATTTTTGATAGAGCTGATATGGAAATTTTCAGATCCTCAAATTGATTTACAATTTTCTTTGCTCCTATATTTAAATCTGAATTGAAGTTATCTTTTCTAAAGAAAATACTTGCGTCCTTAGAATGCTTTGGTTTACTTGGGTCTAGGTAATAGTTCAAGCCTTTATTAAAAACTTTATCTATTTTTTTTAATACACTGACCTTAATCTCTTGAGTATATAAGTCTTCTCTAGTAATAGGATTTTTAAGTCCTTCACTTATCATATTTAATAAATCTTCTATGGTAAGTCGATAAAGATCTAGTAAATATTCAATTCTAGATATATTGTGTTCTAGTTTCAAGAATCCTTTTCAATTTTTTGTAAAAATACAAATTTGTTCACTACAAAACTCTGTAAGAAAATTAGGCCTAACGTTCCCGGTTAACGAAAGTGGCATGTAGGGAAGGAGTCACCTTTCGGCATAACGGGTTATTCATATGGAAATAAATGAAGAAAATTATCTATCAAAAAAGCCATTTTTGATAACTGGTGTAGTAGCACGTTTTAATCACAAGCCTCAAGTTCTTCCAAAGTTTCATTAAGTTCATCAACTGCGTATTTCATTTTCCTTATAGCTTCATTGATATAATCCTTGGCATTAGATAAGTAAGATCCGAGCTGGTCGGGGTCATCTTCATATGATGCACTTGATAATTCGCTTATTGCTGATGCAATTTTCCTTTTTGATTCATAAAAATAACCTTCCGCATCATCAGCTTTGTCTTCCGCATCTGAGCAATCAATATCTGACGCTTCATCCTCTGCATAATCAGCTTCATCTTCTGCGTACTCTATATATCTTTTAGCACTTGTCAGATGACTTTCTGCATCGCTTGCAAATGTTTGAATATCATTAATTGAATTTGCGTTATAACAGTCGTCAATCGAACTCAATGCATATTTAATTTTTTTCATTGCATCTTCATAATATTCATATGAATCATCAATCTTTTCTTTTATTTCTGAAACTTGTGCTTTCGCTGTGGTGAAACAGAAAGCAACCACTATTACTGTAATAATTTCTTTTTTCATATATGGTTTTAGTCAATGTGCTACAATGGGATAAATCATCTAAATCCTTAGGTTTTATATTACTCAGCGGCGGGATATCAACAGGATTTGTGGTGCTTCTGTAAATCTATTAAAATTCTGTTAAAGGAAGTTACGGGAAATCGCAATTGGAAAACAAATTCCAAAAAATTAAGCACCAAACTTCAAAATTGTTAATTGGGAATTGGAGAAGGATAGTTCCTGGTACAAATCCGTTCCTGCTACCGCAGGTCCGGATTCACGCTTCCCCGAACTTTTTAGAGCTATTTATTTCTTTTGTGCTATTTCATACATTTCTATCCCTAACATTTGGTTGAGAGTTTCCTGAGGAGTTAACCACAAAATAATACCCATACCACCAATTATTGAAATCCGTTTTAAAATTCGTACGTAAGCCTCTGATCTCGTTTTCGAAAATTTTATAAATGAAATTATTCCAATGATCAGCAAAATTGGAATTCCCAAGGGGAAAAATGTATTAAATGGCCAATACATAAGAGACCACAAAATGCCTAATGTTGTAATTCCTAAGCCAAAGCCTAAAGCGATAGTGCCGAGTATTCTCAATTTTGAAATATCCTGGTATGAATCTTTTTTTAATATTTTTTTGAAGGGAATATTATTGAAGTAAGCAAAACTGAAGTAGGTGTAGAAAACACTCAGTCCCGTTACAGACATTAAAAAAAGGGTGTTCATTTCATTACCCAGGAGAAATTTATAAGCTATTGAAATGGCTGCGACAGTTCCGAAAATCAATTCAACTTTTCTCATTTTATTTAAATATAATTTGCTTTACAACTCCTCAGGTCCATAGATCAATTCAGCAATGAACTAAAGATTTGATGACATCTTTGTAAATCTATTAAAATTCTGTTAAAGGAAGTTACGGGAAACCGTAAATGGAAAACAAATTCCAAAAGTTCAAGCACCAAAATCCAAAATGGTTAACTGGTGAATGGTTTATTAGTGATTGGTGATTGAAGACTGAGGAATGGTTGTTCTGTGAAGATCTGCGTGATCTGCCGGAAAATTAAGTGCTCAGTTTTCAGTGGTCAGTGATCAGAAAAAAATTATGGTCAGAAAACGGGTTCTCGGTTTTCGCAAAATCAATCCTGCAGAAGTGCAATGATCCGCAGCGGGGCGCCACTGCCGCCTTTTATCTTCATGGGCAGGGCGATGACCTCGAAGCCTATTGCTGGTAATTGATCCAGGTTAGTAAGATTCTCAAAGGCCGGAATGTTTTTGGATAACAGGATCACATGACTGCGAAAGTCCCGGGATTGTCCGTAATCTATACTCGGCGTATCAAGACCAATGGCATGAATATGCCTTTTGTCGACCAGCCATTGAGCTGCTTCAGGAGATAGCCCCGGAAAATGCAGTTTTTTGACTGCCGCTTCCCCCCTCTCAGCCGTGCCCATATATTTCTCCCGGTCTGGATAAAAACTGGAGTAGCCGGTTTGTAAGAGGACAATACTTGCTTCCGGGATCTGCATTTGCTGCTCCTTTTCCCAGCCGGTAAGGTCGTCTATGGAGATTAAATAATCCGGATCATTCATAGCTTTTGAAGAAACATCGATCATTATAGCCGGTCCCACCAATTTATGGAGCGGGATCTCGTCTACTGTTTGAGCATTGGCAGCAAAATGTATGGGTGCGTCTATGTGTGTCCCCCCGTGCTCTGCCGTTTCAAAATTAAAAGCGGAATAGTAATAGCCGTTATCAGTTTGTCCGGCAAAGACGGTATCCAGCCGGAATTCTTTGGCCGTGACCCAGTACACCGTTTCTTCGGAATAGGCATGGCTGAGATCGACTATTCTCGCCTGAGAAAGCATTTTGGGTTTGTCCTGGTCCGGTTGCTGTAATATTGCAGCTTCCGAAGAAAATAATGTCCCAAACATTAGTAACAGGAAGGTAAGTGATCTCATAATGACCGATTTAAAAAAGAGATTGGAAAGCAATTGTCATAAATGTAAGGAAATCAGAGGTATATAGCTTATTTTCAGATGAAAACAATTTGAAAATGAAGAAAGAAAAATTCCAAATTACAAGCACCAAATTCCAGTGCTTTTGAATTAGCAATGATCAATAAACAGTGAACAGAAATTCTTTGCGCTCTCGTTGTGAAAATAGTCGGTAGACTTTAGACGGTAGTTAGATATTTTTTGTTAAAGCATGAGATTTGACTACGTCGAAGCTGCGCTTTCTCAGTCGCAGAAAAGCTCCTTCGAAATGACATTTTGAGCAAATCCCAAATTACAAGTACCAAATTCCAAAATTGATTTGAAGATGTGAGGGTTTGAAAATTTGAAAATGAGAGGAAGAGGAGTATGATTAAAAAAAATATCTGTGCATCCGTGGCTTTTTAAATAGACGAGAGACGGTAGGCGGTAGTCGTAGTTGAGATTTTTAAGTCCCAAAAAAGCTCCCCTGCCCGTCCGGCAGGCGGGTTCGAAATGACATTTTTGGTCCTCAATATAAATCCACCCTCGCTACCGCAAGACAGGATTACACCATTACATGTTTTTTTAGAGATTGAAAAAAAATTCATTTTTCAGAAGTACTCTCCTATGCCGGGTCATTATGTTCTTTCTTTTACTTAACTTAGTTAGATATAACTAATTGATTATGAGTAAAGTAAAATCGTTTGCAGCCCATGAAGTGGCAGCGCCGCTCAAACCCTTTGAAATTGAGAGAAGAGCGGTACATGAAAATGATGTCCTTATTGACATTGAATACTGCGGGGTTTGTCATTCAGATCTTCATTTCGTAAGGAATGACTGGGGAATGTCTGAATATCCTCTTGTACCCGGGCATGAAATTATTGGACGGGTAGTCCAGGTGGGTGAAAAAGTTAAAGACTTTAAAGTCGGTGAGAAGGTAGGAGTGGGCTGCATGGTCGATTCCTGCAGGGAATGTAGCTCCTGTGAAGAAGGGCTGGAGCAGTATTGCGAAAGAGGTTCGACGTTTACTTACAACGGACCAGACAAATATTTAGGCGGAATGACCTTTGGCGGATATTCACAAAAAATTGTGGTCGATAAAGATTTTGTTCTTCATGTTCCTGAACATCTGGACAGCAAAGCTGCCGCACCTCTGCTCTGTGCGGGGATTACCACATACTCTCCTTTGAAGTACTGGAATGTGAAGAAAGGAGATAAAGTAGGAGTTATTGGCCTCGGGGGACTTGGGCATATGGGAGTCAAATTTGCCAGTGCCATGGGAGCCGAGGTGGTGATGATCACTTCCTCTCCTTCAAAGACAAAAGATGCCGAAGAATTGGGTGCAGACCATGTGCTCATCTCAACAGATGAAGGACAAATGGCAAGTCACGCCAATACCTTTGATTTCTTGCTGAATACCATTCCGGTAGGTCATGATGTGAATCCTTATGTGAGCCTTTTAAAACGAGACGCTACCATGGTAATAGTGGGAGCAGTAGAACCGGTTGACCCTGTTCACGGTGGACAATTGATCTTCCAAAGAAAAAGTATTGCAGGTTCGTTGATTGGCGGGATCAAAGAGACCCAGGAAATGCTGGACTTTTGTGGAGAACACAATATTGTTTGTGATGTTGAAATCATTGCTATGCAAGAAATCAATACTGCATATGAGAGAATGCTAAAGAGCGATGTGAAATACAGATTCGTTATTGACACTAAATCTCTGGGAAGAGATAGTTGATTTTCTAAAAAATCCAGGAACCAAGTACCAAGCACCAAGCACCAAATTCCAAATTCCAAAATGGATGTTCTCGATACATACTTGAACTGACGAGGAGAAAATAACGCACAGTAGTTAAAGCATGAGATTTCTCAGTCGCAAAAAGCTCCTTCGAAATGACAATTTTCATTGTTCTGAGAAGCGGCCTATCGAAAATTGATCGTAAAATTTGAAGTGAGATGGCGTAGAATTTTCTGCTGTTCGAGCGAAAGGAATTTTTATCGTTTCTATAAATTCTCCCGCGAGTTCAGAAAATTTAGACATCGAGCGAAAAATTTAGATCCATTTTCGTAAGCCTGGATTTTTTTGGTTACTCGCCACCATCTATTTTTAAATTAAAGAGCTCGTGAATCTCCTTCGTCGATTTCATTTTCATCAATGGAAATCGGAGATTCACGAACTCCAGAGAAAATAGAAACCTATGAGTAAAAAGAACAGAGGCCGTAGTTAAAGCATGAGATTTCTCAGTCGCAGAAAAGCTCCTTCGAAATGACATTTTTGCCCTCAATATAAATTCAACCCTAGCTACCGCAGGTCCGGATTCACTTGCCTATCGGCAGGCAGGCTCGAACTGACGGGAGTTGTTTTCTCAAAAGAAAAGGCTTTATCAAAATGACATTTTCGAGAAAATTAGAATACCAGGCACCAAATTTATTCGATCCCTGAGAGCGGCCCTGTGGGTTGCTCTATTCTACATTGTCTGAACCGGGGATCGATTCCGGCCAACCTTTCTTGTAGTCTTCCCTGGACTTCTTATAGTTTTCGGCAAGCTCTTCGCTCTCTTTTTGGGTGTAGACCTTTTTTGCCTTTCCAAAGAATTCCTCCTCTTCGTCCTCCAAATGGTGGTGCACCTTATCGCTCAATTTCTTCATGGTCGCCAGCCAGTGAGGAGAATCCATTTTGGTGGCCTCCAGTTCCTGAATAAGTTCATCGATCTCATGGTGCTCTGCCATCCCATGGCGTGCATCTTCCTGCATGCTGTCGGTGTCTATGAGGGGTGAATAAAAGTAGCGTTCTTCGGCTACTTCATGGACTTCTAATTCTTTTCTAAGCTCAGGCCAAAGCTCTTTACGCTCTTTAGATTCCCCTGAAGTTTTTAATAATTTGTCACAAAGATCTCTTTGTATATCGTGGTCTTCCTTAATTGCTTTGTAGATGTTCATAGTGTTAGAAAGTTTATAGGTGGTAAGGCTTTTTGATCAGGTTTTTCCTGAAGTCCTAATTTACCCATTTTTGGCCAAATGCCGCGTCTGCAGCCGGATCTTTCGTAAAGATTTAGCTGAATTTTTAGTTTTCCGGAAAAATTCCGTGGCATTTTTCAATTAACAATGATCAATTAGCAATGAACAGGATTTCTTTGCAAGAAATTTTCATAGCACATGATGAGATTTCTCAGTCGCAAAAAGCTCCTTCGAAATGACATTTTTAAAAAATTCCAAATTACAAGCACCAAATTCCAAAATTGATTTGAAGATGAAGGGATTTGGAAATTTGAAAATTAGAAAAACGGGAGTATGAGTAAATAAGTAATATCTGTGCATCCGTGGCATTTTATCAATTAACAATGATCAATTAGCAATGAAGCGACCTGGAGAGGAGACTTTATTTTGAAAAAATATCGAAGAATTCTTCAACATCTTTGATGTCTTCCAGTCCCAGGATCCAGCAAACTTCAGCAAGGTCTGAGAAATCCAGTCCTCCCGACAAAATAGCCTCATTATTATAGCGACCCTCTTTTCCATTGTATTTGTTTCCCAGATCAATTGCGAGTTGCCATACTTCAGTCAGTTCAGGATCGGTGATCTTGTCATTCCAGTTAGTGAAGGCAGGATCGCGAAATCCGGGAGTTCCGTTTCCGACGCCGTTACCATCGGGTATTTTAGTATAGTCGGCATTTTGTTTTACGAAATCCAGCTTTTCAGGTGTTGTTACCTCTTCATTCCATTCGGCATGTTGAACCACATGTATTCTCTTAGAAGTTTCCATTTCGGGCAGATCCTTTTGAACAGCTTTTAAAAGCTCAGCAGAAAAATCAGATTGTCCCGCATCGGCGATCCATACGTCTCCACCCTGTGCCAACGTTTCCAGGATCCGTGGTTTTACTTTTTCAACAGCCGCCTGCATGTTGTTATGAGCATCGGTCCAGTTATCCCCAAAAGCCAGCTGAAACAGATCGTTGGGTGGAACATATAAGCCTTCCTGCATCCCATAAGTACCGGCTACTGCATGAAAATTTATTTGAGAATATGGCTGGTGGGATACCAAAGTCCTAAAAGCCGCAACTGTATGAAGGTCATCTACATCAGTTTTACAATCAAATTGCACCAATAATAGATCCTTCTCAATATTAAAATCTCCTGCTTTTAAAAAGCCATCATTCAAATTGTTAGCTTTTAAGGATATGGAAGTAAGTATTAAGGCAATGAAAACAATGATCCTGGGGCTCATGTGATAATATTTAAAATTACTAATTAGATATATCTGTAAATTTATTAAAACTTTGTTAAGGAGTAGTTATTCTCAGTCGCGGAAATGTTGCTTCGAAATGACATCGATGTTCAAAAAATCCAAATAACAAGCACCAAATTCCAAAATGGTTGTTCTCAATACAAACTTGAACTGACGGCGAGAAAATAACGTACAGTAGTTAAAGCATGAGATTTCTCAGTCGCAGAAAAGCTCCCCTGCCCGTCCGGCAGGCGGGTTCGAAATGACATTTTTAAAAAATCCCAAATTACAAGCACTAAATTCCAAGATTAGATTTGAAGATGTGGGGATTTGAAAGTGTGGAAATAAGAAGAAGTGGAGTATGAGTAAAAAATTATCTGTGCATCTGTGGCTTTTGAAGTAGACGGAAGACGTTGGACGGTAGGCGGTAGGAGGTAGTCGTAGTTGAGATTTCTAAGTCGGCAAAAAGCTCCTCTGCCCGTCCGGCAGGCGGGTTCGAAATGACATTTTTGGCACCTTTTATTCCGTAATCTTGGTGTGAAAACTTTTTACTTCCTCAAAAAATCCTTCTCCAGCAAAGAATAGATCTCGCTGTCCAGGAACTTTCCATTGTAGTAATAATTCTCCCTGAAGTAAGCTTCCTTCATAAAACCCATTTTAAGGAGGAGGGCGCGGGAGGTGTCATTGGCGGGATTGATATTGGCTTCGATGCTGTGGAGCCCAAGGTCGTGGAACCCAAAAGAGATCACTGCACGCATGGCTTCTTTCATATAGCCGTGGCCCCAAAATTCCGGATGAAGGGTGTAGCCAATCTCGGCCCGGGCATTGGTTCTGTCGATCTTGTGTAAAATGATATCTCCCATAAAACTTCCGGACTCACCTGCCGTGATCACCCAGAAAAATCCGCTTTTCTTTTCATAGGTTTCCAGGTTCTTTCTTATAAAAGCTTCAGAAGTCTTGGTATCACGATGCTTATCTGAATCCATAAATTTCATCACATCATCATTGGAACGCAATTGCTGCAGCGAAGCCGCATCCTTCAGCTCCTGCTTCCGAAGAAATAGTCTTTGGGTCTTTAGCTCTGGAAATTTCTGAAAATATTGCTCGTTGATCATAAGGAGATAAAGATAATGTTAATCCAATTTGAAGATGTGGTGATTTGAAAATTTGATGATGAGGGAAAAATAAATTCCAAATTCCAAGCACCAAATTCCATTAAGGGTTGTCCTCGATACAAATCCACCCCTGCTCTCGCAGGTCCGGATTCACTCGAATTGACGGGAGACGGTAGTTGAATAGGAAAAACAATCAAGCCGGTTAAGTAAAAAACCAGTAATCGGAGACAGGTTTTTTATCCCATGAAGCCAGTTTTTGTTCTATCTCCTTTTTCCCTTCGGGAGAGGCTACTACCACCATTATTTGAGGATCTTCCATCGTCATGATCTCCTTATAATGTTCTAACCGAACCCCGTAGATATCCTTGCCTATTTTTCTGCGGTTATCACATACCCAGTGAAACTCATCATCGTATGACTGTAAAAGTTTGGCCATGTCTTTACCATTCTTTCCTGCTCCCCATAATACCAAAGGTCTTGAGCGATCTCTGTCCAGCTCGTAGAAAAAGCGCAGCTTGAGCTCAAAATAGCGGTTGTCCTCATATTCTTCCCAGGTACGTGAGATCCTGTCCGACCGATCCCGCCAGTAATGCAGGATGCGGTCTATCCCGATAACATTCAGGTCCAATTCATAGAACCGGAAACAAAGATCATAATCTTCGGGATATACTACGGGATCAAAAGCTCCTGCTGCGTCGAGATCCTCCTTGTGAAGGAGCCAGCAATGGGACGGGATCACGCACTCCCTGTAGATCTCCCGGTAATGGGTACTGGTCCTGGCAACTTCATTAAGCCAGTTTTCATACTTAATGAATCCTTCCCCTACGTTTCCTTCATCTACAAAATGTTCGGTACCACCTGCGATCACAGTTCCTTTGCCATGCTTTAACCATTCTTCCACGAGTACCTGTAGCTTGTAGTCGGGCATCTTATCATCGGAATCCATTCTGTTGATCAAGGTGCCTTTTACTTCCCGATATCCTCTTTGCAGCGTTGGGATAAGTCTTGGCTTATCAGAATTGAAAAACCTGATCCGGGAGTCTTTTGCAGCATACTCCTTTAAGATCTCCGGACTGTCATCTTCGGAATGATCATTTACTGCAATAAGTTCCCAGTTTTCATAGGTTTGTGCCATTACTGAATCCAGGCAAGCAGGTAAATAAGGAGCAGTATCTTTTACTGCCATTATTATGCTAACAAGTGGTTTGTTGGTCATTGGTTTGGGGAGTTTCTCCGGGTGCAGATAATCTTGGAGTACTTAAGAAACAAATATGACGATTTCCTCTCAAAAAAGCCATTTTTGACAGGTATTGTTGAGAGGTGTTGGCCTGGGAGGTCGGTTTAAAGAAATTAATATGTCTTGTTCCAGATTTCGGGACTGTTTTTTCGACCAAAGTAAAATTAACAGAAGATGTTGATCCCTCAACATGAAACGGACTTTAAAAAGGTTCAAAAAATACTTATAGTTGATGAAACCGGTCTGCGTTTAGCAGCGTCTTCTCCCGGGAAACATTTAATTCGCAGGCTTAGCTTCTTTATCGGTTACGGCATAGATATAGCCATCTGAGCTCCCAAAGTAAATAACCCGGTTAGATATAACAGGGGAAGATAAAATGGCTCCGCTATTGACAAATGCTTTATTCATTAAAGCAGATAGCGCAGGCATATCCTTAATATCCTTAACAAGCATTTTATACCTGTCTTTGTCCAACATGCCTTTTTCATCAAACATATTAATGGTATCAGTTTTTAAACCCAAGGTTTGAAATTCCCATTCCAAATTTCCACTTTCTAAATGGATGCCATACAATCTGCCGTTTGCCGATCCTATATAGGCCATGTCATTATCAATAGCAGGGCTGGAGAAAGTGTAAGCATTTGTTTTAGTGGCATAGTTGATATCTCCCGTTTTTTTGTCTATTGAATAGAAACTAAAAGAATCGGATGACCCTGTGAAAATAGCGTCTTTGCCTATTGCTGCAGAACTTGGCATCCATGATCTTTTAAACTTGTCCTGAATCCATAACGGCTTGCCGGTTTCAATGTCCAGGGCATAAAATTTTGCATCCCTGGAGCCTATGTATACAGCATTGCTATCTATTGAAGGTGATGCCTGCACTCCAAGCCATATGTAGTGTTCCAGGTCCTTTCCGGTTGAAAAGTTCCATTTTTCTTTACCTGTAGTGGCATCAAGGCAGTATATATTACTATCCCAGGAACCTGTCACCAAAGCGTTATTGGAAATTGCAGGTGATGAATGAATACTTCCTTTGGTTTTGTATTTCCAGATCTTTTCCCCCGACTCAATATCCAGGGCATAGATGTTGGCGTCACTTGATCCAAAGTAAACGAGGTTGTTATTTGCTACTGCAGATGAAAGGTAAAAATCCCAGAAATCTTCTTTAAAGGTCCCGTTATAATAATCTTTCACTTTAAATTTCGCTTCTCCTTCTGTTTTAAATTTCCACAGGAGATCCCCCTTTGCCTGATCCAGAGCATAGAAGAACCCGTCATAGCTTAAGAACATGACTTTACCTTTTGCCAACAGGGGGGTGGAACTTATAGGGGCGCCTGTTTTGTACTCCCATTCTGTTTTGCCCGATTTAGCGTTTATAGCATACAGTTTGCTGTCATTGCTTCCAATAAAAACGACATTATTTGCTATTACCGGTGATGAGATGACCTGCCCACCCGTTTTTACTTTCCACAAAATTTCGGGTTCTTCTTTAACAGGAATGGAATTGAAATTTCCTGAATGTTGCTCATTGCCCATGAAGACTGTGTTCTCTGCCAATGCTGCATTCTTTTTTTCATAACAGGAAGAAAACAAAAGGAGCATTAACAGAAATGTAGAAGTCAGGGATAGTTTAAGAATCGTTTTACGCACCATAAGATGTGGTTTTTTTGGTCCCAAAAACGCGCAATTTGGACTGATTGTAAAGTTAGGGTGAAGTTAAGTATTTTCTTCGGAAAGCTTACTGCTACACTTTGGAAAGGTTGAGGTAAAGAGACCAGAATCACACAATTCAAAATTGAAATAATTACTTAAGACATATGATTCCGGAAATCTGAAATTCTTTCAGAGTTAAACAAAAAGAACCTTCCGCGGCGGGAAGGTTCTAAAAATGTGATATTGATATTTGATTCTGTTACTGTACCCGGATCTTCGCCAGCATTTCTTTCCCGTTGTCATTGTTGGGATTCATTTCTATTGATTTCTCATAGTTCTCAATGGCTTTCTCTTTCTGCCCGTCCATCATATATCCTTCTCCAAGACTGTCATAGGTATTCCAGGAATCAGGAAATTCAGCCACATTGATCTTAAAGACTTCAATGGCTTCTTTTGTTTTTTCGTTTTGCAAGAGTCGGTATCCAATCTGGTTCATTTCACCTTCCCGCAGGGCATAGGTATCATTAGCTTTCAGCTCTTTATATTTAGCCAGGCCCGCATTCACCCCTTCGTCCATAAAGACGGGAAGTACCTCCATCGCTACAGATTTTTTCGGCATTTCTGCCTCCTCCCCGTGCAGGATATTGTTTATACCAATAGCCATGTCCCTTAACCTGGTGCCGCCGGTATTGTTGAGCAGTACGACCAGATCGTCCTCTTCGGGGAAACGAACGATAAGGGTGTTAAAACCATTGATGCCGCCCCCGTGAGCTACAATGGGTATACTGTCATTCGAATTACCTAAAGGCAATGCTCCTATGCTCCAGCCATAGCCGTACTGTGAATTACCATCGGGCATTTGAGGAGTGAACATGAGTTCTTTGGATTCTTCGGAAAGTATCTCATTCTTATACAGCGCCCTGTCCCATTTGTAAAGGTCTTCTACAGTAGAATACAGAGAGCCGGCGGCATAGGGAAGGGACATATCCAAATAAGGTGCATTAACGTAACCATCGCCATTTTTTTCATATCCCGCAGCCCTGTTCTTGATGATCGTACTATGGTGGTCATAGCCGGTGTCGTTCATGTTGAGTGGATCCAGTATATTTTCCTGCAGCACCTGCTCATAAGATTTGCCTGTTACTTCTTCAATAATGTGGCCCAGCAGGAAATATCCCGAATTGTTGTAAACAAACCGCTCCCCCGGAGTGAATTGCAATGTAGAATCGGAAAAGACTTTTACAAACTCCTTCGGAGTCCTCGGGTTCCGGCTTTCTTCCTCAAAAAAGTTTGGAAAAGAAGTGTAACTGGGAATTCCCGAGCTATGGGTGAGCAGGTGATGGATAGTCACAACATCGGCTGCAGGTCCTTCATAATCGGGGAGGTAAGTTGAAATGGGCTTATCCAATTCGAGTTTTCCCTGTTCTACCAACTGCAGGATCAAAGCTGCAGTAAATTGTTTGGTTATAGAACCTATACGGTGTTTTGTTTGTGGGGTGTTAGGAATGTCGTGTTCCATATTGGCCATTCCATAACCATCGGAAAAAATGATCTCCCCGTCATCTGCTACCAGAGCAGAGCCGTTGAATTGATCATATTCATGGTATTTGCTTAGCAGGTTTTCGATCTGCTGAGCTTTATCCTGCGCAAAAAAGATTCCGGTGCTCAGGAAGAAAACAGCTGCCAGAAGGCCGTTTTTCTGAAGGGTTTGAATTACTTGCTTCATAACTATAATGAATAATTGGTTACTTGAGAAACCGATCTGGGAGGGAAATCCTAATTTACTTTAAAAATCTGAAATTAAAGTTGTTGTGATAATTTTTTCAGGAGATAATGAATGACAGAGCTTAGGATCTAAGATTCCTGATTTCCCTTCTACCAAACCTCAAAGTACCTTAAGAGCACAAGGATCACTCCGGCAAGATAGATACTGGTGAAAATTTCCTTATTGTACTTCGCCAGCCACTCGGGTAAAAAGATGTCGAAATTTGCCTTTTCTGAATCTGAATATCTCCTGGCTATAACCGTGAGCGGACAAAACATTTTAAATAGGAGCAGCACCAGTCCTTCAACAATGACCAACCCAATGGAGATCCAGGTAAAAGTGGTGAGTTCATTCGCAAGACCCGAATAAACGATATAGAAAATGATAGTCACAAAGAATGCCCACACCAGGGTGTGCAGGAGTTTTATCGCCAGGAGCTTTTTATCCATTTCCATAGCTCGTGAGGTAAAGACGCAAACGATTCTAAGTTAAGCAATAAAGCTTTTAATTGAGTTTTTACTGAAAAGAATTCCTGTTCCGGAACAGGTCTCAGAAATGGCATTTTTCACCCCTATTTCTGCAGCAGCGATAAATAATAATTTTCTATCGCTGCTGTTGGTTTTTTGAGCCGGAAAGCACCAAAAATATAAGCCGGGCTGCATTAATTAAAATTCTTTGAAAAAGTCCGCAATTCCTGCAAATTTTCAGTTCTAATCTGATAATTGTCATATTTTAAAAAGCATCGGGATGGTATTTTTACAACCTCAAAAAGTAGGTTTATGACAAAGCCTTCCAAAAAGAAGTCCTTTTTCCGTCGTCTTCTACCTCCCAAAAAATGGGGGCTTGCTGCGGCGATATCCATGGGGGCATTTCTGGGTCTCGGATTTTACGTTTTAAAACTCAGTAACGCAACTTCTTATCTCTCCGATGATCCTAAAGCCTGTATCAATTGTCACGTCATGACACCTCAATATCTCACCTGGAACAAAAGTTCTCATAGAGAGGTAGCAAGTTGTAACGATTGCCATGTGCCCCAGGATAATGTTTTCAATTCGTATTACTTTAAAGCAATGGATGGTCTTTATCATTCCACCATTTTTACTTTACGGGCAGAACCTGAAGTGATCAAGGCGCGGGAGCCATCTGTAGAAGTAATTCAGAACAACTGTATTCGCTGCCATGATGCCCGTATCACAGATCCCAAACTAGCGGCAACCGTAGTGGACCATGAGGTGCACAGAACAGATCGCACCTGCTGGGAATGCCACCGGGAAGTACCTCACGGAAGGGTGAAAAGCCTTTCGGCAGTGGGATATCAAATAGAGCCTGTTGAAATGCATGTGCCCGAAGACCGGGATGTTATTCCTTCCTGGTTAAAGGATTATATAGCCGAAGACAAAGAAAAAGATACTGTTTCCACAGTTCGACCAACAAATCCATAAAAACAATAAAAGTCTGCACAACCTGATACTAACCATAGAATTATGAAAAACTGGATCATTTTTATAGTAACCGTAATAGCTGTATTTCTGCTGGCCCTGCTGGCTTATACGATCATGGACAGGAGAGCCGAAGCCCGCTTTGCCTATCAGCCCAAGGTGGAGATAGAAGGTATAGAACCAAGGGATTCTGTTTGGGGTCTTAACTACCCGAGACAATACCAATCCTATAGAAAAACTGCCGACACGACATTTAAAGGTCTTTACAGTACCAGCGGTTTTGCCGATGTTCTCGATGCTCAACCCGAATTGGTGATCTTATGGGCAGGTTATGGTTTTAGTAAGGATTACAACCAGCCAAGAGGTCACGCCCATGCCCTGACCGATATTAGAGCTACTGCAAGAATTGGCTCTCCCTGGGAAAAAGGAGAAGGCCCCATGCCCAGCACCTGTTGGACCTGTAAGAGTACAGATGTGCCAAGACTTATGGATGAAATTGGAGTGACTGAGTTTTACAGCCATAAATTATCTGATTTTGGAAGTGAAATGATCAACCCTATTGGTTGTGCAGACTGCCATGACAGCGAGACCATGAACCTCACTATCACCCGCCCGGCCCTTGTGGAGGCTTTTGAGGCTATGAACAAGAATATAAGTGATGTCTCCCACCAGGAAATGCGTTCCCTGGTTTGTGCCCAATGCCATGTGGAGTATTATTTTGCTAAGGACTTACCCGGTAAGGAAGGGGCGGCTTACCTCAAATTCCCATGGGAAGGCGGTTTAACCGTGGAAGCCATGGAAGAATATTACGATAATATCGATTTTGCCGACTGGGTACATCCATTGAGCAAAACCCCTATGATAAAGGCGCAGCACCCCGATTATGAGATCTTCTCCATGGGCGTGCATGCCAAAAGAGGGGTATCATGTGCAGATTGTCACATGCCATATAAAACCGAAGGCGGACAAAAATTCACCGATCACCATATAGGCTCTCCTCTCTCAAATGTTGAAAATTCATGCTTTGTTTGTCACAGGGAGAAAAAAGAAGATTTGGTGAACGACGTCTATGAGCGGCAAAGTAAGATCAAAGAAGGCACCGGGTATTTACAAAAGCAGCTTGCACAGGCGCATATCGAAGCAAAAAAAGCCTGGGAGCTGGGAGCTACAGAAGCTCAAATGGAAGATATTCTGCTAAAAATAAGACATGCTCAATGGCGCTGGGATTTTTCTGTAGCCTCTCATGGAGCAGCTTTCCATGCGCCGCTTGAAACCAGCAGGATAGTAACTTCTGCTACCGGAAAAATTCAGGAAGCCCGTATCGCTCTTACCCGTTTGCTGGCCGAATTAGGGCAAACTGAACCAGTGGAAATGCCCAATCTAAATGATAAGGACGTGCTGCAAAAATATATTGGACTTGATATGCCGGAAGAATTGGAAACAAAAGAAAAGTTTCTTGAAGAGGTAATTCCTCACTGGATTAAAGAAGGTAAGGAAAGGGAAGCAAAAACCCTTTCGGTTAAAAAAGTGAGCAGTAGATAATTAGAAAGTTTGTAGTTGCCGGCCGGCCTGAAAATAACAGTTACCGGAATTTTCAGGCTGGCCTTTTTTATATAAAAAATTGAGGGCAGTACTGCTGCCAGAGGTGTCAAGGTTAAATTGATCAAAATGAAATTAGGAAGAATCTTATTGTCCACTAAAGTGTCTTTTTTACTCATAGTTGCCTTTGCAGGAGCTATGGCAGTTGCCACTTTTATTGAAAATGATCACGGCACAGCCGTTGCCAGGGAGTTGGTTTACGAGGCATGGTGGTTTGAAGTGATAATGGTGTGGCTGGCAGTAAATTTTTTAGCTCATATTGGGAAGTACAAACTGTTCACTAAAAAGCGCTGGCCCCTGGGTCTCTTTCATATTGCTTTTGTGCTTATGATCCTGGGAGCCGGAGTTACCAGGTACTTTAGCAATGAAGGGATTATTCATATTAGGGAAGGAGAGACAAAAAACACTTACTATTCGGCAGATAAATTTTTGCAGCTCAGTGAAGACGGAGTGGGAGAGGGAAACTTACGATTTGAAAAACAGCTGGAAATAAGCTCTTATGAATTTGAGCCTCAGGAAGTGGTTGTTAATCTAAATGAGAAGATTTTTAATGTCTCCCTTGACAGGTATGTTGAAGGAGCCCGGGGAGAATACCTGCCGGGAAAAGATACTCTTGTGGATATTGCGATGGCTTTTGGGGCAGATCGTGAAGATCATCTCCTTCCAATAGGGGAAGATCTCCCGTTTGGTAAAATGAAACTGTCCACATCCAAAGAGGGAACAGGAAACATAAAGGTGTTTAAGGAAGATGGAAAATGGATGATCTCAAGTGACAGGAATATGCATGTGGTGGAGATGACAACCCAGGCAATGGGTGTGTTAAAAGCCGGGGAGGTTTCTCCGTTACAGGTAAGAAATCTTTACCAGGCAGATAGCTCTGCTTTTCTTGTAAAAGGGGTTTATGAAGGTAAGCAACTGGTTTATTTTGCTGAAGAAGATGAAGAAATTGCCAAAGAACTGCCTACAATGCTAAGGCTAAAGGTAACCAATGCAGAGGGAGAGGAATTATTAAGCACCTACACTCCCATAGTTACAAGGGATCCCCAGAAACACGTATTCTTTGCAGATGGTAAAAAATATTCCCTTTCATATGGTCCCCGCCAGGAGACTTTACCTTTTGCTTTACAGCTCCGGGAATTTCAATTGGAACGCTATCCCGGTAGCCAGAGTCCTTCCAGCTATGCCAGTGAACTTCAGGTAATAGATGAGGAAGCCAGTTTCCCATACAGGGTTTTTATGAATAATGTTCTCGACCATAAAGGCTATCGTTTTTACCAGGCTTCCTATGATACAGATGAAATGGGGACTGTTCTTTCTGTGAGTCAGGATCGGCCCGGTACCTACATTACCTATTTATCTTATACTCTGCTTACCATTGGAATGTTCTTCACCTTTTTTGTGAAGGGCAGCAGGTTCAGCATTCTCAACCGCAGGATCAAAACCATAAATGAAAAGGGGCCAAAAATGCCCGGCGGGATCAAAGTTTCAGAAAAAGGATCTCTTAAGGAAGAGGGAATGGAAACCGTGCCTAAATTTGTAGTTCCAAAGGCTACCGCTCTCACTTTTCTAGCCCTTCTGCTTTCCCTGTTTATTGGGATGAAGATGTATGGGCATAATGAAGTGCCGAATATTCGGGAGGCTGTAGTTCCGCTTTCCCAGGCACAGGCGTATGGCAATCTTGTGGTCCAGGATCTTGATGGGCGTATGAAACCTCTCAATACCCTCGCTAACGAGATCACCAGGAAATTAAGCGGTCGATCCACCATTAGCATTGATCAACCCGGAGGAGAGATTGAACTTACCGCCGAACAATTTTTACTTGCTGTGCAGCTGGACCCGGGAAGATTCAGTGCTTTGCCATTGATCAAGGTTGATGAAAAGAAAGGAGCAGCCATATTTGAAGCTATAGGACATGCCCCGGTGAGCAGTGTGAGTTTTCAGGAATTGATCGACCCCGATGGGAATTATCTTCTGCAGGGATTGGTAGAGGAGGCCAACAGGCTCAAACCTTCAGAAAGAAACGAAGCGCATAAAGAACTTTTGAAAGTAGATGAGCGATTCAATATCTTCTATGCGATCTTAAGAGGTGACTTTTTAAAGCTCTTTCCAAACCGGTTGGATGAGAACAATACCTGGTTTACTGCTAACCAACATAACATGGGATTTGATGAAGAGGATGCGCTCTTCGTGAAAAGCATCACCCCTCTTTATTTGTCTGCACTTAATAAAGGTATTGCAACAGGGAACTATGCAGAGGCTAATGAAGTGCTGTCTTATATAGAACTGTTTCAGGAAAAAGCCGGGGCAGAGGTGCATCCCGGAGAAGAAAGGCTGCAGACAGAAATTATTTATAATAAACTAAATCTTGGAAACAGGCTGTTTGGGATCTTTTGGATCCTTGGGGCAGTGATGCTGGTGCTGGCCATTATTAAGTTGTTTTCACAACCAAAATGGTTACGCTATTCCTGGATTGCAGGTCTTGCAGTTGCATGGGCAGGATTGGCACTCTTTACAATCCACCTTGGATTGCGATGGTATATCGCGGGACGCGCTCCCTGGAGCGATGGTTTCGAAATGCTGGTATTTGTGGCCTGGTGTATTCTCCTCTTCGGATTAGTATTTGAGAAAAAGTCACATTTTACAGTACCTCTGGGGATCCTCTTTTCCGGAACCTTACTTTTCGTAGCCTTCCTCGATTGGTTGAATCCCGAGATCACTAACCTTATGCCGGTACTTCATTCTTACTGGCTCAAGATACATGTGGCAGTCATTGTAAGTGGATATGCACCGCTTGCCCTTGCTGCCTTGCTGGCTCTGCTGAGTTTAATTCTGCTAATTTTTAAACCTTTAAAACCTTCAGCAAAATGGTGGAAGAGCATGCAGGAGCTAAGTATGGTTAATGAAATGTCTATCACTATTGGTCTATTTCTTCTCGCTGTAGGGACCTTTTTGGGCGGGGTATGGGCCAACGAGAGCTGGGGACGTTACTGGGCATGGGACCCAAAGGAAACCTGGGCCTTGATTTCAATAATGGTCTATGCCTTTGTGCTTCACCTGAGGCTTATTCCTAAACTCAAAAACTCTCTTGTTCTCAACATTGCCAGCCTGTGGGCATTTTCATCTATTCTTATGACTTCATTTGGGGTGAACTACTATCTCTCCGGATTGCATTCCTATGCCTCGGGAGATCCTGTTCCTATTCCGGGATGGATCTATTGGATGACCGGGATATTACTGGCTATAACCGTTTTTGCAATTGTGCGTTATAAAAGAATGTCGAAGCAGGAACAGAAAAACCTGCTGGCAGTCTAAAAGGGTATTATAATTAGAAAAACCTTCCTTTGGGAGGTTTTTCTAATTACCGGGGAATCGAATTATTTTCCCACAGAGAACCCGAATATTCGCAGATCTTAAATAGGTCAACTCATTATGCAAAAAAACTTCTGATCACTGACCACTGCCCACTGACCACTTTTCTTTACATGCTTCCCATCACCAACAGGAAGAATAGCAAGGCAATCCCAACGGAAATTAAAGTAGGTTTGATCCAGCTTTTCTTTTTATAAGAGAATTCGCTACCAATGAATTTGTTCCAGAAGAACTCGTTTAGAATAGCGGCTCCAATAACATTGGCAATGATGGTCATACTGGGAGCAAGGCCAAATACCTGCATCACAACACCGGTGGCGATAAGATAAACAATAGCAAAGATCAATACCCAAAAAGCCTCTTTTGTCTTTCCCAAAGTTCTTAGGTTGACGATAAACAGGGCAGCTGCAAAGATCGTGGAGAAAAGAATAGCAAAGATGAGGATGAGCGTTTTTGAATATAATTCGGGTATATTTTCTTCCCTGTACTCTTCCTGTCCTATCATTTTAATGTTTTTGGTTAGCGGCCGTAAATTTAAAGGTTTTTCCTTGAAAAGAGTAGAACGGAATTGATTTCAGCAGATATTCTTAAGCATTCGTGCAGGGCTGACCGCAGTCATATTTTTTTACCGGTGACTGTCATTATTTTGTTGAATTATTAAATTTCTTAAAAAGCTTTCTCTCATGGGAAAAATTAAAAATAGGTGGCTTATAGCCGCATCTGCCGTAGGTATCCACATTTCTATTGGTTCTGTTTATGCATGGAGTGTTTTCACCAAACCCCTTATTCAAAAATTTGGGTGGGAACTTGCCGATACCCAATTTACTTTTAGTCTCGCAATATTCTTTTTAGGGATCTCAGCTGCTTTCCTGGGGCATTATCTGGAAAAGAAAGGTCCCCGAAAATCGGGACTGCTGGCCGCAATTTTCTTCGGAATTGGAATAGCGGGTTCGGGTCTTGCAATTTATCTTGAATCTATTTACCTGCTCTACCTTTTCTACGGGGTATTTGGAGGAATAGGTCTTGGTCTTGGGTATATTACCCCGGTATCTACCCTTGTAAAATGGTTCCCCGATAAACGTGGTCTTGCCACAGGTCTTGCCATTATGGGTTTTGGTTTTGCCGCACTTATAAGCAGTCCGGTAATAGTTTATCTCATTTCTGCAGTAGGAATAGCCAATACTTTCTTCATTATGGGGAGTGTATATTTCATAATCATCTTTTTCTCGTCCCTTTATCTTTCCCCTCCTCCTAGAAGGACTGGGTTCCAAAAGGATTTCAAGCGGCAGCAGCTTCGGGAAAGAAAAAGGTACAACAGGACCTCTCTCAGTTAACAGCTAATGAAGCAGTAAAAACAAAACGTTTCTGGTATTTATGGCTCATGCTTTTCATCAATATTTCCTGCGGAATTGCAATTATTTCGGTTGCCTCGCCAATGGCACAGGAATATGCGGGCATGACTGTAGTCGCAGCGGCTACCATGGTAGGAATTATGGGACTGTTTAACGGTGCCGGTCGTATAGGATGGGCAAGTTTCTCCGATTACATAGGTAGACCGGCAATGTACACGATCTTCTTTGCGATCCAGGTAGTAGCTTTCTTTATCCTTCCAACAGCAACAAATCCGCTTGTTTTTCAGGGTATCATATTTTTGATCCTTTCCTGTTACGGAGGTGGTTTTGCCACTATCCCCGCATATATTGGTGATGTTTTTGGCACAAAACAACTGGGAGCTATCCATGGCTATATATTAACAGCCTGGGCAGCAGCGGGTATGGCAGGTCCTTTGTTCGCCGCCTGGACCAGAACGGTATCAGATAACTATAATGTGACACTTTATTTCTTTGCAGGTCTTCTTGTAGTAGCATTGATCTTCTCTTTCCTTATTCAAAGAGATATTAAGAAGCTAAAGGCAAAAAATCTTAAAACCGAAATAAAGGCAGAGCCTGTAAGCCCGGCTTTGGAAGTTGTGAAAACCTAAGTATTCCTTTTTAATTCATAGAAAAAGATGAAGCGTTCTGCTTCATCTTTTTTTTGCTCCTTACTTAAATGGAGCAGTGGTTTTTTTTAATGACCATGCTATTAATTGCCACATTATAATTTAAGTTATCAACTAAAACGATTGAAGGTTTATGCGGACCTACGGGAACGTCAAATCCTGATAATTGTCATATTAGAGCTGTGATTTCTGACGGAAATTTGCTTTGAAATTAAAGGAAGAGGTACTTATCAAAAATTGGAAAATACCTTCTTCAGCTAAAACAGAAATTATGCTTAGCCTATCTCAAGAAGTACTCGCGCTCCGCGAAGGAGCCTGGAACAGGAAGATCGATGTCAGGGATTTTGTAACATTAAACGTGAGTCCATATTATGGGGATTCTTCTTTCCTGGCCGGTGCTACCGAAAGAACAAAAGAACTGTGGGAAACCTGCCTTATCGCAATGAAGGAGGAGAGGGAAAGGAATGGCTGCAGGGCTATTGATACAGAAAATATCTCCAGTATTACAAGTCATGGACCCGGTTATATCAAAAAAGATCTTGAAGTAATTGTAGGTCTGCAAACAGATGAGCTTTTAAAACGAGCCATGAAGCCTTTTGGCGGAATTCGTGTGGTGGAAGGAGCTGTGGCCGAAAAAGGTCAGCAGGTAACGCAGCGTGTTAAAGACGTCTTTAATTATACTAAAGACCATAACAACGCTGTGTTTGCTGCATACGATGAGGAGATAAGAAATTATCGTTCTCAGGGAATTCTTACTGGATTACCCGACAACTACGCCCGCGGAAGGATCATTGGAGATTACCGCCGTTTAGCCCTTTATGGAATTGACCGTCTTATTCAAGCAAAAGAAGAGGACAAGAGGCTTGTAGATGGCGAAATGACCGAACATAAGATTAGGTTAAGAGAAGAGATCACAGATCAAATCATTGCTCTTAAGGACATCAAAAAGATGGGTGAAATGTATGGTCTTGATCTTGCAAGACCTGCACAGAACGCCCGGGAAGCGGTACAGTGGGTATATATGGCCTACCTCGCCGCTGTAAAAGAACAGGACGGTGCGGCTATGTCTTTGGGTAACGTTTCTTCTTTCCTTGATATTTTTATAGAAAAAGATCTTGCTGAAGGTATTATTACTGAAGAAGAAGCACAGGAATTTATTGACCAGTTCGTAATGAAGTTGCGTATGGTTCGACACCTGCGTCCGGGAGCTTATGATGAGATCTTTGGTGGAGACCCTACCTGGGTGACCGAAGCTATCGGCGGCCAGTTCAATGACGGAAGAACAAAGGTTACAAAAACTTCTTTCAGGTTTTTACAGACTCTTTACAACCTTGGAGCTTCTCCCGAGCCAAACCTTACTGTACTTTGGTCACAGGATCTTCCTGAAGGATTTAAAGAATTTTGTACACAGGTATCTATTGATACTTCCTCAATACAGTATGAGAATGATGACCTAATGAGAGAGGTAAGAGGTTCTGATGATTATGGGATCGCATGTTGCGTTTCCTACCAGGAACTCGGAAAAAGAATACAGTTCTTTGGAGCGCGTGTAAACCTTCCAAAAACTTTATTAATGGCTCTTAATGAAGGTCGCGAAGAAAATTCTGGGCAGTCTTTACTGGAGGGAATACCTTCCCTGCAGGATGAATATTTAGACTACGAGGCAGTAATGGCTAATTTTAAAAAGTCTATGGTGGAAGTGGCAAGGGTATATTCCAAGACCATGAACATCATCCATTACATGCACGATAAATATTACTACGAGAAAGCGCAATTAGCTTTTGTAGATTCAGATCCCGGCATTGATATGGCTTATGGAATAGCCGGAATATCGATCATTGCAGATTCTCTTTCAGCAATTAAATACGGTAAAGTAAAACCTATACGTAATGAAGAAGGTCTTACTGTAGATTTTAAAGTAGAAGGGGAGTATCCAAAATTTGGAAATGACGACGAAAGGGTGGATAACATTGCCCGCGAGATCACCAAATTCTTTTCTCAGGAACTGGCAAAACATAAATGTTATAAAAATGCATTTTCCACGCTTTCCCTGCTCACCATTACCTCAAATGTGATGTATGGCAAAAAAACAGGGTCAACCCCCGATGGCAGAAAAGCAGGAGAAGCATTTGCTCCCGGTGCCAACCCTATGCACGGTCGTGATGAACATGGAGCTATAGCTTCTTTGAACTCTGTTGCCAAGCTGGATTACCGTGACGCACAGGATGGAATATCAAATACCTTCTCGATAGTACCCAAATCTCTTGGCAGCGACAGGGAAGCACAAATTGATAACCTAACAGGATTGCTGGATGCTTATTTTGGATTGGGTGGTTTCCATCTCAATGTCAACGTGCTCAACAGGGAAACCTTGATGGATGCTTACGAGCACCCCGAGAATTACCCACAATTAACAATAAGGGTTTCGGGATATGCCGTGAATTTCATCAGGCTTTCAAAAGCACATCAACTGGAGGTGATCGCAAGGACCTTCCACGAAAGAATGTAAAATTAAGTTTAGGATTGAGTTTTTAATTAACGTCAGGAGATTTCAGCCTTTCCCCTAAAGCGATCTCCTGATGTTTTTTTTATTACTTTATACAAAATACAGGATTATGATAAAAGATGGTTTGCTGGTTGCACAGGAAGTAGAACAATTGAACTTGGGGTCTTCTCAACAACTTAGAGTGCATTCCATTGAATCGTTTGGAACCCACGATGGTCCCGGCATTAGAATGGTGGTATTTGTACAGGGATGCCAGTTTCGCTGTCTTTACTGTGCTAATCCCGATACAATGGATGTAAAGGGCGGACATTTTTTGGAGATTGAAGAGCTTGTAAGCAGGGCGATCAAGCAGAAGCCTTACTTTAGAAAAAAAGGCGGGGTTACCGTTTCCGGTGGAGAACCGCTACTGCAGCGCAGCATCATTAAAAAGCTTTTCGACAGGCTGCACGAAGAAAACATCAATACGGTACTTGATTCCAATGGCCGCCTTATTGATCAGTCTGCAAAGGACCTGCTGGATGTAACCGATTTGCTAATGCTGGACGTGAAGCATTTCAACAACGAATGGCATAAAAAACTTACCCGGGTTTCTAATACCAGCACTTTTAAAGTAGCCCAATACAGGGAGTCCACGGGAAAACCTATGTGGCTAAGATATGTACTGGTTCCCGGATGGAGTGACCAGGAGGAGCATTTACATGGGCTTGGACAACATTTTAAAAACTACAAAACCATAGAGCGGGTAGAGATCCTGCCTTATCACCAGTTGGGGGTTCACAAGTGGGAAGCTTTGGGAATGGAATACAAGCTTAAGGATGTAAATCCACCCGATGCTCAAATCGTGGAAAAAACTGCTGCCATTTTCAGGAATTACTTTCAGGATGTGCGGGTGAATTAGGCAAATCTATAGACTGCTTCACATGTACTTCCGGTCATGAAGGATACTAATTCAAGGATTATGACCAATGAAACTTATAATGTGAAAATTAAATCGGTTATGAGTGAACACATTAGCCTTGTGAGCCTAAATGACCGTTTTAAAAAGATTTTTTTACAAGAGCCGCATAAATTATTCATTCAAATAGTTGAATCTTTGCAGCGGTAAAATTGTTTTTCGAAAAGCCATTTTTGAGTGGTTTATCGACGGTTGAACATAATTAAAATCAGATCTTAAATGTCTTCACTCCTTGACTTTCTTAGCGTTGACTATGTTGCTCTGTTCATAATCATTGGTATAGGTATTATTCTGGGTAAGGTATCCTTTAGGGGGCTCTCCCTGGATTCTTCAGCCGTGATTTTTGTTGCCATGTTCTATGGCTACGTAATGTTTTCCCAGGGCGTTGAGTTTTCCTTTCCGGGGATCATTCAGCAAATAGGTTTATTGCTTTTTATCTTTACTATCGGAATGCAGGCAGGGCCTACTTTTTTTGAGGTCTATAAATCGCAGGGGATGAAGCTTATAAGTATGGCTTTTTTGACCGTTGTGGTAGGTGCTATTACAACTTTTGTCTTAGCCATTGTATTTGACATTGACTACAGGATCTCTGTAGGCTTGTTTTCAGGAGCGCTAACCAGCACTCCGGGTTTAGCAGCAGCTATTGAAGCTACCGGCTCATCTTTAGCATCTATTGGCTATGGGATCGCTTATCCGTTTGGGGTTGTAGGGGTGATCCTTTTTGTAAGGCTGATTCCAAAAATTTTCGCCACCAATATGGCTAAGGAAGAACAGAAGTATGCAGAAGAGACCCAAACCCAGATCCCTGAAGTAACCCATAAGAATTTCATTATAACCAATGAGAATGCCGACGGGAAAACCATTAGGGAATTAGATATTAGACTAATGACCAAGGCGAATATTTCCAGGGTCATGAGGGCAAATGAAACTTCCATTCCCCCGGCAGCAGATCTCGTGCTGCGAAAGGGTGATCTCGTACGTGCTGTAGGGACGAATGAAGCACTTAAAAGAGTAGAATTGCTTTTAGGAAAGCCAACAGAGGTTGACATCCCGGAGAGCGGTATGTTCGAAGTAAAATGGTATGTAGTTTCAACACGAAATGTGGTAAACAAAACATTAGGGGAATTAAACTTAAGAGAGAATTACAAAGCTACCGTTACCAGGATTCGAAGGGCAGGTATTGATCTGCCTGCAAGACCATCTGTAAAACTGAAATTTGGTGACCGACTTTTTATTTCCTCCACCAGGGGAAATGTCAATGGTCTCAGCCTGCTCTTTGGAGATAGTATGAAGGAAGTGGAAACTACCAGTTTTTTACCGGTAGCACTGGGTATTGTAATCGGCTTGATCCTGGGAGGTATTGAAATACCTCTTCCCGGGGGCAGCTCTTTTTCACTGGGTCTTACAGGAGGGGTATTGTTAGCCGCCCTTGTTTTGAGCAGAATTGGAAAAACAGGGCCAATTTTATGGAATCTTCCGGGAACCGGAAATCACATCCTGCGGCAATTTGGTCTTTTGCTCTTTTTGATTCCTGTAGGCCTGGCTGCAGGTAGCCAGTTAGGTCCTACCATACAGGAGTACGGGCTGAGTCTCTTTGCAATTGGGGCGGCGATCACTTTAATCCCAATGATCTTTGTGGTCCTGGTAGCCAGACTTATTCTTCAAATGAATTTTCTGTCAGTGTTAGGAGCATTAACAGGTGGTATGACCAGTACCCCGGGGTTGAGTGCTGTTGACTCAATGACGAGTAGCGAAGGCCCGCAGGTAGCTTATGCGACTGTTTATCCTTTTGCACTGGTTGCTATTATCATTTTCACCCAGGTTCTTAGTTACATTTTATAAAAAAACTGCACAAAGGATCATTGGAAAGAAGGGTTCGAATATTTCCTAAGCACTGCTCCGTGAATATTTAATTCTATAAAAAACCGGTATTATTCCCTCATTTTTGGAGGGTATGGGGATTTACGTTTATATTTAAATTCCCAATATTTCTCCATGAAAAAGATCTTTACTGCCGTTCTTATCTTCATTCTCCTCGGTCTTGGAATTGTTGCTTACATCTACTATCCCCGTCTTAATCTCATCACCGGTTTTGCAGCGAAGAACCTGTGTTCCTGCGTCTTTGAAGCCAATCGTGATCCTGAGATCGTAGCTTCCCAGGACAACGGCTTTGACCCCGTGGATCTTGCAGAGTATGAAATAGATTATGAAAAACGTTCAGCTTCCGCCACCGTCTTCGGGCTTAAAAAGCGTACTGCACAGTTTAATCCCGGATTCGGTTGCACTCTTCTTCCGGAAGGAAGTGACAAAAATGACCTGCCGGAAGCCACCCCTCAACGGGTGCAAACTTCTGTTGCAGCGCCTTATCCTTATGGACATGAGAATCCGCGGGATACAGTTTTTGCTGAAGTTGATGCAACTCAGCTGGAAACAGCACTTGAAAATGCCTTTTTAGAGGAGCATAAAACAAGAGCTGTTGTAGTTCTTTACAAAGATCACCTAATAGCCGAAAGATATGCACCGGGTTTTTCTGAAGACACTAAATTACTGGGGTGGTCTATGACAAAAAGTATTACCAGTGCCGTACTGGGGGTGTTGGAAAAACAGGGGGAAATTGACCTGGAGCAGGACCACCTGTTTCCCGAATGGGAGGAAGATGAAAGAGCTCAGATCACGATTAATGATCTCCTGCACATGAACAGCGGACTCGCCTGGGAAGAAGATTACACAAAAATTTCAGATGTCACAAAAATGCTTTTTCTGGCCGAAGATATGAGTGAAGTTCAGCTTTACAAACCCCTGGTTGGAGAGCCCGGCAGCATCTGGAACTATTCCTCGGGCACCTCTAATCTTTTATCAGGTCTAATTCGGGATCAATTTAATTCCTACCAGGAATACCTCGACTTTTGGTATAAAGAACTTATTGATAAGATAGGAATGCATTCCATGACTCTGGAAACAGATCTTGCCGGAAATTATGTCGGATCTTCCTATTCCTGGGCCACTGCCCGCGACTGGGCAAAATTCGGATTGCTGTATCTCAATGAAGGCAACTGGAATGGGGAACAGATCATTAACAAAGATTGGGTGGATTACACGGTAAAACCCGTGGAGGGCTCCAATGGTGAATATGGCGCACATTTCTGGCTCAATGCCGGTGGATTATATCCCGATGTGCCGCGGGATCTGTTTTCAGCCAACGGTTTCCAGGGGCAACATGTGTTCATTATTCCATCTAAAGACCTGGTAGTGGTTCGCCTGGGACTGGTGGAGCACCCCGATTTTAATATTAATACATTTCTGCGTGAAGTAATAAAAGCTGTAGACTCTTCTGCTGAATGATTCTGTAATTCAGAATTCTAGGCAGTTGCATTTTAAGGATGACGGCTGAAGGCAGGAATACCTTGGCTATCTTATTTTTCCGAATAAGCAAAAGTTAACAAAACCCGGTTAATGCTAAAATTGTGCTAAATCGGCAGCAGTTTAAAATTTGAAGCCAGTTCCCACGTTTTACAGGCGCAAACCACTATAAATAAATGTATTATGAAAGAACTGAAGCTTTTTAGCCTGGCAATCGTGGCCATGCTCACTTTTAATTCCTGTTCCAGTGATGATGATGGCGGAGATGATGGAACAGATGTGGATCTTAACCTCACAGCACCACGTTCCGATAATCATGTGAACACAGCCGCGCTACCACAGGTAATCCTTGATTACATAAGTACGAATTATCCCGAAAACACCATTTACGAGGCCGAAATTGAGGATAACAATAATTACGAGGTAGAGCTCAACGACGAAACAGAACTTATTTTTGATCAGCAGGGGACTTTCCTTGGAATTGATGACGATGATGACGATGATTTTGGAGATGAGCATATTGCACCGGCAAGTCTTCCTGAAAACATCCGGAATTTTGTCACCACTTATTTCCCCGGTACCACCATTGAAGAAGCTGAAAAGGAAAACAATGGGAATTATGAGATTGAACTCTCCAATGATGTGGAATTGATCTTTGACGCCAACGGAGAATTCCTGGGCCGTGCAGACGATGATGATAACGATGACAAGGATGATGATGACATCGCAGTATCAGATTTGCCGCAGGTGATAAGAGATTATATAGCCGAAAATTATCCAGACAACAGCATCATTGAAGCCGAAAAAGAGGATGACAATTCTTATGAGGTTACTTTGAACAATGGCATGGAGCTAAAATTTGATTCTGAAGGTGCCTTCGTTAGCGTTGATGATCACAATGGAGATGATGACGACGATGATGATGACGATGACGACGATGACAATAGCGATGGCTAATCTATAAATTAATTTAAGTTTAAAAGGCCGCAGAATTTCTGCGGCCTTTTTATTTGATCCCGATTAGGATCTAGTTCATTTAAAAGAGAAGAACAGAAATGAAAATAAATTGACAGCAGAAAATGCCTTTTTTGAGATCTCTAGCCTTTGTGATCATAGCTCAGTACCCGTTTCAGGATCCATTTTTCATCTTCCAGGAGCCATACATGAGTAAAAAGAGCAGTACTTGTTTGGTACAGTTCCTTCCCCGGCTCCTTAATGAAGAAATCATGCCGTCCCTTTTGAATTGCGCCATATAGTTTGCCGTTCTGGTACAATGGATAGACCTGCAGGCTTTCTGCATCTAATTTTCTAATCGGCTTTTTGTTAGGGGAGGAGCAAATGTTGTTTCGCACATTGTTCAGGAAATCCTGCTTGTTCGTGGTAAGGCCTCCCTGGTCGTGATAAAATTCGAGATCCTCACTTATGAGATGCTCAAAAGCAGCGATGTCGCAGTGGTTAAACCCTGCATCGAATAAAAGGCTGTCGTTCTTTTTTAGGGTTTGGAAAAGTTCAGAATCTCTGGCTTCCTGGGAAAGAACCGGCAGAGTAATGAATAATGCGATAAGGGAAAAAAGAAATGCTTTAATTGCCATTTTTAGAAGGTTTAGAAGGTATGGATGAAAGTATATTTTGGAGTTCTTCAGGCTTTTGGGTTCCAAGACAAAATTTCTTACCGTCTTTGAGCTCCACCGCCAAACCCTTACTTCCTTTTACATTATAGATTGTCCCATAAGAGGTGAAAAGCCGTATCCCCCAACCGCCTACGAAGCCGTAATCCACCACCCTGGCAGAAGCTATTTCGCTCCAGGAATAATGCCTTTTGATGAATGGGAAAAACCGGTACCTGATCCCTTCTTTGTCAACTTGTGTCACTAAACGCATGAACAGGAAGATGAGGCTTACCACGAGAAGTATTAACGCTCCCAGGTTGGCAGGGCCCATATAGAAAAGTAAGGCACCAAGAGACAGCAATAATAGCCACAACCACCATTGGGAGAATTTTTGTGATTCTTTGAAGACGCTCTCTCTCATTCTTTAAAGCTAAGGAAAATTCTGTTCTGGTTGTTTTACAGGTTCCGGAGAAGATTAGTGGAAGATGAATTAAAACCGGGAAGCCACTCTTAATATTAGAATCTTAAACTTTTCTAAGAAAGATTTGGTGTAAGAATAGTATGCTATACCTTCACCTGCTCAACCAAAATTTCTAATCTTTTTATGAATATTTTTTCCAAGTGGATACCTTCTCACTTTGTATTGAAATGCTAAACATAAGATTTAGGAGTAAGCAAGAGGAGGTGAAGGATGCATAGACAGAACTTACAATTCCTGGAGTCGGTGATAATGAAAATTCATTCGCACTTTTTCATTACTAGGTGTGCTTTTTATTATTTAAAAGGTGTTTAATCCAAGTAGAACCAATACTCCTGTATTAATCTTACTTCTCGCCATCCATTGTTCTCATCATATGAATACCATTTGTCGTGCATTCTATAAACCAGAACCCCTTCAAGAGTATAATACTTTCCATTCTTATAATATGGTTCAAAGGTTAAATCTCCCGAATAGATGCCGTTAACTCCATAAAGATCCCCCTCTGAAAGAAAGTTTCTCTGACTTTCATAAGTACTACCGTCTTTTTTCGTAATTGTAGGTTTTCCATTATATGAAAAAGCATAGGAATCGTACATCATGACTGATTGAAAGTCCAATTTGGTTGTAAAATCTGCACCATCCATATTTTGCTCCACAAAGGTTCTGAAATTGTGAGCTCTTCCCGTTTCCACATTTTCAAAATGGATATCAATAAAATTATCCCTATCAGCTCGACTTTGTTCATGCCATAGACCCACGGCATGGCCAATCTCGTGAATTGTATTTCCGGTAGTGCATCCGGAGGCAAGGGTTATTTCCTGGCGTCCCCCAATCATCCCGACATAAGAAGAGCAACCCTCTCCTTTTCTGAAATAGACATAGTTCTTTTGATAAGTTCTCTCAACAAATTGGAGATTCGTATTTTGCTCCCAATGGTCTATAGCATCATATACTCTTTCTTTACTAGGTAGAAGTCTACTTACTGAATAGTAAACAATACCATTGGTCCATCTGCCTGTGGTTCTTCCTACACTTTTATTTCTATGTGGTTTTTCTCCTTTCTCATATATCAGCTTAACATTTTCCCTAGATACTAAATCTGAAGGGAGGAGTATGTCACCTTGATACACAAAACTTTCTTCATGAATTTCCACAGGAAGTTTTTGTCCAGCGTAGTAGACTTCTGTCAGTTCTCCCGGAGTGGAATACGCCATTTCCACATTATTTTTAATGTCTGATAGTTGGTTTTCCTGATCTTCATCTGAGTGCAATTTTGTCTCCTGATCTGTAGAGCAGGCGGTACCTGTGACCAGGAGAAGTAGGAAGTATAGAAATTTAAGAGATTCTTTCATTTGCATTAAGGTTCATTTTTGTTTAGAAACAAACATTTGCTTTTATCTTAATTAAAAAATGTAATCCATTCTTTTTTCAATTTAAGATGATCTAGGCAGTTTTCTGAAATTAAAAGAGGAATATTTTATTCTTCTTTACAAAAATATTCTTTCCCCGTGCTTTAGCTCATCCTGGAGAGGCATCTTTTATTTCGCAGTTTTCACTCTTTTAAAAGGCGGGAGATTCATGTGAATCTTCCTTGCTGGAGGATAAACGAAGAGGAAAAATCCGATAAGAAGAAACCAAATTTTGGACAATTTAAGTTAAATTTAAGAAAAGCAATAATATAAAAGATTCATGCCGGAAAAAATTTTATGATTAATAATCTGTCTAAGCCTGATTTAAAACACAAGAATTGGAATACTATAAAATGTATTATAGCCGGATATGAAGAAATCTGCTACAACCTAACCGTTTAACGTTAAAATTGAGGAGTTCGTCGAATATTTGTCGAAATTAAACTAAACCTTTGTTAATGATCTTGATCGAAAAAATGTATTTTTTACATTTAAACAAGAATCAAGGATTAATGAAGTTTAAAATAAATAAGGCTGTTGTTCTTGCTGTATTTGTGTTTGGAATAGTGGCAGCATTTTATATGAGCTATTTGTTTTCGCTCATTTAAAAAGAGTTGGGGAAAAATAATTTGCAAAATAATCCGGAGGAAACTCCGGATTATTTTTGTACTCTAAAAATTAATCCAGGATTTCATAGTGAATAGGCTTGAAGCTGCCGTTGTTGCTATCTTCGGCAGAGCAAGCAGTTAGAGCAACTATGAGATCCATTTCGGCTTCAAAAAGAACGTAGTCTCCGGCTTTACTCAGGGGTGGATCCACACTTAATTTTCCATTTTCATCAAATTGCACATTCATAAAAATGTTGAAGGCCGTGGGAACATCATCGGGTTCTATCCCGAAGGGAGCGAGATTGGTGTAGAGATTTTCAAAGCAACTTGGGTGATAATCGGGATTGTTGTACATGATCTTAAAAGTCTCGGGGCTACATGGAGCCAGTAAAAAGTCATTACGACCATTGGTGTCCTCCAGGATCTTCATCATTTTATTGCTTCGGTTACTCCATAACCAGTCGCCTTTTGTGATCAAAATACTTTCCTCAAAATCCAGAGTTTTTCCTGAAGAGATCTTCTCCCGCGGGTCCTGGGCATTAAACAGCACCATATCACTTACCTGCTCTCCCTGCGGATCGATCACCTTTAATTTTTGCCCTTTTTGAAGCTTGAAGGCTGCGCCGGTTTGTTTTTTAATGATCTGTACCATGTTCTTTTTTAAGATTTTTACTTAATGCGATATCCTGTCTCTTTTCCAAATGAGTGCATACCGACTTTACATCTTCTTTGTCGAATCCCTGGTGTAATTTTGCGATAGCCTGCACCTTTATTGGTTCACACCAAAAACCTGTAATGAGCGGCAGATGATCTTCTATCATGTCCCTGGGAAGGTCTTTGTAATAGATGGGATCTTGTTTGTCGTTCTCGAATCTCTTTATAAGATTTTCCAGGCTGTCCTCCAGCTCTTCAGTAGTCTGTAATTTCAGCTTTACGTTCACGTGTACGGCTGAATAATCCCATGTACTTATATCAATATCCTTATACCAGGAGGAGGATACATAACCTTGTGCTCCATGAAAGATAAGCAGGGCTTCAAGGCCGTCTTTTAGAAATTTGTACTGTTCATTGGCTTCCGCAATATGACCGTACAAAAGGAATTTTTCCGGAGTACCTTTCAGCAGGACCGGAATATGAGTGGCAAGAAGGTCTTCCCCATTCAGAACAAAGGTTGCGAATGGATGATTTTGAATAAAGTCAAAAATGTATTGAGGATCTTGTTTAAGATATTTCTTCTGCCGAAACATATATTATTTCTTTCCGTGAAGAAAAGGACATTTCCATTCTTCTCCAACTTTTCGGCCACTATACTGCCGTGCCTCACTGTTTTCTCCAAAATCTTCGAGCATGGGATTAATATCTCCCTGCAGGGCAGTATCTCTTTCCCGTATCTTATCCCTAACGGTATGATACGTATTCATTTCCCTTAATTTCTCGAACTGCCAGTGTAGATTAAAAGCAATAGCAGGATAAGGCGCCTGCCTGGCTTTACGGGAACTGTTAGGGTGTAATCCAACAATGTAAAAAGCTTTTCCGCCCAGGCTAAAGCTGAAATTTTTATTTTCGGGATCGGGACTTACTGCTTCATCCCATTCGGTATCGTCTACTTCGTGCAAATGTTGTAATTGTTCCCAAAGTGTTTTTTCAAATTCCTCTTCCGTATAATCCTGCTTCCCTTTAAAGCCCACTAAAAATGTCAGAAATTCATTGCTCTCAAAATCATAAGCTGCGATGTACTTCTTCAGGTCGGCCAGAATTGCTTTTGCAGTTTCCCTGCTTCCGAAGTTATCATATTCATGAAAGTCAACCTTATCCATACTAAAGACCGTCTGGGCCATTAAACAAGGATGGTCTTTAGCTATGATAAAATCTTCGAATTCTGTTTTGGAAGAAGATGAATTATTATCAACTTCTGGGGTTTGTACACGTGACATAAATAGGATTTCTGTAAAAATAAAACCTGAAGTACTTTTTTTCAGTAGGTTTAAGAATCTCTTAATTGAGTTTTAAGTAAGATTAACAGCTTAATGCGAAATGGGTTATTTTTTCTCCCGATAGCGGTAAATGAGAAACAGCATAAAACTATTAAGTGTGAATGCAACCCCATTTGTGGCAATAATAGGTATGTCTTTGGTAATGAT
>CAVPXS010000020.1:0-35077 GCA_963709775.1 uncultured Flavobacteriaceae bacterium | reverse complement strand
ATCCTTTTGTGAATTACATCATAATCTGAATGTAAAAAGATCCAGGTAATATGTTCCTGCGGAAGGCTTTGCAACTGTTTGCGGTATTGCTCCTTTAAAGCCGAACATGCTAACACAGCACCCTTCTCCCGCTTTTTGCCATTCCCGAATTTTTATTCCAAGATTTCTCCAGCCACTCACGCCTGTCATCATCATTTAATGGAATTCCTGCCTTCATCTTTTCCACATTTGACAAAGGATGAAAATCATCGGCGTCAAAAAAGGGAATTTCCAGCTGCTTTGCCAGGAGTCTTCCAATGGTAGTTTTTCCCACCCCTGAGACCCCCATTACTATATACACCTTCTGCCGCCTCATTCGTAGCTTATGGTGAGGATCTCCATTTCCCGTAAATCACCTCCCATTTGACCTTTACCATTTCACCTATTTTTTCCCGGTAAGGGCTTTTGCAAGAGGTGCTAAAAATGCTATTTTTCGCTGTTTTATATCTGCTTCATCTACTCCCACAATTTTAAAAGACTGATCCTGCCCTTTTTGGGTTCCGGTTAAAAATCGAAAATTAACTGTTGCACCAAATCTTACTTCGTCCTGTGGTTGTTCCTCGGGTTTAAGGATCCTTGCCGACGCAAGGCGTTCGTTGAGTAAGTTTAGTTTTCCGTCGATCACTGCTGTTGCAAGCCTTCTGTCTTTATCGCTGGTAATGTCTAGATCTTTTGTTGCTTTTCCAGCGTTTCCCGTTCCTCTAACAACTGCCTGTGTCCCTGCGGAGTAACATAGTTGGTCACTCCCGGCGGTAAGGCTGCCCGTGGCGGAATAAACGGTGCTTCTTCCTGGTCCTCTTCCTTTACAAATCCACGACTCATAATTTTCTTTTTCTTAAAGGTCACAAATTACCCGCACAATTCAAAAATTGTATTAAATCCTGTTAATTTTGGCGTATGTCCCAAAAGAAACTTTTAGTTATAGGTTATGTATGGCCGGAACCAAAATCCTCGGCAGCCGGTGCAAGAATGATGCAGCTCCTGGAATTCTTTCTTGCTGAAGGGTTTTCCATCACCTTCGCCTCCACCGCTGCAAAAACAGAATTCATGGCCGATCTCTCTTCCCTCGGAATAACTTCGGAAAAGATCGAACTCAATAATGAAAGTTTTGATGCTTTTCTGAAAAAAATCTCTCCTGAAATTGTCATTTTTGACAGGTTTATGATGGAAGAACAATTCGGCTGGAGAGTGGCTGAAGTTTGTCCTGAAGCCATAGAATTCTGGATACAGAAGATCTGCACTTTTTGCGGAAAGCCAGGCATGAAGCTGTAAAAACCGGAAATGAACTTACTCGTTCCCTTCTCTTTTCTGATATGGCCAAACGTGAAATTGCGAGCATTTACAGGTGCGATCTTAGCCTTATCATTTCTGCCGCCGAAATGGAACTGCTCGCAAAACCTTTAGAGTTCCCGAAAAGCTTCTGTTTTATCTGCCTTTTATGCTACACAACTATCTGAAGCAAAGAAAAGTCGGCTCTTGACTTTTCAAGAACGAAGGTTTCATCAGCATCGGCAATTTTTTGCATGAACCCAATAAAGATGCTGTTTTACGGCTCAAAAGAGAAGATTGGCCACTGATAAGGAAAAAAATAAAAGAGGCAAAAATGCACATTTTTGGAGCCTATATTCCGCAGCAGATCCTGGAATTGCATAATGAAAAAGAAGGTTTTCTTGTTCACGGCAGAGCAGATTCCGCAAAAAGAGAAATTGAGAATACCAGAGTTTTATTGGCGCCTATTCGGTTTGGAGCAGGGATCAAAGGAAAATTCACTGATGCCATGCAGGTAGGGACCCCTTCTGTCACCACGCTGTGGAGCAGAAGGAATGGCAGGATACTTCCCTGGAGCGGCTCAGTAGACGATGACCCATAGAATTTGCCGAAGCTGCGGTAAAACTATATGAAAAAAAAAAGTTTGGAAAAAAGCACAAGAAAATGGATTTCAGATCTTAAAATGGAATTTTTCAGAAGTAGTACATCGGGAAAGATTGCGGAAGAAACTTCAGGAAATCTCAGAAAAACTTGAACAACACAGGAATTCTAATTTCACAGGACTTATGTTGAAGCATCATAGCCTTAGCAGCACAAAATATTTGTCGAAATACATAGAGGCTAAAAATAAGAATCGCCCGTAAAAACGGGCGATTCAATCCAAACAAATAAACTAACAACTCAAAATGAGCAACTAGGTCTTCTTCAATATTTTTCCTTCAAAGAGTTTGTGGTGCAGCAGTTGTAATGCCTGCACTTTATTTTTGGTGTCGACCAGCAGGGAAATGTTATTGCTGCTTCCACCGTAAGAGATCATCCTCACCGGCAGGTCGTTAAGCAGCTTAAAAAGCCTGAATGTCTCGTGATCATTGATCACCCCCTCGCCTACCACACAAATAATACTGTGATTTGAATCCACAGTGATTTCTCCGTATTCGTCCAGTTCATAAAGGATCTTATCTAAATTTTGTGTGTCATCAATGGTAAGGGAAATCGCAATTTCTGAAGTTGTGATCATATCGATCGCCGTTTCATGCTTATCAAACACGTCGAAGATCTTTTTTAGGAATCCGTGCGCCATCAACATCCTGTTGGATTTGATCTTTATAGCTGTGATCCCGTCTTTGGCTGAAATAGCTTTTAATCCGCTGCCGTGGACTTTGGAAGAAATGCAGGTGCCGGGAGCTTCAGGTGTAAAAGTGTTCTTCAGGTAAATAGGGATATTCCTCTCCTTCACCGGAGAAACAGTTTGTGGATGCAGGATCTTTGCTCCAAAATAAGCAAGCTCTGCAGCTTCTTCAAAAGTAAGATGCGTAAGAGCCTGAGTATGATCTACAAATCTTGGATCATTGTTGTGGAAACCATCAATATCTGTCCAGATCTGTACCTCGGTTGCATTTACAGCAGCACCTATGATCGTAGCCGTGTAATCACTGCCTCCGCGCTTAAGGGTACTAATATTCTTATTTCGATCTATTCTTATAAAACCCTGCGTAATATAAACTTCGGAAGTTACTTCCCGTTTTAGCGTTGTTTTCAGGAGTTCCTGAACTGTTTGGACCTCGGGATTTTCCACATTTGAAACATGCATAAAATCTTTAGCATCCAACAAAGTATTGGAAACTCCCTGCTCTTCCAGGAATTGGGAAAAAATGAGGCTTAAAAAAGTTTCGCCAAAGGTGATCACCGCAGCTTCAGATAATGGTTTGTGCTGCAGGGTTTCCTCTAGTTGCATATATAATTCGAGGAAGAGGTTTTCGGTAAGTTTTTGGGTTTCCTTATTTTCTATAAGTTCTTCAATAAGTTGAAGGTGCTTCAGCTTTATTTCAAGCATTAATCCTTCTACCTGCTGGGCATTACCGCTTTTTTGAGCATCAGCAATTTCTACCAGCTTATTGGTGACACCAGACATAGCTGAAACCACCACGATTTTGCGGCCTTTTTGACCTCTTATAATTTCTTTGACATTACGAATGCTTTCCGCAGAGCCAACAGAAGTTCCACCAAATTTTAAAATTTTCATACTTCCAATTGAAGCTGCATAATTACAAGATGAATCCAAGGCATTAAAAAAAATCACATCTTTTTTATACCTTTGAACAAATTGTATATTATTTAACAATGAAGACGATTAGTACGTGTGTGCATGACATTATAAAACACCAGCCTTTTTTGGATGATGCTTTGGCCCGAAATATTATAAACTTTAGTTCCCTGGCTGTTGATTTGCAACCACAGGTTGAAAAGGAGATGAGGAAACCGGTGAAACAAGGTTCTATTATTATGGCCCTTCGGCGTTATCATCCCAAGAGAAGTAAGTTCACCACAAAAAATTTCAGGGAGCTGGGGGACATGATCGTGCGATCGGGAATTACAGAATACACCTACCTTAATTCTCAAAATATTGTTGCTCGAAAAGCCGAATTGCTACACGAGATCAAAGATCAAACAGGTATTTTTCTAAACTATTCAAGCAACTTTCAGGAAAGTAATTTTCTTGTCTCTACCAGCCTGCAGCCGTTGATCGAGAAAATTTTTAAAGAGGAACAGCTCGTTAGTATTTCAGAAGAACTTTCGTCTATTACCATTGCCCTGCCCGAGAAGAACACCAAAACAGTGGGGCTTTATTTTTATATTTTTAAGCTCCTGGCTTATGAAGGAATCCCTGTTTATGAGATCATTTCAACCTCCAATTATTTCACGCTTTTCCTGGAAAAAGAATATCTAAATCAGGCATTTTTGCTCATGAATGAGATCAAATCTTCTTAATTCATATTGTAGATCCACAACTCATTTTGATGGTTCATTGGGAGGTATAGTTTTTTGTCATTTTCGAGATACAGGATGTCTCCGGAACTTTTTTCTGAAGCAAGTACTTCTGTTAGATTTCCTTCCAGATCAATAGTATAGATCTTTCCCGTGGCCCAGTCTGAAACATAATATTCTCCGTTCCCTTTTGACTGAATTCCATCCATATTACCGATGCCCTTCTTTGAAATCCGTGTAATTTCTTTAGTGCTGCGGTCAACTTTAAGAATGTTCCCATTTTGATCTTCTCCCCAGGCAGCGACAAGTACATACTCGGGGGTAAGAAATAAACCGTTTGGTTTTTCCAGCTCAGGACTGTGAAGCCACTCTTCAATTTCTCCCTCTGCATTCATTTTATATATGCTGCTCTTGGCAAGATCTGAAAAGAATACATTTCCTTCTTCATCCATGGCAAGGTCATTAAGAGATTCTGCACCTTCAACAGGAATCCTTTGAAGAATCTCCCCGGAATTTAAATCCATTTCAATGAGGTGTTTGACATCGGTAACATAAAGGCGATCTCCTTTAACAAGTAAACCTTTGGGATCATTTAATCCGGAGATCCAGGTATGCTCCTGATCTTGCCATTTTCTTGAGATCCTTGAGATAAAACCATCTCCTTCGGTCCTGTCTCCCATATTAGAGACATAAAAATAGTCGGTCTCTTCGTCAAAGATTACTGATTCGGGGTGGCTAAAACCGGGTAATTTTATTTCAGGAGTATTAGTTTGCTCCTGCCCTATCGCAGTCATTCCGCAGAAAGTAATGAGTAGAATAAAATATTTCATGTTTTTCTTTTCAAGATAGCAATTTTCTTTTTTAGTAAGCTTTTATGGAAACTAATTAAAGATATCCTAAACCTGTTGGCTCATAGCAATGGACCTTCTATTTTTGATTGAAAGAAAAATTGCTATGAGAAAGATTATTAGAGCCCTATTGGCGGGCTGGGGTGCAAAAAAACTTGGAGGTAAAACCGGTTGTGGTTGTTTTGGAACCATAATCGTTTTTATTATTCTTTGGTGGCTCCTCTCCAATTTGGGTATCTAATAATCTTTTCTATTGGAAGAAGTATCCAAAACCTATGGTAAACATGATTAAACCATAGAAGTAATGTTCCAGGCTCACGTTGAGCAAACTCCTTGTCTTATAATAATTATAGATAAAAATCCAGCCGGCGAGAAAGGTTGCAATTGGTGCAACCCAATTGTCATAGATGAAATGTGTCAAACCGAAAACGATCGCATTGCTTAACATCAGCAAATATTTTTCCGGTACTACTTTATGATACCTGTGGAAATAGTAAACCCTGTAAATGATCTCCTGAGGGAAAACCGAAGCCAGGGGATACAAGAAGAAAGTTATCGCATAGCTTTTAAAATTTTCTACAGGATATAAGAAGAACAATTCAGGAAAAATCCAGAACGTAAACCATACAAGTAATACAGTAATAATAAGCATTCTGGCAATACTTTTTCCCAGGTAGTCTTTTTTGAACCTGGTAAGAACTCTCCTGTCAAATTTTGGATCTAACAGCAACAGGAAGAGGAAAAAAACCGCAATAAGTACCAGGGGAATGATCTTATACCATCCATCAAGAAATGCATTGACCAGGAAAGGAAAGAAAATATAAAAAACTATAAATTCCACAACCATGAATGCTGCAGAATTGTAGACGATCTTAAGATTCATTGCCGGATTTGCAGAAAAGATAAAAATTATGAACAAGAAGCTTTAGCACGCTAACAAAAATATAAGAAATCTTTACTCAGTTTCGAGATTCTCCTCCTCTTCCATTCTGCTACGCACCTTTCTTTGCCGTAGAAGATCAATGATATTAAAAAGAACTATACAGAATGCAATCCATATTAATCCTGCCACAAACCCTCCTGCAACATCCGATGGGAAATGAACGCCGAGATAGACCCTGCTTAAACCAATGAAGAAGATTAGTGCAGAAAATAAAAGGGTGAGAAAGAACCTGAGCCATTTATTCATTTTAATATGAAAAACTAAGTAAATAAGGAAACCGTAATAGGCCATTGCACTCATGGCGTGCCCGCTGGGATAACTTAGAGATTCAACTACCACCATATGTTCAATAGTAGGCCTGGCGCGATTAAAAGCCTCTTTTAAGGCCATATTGGCAAGAGCCGATAAGATCACCACTCCCAGCAGTTGTAGGATGAATTTCTTGTTCTTGAGTTTGAAAAAGAAAAAGATGGCGGCGATCGTTGTTGCAATAAAATAAGCGTAAACATCACCGAGATCTGTTACGAATTGAAAAAATTGATTGAGAGCGGGGGTTCGAAAAGAAGTTACATAGTCTGTTATCCTGTTGTCAAAGTTATCAATGGTTTCCCCCTGCACTTTTTCGGTCAATTCCACAAAAAGGTTGGTACCCAGAACGAATACTAAAAAGGCAAAGAAGATTAATAGATAAAACGGAAAATCCGGATTTTTCCAGGTAACATGTTTTTTATAAAACTCAACAAATTCATTAATGTACTTTTTTGAACCTTGTACCATTTATAGTCAGTTTTATTTTCCCGTTTCATCTTTTTCGGGAAAGGCTATTTCTACTTTTCTTCTACCCCACTTAAGGGCTTTTTCTCTATCGATGCCCATATAGATGTCGATTTTATTTCTCCATCTTGGGTGCATTTTATCATTTACAATAAACACTCCTTCAAAACCTTCGATTTTTACAGGAGTATTATACTTTAGTCCCTTTCTTATAAGATCCCTCGAAACGGCAATAGACTGCACCTCGGGCTTTAAAGTATCTCCCCAGGCCGTGATAAGAGGATTTCCTTCCCCCTGCTGCTTTAGCGAATTATATGCAGAAGCAGTAACAGATATCTTTTGCCATTCTTCAAAATTGTACTTTTCAGCTTCAGGTTCATTACAACTTTCCAAAGTGGTCATAAGGATAAGCGGCAGTACCAGGAACTTAAAAAAAGTTTTTATAGAGAACATAATTACCAACATACCAAAAAAATAAGCGTTTTACAATTATAGGCTTCAGTCTTAACCCTTCTTTAAGAGAGAATGTGAAACTACGGGTAAAACTTCTTTTTTTTCTGATTATTTTCTTTAACGCGGAATATTTTTCAGAAATAAAAGACTAAGCAGGTCATTCTTTGGTGGTCCATCTTATAAATGGTATCTTTGCACTTTCGAAATGAGATATTTCTCAGCGCTGTTAAGGTCCTTCCTTTTTATTTTCTGTTTGATTCCCATTTCCCAAATATTTAATTGATAAAAAATTTATTATGAGTCAGGTTAAAGAAAATGACACTGTAAAAGTACACTACACCGGAAAACTTACCGATGGACAGGTCTTCGACAGTTCTTTGGAAAGAGAACCAATCGAATTCACAATGGGACAGGGACAACTTATCCCGGGATTTGAAAAAGGTTTACTTGATATGAAAGTGAATGAAAAGAAAACCGTTGAAATTCCATCTGAAGAAGCTTATGGTGCTCCAAGAGAAGAATTGATTCAGGAAGTTGATAAAAGCCAGTTACCTGAAGAAATTAAGCCAGAGCCAGGAATGGGATTGGTTTCAAAAAGCCCCGATGGTCGCGAAATGAACCTTGTGGTAAAAGAAGTAAAAGAAAATTCAATTGTTGTTGATGGGAATCACCCATTGGCAGGAAAAGACCTTATTTTTGACCTAGAAGTGGTTGAGATCAAGTAATTGAAACAATTTTCTGTATAAAAAAAGACCTGCAAAATTTGCAGGTCTTTTTTTATACCCTTTCATGACGGGTTAATCGTTATGCATAAATTTTTGCTTGGAAATAAGTTGTTCCTGAGTTTCCTCATTGGCAGGATCGGGCACACAACAATCCACCGGGCATACTGCTGCACACTGCGGTTCATCGTGAAAACCAACACACTCGGTACATTTATCGGGCACTATATAGTAGATCTCATCACTAAGTGGTTCCCGTGCCTCGGTGGCATTCGTAGCTTTTCCATTAGGCAAAACTATGTCGCCACTAAGATCTGTTCCGTCTGCATATCTCCAGTCATCTGCACCCTCATATATTGCTGTATTAGGGCATTCTGGTTCACAGGCACCACAGTTGATGCATTCGTCGGTTATTATAATTGCCATAGGTTATTTTTATTCTAAATTTGCACAAATTTAAAGCCAAATCAGTTCTTAAACAAATAAGGAGATGACAATCGAGCAGCGTATGGAAAGGTTGGAGAACCTTGGACGATTTTTAAAACAGTTCAAAAGATCGGGAATTGAAAAAGATGAAAGCCTGCAGCATAATGATCCCTATTTTGATCTACTGAAGGAAAAGATTGAAGTTTCGGTGCATCACAACGGCTGGTTCACTCTGGAAAATGTACTTTTTTCCATGGAACAATGGAGCGAGGCCCTTACCAGAGAAAATCTTCAAAAATGGCTTTCTCAATATGAATTTGAGGATGTAAAACCCAAAACAGTGGGGATCATAATGGCCGGGAATATTCCTCTGGTTGGTTTCCATGATTTTATTTCGGTTTTGGTGAGTGGTCACAAGGTGCTGGTAAAGCAATCCTCGAATGACAAACTGCTCCTACCCGTCATTGCCGATTATCTTAAGGCTATTGCTCCCGAATGGAAGGAGAAAATTGAGATCCTCCCCGACTCTGCCGACGGGGCTTCAAAAATGACAAATTACGATGCTGTTATTGCCACCGGCAGTAATAATACCTCAAGATACTTTGAATATTATTTCGCCGGAAAGCCTTCAATCATAAGAAAGAACCGGAATTCGGTTGCTGTTCTTACCGGCGAGGAAACTCCTGAAGAGCTCTCTTCCCTGGCCGAAGATATCTTTAGATACTATGGTTTGGGCTGCAGAAATGTTTCTAAATTATATGTACCCAAAGATTATGACTTTAATGCCTTTTTTGAGGGGGTATACAGCTGGAACCCGATTATAAATCAGGCGAAATACGCTAACAACTACGATTACAACAAAGCTGTTTATTTAATGAGCCAGTTTAAACTGCTGGAAAATGGATTCCTTATCCTTAAAGAAGATAATTCCCTTAGCTCTCCAATTGCAACCTTATTTTATGAGCAATACGATGATCTTGATGCTGTAAAAAAAGAATTAGAGAGCAGGAAAGAGGAGATTCAATGTATAGTTGGAAAAGACATTTTTGAAGAGGAAATTACTTTTGGTCAAACTCAGCAACCCAAGTTGTGGGATTATGCAGATAATGTTGACACTCTTGATTTTTTAACCCAAAAAGTTTAAAAACTTCAGTTTTTCGCTAAAAAATCCTTCTAAATTATCATTTCAATAACAAGAAGTTGCCTTTGATTTTCTCATATTTGTAATTGTTAAAAAACAAACATGAAAAAACATAATTATAGCGCCGGACCTTGTATTCTTCCGCAGGAAGTATTTGAGGAGGCATCACAGGCAATATTAGATTTCAATAATTCAGGATTATCCATTCTTGAGATTTCCCACCGCAGCAAAGACTTTGTAGATGTTATGGAGGAGGCTCGTAACCTTGCTCTTGAGTTACTTGGGCTGGAAGGTAAAGGCTATAAAGCCCTTTTCCTGCAGGGAGGTGCAAGCATGCAATTTTTGATGGCTCCTTATAACCTGCTAAAGACAAAAGCAGCTTACCTTAATACAGGTACATGGAGTTCAAAGGCCATCAAGGAAGCCAAATTCTTTGGTGAGGTCAAAGAAGTTGCCTCATCGGCCGACAGAGATTTTAAGTATGTTCCAAAAGGATACTTTATCCCATCTGATGTTGATTATTTCCATTGCACCAGTAACAATACGATCTACGGAACCCAAATGAAGGAATTCCCAAATACGCCGAAACCTATGATCTGCGATATGAGCAGTGATATATTTTCGCGGCAAATGGATTTTTCAAAATTTGATCTGATCTATGCGGGGGCACAAAAAAATATGGGACCTGCAGGAACTACTCTTGTGGTGATCAAAGAAGATATTCTTGGTAAAGTAGATCGATCTGTACCATCCATGATGGACTATCGTGTGCATCTTAATAAGGCCAGTATGTTCAATACCCCGGCAGTTTATGCAGTGTATGTTTCTATGCTTACGCTTAGATGGCTTAAGAAGAACGGCGGAATTGCAGGAATAGAGGAACGCAATGAAAAGAAAGCAAGCCTGCTATATTCAGAGATCGACATAAATCCCCTTTTTGATGGTTATGCCGACAAGGCAGATCGTTCAAACATGAATGCCACTTTCACTTTAAATAATGACGATCTAAAGGAAAGTTTTGACGCTATGTGGAAAGAAGCCGGGATCAACGGTCTTAATGGTCATCGCAGCGTTGGTGGATATCGTGCTTCCATGTACAATGCCCTTCCCCTGGAAAGCGTACAGGTACTGGTAGATGTCATGAGTGAACTTGAAAGAAAAGCCTAACCATAAATTTTTTAAATGAAAATTTTAGCAAACGACGGTATTGCATCGGGCGGTAAAAAACAACTCGAAGAAGCCGGAATTGAAGTTGTAACAACAAAAGTAGCCCAGGAACAACTGGCAAATTATATCAATGAGAACAATGTAACCGGGATCATCGTTCGCAGTGCGACCAAGGTGCGTGAGGATCTAATCAACTCCTGCCCTAACCTTAAGATCATTGGTCGTGCAGGCGTTGGGATGGACAATATAGATGTAGATTATGCCCGCAGCAAGGGAGTGCATGTATTCAACACTCCTGCAGCTTCTTCGGCCTCTGTAGCCGAGCTTGTATTCGCACACCTGTATAGCGGTGTACGCTTTCTTCATGATTCCAACCGCAATATGCCTCTTGAGGGAGACTCCCGCTTTAAGGAACTTAAGAAAAGTTACGCCGGCGGCCGCGAATTACGAGGAAAAACCCTTGGAATTATTGGTTTTGGGCGTATAGGACGTGAAGTTGCAAAGATCGCTTTAGGGATTGGTATGAAAGTTATCGCCAGTGACAGGACTGAAGGTGAAGCAGAGATCACCCTTGAGTTTTACAACCACCAGGAAATTAAGATTCCAATTAAAACCGAACCTGTTGAACAGCTTATAGAACATTCAGATTTTATAACGCTGCATGTGCCGGCTCAAAAGGAACCTGTAATAGGAAGGGATCAATTTCAAAAAATGAAGGACGGGGTTGGCATCATCAATGCCGCACGTGGCGGAGTTGTGGATGAAGTTGCTCTGGTTGAAGCTCTTGAAAGCGGAAAAGTATCCTTTGCCGGTCTCGACACCTTTGAACACGAACCTTCTCCTGCTATTAAAGTGCTTATGAATCCTAATGTTTCTTTAAGTCCGCACATCGGGGCAGCTACGAATGAAGCCCAGGAAAGAATTGGTTATGAACTCGCTGAAGAGATCATCAGGGTCCTGAAATAATTCTTTTCAAAAATGACATTTTTAAAGATGCTTCTGTTAAAGGAAGCATTTTTTTTGGTTAAAACCCTCGTACAGTTTAGCGCGAGCCTCATATTTTTTGTAAATTAAAAAGAAAAACTATGGCTTCAATATTAGACTTTTTAGATACTGAAAAAGGAAAGCAATTTGTTCAGAAATCCAGTGAAGAGGTGAATGAATCTCCAGATAAGGTAAAATCGGCATTGGGAATGGCGCTCCCTATGATCATGGGTGCAATGAAAAAGAATGCAGATTCTCCTGAAGGTGCAGAAGACCTGAACCGGGAACTTAAAAAAGAAAAGCACGATGGATCTGTCCTGGACAAGATTGGTGTGGGCGGACTTTCGGGCTTGATGGGAGAAGGATCGGGAATCCTGAGTCATGTTCTGGGTGGTAGTCAGTCAAAAATTGCTTCGGCCGTTGGTTCGGCAATAGGGATGGATGCCTCCAAGGTGAGTAAACTCCTGCAAATGGCTGCCCCTGTAATAATGGGAATCCTGGGAAAACAGAAGAGAAAAGATAACATTGACAGCGGTGGCGGAATTTCAGATCTTGTTGGATCTGTACTTGGAACCAATTCTTCCCACGACCAGTCTATGTTGGAAACTTTTATGAATTCAGATAAAGGAGGAAAGATCGCAGATGATGTAGCTGGCAAGATCTTTGGTAATAAAGATAAGTCCAAAGGATTGGGCGGCTTCTTTAAAGGATGATACTATGAAAAATCTGTTGTACATATTGTTTTTGGGGCTGTTTATTTACAGCTGCTCCTCCACCCGTGACCGCGATATGCGAGCCGGGGAAGAAATGGTCGAAAATGACACCGTAAGGATAGCCAATGACAGTCTTGAGTACGAAATTATAATTATTGATCCCGGATATTCATATTTTCTGAATTCCATGGCACGTCCCGAAGGATATCATTCTCAGGACTACCTGGAAAATAAGAACCGGTTTTTGGTGACAGATTATAATTATAGGGTGCACAATCCACAGCGCTATGACCCCAACATCTATGAAATGGAAATCAACTACGATCCCCAAATAGATTACGGCTACGATGTTAATTATAAGCTCTATAACTATTTTGTTTATCTCACCCGAAAGCATGATCAACGCTTCTCTGTCCCCACCCGATTATGAGAATCGGGAATAGTTTAAACAAAATGTAGTTGTAGATTTTCTTTATTATATTTGCCGCATGAACAAATTGAAGCAACGCTGGGGGATTTCTTCCAACTGGCAAATTTTAATTATTTTCATAGTCTTTGGACTCACCGGTTCCTCATCTTTGTATGTGGCTAAACCGGCCCTTGAATTTCTTGGTTTGACGCGTATGAACTTTTCTTCCGACCTGTTGGGAGGAGTTGGTTATTACGCGTTACGTATTCTAATGATCTTTCCGGTTTACCAGGTTCTTTTGGTGACTTACGGCTGGATCTTTGGACAATTCAGGTTTTTCTGGCAATTTGAAAAAAATATGCTTTCCCGACTAGGGCTTGGAAGAATCCTGAAATAATATGAAATTGTGGCAAAAAATAACGCTGGTCCTGTTCACAGGATTGATCCTCTTCCCTTCGGCAGTAGATCTCGCTCATGTTTTTGCCGGCCATCAACATTACTCCTGTAATCATTATGCCGAATCACATTTCCATGAAAAATCGGTGGATTGTGATATTTTTCATCTTCAACATAATTCTTTTTCCATTCCTGCTATTCACTCGTGGGTTTTCCACACACCTGAAGTCGACAAAACTTCCGTAGGAAAGGATTATATCTATTTAAGTACGTTTCAAAAACTGCATTTTTCGCTTAGAGCACCCCCTGCCCTTGCCTAAAATTCAGAAGAATATCTTCAAGTTTTTATAACGTATTTAAAAAATATCCATGAAAAATATCTTTTTTGGACTGCTATTATTAGTAGTCTCCAATGCCTATAGCCAGTATTCGGTAGAAGGCAAAATAATAGAGTCTAACACAGAACAACCGGTAATTGGAGCTACAGTTCAGCTTCAAAAACCTGAACGAGTAACAATAACCGACCTTTCCGGAAGCTTTTCATTTGACAATTTATCGGCTGGTTCCTATTCCCTCGTCATATCCTCTCTGGGCTACGGCACCAGGACCTATAAATTTGATCTGCCCGGGAACCAGGACCTGCAAATAGAACTTTCTCCCACTGCCATAGAAATGGAAGAGATTATTGTATCGACCCCTTTTCATCAACTGCAAAGTGAAAACGTGATGAAGGTGGAACGCATCACCGTAGAAAGTCTCGATCGCACCGGGGGGAACCGGCTTACCGATGGGATTAGCCAGATTGCCGGGGTAGAAACCATTACTACAGGTTCGGCAATAGGTAAACCTGTCATTCGGGGACTTAGCTCTAACCGCGTTTTGGTTTATGCCCAGGGCGTACGTCTTGAGAACCAACAATTCGGCGATGAACACGGGCTGGGATTGAGCAGTTCGGGGATAGAAAGTGTGGAAGTTATCAAAGGTCCTGCCTCCCTCCTTTACGGAAGTGATGCCCTGGGAGGAGTTCTATATCTTAATCCTGAACGTTTTGCACCTGCAGATTCCACTCTTATTGACGCCGAAACTGCTTATTACACCAACACTGAAGGTTTTGAAGCCAACGCCGGAGTAAAAACTTCGGGTGAAAAATTTAAATTTCTATTGCGTGGGAATCTTGCGACACACAGTGATTACGAAACCGGAGATGGGAAAAGAGTTACCAATACCCGTTTCACAGAATATGATCTAAAGACCGGTTTTGGATACCGTGACGATAATTATAAAGGAGACCTGCGGTATAATTTAAACAGTAGCTTTTCGGGGATACCTGAGGAAATTGGACTTCAAAGTACTTCAAAAAGTAAAATGAACCCATACCAGCAGGTAGACAATCATATTTTGAGCATTGAAAATTCATTTTATTTTGACGATTCCAGTCTGGACATCACATTAGGTTATCTGTTCAATAATCGAAAGGAATTTGAAGAGCATCATGAAGAGGAAGAGCACGAGGGAGAGGAAGAGCATGAGGAAGAAGAGCATGAAGAAGAACAAGGACACGCCGAGGGAGAGCCTGCACTGGAAATGCACCTGGAAACCATTAATTATGATGCGAAATACCATTTCCCTGCTCATGGGAAATTTGAAACCATTGTGGGAGTACAGGGAATGTTCCAGACGAATAAAAATTTAGCCGAAGAAATTCTCATCCCCGATGCCCGAACCACCGATGCGGGAATCCTGGCCACCACTCATTATCATCTTGAAAAAATAGATTTCCAGGCAGGATTGCGATATGATTTCAGAAAAATTTCTGCTGAAGGTTATGAAAACCATGACACCGAAACCGATGTACCTGCACTGGAGCGGGATTTTAACAGCTATAACGGCGCCCTTGGAGTCAAAATCGATCTTACCTCTCACTTTACTACAAGACTTAATGTTGCCACAGGTTTTAGAGCTCCCAACCTGGCAGAGCTAACTTCTTATGGAAGTCACCATGGTACAAACCGTTTTGAAATTGGTAACCCGGATCTTGATAATGAGCAAAATTATCAGCTTGATCTGGCCATGGAATTCAGGAATGAACATTTTGAGATCTATACAAATGCTTTTTATAACTCTATCAATGATTATATTTTCCTGAATCCCACAGGAGAATTTCTTGATGAAAATCCTGTTTTTGAATACCAGCAGAATGACGCTAAACTTTACGGAGGCGAAGCAGGTTTACATATCCACCCACACCCTCTCGACTGGCTGCATTTTGAAAGTAATTACGAGCTGGTGATTGGAGAGCAGGAAAATGGAAATTACCTGCCGCTTATTCCTGCCCAATCCATCCTGAATACCATTTGGGTGGAATTACCTGGTGGAGACCTCTTTACCAATGGCTATGCAAGTATTAGTTTAAAATCTGTATTTGATCAGGATAGAACCGGCTTGTTTGAAACCGAAACAGCGGGTTACTCTATTTTAAATGCAGGAGTTGGTACTTCAATAGCATTAAATTCGCTGGATATAGATTTGAGGTTGTCGGGTACAAATCTGCTGGATAAAACTTACATTTCCCACCTTTCCCGCCTTAAACCGGAAGGTATTCCTAATATGGGAAGAAATATTTCCCTGGGAATTGGAGTAAAATTCTAGAAAAGAAATAAAAACAAAAAAAGGCCGGTTGCTCTTAAGCAACCGGCCTTTTTATTTATCAAAATTCAACTTCTTAACTTCTAACTTTAATTGGGCGCAGCTCTCCGAAATCCTCTCCTTTTTGCCACACGAAAGTATAAAGCCACATAAGGGTAAAAGTTGGCACTATATCACTAAATGGCAGGATCTCTTCCACGAATACCAGAACAGAGGCTAATTTCCCCTTTTTCCCGGGGTACATGGCAGACATTTTCTTTGCGGCATATGGTGCCCACAAAAGATCTAAAAATCCACCTACTAAAGGGATTGCCCCACTTGCCATACCAATGGCATCGTAAACCAATCCTTTGATCAATAATTTTCTTTTATCTGAGTTCATCTGTTTTTTGCTTTTCCTCTTATATTACAAGAAAAGTGCCAATTTTGATCAGGCTTCACTTTTGACCTTTTCAGAAAAGGTGTGCTTTAATTTCTGAACCTTCGGGTCTATGATCACCCTGCAATACGGCTGATTTCGGTTTTGGTTGTAATAATCATGATGTTCCTGCTCGGCCATATAAAATTCTCGTGCCGGGGAAACTTCTGTAACTATAGGGTCCTTAAAGGTGTTTTCTGCCTGCAATTTTTCAATGACTTTTTCCGCTGTTTCTTTTTGCGCTTCAGAATGATAAAAGATGGCACTTCGATATTGTGTTCCTACATCATTTTGCTGCCGGTTAAGCGTTGTGGGGTCATGGGTTGCAAAGAACATGTACAGTAATTCTTCAAAAGTGACAATTTGGGGATCAAATTTTATCTCTATTGCTTCTGCATGACCGGTTCTTCCCGATACTACTTCCCGGTATGGCGGATTTTTGATCTTCCCGCCGGTAAACCCCGATTTCACTTGTTTCACTCCTTCTATTCGCTGGAAAACAGCTTCGGTACACCAAAAACATCCTCCGGCCAAAGTGGCCTTTTCCAATTGTTTTTCTTCCATTTTTTCTTTTTCCAAAAAATAGGGAAAAACCGGCAACCTTCCAATTATAAAATTTCAGGATTTCGTAACATTGCATTTCAGGAAAATACTTCCGTAAATTCGACCTAATGCTCCCTAATATTCGGCTCTTAATTTTGCTTTTAATGATCCCGGGAACGCTGTTTTCTCAGCAAAATGAACTTCCGCAGAAGAAAACCTATACAGCAACCAGGATAGACCAAAAACCCGTCATTGACGGAGTGCCTGATGATGCCGTTTGGGAGGATATTCCCCTGGCTACCAATTTTGTAATGTATGAGCCGGGAGATGGGAACCCTTCCCGAAATACACATACTACTGAAGTTAAAATCGCCTACACCGATGAGGCAATTTACCTGGCGGCTTATCTTTACGATGAAGAACCTTCTAACATCAGGCGCGAATTTGCCCAGCGCGATAACCTACCAACAGCCGATTATTTCTTTTTTGATCTCAATACCTATAACGATGGAGAAAACCAGACGCGGTTCTACGTAACTGCAGCGGGTACCCTTGCCGATGCCAAGATGAAAAGGGAAAATGAAGATTTCGCCTTCAATGTGGTGTGGGAAGCAAGAGTATCTATGGACGAAAAGGGCTGGTATGTAGAAATGGAGATCCCCTACTCTGCTTTGCGATTTCCAAACAGCAAAGAACAGTTATGGAGTATGCAACTGGGGCGGCATATAAGCTTCCTTAATGAGACCTATGTTTGGAACTATATCAATAAGTCGCTTGGAGCAAGCACCCACTATAACGGCCTTTTAAAGGGTATAAGGGATATTGATGCACCGGTTCGCCTTAGTTTTTATCCTTACGTCTCGGGGGAAGTTAATTATTACAAGGAGGAAACTACTACTGCATTTAATGCAGGCATGGATTTTAAGTATGGAATCAATGATGCTTTTACGCTGGATGTAACTTTGATCCCAGATTTTGGGCAGACTGCCTATGATGAAGTTGAATTGAACCTGGGACCATTTGAGCAGACCTTTGGCGAAAACAGGGCTTTTTTTACTGAAGGAACCGAACTTTTTACAAAAGGTGATCTCTTCTATTCCCGCCGAATTGGAGATACGCCAATAGGTTTTAACCAGGCCCAGGATGCCCGGTTGGAATATGAAGATATTATCGAAAATCCTGAAACAACTAACCTCCTGAATGCTTTAAAGGTCTCCGGAAGGACAGAAAATGGCCTGGGAATAGGTTTTTTTAATGCCATTACCGAAGAACAAAAAGCCAGGTACTACAACAAATTGACGGGAGAAAGCAGGGAGCTTGTAACGGAACCTCTGGCAAATTACAACATCTTTGTGCTGGACCAGCAGTTTGATCAAAAGTCATCTGTTTCTCTTATAAATACCAATGTTACAAGAGAAGGTCATTTTAGAGATGGCAATGTTACCGGTTTCTTGTTTGACGTTTATAACGCAAACAGTTCCTTTAATTTTTTCGGGGAGGCAAAGATGAGTCGGGTGAATTATCCCAATAGCAATAAAACCGGATTCGCATCCAAACTCGGATTTTCCCGCACCAAGGGAAAGTTCCGCTACGGGGTTTCTCATGACTTTGCCAATAAAACCTATGACATCAACGATCTGGGGCTTAATTTTGTCAATAACTACAACAACTTTCTCTGGGAAACTTCATACAGGATCTTTGAGCCTCAAGGAATTTTTAACCGTTTCAATATAAGCCTCTTTGGAGATCACCAGCGGCGTTATGATCCCGATGTTGCTGTCACCACGAGCTTTGGCTCCAGTTTCTTCGGAATGACCCGTGATCGTTTTGCTTTTGGGGGTTCGGCCGGTTACAGCACCCCTTTCAAAGATTTTTTCGAACCAAGAAGGGATGATTATTTCATTGAATATCCTGAAAATGCTTCGGCTGAAGTCTGGATCTCTTCAGATTACCGAAGAAGAATTGCTTTGGATTCACGTCTGGGTTACAACAAATACCTGGGGACAGATCACGGGAAACTCAACTTCAGCTTTAGTCCGCGGTTTAGGGTCAACAATAAATTTATGCTCATTTATTCCTTTGAATACGAGGGAGGAAAATGACCGGGAAAGTTTCGTGACATTGCTGCCCAAAAATGTCATTTTTGGCACCCGTGATATGCGCAGCATTGAAAATTCCCTTCAGGGTAGTTATAACTTCAACACCCGCGAAGCCTTGAGCCTTAGCTTCAGGAATTTCTGGTCTTCGGCAGACTTTGCAAGAAATGATTTTTCCCGCCTGCTGAACAATGGAAGCTTGGTTGCTTATGATTACGAGGTAAATAAAGAAAATGATCCAAATGCAAATTTCAATATCTGGAACCTTGATTTGAGTTACCAGTGGAGGTTTGCTCCCGGTAGCGAATTGATCCTGCTCTATAGAAATTCAATTTTTAAGATCGATAAGTTAAGTGAATTGAACTTTACTGAAAGCCTGGACAACCTTTTTAGCCAGCCTGCAAGGCATAATCTTTCCCTGCGCATTGTTTATTATTTAGATTATAATACCATAAAAAATACTATTTAAGGTTAATATTGCAATTATGATAGAAGCCCACAATATTCACAAAAGCTACAATGACCTGCATGTTCTAAAGGGTGTAGATCTACATATTCTTAAAGGTGAGATCATTTCTATTGTTGGAGCTTCGGGTGCCGGGAAAACCACACTGCTACAGATCCTGGGAACACTTGAAAAACCCGATAGGAATAAAGAAAGCATCTTAAAAGTGAATGGAACCGACGTGTATTCCCTGAACTCACGGGAGCTCGCGAAATTCAGAAATGAAAATATTGGTTTTATTTTTCAGTTCCATCAATTGCTTCCGGAGTTTACCGCTTTGGAAAATATTTGTATCCCGGCCTTTATTGGGAACCGTTCCAGGGTCGAAACAGAAAAACGAGCCAAAGAACTACTTGGGTTTTTAGGACTTTCAAAAAGAGCCGATCATAAACCGGCCGAAATGAGTGGCGGGGAACAACAACGTGTGGCCGTAGCACGCTCTCTTATAAATAATCCCGGTGTTATTTTTGCCGATGAACCCTCGGGTAACCTTGACAGTGAATCTGCCGAGAATTTGCACAGGCTGTTCTTTGACCTGCGAAAAGAGTTTGGACAAACCTTTGTGATCGTCACCCACAACGAAGAACTTGCAAATATGGCCGATAAAAAGCTAACCATGGTTGACGGGAAAATAATTTAAGGTGCCTGTTGCTGGTTGCCAGTTGCCGGTTGCCGGTTCGAGGTTCGAGGTTCGAGGTTCGAGGTTTAAGGTTTAAGGTTTAAGGTTTAAAAAAATATTCAATATAAATTATACAATTCAACAACTCAAGTCTAAAGTTTCACGTCTAACGTCTAAAATCTCACGTCTACAGTAATGTCCCCAAAAGAACTTAAAGAATTTCTTGACTTTAAGGTTGATCAATATAACACTGCCGAATTTATTGAAACAGATCCTGTGCAGATCCCGCATCTTTTCAGCCGAAAGGAGGATATCGAGATTTCGGGATTTTTAACTGCCACGATTTCCTGGGGGAACCGTAAAAGCATTCTCAAAAATGCCCATTCTTTAATGGAATTACTGGAATTCGCTCCTTATGACTTTGTGCAAAACCATACAGAAGAGGACCTTGAAAGGTTTGAAAAATTTGTTCATCGTACCTTCAATAGCAGTGATCTTATTTATTTCATTAAAGCTTTTCAAAACATTTACGGGCAACACGAAGGCCTGGAAAGCATCTTCAGCAAACATTCAAGTAAAGACAGCTTACAGCCTGCAATCCATGAGTTTAAAAAAATATTTTTTGAGTTACCGCACGAGAAAAGGACCGAAAAACATGTAAGTGATCCCTTAAAGAATTCTGCAGCCAAAAGGATCAATATGTTTTTGCGATGGATGGTAAGAAACGATAATAGAAATGTGGATCTTGGAATTTGGAACAGCCTCTCCTCTTCCCAACTCAGCTGTCCATTAGATGTGCATTCGGGAAATGTGGCGAGAAAGTTAGGACTTCTAAAACGCAAACAGAATGACGCCAAAGCTTTGGCAGAACTGGACACGAACTTACGAAAACTGGACCATGAGGATCCGGTAAAATATGATTATGCCCTATTCGGTTTGGGGGTATTCGAGAACTACTAATACCCTTGTAGGAACTTTCGCAAATATTTTCAAGTTAAATCTCAATTTTTAGGTGGCAATTAATATCTTTAACTACTTATAAGGTTGAGATTTATGCCCAAATTGGAAATCAAGAATACTGAAGGCCGGCAACATCCGGCTCCAGAAGAATTTCAGATTCTGAAAACTTCTTCAGACAGTGATTTTTCTGATATCCTCTTTCTTTGTACCCAGGTAGTACAGGCCAGAACAGCCGCTCTTATAGTTCTGGAAAAGGAACAGATCTGGGTAAAAAGCACTTACGGTACTCCAATTGAAGAGTTAAATGCGGAGACATCCCTTTGGGAAAAGGTGCTGGAGCAGGATGATATTCTAATCTTTCATGAGCAAGAACTGAGAAGCTTAGGCTTGGAGCATGAAAAAATCATTGCTGTTCCTGTAATTACTAAAACGGGTGAAAGACTGGGAATAATTTCTCTATTTGATGCTTCTGTGATGGAACTCACTCCCAATCAACGACGTTCTCTCAAGCTCCTGGTGATCCAAATACTCAACTTTATTGCCTTTAGAAAGCAAAACAACCAGTTCCAGCGTGTTCAGCAGGATTTGGAAAAACGTTATGAGGAACTTGAAAAATTTGCCAGTGTTGTGTCACATGATATCAAGTCTCCTCTGGCCAATATTATTTCCCTGGTAGATCTTTTAAAAGAGGAAAAGCAGGAAAAGTTTGATGAAGAGGCGCAGCAATACATTGATTATCTTTCCCAGGCTTCTCACAGTTTGAGAAATTATGTGGACGGGTTACTCATCTTCTACCGAAGTGAGCGCATCCTTGAAAAAGAACAGGAAGATGTTGATCTAAAACCCTTTTTTGAAAACATTGTCAATCTTTACAATGTAAGCCCCGATGTTGAGATCACTTATCCTAAAGCAGGGGTATTAAAAAGGGTAAATAAAGCTGCCCTTACCCAGATCTTTTTAAACCTTATTAGTAATGCTCTCAAGTACAATCATAAAGATAAACGCCGGGTGGAAATAGAGTTTAAATCTCTGGATCATTTTTATGAATTTCAAGTAAGGGATAATGGAGATGGGATCCCAAAAGAAAGCTTTAAAAAGATCTTTGACCTGTTCACTACCCTTGATCAAAATGATCGGGACGGGAACCCCGGAAGTGGAATAGGACTGGCGACAGTACAAAAATTACTCACACATATGGGGGGAAACATAAAAATTGCGTCTGAACCCGGAGTGGGCAGTAATTTTAAGTTTCAAATTAAAAGGTCTTGCTAAGGCCTTTTTCTATCTTTGACAAAAGAATGCCTGCGCATGTACTTTAAATATCCTGAACTGCTTTACGCTTTGGTTTTACTGGTGATCCCTATCCTGGTGCACCTGTTTCAACTTCGAAAGTTCAGGACTACACAATTTACCAACGTAAAATTCCTGAAAAAGGCTGTTCTACAGACCCGTAAGAGCTCCCGCTTAAAAAAATTTCTCATTCTGTGCACCAGGCTGTTGCTTTTGGCCTGTCTCATCATCGCATTTGCCCAACCCTACTTCCCTCCTGCCTCGGGCGAAATCAAAGAAACAGAAACAGTGGTCTATCTTGATGATTCCTATAGCATGCAGGCACGGGGAAAGAGCGGCGTACTTTTAAGAAGAAGTGTTCAGGATCTTCTGGAAAATATTCCTGAAGAAGAAGTAATTACACTTTTCACCAATGATGAAGAATACCAGAATATTTCTGTAGCCAGCTTGCGCGAAAGGCTGCAGGACAGGAGTTTTTCACCCAAAGAACTTCCCTGGAGAGCTATTGAATTAAAAGCCGGGAACCTTTTCCGCAATTCTTCGAATTCACAAAGAAACTTCATTGCAATTTCCGATTTTCAACACCTGGAGGATTCTGTTACTGCCCTGGGCGATGATATCAATACTTATCTGGTACAATTAAGTCCCGAGAATAATAATAACGTGGCCCTGGATTCAGCCTGGGTGACAAGTCGGGGGCTGGATGAAACTGTTCTCAATGTCTCCTTTTCGGCATTTGGTGACAGGCAGGAGGAAGTCGCTGTAGGTTTGTACGACGGCGATCGCATGCTGGCCAGAAAAACGGTAGCATTGGATGAAGATCTGCGAGGGAATACTACCTTCAACCTGGCTGCCGATGCAATTCCCCACGGCAGGATCGAAGTCGAAGATAATGGCCTGCAGTTTGACAACCGGTTATTCTTCAGTATTAACGAAATCGCCCCGGTGAATATAGTCGCTATAGGTGATTCTGAAGCAGATTACCTGCAAAGGATCTACTCTTCCCCGGAGTTCAACCTGTCGATTCTTCCCGAAAACAATATTGATTACAACCTCCTCTCGCAAGCCAATCTAATTATTCTAAACCAGCCTCAAAAAATACCTTTTTCGATGCTAACGCTTCTTCAGGAGTTGGTAAAAGAACAGGTGTTACTTGTTATCATTCCTTCAGTAGAAGCTGAGATCGGGGATTACAATGCTCTCCTGAAGAACCTGGACCTACCGGTTTTTAGAGCTCTTAATACACAGGAAAAATTGATCACAGATATCATTTTTGAGCATCCCCTGTACAGCAGTGTTTTTAATGAAAAGGTGTCAAATTTCGAATATCCAAAAGTTCAGAGTTCTTACCCTTTAAGCAAGACCACGACCGGTATTCTAAAATATCAAACCGGGCAGGCTTTTCTCTTTGAACAGGATAATGTTTTTGTTTTCACCGCGGCCATAAATCAGGAGAACTCTAATTTTAAAAACTCTCCGCTCATCGTTCCTACTTTTTACAACATAGGAAACCTGGCCATTTCAAGGCCCCGTCTTTACAGCGTATTAGGCAACCCGGATAAAATCGGGATTCAGGCGAATCTTCAGAAAGATGAGATCCTGAAATTATCTTCTTCTGAAACTACCTTTATTCCGCAGCAGCAAAGTTTTCAGAATAAGGTGGAAATTTTGCTGGATGAACTTCCAAAAGAACCCGGACATTACGACGTGTTACAGGATGAAACAGTGCTAAGGTCCCTTAGTTTTAATGTGTCCAGAAGTGAAAGTGACCCGGTGAATACCGAATTGAATGAGCAGGAAGGTATTTTTGTGCACTCCTCTGTTCCCGAAGTTTTCTCTGAAATTAAATCGGCCAATGAAGTGAACAGCCTTTGGAAATGGTTTGTTATTTTTACACTGTTTTTCTTACTTACTGAAATATTTATTCTAAAATTCCTCAAATGAAAATACTCGTTAAGTCGGCCAGGATTATTGATAATGAAAGTCCATACAACAACAAAGTGATGGACATCCTGGTTGAAAATGGTATCATTAAAGAGATCGCTCCTGTCATTAAAACCCGAAAACCCGATCTTGAGATCAATTTTGAGAATCTGCACGTGTCACAAGGGTGGTTTGACAGTAGCATCACATTTGGGGAACCGGGATTTGAGGAAAGAGAAACCCTTGAAAACGGATTAAGAACAGCTGCCCTTAGCGGTTTTACAGCAATCGCCTTAAACCCCGGAAATGATCCTGTGACCGATAATAAAGGCGCAGTTACTTTTTTAAAGAATAGAGCCGAAAAACAACCTGTTACTTTACTTCCTATTGGGGCTCTCACCCGCAAAAGTGAAGGAAAGGATATGGCCGAACTATACGATATGCAACAGGCCGGTGCCGTGGCTTTTGGAGACTTCAAAAAATCTGTTTCCAATCCTAACTTATTGAAACTGGCTTTGCAATATTCTCAGAATTTTGACGGACTTGTTATGTCTTTTCCGCAGGAAGACAGGATAGCACTTACCGGGCAGGTCAATGAGCATGAAAATAGCACCATGTTGGGATTAAAAGGGATTCCTGCTTTGGCCGAGGAGTTACAAATCACCAGAGACCTCTATCTTCTTGAATATACCGGCGGGAAACTCCATATTCCCACTATTTCCACAGCAAAATCTGTAGATATCATTAGAGATGCCAAAGAAAGAGGCCTGGATGTTTCCTGCAGCGTTGCTATTCATAACCTTTTCTTTACAGATGAAGTGCTTGAAGAATTTGACACCAATGCAAAAGTGCTTCCACCCCTTAGGACTAAAAGCGATGTCAAGGCGCTAATTGCCGGCGTTAAAGATGGAACTATAGACATGGTAACATCAGATCATATTCCAATGGATGTGGAGCACAAAAAAGTTGAGTTCGATAATGCCCTTTTTGGCACCCTTGGACTCGAATCGGCTTTGGGAGCTTTGTTGCAGTTATTTTCTGTAAGAACTGCGGTCAAGGTCCTTACTTCAGGAAAGTCGAGGTTCAATCTTGCAGATGGAGTCATTGATGAAGGATCTCCGGCTAACTTTAGTTTCTTTAATCCCGATAAAGAATATACCTTCCAAAAAGAGCATATTTTAAGCAGTTCCAAAAACAGTCTTTTTCTCGGAAAGGAATTAAAAGGAATGGTCTACGGGATTTTAGTGGGTGAGGAATATTTAACCTCCTGAAACCAGCAAACAAACAGGAAATTAAGTAAATTTATACCCTAAAAATTTGACGCATGGAAAGCGTAGCCAACGAAGGAAAAGCTGCAGCAATTTGGGCCTATTTGACTATAATAGGAACCATTGTTGCTTATTTTTTAAACAATGATTCAAAGAACCCATTTGCCTCCTTTCATATTAGACAGGGGCTTGGGATCCACATTACTTTTTACCTGCTGGGAATCATAGTTTCCTGGTTCGACTCCTGGTTGATATCAGCTCCTTTTTACATTTTTATTGTTGTTTTGTTGGGGTATGGCTTGATTGGTGCTATACAGGGAGAAAGAAACGAAGTTCCCTTATTAGGAAGTCAATTTCAAAAATGGTTTAGTACAATTAATTAATGGAAGCAGATACCTTTACTTTATATCACTTAATAAGAAAACCAAAAAAGCCTGTAGAAAAAGCTCCTCTCGTAATAATGCTGCACGGTTACGGCAGCAATGAAGAGGATCTATTTTCTTTTGCAGAAGATCTTCCCGATGAACTTTTCATTATTTCGGTAAGAGCACCCTATCCCATGGCTCCCTATGGAAATGCCTGGTATGCCATTCACTGGCAGGGAAGTGCAGATGGAAAATTCAGCGATGATAATCAGGCTGTGATCTCAAGGGAAAAGATCATTCAGTTTATGGATGAGGTCCTGGAGGAATATCCTGTAGATCCAGATAATGTCACGCTCATTGGTTTTAGCCAGGGAAGTATCCTAAGTTTTGCTGTGGCACTTTCTTATCCCGAAAGGATCAAAAATGTGATTGGGTTAAGCGGTTATATCAATGAGAATATCCTGAAAGAGGGTTATCAAAATAATGATTTTTCTAATCTTTCGGTTTACAGTTCCCACGGTACGGCCGACCAGGTAATTCCGGTGGCTTGGGCGAGAAAGACCAAACCATTCCTTGATTCCCTGGGCATAGAAAATACTTTTTCAGAATTTCCTGTGGGACACGGTGTTGCGCCTCAAAACTTCAGGGAACTGAAGCAATGGCTGGAAGAGCATCTTTAATTTTGAGGATACAATAAAGCTTTTTCAGAAAAAACTTCCACCTTACCTTCTTCGTCAATCTCGAAGCTAACTAAAAGGTCGCCCCAGAAAGATCCGTCGGTAAAACTGGCAATTGCCCATTTATGGTTGAGTAGCTTTACTTTATTGATCCTGAAAGGCCCATTCATACCCTCGTAAGGAACCAGTTCGTTGTCTTCCTCTGCAGTATTTCGGCTTATAAGAGCTTCTTCTACTTTTTTGATTATTTCAGCAGGATCGAAACCTCGGTTTTCCAGGTAGGAAAGTGCTTCTTCATTGGAAACCAGTGAAAAGGTATCTTCCTGTAAAGTAGTTTCAGCTAAATTGTCAACACCGGAATTTTGCTCCTCAAGTTGCTCTCTCAGAGCCTCGATTTCCTGGTCCTTGGACTCTACTAATTTTGTACCGTTTACATAAAAAATTACTGCAAGTAAGATTGTAAATACAAACAGGTACATTAAAAAACTTTTCCGCATTTAGATTTCTATTTGGAGATTGTCATAAGCCAGGAATACATTTTCTGGCAGTTCTGCCTGTACCTTATCATGAAAACCCATGTGATGGCTTATATGTGTAAGATAAGCCCTATCGGGACCTATTTTTTGTATGAATTGAAGAGCCTCTTCCAGGTTAAAGTGTGAATGGTGCGGCTCTTTTCGCAAGGCATTGATCACCAGTACATCAACCCCTTTAAGTTTTTCGGCCTCCTCTTCTTCAATGGTTTTGGCATCTGTAACATAAGCGAAGTCCCTGATCCTGAAGCCAAATACCTGCACCCTGTTATGCATTACATCTACGGGAACGACATTTATTCCTTTTACAGTGAAAGGCTTATTCTCAATCACATGTTCCTGAACACTGGGAGCCCCGGGATATTTATTTTCTGAAGAAAAGATATATTCAAAACGCTTTTGAAGAGAGGCCATCACCCTGGAATGTGCATAAATTGGAATATCTCCCTGCCGGAAAAAATATGGCCTTATATCGTCCAGCCCTATTGTGTGATCACTGTGTTCGTGAGTGTACAATATAGCATCAATACGCTGCACTTTGTTGGATAGCATTTGCTGCCTGAAGTCGGGGCCACAATCAATTAAGATATTGGATCCATCAACTTCAACCAGTACCGAAACCCGCAACCTTTTATCTTTTGGGTTTTCGCTACGGCAAACCGGATGATCACTGCCAATAACGGGTATTCCCTGAGATGTTCCTGTGCCTAAAAATGTAACCTTCAAAGCTCTAAATTTACCACAAAACTAAGTATTATTTTTTTGTTTAGCCCTTCATTTTAGTACCTTTGACTACAAATTGAGTGTTTCAACAAGAGGAACTCATTTTGAACAAAAAAAGACAGCTATGCCAATAACCATAATGGGTGACAGGGAGTTTGAGAACGTCCCATCGATAAAAAGTAAAGCTTTACGTATTAACCTGAATGAAAATATCTACGGAACTTTTTCTGAAATTGGTGCGGGACAGGAAACCGTCCGGAACTTTTTTAGAGCCGGTGGAGCTTCAGGGACCATTGCCAAGGCAATGAGTGCTTATGATAAGGACTTTAGTGACGCGATCTACGGGATCGAAGATGACAGGAGATATGTTACCGAAGAGCGTTTAAAAAAGATGCTCACGCATGAGACCAATCTTATTGAACAAAGGATCTCGCGCGAAAAACATCCCAACAAGTTATTTTTTACTTACGCCAATACTGTTGCAACTATTGATTTTGCTAAAAAGTACAAAGGCCACGGGTGGGTTGGAATAAAATATCAGGTGCATCCCGAAGAAGATTATAACGAGATCCTTCTGCACATAAGATTTCATGAAAATGATGCCCGCCTGCAACAGAATACTTTAGGAATACTAGGTGTAAACCTTATTTACGGGGCCTACTACAAATACGACAATCCTAAAAAATTACTTCGTTACCTCTACGATCATATTGACAAAGACCAGATCGAGATCGATACGATCAACTTTTCGGGCCCCAGGTTCGAAAAAGTGGACAACAGGCTTATGAGTTTACAGCTGGTGAAGAACAACATGACCGAGGCGGTAATGTTTGCACCAGATGGAAACAACGTTTTACCGGCGAAGATCCTTTATAAAAAGAACATCCTTGCCCTGCGTGGAAGCTTTAGACCTGTAACCAAGGTCAATATGGATATGTATAAGCGCTCCCTCGAACTTTTCTTAAATGAAAACAGAGTTTCTGAAGATAATACAGAAGTTATCTTTGAGATCACCCTGTCCAACCTTCGGGCTGAAGGTGAAATCGACGAAAGAGACTTTATGGATAGGGCTGAATTGCTTTGTTCCCTTGGGCAAACAGTAATGATCTCCAATTTCCAGGAATATTATAAAGTAGTTGAATATTTCTCCCGCTATACCAAGGAACGTATGGGTCTGGCAATGGGAGTAAATAACCTGGTGGACATCTTTGATGAGAAATACTACAGGCATTTAAGTGGAGGAATCCTCGAAGCCTTTGGTAAGTTGTTCTTCAAAGACCTTAAGGTTTACCTGTATCCATTCAAGGATCGTGAGACAGGAGAGATCACCACCAGCGATAACCTCAAGGTGCATCCAAGAATGAAGGAGCTTTACAAGTTCTTTAAATACAATGGTAAAGTTGTGGATATCACCAATTATGATCCTGCTATCCTGGATATTTTCTCCAGGGAAGTATTGCAGTTGATCGCAGAAGGTAAAGGTGGCTGGGAAGATATGCTACCCGAAAAGACTACCGCTATGATCAAGGAGCACGACCTCTTTAGTCACTATAAACAAAAGTCTGCCCAAAAGATTTGATCTTTTAAGGTAAAGAGAATTAAAATCAGGACCGTTTAAATTGCTTCGGAATTTCTTTAAGAGGTTCCAAAAAAGCTATTTAAACGGTTTCTTTTTTGAAGCTCCCAAAAAGCTCTTTTAATTTCTTTTTTCTGAAGTCAAAGATCTCCTCCAGTTTAGGCCTTACCAGTAATGGATGAACCGCCTGGCCTAAGAATCCCAGCGGAAGTTTATAATCAATTATATCCTCCATTTCCACTCCCCCATCAATTTCCCTGAAGAAATGTTTATGGTGCCAAAGGTCATAGGGCCCAAAGCGTTGTTCGTCTACAAAATATTCCAGTTCCTTTACGTGTGTGATCTCTGTCACCCATTTGGTTTTAATACCGGCTATAGGAGTTACGATATACTCAATGATCTGTCCTGCAAACATAGGACGGTCTCCACCCATAGTAATATCAAATCCCATGTAAGGAGGAGTAATCACCTTTAAATTTGCGGGATCTGAAAAAAAATTCCAGGCTTCCTGAAGCGAAATTGGTATACGTTGAATGGTGTGCAGCTGATAAATTTTCATGAATTACTTTTTTCCAAAGATATAACTTGTTTAAGTATGATTCGATATAATATAAACAAAATAAATCTTTTTTATACTCCATTTAGACCGTCAAAAATGGTGATTTTTCAAAAAATTTTCTGAAAAGCCGCGCTACTCACTCTTATAATTGCGTTAATCCCTCAGGTAATAAATACTAAAAACCCGAGATTCGTCTCAAACAATTTTAACGATGAAATATTCCATATTCCCCCTAATATTTTCCTTACTAATTTCTTTTTCCACATATTCTCAATCCTACTCCCCTGCTTCCGGTGATAAATCGGATTCCCCTTATAAAACCAGCTGGCTGGTTGACGGTCCTTACTTAGGACTAAGTTTGGGACTCAATGTCGTAGGTTTTAAATTGATCCAGGATAAAGAAGCTCTTACCCTGCAGGAATTAAATGATCTATCCAAAGACGATGTGCCGGGAATAGACAGGTTCATTGCCGGGAACTATAGTGAAAGAGCCGATGAAATTAGTTATTATCCTTTTTATGGTTCTTTTGCCGTACCGGTGGTTATGATGATCGCCGATAAAAATATGCGTTCAAATGCCGGACAGATCTCTGTATTATTCCTGGAAAGCATGGCCACCACAGGAGCTGTTTACACCCTTACTGCCGGGCTTATAGACCGGCCGAGACCTTTGGTGTACAACACCTCTCTACCAGAAGAAGAGCGAACTGAAAAAGGTGCCCAGCGATCATTTATTGCAGGACACACCGCGGCAACTGCTTCGGCGTCCTTTTTTGCCGCCAAGATCTATAATGACTTTTACCCTGATTCTGCAGCTAAACCTTATGTATGGACTGCCGCAGCTCTCGTTCCTGCCTATGTGGGATATTTAAGATCTGAAGCTGGGAAACATTTCCTGACCGATAATATTGTTGGATACATGGTGGGAGCAGCCAGTGGAATCCTTATTCCCGAATTTCATAAGAAGAAAGACCGTGACTTTGGAGTCGCTCCTGCAATGGGTGTAGATCTTAGAGGGAATGAATACCAGGGACTCACCCTGCAGTACGCCTTTTAGAACTTAAACCTCTTTTTCCGGCTGAATTTTTCTATTTTTAGGCTTTAATCAAATCCTGAAAATGAAAAGAATCTTTTGTATTGCGATATTTTTCGCCCTTTTTCATCCTGCAGCAATAGCTCAGAATAAAGTTGAAATTCCTGTTGATACTACCGTTGTCACCTCTCATCGCGTCAACATAAATGGCCAGAGAATAGATTACACTGCCACTACCGGAATGCAGCCTGTGTGGAGTGATGATGGAGAGGCCATTGCCAGCCTTTTTTACACGTACTACAAACGAGAAGGTGGAAACGATCTTAAGAACAGACCTTTGGTGATCTCCTTCAATGGCGGTCCCGGATCTGCTTCTGTGTGGATGCACATTGCCTACACCGGTCCCCGTGTGCTGGAAATCGATCCTGAAGGATTTCCCATTCAGCCTTATGGCACCAAAGAAAATCCTTATTCCATTCTTGATATTGCAGATATTGTATATGTAAATCCTGTTAATACAGGCTTTTCCCGAATCGTTGAACCAAAAGGAGAAAAAAAGCGGGATCGGGAGCAGTTTTTTGGTGTAAATGCAGATGTAAGTTACCTGGCGAAATGGATCAATACTTTTGTCACCCGATATGATCGTTGGTTGTCTCCTAAATATCTCATAGGAGAAAGTTATGGAACAACGAGAGTTTCCGGCCTTGCTCTAGAACTTCAGAATTCACAATGGATGTACCTCAATGGAGTGATCCTGGTTTCTCCTACAGAAATAGGAATTGAAAGGGATGGTCCTGTAGAAATTGCCAACCGTCTCCCCTATTTCACCGCTGCCGCCTGGTACCATGAGCTGCTTCCGCAGGACCTTCAAAAAAGGGATTTGGAAGAGTTGCTGCCCGAAGTGGAGCAATATGCCATTAATGAATTATTGCCTGCACTGGCAAAAGGAGGCTTCCTGGAGGAGGAAAGAAAACAGGAAATTGCCGAAACAATGGCGCGTTATTCAGGAATATCACAGGAAGAAATCCTTCAGCATAACCTGGAGGTGCCTTACCGGTATTTTTGGAAAGATCTGCTAAGAGATCAAAAAGGTTTAACTGTGGGAAGACTTGATTCCCGATACATTGGGCTGGACAGGAAAGAAGCCGGGGATTCACCCGATTATAATTCTGAACTTACCTCGTGGTTGCACTCTTTTACGCCGGCGATCAACCATTATCTTCGAAATGACCTTAATTTTAAAACAGACCTCACTTATTATATGTTTGGTCCCGTTCATCCCTGGGATCGCAGCGGAAACAAAACAGGAGAAAACCTGCGACAGGCTATGGCTCAAAATCCTAACCTGGATGTGTTGATCCAGAGCGGATATTTTGATGGGGCCACCACTTATTTTGATGCAAAATATACTATGTGGCAGCTTGACCCCAGCGGAAAAATGCGCGACAGGTTAAGCTTTAAAGGTTACCGTAGCGGCCACATGATGTATTTAAGAAACGAGGATCTAAAAAAGGCAAATGATGATCTTAGAGAATTCATTCAGAAATCTTTGCCAAAGCCGGGAGAACCTGCAACTTATTAAGCAAAGGATAATATTGTAAAAAAGAGGCTGTCTGAAAAGCATGTAATACGTCATCCTGAATTTATTTCAGGATCTTAACTAATGAAAGTCATAATCAATTAGAAGCTGAAATAAGTTCAGGACTTGACGAAAAATGGCATTTTCAGACAGCCTCTTTTGCTTTTAAACCAAATCAATTTTTAAGCCCTTGTAGATTTAAGTGACTCCAGTAATTTCTTCAGTTCTTTTTCCACACCGAGTTCATCATTGCTTCCGGCATGATGAGTTGCTACAGCTTTTACTTCTTTATGTGCATTTTCCATGGCGTAACTGTAACCGGAATGTTGGAATAACTCAATATCATTAAGATAATCCCCAAAAGCCACAGTTTCCTCTTCCTTGATATTCATTTTCTCCTGCACTGCTTTTAAAGCATTTCCTTTCTGAGCTTTTTTGTCGTTAAAATCTATCCAGATTTTTCCTGAAAGCTTAACCTGCAAACGATCTTCAAAATGCTTTAGGTGCGGCAGGGAATTCTTTTCGGCTCCGCTAAGATCGCAAATAGTAAATTTCAAAAAGAGATCATCTTTAACCTCCATAAGATCATCCACCACCTTATACTTTTCATAATGATTGAGAAAAGGTTCCATAAATTCGGGATCGGTACTTTCAATATAAGCCTGTTCCCTTCCGCAGAGAATAAGGTATTTATTATCCAGTTCCCTAACTTCTTTTATGATCTCATGAACCACCTCTGGTTCCATTGGAACAATGTGAAGTTGCTTTTCATGATGCATTACAATAGCCCCATTTTCGGCTATATAAATGAGCTCATCCTTGATCGCATCCATACGCTCTCTAAGGCTGTAGTATTGCCTGCCGCTTGCCACCGCAAATTTTATATCCAGTTCCTTTAGCTCTTTAAAAATTTCTATAAACTGCGGACTCACCTCGTGCTTACTGTTCAGCAAGGTGCCATCCATATCGCTTACTACAAGTTTTATCTTTGAATAATCCATGTTTTCCTCTTAAAAAAGGCAAAAATAAGAGAAGTTTTAGCCGGGGGGCAATGTGGAACGTTAATTTGTGGTGAAGATTATTTTTAGATCAGGGGTCAATGCGCTGATGATATTTTAAAAATTGATTCAGTTTATTTCAGCTTCTCACCTGCGTAAAGTAAACAATAACAGAAGTTTACCAAATAATTAACCTCAATAGGAGAAGATAGATTTGGACACAACAAAAGCACGTGGAATAAATCGTTTTCCTAGCCTTTTGATTTCTTATAAAGAATATACCTGTCAGGTTACAGGTTACGCCCTTTTAGGCAGTTAAAAAAGACATTTTCCCTCATGGATCCTAATCTTGATTTGGATGAAGTCATAGATATGGAGATATATTCCAACAGCTGGGAAAGTCTTACAGACAGGGAACTGCTGGAAATCACTGAAGCTCCAAAAGAACGAAGTTTTTAATAGATACGCAGAAATTTTTAGGTTTCTTGATAATAAGTAATTTTTGGGGGAAGATTTTGAGTTTTTACTGACTAAAGTCATACTTTTTTGGGTTTTGCAAGCGTAACTTTATGCAAGTTAAAATCCAAGATCATGAAAAAGATAATCTATGCTACAGACTTTTCACATTACTCTGTAGCGGCCCTTAAATATGCAGCTGAACTGGCCAGGATAATGGGAGATGATCTCATTGCTCTTCATGTTTACCCGCCTAATGAAGGAGAAAAGCGGAATTCAGATTTTCTGAAGAAGCATCAGAAAGAGCTTCAGGATTTTTGTAAAGTGCACTTAGGGGAAGATTATAGCTCACAATTTATTTCGCCGGCAGTGGTTTCGGGGCCTGAAGTGGCAGAAGAAATTTTAAAATTCACCAAAGATCTTCAGGTAAGAATGATAATCATGGGAGCATGTGGCTCCAGTAAGCTTAAAGACAGACTTGTTGGCACTACCACCAGTGAAATGATTGGTAAATCTCATCTTCCTGTATTAGCCGTGCCTCCACAATTTAAATTTAAACAACCTCAAAGGATCTTTTTTGCAAGCACTTTTGACGATCAGGAATTAATCTATCTTAAAGAACTAATTCCCCTGGCTAAATCTTTAAATGCAAAAATTGAGATCGTACATATTACTCACCGGGAAGAAGATGAAGCTTTAAAGAACCTGAAAGCTTTTCAGAAAAAAGTGAAGTCAGAAATCCCATACTCCAATATTGAATATAAAACTCTCTATTCATTTGAAGTCTTCGATACTCTGAAAAAGACAATTGAGGAAGAGCACCCGGATATTGTATTGATGCCGGAAAAGAGGAATATGAATCTTTTTAAAAGAGGACTGGTAAGGGACCGTATCAAAAGGATGCAATCGTGTAGTCCTTCTCCCCTGCTTACTTTTCCTGCTTTTGCATAGAGTTTAATTTATTTTTTAGGTCACTAATCTTTTCGAACCAAGTCCCGGATACAAATAAGAGTCATACATAATTAAAAACCACGCCCTTCG
>CAVPXS010000019.1:0-21006 GCA_963709775.1 uncultured Flavobacteriaceae bacterium | reverse complement strand
CTGTCACGCCTGGTCTTTATTTGGTCCAGCCTGCTGTTGAGCTCCACCAATCTTTCCGAAGCAAGTTTGGCATATGGGTAAACTTTTATAGTTTTTCTGCGTAGAATAAGATATTTACGACGCTCAAGGTCATTGTCAAACTTCAGTCTTCCCAGGATAAGCACTTCATCAAGGTCAATTTGTTTTCGCGCGACTGTATCTCCTTCTATTATATAATACTCATAGTCCACAGTATCCTCCACGGGTTCTTCAACCTGTGCGAGAACAGACAATGGTGCGAACAAAAGAAAAAATAATAAAAAGTTTTTCAAAATATTCGTTTTCAATACATGAGCTAAAATCATTCCAAAATTACGTTATCTATAAATTGTCAGCTGTTTAAATCTTATTAAATTCGTCAAAAAGTAAAAGAAATGGGTCAGGAAGAAATCCTCAATGAAAAATCTGTAAGTTTTCTCGAACAGTATCTAAACAATGCCGCGCCTACCGGTTATGAATGGGAAGGTCAAAAATTATGGATGAATTACATAGAACCTTATGTGGATGAATTCATAACAGACACCTACGGTACCGCCGTAGGAGTGATCAACCCCAAAGCAAAATATAAAGTAGTAATAGAAGGTCATGCCGATGAGATTTCCTGGTATGTGAATTACATTACCGACGACGGATTAATATATGTTATACGCAATGGAGGAAGCGACCACCAGATCGCCGCTTCAAAAAGGGTAAATATCCACACCAAAAATGGGATTGTAAAAGGAGTTTTTGGATGGCCGGCCATTCACACCCGTGACAAGGAAAAAGAACAGGCTCCAAAGCTGGACAATATATCTATTGATGTGGGTTGTTCCTCAAAAGAAGAAGTGGAAGCTCTTGGAGTACATGTTGGTTGCGTCATCACTTATCCCGATGAATTTTTTATACTTAATAAGGACAAGTTTGTTAGTAGAGCCCTCGATAACCGAATCGGCGGATTCATGATCGCTGAAGTTGCACGCCTGCTAAAGGAAAACAAAAAGAAATTGCCATTCGGGCTATACATTACAAATTCTGTACAGGAGGAGATTGGTTTAAGAGGGGCCGAAATGATCACTCAGCGCATCAAACCCAATGTAGCCATTGTGACCGATGTTACCCACGACACCACTACCCCAATGATCGAGAAAAAGACCAATGGACTTACCAAGATCGGAGAAGGCCCGGTGATCTCCTATGCGCCGGCCGTGCAAAATAAGTTGAGAAATCTTCTCATCCAGACTGCCGAAGATAAAAAGATCCCATTTCAACGTATGGCCTCTTCCAGAATGACCGGTACAGATACAGATGCTTTTGCCTACAGTAACGGCGGAGTAGCTTCGGCATTGATCTCTCTTCCTCTACGTTACATGCATACAACAGTAGAAATGGTGCACCGTAATGATGTGGAAAATGTAATAAGGTTGATCTATGAAAGTTTATTACAGCTTAAAGATGGGGACACCTTCAGCTATTTCGAATAGCATTCAATAATGACATTTTAAACCTCCTTTATAAGGAGGTTTTTTATTTTCTGAAGTTTTCACATTTCTTTACAAGGCTGAATTAATGATGAAAGCTATATTTAGAAAAAAAATTCATGGTCCTTTCTTCAGAAGAAGTAGAAGTTCTTCTCTCTAACCCCGATATGACTGCCGAAAAAGCAAATCTCCAGTATATTTCTGAGGATGATCTGTGCATTGTTCGGCGCAAAAGAGGAAAGGGTTACCAATACTTGCAGGAAGGGGAACCACTTAAAGATGATAAAGCTCTTGATAGAATTAAAAAACTTGTCATCCCGCCCGCCTGGGAAAAGGTGAAAATTTGTCCTTTTTCAAACGGACATTTACAGGTTGTTGGCCTCGATGCAAAACAGCGGAAGCAATACATTTATCATCCCGACTGGACGAAGCTTCGTAATCTCACCAAGTTCTTTAAGATGACCGCCTTTGGCAAGGTGTTGCCAAAAATTAGAGCACAGGTAGATAAGGACCTGGACAAAAAAGGAATGCCACAAGAGAAAGTATTGGCCCTGGTCATTAGACTCATGGAAGAGACCCATATTAGAATAGGGAATGAATCTTATGCCAAACAAAATAAATCATACGGTCTTTCAACCTTAAGAAGCCGGCACGTACAGATCTCAAGAGGCGAACTTACTTTCAATTTTGTAGGCAAACGTGGTATTGAGAACACGGTTTCTTTACGCGATAAAAAGTTAATAAAACTGGTCAACAAATGCGAGGAGATTCCGGGTTGGGAGGTTTTTAAATATATAGGTGAAGACAAAAAGAAATACAGTATTGATAGCGGAATGGTGAATCAATATATCCAGGAGTTGAGTGGAGAGCTTTTTTCGGCTAAAGATTTCAGAACCTGGAGTGCTACCAAGATCTTTTTTGAAAAATTGAGGGAAACAGGTTTTAATGAAGAAGAAAAGCAGAACAAAAAGAACATATTAGAGGCTTACGACACTGCAGCCGAAGCATTGAACAACACCCGTAGTGTATGCCGAAGCTATTATGTACACCCGCATGTTGTTCAATTATATGAAACAGGAGGAATTGTCCCCTATTTCAAAAAGGTGGAAAGAAAGCGCACCTCCAAACCAAACCTGTCCCAAACAGAGGAAGTCTTGCTGGAGCTTCTAAAAGATTTTGAAATAGAACTGGAAGAAAAAGAAAAAGCCTCCTAAAGATTACTACTGCTCCCTTCCATGTACTCCAAAAATGCGACAAGATCTTCTACCTCTCTTATCTTATTGTCTGACAGGAACTTTTTAGCATGTTTAGAGGAGAACATTTTCTTCAAATCGCGATGCTTTATTCTAATCTCTTTTGCTGTTTTATTATCGGATATTAAATAGAAATTACTGGAAATTTCCATTCGCGCAGGTTTATCACTTTCATAACTGGATTTTGCCTGGACAGCTTCAGAAATATCTACTCTCATTTTTTCCAGTAATCTGTAATTTTCGCCGTTGAAGTGTTCAATAAATAAACCTGAAACCCTTCCATTATCTGAAGATATTTGATCTGCAATTATCCTTTTATTATTAAGAATATAACTTACATCAGAACGATTACCTAAGGTATAAATCTCATCACTATTTTGATCGGTCTTAATTTCTATAATTTCACTCTGGACATCATACCTAAGGAAACCTTTAATAGGACTTTTATCCTTAATGGAGATGGTTCCAAATTGGAATTCCTCAAACCAATAAGGACTGCCATGAACTTTTTCAAGATCTTCACTCACCTTTGTCATCAGCCTGAGACCTTCTATACCTCCATCGATTACTTGGGCATGAAGACCGAAACTTAAAAGGAGAGCGAACAAAGCAGAAAAAATTTTCATATTTAAGATTTTAGCATAATTTGCGGCAATATAAAACATTTAATCATAAATTTTACTCTATGATTTTGCTTCGGCCATTATTTCTTCAACGATTTCAGGATTAAGTAAGGTTGAAGTATCTCCAAGGTTTTCTGTATCATTGGATGCGATCTTCCTAAGGATTCTCCTCATGATCTTACCACTTCTGGTTTTTGGAAGTCCGCTCACGAATTGGATTTTTTCAGGTTTTGCGATTGGACCCAGGGTTTGGGAAACAATGTCCTTGATTTCCTTTTCCAGTTCTTCTGAAGGTTCAACTTTATTGTAAAGGATCACATATGCATAAAGGGCATTTCCCTTAACCTCATGTGGAAAACCAACTACAGCACTTTCTACCACATGCTCATGTTCATCAATAGCATTTTCGATTGCAGCAGTCCCCAGGTTGTGCCCGGAAACTATTACGATATCATCTACTCTTCCTGTAATACGATAATTCCCGGTAGCATCGCGATATGCCCCATCACCGGTAAAGTACTTGTTATTAAAAGTTGAAAAATACACCTCTTTGTAGCGTTGATGATCGCCATAAATTGTACGGGCAATTGACGGCCATGGAAATTTAATGGCCAGCCTTCCTTCCACCGGCTCACCTGTATTGGGGATTTCCTCTCCCTGGTCATCCATGAGTGCCGGTTGCACCCCGGGTAAAGGTAGAGTTGCAAACGTAGGTCTTGTAGGCGTGATCCCTGCCATAGGTGAGATCATAATTGCCCCGGTCTCGGTTTGCCACCAGGTATCTACCACAGGGCAATTCCCTTTTCCGATATTATCATTATACCAGTGCCAGGCTTCTTCATTAATGGGTTCCCCCACACTTCCCAAAACTTTTAGAGAAGAGAGATCATGGCTTTCAACAAAATTAAGAGGTTGTTTGGCCAGGGATCTTATTGCTGTTGGTGCAGTATAAAAGTGGGTGACTTTTAATTTATCTACAATATCCCAAAACCTTCCGTAGTCGGGATAGCTGGGAATCCCCTCAAACATCACAGTTGTCGCACCAGATGCCAGTGGGCCGTAGATAATATAGGAGTGACCGGTGATCCAGCCAATATCGGCCGTACACCAATAAACGTCATTTTTTTCAAGCTGAAATACATTCTGAAATGAATACGTAGTGCCTACCATATAACCTCCCACGGTATGAACCATACCTTTGGGTTTCCCGGTTGAACCTGAAGTATAAAGGATAAACAACAAATCTTCGGCATCCATGACTTCTGCGGGACATTCTTTTTCGGCTTTTTGAAGCTCATCGAACCAGAACTTGTCCCTGCCTTCTTTCATTGGGGTAGGTTCCACCGTTCGCCGGTAAACGATTACTGTTTCTATTCCTGGTGTTTCCTCCAGAGCCTTATCGCACATCTCCTTTAAATTCACTTTTTTAGAACCTCTGTAAACTTCATTTGCCGTGATGAGCATCTTGCAATTTGAATCATTGATGCGTCGTGCAATAGCCGAACTGGAAAATCCTGCAAAAACAATGGAGTGAACAGCTCCAATACGGGCACAAGCCAGCATTGCAATAGCCAGTTCGGGGATCATGGGCATATATAGACATACCTTATCCCCTTTTTTAATTCCATTATTCTTCAGCACATTGGCAAAGCGAGACACTTTTACAAAAAGCTGCCTATACGTGATATAGCGCGATTCCTCATCGGGATCATTGGGTTCCCAAATAATTGCGGTTTTGTTTCCAAGGGTTTCAAGGTGCCTGTCCAGGCAATTTTCAGTAATGTTAAGTTGCCCTCCCTTAAACCATTTCACTTCGGGTTTTTCAAAATCCCATTCGAGGGTGCTGTCCCATTTCTTTTGCCATTTAAAAGTTGTGGCTATCTCATCCCAAAATGCTTCGGGATCTGTAATACTTTTTTTATAAGCTTTCTTATAATCGGCGAAGCTGCGCAGTTGTAGATTTTCCATAATCTAAATTTAGGAAAAGCAGCTTCAAAAACAAACATTTAAAATTAATTGATTTCCAGGAGAGTATCCAAAAAATGGCATTTTTGAGAGGAATTATTCTGAAGTAATATATAAAAGGAATAGCCTGTTTATTTTTTGATTTATGTATCTTTAAAGGAGCAGAAGATTAAAAAACTTCATAAAAACCTATGGAATTTATCGATTATTACAAGGTTTTAGAGCTGGATAAGAATGCTACTAAAAGTGATATCAAAAAGGCCTACCGGAAACTGGCCCGAAAGTACCATCCCGATCTCAACCCGAACGACACTGCAGCGCAGAAAAAATTTCAGCAGATAAATGAAGCCCACGAGGTGCTGATCGATCCTGAAAAACGGAAGAAATACGACCAGTACGGCAAAGATTGGGAACATGCCGAAGAGTTTGAAAGACAAAAAGCACAGCAGCAACAATATCAGCGGCAGTATTCGGGTGGAAGACCCGGTGGCTTTGGAGGCGCAGAAAGCTTTAGCGGTGGCGGATTCGAAGGCGGGGATTTTTCAGAATTTTTTGAATCCATGTTTGGAGGGGCACAGGGCGGCAGACAAAGAACTACCCGTTTTAGAGGGCAGGATTTTAATGCCGAACTACATATTAATCTTACTGATGTTTACCGAACCCACAAACAAACCGTTACCGTTAACGGAAAAAACATAAGGCTCACCATTCCCGCCGGGGTGGAAAACGGTCAAACTATAAGGATCAAAGGCTATGGTGGCGAAGGAATGAACGGCGGACCTAACGGAGACCTGTTGATCACTTTTGCCATTAAAAACAATACATCTTTTAAGCGGGAAGGGAAAAATCTCTACAAGGATGTGGATCTGGACATTTTTACCGCAACTTTAGGTGGTGATCTCACAGTGGACACCTTTGACGGAAAAGTAAAATTAAATGTAAAACCCGAAACTCAGAATGGCACTACCGTAAAATTAAAAGGAAAAGGATTCCCTGTGTACAAAAAAGAAGGTCAGTTTGGGGATCTCTTTATCACATATAATCTTAAGATCCCGACCAATTTGAGCGGCAGGGAGAAAGAACTTTTACAGGAACTAAAAAAACTGCGAAAAAATGGATGACCGATATATCTCAATTATAGAGTTCTGTAACTGGCACCAGCTCGAAGTATCCTTTATTCACACTCTTAGGGAACATGACCTTATTCAAACGGTGGTGATTGAAGAAGATGAATATATTGAGCAGGAAAAGTTGCAGGACCTGGAGCGAATCATGCGCTTACACTATGACCTGGAAATAAACCTGGAGGGAATAGACGCCATTAATCATTTACTTGACCGGGTTTCGCAACTTCAGCAAGAAGTGAGAATCCTTCAGAATAAATTAAGGAGATTCGAAGAGTAAGATGCTTACCATTCAAAAAGGTAAAATATGATATAAAAAAAGGGAGCCTTAGCTCCCTTCAGTTTTTATTATATGCCAACCATTTAAAACCCCTGGAAGGTAAGCGAAAGATAATACTGCTGGCCTATATAACCTGTACCGTAAGCAGTATAATATTCATCACCTCCAATATTGGTAGCCCCTGCCTTGATAACCGAATTAACAGCCGGCAATGCATAGTTCACCTGGGCATCAACAACCGAATAGGCAGGAACCTGGCCATTGGCAAAACTTGCCTGCCACTTGAAAGCATCACTCCATCTATAATTAACCCCAAATCCAAAATTGTCAAATAAGTCTGTATTGCCAAAAGATATTTTCACCTTGTGTTCAGGCGTGTTGAAATTGGTCTGAAAATCGGGTGCAGAAGATTGGTCAAAATCTTCCTGGGCGTAAGTATAATTAGCGCCAAGATCGTAATCGCCAAAGATCTTGGTGGTAAGTCCTAAAGAAGTTCCATATGACTTAACATCTGCCGGAGAATTCGTGTAAGTCTGGAAAACCCGGTAGTCCCCTTGTTGAAGGGCAAGCAATGACAATTGATTATCGCCAACCTGTCCATAAAATGGCACCAGCACATTCTCTGTAGAAATAAAATCTTCGTAAATATTATAATAAGCATTGATATCCAGGACTACCTGTCCCAGCTTTCCACGATACCCCAATTCGTAGGCTGTTACTTGCTCCGGTTTTACAAGCTCATTCTCTGCCGCCGCAGGTGCCCCGGCTTGTACAGAAGCTACAGAGAAAGAATTTTCGTAGGCGTTTCTTCCTGAAATTTCGGCTGTAGGGCTTCCGGTTACAGCAGCTCCTGTTGCGCTTAATTCGAAGGTTCTCACATACCTGTCAAGGTTATCCTCTGCTGAACCTACAAGAATTGCTCTACCTACATCAAGACCTATAAAAAGATCCTGGGTCGTTGGATACCTGAAACCGGTTTGTACAGAGGCCCTAAAATTATGTTCTCTTGAATCCCCTGCTGTATAACCAACTGAAAGTCTCGGGGAAAAATTCCCTTCAAACAGTTCGGAATCATCATATCTTATGGATCCGGTTAATTTCAGACGATCATCTATGAATTTCTTCTGAACCTGTGTGTAGATACCATATTCAGAATAGCTGATAGGACCATCATAATCTGTAAAAATAGTTCCGGAGGAATTTAATCGGTATTGCCGGTAGGATCCTCCCACCTGTACCTCGGCGATGTCACTGGTAAGGTGCGTAAAATTGTAATTTGCATCTACATGTCGAAGTTGAGAAGCATCTGTAAATTGTGAACCTGAAAGGAGATCTGAATCTGTAGTAACTTCGTCAAAAGCCTGCTGAAATTCGGCAGTTCCGGGTTCAAATCTACCAGTTTCGGCCACCTGTCTGGCTACCATATGCGCCTGATCCTCTGGAGCACCCTGGCTTCTTGCCTGTACAAAAGCCCCGGCATACTGGCCAAACCACTGTTGATCTGTTTTCCAACGTCTGTTGACATTGATCCCGGTGAACCGGATGTCATAGGAATCACCCGCATCTTCATCGGTAATATAACCTCTCACGAAGAAATTATTGTTTTGCACCTCCAGTTTATGTTGTTGTAGAAAGAAGTCTTTTAAAGCATACCTGTTTCCTCCCTGGTAGATCGTACTTCCAAAACCGGCTTTCCCAAGATAGCTTATCTCGAAATCATCGGCAAAGGGACGAAAATGTATGGCAGCATCAAATTTTACACTTTTTGCTTCATAATCTGTAAGATTCTGTTCTGCATATCCTGTTCGACTTACTGCTTCATCTGGTAATAATGCTACGGCCTCTTCGGGTATTAATCCCGCAGCAGCAAGCCCCTCTCCTACTACCCGAATGTTTGTACTCACTTCATCACCGTAAATGTTTAATCCATCATAGTTGGGATGCATTCTCGTTCTACCGGGGTTTAGGACATCCTCCTGACTTGTTGCATACCAGTCTGTCCCTTCTAAGTATGAAAAGTTAACTTTTGCCGCCCATTTATCTGAGAACTTGTGAGCCAGTCTAACTCCAAAATCATAAACCGGGTTGGTGCCGGCGGCATCCTGAGAGGTGAATCCCTGCTTGTAATAGGCACTAATTCCCGGAAAATCAAACGGATTCTTGCTCTTCATAAAAAGAATTCCGTTAAAAGCATTAGCTCCATAAAGGGCTGAAGAAGCTCCTGGGAGAAGTTCCACGCTGTAAACATCAAGCTCGGTCATTCCCAGTAAGTTCCCCAGAACAAAGTTCAAAGCCGGCGACGAGTTATCCATCCCATCTACTAGCTGTACGAACCTCGGATTGTTGAAGGTCGCAAAACCTCTGGTATTCACCGACTGGAAAGTAAGGCTGTTGGTATTAATATCCACACCCTTCAGGTTCTCCAGTCCGCCGTAAAAAGATGCAGAAGGAGTATTCTGGATCTCCTTTAACCCGTAGTGCTCAATGGTAACCGGAGATTCAAAGATCCTCTCTGGCGTACGCGAAGCTGAGACTACGATTTCATCAAGAGCAGTACCCTCGTTGAGAACAATTTCAAGATTGGCGTTGTTCTCGGTCACCTGAACTCTCTTCTCTTCGTACCCCATACTGGACACTGCCAGAGAAAAAGGAGGGTCCTGAGTGACCACAAAAGAAAATTTCCCATCCAGGTCTGTGGCCGTACCCTGGGTAGTTCCAAAGACAATAATGTTTACTCCCGGAATGGGAGAGTTGTTGCTGTCCACTACCTTTCCAGAGACGGTTGTCTGGGCCAGGGAAGTGAAAAAACTAAAAATGAAGAAAATGAAAAATAACGGTTTCATACCTGATAATTAATAAGTTTAGTCTTGTGAATATAACATAATTATCTAATCCTTAACATTAAACATAAAATTAACATAGTTTTTCTTTTAAATTGTACAGGTAAAAGGAGTCACTTTTTACTTACTTTTACAGGGTATCTTAAAACAGCACCGACTATCATGAAAACCCTCACATCAATTTTCTTTGGAAGTTTACTCGTTATTTTCACAGCTACCTGCAGTAACATCTCAAAAGAGGAAGACAAATCGGCTTCAGCTATTAATGAAACAACTATGGAGATCACAGGCACCATCCAGGAACAGGGAATAACTTCTTACCAGTACGGTACTCATACGATTACTACTACCAATGATAAGTATTATGCCCTAAAAAGTGAGGCAGTAGATCTCAACGATTATGTTAAAGAAAAAGTCACTATAGTGGCCGAGAAAATCGAAGGATACCCTGTAGACGGAGGACCGGAATACCTTTTGGTACTGGAAGTGAAATAAAGTGCGAAGTTAGACCTACGAAGTTAGAAGTACTACCTTTTAAAAGTGGTCAGTGGTCAGTGGTCAGGAAAATTTTAAATACCGGTTATTTCCTGTACAATATCCATTAAACACTGAAAAGATTTCTCGTCGCATCTCCCTGGTAAACCGGAATACCTTTTAGTACTGGAAGTGAAATGAAGTGCGAAGTTAGACTTACGAAGTTAGAAGTACTACCTTTTAAAAGTGGTCAGTGGTCAGTGGTCAGGAGAATTTTAAATACCGGTTATTTCCTGTACAATATCCATTAAACACTGAGAAGATTTCTCGTCGCATCTTCTTTCTACCGAAAGAAAATGCTCTGTCGAAATGACAATGCTTGATCCTTTCAGGCAAGAGTAATTAGGTGTCTTTTTAGAACTCCTATTTCCTGAGACTCTTATCTATCCAGATATTTGACCACATTCTTCTCGATCCTCTCTTCAATATTAGAAATATCTGCCTTAATAAATTGCTCTCCTGTTATTTGTTCATAGAGCTCGATATATCTTTCAGAAACTGAATTGATGTAGTCATCACTCATTTCAGGGATTTGCTGTCCTTCTTTTCCCTGGAAACCATTCTGAATTAGCCACTGCCTTACAAATTCTTTGGAAAGTTGTTTTTGAGGTTCTCCCGATGCCAGTCGGTCGAGATATCCTTCCGCGTAAAAATAACGGGAAGAATCTGGAGTGTGGATCTCGTCAATAAGCACTATTTCACCTTCAGAAGTTTTTCCGAATTCATATTTAGTATCCACCAGGATAAGACCATTTTCTTTGGCCAGTTGGCTGCCGCGAAGGAACAGTTGTCGGGTGTAAAGTTCAAGCGTGTTGTAATCTGCTTCAGAAACAATGCCTTTTTCAAGGATCTCTTCCCTGGAAATATCCATATCATGTTCCCCCGATTCGGCTTTTGTGGTTGGGGTAATAATAGGTGCGGCAAAAGCTTCATTTTCCTTCATCCCTTCGGGCATATGAACTCCGCAAAGACTACGCTTGCCACTGGCATATTCACGAGCCGCATGACCGGTGAGATAACCGCGAATGACCATCTCCACCTTAAAAGGTTCACATTTTTGTCCTACTGCCACATTAGGATCTGGGGTAGCCTGCAACCAGTTTGGCACAAGATCTTCTGTGGCCTTCATCATTTTTGTAGCAAGTTGATTGAGGATCTGCCCTTTGTAAGGAATTCCTCTTGGCATAACTACATCAAAAGCCGAAAGCCTGTCGGTCACTATCATGACCAGCCGGTCATCTTCAAGGGTATAGACATCCCGCACTTTTCCTTTGTAAACAGCCTTTTGACCGGGGAAATTAAAATTTGTAGAGGTAATGGTATTCATCAAATATGTTTTTATATATAAAGACCCCACAGGTGTGAGGTCTCAAAAATGTCATTTTTATTCAGCGTTTTCTATGCGTTTGTATGCAGCGATGATCTTCTTCACCAGCTTATGGCGAATCACGTCTTTATCATCGAGATGAATGATTCCTACGCCATCTACATCCTGTAACACAAGAATTGCTTCTTTAAGGCCCGAAACTACTCTTTTTGGAAGGTCGATTTGCCCGGGATCTCCGGTGACCATGAATTTGGCGCTTTTACCCATACGGGTAAGGAACATCTTCATTTGGGCGTGAGTAGTGTTCTGAGCTTCATCCAGGATCACAAAAGCATGATCCAGGGTTCTACCACGCATAAAAGCCAGAGGTGCGATCTGTATGACCCCTTTTTCGATATAACTCTCCAGTTTTTCATGAGGGATCATATCACGCAGCGCGTCATATAGTGGTTGCATATAAGGATCCAGTTTTTCTTTTAGGTCCCCGGGTAAAAACCCCAGGTTCTCCCCTGCTTCCACGGCAGGTCTGGTAAGAATGATCCTCTTTACCTGTTTCTCCTTAAGGGCTTTGACAGCCAGGGCTACTCCTGTATAAGTTTTTCCTGTACCTGCAGGGCCAATGGCAAAGACCATATCGTTTTTCCTCATTAGCTCCACCAGGCGGCGTTGATTGGCCGTTTGGGGCTTGATCATCCTGCCGCTCACTCCATGAACCAGTACTTCCCCGCTTTCATTGGAAGTGTCGTACTCTTCCCGGCTTTGGCTGGTGAGCACCCGCTCAATCGCATTTTCATCTAATCGGTTGAACTTTCCGTAGTGGTCGATCAACATATTGAACCTCCTGTCGAATTCTTCGAGCATTTCCTCGTCTCCGTAGATGCGAAGTTTATTGCCTCTTGCCACAATTTTTAGCTTCGGAAAATATTTCTTCAGCAGTTCAATATGTGAGTTTTGTTCTCCGAAAAAATCCCTCGGACTTATTTCAGAAAGTTCAATGATAAGTTCGTTCAAAAGCGACTTGATTTAATTTAAAAAATGAGTTAATTATCTTTAGATTTGCATTACAAACTTAAATAAATAAAGGTTTAAGTTAGGAAAAATATTATTAGAAATTGCCCATGGCCATAATTACCTTAACGACAGATTTTGGGGAAAAAGATCATTTTGCAGGGGCAGTTAAAGGAGCAATTTATACCGAGTTACCTTCGGCAAGAATTGTGGACATCTCCCACTCCATCGCTCCCTTTCATATTACAGAAGCTTCCTACATCATAAAAAACGCCTACAAAAGTTTTCCGGAAGGTAGTATCCATATTATCGGGGTGGATTCAGAATTAACACCTGAAAATAAGCACATTGCCCTAAAACTTGACGGGCACTATTTCATTTGTGCCAACAATGGAATTTTATCTTTAATTGCTTCGGAATTTGTGGCCGAAAAGATCGTGGAGATCAATATACATGACAAGGTGCAGAGCAATTTTCCCGTGCTCGATGTTTTTGTGAAAGTAGCAGGACATCTTGCCCGCGGTGGCACCCTGGAAGTTATTGGTAAAACCATCCCTGAAATCAGGCAGCTGAAGGAAATGGAAGCCCTGATCAACCCGGAACAAAACCAGATCAAAGGCAACGTGATCTACATTGACAATTATGGAAACGTGGTCACCAATATTCCGAAAAAGCTGTTTGAAAAGGTGGGGAAAGGCCGTAGATTTAGTATGAGAGCCAGAACAGCTACTTTTAACGAGATCTATAGCACATACAGTGAGGCCATAAATTTTGATACCGATATGATCAACCGGGAGGATGGCAAGAAACTGGCCATTTTTAACTCCGGCGGATATATTGAGCTTGCGATCTATAAGAGTAATCCAAGTACGGTAGGTAGTGCCTCCACCCTATTTGGGCTGGAATACCGGGATACGGTGACGGTGAATTTTGAGTAGATGTGAGTTGCGGGTTGCGGGTTGCGAGTTGCGGGTTGCGGGTTGCGAGTTGCGGGTTGTTGAGTTCGTTGCGAGTTGCTGGAGTTTTGAATAACGAGTTGACTAGTTGTCAGGTTGCGAATGTTGGAGTGCCGGTTGGAAAAGGTTGACAGCTATGGAGTTGGGAGCTTGGAATTTGGTGCTTGGAATTTGGAGCTTGGAATTTGGAATTTAGGGCTTGATTGCAAAATTTTCTTTTTACCCCTTCCCTAAAGGGAGCCGAAAATTTTGCCTGGCTTTTTTGAGCTTGTTAATTGTTAATTAAAGAATGTTAGTACGCATAGTAAAAATGACTTTTGAACCTTCAGAAACTGAAGCTTTTCAGAAGTTGTTTGAAAGGAACAGAAATAAGATAAGAGGTTTTGAGGGCAATGAGTTCCTGGAGCTTTATCGCGATAAGAACAATAAAAACATATTTTTCACGTACAGTTACTGGAAAGATGAAGAGGCGCTGGAAAATTACCGTGTATCTTCCCTTTTTAAAGAGGTATGGAGCGAGACTAAAAAAATGTTCTCGGCTAAACCTGAAGCCTGGAGCGTAGATAAGTTATGGACCTCCGGTCCAGTAGGCAGTGCGCAGGAATAAGTTGGCAGTAGACTCTTGTGAGTTGTGGGTTGTCGGTTGTCGGTTGTCGGGTTAAAAAAATCTAGAGCCAAGAGTCAAGAGCCAAGAACCAAGACTTAAATTGGTACAGTTTGAAATTTGGTGCTTGTAATTTGGTGCTTAAGAGGATTGTCATTCCGACAGAGCAATTTCATTCGGGAGAATGATGTTGCGACGAGGAATCTCTTTGCAGGTTGCGAGGTTTGAAAACATTTAGGAGACAAGGGTTGCCGGTTGCAATTTGCGAACATTTGTCCACTTCGCATTGCTTCGGCCGGTAAAAATGGAGACTGGCTTGCATTTTTCCGCTTTACCCTTCCCTAAAGGGAGCCGGAAAAATGATCGGAATGCAAAAAATAGTACGTGGAATTTGGTGCTTGGAATTTGGTGCTTGGAATTTGGAATTTGAAATATCATTTTATTTTTCCGCTTTACCCCTCCCTAAAGGGAGCCGGAAAAATGATTGGAATGCAAAAAATAGTACTTGGAATTTGGTGCATGTAATTTGAAATTTTATTAATCCTTATTCCTTTAACATTAAACATTTACAAGTTGTTTGCAATTTTAAAGAAAGAAATAAACTCATTTTTCGCCTCTCCCATAGGCTACCTGGTAATTGGACTTTTCCTGGTGGTCAACGGACTTTTTCTCTGGGTTTTTAAGGGGGATTATAATATTATTGACAGCGGTTTTGCCAACCTCGAACCTTTCTTCACCCTGGCGCCATGGATCTTTCTTTTCCTCATTCCCGCCATTACAATGAAAAGCTTTTCCGAAGAAATAAAACAGGGAACTCTGGAACTGCTACTCACAAAACCATTAAACACTTTGGAGCTCGTATTAGGTAAATATCTTGGTGCACTTTCCCTGGTGATCCTGGCTCTTTTGCCCACCTTTTTATATATCGCGGCGATTTACTCCCTTGGCCGGGCAGAGAATCATCTCGACTGGGGAGTGCTTATGGGATCCTATTTCGGACTCTTATTTCTTGGAGCCTGTTATACAGCTATAGGAATTTTTGCATCTATACTTTCTCCAAATCAAATCGTGTCGTTCATCCTCGCGATCTTCCTTTGCTTCATTGCCTATTTTGCTTTTGAAGGCATTGCAAATCTTAACTTATTTAGCAGTAGATATTTTAGTGTTGAAGATCTTGGTCTTAGTGCACATTATGAAAGCATAAGCCGCGGGATCATTGACACCAGGGATTTAATTTATTTCCTAAGTTTGATCTTCTTTTTCCTGGCCCTCACAAACCTGAGTCTCAACAACAAAAAACTATCCTGAAGTGAAGTTTCAAAAATCACATTTTTCAAAGGCTTTTTTGTTGCTGCTTGTTATCGTAGTGGTCAATGTTCTCTCCTATAATTTCTACGGAAGATTTGACCTTACGGCCGATCAACGTTATACCCTTTCTGAAGCCTCAAAAGAAATTATATCCAAAGCTGAAGCTCCCATAATCGTTGATGTCTTTTTAGAAGGAGAATTTCCACCGGAATTTAGAAGGCTACAGGCAGAGACAAGACAGCTGCTGGAAGAATTTGCTGCAGTGAATCCGCAGATCACTTTCCGGTTTACAAATCCACTGGAGGAAGGCGGAAATGCCAATGAGGTCGCGACCCAGTTCTACGAAATGGGCATGACCCCGGCACGCATTAATGTGGTTGAGAACGGCCGAACCAGTGAAGCCATTGTCTTCCCCTGGGCTATGGCCAATTTCGGAAATAAATCTGTTGCTATTCCCTTACTTAAGAATCAGCTGGGAGCAACTACCGAAGATCGCGTTGCAGCCTCTGTGCAGCAACTGGAATATGCTTTTGCCGATGCTTTTTCAAAGCTTCTGGAGCCAAAACGCAAAAAAATTGCTGTGATGCGGGGCAACGGGGAATTACAGGACCGTTATATAGCCGATTTTGTAAAGAGTATTCAGGAATATTATTACATAGCTCCTTTTACCCTGGATTCTGTGGCTGCAAATCCGCAGGGAACATTAGCGCAGCTAGAGGAGTACGATCTTGTAATAGAAGCCAAACCTACAGAACCTTATACCGAAGCCGAAAAGCTGGTGCTGGACCAGTACTTAATGAACGGCGGGAAACAACTGTGGCTGGTTGAACATGCAGCCATGGAAACCGACAGTCTTTTCTCTCCCGCAGGCAATGCTTTTGCCCTGCCGCGCGACCTCAATCTGGGGGATTACTTTTTCAAGTATGGGCTGCGTATTAATCCCACTCTGGTAAAAGATCTTTATTCGGCGCCAATCATTCTGGCCACCGGCAGTGGAAGTGAAGCACAGTTCAACCCTTATCCCTGGTTCTATTATCCGCTTTCCTCCTCGCCTTCAGCTCATCCAATTGTCAATAATCTGGAAGCGGTGAAATTTGAATATGCCAGCCCTATTGACATCCTGGAAAACAGCATTAAAAAAACGGTTTTGCTCTCCACATCCCCACGTACTGCAGTGGTTGGACTTCCGCGGGAGATAAGCCTGGAGGAAATTACCGCAGAACCCGATCTTTCTGAATTTGCTTCAGGAGAGCAGCCTTTGGCAGTAATGCTGGAAGGAGAATTTAGTTCGGTTTATGAGAACCGGGTGCTGCCTTTTGAGTTGGATAACTTCCGAAGTAAAAGTAAAGAGACAAAAATGCTCGTGATAAGTGACGGTGATGTGGTAAAAAACCAATTACAGCAGGGGCAGCCTCTTGCGCTTGGGTTTGATCGATTTACGGGAACTACCTATGGCAACAGGGAATTTTTGCTCAACGCCGTGAATTACCTCCTGGACGACAGAGGCCTTTTAAACATTAGAAGCAAAGAGGTGAAAATAGCATTTTTGGATCCCGAAAAAGTGGAAGAATCAAAAGGTTTTTGGCAGGTGATGAATATATTGCTTCCGCTTGGCCTGCTGGCCTTGTTTGCAGGACTTTTCGGGCTGGTAAGGAAGAGAAAATACACCAGGAAGTAAAATGCTTCCGCCAAAAGCGTGGTTTATTAACAATTCCGGAGCTATTAAAAATATAAAGTGCTGAAAATGGCATTTTTAGAAGGTATTTTCAACGATTTACTGTTAATAAAAAATACCCGCTGCTTTCCTGCTTTTTAAAGGATTAGGATATATTTGTATCAAGATTAACTTATTACCAAGCCAATGAAATTTATTGTATCGAGCACATATTTGCTGAAACAGCTACAAATACTCGGGGGAGTGATCAACAACAACAACACCCTGCCCATCCTGGATAACTTTCTTTTCGAACTAAATCAAGATGAACTCACAGTTTCTGCGTCTGACCTGGAGACTACCATGTCTACCAAACTTACCGTGGAATCTGATTCTGAAGGGAAGATCGCAGTCCCTGCGCGTCTTTTGCTCGAAACTTTAAAGACTTTTCCGGAACAGCCTCTAACTTTTGTGGTAGAAGACAACAACACTATTGAGCTTAGTTCCAACCATGGAAAATATGCCCTGGCTTATGCCGGTGGCGAGGAATTCCCTAAAGCGGTAAGCCTGGAAGAACCCAGTAGCACTACCATCGAGGGAGATGTTTTGGCAACAGCAATTAGTAAAACTATTTTTGCTTCGGGAAATGATGATCTAAGACCTGTCATGAGCGGGGTCTTCTTTCAATTTACCCAGGACCACCTTACGTTTGTGGCTACAGATGCTCACAAGCTGGTAAAATACTCCAGGAATGATATTGCAGCTTCGCAAAATGCTGAATTTATCATGCCTAAGAAACCTTTGAACCTTTTAAAGGGAATTCTTTCAGGATCAGATTCTGAAGTGCTTATCGAATACAACGAATCGAATGCACGTTTCACTTTTGAAGATACTACTTTGGTTTGTCGTCTTATCGACGGAAAGTATCCAAATTATGAAGCTGTGATCCCTAAGGAGAATCCAAACAAGCTGGTTATTGACCGCGGACAGTTCCTTAGCTCTGTAAAAAGGGTTTCTATCTTCTCCAACAAAACAACTCACCAGGTGCGTTTGAAGATCGCCGGAGCAGAATTGAATATTTCTGCGGAAGATGTTGATTACAGCAACAAAGCCGAGGAGCGTCTAACCTGTTCATACCAGGGAGACGATATGCAAATTGGTTTTAACTCCCGTTTCCTTACTGAAATGCTTTCAAACCTGAATGCAAATGAAGTACAACTGGAAATGAGCCTGCCAAATCGCGCCGGAATCCTTACTCCCGTTGACGGACTGGATGAAGGAGAGAAAGTGACGATGCTGGTAATGCCGGTAATGCTGAATAACTAAAGCTGCGCTTTAGTTATAGACCGCTGCGCTGTTAGATCGCTTCGCTGTTAGATATTAGATCGCTGCCTTTGGCAGCTGTTAGATAAAAAAATAAACCTCTGAAAATGTCATTTTTCAGAGGGTATTTTTTTGCTCTTCTAATCTTTTTTTCGCCCCTACAGGGGCTGTCTTTTCTTCTTAAAGATCTTCTATAATCATTTACCCCGGGGGTTATGTAGTTATAAAGAAAAACCTACAAGATCAGGAAAAAGATCATGCAGGTTTAATTTTAACCCTGTCCACTGTCCACTATTTAATAATCTCTATCGTCAACGGATAAGAAGGTATCTCTCCGTTATTAACTTTAATTGCGTTAAGGATAGGGAAAACTATAGCAATAATTCCGATTCCTATCAGCAGTAAGATCCCAATTCCAAACAACAGGATTAGCGGAATGGATATTATCGAATAGATAAAAATCGAGATCTGGAAGTTCAGGATCATTTTTCCATGGGCGTCCATACCTAAGACCTTATCCTTCTGGGTAAGCCAAATCACCAGCGGCACAATAAATCCACCGATCCCGGTCACCAGGTCCAGTAGTTGACTCAGGTGCGTAAGCATTAATAACTGTCTGTCTTCTCTCATAATAGTTGCGTTTGAATATTCCATTTTTTGATTTGATTGATGATTGTCTAACAAATATACGTTTTAATATAGTACTATGTTATAAAAGATACGTGAAAATTTTTTTTCCGGTTGCGGGTTGCGGGTTGCGGGTTGTGGGTTGTGGGTTGCGGGTTGCGGGTTGCGGGTTGCGGGTTGTGGGTTGGGGTTGCGGTTGCGAGTTTAAAATTGAGGTAAAAAACAATATTTGTTAAGACAGACGACAGTACTAATAGGAATTTCTAAGGTGACAAAATATCTTATTACATGGAAATTAAAACGGCCTATCGAAAATTGATCGTGAAATTTGAAGTGAGATGACGTATAAATTTTCTGCTGTTCGAGCGGCACGTATTCCTATCATTATATAATTTTTCTCTCGCGAGTTCAGAAAATTTAGACATCGAACGAAAAATTTAGATCCATTTTCGTAAGCCTAGATTTTTTGGTTCTTTTTCATCAATGGAAAAAGAACAGAATAGGATTTATTTCGACTCACCAGCCGGATGCAGGTTCCAGTTGAAAATTCAAGGTTGCAGGTTGCGGGGACCACTCCACAGTCTCAAGTCTAACATCTCCCGTCTAACATCTAATTTATTACTTTTGCAGCATGAAATTAAACGACAACATCGTAGCTCTTGCAACACCTTCGGGAGCGGGGGCTATTGCGGTGATAAGGGTTTCCGGGCCCGAGGCGGTGAAGCTGGTAGCACCTGTATTTGAAGCTAAAAGCAAAAAAGATCTGCAGGAACAACCTTCTCACACGCTACACCTGGGGAATATTGTGGACGGTGAGCGCATTATTGATGAAGTACTGGTCTCGGTTTTCCACGGTCCGAAATCCTATACGGGTGAAAACACCATTGAGATCTCCTGTCACGGGAGCCCATATATTCAGCAGGAAATTATCCAGTTGCTCATTCGCAGGGGTTGTCGCTCTGCCGAAGCGGGAGAATTTACCTTGCGTGCCTTCCTTAACGGAAAGATGGATCTGAGTCAGGCAGAAGCCGTAGCCGATCTTATTTCTTCCGAAAATCAGGCGAGCCACCAGATGGCCATGCAGCAAATGCGCGGCGGATTTTCCAATGAGATCCAAAAGCTGCGGCAGGAACTGCTGAACTTCGCTTCCCTCATAGAACTGGAACTGGATTTCGCCGAAGAAGACGTGGAGTTCGCCAACCGGGATGAATTCAGGAGCCTGGTAAGCAAGATACAGCAGGTGTTGAAACGGCTTATCGATTCCTTTGCCGTGGGTAATGTACTGAAGAACGGAATACCCGTTGCCATTGTGGGGGAACCCAACGTGGGAAAATCCACCTTGCTAAATGCCCTTTTAAACGAGGAACGCGCGATAGTTTCCGAGATCGCCGGCACAACAAGGGACACCATAGAAGACGAGATCTCCATTGGTGGTGTTGGATTCCGCTTTATTGATACCGCGGGAATCAGGGAGACCAAAGATGTGGTAGAGAGTATCGGGATCAAACGGACCTTTGAGAAGATTCGTCAGGCGCAAGTCGTGCTCTACCTGTTTGACGCTTCCCGCCTATTTCATCCTGAACTTGTTTCAGGATCTCAGGAAGACTCCGCCCCTACTCTTGAACAGGTTAAACTGGAAATTGAGAAGATAAAAAATCAGTTCCCACAAAAGCCTTTAGTGATCCTGGCAAACAAAGTGGATCAACTGAGTCCAGAGCAGATAGAGGACCTCAATGTTACCCTGAGCGGAGTTGAAGGGTCTCAATACCTGCCCATTTCCGCAAAGACAGGAACAGGCGTCGAAGAACTCCAGCAAAAGCTGCTGCAATTCGTGAACACCGGGGAACTGCGAAACAACAACACCATCGTTACCAACAGCCGGCACTACAACGCACTACTCAGTGCTTTGGAAGAGATCAATAAGGTGCAGGACGGGTCTGAACAATGACCTTTCGGGAGACCTGCTGGCGATCGACATCAGGGAAGCGCTGCACTACTTCGGTGAGATCACAGGGGAAATAACTAACGATGACCTGCTGGGGAATATTTTCGCCAACTTCTGTATCGGCAAATGATTTGTT
>CAVPXS010000018.1:0-386244 GCA_963709775.1 uncultured Flavobacteriaceae bacterium | reverse complement strand
ATTGACCAAGAAAAAAAGCACGGCAAGGGTTTTCATGCCCGCAATGGTGTATTGCGAAAAATCACTGTTTTTTATGGTCTGGAAAATAGTGTCCACATATTCCAGTCCAATTCCTAAAATGATGCTGGCTGTCATGCTTAATAATTCGTTTCCCGGTTATTGATTTTGTCCTGCATCTTTCTAAAAGAGATGATATCGCGATACCGTCTGGTCTTCATATTGATCTCGGAGACCATTTCTTTGGATTCCATTTCCTTTTCCTTCAGGATTTCGGCACGGTCCGCATCGCTCATTTTGAGATAGTCGCTCGACAGTATCTCGTCGATAAACTCCATCGTTTCCAATGAATTTTCTACGATCGTGTTGAACGATTCACTGACCCTGGCAACTTCATCGGGTTTGATGTAGGGGGAATCAAGTACATCCCTTAATTCGTTTTGCACCACATCGATAAGCCGTTTATTGTTCCGGCCTATTTCCTGTACGGCTTTTAGCTGTTTCACCACGTTATTGACCTTTTCCAGGTTCTCCTTTTGGGTCTTTAGAAATTTGACCGTTTTAACAAGGTTTGAAGTTTGCTTTGCCGATTCGAACAACTGTTTGATAAGGCTGACAAAATTGGTATTGTCATATACCGGCACACCTTGGGCTTTGATATTTAGGCTGAACAAAAGTGCCATTGCGAGGATTAAAATTTTTGGTTTCATAGCGTTTTGATTTAAGATGAATATTCCGTGATCGCTTTTTCCATATCCTGATGTTTCTCGTAGAGTTTCATTATTTCTTCGTTTTCCGTTCCATCCGTGAGATAGGCGGCATAGACTTCCTTCGGGACTTCAAGGCGAAATATGTTACTTTCCTTACCGATCTTGATGAACATTTCGGTGTACTTGCGTGGCCCGGATAGATTGTTCTTAATCGATTTTAATTGGTTCAGGTCGTGGCTTGAAAGGTTGAGCCGTTTGACCAGCTCGGCATATCCCTTTTCATTGTTCAGGCTATAGATTACCTGGGTGTTTTCCAATATGCTTGCGGATGTCGAGTTGTTAGGCAGCTGATTGATGGATTGAAGAATAATCCCGATGGCCCCGTTCTGCTTTCGGATAGCCTGATAATAGAACTCCACACTTTCCAAGACATTTTCAAATTTCAACTGCTTGGCAAACTCGTCGAACAGGATGATGCCTTTTTCGGCCTTGTTTTTCCAAATCGTTCTTTGGATGGCCGACTTTATCAATTTGAGCATTACGGAGAGGATTTCCTTATTGTCCTTTACTTCGTCCAGTTCAAAGACTATCAATCGCTTGTCCTCGATTTTATAGGTCTGGTCTTCGCTTACTTCAAACAGGAAGCTGTATAGACCATCGCCCACATACTCCGACATTACGTGCAAAAAGCTCGTAACATTGAAGTAGTCAGGATGGATTTTGAGATTTGATAAAAGGTCTTTCTGATTGTTTTCGATGAAATGATAAAAACCGTCCAATGAGTGATTTTCATCCGTACTTTCATAATAATGGCGCAGTATTTTTTTGACCGATACGGATTGAGCCTTGGTTACTTTTAAATCGGAAGCGAACAATTCAAATAGGAAAACTGATAAGTCTTCCAAACGTTCCGGTGTCAGGTCCTTTCGACTACTTATGTAAAAGGGATTGATTCCGAGGTTCTTACCGCTCTCGTACCTGAGAACGGTATATTTTTTGGGATATAACTTGGCAAATTTGGTGTAGGATCCACCAAGGTCGATAATGACCAGGCGAACACCACTTTCAAAATATTGGCGAAGGATGTTATTGGCCAAAAAGGATTTCCCTTCCCCGGTCGGAGCGAAGATGGCAAAGTTCCTTGCCTTGATGCGTTTCTTGCGTTCGTCCCAAACATCCTTCAGGACCGGAATGTTATGTTCGCGGTCGTTAAAGATGATTCCGGTAGCATCGGACTTATAATTGGTATTATTGATGAACAGGCAAAGGGCATGTTTCAAATCCGTTACGTACAAATCGGCATTCGAGAAGTTGGATGAAAAACAGCAGTAGCTGTTCAGGATATAATTCTTCCGTTCCTCGCCCCTTGGATAGTAGGGGATAATGTCCAGTTCCTTGAACTCGGTTTTTATCTTGGAAGCTATTTTACTTAGCTCTCGGGCTTCCCGGGCCCAAAAGACGATGTTCAAATGGCCACGGATAATCCGGGCATTGTCATCCGCATTGATCTGGTCAAGAATATGCTGGATTTTGCCAAGGACCACTTTGTTCTGGGAACCAAAATTGGAACTCTTGTTCAGTTCCTCGATTTTCTTGTCCAGCAACTTGCGCCATTTCTGCTTATCGTCCAGATATATTATTTGATTGACGATGTGGTTCTCGTTCATGGTCAATCCCAAACCATCGATAAAGCCTTGATGGAAAACAAAATCATCCGAGGTAAACCGTTCGTTCGTCTTACTACTCTGTACACTTTCGCCAAAGCATAGTTCGCTATTGATGGCCAGGGCATCAAAATAGTTCTCACCGATATTGACGTTTTTCTTTTCCAAAAGGATATCGGTATCAAATCCTTTACTGAAGCCATTGAAATATCCGCTTGTCAGACTTTGGATTTCATTTGGTTTAAGGGGAACAAATTCCATCTTACGGCTGTTGTTGATGAAGGACACCGAATCGTTGACCGAACCGATAAAGCTGTTCACGGTATCATCCAGTTTCTGCACGATATCCTTGGAAACCTTCCGGAACGGATTGACATACTTGGGATTGTTCAATGCCTTATTTTTGGTCAGGACAAAAAATAGGAAGCATCTATGTTCCATATACTCACGCCCCTTAAAATGGTCGTGGGTCGCCTTTTCCAAAAAAGTAGTGTTGGGTAATTGATTCGAGGAATAGGACTTCTTTAGATAGATGTCCTGTTTATGTACCACGCATCCCACGGGCAACGATTTCAATGCCTGAAACCACGCCCCATGTATATCCTCAAAATCCTTTTCGGAAAGGGAATAGATTTCTGGCAATATCCCTTCATAGCATAGCACCACATTACCATTTTTGGCAAATATGATATTGTCCCGGATATCCGTGATAGGTCGGTATGCCGATAGGTTAATCTTCTTCATAGTCGAAGCCGGAGTTTCTTTTGTTGCTGATGATGTTTGGGAAAGCTTTTACCGTTTGGAAAAGTTGCGGATTGTTCGCCATTCGTGTCAAAGCGATGAACAAGGCTGAATTGAATACCAACACCCCGATAATGATCCCGAAGCTGAATGAGAAGATGATGACCAAAAGCGAAGCGATTATGGAAATCATCATTAATGCGAACAGCGAAATGGGCAGCCCGAAAATGACCGCCCGTTTTCTGATGTTTTTATAGACCTCGAATTTTTTCATAGTGCTCGGATTATTACCCTAAATGAGGGTTCATTAGACTACGATTGAGATCAGGTAGGTAAAGATGCCGACTACCGCACCTGCAATAAGAACGAAAATAAGAACACGGGTAATCCCTTTTTTGAGGTCGGCATTTTCCCCAAAGAAATGCCCTGCATTGAACAGGAAACCGATTAGGAAGATGACACCGAGGATAATCGGGAAGATGGTCCTGATGGTATCGGAAACATCGTTTACCGAATCCTCGATACCACCGATTTGCGCAAAGGCGGGTGCAGCAGTAAGCAGCGACCCGATCAACATAGGAATTGATTTTTTCATAACTGTTCGTTTTTTGATTTAATAATTATCCGCCGAACAGCTGCTCATAATATGCCGTCCGCTAGGACTTGATGAATAAACTTTGCGAAATCTATTATGAAAGGAAGCGGAGGGAAGAAAATCCCCAAACTTTAACTTGAAATCCTGTTAAACTTTGGAAGATTCTTAGGGATTGAATCGATTCTTTGAAAATTGTGTAGTCAAAGAAAATTTTATGGTTCGTTTGCTCACTTTATTGGTTCTCGTTTTGTGGTTGATTCCATTGGACTTTTTTGGACATCAAAATGATGTTGAAAAACTGTCATCGTAATCGACCCTGGGCATGGGGGAGCAGATTCCGGTGCAATCGGAATCAATGGGATTCAGGAAAAGGATATGGTGCTCAAAATCGCCAAGGAAATGGTAAGCCTCAATAAAAGCATATTTGGGGAGTCATTTGAAATCTACCTTACCCGAAATACCGATACGCTGATTTCCTTGGGGGATAGGGCATTATTGGCCAAGAAGTTAAATGCCGATTTGTTTGTTTCCCTGCATTGCAATCATTCTGACAATCCAAGTGCGAAAGGGGTGGAAGTCTATGTGCCGAGATATGGAGAATATCTGCAAGAATCCATTCTATTGGCATACCAACTTCAAAAAGGATTAAGGCAGAACATCGGGTTTAAAAGCAGAGGCGTGAAGTTTGCCAACTTTCAAGTGCTTAGGGAAACGGTGGATTATTGTCCTACGGTATTGGTGGAATTGGGTTTTCTGTCCAATAGGGATGAAGCGCAGCATCTTACCGAGGATGAAAATGTACTTGCGCTTGCCTTGTCCGTCTTAGGTGGGTTACAGACAAAAAAATGAAGAGATGAGAGAATTATTTGAAGTAGTGTTCGTCAATTTAAAGGTTATTCTTAAGGTATCAATTTCCGAATTCTCAAAAATTTTAAGAAAATGGTTCGAGTAAATATTCGTTAATTTTTTAAGTTTTTCTTTTTAACGCCTTATATCAAATGGTAAACGAATACATCGAAATTTACAATACCAAAAGAAGGCACACCGAAATAGGAAAAGTGCCAGCACATTATGTTTATGCCGCTAAGAAGATAGCATCATAATAAACTAAACAAGACCTTGAAGCTGTCTTACAGATCGGGAGTATCATAGTAATTTTGAATTATTTAGAAATCCATTCTTTAAGTTTATCCCATATCTTATCACTATAGGCGGCAGCAGCAAAACAAGTGAGGAGTAGCATATATCCATTGGCGTCTGCCGATGTCCCAGCAGTAAATATGGTTAACCCAGCTTTAATAGCCATATAAACAATAAGCGCAGCCCCAAATCCTCTTATGAGTACATTCCCAAAATTTTTAATGACGGGCACGGATAATACATCCTTAAAGCTGGTCAATTTTTCAAAAGATAAAATTGATGCACCAAGCAAGCCGAAACCAAACATGCCGATAAGTAAAACAAGTTCTGTAGACTGCGTTTGTATTAGGTATTTCGATATTAACCCAAGGAAACCCCAATCAGATCCGTCTTTGTTATTAGAACTAGGTAACAAATTTGATGCGTTATTATCGGAGATTTCGGGATAGCGCGAAAAAACGGGATCTGACAAATTGACTGAGAAACTCATCTCGTTAAAATTAATTGTAGAATCTATTTTCATTCTCTGGTCTTGCACCGACCTTATTAAATATACTATGTTCTCGAAAGCCCGTTTCCACTCATATGCATTTACCCGATCTATATATGCTATATTTTGTTTGAAATCGAGGAAACTTGATTTTGATGATTTAATAAAAAATTCAAAAGCTGATTCAGTACTAAGAAATAAATTTAACCGATCTGTAATTAATGATTGTGATTGGTTATCAAAATTGATTAATAATTTTATTTTTGCTTGATTTTCCTTTTGCGGGTAATTTTTTGCAAAATTAATTCCTGTATTTAATGCGCTCTCACGATGCGTTTTGAAACGGTCGTTTTCCTCTTGTAAGGTTTTGATATATTTATCAATTTCTTGCTGGTAGTTTTTGGTATTTGTATATAATGTTTCCAGATTATCAATTTTCAATAAGGAATCCTTAATTGAGATATTTAGAAAAGGAGATTTTTTTGATATATCTGAAAGTATTAATGAATCTTTCGAATTTATCATATTGCTCATTACAGAATCAATGCGGGCTTTTGTAAATACACTTGGCTTACGTATTTCATTGAAATAAGGAATGGTTACAAAAACGCTGGTCACAAGAAATAAACTGAATAAAAGCAATCCATATATAAAAAGGTTAAACAGAAATGTAAAATTAAAGCTATTTACAGTTATGCTTTCAGATAAACTTTTCCTTTTTAATATCAGTAATAAAACATAAAAAATTATACAACATGCAATGTATCCCAAAAAGGGAGCAAGCGGAAAATTCTGAACAACATCCGCTACAGTTACCTTGATATCTGGTGGTGATTGAATAAGTTTTTCAATGAGTTCTTTATTATAGTCTGCCTGGTAATATTGTTGGGCAGCAAAAAATAATTGTTGAAGATTAAAAATTAGCGTGGCAAAGGGATAAACCAATGCATTTTGAAGAGTAACAGGAAAAAGTAACGAACTTATTCCAACGGCAATAAATTTTTCTTTTCTGTTTAGGGATTTTTTTCCTAAAAAAACTTTGTAAATAATAATTGTAATTGTTAGAAATAAAATAAAAAGTGTAATCAAATGGCACGCAGCAAGGAAAATAATCGTCTCTAGTGAATTATCAAACATGTTATCTGGCTTAGTTTGATGAATAATTTTTAAGGCACGAATTAAGAGATGTTAAAACACAATAAATATACACCATAATAATGTAGGAATTAACACGTTAGAGTATGGTTTAGGACTAAAATGTATATTTAAAGTAGTATTTATTATGAAATAAAATTATAAGCAAAACACAATGCCTTTTGCCCATTTTACGCATTGTACTTTGCCTATTCTTCTTTTCTCAACCATTTTCTTAAGTAAGGTCTATAGAACCTATCATATTTTCTCTATCTTCATAAGATTTAAGTATTACTCCAGAATCGATTTTATGAGCTTTAAAGCTATATAATTTTATTCAAACGTCTCCATGCATTCCGAACATCACTTGCTTTTGTAGGAAGGTTAATGAGCCTATTCACGTGAGGGATAGTGTTTCTATAAAAGCCGCATTTCTGTTATTGTTGAGTCAGTCATATTTTCCTAAGGTTCCGGCAAATGATGTTATAAACAAGCGGCTAATTTGAAATTACTCTTAAAAAAATTAATAACCCCTGAAGTCAATTGGCCATACGCCTCCAAATATTAAGGTTTTTTTAATGTCTTGATATACTTCATGTATGTTCTTTCGTACTTTTCGTTCATGTCAATCTTATTTGAGATTAGATAATAATCAAGCTTAGAAGTAAATTGACTAAACTCAAGGGCTTTTATTACGGTAAAGTAAGGGTCACCTCGGTAGGCTTACCTAAATTCACATCTACATTCTTAGAAAAAGTCACAATGGTCTTATCTGTTTTAGTTGCCTTGATTTTAATTAAATGTGGTTGAATCGAAACATTTCTAAAAATTATGGAAGTTAGCGTTCCAAGTTTTAAGGACGCTTCATTGTCAATTCCAACTTCTATGTCTGAATATCCAGAATAGTTTTCAACAGTTACAGATATATTAACTGGTTTTGTGTCTTCACTTTGCTTTTGCTTAAACAGTTCATAGAGTTCACCTGTTTGTGTCTGAAATTCTGTAGCCCAGGCCCCAGTTTCAACTTGTATAGTTGTAAAAACCGATTGTCTAAATTGCTTTACAATATACAATAAAGCCAATACGTTTTCTGTGGTCATAGGAATGCTTGATTTGGCTGTTTCGATATCCCAGTTCTCTATAAAATCTTGGGTGTTCTTTTTTATGTCAAGTTCTGCAATGTAAAATCTAACATAGCCAGAAGAAATACCCAAATATTTATCTATAAGTAGAAAAAGACCACCAATTGCTAGACTTAAATAACCGATGTCAAATTTAGGATTATCTGTAATTTTTATATCGGCACTTATAATTGGCCATAAAATTCCAAAAGCGAATAAAACAATTGCTAAAACTCGAATACCCCTAGAACAAGCCGAATGCATTCGTCGATATCCAGCATACCAATTTTCTTCAACTTTCATTGAGACCAATATATTTGATCTAATGGTTTCCAGAGTTTCATTTGGTTTTGTCCAGTCGTATTGCATGATAAAAACTATCAATGAATGTTGCATCATCTTCTGCTATAGATAATAAGGTTAAAGGTTTAAAGCCAAACCAAGAACTAAGATTTAAAAAGATAAACGAAGAAACTCCTGTTTTTGTTCTAATTGGTTATTCGGGGGATCACCATCTAATCCTACAAAACTAAGTTTCCTAAAGCTTGAAGAATGCAAGTACAGGTATCTGTTCACTTATTACCTAAGGAATTTTGAAATAAAACATGAGACTTATCCTAACCATCTCCTCAAGTTAGGACCAAAAACTGACGACTATAAAGAGAAAACATCCACTCAAGCGACAAAACCTGCACCAGAAAAAGGTTTTCAGAAATTCAATCCAAAGATCCTTGGACTGGCTGCTGTCGGTTTACTGGCAATAATAATGACCATTTACAGTTTTGCTTTTTCCTCTGAAGCTTGTTGCAAAAACACCGGAAGAGCAGCTCAAGGAAATCGTTGCTGATTACTATCAGTCCATGAACAGCAATCAAATTGAAAAGTTACCCAATTTCTTGAGTCCGCGGGTTGATCATTGGTATAGCTCGAAAAACCCAACGCACAGTCAAATCCTTAAAATCGCCAGGGATAGGCATGGCAAATACCCCTACTCTACTGTAAAAATAGACTGGGAGAGTTTCAATAATCCCCCAAAGTAACGGAGACTATTTGGTGACTTACAACATGACCTACGGCTTTAAAAAGAAAATCACTGATGATTACCAAATGCACAAATTAAAGATGATCACCAGGTGGGATGAAAATTTTAAACTTAAGGGTATAACTGAAACACCGAAATAAACCACAGCATGCCAGATCAAAACAAAAAATCTTCTATGAGTGACAAAGAGCTTTACCAAAGGGCATATGAATTCTTACTTTCCTTTGAAGGTGTTCATTCCTCAATGCTCGAAGAACATTTCGTTGTCAAAGAAAAAAAGCCAAATGATCTAAAATTGATCTACAAAAGATTGTGTGAATCTGCTCAAAACAAGCAGATGAGCACCAAAGTAATTGGTGGTTCTATAAATGGTTTCGATAACCTGGGAAAAGTTTTGAAAGAATTTGACCCTCATAAATTTTCAAGCCGTTACGCGCAGGGTGAAGATGAGAAACTTCTGGAAAATATCATTAAAATTTTGAACCCTAAAGGGCAGATAAGACGAACAAGCAGGAGTATTTGGCCCCTTTACTGCAAGACAGTTATCGATGCTGCACATTTTTTGAAGAGGTTTGATACCGCAGCTGATTTCTATAACTGGACCGATTTTTTCTCCAAAGATTCCAGGGCCAAACCGGCTTTACCGTTGATGATAAGCTATGAGATCTCCGGTATCGGCTTTCCGCTCGCCTGTGATTTTCTCAAAGAATTGGGCTTTTCAGAATATGGAAAACCAGATGTGCATTTAAAATACATTTTTAAGGAATTAGGTTTAATTGCTAAGACAACTTCAGCTGCTAAATCTGATTACGAGACCTTGAAAGTAATCGATCGAATCGCTAAGGAAAACAACGTCACATCCTATGCTGTAGATAAAATGTTCTGGCTTATTGGAAGTGGGAGTTTTTATTTATCGGGACTCAACATTGGTCGAAACAGAAACCTTTTTGTAGACCAGTTGAAGAAAAATTTCAGCTCTAAATATTCAAGAGCAATAAATCAATTTGCCTGAAGATCATGTTAGATGTGAGCGAAAACTAAGTGGTCAAAAATGCCATTTTTGAAGTATCTTGAAAAGCAAAGGATTGTTCAATCAACGAAAAAATGGAATGGGTTAGAGATTCGCTGATTCGGAGAGCTAGTTTGGAAATAGTGTTTTAACCCCTAAGCAATCAACATTGCAGAAATCTCGCTCCCGCGATCTGAAATTCACTCGAACTGACGGGGAATGGTAAATTAGGGATTGGTGAATTCAGGAATTGCTAGTTCGGGAATGTTTTAACCTCAATCAACATTGTACAATAAAAAATGCCCCCAGAAAAACACGTTACCCTACATAAATGTTTTAACCGGGAGCAATTTCTAAATAGACAGTTACAACTGTAACATCCTTAATTTCCCGCAAATTTAAATGTTATCCAGGTGCAGCAGGTGCCGATTTAGTAAACGTGCGGAATTTAAAAGTTATCGTTCAATTTTGATTCCTTTATCCGGGATTCAGGATTTGGGGCAACGGGAAACGGAAAACGGAAAACAGGGAAACGGGGAACGGGAAACAGGGAACGTCAAACCTGCAGTCTAAGCGTGACGGTAGTACCTTTATCTTTTTGACAATTCACCTGCACTGCTTTTTCAACATCATAGCCAAGCAGGGATAAACGCTCTTTCACCAGGGTGATCCCCTTTGATTCATGCAGTTTATTGCCCGGATTAGTGGCATACCCAATCCCGTTATCTTCAATTTTGCACTGTAAAAGGTTTTCAGAAAGGCGCCTAAAGGAAACCTTTAATGTCGGATCTGTGATCCCCGGCGGAAAAGCGTGAACAAAAACATTCTCCACAAAGGTCTGTAATAGCATCGTGGGAATTTCCACATCATAAACATCCACTAAAGGATCTACATCAAATATCACCTTGATCCGGTTATTAAACCTCGTATTTTCCACCCGGATATAGGATTGCAGATACTCAATTTCTTCGATCAACAGAATGCTGGGTTTGGTACAGTGATCCAGGTTTAGCCTTATCAATTTGGCAAAGTCATTTAAAAAACTGCTGGCATTGTCTATATCACTGTCCATGATATAGTTTTGAATGGAATTCATGGCATTAAAAATAAAATGCGGATTCATTTGCGCCAGTAAGGCTTCCATTTTGGTTTCTTCAAAGCGTTTCTGGATCAATCCTTTTTGTACCTCAAAATTCCGGGTTTGCCTTATTTGTAGTCTATAAACACTGTAAACAACCATCAAAATTAAACTCATGATCGCTAATCCAAACCACCAGGTTTTCCAGAATGGCGGAAGTATAGCCAGGTGTAAAAGCGACTGGGTATGACTTAGACCGGTACTTTTATCCAGCACTTTTACCGCTACATCATAATTTTTTGCAGGTAAAAAAGGCAGGAATATTTCGGGCTTTGAGGAAGGAAGACTCCAGCTGTCATCTTTGTTCAACCGGTATTGATAGGTCAATTTATGCGGGTAAGGATGTGCGTTGGTGCTTAATTTAAGCAAGAGGGTATTCTCATTGTGCGGCAACTCCAATTCCTCCTTATTGACAAATTCTTCCGAAGGAGTTTTATCGTTGTTGATGAAAACTTCTTTCAGTTTTACTTCATCTACCAATGCTTCGGAATTACTTACCACATCGAGATCTATACTATAAAACCCATTTTCGCTGCCAATAGATAATTTGTTGTGATCTACATCGGCACTCAATAACGGCTGTTTTAGTCCTTGTTCCTCATCCAGAAAGATAAAGCGGTCGTTCTTATAGAGCGTTAACCCCTTTTCTGTCCCAATGATTAAATTCCCCCGGTATTGCTTCAGAAAAGAAATGGAATTCCCCTGGATTTTTGCCCGTGGGATCTTCTTAAGAACTTTAAATTCAGCTTCATCATTTACGATAAATACATCCCCAAACTCATTGGAAACAGCGATATTATTTTCTAAAGGGGTAATGTGTTTTAATTTTTTTTCTTTCCAGATCCCGTCATCCAGATAAGACTTAAACCCATTGTTTTCCCACACATAAAGTCCTGAGAAAACAGAAAGAAAATAGGTTTTACTCCCCTGTTGCAAACTATTGACCACCATGGTTGGTGTTTGGGGATCTTCCGGTGTAAAATAGCTGTATTTAAAAGCGTCCAGATCATTGTAAAGTCTTACGCCGCCATAAGGATTTGTTTCAAAAAGATTACCGGCTTCAGTAAAATTGATCTCTTCGGAATGCAGGGGTAAATAGCGATCCAATTCCCCGGAACCTTTAAGTGCAAATAGTCCAATATTGGTATTCACCCAATACATTTCTCCGGAAACTTTAATGTCATAAAAACGAATCTCCCCGGCCTTCGTAGAATAGTCCAGTTCGTAGAAATCATCCCGGTGTTTAGGTAATGGCAACCCGGTATTCAGCAAAAAGTTTTCCTGCCATTTTTTAAGTTGAGACAACTTAATTATTTGTTCCTTACCTGCTCTTTTTACAACTATCGCATCATTCAATAATACTGCGGAAGTGGTTTCTGTTTCAGCAAATCCAAGGACACTTTTCCCTTTGATCTCATGGAATTTTATCTGAGAATTTAAAGCTATTTCAAACAATCCGGCATCTTTGGTCCCTATATACAACTTCTCGAAATCTGGGTCATAGGCCAGAGAAAGTACTTCCCTGCTCAAAACATTAAATTCTGAAGCCTTTGAGATCAATTCATCATTGACTATTTCATAGATCCCTCCATTGGCATCATATATTCCCCAGGCTGCGGCAAAGATCCTGTTGTCGCGGGTCTTCACATGATCCCATAAAATAGAAAACCCCAGTTTTTGTTCGAATTCAGGATCCTTTTCGCTCACATATTCAGCCAGACTGCTTTTGGTAAAGAATTCTTTGTTACTGCTGTAAATGCTGTCCTTATCAACAAATACCGAATAAATGAAAGTGTGATCATTTACTTTCAGCAAATTGGTTCTGTTATTCTTAGTTTGAATTTTATAGAATCCTGATTTATAGGTAGCAACGTAGATTTGCTTTTCATACTCGAAGAAATCAGTAATCCTGAACAGCTCGTCAACTGTAGGGGTATCTAAGGAAAGTACATTAAAAGTATTAATATCAATTATTGAAACGCCGTCACTGGTTCCCACGTACATATGATCCCCATGATGGAAAGAGGGTGGTGATTTCATTGTGAACCAACCCGTCTTCTTCTGAAACTACCTTGAATTTGAATCCGTCATAGATGCTTACCCCTTCCCCGTAGCTTCCAAACCACAATTTTTTATTCCTGTCTTCTGCAATGGCCCAACAGCTGTTTAAAGCCAGGCCATCCTCTTCAAAAAAGTAGGTGAAAATATCGTTCTCCTTTTTCACCACTCCGTTCTCAGTACCAATCCACAGAATATTATTGCTGTCAACCAACAAAGACCTTACGGCATTGTTAGGCAATTCGTTGGCTGCAGTATAATTTTTACCGGGAAAGTTTTGGGAAAACGCCATGTTGACCCACAAAAACAGGAGAAGTAAAGGTTTATTGATTTTGCAGAATGGCATTGATAAATTCTTCTTCTTTTCTATGTGAAACAGGAAGTTTTTCTCCATTGGTCAACTCCACTTCCTTATTTGTCTTATGGTACCTCACCACATAATTCAGGTTTATGACGTAGGTCTTATGTATCCTTATAAAAGATGTGTCCGGCAGTATTTCTTCCACATATTTTAAGGTCTTGGTGGCTGTTTTAGTGCAGCCGTCAATTTTTTTAATGCAGCAGTAATTACTTTCAGCTTTGCAATATAAGATCTGGTTTGCATGAATGAGTTCAAATCCTTCCAGCGTGGGAAAAGCGATCTTGCTTACATTTTGATCATTTACATTCAGGTTCTCAAGCAATAAAGACAATTTCTTTTGGGCGAAACTCCCCTGGTTCCTGCGCTCAAACTTTTTTACGGCTTCAGATAGATCCAGATGGTTAATTGGTTTCAAAAGATAATCCAGCGCGCTGCGCTTAATTGCTTTAATGGCAAATTGATTATAGGCAGTGGTAAAGATGACCTCGAAATTTATGGTCTCGAAATATTTAAACAATTCAAAACCATTTTTCTCAGGCATTTGAATGTCTAAAAAAACCAGCTCGGGTTGATGTTCCCTGATGGCAAGCACCCCGGAATCTACCGAATTGCACTTCCCTACAATATTGAACCTGTTAGGAAAGTACCTGTTAAGGGTTTTCTCCAGTAGCTCCTGGGCATTGATTTCATCGTCAATAATTACTGCTTTTATCATAAGGCAATTATACAATTAAATGGGAATATGGGGATTGGTTAGTTGGTGTATTAGGGATTGGTTAATTAGTTAATTGGGGAATGGGGATTTGGTATTTGGTATTTGGTTTTTGGTTTTTGGTTTTCGGTTTCTGAAAATTATTTCATAGAATCAACTTTTTAGAACCTATATGCAAATCTTCCTGATTTTTTAAAAATTAGTATCTTCATCATCTACTACGTCTTCCCTACCGGCGCAGCATCAAATCCCCCCGTATGAAAAAATTATTTTTAGCGGTTGCTTTTCTGTGCACTACCCTCTCCTTTTCACAGAATTCCCAACAATGGAAAACAGTAGATTCCCTGGAGCTGCAGGGTCGAATAGAGTCGGCTAACGAAGTGGTTTCCGGCATTCTCAAAACTGCCATGAAAAAGAAGGATTTTGAACAGCTTATCAAAGCAAAGATCTTTCAGTACAAATTTCACCAGGTCAACCACGAAAATTCAGATCAATTCATTCTGAAAGATCTCAATCAAACCCTATCCCGGCTGCCCCGACCCTACCGGAATGTGCTAATGAGCTACAAGGCCGAATTCCTGCAGCAGTACTTCCGGCAGCACCGCTGGAGGATCAAAAGACGGAAGGAGGTGGATAATCCTGACGCCCTGGATCTCGCCACCTGGAGCGAAGCAACATTGCAGGACAGCATTAGGAGCAGTTATGAAGCCTCTCTGCAAAACAGGCAGCAACTCATCAACACCCCGGTGGAAAAAATTGCCGAATTACTGCAGCAGGAACCGCTCAACAGAAAATATAAGCCTTCCCTTTACGATCTTCTGGCGCACAGGGCTTTGGATTATTTTACCGATTCCTCAAATTTCCCGGATGTAAATCCGGCTGCGGAATACCTTTTTGACGCTTCAGAATTATTCGGATCTACCGCGCAGTTCCTGCAGCTGAAATTTCCGAAGGAGGCACAGCAAACTTCCGAAGTATATGTGCTGAAGATCATGCAACAGCTGGAAGATCTGCATTCCGAAGACAAGGATCCCACCGCGCTGGTATATGCACAGCTCCAACGGCTGGATTATGTAAACTCACACACCCAAAAATGGGAAAAATACATGCAGGCCCTGGACAGGCTTTCGCAACAGTATGAAAACACTCCGGCCACAGCCCTGCTGCTGTACACACGCGCCCTTGCCTATTTTGAACGCGCGAAATTAACCGGGGAAGACGGGAAACTACTTCACCCCGACTTCAATAAAAAAGCAGTGGAACTGGGCGAAAAGATCATTAAGGAATTTCCCGGTACCGAAATGGAACAGAAGGCGTTTTCGCTGATCAGTGCTATTAAATCGGTTGATCTCGATGTTCAGATCCCCGATTACCTGGTACCCGGGAATACCGGCAGGATGAGACTTTCCTATAAAAGCATTGATTCGGTGCAAATGAAATTATTTAAAATACCGGCCGATTTTCCCGTACAGGACAGATGGTATAACATGGTGGATGATATACAGGTGATGATGGAAAAACGCACTGCCGTTTTTAGTAAATCCCTCCTCCTGCCCCGGGCAGAAGATTTTAACTCCCACTCCACCGAGGCGCTAATTCCCCCGCTGGAAGCAGGGACTTATATGCTGACCATTTCGGGGCAGAACAGCTTCGGAAAAAAAGGTTTTAGTTTCGGCTTTTTGAGGGTCACGAACCTTACCCTTTCCCAAACTACATTTGAAGGTGCACATCTGTACCGCAGCCTTGACCGAACCACCGGCTATCCCGAAAAAAATGTGCACCTGGACTGGGTGGCTAAGGAAAACATTGTGAGGGAAAAGATCACAGATGAAAACGGGGAGGTTTTAATAAAAAATAGCTTTAACCGTATGGACCTCGACTACCTGCAGGCATCCAAAGCGGGAGACACCTTAATTTCCCGTTTTTGGGAAAGTTATTACAGAGGAGGGAACCAGGAAGAACGTCCTCTTATGGCAAAAACCCTGCTGTACCTGGATCGTGCCATTTACCGCCCCGGTCAAAAAGTGCATTTTAAAGGAGTGTTGCTGAGTCATAAAAACGGGAAGACCAAAACCGTCCCCAATGAATTCGTGGAAGTATATGTAGAAGATCCGAATTCTGAAGAGGTCGCAACCTTCAGGTTAAAGACCAACAAATTCGGTTCTTTTAATGGAGAGTTTTTATTACCCAAATCTGGTATCACCGGTAAGTTCAGCATTCATACCGAAGAAGACACCGAGGCAGAAACCCCTTTTTGGGAGGAGATCCTGGACGAGGACACCTATATGTATAACGAGCATTATTTTAGTGTCGAGGAGTATAAACGCCCCACTTTTGAAGTGGCTTTTGATACTATAAACCGTAGCTTCAGCTTTGGGGACAGCGTAAGCATTAAAGGAAATGCCCGCGCTTTTATGGGTGCTCCCGTAAGCAATGCCCGGGTAGCCTATACCGTGAACCGGCGGGAGGTGGTCTACCGCTGGTGGTACTATGATCGTGGCGACGTCGTTACCATTAAATCTGACACGATTAACACTGATGATAAAGGTAATTTTACCCTTGCCTTCCCTGCGGAAATAGCATTGGGCGATCAACAAAAGCCGGAACTCATCTACGAGTACAGCATTGAGGCAACAGTCACCGATGTTTCCGGAGAAACCCGTACAGGTACGACCAGCCTGAAGATCGGGAAAAAGAATTTGTTGCTGAAGCTGGATCTTGCTGAAAGTATCCGTAGAGGCGATAGCCTGCAACCAAAGATCCTGGCAACCAATCTTAATGATCATCCGGTGCCGGTTTCCGGCTCTCTGAAGATCTATAAGCTGCGCGGACCCGGACAGATTATTGCGCGACAGGTTGTGGCCGGCGCCCGAAATTCAGACGATTCCTGAAGAGGAGTTTAAAAAACTTTTTCCCGAGGAACCCTATGAAAATATTCCCGAACCTATAGACTGGCCCAGGGCAGAACTGGTCTTTGATGCCACTTTCGAGACCGACGGCAGCTATGAACCTGAAATCTTAATACCGGCCGCCTGGAAAACGGGGAAATACCTCGCCATGGTAGAAGCCGAAAGTGGCGGCAATTCAGCCACGAGTAAAAAGACCTTTGAGGTGAACGATCCCGCAGACAGAATTCTTCCCGACAACCAACGCTTTACTGCTGCTGTGATCACCAAAGATCTCGAAAAAGAGAAAATATTAAAGCTGCTCCTGCAAACCGGTTATGATGATCTGCAATTGCACATAGGCGTTTATAACGAGGACCGGCCGGTTTACACAGAATACATTCGGCTCAACGGAAACCAACTCCTGGAAATTCCGCTTAAGGAGATAACTTCCGAAGAGCTGGAGGTACAGATCACGGGCGTAAAGAACAATTCTGCTTTTAATGAAACTCAGCGGGTTCGGCTGCCAAAAACTGAGGATTTTCTAAAGATCAGCACACAAACTTTCCGCAGCAAACTTCAACCCGGCATAGAAGAAACCTGGAGCTTTAAGATCGAAAATGCCGCTCATGAGGCACCGGAAGCTGAAGTGCTGGCTTCCATGTACGACATGTCCCTGGACCAGTTTACCACTCAAAAATGGCAAACCGGGACTCAATTTTCCAATACCTACCATTCCTACCCATCGTACAGATTACCCAATATTGAGGAGACCTCTATGCTCTACAACAGGTTCCCTTCGCCCTGGAGGTACCGTCCGCAGCCAAGAAAATTCGACCGGCTCCACCTTTTCGGGTTTATGATGTCCAATCCTGACTCTTACCAATACAGGAACTATTTAAGAAATAAAAATAAAGACAAAGCCTCCGGAGACCTGGTTGGCAACACCCGTGGAAAAGTCACAGACGAAGCAGGTTTACCCCTGCCCGGAGTCAATGTGGTTATCGACGGCACCACTACCGGCACCACTACAGATTTTGACGGGCAGTTTGCCTTAGACACCAAAAAGGGAGACCAGCTTGTTTTCTCTTACCTCGGGTTTCTTCCGGAAAGAGTGCTCATCAATAAAGATCGGGAGATCTATGTGACGCTGACGGCCGATTCTGCTCAGCTGGAAGAGGTCGTGGTAGCGTATGCAGACGACGAGGAAGCAGAAGTAGCTGAAGAGGCCGAAGTCGCCATGTCCCTGCAGGCGAAAACAGCAGGGAGTCAATGTAACTTCCAGTAATACGATCAAGATAAGAGGTGCTTCTTCCATTTCGGGTGATCCCGAAATGCTGTACATCGTGGACGGTAAAATCGTGACAGATTACGAGGCGCCTACAGACGAGATACTTTCCATAAAAGTATTGAAGGCCGAAGAAGCCATGGCAATTTACGGCGCCCGGGCCGCGAATGGAGCCGTTATCATCAGTACCAAAAAAGGCATGCAGGACCTTCAAAATATTACTGCCCGAAAAGATCTGGATGAGACCGCTTTTTTCTATCCGGACCTGCAGTTGGGGAAAGACGGCAAACTGGAATTCAGTTTTACTTCGCCCGAAGCCCTTACCCAGTGGAAATTCCGTTTGCTTGCTCACACTGCCAACTGGACCACCGGCAGCTACGAGAATACGGTCCGCACCCAAAAGGAACTCAGTGTGATTCCGAATCCTCCACGTTTTCTTCGGGAAAAAGACACCATTATACTTAAGGCCAAAATTTCCAATCTTTCTCCGGAAGCAATGACGGGAACCGCAATGCTGGAACTGTACGATGCCCTTACCATGAAACCTATCGACAGCCTGCTGGAGAATCTTAACAAGCTGAAGAACTTTAATATTGCTGCATCAGGAAATACCAATGTTTCGTGGGATCTCACTATTCCGGAAGGAATACAGGCAGTAACTTATCGCATTGTTGCAAAAGCAGGGGATTTCTCAGATGGAGAAGAGAATTTCCTCCCGGTGCTTTCCAACAGAATGCTGGTAAAAGAAAGCCTGCCATTCTTCGTGAGAGCCGGGGAAACAGAAACTTACATTTTTGAGAATTTTCAGGAGAATGAATCAGAAACTTTGGAGCATCACAAATACACTTTAGAATACAGTTCCAATCCCGCCTGGTATGCACTCCAGAGTCTGCCATACCTCATCGAATTCGAACATGAGTGCTCCGAACAGACCTTTGCCCGCCTCTATGCCAATTCGGTTGCCGGAAAGATCATGAATTCCCAGCCAAAGATCAGGCAGGTTTTTGAAGCCTGGCAAAAAGATTCTTCGCTGGTAAGTGACCTTGAAAAAAGGGAAGAATTGAAGAACCTCATCCTTGCCGAAACACCATGGATTAGAGATGCAGCTTCAGAAACCGCTCAGAAACAACTATTGGCCCAACTCTTTGAGACTGAAAGATTGCAAAAGGAACAGGAGGAAATGTTGCTGAGGCTGAAGCAGATGCAACAATCTTCGGGTGCCTGGCCCTGGTTTTCCGGCGGCAGAGCCAGTCCTTTCATCACACGGCATATTGTAGCAGGACTGGGCCATCTGGACCGTCTAGGGATTGAACTTGAAGACTCAGAAATGACAGAAAAAGCGATCGATTACCTTGACAGGGAAATCCTGGTTCAGCTTAAGGACAGTTATAAGCAGGAACAATTTTACCACAGCCATTACCTGTTGCATTATCTATACACCCGCAGCTACTACCTGGAAGAATATCCGCCTTCCAAAGAGATCAGCGAGCTTATGGCCAAGGCTATTGCAGCCAATAAAGAAACCTGGCTGGATAAAGATCTATACAACAAAGGATTATTGATACTCATCTTTTCACGAACCGGGGAGACCGAATTTGCCGAAAAAATCGCAAAATCGCTGCAGGAAAGAGCAGTAAAATCTGAAGATTACGGCATGTACTGGAAAGAAAATGTTTCTGGCTGGTACTGGTATCGTGCGCCGGTAGAAACTCAGGCGCTGCTTATTGAAGGCTTCAGCGAACTTGGAGAGGAAGAAACAGTGGAAGAGTTAAAGATCTGGCTTTTGCAGAACAAGCGTACCAATCACTGGCCCACCACTAAAGCCACTACGGAGGCCACTTACGCCCTGCTGATGCAAGGGAATGACTGGCTGCAGACAGATGACCAAACCCTGCTTAAAATTGGAGGAGAACCTGTTGCAAAGGAAAAACTTTCAGCAACCGAAAAAGAAGCCGGCACCGGATATCGAAAACTGGTTTGGAAGGCCAATGAGATCACAAAGGATTTTAGCACGATCACAGTAGAAAACAACAATTCCACCGCAGGATACGGGGGCGCTTACTGGCAATATTTTGAAGACCTGGATAAAATAAAAGATCACGGCACTAGTCCGTTAAACGTCGAAAAGGAACTCTACCTTAATGTTTCCGGGGAAAACGGCAACACCTTACAACAGATCACTCCCGAAACCATGCTGCAGCTGGGAGACCTGGTGACGGTAAGGCTCGTAGTTCGCAGCACTGCCGATATGGAATTCATTCATTTAAAGGATATGCGCGCCAGCGGCTTTGAACCCACTAATGTGCTGAGTGAATACAAATATCAGGATGGCACCGCCTACTACGAAAGCACCCGTGACGCTGCCACCCATTTCTTTTTTGATCTTCTGCGCAAAGGAACTTATGTCCTGGAATATACGGTGAGGGCAAACAATGCAGGGAAATTTTCAAATGGTATCACCACGATCGAAAGCATGTATGCGCCGGAATTTTCCGGCCACACAAAAGGGGTCAGGGTAAAAATAGAATAGGTTGATGAAATTAAAGATCTCGAAAAATGTTTTGATCAGAATTATGACATGAAAAGCCTTCGTGCAATTCCCCATTAGGGCCCGGTTTTAAAGAATATTAGTCGCATTACAAATTCGAATTTCAGCAACAGTAATGATTCCTGTGCGTACCCCTTTGGTAATAGAAGGTTGATAATATTGAAAATGTTCATGTAGTAAGAAAAATTAAAAGCAGGAGACTGAAACCCGTAAAAAATCCTCAACTTTCAGCACGGTATAAATGTTTATCATCTCATGAAAAATCTGAAACCCAAAGGAAGGCTATTGCCGCTTTACCTTCTAATCCTCGTAACTCTCTCCTGCAGTACAAAAACGAACCCGGAGAATCCCTGTTATTCCAAACAGGATCCGCCCAGGAATACGGCAAAACTGAGTATCGATCAGGGGATCTGGGGAGATATCTGGTTTTGGAAAGGGAATTTTATGCCCGTTGAGCGGGGGGAAATCTGCCGGGTGCAACGAACAGTCTTTGTCTATGAACTTACTTACAGGGAGGATGCGGAGCAGGTGGGCCATACTCCTTTCTTTTCAAATATTTATACAGACCTCATCACCACAGTAGAGTCTGATACCGATGGTTTTTTCGAGGTAGCATTGGAGCCCGGGATCTACAGCCTTTTTATCCTGGAAGGAGATAATTATTATTCCAACAGTTATGGCCCGGAGGGAGAGATCTTCCCGGTAACGGTAGCGGCGGGAGAAGTAACCGGGGTGCTCATCAATATCACCACAGAAGCAGTCTTTTAATCTTACTCAATTTATTGTTTATAGTTTGTGGTTTTTGGTTATTGCATTATGATCTGTGTTCGAGATAGAATGTCTTACTTTAGCTTACAAATTTCCCTCAAGTGATAAACCCATTTTATCTTTTTAATGTCAAAAACTAAGAAAATAAAGAAGCCCTGGCCAACCAAAGATGCCATGGTGCAGATCTATGAAAACAATTTATGGGGTGGTAACAAATCTGAATTCTACTCCGGTTTAGGCTCCCATGATCCTGAAACTGTGGATCCATACATAGCTGTAGTATCCGCTTTTTTAAAAGGTTTTGAAACTCCCCCGGTAGTTTGCGACCTGGGTTGCGGGGATTTCAATATTGGCAAAGAACTGGTAAAGTACACCAGGAAGTATATCGCACTGGACATAGTTCCGGAGCTTATCGCACATAATAAAACTGAATTCAAGGCAGATCACCTGGAATTCGGGGTTTTGGATATCGCAAAAGATGAATTGCCTTCGGGAGATTGCGCAGTGCTAAGGCAGGTTTTGCAGCATTTATCGAATGCGGAAATCAAAAGTGTGGTAGAAAAACTATATGCTTTTAAATATATTATTTTAACCGAGCATCTCCCGGAAGAAGATTTTGAACCCAACAAGGATATTATCTCGGGACAGGGAATCAGGCTAAAAAAACAAAGTGGCGTAACCTTTCCGCATCACCATTTAACTTTAAAACCAGGGAAGAGAAACAGTTATTATCAGTTCCATCTCCCGGTTTTGAAGGAGTCTTAGTTACTACCTTGTATGAGGTAAAATAAAACCAACGGAGGTTATTGGATCCCTGATAATCCATAACCAGATTTTTCAAAACTTTATTGGCTTTATAATTTACAGCCATAAAAAAACCGGAACTTTCAAATTCCGGTTTTTAGAAGTACTCAGGTTTATTATTATGCCAACATAACCGCTTTTACATTCACGAATTCATGTAGCCCAAAACCTCCATGTTCCCGCCCGAATCCTGAATCTTTTACACCTCCAAACGGCATACTTGGTTTAGCAAGCCCAAAGGAGTTAATAAACACCATTCCCGTATCAAAGTGATATTTGGCAAGTTCTCTTGCCTTCTCTTCATCTTTAGAAAAGATTCCGCCACCAAGACCAAATCTACTGCTATTGGCTATACGCATGGCATCATCGGCATCTTTAGCTTTTATTAAAGAGGCTACGGGACCAAATAACTCATCGTCATAGGCAGGCATTCCCGGCTCAAGATTATCCAGCACGGTTGCCGGATAAAAGAAACCATCGCCATCGGGTATTTTTCCTCCACACAATACTTTAGCCCCTTTCTTCACACTTTCTTCCACCTGTTCATGTAATTCCTCCCGCAGATCTTTGCGGGCCATGGGACCAATATCGCTTCCATCCTTTGAAGGGTCCCCTGCTTTAACCTGGGACATTTGCTCTACAAAGGCTTTTTTGAATTGGTCATACACCTTATCTACTACAATAAATCTTTTTGCGGCCACGCAGGTTTCCCCATTATTATAAATCCTTCCCATGACGCAGGTTTTTACGGCTAATTCCATATCGGCATCTTCCAGTACGATATAGGCATCATTACTTCCAAGTTCCAGTACTGATTTTTTAAGATTTTCTCCGGCCTTTTTCCCGATGATCCTTCCGGCAGCCGGACTTCCTGTGAGAGTTACACCACGTATTAGCTTATGTTCAATAACAGCGTCACTTTGGTCATGGGAGATCAATAAAACTTTAAATAGATTTTCCGGCAAACCTGCTTCCAGGTAGATCTTTTCAAGAAGAAGGGCGCTTCCGGTCACTCCTTCAGAATGTTTTAAAAGTATCCCGTTACCGGCCATTAAACTTGCAATGGAATAACGGACTACCTGATATGCAGGGAAATTCCAGGGCTGGATTCCGTAGATCACCCCAAGAGGAGAATAAGTAATGTAACCTTTTCCACCTTCAGGCAAATCCCGCTCTTCATCCTGAAGGCTTATGGGACCATTTTCTGCAGTATAATCACAAATACCGGAACAGAGTTCCACTTCCTGAATACCCTGTTTTACAAGTTTTCCCATTTCCTGAGTCATAAGCTCGGCAAGCTCCTGCTTATGATCATCCAGTTTTTTACCAATATTTGAAATGATTTTGGCCCTTTCCTCAGCCGGCTTATTCTTCCATTCCATGAACGCTTCGTGGCATGACGTGACAGCAGAATTCATCTCATCTGTTGTCATCATTTTATAATCCTTAATTGACTTACCCGTCGCGGGATTGATTGTTTTCAGCATTTTTTCTTCAGACATAGCTCTTCTATTTTACTCAATTAAAGATAAATAGAATAGGCGTGGAAGTGTAATAATGCCTTGTTAAAGGTCATTGACAATAAGCCCTTCCAAAAATGACATTTTTAAAACCTCTTCTTCCGAAGTGCTTTTCCCCGGCACTACCGGCATTGTAAAGACCTGAAAATTTTCCGATCTTTTCAGGCCACACCGAAGGAGGACGGGTTAAATTAGAATAGGTTAATGAGATTAGAAATCACACACGTACAGGGCGGCATGCGCGAATTCGAGAGGACCGGGATCTACCCCGAATACCTGTTGTTCAACCTGCCCGGCAGCCGTCAAAGTTGGAAGGTGAAAATTAAAAAAACGCCTCAAACCGGAGTTTTGAAGAGTAAAGGCAAAGTGCTTTATGAGTACAGCTTTGACGGAAATTACTGCAAATTCAGGAAAGTTCATGCCGATGGTTCATATTCGGAATGGATGGAACCGGAATTTATGATTAACGAAATGCGGGATTGAATTTCAAAAACTTCTTTGAAGCTTTAGCCTGCAGCTGCCAGGAGGTATAGAAAAGGAGCAGAGGAAAAGATCAGTTTCTAAAAAAATACCTCAGCCCAATTTTTCCTTCCACAATACCTGTAACTTCCAGGTCGGGCCGGCTCTGATATTGAAAATGTCCCACCAGTCCGAGTCTTGGATTGATCCAGAAGATCCCGGTAAGGCGTCCAAGCCAGCCAAAATAGGTGTTGGTTTCTGAATTATCACCCTGTTTTTTCCAGATGTTGGAAACACTGCTTCCTACTCCTATTTCGATCCTGTCGTCTTGTATAAAAAAGTAGTCGGCTCCCAAAGCCAGTTTCTGATAATTTGCCTGCTGGAACTTTCCGAAGAGGACGTAAAAAGCAAACTCATTTTCAATTAATCCCACTTCGATATCGAAATGAAGCCCGCGGTGATCTTCTTCGGTCCTGGGATTGTCTATGATCCCAAAAGCTTTATTAGGATCTATGGCAACTCCCGTATAGAACTGGCTATAACAGCTAATGCTGCAAAAAAAGAAGCATAAAATGCACCGGTACATTTTAATAAACTTAAGATTCCACCTGAAATTTAGTTACTATTCAGAGTAAAATCATTTCAATTGGGCTAAGCTTAACGTCTCATATAAAAACAGGAGCTGGCGAGGACAGAGTTTCGATTTGGCACAGGTTTGGGCGTTTTTTTAGGATATATTGTTGGCACCTGGCCATGTTCAGTTAAAATGATAATTGCTTTATTTCGAGTTTGAGCTCTTGTAAACGCCTTTTTACAATTACCCACACAATAGCATTATCAATACTGTCATATGCGTGAACAAGTCGGTTTCTAATCCCAATAATCTGTTTATCGTGCCGGATAGACAGATCAGATTCTGATTGTTTTAATTTGTTTAAAGCTTCACCAATTATGGCCAATTGCCTCTCTATGGCGCTTTGTGTTTTTAAGTCTGCCTGGTAGGAGATGAAATCTGGTGTGTCAGCTATAAAATTTTCTATTAAGTCAATAGCCATTAGTATGTCAGAGAGATACTTCTTGCCTTTTTCCGTCATAGATTAGAATTTTTGTAGCCTCAATATTTTTTCTGAGCACAGGATTTTTAAGAGAAGAGTCGGTCAATAGATCAACTTTTCTTTGAAAAAATTCTTCTAATTTATCCCAAATTGCTAAAAGTTTTTCTCCTCTTTCTAAAGGATCATTTTCTTCTATTTCGATCAGTAGATCTATGTCACTGGAGGTTTCGTCGAATCTTTCTGTGGTAGCAGATCCAAAGGCATAAAGATTCTTCACATTATACAATTTACATAATGTGGTAAAGTCAACCATTTTAGCTTGTATGCTATCCTTTATTGTCATAAGCTAATATAATCAATTTCTTCATGACCGGAATTTCTCTTTGTCTAGCTAAAGTCGGCTTTTTGCCAACTTACTAATAAACAAGAGAGTTAAATTACACATGAAGAGGTTGAGCACTCAATTTTGAGCAAGAGGTGCAAATCAAATTTTACCGGCGATACCGGGTCCGCGCTGAAAATAGTAATTGTTGAGTATTCACTCCCCTGCCCGTTCCATCAGATATTTCTTTGTGACTTCCCAATCCGGAAATCTGCCGGTGCCAAAATGAATGTGCTCCCCCTCGAATTCGCCTGCTCCATTGTGCGTGCGGTCATCAACAAGAAAATCCCCTTTCAGCAGGTCTTTTCTGTGGCTAAGAATCAGTCGCTTTTTTCCCAGGTCTCCAAAATGTTTTTCTATCCAGATCCTTTTTCCGGTAAAAGATTCGGGCAGGCTCCACATGGCGGTGGATAAAAAGAAAACATCATAATGACCGGCCAGCTCCTCCACCGCTTTTAAAGCTCCCTCTATTGGAGGCAGATCGTGGTAGATATCGGGATTTGCATAACAGGTATCATCGATCCTCCTGGAAAGTTCCTCCTGATCGTGATAGTCTTTAAAATTCTTAATTTCAGGAGTGAGAGCTCCAATCGCTTTTTCAAAGTCGGCCACTACGCCATCCATATCGAGATAAAGTATTTTTTTATGTTTCATTTTTTTACCGGACTTCAGGATTCATTTCAATATAAAATATTCTATAAGCATATACAATTTACATTACCTGAACCCCACTGCCTTACGTTCGGGATTCTTATACTGCTCTTCTTCGCTAATGTTGTAGATCTCGGCCAGTTAGTCGAAACTACTTTGGAATTCATTGAAGGTCTTTAAATCTTCAGGTTAAATTAAGAGGCTACACCTCCCGCTTCGTCAGCCCCTACTCCGGCGAATTGGGAATGGCAAAGCCTCTTTTTAGTACCTGTCCAGTGCGGCCTGTAACTGCTTTAAAACCTTATTCCGAAAGCTCTTTGGTTCCAGCACTTTTACATCGGCACCATAGGAAAGCACTTCCATGATGAAATCGTGGGTAGGCAGGAGATAGTATTCAAATCTCCATTCTTCATCGGTTTTTAGAATTTCCTTCTGACTGTGATGCAGGGGAAGGGACTGTATATATTTTCCTTCCCGGGGAGTAAAGGAGAGAACGATCTTTTCGGGCCGGCTCTCTACTCCGTTGATGATCCCGAAACTATGCCTGTATTCCTTTTCGGCATCGTATGCTACAGGTTCAAATTTTTTGTTAGAGATCTCAAGACCTGAGAGACGATCGAGCCCGAAGGACTTTACGATCCCGCCCTTTTGGTCTTCTGCCAGTAAATACCAACGATGTTGAGATTCCTTTAAAGCCACAGGATTTACTACCCGCCTTCTAAGGTCCCCATCTGAATATTTCTCGTACAAAAAGGAAATACTATAGCTGTTCTTAATGGCATGCAGCAGTCCATGAAGATTTTCGGTCCCCAAAGGTTTTCGTTTCTCCACGATCACATGCCGCGAAAAATTGTGAGAAATATTTAGGGCGTTATAGATCTCATAAGCCTCCATAAGCCGCTCATTGTGCTCTTCATTGGCATCGTAGGTGATCTCATATTTCCCGGTGGAGTTGTTGTACTCGATCTCGATCCCATACATGGTATCTATCTTTTTAATATCCCTTTGAAAGGTTCTCTGGGAACAGTAAAGATCATCGCCCGAGATCTCACTTTGAAACTGAAGATAATCCTGCAACTCCTCAAAACCCATTGGGCTTCTGCGTAGTTTGGTAATGATAGCACGGTGTCGTGGAAGAGACATGGATGAGATGGTAATGGTTAGTAATTCAAATATACAGGAGCAGGCACGACAGTTAGTGACGCCGCTGAAAGAATTATTGTTTTTTCTGAAGTTTAAACCGGCGATTCAGAAAACGCATATATCTAGAAATCATAACTCAACAAAGTTTTACCGGGTCTGGCTTCCAATTTGGCTGAAAAGTAAATTCCCCGTTACCTCTGAATGGGTTCAAAAACATCTTCAGATAAGCTGAAAAAACAGGGTACAACGAAAAGAGGCCGCCATTTGGCAGCCTCTTATTAAAATATTCCGGTGGAATTTAGTCTAATTTTCTAAAATTCCCCTGTGCATCAAATTCCACTTCGATACCATTAGAAAGTTCCACTTCCTGTTCCTTATCTTGCTTCTCCCATCCAATTACCTGTGCGTCTGCATGGTTGGCCTGTAAATAAGAAGCTACTTTTTCAGGTAAAGCAGTCATAGGAAGAGCTTCATTATTTTGGCTGTCGATCTCAATGATATTTCCATTCTCATCAAAATCCAGCTCAATTCCATTTGCTAACTTTACTTCGTATTTCTCATCTTCCCAGATCTTCCAGTTGCTGTTCTCCTCTACTCCTGCTACAGAGACTGAAGAGAAGTGTTGCTTAATAAAATTCTGGGCTGTTCCCGGTAAGTTTCCGGTACTTGTCTGTGCAAACATACCCATAGAGAACAATGCAATAAATGCTGATACAATTTCTTTTTTCATAACTTGTTATTTTAAATTCTATGCGAAGTAAGGCGCCAAAACTGGAAGAAATTAGGAATAGATCTCAGAAGGAATCCTAAATGTTTCCCAAATTCAATTCTACTTTCGAATCATGAAGATCCTGATTATTGAAGACGAGAAAGATATGAGGCAAAATATGCAGACCACCCTGGAAAAGGAAAACTTCCTGGTGGAACCTGTAGCTACATATAAAGAAGCTATTTCTAAAATTGGAGTTTATGATTACGATTGTATCCTGCTGGACATTACCCTTCCAGATGGTAACGGACTTGAAATTCTAAAAACCCTCAAAGAGAAAGGCTACAGCGATTCGGTCATTATAGTATCGGCTAAAGATTCGATCGATGACAAGGTCGAAGGCCTGGAACTTGGCGCCGATGATTATCTCCCTAAGCCTTTCCATATGGCCGAGCTCAATGCAAGAGTGAAAGCCGTTCTTCGCAGGCGTAAATTTGAAGGGAACAATTTACTGGAGGTAGCCAATGTGAAAATAAATATCGATAGTCATACGGTCACCGTAAATGATAAGGACCTTGAGCTAAACCGAAAAGAATTTGATGTGCTTTTTTACCTGTGCACCAATCAAAACCGCCTGGTAAGTAAATCTGCGCTGGCAGAACATGTGTGGGGAGATTATATTGACCAGACAGATAATTTTGACTTTATATATTCCCAGATCAAAAACCTGAGAAAAAAACTTTCCGATACCGGGGCAGAACCGGAAATAAAAGCTGTCTATGGAATAGGTTATAAGCTCTTCGTTCCATGAAACTTCTCAATTATACTACTACCTATTTTGCTGTGATCCTGGTTTTTTTATTGGCACTCTGGGCACTCATCTTTTATTTCGAGATCCTGGATGAGATCTATGACAGTATGGACGACGGCCTGGACAACCAAAAGATGCTGGTGATTAGAAAGGCCAGGCAGGATCCTTCGGTGCTTGAAAAAAGCGCTTTTGAGGATGGAAATTATATCATTTCCCCCACTACTCCCCAAATTGGCCGTGACTTTACAGATGCTTATCGCGACACGCTCATGTACATGGAAAATGAAGATGAATACGAGCCGATACGCCTTATAGAAAGTGTTTTCCAGCAGGACGGCTCCTTCTATAAAATAAAAGTTATAACCTCTATGGTGGAAGAGGATGATCTTCGCAAGGAATTGTTCTTTTCCCTCCTGTGGCTCTACATTGGCTTGATCCTGACTATTGTTTTGCTTAACAGTTATTTTCAGAAAAAGGCCTGGCAACCTTTCTATAAACTTCTTCGCCGTCTGGAAAACTTCAGTATAGAAAAAGACCGGGCGATAAAATATGAGGAAACGAAAATAGATGAGTTCCGGCTTCTGAATGAGCGGGTAGACAGCCTGCTGAAGAAATCTGTTGAAAGCTACAATAGCCAGAAAGAATTCATTGAAAACGCGTCGCATGAGTTGCAAACTCCCCTGGCCATAAGTATCAATAAGCTGGAGCTAATGGCCGAAAATGCCGAATTATCTCAAGAACAAATGGAAGAACTGGGAACGGTTCTTCAAAGCCTGGAAAGACTTACCCGGCTTAACAGGTCCCTGTTATTGCTCTCGAGGATCGAGAACAGGCAATTTGCAGAAGAAGAAAAGATCAACTGGAATAGCCTGGTCAAACAGATCATTGCAGAATTTCAGGATTTTGCGGCCCATCGGGAGGTGAAAATAGTTCTTACTGAAGAACACAACATCGAACATCACGGAAGTAAAGATCTTGCCGGAATGCTTATTTCAAACCTGCTCAAAAATGCCATTTTTCACACCCCTTCGGGCACTGTTGTCAAGGTGATCATTTCCTCAAAGTCGATAAAATTTGAAAATCCCGGAAAGGCAGCCCTCGAAAAAAATAAGATCTTCAGCAGGTTTAAAGGAGCCGAAAAAGCAGATTCTACGGGTCTTGGCCTCGCAATTTCTAAAGCCATTGCCGAAAAAATGGACCTGGACCTCACCTATACTTTTCACGATCAAACCCACATCTTCACGATAGACTTTTAAAGTTCCCAAATCTTTCCAGTTTCCTTTCCCAATTTAGCAGGAAAGAAAAAAGCGTGAAGTGTAGGCATCTCTTATTAATTCTTCTCAGCAGCTTGTTGTTGTCCTGCGACGACGATGATTATCCCTATGCAGAAGTACCCTCTGTTGTGCTGAATGAATTCTGGGCCGAATATCCCAAAGCCACCGATGCGGAATTCAACCAGGTTGGAGAAACCTATGAAGTAGAATTTGAAATAGGGGATAATGACCATAAGGCCCTGTTTGATTCTTCCGGAAGCATACTGAAGAGAAAGTGGGAAATACCCTGGTCTGCCCTGCCTCCTGCAGTACAGGAGACGCTTCAGCAGAAATATGGTGAAAAAGACATTAAAGATCCTGAGGTAGTGAGAACAGGGAAAGAAACTTACTATCAGGCAGAAGTCAGTCGGTTTTTTTCAAATGAAGAGGTGGTCCTGAATGAAGCAGGAAAAACCGACACCACACTGATTTACTGGAAATAAAAAAGTTATGAAAAAGATCATTTTTGGAATACTAGTGTTAATCGTGGGGGTACTGACTTTTTTCTCCTTTAAGGAAAAGCCTTCAGAAAATTCAAACAAAAACCTGAACTATGAGATCCTTCAAAAATGGGATTTACCCGATGCTCTTGATGAAGTGTCGGGGATTGCATGGCTTGGAAAGGATCGCATTGCCTGCGTCCAGGATGAGGATGGGATAATTTTTATTTATAATCTCCAAACTTCCCAAATAGAAAATGAAATAGAATTCGGCGGTGGCGGAGATTATGAAGGAATAGCCGTAATAAAAGATGACGCATATGTTCTGCGGAGCGACGGGGTTATTTTCGAAGTACTAAATTTTGAGAGTGCAGACCCGCAGGTCAACAGGAAGGTTACTAAAGCTAATGCCCTGCCCGGGATCAACTTTGAAGGTCTTTGTGCCGACCCGGTAAATAATCGGCTCCTGCTGGCTGTAAAAGAGCGTAAAGATTCTCAACACGAAAAAGAGATCTATGCTTTTGACCTCGACAAAAAAGATTCAGGTGAAAAGCCCGAGTTTAAAATCAGTCTTTCCAATCCCCTTTTTGACCGGGTAGATGGAAAGCTGAAAAATAAATTTTCGCCGGGAGCTTTAAATATCCACCCACATTCCGGTGAGTTATTTATTCTTGACGGCACCAGGCCTAAGCTTTTAATTGTTGAAAAAGAAGGAACTCTCAAGGAACTGTTCATTTTCAGTTCCAAAGACTTTGCAAACCCCGAGGGTCTAACTTTTAATTCCGAAGGAGATATGTTCATTTCAAATGAAGCGGGAGAAGGTCCCGCAAATATCCTGAGAGTCTCTCTCAACAGGAAATAAATAAAAATTAATCAGAAGAAAATCCTGCAGGTAGAAACTGTAGCATTTTCTTATTCAGAAAGTAAAATCATAAAGTAAGAATGGAAAATAATTCTATTGAAACATCTTCGGTAAAGCAAAGTAAGCTCCCTCTTTACATTTCGGCGTTAATTGTTGTCTCCCTGGTGCTCGCCTACTTTTTTATTCCGGGGGTTCAGGATTTTCTCACTGAAGCCTGGAATGTCCTTACAAGCGATGACAACGAAAGAATTGAAGCCTGGGTGGGTAACTTTGGATGGTTTGGTCCGGTGGTACTTGTTTTGGCAATGATCCTGCAAATGTTTCTCCTTGTCATTCCCACAATTGCACTCATGGTAGTTTCGGTACTGGCATACGGACCCATTTTTGGAAGTATAATTATTCTTGTGGCTGTGTTTTCCGCCTCTTCTGTAGGTTACTTTATCGGGAGGTATTTTGGACCTTTGATCGTGGAAAAACTCATAGGTCATAAAAACGAAAAGAAAATTGGGGATTTTATTGATGACTATGGATTCTGGGCAGTTATTGTTACCCGATTAAACCCTTTTCTTTCAAATGATGCCATTAGCTTTGTAGCCGGCATCCTGAAAATGGGCTATTGGAAATTCGTTGCCGCCACCTTAGCTGGAATTGCCCCCCTCACCCTTTTTATTGCAGTGATAGGAGAAAGTACAGATGGCCTTAAAACCGGGTTGTTATGGGGATCAATTGTAAGCCTCATCTTGTTTGGGCTCTATGTATATTGGGATAAGAGAAAAAGAACATCAAAAAGCACAGCTTAAACCAGGGATTTATGGCATCTTGTTCCAGGCAGAAAATTATATTTCTAATGCTCTTCAGCATGATGAGCATAAACCAGGCTTTTTCTCAAAATCCCCAATCCTACTTTTACGATCATGAATTCGAAGTTTCTCTGCCTGTAAATACCGGGTGGTCCATGGATATTAGTGCAGGATACCGGGGATTACTACAGGAGAGACTGGACGGGCAAAAAATTTCCGGTTCCCGCAATGAACATCTGGAAATAAACCATTTCACTAATTACCGCGAGCGCAAGTCACTCGTATTAAGTCTTGGCCTGAGGTACCGTTTTAAAGAACTTTTTGATTCTTCTGAAGTAGATGAATTCCGAATTATGGAACAGGTAAAGATCGATCCCGTTAATTCTTATCTGCCCCTCTCGCACAGGTTTCGGCTGGAACAAAGGTTTAGAGAACATTTGACTCACCGACTTAGATATGAACTGGCATCTTCCTATGCCATGAGCGAAGCTTTTTCCCTGGGAATATCCACAGAAGCTTTATATGCCGTTTCTGCCCACCAAAAACCTGAAGCTGAGCAAAGATTTTCTCTGGGTATTGAAAACAGTTCTTTTAAGGACCTTACACTTGATTTGTCTTTCGAATACAGGATGGAAAACTATGCTGTTGACCTCGCCCATGAATTTTTTATTATGACCGGGGTGTCTCTTTCGTTATAGATCATTTTGGTCATAGCGGCCATTCCAATTAAGGAACAACCTGCCATCCTTAAAAACCTGTTGGAACCAAATCTTCCCGTGGTTTAACCTTCCTTAAAGAACTTGCAACAATATTTTCTTTAATTTAACCGGAGCACAATTATTTACGGTCTAAAAAGAAGATTAAAAATGAATGCCGACAAAAGAACGGAAGAGGAAGAAATAAAAAAGATCCTTGAAGAAGAGAATGTAAAAAAAGCCCTTTTAGAGACCGATAAGTCAAAGAAGACCTTTCCCAGTGCAAGGAGAGAAATCCTTCTTCTTGTGGGTTACACGGCCCTTATCATTGTAGTAGCAGGTCTACTCTATTTTTTGCTGGAATCGGGCAACCTGCCAGTTTCTGAAGCTTATCTCCCAATAGCCAAAAAACTTATTTTAGGATCGGTATTGATCACGACTGTACTCTTTTTGAACAGTCTTCTGCGGAAGATCTTAAAAAGAAAAATAGATGATAAGGCCAGCGCATATAATTTTAGAAGCCTCATCAACTTTGTCAGCTTCTTTCTTATTGTCCTTATTGTCATATCTCTGGTGTTTTCAAATTGGTATGCGACCCTGGTCTCCTTTGGGGTGATCTCGTTAATTCTGGGTTTGGCACTTCAAAATCCCCTCACCAGTCTTTTTGGATGGGTTTACCTTCTTCTTCGGAAGCCTTATGAAGTTGGGGACAGGATAAAAATAGGTACTGTTTACGGCGATGTGATGAATGTAGGATATTTTGACACCACTTTGTGGGAGTTTCGTGGGGACTATTTATCGGGGGATCATCCCAGCGGAAGAATAATCAAATATGCCAATTCCCGAATCTTTAGTGAATATGTAGTTAATTATTCCTGGCCGCTTTTTCCTTTTATATGGAACGAAGTAAAATTTTATGTTTCCTATGACAGTGATTTCGATTTCATCTCCCTTTTAGTAACAGAAATTGCCGAAAAAGAATTGGGAGAAGCAATGATGAGAAGGGTAAAAAGGCTTAAAACCATTCTTGCCGATTCAATGATCCAGGAGCTGGAAATTAAAGAGAAACCTTCAGTAATATTCACAGCTAACAACAATACCTGGATCGAAGTAACTGTAAGGTTCCTGGTTGAGCCAAAAAATTCAGGCCCCACCAAATCATTGTTGTTCACGCACATCATGAAAGAACTGAAAAAACATCCTGAAAAGGTTATTTTCCCGAATTCAAATCAGTAAGGATTCATTTATGATCCGCCCGAATTCAATTTCTTCAGCTTTTAAAAAACTCTGAAACCAGGAAGTAGTTCAGATAAATTCTACTGCTAGATCTCTTATACTGAATTAATTACCAAGAATGACAAAAGTCATTTCCGCATAGCCAATAATTAAATATTTTTAGATAAAACTCCTGGCTATGAAAAATGTTCTTGTACTTACAGATTTTTCTGAAACCGCAAATCTTGCATCAGATATTGGTTTAGCGATCGCCGGAAAACTTAAAACCGGGATAACTTTTTTGCACCTGGTTTCAACCCCGGTCGATTGGAGAAAGCTTCCTCTCGAGAAGGAGAATCTTTATCCCGAAACCAAAGCTGCCATTGGGGACGCTAAAGATAAAATGTTCAGCCTGGAAAGAAAGGCTCACGATATGGATGTTGAAGCCCATACTTCTTTGGTCTTTGATGCAGGGATGGAAGAAATCTACAGGTATATCAACGAGAAGAATTATTGCATGGTGTTGATAGGAACTCACGGCGAAAAAGGCAAGAATAAAACAGCCGGCACAAATACCCTGAGGGTGCTCCACAAATCCCCGGTTCCCGTTATTGCCATGAATTTGGGTGCTAACCCCGATTTGCCTCAAAAATGGGTAATCGTCTCCGACTTTTTGGAAAAATCCCGGGAGAGCTTCAACAGGATCATGGACTTGGCCAAAAAACTTGGGGCCACTGTACAGATCCTTTATATAAACACTCCTTATTTCTTTGAAGAAACCACAGGGGTCAATAAAAAGTTAGAGCTTTTCACTGCTCCTTATTCTGAAATGCAGATTAAACCGATAATTATAAACGCCTATAATGAAGAACGGGGAATAGATGCTTATGTGAACTCTTATGAGTGTGACCTGGTTAGCGTCATCACCCATGGCCGCAGTGGTCTCAACCCGGTCTTTAGAAGGAACATTACCGAAAAGATCCTGAATCATCTCGACCTGCCTCTTATGAATATAAATGCCGATCTTTAAAGTAAGATGCTGTTTTCTTCCGGTTGCCCGGAGGGACTTAAAGCCCGCCAAAAAGAACTTCAAAAAACACCTTTTTGACACCTAATTTACGGGAAGATTTAAGGTTCAATTTTCTACTTCTATTAGCAGGCTTTTAACTGCTTCTCCTTTTCCTGCTCAATTTTTTTTATCTTTTCTTCCCTAAACCCATTTACATGACTTTCGTTCAAATTGTCAGCATTTTAGGTATGATTCCGCTGTTCTCGATGAGAACCTTCCTCCCCGCCTTTCTTGCAGCACTTTTTCTCAGGTATCCGCAATATTTCCCGGGAATGGGAGATATCGTCTCCCCTGCAACAGATTCTTTTATCACTAAAGACTGGGTTTTGTATACTTTAGGAGGCTTGAGTTTATTGGAGATCGTGGGAGATAAAAGCACCGAGATAAGAAATTTTCTGAAAGATGCAGAAACCTACCTCAAGCCGCTCATATTTTTTATCATCAATCTTAATTTACTGGACGAAGCCTCTGTAGAAGTGCTTGGAGAAGTTCAATGGGCAGCCTTTGATCCCCTTTGGATCCTCCTGCTTTTTGGAACTCTCGCAGTGCATTGGCTGGCGGGACTAAGACGGGATTTTATTAGCTTTTTAGAAGACGTAGATGAGGATGACAACTTTTACATTAGTAAAATAAGCAGTTGGCTGGAGGACAGCCTGGTCATCTTCGGATTTCTGCTACTTATCTGGCTCGGGCTTGATAATGGTTGCAGTTTATGCAGCGGCCATAGGCTTTTTTATTCTTCTGAAGAAAAGAACAGAACGCAAACTGGAACAGCAAAAACTCGCCTGCCCCAACTGCGGAAAAATGAACCTGCCCTTCGCTGTAAAATGCTATAATTGCAAAGCTCCGCAGCCGGAGGTACACCAAATAGGCATTTTTGGGCAGCGTAAAAAGGAATTGGTGTCTAACCTTGAAAAACACCGGCTCCACCTTGCCTCTCACCGCAAATGTCCAGACTGTGGGAATAAGTTGAAAAGCACAGATTTATTTCAGCAGTGCGATCTCTGCGGTTCCACATTGTTTGATTCTCCAACCCCAAAAGAATATATTAGTTACCAGGACAGGAAATTCTATAAACTCGCCGGAGTATCTTTTCTCCTGGGGTTTATTCCTATAATTGGTTTTGTAATAAGTGCCGTACTCGCCAATGTATATCTTTTCACACCTTACCGGCGGTATATCCCCAAGGGTAAATCTTTCCTCACGAAGATCTTTATAAAAATTCTCACCTTTCTGTTTTTTATCTTCGGGATAGCTCTTGGTTTTATTGCCGCTCCAGTTTACATTATCTTAAGGTACTTTATCTGGAAGCGACGCTTCGTTAAAAGAATTTCAACCTGATGTTTTGATTCCTTCAGAAGGAATGAGGAAACAGCCTTTTTCTTCAGCGCAGTACCAGGTGGTAAAAGCTGAAAATGTGGACTTGGGCAAATGCTCATTTTCCCGTATCTTAAGGTGCGAAAATCAGGTTTAACTATAATTCAATAACAGCAATGAAAAGATCCCTTACATTACTCATGTTTCTTATTTGCAACGCCGTGTTTGCACAGCAAAATGTGCTCACCCCGCAGGATGTTGCAAAAATGGAATTTATCATCAATACCGTGATCTCCGAAAACGGGGAAAAGGTCATTTACCAGCACCTTAAGCCTATGGCACCCCAGGAGGAAAATGCACCGGCCAATGTCCACCTTTATGTCTACGACAAGGCTAGCAATTCCACCAGGCCATTTATTACCGGCTACAGCGTTTCCAATGTGAAATTTAGACCGGGACATAACAGCATTAGCTTCACCGCTAAAAAAGACAAAGACAAATTCACTTCTCTTTACGAAATAGGAATGAACGGCGGAGAAGCTCAAAAGCTGTATGAATTCAAAAATTCTATTAGCTCCTATGACTGGGATCCTGATGGTAATAAGATCATTTTCATTTCAAAAGAACCAAAAGAAAAGCAGGATTCCGAACTTCCGTATGAGCCGGAGATCTATGAAGAAGGTCTCGACAATTCAGTTGCCTACGTTACAGATATAAGCAGCCCCTCTCCCCGCTCCCTGCAGGTACAGGGACATACCACCGCAGTAGCGTGGAGTCCCGACGGCTCAAAAATAGCAGTTAGTGCTGCTCCTTCCTCTTTGGTAGATGATTTTTACACCGGACAAAAAATCTATGTAGTCGATGCAAATTCGTTAAACGTTACTGCACAGGTAGACCACAAGGCGAAGTTAGGCCCAATGCAATGGAGCCCCGACGGAAAAAGGATCGGATTCATAGCAGGACAGGATCAACATGACCCGGTTGATGGCCGAGTTTTTATAGCTGAGGCAACCGGAGGTAGTCCAAAAATTCTACAGGCCGATTACCCGGGGAAATTTGATGACCTGGCATGGAAAGACAATAAAACACTCACCTATCTTGCCAGTGAAGGTGTTTACAGCAGCATAGGAACTCTGACTCTCGACGGAAAAATGAATAAGATGTACAGGGATGATAACATTAGTATTTCCGGTTTCTCTGTGGCCGATAATGGTGCGATATCTTTTGTTGGAAACACAGCGCAGCACCCGGGAGAACTTTTCCTTTTAAACCCGAAAGCTTCCACTGCAAATCGTGTTACTAATTCCAATCCATGGCTGGAACAGGAAAAATTAGGAAAGCAGGAAGTGATCACCTACAAAGCTGCCGACGGAATGGAAATCGAGGGTATTCTTATTCACCCTGTTTCAGGTCAAGGCAAAACCCCTTTAATTACAGTGGTACACGGTGGGCCCGAAGCTCATTACGATAACGGCTGGTTAACGGCATACAGCATGCCGGGGCAAATGGGTGCCGGGGAAGGATACGCCGTATTTTACCCTAATTACCGCGGAAGCACCGGTCGCGGAGTGGAGTTTGCTATGTCAAGCCAGGGAGATCCCGGCGGAAAGGAATTTGACGATATCATAGACGGTGTAGATTACCTGGTGGAAAACAAAAATGTGGACAGAGACCGCGTGGGAGTGACCGGTGGATCTTATGGCGGTTACGCCACAGCATGGATGGCCACCCGGCATACCGACAGGTTTGCTGCAGGAGTTATGTCTGTAGGTATCAGCAACAATATTTCAAAGTGGGGAACAAGTGATATTCCTGAAGAAATGTTCCTTGTGCACAGCCGAAAAAGGATTTGGGATGATTACAAGTTCTTTCTGGAAAGAAGCCCGATTTTCTATGCAGATCAGGCCAATACTCCGTTGTTGATCCTTCACGGAAAGGAAGACACTCGAGTTGACCCGGGACAGTCATATGAACTTTACCGCCATATTAAAACCAGAACAGAAACTCCGGTGAGACTGGTTTTATATCCAGGGGAAGGCCATGGAAATAGAAAATCAACTGCGCGATATGATTACAGCCTTCGAATGATGCGCTGGTTCGACACATATTTAAAAGAGGGCAACCAGGAAATACCAAAGGCAGAAGTTAGCCCCGGGACTAAATAAAAGTGCCGTTATTTACTGAAGATCTTTAATTAACCCCTGCAACTAAAAGTTCCAGGGGTTATTTTTATTGCTCACTCCCCGTGTAGCGTGAATTAAATTCACAGATTAACCCCAAAAGAAAAATTTCATGAAGATTTAATAATTAGATCTTTCATAGCTTTACAAAAACATCTGGATTTAAAATATGCCACAAATTAAACCTCTTAAAAATAGCATTTTAATTATCTTTTTTGGAGCAATGGCTTTGGTGCTGCTGGGATCGGGAAAATCTGGGCAGAAAGATAAAATTCTGGTGTTCACCAAAACGCAGGGTTTTGTACATCAATCCATTCCCGCTGGAAAGGCGGCGCTAATTAAATTAGGAGGAGAAGCGGGGTTTCAGGTTGATACTACCAGTGATTCTCATTATTTTACTCCTGAAAACCTGAAGGAATATGATGCTGTGATTTTTTTAAACACTACAGGAGATGTTCTCAATATCCCTCAGCAAACAGCCTTTGAAGAGTACATTCGGGCTGGCGGCGGCTTTGTTGGAATTCATTCCGCAGCCGACACCGAATATGAATGGCCCTGGTATGGCAAATTGGTAGGTGGCTACTTCAAATCTCATCCTCATATTCAAAAAGCAGAAGTTCATGTTGTAAATCAAAGCCATCCTTCTACATCTCACCTGCCAAAGATATGGGAGCGCGAGGACGAGTGGTATAACTACAAGAATTTAAATCCCGGGATCCGGGTTCTTGCTACTCTGGACGAACAATCTTACGAAGGTGGAGAGAACGGAAATTATCATCCCATTGCCTGGTATCATGAGTACGATGGCGGCAGAGCTTTCTACACCGGTGGCGGTCACACTAATGAAGCCTATAAGGAACCCCTGTTTTTAGAACACATTATTAAAGGGATACTTTGGGCAGCGGAGAAGTAGACCAGAGTTCCATATCCTCAAAATCTATATAAAACTACTGGGGTAAACTGATAAATCTAAACTGCTAAAAATCGGTTAAATCTTGATCGGGCTTGGTTTTCTAATTCCAGAGTTCCGCCTTATTGGTCGGGCAGCCACAGCGATCCTGGTTCATTCCCTAATAACATTCGTTTTCATTATTCATGAAAAAAGGCGATTTGTTCCCAAATCGCCTTTTTCAATAAACCGGTGACACAGATCAATTCTTTAAATCAAAACGATCCAGGTTCATTACTTTATCCCATGCTTTCACAAAATCTTTGACAAACTTCTCTTTAGAATCATTTTGAGCGTAGACTTCCGAAAGGGCACGAAGTTCTGAGTTAGATCCAAAAATCAGGTCAACTCTTGTGCCGGTCCATTTTACCTCATTGGATTTCCTGTCACGACCTTCAAAAATGTTTTGAGCATCGGATCGGGCCTGCCAGGTTGTGGTCATATCCAGTAGATTTACAAAGAAATCGTTAGTAAGCTTCCCTGGCCTGTTTGTAAATACTCCGTGGTTTGATTCATCATAATTCGCTCCCAGAACTCTCATTCCTCCTACTAGAACAGTCATTTCGGGCGGAGTAAGAGCAAGTAACTGTGCCCTATCTACCAGCATCTCCTCTGCAGAGGTTGAAATATATTCGTTCTTTTTTACATAGTTGCGGAAACCGTCTCCTCTTGGCTCCAGCGGCTCAAAGGCTTCGGCATCTGTTTGCTCCTCAAGGGCATCCATTCTTCCGGGGGCAAAAGGAACACCTATCTCATAGCCGGCATCTTTTGCAGCTTTTTTAACAGCCAGGTTTCCACCAAGCACGATAAGATCGGCCAGGGATACTTTTTTATTGCCTTTTTGAGCACTGTTGAATTCCTCCTGAATCTCCTCAAGTTTTGTAAGCACTTGCTGAAGTTTCGGTGGATTGTTCACTTCCCAGTGTCTTTGTGGTTCCAGGCGAAGACGTGCTCCATTGGCTCCTCCACGTTTATCTGAATTTCTAAAAGTAGAAGCCGAAGCCCAGGCGGTGGTCACCAACTGGGAGACAGTGAGGCCCGAAGCAAAGATCTTTTTCTCCAGTTCAGCGATATCCTCCCGGTCTATCAATTCATGATCTACTTCGGGAATTGGATCCTGCCAGATAAGTTCTTCCGAAGGCACATCGGGTCCCAGGTATCGGGAAAGCGGTCCCATATCCCGGTGGGTCAATTTATACCATGCCCTGGAAAAAGCATCTGCAAACTCCTCAGGATTTTCATGGAAGTGTTTTGAGATCTTCAAATATTCGGGATCTTCCCGTAAGGCAATATCCGATGTCAGCATGAATGGGGCATGTTTTTTATTGGGATCATGAGCATCGGGGATCGTGCCCTCTCCTGCTCCGTCTTTTGGCTTCCATTGCCAGGCCCCACCCGGACCTTTTTGACATTCCCATTCATAGCCAAAGAGATTGTCAAAGAAGCCGTTACTCCATTTCGTTGGGGTGTTCGTCCAGGTTCCTTCAATACCACTGGTAATGGTGCTACCGGCATTTCCGGTACCGAATTTATTTTTCCAGCCCAGTCCCATTTCAATGATATCTGCCCCTGCGGGCTCTGCGCCAACATATTCTACAGGATCTGCCGCTCCATGGGTTTTTCCGAAGGTATGTCCCCCGGCGATAAGAGCCACGGTTTCGTAATCGTTCATAGCCATACGGCCAAAGGTTTCACGAATGTCTTTGGCAGAACCCACGGGATCTGGGTTGCCATTAGGACCTTCGGGATTTACGTAGATAAGCCCCATGTGAGAGGCTGCAAGTGGTTGTTCAAGTTTATTTTCCCGTGCGTAGCGTTCTTTGTTTCCAACCCATTCTCCTTCAGAACCCCAGTAGATATCTTCTTCAGACTCCCAGATATCTTCCCGGCCACCGGCGAACCCAAATGGTTTTAGCCCCATTGACTCGAGAGCAACGTTTCCGGTAAGGATCATTAGATCTGCCCAGGAGATCTTTCTTCCGTATTTCTGTTTGATTGGCCATAACAAGAGGCGTGCTTTATCAAGATTGGCATTATCGGGCCAGCTGTTAAGAGGTGCAAATCTCTGGGAACCCGAACTTGCCCCTCCTCTACCATCACTAATTCGGTAGGTTCCCGCACTGTGCCATGCCATACGAATAAAGAGCCCTCCATAGTGTCCATAATCTGCCGGCCACCAGTCCTGGGAATCGGTCATGAGTTTGGTGAGATCTTTTTTCACTGCAGCCAGATCGAGGCTCTTGAATTCTTCAGCATAATTAAAGTCTTCACCCATTGGGTCGGAGAGGTTTGAGTGCTGTCTCAGAATACTAAGGTTCAACATATTTGGCCACCAGTCACGGTTTGTAGTTCCGCTTCCGGCAGTCTTATCTAGGGCCCCGCCTAAGAAAGGGCATCTGCTGGATTCATTAACTTCCCAGGCTTTGTGGGTCCCGGGGGAATTTCGGTGCTCATTGTCTGCCATTTTGATAAAATTTTAGTTAGTTATTCCTATAAATTTACAATAATTAAGACTTATAAGTTTTAACTGCTCATAGTAAAAATTGATGCTTTGACAGAAAATTATTTATAGTATCTGGCTGAAAAAGACTTATTAGCCAGTTTTTACAAGAAAAACTCCAGAGGATCTTTGCCTACTGCACCTTGACCACCCCCAACAGGGTTACGAGCAAGCATGCAGTGGTAGGATTTATGAAAACCGCTGCCCTGGAATTTGCAGATAAAGGAATAAGAGTTAACTCCATACATCCGGGGCCGGTGAACAACCGAATGATGCATTCCTGATGTCATTTAGGAGCGGTACAGATCAAACCACGGGTTCTTCTTTTTCTTCTTCAGCGCTTTTGATATTCTTAATTCCTTTTATAAGAGCATCGGGATTGAATGAAATACTGTTTATTCCTGCCTTTACAAGGAAGGATGCGAATTCAGGAAAATCACTTGGAGCCTGTCCGCACAGGCCTATTTTTTTCCCGGTTTTCCTGGCTTTTTCAATAGCAAGGGAGATCATCTTTTTGGGAGCGGGATTATTTTCGTCAAAAAGGGAGCTAATTAACTGCGAATCCCTGTCTATTCCAAGGGTGAGTTGGGTAAGGTCATTGGATCCAATTGAAAATCCGTCAAAAACCCTGGCAAATTCTTCCAGTAGGAGCACATTACTGGGTATTTCTACCATGACATAGATCTCGCAGCCGTTCTCTCCGCTTTTTAGACCATTTTCGGCCATGAGGTTGACTACTTTTTCACCCTCTTCTACGGTTCGGCAAAATGGGATCATTAATTTGACATTTTCGAGCCCCATCTCTTCCCTTACCTTTTTCAGCGCCCTGCATTCCAGCAGAAATCCCTGCCGGTACAGGTCGTGGTAATACCGGGAAGCCCCTCTAAAGCCGAGCATCGGGTTTTCTTCTTCAGGCTCAAATTGTTTCCCTCCAATAAGATTTGCATACTCATTTGTTTTAAAGTCACTCATTCGCACAATCACCTCTTTAGGATAGAAAGCAGCTGCAATGGTGGCAATACCCTGGGACAATTGATCGACAAAATATTCTTCTTTTTGCTGGTAATTCCTGGTGAGGTGACTAATCTCTTTTTTAGCCTCTTCATCTTTTAATTCATCAAATTTTATCAGGGCCATCGGGTGCACCTTAACCATGTGGGTAATAATGAATTCCATTCTAAGAAGGCCCACGCCGTTGTTAGGATAAAAAGAGAGCTGAAATGCCCTTTCCGGATCTGCAAGAATAAGCTTCGCCTCTGTATTCGGCATCTTTATTTCTCCAAAGTCGATCTCCTGTGTTTCAAATTTAAGCTCTCCCTGATAAATAAACCCGGTTTGCCCTTCCACACAAGACACGGTGATCATTTCCCCATCCTTGATATTGCGGGTAGCAGCACCCGAGCCTACCACTGCAGGAACACCGAGTTCCCGTGCAACTATAGCAGCATGACTTGTACGTCCCCCACGATCTGTGACAACCCCGGCGACCTTTTTGAGCAGTGGATCCCAGTCGGGGCTTGTGGTTTCGGTCACCAGGATATCTCCTTTCTGAAGTTTATCTGCCTCGCGTGGGGACTCGAGAATCCGGGCAGGTCCCACCGCGATCTTGGAACCAATAGCATTTCCTTTAGCCAGAACTTTGCCTTTCTCCAGAAGCTTATATTGCAGCTGAAGTTCTTCTTTTACTGAAGTATGGACTGTTTCGGGCCTTGCCTGAATTATAAAAAGTTCATTGGTGATCCCGTCTTTGGCCCATTCAATATCCATTGGCTTTCCGTAATGCTCTTCTATTTCCAGGGCCCACTTGGCCAGGGCCAGTATTTCCTGGTCATTCAATACGAACTGGTCCTGCTTTTTAGGCTCGGTATCCATATTCATTGTAGAGGCATGCCCGTTTGAACCGGCATAAACCATGGTTTTCTCCTTAGCTCCAAGTTTTTTCTGAATGATCGCCATCTTTTCATTTACAAGAGCCGGCTTAAAAACATAGAATTCATCAGGGTTTACCGTTCCCTGCACAATGTTTTCTCCAAGTCCCCAGACTCCGGCCAAATGGATCACATCTCTAAAACCACTTTCAGGATCAATAGTGAACCCAACCCCCGAACTGCCACGGTCTGACCGCACCATTTTTTGAACCCCAACAGAAAGGGCAACTTCCCGGTGCTCGAATCCCTGGTCTTCCCTGTATTTTATTGCCCTGTCTGTATAGAGAGAGGCAAAGCAGTTCTTTACAGATTTTAGTAATGCCTCTTCGCCGGAAATATTCAGAAAAGAATCATGTTGACCGGCGAAACTTGCCTGTGGCAGGTCTTCGGCCGTAGCACTGCTTCTCACAGCAACCTCGATCTGCTTTTCTCCACTTAGATCTTTATAGGCCTGTGTGATTGCCTGCTCGAGATCTTCGGAAAGATTTCCGCCCAAAATAAGTTTCCTTGCTTGTTCTCCTATTTTATTCAGGTTTGAATAATCTGGCCGATCCAGTTCCTTCAAAAGCTCTTCCAGTTTTTGATCCAGCTCATTTTCCTTAAGATAACTTCTAAAGGCTTCGGCCGTAGTGGCAAAACCATCGGGAATCCTTACTCCATGTGAGGCAAGATCGGTAAACATTTCCCCAAGGGAAGCATTTTTTCCACCCACCAAAGGAACATCCTTCATTCCAATTTCTCTAAACTTCCTTATATACTTATCCATGACAGGTGCTTTTTTAAAGTTAATATTGAACGATTTGGTATCCCATATTCAGCAGAAAGATACCCAGCAAAAACAGGAGAAAATAAATGGTCTGAACCAGTTTTACATTCAGCACTTGCAGTTTTTGGGTAGTGGGAGCCGGAAAAACAAACAGCCCCAGTCCCAAAAAAAGTGAGGCCCATCCCAGCAGCGTGATAATAAACCGCCAGTCGGGCTGCCAGATGTTGTGGAACAGAATATTTAATAATCCCACAACTATAGCAATGAAGGCTGCAAGGATCTGGAATTTTTGATCCCTAAGGTCATCAAAGATCTGTTTGATCCTCACCGGGTTGAAGCTCAGGATAAAAAAGAATATCAACAGGTACCAACCCCAGAGTTTCGCCAGGAACAGTGAAATTTCCATTTTCTAAATATTTAGGTAATTTGAATTTACCAACTGTAACCGTCTTATTCAATGACATTTATCATTGAGCTCAAGTTTGTAGAAAATTAATTACACCTAACAGATTCCTTCTCAACATTTATATTTAGAAGTCACCTTTTCAGCTCCTCATAAGATTGTTGGAGATACCACCGCCAAAGGTTGATGGCAGTCAATTTTGCCGGACCCGACATGAAAAATTTTTTGAAGAATATTTTTATACCGCCGGAAAGGGATCTTTCAGCAGTGAATTATCACCTCATCGAAGATAAAGCCAATGTGATAGATAGGCTTAAGGAAGTAAAAAACCGGCACCTTTCAGTTTGCATTTATTTGAAACCGAAGAGGAATATAACTAAACAAAAATAAAATCCGGTTTCAGGAAAACCTGCAAAGGCTTTACGCTGCTATATTAAAGTCTTATCGCTCTCTTCCCTCTTCCTAATCATGCTTCATTTGAAGCTTGGGATCAATTACAAAAGTCCTGGGGGATTCTTCATTAATCCTTATCATGATATTATAATATTCCAGTCCGTCTACCTTTTTATTCTTGATCTTTCCCATTACAACACCATCTTTATTAGGATCGCGGAAAACCCCGTCCAGAATTTCTGCACCGCCCTCCGGTTTTCTAAAGATCCCCAGCACATCTACCGTAGTTCCTAATTGAGGATTTAAAGCTTCTGCACTCCAGTATATTTTCATGTTCTTTTCAACCAAAGCAACATGATCTGAGGGTAAAACGCCTTCTGAGGAACCCGATCGATCATCAGATATTTTCACAAATTCTTCTACTGTCTCTTCCGTAATGTTTTCGGTATCTACTGTGAGCAGGACGTTAGTATCCTTTTTAGCGTCCACTGGAAGAACTTCAGAATTCATTGCCAAAATATCCCCGGAAGAATTCTGCAGCAGGCTCATTTCCCCTGAAGCTACCTGCTCAGGGTTAACCTGAGTTTTGCTTTCATTACAGGAGAAAGTCCCAAAGCTGAGACATAAAACTAAGAAGACGGGTAAAATCTGGATGGTCGGTTTCTTTCTCATAACTTTCTATATAAGCAGTTAAGTTATGATTTTCAATGACTTAAAAATTAAAACATTTAAATTTTTAACATTTTTGAAGAGAAAATTTTAGTCCGCTGAAACTCCCGAAAACTATTTTCCCCGCACCACAAAATAAACCTTTGGGTGTTACTTTAAAAGGGAAACATGGGCCTGTATTGGGATCAACAGTGGTGGATGAGTGAGTGCCAAAACCGGCTTCAACCCTATTCTCACCTTCCCGGGCCGGAGAAATATCAATTCCGGCTGGTTTGCCATACAGACTAATTCACAATGAAATTTGTTCTGTCCAATCCGGTATTTCCACTAACAGGATCAAAAGCGTAGATAAGCAGTTCATAAAGTCCCTTTTCGAGGGTAGTTTCTGCAGTAAATGTGCTGGGTTTATCTCCTGCCTTGAGTTCCAGTTCGCTCACCTTTGTTCCTTCGCGGCTTAGGATAGCCTTAACTTCATATTTTTCGGCATCCCATATTCCACCGGGCGTGACCGGGCAACCGCACATCATCACAACATTTGCTTTTATTGTTATGGTACTTTCTTCACTAATTCGCTCATGAGTTTGAGGGGAAAGTATATCCACAACAAATCCCGGCACCTCCAGGATCAATCCTTCGCCGGTAATATCTTTCCCGGGTAGCAGCCACAGCTGGGTGCTGCTCATTACCCTTGCCTGCTTCTTATTGTATGGGGCATGGGCTTCTACGGTAACAAACACCGGTTCTTCAAGGTCCAGTTTGAGCCAGGAATCCGGCCGTATTTTCATCGGTGAGTCTTTGGTTACGGCTATGGGCCTGCTTCATGATAAGCTCTGTGTCTCCAGTACTTCCACTCGTTTTTCCGCTGGCCAGCACTTCTCCTGTTTCAGCATTTTTGATGAGGACCATGGCTCCCCCAATAGAACTGCCAATAAATTTGGCGTCTTTGGATTTAACCCTTACCATCACTTCCGTTTCCTGTGCCTGTAGTGCGGGTGTCATTGTGATCATTCCCAGCACGACAACAATACTTATATACCAGTTTTTCATCTTTCTTTTTTTGATTTCACTAATTTACGTCTCTCGCGGGAAACCAAAAAGTCCCGGAGAGATTTTCAGAAGGAAGACTTTTTTAAACCGGGAGCAAATTCAATCTTAGTAGCCCAATTTCCTGAAGAAGGCCTCCACTTCCTCTTCAAAAAATTCCACCGGAATATTATGATCCAACCGGGGAGCAAGGTGTAAGTGAATATCTGTTACCGGGTTAAAATCTTCAGACAAAAAAGTGAGGGTGTCTGCCGGGGAAACAACATCATCCTTTTGGCCAATTACGATCTGCTTCAGGTTGTTGTAATTCTCTTGCGACGGAATATTTTGAGGTACAGACCGCTCCATCAATGCAGGATTGAACAAGAGCGCCGGGCGAGAAAGGGCGTTTGAAACGTAGTATCCTGCGAAACCGCCCATGCTGCTGCCTATTACTGCATCGATCTCCACATCTGTATGGAGATCAATAATTGTCTGTATCGCATCGGGATTATCATAATAATTAAGATCGGGCGCATAGACTTTTCCATACTTCTCTAAAATGGCTTTTTTCTCGGGGCTTAGTTTACTGTCCAGGCCGTGTAGATATAAAATATTCAAAATTCCGGGTTTTTAGGTTTAATAGTCATTCTCAATATACAATATTCAGTATAAAATCTTCTTTTAGCTAAAGCCTTCTTCTAGTGGAACTCTTTTTTGCGTTTACAATTATGGTCCAAAATACTTTTCCCGGTATCGAGATAATTTCCGCTCCGGCCTCCTGTTCTGTGCACCCCTACAATCCACAGGACCCATTGACCGAAACGGAATTATCCTGGCTTTTACTTAAAAATATCCTGCTGTACCACATGTAGCGTTCATGCAGGGAAAGTTTGTAAACTGTTATATTCTCAATTCCCTGTTGAGCCAGGGCAGTCTTCAGCTGTATCTCCTCCTGGGTTTTAAGCACGGGAATAATAATTTCTTCGGAAAGATCCCCTTTCAAAAATGCCATTTTTGACACCTCTTCTTCCGCGGAAAAATAGAGCCGGGCCGGCCCTTCTTCAGAAATCACTCTTAATCCTGAAATTCCTCCCATGTCAAGATATGTTACCGAAGCTCCCCGCTCCAGGAAACATTCTGCCAAAAAATCCAGCAGTTGGTACTTTTTCAAATCTCCCATAACCTCTTATTTGATACAAACATAAACCTGAGTGGCGCCAAAAGATGACGCCCAGGGAAAATTCAGAGTTTTTCAGGAAGGAAAATTGAAATTCAAAAAAGAAGTGTTTTCTCAATAATTAGAAATGAGAACGAAATGTTGCGGTTCAAAAATGTCATTTACAGATATGAAACCCGTAAATAAAATAACATCTGGTTAACATCAAATATGTATAAATATCTCTAATTTAAAGCATTAAATGAAAACCAATTAAGATGAAAACTTTGACAAAAAATTTGCTCAGAACAGCTACTGTATTGTTAGTTCTGGTTCTGACAGCTTGTGGATCGGCCAAAAAAACGAGTGATGACCTCATTACCGATGCATCACAGGAAAAGGCAATGATCGAGAGAGAACATCCTATGATGGCTGAATATTTTAATTCGGCTGCAGGATACGCTATTTTTCCCAATGTGGGGAAAGGAGCCTATATTATAGGCGGAGCCTCGGGTAACGGGGTTGTTTATGACAACGGAAATTTGATTGGCTACGCCGATCTAAAGCAGGTGGATATAGGGCTGCAATTGGGAGGAAAAGCCTTTGTAGAGGTACTTTTCTTTGAAACCGAAGAAGCTCTTCAACGCTTTAAAGATGGCAGTTATGAAGTAAGTGCTAACGCCTCTGCCGTGATCCTCGACAAAGGATTTTCTGAAGATCTGGAATTCCTGGACGGGGTAGCAATTGTTACTGTTCCTAAAGGTGGTGCCATGGCAGGAATCTCTGTAGGTGGACAAAGATTTGAATATACCCCAATACAATAAGGTAACCCGAATATTAAAAAGCAGTTTTCTTTACGAAGGAAGCTGCTTTTTTATTTTGTCAAAAGTTGCTTCGTGTTTCGTCGCTGAAACATAGCATTATCTTTCTGCTGAATTTGGATGTGAAGTTATTCCCTGGCCTATCCGGGATCACTGCTAATTGACTACTTTACCCTCGTCCTGAGTTTCTCCACAGGAATCTCCCCGTTCTCTATCATTTTATTGGTGTGCTCATATCCCGCCCGAATAATTTCCTCGATTTTTGCAAAATCAAGCAAAGTATAATTTTGCATTTGCGGCGGATCAATTAAAAAATCGCACAATTCCATTTCAGGTTTTGAATTCTGGGTAATCCCCAGGTTTATAGCACGTTCCATAATGCTTCGCGGCCCCGGAAAACTATCCTTTTGACCCGGAAAATTAACATGGGAACCTATAAGATATTTACATTTATCCCTGATAGCCGAAGCCGGAAGGTTACAAAAAAGTCCGCCATCTACGAAATTGGTCTTCTCCAGCACAATAGGTGCAAAAAACCCGGGAACAGAGCAACTGGCGACAATATAATCAAAGAGAGGGCCGCTGCTACGCATTTCGCCACAGGCATTATTAAGGTTGGAAAGTGCGAGATAGAACGGCTTTTTTAGACCCGAGAAATCATCTTTGGCGATATACCTTTGGAGTGCCACTTTCATCTTTTCCAGTTTGTAGAGCCCGGTGCGTCTCCAGGAAAAGCCGGTCATCTTTGAAAAAGTCTCTTCAGTAAGGATCTTTTTAATACCTCCGGGAGAATATCCTGCGGCATATAAAGATCCCACAACTGCACCCATACTGGTGCCCGAGATTATCTGCGGCTCAATCCCGTGTTCATGCAGCGCCTGCAGCACCCCCACGTGAGCATACCCGCGGGCACTGCCACCACTAAGGCTAATGCCTACTTTATACTCGTACTTTTTTCTAAAACGGAAGATATCCGGAAGGTCCAATTTTATTATATTTTACCTGTTTACAGGGTGTGCAAGATACCACTTCAATAGGACTTTCACTATTCACCACAGTTCAAAAAAACTTCAGAAGTTACGGTGCCTTATCATAAATGAAATAAGAGAATATCACCCGTAGCTAAACAAGAGTCGGATAAATCAAAGTACTTTAGAAAATGAACTTTAAGAATAGAGAAGTGTTTTAGTTGTAACTGTCTATTCTGTAAGTTTTTGAAAAAGCCTCCGAATACCTTCCAAAAATGCCTTTTTTGAGACCTGTTTATCCCGGTTGCCTATATCCGAAAAATCTGTAACTTTAAAACCCTTCGATCTTTAAGGGTTTGAAGATGAAGTTCAACTTAAACATCAATTGTAACTGAAGCCGGAATCCACATATTTCACTCTTCCCTCAAGAACTTATCTCTTTGAGAGCTTCAGGCTGCTCCTTGGTCTGGGTGCTTTAATTCTTTTTTCCTGCACTCCCCGGCTCGCACCGCAGGAAGCTCCTATCCCCGAACCCGAGGAATTTTCAACCCCGGGGACCACTCCCCTGCCCGATGAATGGTGGACGAGCTTTGAGGATCCTATCCTTGATTCCCTGGTGGAACAGGGCTTGCAGGAGAATCTTCAACTAGCGGGAAACTGGCAGGAATACCAGGCTGCCCTGGCTGTTGTAAAAAGGGAAAGATCTTTACTTTTTCCGCAGGTAGATGCCTTTGCGGGAGTATCAAAAGACGGACGGCCTACAATTTTCTCCCGGGACATGAGATTAGAGACCGGTCTTGCTGCCTCCTATGAATTAGATCTTTGGGGTCGCATTCGTGCCGGAATACAGGCCGAAAAATATACTTCTGAAGCTATTTTACGCGACTATCAAGCCGCTGCGATGACAATTTCGGCCGAGATCACTAACACCTGGTATGAGTTTCTCACTGCCCGAAGACAGCTGGCGCTTATTGAGGAACAAATCCAAACCAATGAAGATATCGTTAAATTGATCCGCGCCCGATTTGCCGGCGGACAAATACGTGCTGTTGACATTTTGAGACAGGAACAGCTGCTGGAAAGCACCCGCGATCTAAGGATATTTTACGAAACTAATCTTGAAGTACTGGAGAACCGGTTGGCAGTACTGCTGGGTCGCCCACCACAGAACATAGAAGATTTTCGATCTGGCATTCTACCTTCGCTGCCTCCGCTACCAAAGACCGGATTACCTCTGGAACTCATTCGTCGCAGGCCCGATCTGCAAAGGGCTTATAACCTTGTATTGGCAGCCGACCGTGAAATGGCATATGCGGTAAGGAGCAAATTTCCCATTATTTCCCTCGACGCAACCGGGAGTTTTAATTCTTCGGAAGTAAGCAACCTGTTCGAGAACTGGACCTACAGCCTGGCCGGTAATTTAGTGGCACCACTAATCTACGGTAAAAGACTTTCAGCAGAAGTAGATCGTGCTGAAGCAGTAAAGAATCAACGACTTTTTGAATATGGACAGGCAGTTCTTACAGCTTTTGAAGAAGTCGAGAACGCACTTCTTCAGGAAAAAAAACAACTTGAAAGACTGGAGGTACTTGAAAGAAGAGTTGAGCTTTCGAATAAAACTTCCCGGCAACTTAGAATTGAATTCCTCAACGGATTGAGCCCATACCTGGATGTACTGCTGGCGCTTGATGAGCAACAGCAACTGGAAAGGGAAATAATTGAGGCGCAGCAGGTATTGCTGGAGATAAGAATTGGCCTGTACAGGGCCCTGGCAGGTGCCTTTGATATCCAAAGAGAAACCAGCCTTTAAAAGTGAAAACATGAGTACAAAGAAGATCATTCTTATTTGCATAGGCATTATTGTTTTGGCAATAGTGGTGACCTCTTTTATTTTTATGAGTGAACCCACGGCCCAAAAAGAGGGAGCTACAAGGGAAATGGCCATGTTGGTTAATGTGACAGAAGCAGAAGAAGGCAATTTTGCGCCTTTGCTGGTCGCTACGGGCACAGTGGAACCTGTAGAAGATGTGATCATTAGCGCCCGTGTAGGTGGGGAAGTAGTACGTCGTGCCCCTGCTTTTGTGCCCGGGGGATTTGTAAAGAAAGGAGAAGTGCTCCTGCAAATAGACCCTGCAGATTATCGGAACAACCTGGAACTGCGACAAAGTGAACTATTACAGGCACAAACGGAACTTGATGTGGAAATGGGACGCCAGGAAGTGGCACAGCAGGATCTGGAACTGGTGGGAGGTCAAACCTTAACGCAGCAGGAAAAATCCCTGGTGTTGCGGCAACCTCAGCTCAACGCGGTAAGGGCGAGGATAAAGGCTGCACAGGCAGCTGTAGATCAGGCGCGACTGGACCTGGATCGCAGTACCATTCGTGCTCCTTTTGATGCTCATATTATCACACAAAATGTGACCACCGGCTCACAGGTTGCTCCCGGTGAAGATCTGGGTCGAATTGTAGGTACCGAGCAATACAGGGTGATCCTGAGTCTGCCGGTTTCCCGTTTGCGCTGGCTAACATTTCCAGATTCAGAACATAAAAAAGGATCTCCCGTTCAAATTAGGAATACTGCAGCCTGGCCACCCGGCACTTACCGTACGGGATATCTTGCCAGCCAGGTGGGAGCTTTAGACAATCAAACCCGACAGGCGAGAATTCTGGTGGAAGTTCCAGATCCTCTCGCCCAGGACACAGCTGCAGGAAAACCGGAGCTCATCATTGGCACCTTTGTGGAAACTTTGGTGGAAGGAAATGAGATATCGAACGTTGTACGGCTTAACAGGGATTACCTGCGCGACAATAATAAAGTGTGGGTCATGATGGACGGAAAACTCAGCATAAAAGAAGTGGAAGTTTTATTAACCGATAACCGGTACGCATATATCAGCCAGGGTTTACAAGGAGGAGAAAAGATTGTCACCACCAACCTGAGTACGGTAGCCGAAGGGATAGCCTTACGCACAGAGAAAAATACTACCGCGCAAAATAAAGGAAGCGAAAAGGATAGCATAGAGTAATGGCCGAAAAAGAGTCAAATACCAGGAAGGAAGGAGTCATTGCATATATGGCGCGCAATTCTATTGCTGCTAATTTAATGATGGTCCTGCTCATAGCCGGTGGTATCTGGACTATGCTGCAGATCCAGAAAGAGGTTTTTCCGCAGTTTCAGCTGGATTATGTCAATGTAAATGTACAGTATCCGGGAGCTGCTCCTGCCGAAGTGGAACAGGGAATCCTGTTACCGGTTGAAGAGGCTATTCGCGGAATACAGGGGATAAAGGAGATCGTTTCTACCGCCAGGGAAGGTTCGGGGGAAATTGCCATTGAACTCATAGCGGGCGCCAACCGAATGAAAGCTTTTCAGGATATTGATCAGGCCGTAAGCAGGATTCGCACCTTTCCCGATGATATTGAGCAACCCCAGGTAAGCCTTCAGTTGCAGCAGCAGGATGTGATGGAAATAAGCCTTTACGGACAGGTGGATATCTGGACCCTGCGTCAACTTGGAGAACAACTGCGGAATATCCTGCTCAGCAATTCGGAGATCACCCAGGTAGATCTGGGAAATGTGCCCGATTACTTTACTCACATAGAAATCCCCCGAAATAACCTGCGGAAATATAACCTTACCCTGGACGAGGTAGCCCGAATCGTAGCCGAGTCAAGCGAAGATGTACCGGCCGGAGCCGTGGAAACCGCATCGGGAGAGATCCTGCTCAGGATGAAGGAAAGAAAACAATGGGCAGAAGACTTCAGGAGGATTGCAATTATCAATTCCAATTCAGGAGCAAAGGTAACCCTGGGGGAAATAGCAACAGTGACCGATGGTTTTGAAGAATCAGGCTTTCACGGGCAGTTCAATCGGCAGCCGGCAGTGAGCCTGGAGATCTTTAGGGTTGGAGACCAGTCTCCCCTCGTTATTGCCGAGACGGTACAGGGAATACTGGATGACTTTAGACTTCCACCGGGAGTAAGTTACCGCATCGACAGCAACCGCGCCGAAGACTTTAGTGATCGGCTGTCCCTGCTCACCGAAAACGGCTTAATGGCAATAGGCATAGTTTTGATCATCCTCACGCTGTTCCTTGAATACCGGCTGGCGTTTTGGGTGATGATGGGGATGACCATCTCCTTTGTAGGGGGAATAATTTTTCTTCCGCTGGTGGGCGTGAGTATCAACATGATCTCTATGTTCGGATTCCTTGTGGTGCTTGGTATCGTAGTGGATGACGCCATTGTAGTAGGAGAAAACGTATATGAATATCGTAAGAAAGGCCTCAAACCTATGCAGGCCGCCATTGCCGGGACCAAAGATGTCTCGCGGCCTGTGGTCTTTAGTATAGCAACCACCATTATCGCATTTGTACCGCTGTTACTTTTGCCGGGGGAAACAGGGAAATTCTGGTGGCCCTTACCTGTAGTGGTGATCGTGATCCTTGCGGTTTCCCTGCTTGAAGCCCTGTTCATCCTCCCCTCCCATCTCGGTCATCTTAAAGAGAAAAAACCAAAAGGCCTGGCCCTCAAACTGGAAAAATGGCAGCAAAAATTTGCTGATGCTTTTGACAGATTTATACAGAATTATTACCGGCCGCTCCTGGACAAATCCCTTAAGTATCGCTATATAACACTTACCGCAGCCATTGCACTTTTAATTATGGTGGGCGGCTATGGCTACAGCGACCATATGGGAATGATCATGATGCCCGAAGTAGCCGCCGATGAAATTGAAGCGGGGGTTCGCCTGCCCGAAGGCACCACTACCCCACAAGCCGCGAAAGTAGCCGAAGAGATCACCAACTCCACCTTTGAAATGTTTGAAAAGCACAACCTTTTTGAAGCTGCCGAAGGTGTGAAAACCAATGTGAGAGGACAAAACTTTATTGATGTGGAGATCGTGATGAAACCACCCGATGAGCGGGAAATGACCGCCAGGGAGGTAATTGAATTGTGGCGGGATAATATTGGTGAAATTGAAGGCGTAGACCAGATAACATTTGAAGCCGAGCGCGGCCCCGGCGGCTATCAACAGGCAATAAGTGTTGATCTTAGCCACACCAATATTGAGGTGCTGGAAAAAGCCAGTACAGCATTTTCAGAAAGACTTGAAGCTTTTGAAAACACCCGGGACATTAGTGACAATTATAATAAAGGAAAACAGCAATTCGATTTCAAGCTCCTTCCACAAGGGCGAAATCTTGGTCTCACCTCCAACGAGGTTGGGCGCCAGGTAAGAGATGCTTTTTATGGGGCTTTGGCCATGAGGCAGATGCGGGCCACAAACGAGATCGAGGTGCGGGTAAAACTGCCCCTGGAAGAGAGACGAAATATTCAGAATCTGGAGAATTTTCTCATAAGGACCTCACAAGGAGTGGAGGTGCCTTTGATGGATGTAGTAGAGATAGAAAAAGATGAGGCTTTTAGCAGCATCAACAGGCGCGATGGCCTCCGGGTAGTTAACGTTGGCCTGGATGTAGAACCCGCCAATACAGTAGGACAGGTACTTGCAGCGATACAGAATGAAGTACTGCCACAATTGCGGGCCGATTACCCTGGACTTACCTGGACCTTCGAAGGCAGCCAGGCAGATATGCGTGAATCTACAGACACCCTTTGGAACACCTTTTCCATGGCCATGTTGATCATATATGTGCTACTGGCAATAGCCTTTAGCAGCTATGCCCAGCCGCTTATTGTGATGGCAGCTATCCCTTTTGGGATCGTAGGTGCGGTGATAGGACATATCCTGTTGGGTTACGACCTTTCCCTGGTGAGTCTAATGGGCGTGATCGCTCTTACGGGTGTAGTGGTGAATGACAGCCTTATTATGATTGACTATGCCAACAAAAAACGGAAGAACAGTTCCATTTATGAAGCCATCCACGAAGCAGGTCTCCGCCGTTTCAGGCCAATAATACTTACTACGCTTACCACTTTTGGAGGTTTGACTCCTATTATTCTTGAAACTTCAAGCCAGGCTTATTATCTTATTCCCATGGCCATCTCGCTAGGTTTCGGGATCGTTTTTGCCACTTCGATCATCCTCTTAATTGTGCCCTGTCTTTATCTTATTCTGGAAGATGTGAAAATGTACATCCAGCATCGACGCACCGTGCCCCGCAAACTTTCTTCGGAAGAGGCTTAGCCGTCCTGGAAATTAAAAAGCTTCCTTAACACCTTCAGTAGCTTATTTGATTTTTCTTATCTTTATATCTTCCTGAAAAATTCCGAAGAAAAGCAGGTCAAAAATGCCATTTTCGGCACCTTATTTAGCAGAACCTTCAGCTGAGAATCATGACAAAAACCTTCCCCGAAAACCCCATTTTTAAAAGAAATATTTTAATACTCTTCAGCTTAATCTTTGTCTTTCAGCTATTGGCTTCCGCCGAAATGCATGCGCAAATTCCCGGAATGCAGTCTGAAACAGAATCTGAAGAACCCGAATGGCCCGAAGACGCCCTAAAAAGACGTACTCCCCGTGGAAGTGTCGCCGGATTCATCTCTGCCGTTGCCGATAAAAATTATGATCTGGCAGGAGAATATTTTTATACCTCGGAAGGGGAATTAGAAGATGAGCGAAGTGCAGAACTGGCAAGAGAACTTCAAATCCTGCTCAATCAACGCGGGCAAATGATGCCTTATTCGTGGTTGAGCAAAGATGTTGAGGGACGGCTGGATGACGACCTGCCCAATCATTTGGAGCGGGTGGGAACAATTAGCACTTCGGGGGAAGATTATGATATTTTGCTCGAAAAGGTAGAAGGACCTCTGGGAGGACCACTCTGGTTGTTTTCAGATCAAACCGTACAATATATAGAGGAGCTCTCGGTCCTGGAAGAAAATGTCCTGCTGCTTAGCCGAATAATGCCTCCAATATTAGAGCGATATGAACTGTGGGGAGCAACGATAGGACAATGGTTGGCCATCCTGCTGTTAGCCGCTTTCTCGTATGTGATTGCCTGGCTCATTATCCATTTTTTCCTTTACATTATTCCCCTTATCTGGAAAAGAGCCCGAACAGAGCCTACATCCGGGGTGCTAAAGGCTTTTGCCCTGCCGGTCAAACTTTATCTTGCAGTATGGCTTTTTGTGGTGCTGTCACAGGAAATCGGGATTAGTATCATCCTGCGGCAACGATTTAGTGGCATTTCGATAATTATTGGTTTACTGGCTTTCCTAATCCTCTTGTGGCGCCTATCGGAATTCCTCGGAAACTTTAGCACAAACAGGATGAGTTCCCGCGGAAATCTTTCGGGAGTCTCTGTTGCGCTTTTTCTGAAAAGGGCTGCGAAAATTGCGATCATAATTTTTGGTATAATTGCCGTTTTAGGAACCATAGGAGTAGATGTCACCACCGGCCTTGCCGCCCTGGGAATTGGTGGTATTGCCCTTGCCCTGGGAGCTCAAAAAACTATCGAAAATTTTGTGGGTAGTGTGACCCTTATTACAGACCAACCAATAAGGGTAGGTGATTTCTGTAAAGTGGGAGACACAGTAGGAACCGTGGAAAAGGTGGGAATGCGTTCGACAAGAATAAGGACCCTCGCCAGGACAGTAGTTACTATTCCCAACGGGGAATTTTCCTCCAGTAAAATCGAAAATTATGCCCACCGGGATAAATTCTGGTTTAATACCGTCATAGGCTTGCGATATGAGACCACCCCGGACCAAATAAGATATCTTTTAGTTGAGTTGAGATCCATTTTATATGCTCATCCCATAGTAACTTCAGACACTACAAGGGTTCGCTTCATAGAATTGGGATCGGATTCCATAAACCTTGAAATTTTCACGTATATAAAGGTGAGCACCTATGATGAATACCTGGAAGTGAAGGAAGACCTGCTCCTGCGTATCATGGATGTAGTTGGAGAGAGCGGTACAGGTTTCGCTTTCCCATCTCAAACCATTTACTTCGGAAAAGATACCGGTCTTTCAAAGGAAAAATCCAAAACTGCCGAAGAGAAGGTTCGCCAATGGAAAGAGAAAGGAGACTTGCAGCTGCCTAAATTCGATCCTGAGCATATCAAAGAGATCGAAGATAAGATCCAGTATCCGCCGGAAGGTTCTGCCGAACAAAAGAGCAAAGGTACTGGTACCATTCCCGGTTTATAAACATTAAAATTGAATTACAGAAGTAAGGTTTACCAGTCCGGATTAATTCTAATAAAATCTGAAGCTGAAAAAACACACTTTTGACGCCTCTTAAATTACAGATATGGAATTCTACGAAAATATTAGATCGGGTAATACCGAAGCAGTCGAACAAATGCTGAAGCAGGATCCTTCCCTTGTAAATCAAAAAGATGAAAAAGGCTTCCCTCCTATTGTTCTCGCAACCTACAATGAACAACCTGAAGTATCACAGGTCCTGCTCGGGCATGGTGCCGATATTGATGCAAAAGACGTTGCGGGAAATACGGCCCTCATGGGAGTTTGTTTTAAAGGCAACCTTGAGATCGCCCGGCTGTTAATCAACCGTGGTGCTGATGTCAATGCCAGGAATTTCGGCGGGGCTACACCTCTTATTTTTGCGGCGATGTTCAATCAACTGGAGATCACCCACCTGTTGCTGGAAAACGGAGCAGATAAATCAATGAGGGATGTGAAGGGGAATACTGCATACAGCTACGCTCAAAAAGCAGAAAGCCAAAAGTTACAGGAGCTGCTTAAACCGTAGAAGAGGCCGTAGAAATACCACGAAAATTTTTCCTTTTTCTTAGCTTTTTAAGGGCATTACCTTAAAATATACATAATTCATTGGTGGATCACATCTCTTTCCCTTAATTTAGAAAAAAACCAACAACAAGATTATGATAGACAGTAAGATTAAGACTATGGCCCGCACCGGCTTTGTAGCAAAGGGAGTGGTATATGGAATTATTGGAGTTTTGACCTTTAAAGCCGCTTTTGATATGGGTGGCCAAAAGGCAGGGCAGTTAAAGGTTCTTGAGTTTCTGGAAAAACAAACATTCGGTAATATCCTGTTAATTTTAATGGCAATAGGTTTAGCTTGTTATGCCACCTGGAGATTTATACAGGCTATAAAGGATCCAGAGAATATTGGAGATGATAAAAAAGGTACGGCAAAACGCATCGCCTTCTTTTGTAGTGGACTCCTGTATCTGGGCTTTGGAGTTCTTGCAGCCCTAAAAGCTTTTGGCTCGGGAAAAGGCAGCTCCGGCTCCTCCGGTTCTGCCCAAAAATCCTCTTTTTTGGCAAGTGAAACAGGACTCTGGATCATTGGGATAGTAGGTGTAGGAATTATTATCGCCGGTATTTTCCAATTTGTAAAAGCCTATAAGAACGATTATTATAAGAAACTTGGTCTTGCCGCCCTCGACGACAAAAAGAAGAGAGAGAGCGTAAAGAAAACTGCGGAATTTGGTTTGAGTGCCCGGGGAGTGATCCTGCTGATCATTGGATTCTTTGCAGTCAAGGCTGCTGTAAATTCTAATCCTTCAGAAATAAAGACAACACAGGAAGCTTTTGGATTCCTTCAGGATTCGGCTTACGGCCCATGGTTAATGGGAGTGGTGGCTGCCGGTCTTGTAGCCTATGCGGCTTATATGTTCCTCATGGCGAAGTACAGAAGATTTCATGCTTAAAACTAGGGGAATTCACCCATAGGTTTTTTAAGCCCAAATACGTTATCTTTACACATACCTTTAATTAAGACATGATCTAATCAAAAGGTAATTTGTAAATTTTTGTTTAAAAAGAAGAAGAGAGATTGGGGGATCTCTCTTCTTTATTTATGTACCTGTCTGTTCTTTTTGAAAGACAAAATTCACAGCCATTTTTGCATGAAGATTAGTGCTTTGCAACAAAGGGAGGTCTGTGTCCTCTTCACTTATTAAAAGCGGTAATTCGGTGCAACCCATGATCACTGCCTGGGCCCCTTTTTCTTTTAGCAACTGTATATGGTCAAGAAAGAAAGACTTTGCAGATTCCGTAAATTTTCCGCGAGTGAGTTCCGCAGCAATATAATGATGGATCTCATCCATAAAATCCTCTTCAGGAATAATGGTTTCAATCCCGAATTTCTCTTTAAGCCGCTTATGAAGGAAATCTCCTTTCATGGTAGCCCGTGTGCCCAGTAATCCCAATTTCTTATAACCTTTACGAGTAGCTTCCATTCCTATAGCATCGGCAATATGTAAAATGGGAATGGATATTTTATCGTGCACGTATTCGTAGACCAGGTGTGGTGTATTGGCACAGATAACTATTGCCCGGGCGCCGGCAATTTCAAGTTTGCGGGCTATGTGCAAATAAGTTGTCTTTATTTTATCAATATCATGCTCCCGCATAAGTTCTACATTAAGACTGTAAAGTATGAGGGGAGGGTTTGCTTGAGTTCCTGTCCTTTTCCCGGCCATCTCATTGATGAGCCGGTAATAAACTATGGACGAATGCCAGGAAGTGCCGCCAATTAATCCGAGAGTACGCATGGGTGGTAAAGTTTGTATAAAGGTACTTATAACACTTTGCCGCAGGGCTGACCAAAGTCATTAAAACGAAAAAAAGCACCCCGAAGGATGCTTTCTTTTAAAATTTTTTGTCTCTTAATGTACAGCAATAGTGTCTGGATTATTATCCCTGTCTCCCGATACTGTTCCTCCGGAAGAAACGTTACCCAATAAAAGGATACCGGCTACGTGTGGTGAGGCCATTGAAGTTCCACTTATAGTATTGTATCCGCCGTTTTTCCATGTTGAGTTAATTGATACTCCTGGTGCTGCGTAATCTACAGGTGGATTTCCATAGTTAGAGAAAGATGCAAACCTATCTGAAGAATCATGTGCAGAAACTGTATAGATATTTGTTCCATTCACTCTGGCCGGTGAGGAATTATTGGCATCTGCACTTTCATTACCCGCTGCAAGAGCGAATTTAACTTTTGAAGATGCAGCTAATATTGCATCATCAAGCGCTTTTGAGGTTGGTCCTCCTAAACTCATATTGGCAACATCTCCTGTTTGACCGTATTGAGCAACGTGGTTCACCCCGGCAATAACTCCGGAATAAGATCCGCTTCCACGGCTGTCAAGTACTTTAACAGGAACAACGGTTGCTCCGGCAGCAACTCCGATTACTCCCACATTATTATCAAGAGCAGCTACAGTACCTGCCACATGTGTTCCATGACCATTATTGTCATCTGGAGCCCCGGCATCCCTTCCAGAAGTAAATGCGTTAAACCCACGGGAAGCATCTACATTAAGATCTTCATGGTCAATGTCGATCCCACTGTCAAGGATCCAGGCAACATTGCTGCCGGTGTAGGCAACTCCACCATTCACGCGTGTTATTCCATAAGGCGTTGTTTGAGTACCTGTTCCTCCACCGGTGTCGCCACCACCGTCATCTGGACATGGTTCGCCATTTTTAGTCCCACATGGAGGGGCAAGAGCTACAATCCTGTCTTGCTCTACATAAGCAACATCTTTGCTTTTGCTCAACTTTAGAGCAGCACTTTTGGACATTTTCAACGTCACGCCCGATAGTGCAGCGCTATAAACATTTACGATCTCGGCACCTTCCACCTCGTTCATGGTTAAGACAGTCTGAGTTTTTTGCTGAACCTGCATACTGTTAAGATGGTGATCGCCACTCATTTTTCCTGCTTCCCTGTATACAACAATGTATTGACCGGGAATAATTTCAGAATAGGATTGGGCAGCCTGAGGCTCCTCTGGAGTTGCTGAATTCGGCGTTTCGTCCTGGGAACACGACACCATTGCAGTTAGGGCCAAAGCAGCCGCAAAACCTGAGTAGTACTTCTTTAAATTCATAGAAAAGATTTTAGGTTATTGTTAAAAGATTTTTCGAATCTATGTTATTAAATCTTTAAATAAAACTTTTTAACACCAACTACATCAGCATTTTGGGGAATTTAACAGCAAAAAATCAATGTAATTATACCGGTTTTTAAATGTTAAAATATCCTTATAACCTTTGCTCCTGCTGCTGTTTTGAAAAAATAAAAAAGGCAGAATCACCGGGATTCTGCCTTTTAGAACTTTAACATTTATTTGTAGGATTATTCTGTCTTCTCTCCTTCCCACTGAGAAAATCCGCCAAGAAGGTTATAGGTATTTTTAAATCCCTTTTGATCCATGATAGTACAGGCCTGACCGCTTCTGTTCCCACTACGGCAATAGACGTAATAATTTTTACTCTTATCCAGCTTATCAATTTCATCGATAAATTCCTGCCCTTTATAGATATCAATAACTTTTGCGCCGGGTATGTAACCTTCCTCTACTTCCTGTTCAGTTCGAACATCCAGAATAACGGCATCATTATCTTCTGCAATTTTTTCTCTCCACTCTTCCTGATTTATTTCTTTCATAATTTTATTTTTAAATTTATGCTCACAAATATAAGAATCACCTGCTCTTTTAGAGCTCCTTTCCAACTTCAGATTATTTATGCCTAAGAAATATTTCCAAAAAATATTTTTTTAGAATTATTTCCCTTCTATATTTGCTATTCTAATGAACATGATAAACAAAAATAACTGGTGGTGGAAGTCCTTACGTGAATCGTCGTGAGCAACACCTCCTGTAATCATATACAAAGGCTTGTCAATCACGACAAGCCTTTTTTTATGCCCGCATTTCAGTAAAAACAAAAGAAAAACATGTACAAACTCAACACTACCTATAAAAAACTCCTGGCCGATACCTTTACCCCGGTGAGCGTATACCTAAGGCTTCGGGATATTTTTCCCAACAGCCTGCTGCTGGAAAGTAGTGACTATCACGGGAACGAAAACAGCTTCTCCTACATTTGCTGCAATCCTATTGCAGGCGTAAAGGTTGAAAAAGGGCATTTCATAGAATCCTTTCCCGATGGTACTTCCAGAGAAACCAAAATTTCACCGGACTTTGATGTTCCTGCCGGTATTCACGATTTTTCTAAAAAATTCAGCACTACTGGTCCCGACTTTAATTTTATCAACGAAGGTCTTTTTGGTTATATCGCTTACGATGGTGTGCAGTATTTTGAGAAGCTCGACCTTTCTAAGAAAAAGGAGGACCTGGAAATCCCGGAGATCAATTATTCGATCTATCAGAATATAATAGCCATTAACCATTTCAACAATGAAGCCTACATATTCGACCACAGCTTTAATTCAAAGAGCAATCTTGAGCAAATAGAGCAACTTCTGAAAGTAAAAAATTTCGCTTCTTATTCTTTTTCTGCGGAAGGAGAACCGGCTTCGAATGAAACCGATGAAGGTTACCGGCAGATGGTTTTAAAGGCTAAAGAGCATTGCCACCGCGGCGACGTTTTTCAACTGGTCCTCTCCCGAAGGTTTTCTCAGGCATTCAAGGGTGACGAATTCAATGTCTACCGTGCCTTGCGAAATGTGAACCCTTCCCCTTATCTCTTCTATTTTGACTACGGAAGCTTTAAGATCTTTGGAAGTTCACCTGAAGCCCAACTCGTAGTCAAAGAAGGAAAAGCCGAGATCCACCCCATCGCCGGAACCTTCAAACGTACCGGAAATGATGAACAGGATGCTGCAAGCGCAAAGGTCCTGGCGGCCGACGAAAAGGAAAATGCCGAACATGTGATGCTGGTCGACCTGGCCCGCAATGATCTAAGTCGTAGCAGTAAAGAAGTGAAAGTTGAAAATTATAAGGAGATCCAGTATTTCTCTCACGTGATCCACCTGGTGAGTAAAGTGACAGGTATTAAAAATGGGGATGTTAGCACCATGCAAATGGTAGCCGATACTTTTCCCGCAGGAACACTAAGCGGCGCCCCAAAACATAAGGCTATGCAGCTTATAGAAAAATACGAAAATGTCAATCGCGATTTTTATGGTGGTGCCATAGGCTTTATGGACTTCAACGGTAATTTCAACCACGCCATCATCATCAGGTCCTTTTTAAGTAAGAACCACCGACTCTATTACCAGGCCGGCGCCGGAATAGTTTCGGGATCAACGCCCGAAGGGGAATTACAGGAAGTCTACAATAAGATAGGAGCTCTTAAAAAGGCACTGGAACTGGCAGAAGAGATATAACCACCCCGCCCTGCGGGCATACCTCCTTAGGAAGGAGGGAAAAAAGAAAATAAAAATGGAAAATAAACAATATAATACCGGTACTTCCCTTCCCTCCAAGGAGAACAAAGGAGGAGCTAAGCCGACTGTCCTGGTAATCGACAATTACGATTCTTTCGTGTATAACCTGGTACATTATCTGGAAGAACTCGATTGCGTGGTAACCGTACGCCGGAATGATGAAGTGGATCTCGGGGATATTGAAAAATACGACAAGATCCTGCTTTCACCCGGCCCGGGAATCCCAGACGAAGCAGGTCTTCTTAAAGAGATTATCTCCACCTACGCCTCCAAAAAGAGCATTTTTGGGGTGTGTTTGGGTCAGCAGGCTATAGGAGAGGTCTTTGGCGGAAAAATCATCAACCTCGAGGAAGTGCATCATGGTGTGGCCTCCAAAATAAAATTATGCGTAGAAGACGAACCTCTGTTTGATCAATTAGAAAGTGAGCTGGAAGTGGGCCGTTATCATTCCTGGGTAGTAGACAAAGCTTTGCCGGATTGTTTGGAGGCCACTTCTTATGATGAGAATGGGGAAGTAATGTCATTGCGCCACAGGGACTTTGATGTGCGCGGAGTACAATTTCATCCTGAGTCGGTTTTAACGCCACAGGGTAAAAAGATGATTGCAAACTGGATCAATAGTCCGGTAAAGAAGAGCAGAGAAGAATCAAATAATCACCAAGCCGAAACAATTTAGCAGGATGAAAGACATTTTAAACAGGTTGATCAATCACGAAACGATTTCAAAGGAAGAGGCCAGAAAGGTTTTGGTGAACATTTCTACCGGCGAATACAATGACAGTCAGATCGCCGCCTTTCTTACGGTTTACATGATGCGCAGCATTACTCTTGAAGAACTGGAAGGTTTTAGAGATGCACTTTTGGAAATGTGCCTTTCCACAGATCTTTCTCAATATGATCCCATTGATCTTTGTGGTACCGGGGGCGATGGCAAAGACACCTTTAATATTTCCACGCTTGCCTCTTTTGTAACTGCAGGCGCCGGAGTAAATGTAGCCAAGCACGGTAACTACGGAGTTTCTTCAAGCTGCGGAAGTTCAAACGTTATGGAGCACCTGGGAATAAAATTCAGCAATGAGCAGGATTTCTTAAAAAGAAGTATGGATGAGGCGGGAATTTGTTTCTTGCATGCCGCTTTATTTCACCCGGCAATGAAGAACGTAGCACCCATAAGGAAGAATTTGGGAGTAAAAACATTTTTTAATATGCTGGGACCTATGGTGAATCCGGCTTTTCCGAAGAATCAGGTAGTAGGGGTTTACAGTCTGGAACTCGCCAGAATGTATGCTTATCTTTACCAGAAAACAGATAAGAATTTCACCATTTTACACGCCCTTGATGGTTACGATGAGATCTCCCTTACCGGAAATACAAAAATGATCACCAATAATACCGAAGCCATGTTAAGACCGGCCGACCTGCACCTGAAAACTATTAGTGCAACCGAAATTTCAGGAGGAGACAGTGTATCATCGGCGGCAGAGATCTTCATGAACGTACTTAGCAATAAAGGTACGGCAGCACAGGAAAATGTGGTTTGTGCCAATGCAGCAGTGGCAATAAATACCGCGAAAAATACCGGGCTGGAAAATGCATTTTTGGAAGCAAAGGAAAGCCTGCGTTCAGGCCGTGCTTTAAATGCGCTTAAAAAACTGCAGCAATTAAATTAGTTAGATAAAAATGAACATACTGGATAAAATAGCAGCAAGAAAAAGAGAAGAAGTGGCCATTCTGAAGGAAGAAGTGCCTGCCGAATCCCTGCAACTCCTGCCCCACTTTCATCGCAAATGTTACTCGTTAAAGGAAAACCTGAAGAATTCCTCCACGGGAATAATTGCAGAATTTAAGCGCCGCTCCCCTTCTCATCCCGAGATAAACCTGGAAGCCGATGCTGCCACAGTGACGGCAGGATACGAAGCTGCGGGCGCATCGGGAATTTCGGTGCTTACAGATGAGGAATTCTTTGGCGGAAGCCTGGATGATCTTGCAATTGCAAGAGAAACAGTGAAGCTTCCATTGCTTCGGAAGGATTTTATGATCGACGAATATCAAATCATTGAAGCCAAAGCCATGGGTGCAGATGTGATCCTGTTGATCGCAGCTATACTGAAGCCCGAAGAGATCAAAAATCTTTCAAAAAAGGCAAAAGATCTTGGTCTTGAGGTGCTGCTGGAAGTGCATAATGAAGAGGAGCTGGAAAATGCCATTTTTGACACCGTAGATATGATCGGGGTAAATAACCGGAACCTGAAAACTTTTGAAGTAGATCTGGGAATCAGCAAGGACTTTGGCCGAAAAGATTCCAAACGAATATGTGAAGATCTCCGAAAGCGGGATTAGTGAAACTTCAGCAATACTGGAGCTTCAAAAAAGCGGATTTAAGGGCTTTCTTATCGGCGGAAATTTCATGAAGACCGAAGATCCCGGGAAAAGCGCTTCAGAATTCATTCAGAAATTAAAGAACAAAGCCTGATGGACCTGAAACTGAAGATCTGCGGAATGCGGGAACCGGAAAATATGAGCAGGATCGAGGCTTTACAACCCGATTACCTGGGGCTGATTTTCTTTGCCGGTTCTTCGCGGTATGTTTCAGGAGAAATTCTTCAGGTGGATCAAAAGATCAAAAGAACAGGAGTATTTGTAAATGCTTCAAAGGAAGAAATCCTGGAGAAGGTAGAAAAATATAAGCTTTCGGCACTTCAGCTTCATGGAGAGGAAAGTCCGGCATTTTGTAAGGAGCTTAAAACAAAACTTTCAGAAGAAATAGAGTTGATCAAGGTCTTCAGCATTAAAGAAGAATTTGATTTTGACCGCCTGCGCCCGTACGAAGGTATTGTAGATTACTTCCTGTTTGACACCAAGGGAGAAAACAAGGGTGGCAATGGCATTATGTTTAACTGGGAAGTATTAAAAGATTATCCTTCCACTACTCCTTTTTTCCTGAGTGGCGGAATTGGTCCCGGGGATGAGCCTGCGATCAAAGAACTTTACCGGAGCTTTCAAAAAAGGGAAAAAGAAAGCTTGTTCTACGGGATAGATGTGAACAGCAAATTTGAAACTGCCCCGGCAGTAAAAGACGCCGAAGCTTTGAAGATCTTCAGGCAACGGCTATATAATTGAACATTATGAGTTATCAAGTAAACGAAAAAGGATATTACGGGGATTTTGGCGGTGCCTTTATTCCTGAAATGTTATACCCAAACGTGGAGGAATTACGCTCCCAATATTTAGAGATCATGCAGGAGGAGGGTTTTCAAAAGGAATTCCGCCAGCTCCTGAAGGATTATGTAGGGAGACCAACACCACTTTATTTTGCTGAAAGATTCAGTCAAAAATATGGGACAAAGATCTATCTAAAACGGGAAGATCTTTGCCATACCGGAGCGCACAAGGTGAATAACACCGTGGGGCAGATCCTCATGGCAAAACGCCTGGGCAAAAACCGCATCATCGCCGAAACCGGCGCAGGACAGCATGGCGTCGCTACGGCTACTGTTTGCGCCTTAATGGGCATTGAATGTATTGTCTATATGGGCGAAGTTGATATCAAAAGGCAGGCACCGAATGTTGCGCGAATGAAAATGCTGGGTGCTACCGTAGTCCCGGCAACTTCGGGCAGTAAAACCTTGAAAGACGCGACCAATGAAGCAATCCGTGATTGGATCAACAATCCGCTGGACACGCATTATATCATTGGTTCTGTGGTAGGACCGCATCCTTATCCCGATATGGTGGCCCGCTTCCAGAGTGTGATTTCTGAAGAGGTGAAAACCCAGCTTCAGGAAAAAGAAGGTCGTGAAGCACCAGATCATGTGGTGGCCTGTGTAGGTGGAGGCAGTAATGCCGCCGGAATCTACTATCACTACCTCGATAACGAAAAGGTAAATATCATTGCGGTGGAAGCAGCCGGCGAGGGCATCCTTACCGGAAAAAGTGCTGCCACCTCTGCTCTTGGTCGCGAAGGCATTATTCACGGCAGCAAAACCCTGCTTATGCAAACCGATGACGGACAGATCACTGAACCTTATTCCATCTCTGCCGGACTTGATTATCCCGGGGTTGGGCCAATGCACGCCAACCTGTTTAGAACAGGGCGTGGAGAATTTATCTCTATCACCGATGAAGACGCTATGGCAGCCGGGTTGCAACTCTGCAAACTGGAGGGGATCATTCCCGCCATAGAAACCGCCCATGCTCTTGCCATTTTTGACAAGCGGAAATTTGAGAAAGATGAAGTTGTAGTGGTTAACCTGTCGGGGCGTGGAGACAAGGACCTCAACACGTATATTGAGCATTTTAATTTGTAAATAAAACAGACCTCACAGCCCCGATGGGTCGGGGCTGTGAGGTCTCTCATTAGATATGAACAGAATCAAACAAAAACTACAGGAAAAGCCTTCAAAAAAGCTGCTTTCCATATACTTTACAGCCGGATATCCCGAACCTGAAGATACCACTACCATCTTACAGGAGCTGCAAAAAAGCGGTGTGGACATGGTGGAGATAGGGCTGCCGTTTAGCGATCCCCTTGCCGATGGACCGGTAATCCAAAAAAGTTCTGAAGCTGCTTTAAAAAATGGGATGACCACCAACAAACTTTTTTCTCAACTGGAAAACATCAGGGAGAGCATCGACATTCCTTTGTTGATCATGGGTTACTTTAATCCTATCCTGCAGTACGGAGTAGAGAAATTCTGCCGCAAATGCAGTGAAATTGGTATTGATGGACTTGATAGTTCCCGATCTTCCGCTGGAGGAATACGAGCTGCAGTACAAGGAGATTTTTCAGCAGTACGATCTGCTTCCGGTGTTCCTTATTACTCCACAAACTTCCGAAGAAAGAATCAGAGAGATTGACAGAGCTTCCGAAGGGTTTATCTATATGGTAAGTACCGCGGCAGTTACCGGAGGAACAGGAGGTTTTGGCGAAGCACAAAAAGAATACTTTGACAGGGTGTCAAAAATGGGATTACAGAACCCTCTTATTGTTGGTTTTGGAATAAAAGACAGTACGAGTTTCGAGCAGGCAACGGCAGTGACGAATGGGGCAATTATTGGCAGTGCATTTATTAAAAAACTTACTGACAGCGGCACCTCCGGGATTGCCGACTTTATCAATTCCATAAGATAATTAACCCTCTTATTAACAAGTATTTAATAGAGCCCGGGTATGAATTTTCGTATCTTGAAGTGAATTCAAAAAACGAAATTATGGGACGTATAGAAGATAAACACGATAAAAGAAAAAGAAGCAGTGATAATGATCCTCTTAGTGGAGAATTAGGAAATCGTGATAGAGAAACGAACGAGTTTGATCTTGAGAAAAAAAACATTAAAGACCAGCAGAAGAAAAAGTAATGGAAAAGGAGAAAAAGAAGAACAAAGGAGGTAAAACTCCCCTGCCTACTTTTGGAAAACTGCGACCGAAAAGAGGAAAGTTTACTACTAAACCTCAGCAAATAAAAAATCCGCTGGAAAAAGAATCCGTCTAGTCTTCAAAAAACTGACGGTATTGCAAGACCCTGAAATCAATTGTATTGAATTCAGGGTCTTGTTTTTTCAAATGTTTATACAATTCCATACTTCCTATAGCTCTGTTTGCCGACCCTGACGGGGCGGTGAGGGAGACGGTGTTGATCAAGCGTCCATCCAGCAGGAACTGGTGAACCCGCGGCACATCATTAGAGATGACTTTGATCTTTATATCCTGCTCCTTTAGTAATTTCCTGAAGAAGAATTCCGGCCCGTTCTTACTATTGCCACCCGTGAAAAGAAGGGTGTCTATCTTTTCATTTTCCCGCAGTATCCCCAGAAGATCACGCAATTCAACGTGAAGCATCCCCAGATCTGACGCATCCACTTTATCCCTCCTGCAACTTTCCACTGTATCACAAATCCCAATGCCTTTACCCGCCAGGAATTCCTTGCGCTGCTTCACGGCTTCGGGAGTATTCTCAAACTTAAGATCGAGATCAAAGATCCTGTCAATGATCTGCCATAACATTCCGTCCCTGCTGCCATAACAGAAATCCACGTCCCCTTCTTTTAGTTCCCTTGTAGTAAAACGCGGCGGCGGCAAAGTGCCCACAATAAGCTTTGTGGCGTTTTCGGGAATAAAAGGTTTATAAGGATGCGTATGATGGAAAAGGTTCAAAGTTTAAAGTTTAAGGTTCAAAGTTGCGGATTGCGCCAGTTTCAAAGAAAATCCATATTCCAGCACGAGATTGCCAACCCACGCCATCTGGTTCTGGTTCTTGGCTGTGTTCTCGATATTTTTAATTCGCTACCGCTTCTTAGAATATACTTGATCTTACGCCAATAGTCTCAATACTCAATATCTCAATACTCAATACTATTTAAGCACAACAACCAGGTCATCTGCATAGACCATATCTCCTTCTTTAAGGATGATCTTATCCACTTCTCCCGAAGCATTGGCGGTGATGGTAGTTTCCATTTTCATGGCTTCGATCACAAACAACGGCTGATTTTTCTCCACTTTTTGTCCGGGCTCCACCTGGATATTGGACAAAGCTCCCTGTAGAGGTGCACCTACCTGCTTCTTGTCATTCTTGTCTATTTTTTGATGTACCACTTTCTCTACCTTGACCGACTGGTCTTTCACCTCAACAGCACGGGTTTGGCCGTTAACCTTAAAGAAAACCTTTGCCATTCCGTCATCATCGGTCTCTCCTATTGAAAGGAATTCGATCAACAAGGTTTTACCGCGGTCAAGATCTACAATGATCTCTTCTCCAGGTTCCATTCCATAGAAAAAGCTCTTTGTAGGCACATTCATTACGCCACCAAATTCCATATGGTGGTTGTAGAAATCTGTAAACACTTTGGGGTATAATTTATAGGAAAGGAAATCTGTGATCTCAACATTCCTGCCCATTCCTTCTCCAAAAGTCTTTTCAAATTCGGCAAATTCCTTTTCAAAATCTATAGGTTCAAGATGTGCGTTAGGCCTTTCTTTGTATGGCTTCTCATCTTTAAGAACGATCTTTTGAATCTTCTCCGGGAACCCTCCATGAGGCTGCCCAAGGTCACCCCTAAAGAAACTCTTTACCGACTGAGGGAAAGAAATTTCATCCCCTTTCTCCAGCACATCTTCTATGCTGAGATTATTACTCACAAGGTACTGCGCCATATCTCCAACTACTTTGGAGCTGGGCGTTACTTTAATGATATCCCCAAAAAGGTCATTGACCTTGCTGTACATTTCGGTGATCTCATGGAAACGATCTGCCAGTCCAAGACTTTCTGCCTGGGGTTTTAGATTGGAATACTGTCCGCCGGGGATCTCGTGTTTATAAACCTCACCCGATCCAGCTTTAAGTCCGGATTCAAAGGGGTAGTAATAGCTTCTTACAGCCTCCCAGTATTGTGAATATTCGTTTAATTTATCTGTATTAAAGGCTCTGCCGCGGTCATGGAACCTAAGCATTTCAACTATGGAATTAAAGTTAGGCTGAGAAGTAAGCCCGGAGAGTCCACCAAGCGCCACATCTACTACATCAACCCCGGCCTCTATGGCCTTGAGATAAGTGGCTGCCTGAATTGAGGAGGTATCGTGTGTGTGCAAATGGATTGGCACATTAATTCTGGATTTTAGCGCAGATATCAACTCATACGCCGCATCGGGCTTCAGGATACCCGCCATGTCCTTGATCCCTATGATGTGAGCTCCGGCATTCTCTATGTCTTTTCCAAGTTGGACATAATAGTCAAGGTTGTATTTTGACTCTTTAGGGTCCATAAGATCTCCCGTGTAACATATAGTTCCTTCGGCAAGACCATTGGTTCGCTTTCGCACGTGCTCAATACAGGGTGCTATGGATTCCATCCAGTTAAGGCTGTCAAAGATCCTGAAAACATCTATCCCGTTCTCCCAGGACTGCTCCACAAATTTTTCAATAAGATTATCGGGGTAGGCAGTGTAGCCCACGCCGTTAGAACCGCGAAGGAGCATTTGCATAAGAACATTAGGCATAGCCGCTCTAAGGATCCTCAACCTTTCCCATGGATCCTCTTTCAGGAACCGCATACAAACATCGAAAGTCGCTCCTCCCCAAATTTCCATACTGAATACTTCCGGGTGGTTTCGCGCAAAACCTTCGGCTACTTTTTCCATATCATAGGTACGCATACGGGTAGCCAGCAAACTCTGGTGAGCATCACGCATAGTGGTATCGGTGAAGTGCACCTTACTTTCATGAAGTAACCACCTGGAAAACTTTTCGGGTCCGTATTCGGTTAATATATCTTTGGTTCCTTTTGGGTAGCCGTTATCATCTTTAAAAGAAGGCACTACAGGCGTAATAAACTTCTTTTTTTCCGGATTTTTAACATCGTCATTTCCATTGATGATCACATCTCCCAGGAACTTCACCATTTTAGTGGCTCTGTTTCTGGTTTTTTTGATCTGGAAAAGTTCGGGGTGTTCTTTAATAAAGTTCACCGTTACGTCGCCTTCCCTGAATGTTTTATGAGACAGGATATTGTCAAGAAACCCAATATTTGTCATCACGCCCCGAATCCTGAATTCGGCCAGAGCCCGGCGCATTTTTCGGCAGGCACCGTCAAGAGTACGGCTGCTTGCAGATACTTTTACAAGCATGGAATCAAAGAAAGGAGAAACTTTTACTCCCTGGTAAATACTTCCGGCATCCAGTCTAATTCCAAAACCTGAAGCACTTCTATAGGTTGTGATCGTCCCATAGTCCGGTTTAAAATCGTTGGTAGGATCTTCTGTAGTGATACGGCACTGCAAAGCAAATCCATTCTTTTGAATAGATTCCTGACTTTCGATCTTGATCTGTTTGTCACTGAGTTTATATCCCCCGGCGATAAATATCTGTGCCTTGACGAGATCAATATTAGTAATGATCTCTGTAACTGTGTGTTCCACCTGTATCCGCGGATTCACCTCTATAAAGAAGATCTCTCCGCTCCTGTCCACAAGGAATTCCACAGTTCCAATATTGTTATAATCAACGGCCTTACAAAGTTTGACCGCATAATCGTAAAGGTTCTGTTTTACTTTTTCATCCAGTCCCATGGACGGGGCAAATTCGATAACTTTTTGATACCTGCGCTGGACAGAGCAATCCCGCTCAAAAAGGTGCACCAGGTTTCCATGATGATCACCTACGATCTGGATCTCAATATGTTTAGGATCTTCCACAAATTTCTCAAGGAAAACTGTGTCATCTCCAAAAGCATTTTTAGCTTCCCTTCGGGATTCATTAAAACCGTTCTTGAGATCTTCCTCGCTCCTAATCACCCTCATTCCGCGACCACCTCCACCTGAAGCAGCCTTCAGCATCACCGGATATCCAATTTTATCGGCTTCTTCCAGTGCTATTTCAACCGTTGTAAGATCTTTTTCGTTGCTTCGTATTACCGGAATATCATTCTTCACAGCAACTTCCTTGGCCTTTACTTTATCCCCCAATGACTTGAGAACAGAGACTTTTGGACCTATGAAAATGATATCGTTCTCCTCACATTGTTTGGCAAATTCGGCATTTTCAGAAAGAAATCCGTAACCCGGGTGAATGGCATCCACACCATTTTTCTTGGCCACTTTTATGATAGCCTGTATATCTAAATAAGGTTTAAGAGGATCTTTATCTGCCCCTATCTGGTAAGATTCATCGGCCTTGTATCTGTGGAGGGAGTATCGATCTTCGAAGGTGTAAATTCCTACAGTTCTTAAACCAATCTCGGTACATGCTCTAAAAATTCTTATTGCAATTTCTCCCCTGTTTGCTACTAAAACCTTTTTAATTTTCATTTTATGAAGTTGCTTTTTTATTATTAAAGTGTTGCTGCTGAAGACCCTCCAAAAATGTCATTTTCGGGACCTTATGCAGGTTCAGAAATTAAAAAGAAAAAAGCGGTGAGACACCGCTTTTTTAAATACTTTAACAATAAACTGCTGCTGAAGCTACCTCGTAAAAACAGGTTCGTTTTCATTCGAAGTTTCTTCAGCCGAATATCGATATCCATCGAGGTCAAAAGCTTTAATCTCCTCAAGAGTCTGTGCCTCAGATTCGATGATATATCTGGCCATAGCACCACGGGCTTTTTTTGCAAAAAAGCTGATGATCTTTAATTTCCCGTTCTTAAAGTCCTTAAAAACAGGGGAAATCACCGGAACTTTAAGCTTTGAAGTATCTACAGCTTTAAAATATTCCTGACTGGCGAGATTCACAAAAAGTTCATCTTCTTCAAGTTCTTTATTCAAAAAATCTGTCACCTTTTCCTGCCAGACTTCATAGAGGTTCTTTTTACGGCCCACGTGCAGGGAAGTGCCCATTTCAAGACGGTACGGCTGCATGAGATCCAGCGGCCTTAATATTCCGTAGTAGCCTGAAAGGATCCGCAATGAATCCTGCATAAAATCCAACTTTTCAGAAGGAATTTTATAGGCATCAAGACCGGTATAAACATCCCCGGCGAAAGCATAAACCGCGGGGCGGGAATTTTGCTTTGTATGCTCTTCAGAAAACTCGTGATAACGGTTGTAATTAAGGTCGGCGAGCTTGTCGCTAATACCCATAAGATCGGCTATTTCCTTTTTGGACATTCTCGCCAGTTTCCGGTTAATGGAAGCTGTGGTTTCGAGAAATGACGGCTGGGTTCCTCTGGTAGTTGGTAATTTGGATTCGTAGTCCAGAGTTTTGGCGGGGGATACAACTATTTTCATGGAGTTATCTTAGAAGGTTTTCTATTACCTCTCAAAAATATCAAATCCCGACAAGATTTCCTGCCGGGATTGTTTTTTACTGTTGATAGGCTTATCAAAAAAGTCTATTCATCAATGAATTCCTTTTGATTTTTCGCATAGTTCCTCCACCGCTCAATACAATCTTCCATATCCTGCGGGATAGGAGAATCAAAACTAAGCCACTCCCCTGTCTCGGGATGTTTGAAACCGAGCGTTTTCGCGTGCAAAGCCTGTCTTGGCAACACTTTAAAACAATTTTCTACAAACTGCTTGTATTTGGTAAACGTTGTACCCTTAAGGATCTTGTCACCACCATAGCGTTCATCGTTAAAAAGCGTGTGCCCAATATGTTTTAAATGCACCCGTATCTGGTGAGTACGCCCTGTTTCAAGTCGGCAGGAAAGGAGTGTGACATACCCGAGTCTTTCCAGAACTTTAAAATGGGTAACTGCCGGTTTTCCTTTGTCTTCATCCTCCCCGAGGTACACTGTATTTTGCAGCCTGTTCTTCGGGTGACGGCCTATATTTCCTTCAATAGTTCCTTCATCCTCTTCTACGTTACCCCAAACCAGTGCCACATATTCGCGCTCGCTGCTCTTGTCGAAGAATTGCTTTGCCAGCTTTGTCATTGCTTTTTCTGTCTTGGCAATAACCAGCAGGCCACTGGTGTCTTTATCGATCCTGTGGACGAGCCCGGGACGTTCATCGCTGTTCTGCGGCAGGTTATCAAAATGATATACGAGAGCATTGATAAGAGTACCGCTGTAGTTCCCGTGACCGGGATGTACTACCATCCCCGGAGGCTTATTTACCACAAGCAGGGAATCATCTTCATAGACGATATCCAAAGGAATATCTTCGGGCGTTAGAAGGAATTCATAAGGTGGATGTTCGAACAACACCTGCACCACATCTCCCGGCTTCACCTTATAATTCGATTTTACCGAAATCTCATTGACGTGAATATTTCCTTCTTTTGCTGCTGTCTGTATCTTGTTTCGGGTAGCTTTCTCGATGTAGTTCATCAAAAATTTATCTACCCTTAAAGGCTGTTGTCCTTTATCGGCTACAAACCGGTGGTGCTCATACAGCTCATCATCATTATCTTCCGGCTCCGGTTTATTATTTTCAGAAATCATATTCTTCTTCTTCCAGGTCATTTATAATTTGATCTTCGGCAATAGAATCGTCTTCCTCTTCCATTCCATACCTCTTTGAACCATCTGCCAGTACAAGATCAATTTTTGAAGTCTTCATAAGTTTCATTCCCGGCTCCAGGAGTTGCCCCCTGTGACGCATTTCCAGCACCACATCTTTAGCCACATCGGGCTTGTAAGAGATTGTTCCAATTTCAAATCCAAGGGAACGCAAGGTTGGCTCCACCTGTCTTCGGGTTCTGCGGATTAGATTTTCAGGAATTTCAACTTTCGTAAAGCCTGACGGATTCAGCGTCAAATAGATCTTTCGGTTTTCCTTTACCTCTTTCCCCGGAAGCGGCACCTGGTCGATCACCGAGTATGGCGGAAAATCGGGATTATAATTAGCCGAATCCAGGATCTCCCTGCGCAGTTCAAGTTCTGCAAGGCGCTCATCGACCTTATCCAGGGACAAACGTTCAAGATTAGGCACTGTAATTCTTTGATCCTGCCTGGTAGAATAATCTAACCACTGCAGCATAATAAAAGCGATCAAAACAACCGCTAATACTGCCAAAACCAACTGTATCAAAAAGGTTTTGCTAAATAAAAATCGGAAAAAACTCATAGTTTAAAATAAAAAACAAAGATATAAAAACAGGTGGGTTTGCAGACATTCATTTATAGTCGCTACTTTTGTTAACGCAAATAATCGGGCCATATTGAATTATGAAGAAAAATGTAGCCATAGCCATGGGCGGCTTCTCCAGCGAATACCGCATCTCCATTAACAGCGGTAATGTAGTATATAAAAACCTTGATCGCAGTAAATACAACCCTTACCGGGTGCACATCCTGCAAAAAGAGTGGTTTGTCATTGGAGAAAATGATATGCCCTACCCCATAAACCGAAGTAATTTCACCGTCACGATAGATGGAAAACTCATAACTTTTGACTGTGTTTTTAACACCATTCACGGTACTCCCGGGGAGAATGGTCTCCTGCAGGCGTATCTGGAGTTACTCGACATTCCGCAAACCTCCTGTGATTTTTACCAGTCGGCACTAACTTTTAATAAGAGAGATCTCATTAGCGTGCTGAAACCCTTCGGAATAAAAACTGCTGAAAATTTCTTTGTCGATAAAGGAGATGAAGTGGATCCCGAAGAGATCGTTGCCAAAGTAGGGCTTCCCTGTTTCGTCAAGGCGAACAAGGCCGGAAGCAGCTTTGGGATCACAAAAGTAAAAACAAGCGAAGGAATTATTCCTGCCACAAAATTCGCTTTTAAAGAGGATGACGAGATCATCATTGAATCTTTCCTTGATGGAACCGAAGTCTCTGTTGGTGTGATCACACACAACGGAGAAATTTTTGCACTGCCGGTCACCGAAATTGTTTCTGAAAATGAGTTTTTTGACTACGAAGCAAAATACCTCGGAAAGTCCCAGGAGATCACTCCGGCAAGAATTTCTGAAGAGCAGACAAAGAAAGTGCAGGAAATCGCCAAACTTATTTATCGAAAACTGAAGATGAAAGGCTTTTCCCGTTCAGAATTTATATTCCACAACGATGAGCCGCATTTCATTGAGATGAACACCAATCCCGGGCTTAGCGAGGCGAGTATTTTGCCACAGCAGGCTCAGGCAGCGGGTATTTCCCTGGAAGAACTCTTTGGCAGTGCGATAGAAACCGCCTTAAAATACTAGGTGCTCAAAAATGTCTATTTTAGGATAAATTTTTTTCGAAATGAAAACAGCAGTCTTTCCCGGTTCTTTTGACCCCATAACCCTGGGACATGTAGATATCATTAACCGCGGCCTTCCGCTTTTCGATGAGATCATTCTCGCAATCGGGATAAATTCAGATAAGAAATACATGTTTTCTCTTGAAGACCGGGTGCGTTTTTTAGAAGAGACCTTTAAGGATGAGCCGAAGATCAAAGTAATGACCTATAAAGGTATGACTGTGGATTTTTGTAAGTCTCAAAATGCCGGTTTCATCCTGCGCGGACTTAGAAACGCAATAGACCTGGAATTTGAAAAGACGATTGGGCAAACCAACTATAAATTAAGCGGAGTGGAAACCGTTTTCTTCATCACTTCCTCCGGAAAAAGCCATATTTCCTCTACAGTTGTTCGGGATGTGATACGCAACGGCGGAGATTACCATTTTATGGTACCCGATGTAGTTAGGAAGTAGCTATTGGTTAATTGGGGAATGGTTAATTGGGGATTGGTTAATTAGGGATTGGTTAACCTGGTGAAGGATTAACTGGGGATTGATTAACTATAATTAGGCTAAAGCCCTTTCTCAAATTATTCTTTATCCTCCGCCTGAAGTCGGAGGCAATTCATAGATTATTCATACTTCCCCTCCTCCGGAGGGGTGCCGACAGGCGGGGTGGGTTTTTCTGGATTTAAAAGTTATAGCCAACCGCCAATCCTCCATAAAAATTCTGGGGCATTCCCGGATAAAAGTAGCGTGGTGCTGCGCCGCCAAAACCAACAGCATTTGGAATTACCGAGGCAGCATATTCCTCATCAAGCGCATTGTTCACTCCACCAAAAATTTCAATTTCCCAGTCATTCATAACCCCGGCGCTCAACATCTCCAGTGGTTTCAAAGAAGCTTTAAAATGTAGAAGATCATAGGAACTTCTATATTCTGTGTTGGCATCGTTCAGCGGCATTTGTCCTTCATATTGATAGGTGGTGCGCAGGCTTAGACCAAAAGAAGTTATTAGATCCAGCCCCGCATTAACGGTTTCCTGTGGTACTGCCGGAAGATCATTCCCTGAAAAGTCCTCTTCTTCATCTATGAATTCATCAAAGCTGAAAGAATTGTAGGCCGCATTTACAAAAGTACGGGCGCGAAGTGCCGAAAATATTGGAAAATTGTAATTAAGCAGGAGCTCCAATCCGTTATGATCAGTTTTTCCGGCGTTGCGGCCAATATATTGATCTTCGGCCACACGTTCGGCCACTAAGAGATTGTCTACCTGTATTGAAAAAGCCGCAACTTCAGCATATAAACGGTTATTCAGGAAATTCCCTTTGAAGCCTACTTCATAATTGATCCCGGTTTCGGGCTTCAGGCTTGTATTGATCAAACCTTCCGGGGTAAGTGTTTCAGCTACTGTTGGAGTGGAAAATCCGTGGCTCACAGAGGCATAGAAATTCTTACCGGGAGAAACTGAATATACTGCACCAAACCTTGGCGAAAGTACATCATCAAAAGTATAGTCGCCCGATTGGTCTACATCATCTTCTTCATATAGATCGCTTAGCTCGTAGGAGGTAGAATTCAGGTTCAATCCTGCTTCCAGCTTTAACCGGGAAGTAACCTGCAAATTCCATTGAAAAAAGAAGTTATAATAGATCCTGTCCTGCTCATTATGGCTCAGGTTAATTCCTGGGACACTTCCTGCATCCTCAAATTGCTCATAAAGATTCTCATAAGTAGCGATGTCATACCATTCATTGTAAAATTCCATCCCAAAGCTCACACGGGAAGGAGCATTTAGAAAATCCCCTTCGAGATTGAATTTTGTCCTGGCTCCCAAAGCCGTTTGCTCTTCATTGAGAATATCAAATGGCCTTGGCTCATAAGCATCTCTAAAAGTGCCGTAAATGCTGGTAGTATTTTGGAAAGTTTCACTAAAGTTGTACCTGTAAGAAAGTCCCAGCAAACCTTTATCATAAGATTCATAACCTTTTGCCGCTCCCCAGGTAAAAGCTGCCGAAGAAGGGTCTGTGAGCAAGGTTTCCCGGTTTAAGGAACTTGGAATAAAAGCTTTAAGCCGAACAAAGTGCCCCAGTACCGATAACTGGCCGTTTTCTCCCCCGGCGACCTGCCCAAACATGGTAAAAGAATCACGGTCATAAGCCGAATTATCCCTCCAGCCATCTGTTTCGACATGGTTATATGTTGCCACTAAATTTGAAGATTCAGAAGCATGAGAGGCCTGCACAGTTCCCCGAATTAAGTTATAGCTGCCATAAGTTCCTTTTACCTTTGCATTGGTTCCCTGCTCCTCTGCCCGGGCAGGAAATAGAGTGATTACTCCGCCAAGACCGGCCCCATAAACACTGGAAGTAGGCCCTTTTATGATCTCGACACGTTCTACAACCGCAGGATCCAGGTCATCAAGCGTGGTTTCACCTTCGGCGCTGGTAATTGGGATCTCCATAAAATAAGCCTTTACCCTGTTGGTGCTATATTGAGACCGTGCGCCAACTCCGCGAATACTCATTTTATTCGTATTGAGGGCACCCTGATGCACATTCACTCCCGGTACAGTACTAAAGTTCTGCATAATATTGGTCTCATCAAACCTTTGCAGGTCTTCCCCACTCAACACAGACACAGCCGACGGGGTTTGAAGAAGTTCCTGCGGAATTATGGTACTGCGTAGCACTACTTCGGAAAGGGAACCTTCGGAAGGGGCAAGTAACACGATCAAGTCTTCGGAATAATTTTCAATATTCAGAACCTTTCGGCCGTAACCGGGGTAGTCAAAAATGACATTTACGGGCAGTTCTTCCACCGGAAGCAAAAATTCCCCTGAAGGACCGGAATAAACGGGTTCAGAAATATTTTCAGAAGTAATTTTAACCTTTTCAAGAGGTTTACTGGTAAAGGCATCAATTACTTTTCCTTTTATGTTCTGGGCAGAAAGATTTCCGAAGAAAAGAAAGATGGAGAGCAGAAAAAGATATTTTCTCAAGATGTGCGTTTTGTTTTCCGAATGGAAAGAAGTTTTAAAAATGGCATTTTTGGCACCTTACCTTTTTCTCAAAAGCAAAAGCCTTAGCTAAAATAAGCTTTTTTTGAAGCCTGGAAAAGCCTGCTTTATTCTTAGCATTTCTTTAGGCTTTTGAAGTTTTTCTTTATGTTTACAGCTGTTAAAAATCCCTGCATGAAAAAGATTCTGTTTCTGGCGATCTTCGCTCTTGGCCTAAGCTCCTGTGATTTTTCTAATTACATTCTGGAACAGGATTATGATTTCACTACTGTCTTCGAAAAATCTGGAGGGACCGAGACCGCCACATATACCGAAATCATTGATTATTACGAAGATCTCGCTGCTGTGTATTCCACAATAAACCTAAAGCGTATTGGGGAGACTGATAGTGGAGAACCTCTGCACCTGGTTACTTACAGCCGTAACAGATCATTTGATTTTGAGAACGTTCGCAAGGATCACAGCATTATTTTGATCAATAATGGAATACATCCCGGCGAAAGTGACGGGATTGACGCTACAATGATGTTGTTCCGGGACCTGGCCCAGGACTCGATCGCTCTTCCCGAAAATACTGTTATTGCAGCAATTCCAGTCTACAACGTAGGTGGCGCATTGAACCGCAATTCCTTTACCCGCACGAACCAAAACGGACCTAAAGCTTATGGTTTCCGCGGAAATGCACAGAACTACGATCTCAACCGCGATTTCATAAAAGCCGACACAAAAAATACCCGCAGCTTTTACGAGATCTTTCATCTAGTTGATCCGGATGTTTTTATTGACACTCATGTTAGCAACGGGGCCGATTATCAATATACGCTCACCCATCTTTTTACTCAACATGACCAAATGGGTGGAGCCCTTGGAAAATATATCAAGACCGATTTGAGACCCGCCCTGGAAAAAGCACTAAAAAAGAAGGAATGGGAAGTCACACCTTATGTGAATGTATTTGGAGATGTTCCTGAAAAGGGATTTTCACAGTTCCTTGATACTCCCCGCTACTCTACGGGATACGCTGCTCTTTGGAACACCCTTGGAGTCCTGGTAGAAACTCATATGCTTAAGCCATACGACAAACGGGTTCGTGGCACCTATGAATTTTTGCGTTCTATGATCGACATTGCCGACGAGGATACTGAATTGATAAAAAAGCTCCGGGCAAAGGACCTGAAGGAGTTTCAAAGCAAAAGCAATTATGCCTTTGATTTTGTGGTTGACAGCAGTGAAGTTTCAAATTTGCAGTTCAAAGGTTATGAAGCAGAAAGAATTCCCAGCCAGGTAACAGGTTTTGAACGGCTTAAATATGACACTACCCGTCCATTTACCAAGCCCGTTGATTATTACGACAACTTTACGGCTTCCCGGGAGGTGAAAATGCCGCAGGGCTACATTGTTCCCCAGGCATGGTGGCCGGTTTTGGATCTATTGGAAATGAATAACGTAGAAATGATCCCCTTTGAAAAGGACACCAGTATGGTTGTAGAGGTTTATAAAATAAAGAATTACGAGACACGGGAGAATGCTTATGAAGGTCATTACCCGCATTCTAATGTGGAGGTGGAAAGCAGCCGACAAAAGGTGAATCTTAGAAAAGGAGATGTTTTTATACCCATAAAGCAAAAAGCAGCAAAATATCTAATGGCGACACTGGAACCTGAGGCTCCGGACTCATTTTTTAACTGGAATTTCTTCGACAGCGTCCTGCAGCAAAAAGAAGGATTCTCACCTTATGTTTTTGAGGAAATTGCAAGGGAATTTTTGGATGATTATCCCGAGATCGAAGAAGAATTCATGGCTAAGAAAACTAACGACCCTGAATTTGCGGCAAACTGGTACGCGCAGTTGGCCTGGATCCATAAAAAAAGCGAACACTATGAAAGTTCACATTTAAGATACCCGGTCTTTAGAGTGAACCGGTAAGATCTCCTCGGGGAAGAGCAGTTTTATATTGGCATAGGATTTTTTAAGAGCCTTTTGCGCCTTCTCCATGTTCTTCCACTTCACCTTTTTAATACCCTCTTTTTCTTCGGGGATAAGTTCGCCATCATAGTCGGTCGTCATTTCATACCAGTAGGTAACCTTAAGTCTGTAGCGCCCTTTGCGCTGAAAGATATGATATGTTGTTTGGAGAAATTTTGAGATCTTCAGATTTTTCACACCCGTCTCCTCTTCTACCTCACGAATTGCTCCTGTTTCGATACTCTCATTCTTTTCCACCTTTCCTTTAGGGAGATCCCAGCGGCCGTTGCGGTAAATGAACAGCACCTCTTTTTGGGGGTTTAGAACCATTCCTCCCCCGGCAGTAACCACAGGTAACTTCTTAAAAAGGTGCTTTAGCAGCTTCTCTTTTTTATCATGGTAAAGATTCACATAGAGCAACTTACCTTTGTTAATTTTTTTGATAATCCTCTTTAATTTCACTTCTTTTAACGGAACAGAAACATATTTTTCACCCAAATCCTTTTCCGTAGAGAGAATAATAGGAATATCATTTACAAAAACTTTATACATTTGCACTATGATTTTAGACAAGGAAACAGCTCGCAAAACTGCTGAGTTATTATTGCAAATTAAAGCAATAAAATTAGATGCACAACAAGGGTTTAAGTGGGCGAGCGGCTGGAACTCTCCTATTTACTGTGATAATCGCATTATTCTTTCTTATCCTCCCATCCGCAATTTTGTAAGGGAACACATGGCGCGCCAAATAGAGCAGCTATATGGTAAAGCCGATGTGATTGCTGGAGTTGCCACGGGCGCAATAGGAATAGGAATGCTGGTTGCAGAATACCTTAGCCTGCCTTTTGCATACGTTCGACCCGAACCAAAATCTCATGGGCGAAAGAACCAGATAGAAGGAAAAGTTGAGGACGGCCAAACGGTTGTTGTCATTGAAGACCTGATAAGTACGGGAAATAGCAGCCTGAATGCTGTTAAGGCACTACAGGAAGCCAATCTCCAGATAAAGGGGATGCTCGGCATTTTTTCTTATGGGTTTGAAACTGCCAATCAAAATTTTAAAGAAGCAAATATTGAGCTACACACCTTAAGTAACTATGATTACCTTTTGGAAGTAGCCTTGAAAACAAATTATATAAATCAAGCCGAAAGCGAGCTCCTGAAAAGCTGGCACAAAGATCCGGCTAACTGGAAAAAATAAGCCATGGAATTACAGAGTGATAAAGTAACAGTACAGAAGAGTCAGCAGGAATTGTTCAATTTCCTCACAGATGTGAGTAACTATGAACAGATCATGCCCGAAAGCAAAGAAAAGTTTGAAGTAAAATCTCAGGACACTTTTGCTTTTGCACTTAAGGGAATGCCCGAGATTGCTCTTCAAATAAAGGAGACGCGTGAACCGGAATTTATTAAACTGGGATCTACTTCAGATAAATTTAATTTCTCACTTGATGTGGAAATCGAATCGCTTGGAGAAAACCAGAGTTCTGCACAATTATTCTTCCACGGGAAGTTTAATACTATGATGGCAATGATGGTAAAAGGACCTCTTAAGAAGTTCATTACGAACCTGTCAGAAAACCTGGCGAAGATCTAATAGCAAAGACTAACTTCTTTCAGGTCAAATTCGGCAGTTTCCTCTTCATCTATTTGCACCAGCAGTTTTCCTGCCGGGGTGACATCGAGGATCATTCCGGTAAATAGTTGCCCGTCGGGATATTTAAAGGTCGACGGGATCAACCTGCGAAAAAGGTCATTTTTATAGGCGTTTAATATAGCTTCGGAATTTTCTTCGGAAAGTTCTGCGAAACCGGATTCCAACTCCTTCAGAATTACCTTCAGCACTTCATCCAGCTCGAACTCCTGTCCTGTGACAGTACTCATGGATGCAGCTTGTGGCAGGTTTTGAAAATCTTTCTGGTTAACATTAAGACCAACTCCAATAATAGATCCCACCACCTTTCCTTCAGCAAGAATATTTTCAATTAGAATTCCCGCCACTTTCTGGTTTGCTGACAAGATGTCGTTAGGCCATTTTATTTTAAGTCGTGGCAGTAGAAAACTTTTTAGCGCTGTGAGCAAGGAAGCTGCAACCGTGGCACTTAGCAAAAATTGATGCGCGGGATTTATTTTCGGACGGGGTAAAAATACCGAAAAGGTAAGGTTCTTACCCTCTTCGGCGTCCCAGGAGGTTCCCCGTTGTCCCCTGCCCTGCAATTGTTTTTTAGCTACAACACAGGTTAGTGGCAGTTGAGAATTTTCTTTAAGGAGCTCCCGGGCAAAAGAATTGGTGGAGTTGATGGCACTAACTTTGATAAGGTGCATACGAACGATAGATAATGCTGGCGTTAAATGTTATGAAAACCAAGGTTCAAAAAACCTTAAAAAGTAATAACTTTGCGCAAAGAAAATAAATTTAATGGTAAAAAAAGAAGCTAACAACGACATACTTATAGCACATATAATCAAGGGGATTGAAGAAGTTAAAGGAAATGACATCGACATTCTTGATCTTCGGGAAATAGAAAATACTGTTTGCGATTATTTCATAATCTGCAATGGAACATCAAATACGCAGGTAAATGCCATCGTAAATTCCATTCAAAAAACCGTTAGCAAATCGCTTAAAGACAAGCCCTGGCATATTGAAGGATCGGACAATGCCGAATGGGTACTAATGGATTACGTAAGTGTGGTAGTGCATGTTTTCCAAAAGCACATAAGAGAATTTTACGATATTGAGAGTCTTTGGGGGGATGCAAAATCCACTTCAATTGAAACAAATTATTAAGAGTTAAGAAAGAACGCATGGCCAAAGAGCAACCTAAAAATAAAGAGCCCAAAAAGCCTAAATTCAGTGCATACTGGATTTATGCCGCTATAATACTTGTTTTCCTGGGAATCAATTTTTACAGTGGAAGCGGGTTCAATGAACCTGCCAAGACCAATCCCGCTGAATTCCTGGATTATCTTGAGCAGGGGGACGTAGAGAAAGTGGTTATAGTAAACCGCAACCAGGCAAGGGTATTCCTTACCGAAGAAGCGAAATCAAAGGAAGTACACAAGGATGCAGTCCAGGAGGAAATATTCCCCGGTGGAGATTCCCCAGCCTATACTTTTGAATTTGGAGATCTTCAAAACCTGGAAGACGATATTAGAGAGGTAAAAGCCGAAACTAATGTTGATACCCCTGTGGTATTTGAGACCCAGCAAAATTTATTAGGGGACATCCTGTTGACCCTGTTACCGTTCATCCTTATCATTGGGATATGGATCTTCATCATGCGCCGCATGAGCGGAGGTGCAGGCGGAGGTGCCGGTGGACAGATCTTCAATATTGGAAAATCCAAAGCCAAACTTTTTGATCAAAATACAGATGTAAAAGTTTCCTTTAAAGATGTAGCGGGACTTGAAGGAGCGAAAGAAGAAGTTCAGGAAATCGTGGACTTCCTTAAGCAGCCCGAAAAATACACCTCTTTAGGAGGAAAAATCCCTAAAGGAGCCTTATTAGTAGGTCCTCCGGGAACCGGAAAAACGTTGCTGGCAAAGGCAGTGGCAGGAGAAGCGAAAGTTCCTTTCTTCTCACTCTCCGGGTCAGATTTTGTAGAGATGTTCGTAGGTGTTGGAGCTTCAAGGGTAAGAGACCTTTTCAAGCAGGCCAAGGAGAAATCCCCTGCAATTATCTTTATTGATGAGATTGATGCCATTGGACGTGCCCGCGGAAAAAGTAATTTCTCCGGCTCTAACGATGAGCGTGAGAATACCCTTAACCAGCTTCTTACAGAAATGGATGGTTTTGGAACGAACACCAATGTGATCGTACTTGCCGCCACCAACAGGGCAGATGTACTTGACAAAGCCCTTATGCGTGCCGGAAGGTTCGACAGACAGATCTATGTTGATCTACCCGATGTTAGGGAACGACAGGAAATATTTGAAGTTCACCTGCGACCTCTTAAAAAAGTAGCAGACGAGCTGGATACCGAGTTCATGGCAAAACAGACCCCGGGATTCTCGGGTGCCGATATTGCCAATGTTTGTAATGAAGCAGCCCTTATTGCTGCCCGTAAAGGTAAAACTGCCGTTGGCAAACAGGATTTCCTTGATGCAGTAGATCGTATTGTGGGTGGTCTTGAGAAAAAGAATAAGATCATTACTCCCGAGGAGAAGCAGGCAATTGCTTTCCACGAAGCAGGACATGCTACAGTAAGCTGGATCCTCGAGCACGCTGCGCCGTTGGTTAAGGTTACTATTGTACCTCGCGGACAGTCTCTTGGAGCTGCATGGTATCTTCCGGAAGAAAGACTTATTGTAAGGCCGGAACAAATGCTTGATGAAATGTGTGCTGCCCTGGGAGGACGTGCTGCTGAAAAAGTAATTTTCAATAAAATTTCCACAGGAGCTCTAAGTGACCTGGAAAAGGTAACCAAGCAGGCAAGGGCTATGGTAACCGTATATGGACTTAACGATAAAGTAGGGAACCTTACTTATCACGATTCTTCGGGCCAGAGTGAATACAACTTCACTAAGCCATACAGTGAAAAAACTTCAGAATTAATAGATAAAGAGATTTCAAATCTTATTGAAGAACAGTATCAAAGAGCTGTAAAGTTACTTGAAGAAAACAAGGACAAGCTTACCCAACTGGCTGAGATCCTGCTGGAGAAAGAGGTTATTTTTAAAGACAATCTTGAAGAGATCTTTGGAAAGAGGCCATTCAAAAGCAGGGATGAGATCATGAGCGGCAATAGCCAGGAAAAAAAGGTCCCTACACAGGAAGAAACTGTTACCGAAAGAACGATCCCCGGTGACACCACCCCTTCAGAGGCTCAAGACGCCCCAACTTCCGAAGGAAAATAATATATTAAATACCCGTAAAAAATCTTAACTTATCCTAATCTGTAAGTTAAGATTTTTTACCTTTGGGTGAAATGCTACCCCGAGTAACCGAAAACCTATATGAGTCTATTTAGAAATTTTTTAAACCCTAAATCTAAATCAGACAGAGGTCAGGATAAGGAAGATAATCCTGACCGTAGCAAGTATATGCCAGATGTTAAGCTTCCCACAGATGAGCGTTTTATGCTCAACTTTAAAAACAACGGCGGCAAATTCCTATATTGTGAAAGTAACGAGGAGTTGATAGAAACATTTGAAAACATCATGTTGGAGAATGACTGGTATGAAAAAGAAGCTTGCTGTTTTGATCAAAATTTAAGGGATAAATTCTCTGACCAGAATCTGGAATTCAGCTATTCTGGCGAAGCAGCTTTTTTTCTTAGTACCTGTGAATACCTCATTGCAAATGATGGATCTATCCTCATTTCCTCTAATCAAATCAAGGAAAAGAAATTAAAAGAATTGCCTTATAATTTTGTCATTTTAGCCTCTACGAGTAAACTTGTAGATGCAATTGGAGAAGGTTTAAGGGGTATAAAATTTAAAAACAAAGATCGCATTCCTTCAAATATTACAACCATCAAGAATTTTGAGACCAACAAAGAAGGGGATTTTATGAGCTATGGAAGTAGCACAAAAAACCTATATTTGCTGCTTCTGGAAGATCTGTAATATGAAGGAAAATATAATTCGGGGTTTATCGGGAGTCATGTACGTATCTATACTCGTGGTCTCCATTTTCGCCTCTGAATTTGCCTTTACCACCCTTTTTCTATTATTTGGAGTTATCTGCTTAAGGGAACTACAGCGACTGCTACATCTTAAAAGCTTTCTGGGATATTTCCTGTTAATTGGACTGTTTGTCATTTTCAGTTATATGCGCTGGAGTCCATACGCCACTCTTGTCCTTTTGATGATCACCATATTTGTAAATCTCTTTTTGGTCAAGGACCTTATGCTGGTCAATAAAATTCCGCTTTTTGAAAAGAAGAAGTATGTGATTATCATCTTCTATCTTATTGCCTCCATGATCTTTCTTACCCTCATTCCCAGCTATACTGGAGATTTCACCCCAGAACTGGTGGTAGGGATATTTTCCCTTATTTGGATAAACGATACTTTTGCCTATCTTGTAGGTAAGAATTTTGGAAAAAAGAAGCTCTTTGAAAGGATCTCTCCAAAAAAGACGGTAGAAGGTTTCCTGGGAGGTCTTATTTTTAGTGCGATTGCCGCCTATCTTGTATTTTTCTTTACCGGGTTGCTCGACATCGAAAAATGGATAGGACTAGCTGTGATTTTAAGCATTTTTGGAACCCTGGGAGATCTTATTCAATCTAAATTTAAACGACAGGCAGGGGTCAAAGACAGCGGAAGGCTGATGCCGGGACACGGCGGTTTGTTCGACAGGCTGGATAGCATTATCTTCTCGAGCCCTTTTGTTTATGCCTATTTACAACTAATTAACTATGTTTCATAAAGAAGGATATAAAATAATGGGAACTGCGATGATCCTGTTGATCATTGTAAACCTGCTTGCACAGACTTTTATTTTCACCTATTGGATTCGGGTTGTTATTCTCGTGGCATCAATTATACTGTTCTTCCTGGTACTCCAGTTCTTTAGAAATCCCAAAAGAAACACCGAGATCAACGATGTACATGTGGTCGCACCGGTTGACGGTAAAGTGGTGGTCATTGAAGAAGTCTACGAAAAAGAATATTTTAAAGATAAGCGGTTAATGGTTTCTGTTTTCATGTCACCAATTAACGTGCATGTTACGAGACATCCTGTGGGTGGAGTTGTAAAATACAGCGAATATCACGCGGGGAAATATCTTGTTGCATGGCATCCAAAGGCAAGTGAAGAAAATGAACGCACCACAGTAGTCGTTGAAAATAAAGTTGCCGGAGAAATCCTGTATAGACAAATTGCCGGCGCTCTTGCCAAACGAATAGTCAATTATGCCAAGGTAGGCGAAGAAGTTGTACAGGGAAGTGACAGCGGCTTTATAAAATTTGGTTCCAGGGTAGATGTATTCCTTCCCTTAGGCACCCCTCTGGAAGTTAAACTGAATCAAAAAGTAAAAGGTGGAATTAGTCTCATTGCCAAAGTTTCCTAATCTAACAGCCATGACTCCTGAAGAAGTTGATAAGGAATTTTTGAGAGCTTATGAAAAAGCCAGTAAGACTTCCCTGAAGTTCCCTCCAGATATCATGCTCCAGCTCTATGCTTTTTATAAACAGGCCACAGAGCACACCAGAGTATATATTCCTTCCGGTGACAGTGACGTCAAAAATGCCTTTAAACTGAACGCCCTGCTCCAGGTGCGAAACATGACTCCGCAGGAAGCAAAGGAAGCGTACATTAAACTTGTCGATGAGAATATTGTCGATTAGTTAAGAAAGGAAAAATTTCTATTTACCAACTCCAAAAAGACGCATTTACCAGAAAGTTTTCGGGGCAGATTAATTGCCGAAAATCTTTTTCACTGCTTCAAAAAAGGTATTTCCGAAGCTTTTTACTAAACCGGGAATTAGCTCGGTTTAAAGAATTTGAGGTTTCAATAATTCAGTAACAGATATAAATTTCCACCCTCGCAGATTTTAATTTCATCCTACTTCATTTTGGAAAAGCAGAATTATGTCTGGTCCCAGTTCAAACTTCACATGATCTGAAAACCTCCTATTCGATTCTTTCTTCTACGGAAGAATTTACTTTGTCGAGATGCCTTGAAAATCTTTGATAAGTAACTGAACCAGTTAGTTTTAAGAATAAAAACCAACTGGTGAAACTACTCTATTCGAAAAACCTGAATCTTTAAGAAAGTGCTTCTAAGCTTGCCAGTATTGCTTCGATCTTTGCTTCGGCATCGGCTTTTTTCTGCTTCTCGTTCTCCACAACTTTTGCAGGAGCACCGCCAACAAACTTTTCATTAGACAACTTCTTTTCTACCGATTTCAGGAATCCGCGGGTATAGTTCAATTCTTCCTCAAGTTTAGCTTTTTCGGCATCAACGTCTATCGCACCGGCAACAGGAATGAAATAATCATTCGATTTCACTCTGAACGATAGTGCACCTTTTACTTGTGCATCTGTGTATCCAAGCGTAGAAATATTACCCAGTTTTTCGATAACAGGATCAAAAGTACCGGCCACATTTTCGTTGTTAAGCACCTGTAGTTCAATCTGATCCTTGTAAGAGATGTTCTTTTCTTTCCTGATACTCCTTATCCCCGAAATAACTTCTGAAGCCACTGTAAATTCTTCAACTAAAGAAGCATCAAAGTTTTCAATTTCTGGCCAGGATGATATGATAAGCGCTTCATTTTCTGAACGCTCTTTCATTGACTGCCAAATCTCTTCAGATACAAAAGGCACAAAGGGATGGAGTATCTTTAAATTGTCCTCCAGGATCTCTGTCACTGCATCAAAAGTAATCTTGTCCATAGGTTGCCCGTAAACCGGCTTCACCATTTCCAGGAACCAGGAACAGTAATCGTCCCACACCAGCTTATAAGTTGCCATTAAAGCATCACTCATGCGATACTTTTTATAGTTATCATCGATCTCTTGCAGGCTCTTCTGGAATTTTGCCTTATACCACTGTATGGCAATTTTAGCAGCTTCGGGTTGTTCAGCTTTATCTGAAACTTCCCAGGAGTTCACCAGCTTAAAGGAGTTCCATATTTTATTCACAAACGCCCCACCCTGCTTGCACAGATCTTCTTCAAACATAAGGTCATTCCCTGCAGGGGAACTCAAAAGCATCCCTACTCTAACCCCATCTGCACCATAAGCATCTATAAGCCCAAGAGGATCGGGGGAATTACCCAGGGATTTTGACATTTTACGACGCTGTTTGTCGCGCACAATTCCGGTGAGGTAAACGTTGTTAAAAGGTTTTTGATCCCTGTATTCATATCCGGCAATGATCATTCGCGCCACCCAGAAGAAAAGGATCTCGGGGGCAGTAACCAAATCATTGGTTGGGTAGTAATAATTTATTTCTTTATTGTCCGGCTCCAGGATCCCGTTAAACACACTAATTGGCCATAACCAGGAAGAAAACCAGGTATCCAGTGCATCTTTGTCCTGTGTTAGGTCGGCGGCTGTAAGATCTTTTCCGGATTGTTTCCTGGCCAATTCCAGGGCTTCTTCAGGAGTTTCGGCCACAACAAAGTCTTCCTTTCCATCTCCATAGAAAAACGCCGGAATTTGCTGTCCCCATACCAACTGACGGCTAATGTTCCAGTCCCGAACATTTTCCATCCAGTGACGGTAGGTATTTACAAATTTATCGGGCACCAGGTTCACCTCTTTTTCCAATACAGCATCAAGAGCAGGCTGGGCAAGTTCTTTCATTTTAAGGAACCATTGATCACTCAATTTTGGTTCTATAACAGCACCGGTGCGCTCACTGGTCCCCACCTTGTTCACGTGCTCTTCGGTCTTTACAAGGATTCCCTTTTTCCTCCAGGTCCCTCACCATTTGCTTTCGGGCTTCAAAACGATCCATTCCCTCGTATTGCATTCCGAAGGAATTCAGGGTAGCGTCGTCGTGAAAAATATCGATCACCTCAAGATTGTGCTTGTCGCCAAGCATCTTATCATTCTCATCATGCGCCGGAGTCACTTTTAAACATCCCGTACCAAATTCCACATCAACATATTCATCCTCTATAATAGGAATAACCCTCTCGCATAAAGGCACAATTGCTTTTTTACCTTTTAAATGGGTAAAACGCTCATCATTTGGGTTAATACAAATTGCAGTATCTCCCAAAATTGTCTCGGGACGGGTGGTTGCTATTGTAAGGGTATCTTCTGTCCCTTCAATTTTATAATTCAGGTAGTACAAATGCCCCTGCCGCTCCTGATAGATCACTTCTTCATCGGAAAGCGTGGTTTTCGCCTGTGGATCCCAGTTTACCATACGATATCCCCGGTAAATATGCCCTTTTCGGTAAAGATCAACAAATACTTTGATCACCGAAGCAGACATATCATCGTCCATCGTGAATTTAGTGCGTTCCCAGTCACAGGAAGCTCCAAGTTTCTTTAATTGCTCGAGGATAATCCCACCATGTTTATGAGTCCAGTCCCACGCATGCTTCAGGAATTCTTCCCTTGAAAGATCATTTTTATCAATTCCTTCAGCTTTAAGCTTGGCCACGACTTTTGCTTCCGTAGCAATAGAAGCATGATCTGTTCCCGGCACCCAGCAGGCATTGTAGCCTTTAAGCCTTGCCCGTCTAATCAACACATCCTGAATGGTGTTGTTAAGCATGTGCCCCATGTGCAGCACACCGGTAACATTGGGCGGCGGAATCACGATTGTATACGGCTCCCTTTCATCAACTTCAGAATGAAAATAATTGTTTTTCATCCAGTAGTCATACCATTTATTTTCAACTTCCCGGGCTACGTAATTTGATGCTACAGTCATACTTTGGTGCGGTTTTTGGAATATCTTGGCAAAAGTAATTATAACTTCAGGATTAAAAAAGGCAGAGCAGTGGATTGCCTTTTTATTTGCTACAATAAACAGATTAGTAGTATATTTACAATTCTGATTAAATTAAAAACTATGAAAAAATTTATTGCAATTGCCATTTTCGTTTTAGTCGGTTTCGCAGTTCAGGCTCAGGAAACAGCAAAAATCGAATTTAAGTCTGAAGTAATAGACTATGGCGAAATAGCAAAGGGAAGTGACGGCGTACGCGTCTTTGAATTCACAAATACTGGAAATGTTGCTCTTGTTATTACAGATGTGACTTCAAGTTGTGGATGTACAATCCCCGAAAAACCTAAAGATCCTATCGCTCCAGGTGAAACTGGCGAGATCAAAGTTAAATATGACACTAAAATTGTTGGCCCTATTAGAAAGACCATTACGGTTTATTCTAATGCAGAAGAGCCTGCAAAATCGATCAAGATCAAAGGAAAAGTTTTGGAATAAAACCTTCCAAAAATGACATTTTAGGAGCCCCTCTTTAGAGGGGCTTTTTTATTTTAAAGGATCTCTTAGTTCAAATTCAAATTCCATCTTTTGATCCTGCCGAAGCACCTGCATTTTAATCTTTCTACCTTCTCCTGAAGTAAAGAAGCTATTAAAATCATTAAGATCCAGCTTCCATGCGTTACGCCCATTGATCTTTAGCACCTCATCCCCCACCTTTAGCCCTGCTTTTATTGCAGGAGAATCTGGTCTTAACCTGGCTATTTGGAAAGCCGGCTTTAATTCGAACTTCTTATAGAGAGAAGGCTCAAGGATTATTTCATTTCTACTCTCCTCCCTTGAGGAGACAGATCTTACAACTTCCTCATAAGATTCTACAATCTGGTAACCCTTATGCTCCAGCACTATCCCACTTAAATTGTGCCTGAATTCGTCATCTCTCCACTTGTTGCCCCGCAAGTAAAGCTTTTGATTTTGGTAATCAAAAACTACATGAAACCGCTTTAGAATCTCTGCCCCCATACTCCCGTTGCGCGCGTGATATGTCTTTAAACCTTCAACCGAAAGACTATCGGGAAAGGAGGCAGAGACATTATTTAAAACCTCTTCTCCCATAGTTAATGTTTCAACGATACTACGCTCCCCCACCACATCACCTAACAAACCCCGGCCGAGATAATCGGGAAAAGTATTTTGGGGAACGTGTATCTTTTCGGAATCGGGGAAAAGCCATAGCGCGTCGCTCAGACCGTTATCCAGAAGTAAGGTTGCCATCGACTCCTTTCCCTCAATGTTAAGACCTACCTGCACATAAGGTTTATCCTGAAAAAACTCCAGGGGCACCTCCTTATATCTCCTGAGCTTTTTACTGAATTTTTCAGGATCGTGTAGCACGAAGAAGCGCCTTGGATAATTTATCTCCACTACAAAATCTTTAAAAAGATCGTAGCCAATGATCCCGTGAACAGGAACTCCAAGCCTGGGCGAGAAATTAATATCGGGGTCATAAATGACATAAACGTTGAGATTTGTACTGGTTGTATTCCCCAACTTAAACTCATTATTTGAAGATCTGTAAGCTTTGATCAATTCTTCCCCGCCTATACCCCTTAAAAAGATCCTTTCCGCCGATTTGAGTAAAAGCGTATCTTCTTCATTGAGCGTAAGCAATACGGTGGTCTTTACACCTGTATCTACAAGAAAGGAAAGTTGGGTCCCATTAAGTTCCACCGGTACAATAATGAGATTATTGACCATTTCAAATTTTATCCGGTCCTTTTTCTTTCCATCTTTGATCCTGAAGTTTTCCTGACCAAACCCGGAAGTAATCCCGGCACATAACAGCAATATGAACAGCTTAAATGTAAGCATGACGGCCGAATTAGGATGTCATAAAAATTACGAAAAATATCGTTGTCAAGTTTAATTTTTGCAACTTTGTAGGCCAAAATTTTAAGTATGCCACGCATTTCAAACAAGGGGCAGTCAATGCCCGAATCTCCTATAAGAAAATTGGTGCCCTACGCTGAAGCTGCCATTAAAAAAGGTCGCACTATTTATCAGCTAAACATTGGGCAGCCCGATATTAAAACTCCGGCGAAAGCCCTTGCCGCAGTTAAGAACAACGACATCGAAGTTCTTTCCTACAGCCACTCTGCAGGTTTTGAAAGCTATCGCACCAAACTTGCCGCCTACTACAGGAAGCATGACATCAATATTTCGGCCAATGAATTGATCATCACCACAGGTGGGTCTGAAGCATTGATGTTTACGATGGGTAGTATTTGTGATGCAGGCGATGAAGTGATCATTCCCGAGCCATTTTACGCAAACTACAATGGTTTCGCAACAGCATCTGGCGTTACAGTAGTACCTGTGAAATCTAAATTCGAGGACGGCTTTGCCCTGCCTCCTATTTCTGAATTCGAGAAACTCATAACTCCTAAAACAAAAGCCATTCTTATTTGTAACCCGGGGAATCCCACAGGTTACCTATACACGAAAGAGGAGATCGACCAATTGGCCGAAGTTGTCAAAAAGCACGATCTGTTCATTGTGGCCGATGAAGTTTACCGCGAATTTGCATATGACGGGGCCCAACACCACTCTATCATGAGTGTTCCCGGGTTGGAGCAGAACGCCATTATGATTGATTCCGTTTCCAAACGTTATAGCATGTGTGGCGCCCGTATTGGATGTGTAGTATCCAAAAATGCAGACTTTATGGCTACAGCGATGAAATTCGCACAAGCACGTTTAAGTCCGCCGACCTTTGCCCAAATCGCAAGTGAAGCTGCCCTCGATACCGAGCAGGAATATTTTGATGAAGTAATTGAAGAATACACTTCCCGAAGAAACACCCTCGTCCAGGGTCTTGAGCAGATCGAGGGAGTAAGAGTAGCGAACCCTAAAGGCGCTTTCTACTGTATTGCAGAATTACCTGTTGCAGATGCCGAAGACTTCGCTAAATGGCTCCTGGAAAGCTTTGAAATGGACAACGAAACCATAATGGTAGCTCCTGCCGCCGGCTTCTATTCTACTCCAAACACAGGAAAGAACCAGGTGAGAATCGCTTATGTACTTAAGAAAGAAAACCTGTTGAGAGCTATAGAGCTCCTAAAGGAAGCATTAAAGCAGTACAAAGGATAAATATGAAGGTTCTTACAAACGTTTCCCTTAAGCCATATAACACTTTCGGCATAGATGTGAGCGCCCGCAAATTAGTGGAAGTAACTTCTGTCGAAGAACTTCGGGAAGTTTTGAAGAACATGTATGCATCAGAGCTTTTAATCCTTGGCGGCGGAAGTAATATGCTGCTCACCAAAGATGTGAAGCAAACGGTGGTCTACATAAACCTGAAGGGCCGTGAGATCCTCGAAGAAACTGAAGATGAAGTCGTAGTGCAGGCCATGGCCGGTGAGAACTGGCATGAATTTGTCTTATTCTGCATAAACAAAGGCTTTGGTGGTCTTGAAAATCTTTCATTGATCCCGGGGAAAGTAGGTACAGCTCCAATTCAAAATATTGGCGCCTATGGTGTGGAACTTAAGGACAGCTTTGTAAGCTGTACCGCACTGGACTTACAAACCCTGCAATTAAAGACCTTTAGCCGGGAAGAATGCCGCTTTGGCTACAGAGATTCCATCTTTAAAAACGAAGCAAAAGGCAAATACATAATAACAAGCGTTAGCTTCAGGCTTTACAAGAAAGACCATAAGCTTAACACTTCCTATGGCTCCATAGATCAATATCTGGAAGAGCAGGGTGTCAAAAACCCGACAATTGGAGATGTTTCCAAAGCCGTGATAAGCATACGTCAATCAAAGTTACCAGATCCCAAAGAGTTGGGTAACAGCGGAAGTTTCTTTAAAAATCCGGTTGTTTCAAAGGAAACACTGAAAGAACTTCAGCAGCAATTTCCGGAAATTCCGTTTTATGAGATCGATGAAGACCATGTGAAGGTTCCTGCCGGCTGGTTAATAGATCGCGCAGGGCTCAAAGGCTTCCGGGAAGGAGATGCCGGAGTTCATAAGAAACAGGCACTGGTGCTTGTGAACTATGGAAATGCAACAGGACAGGAAATACTGGCACTGTCGAGAAAAGTTCAGCAGAAGATTCGGGAGATGTTTGGAATTGAAATCAATCCTGAGGTCAATATTCTTTGAACAGGGTAAAAATAAATAAAGCCTCAAAAATGGCATTTTTGAGGCTTTATTTATTTTAATCAAACCGGTTCTACTCTTCCGTGGTAATAGTAACTGTGGCAATTCCTTCCGGAAGCAGCACACTGTCTATTATGTAAGCAGTACCGTTTTCTATCTCAAAACTTTCGGTGATATTGGCCTTTAAACCGGTTGTACCTGTAAGTACAATTTTATCTCCTTCCATAGAAAAGGTGATATTTTCCCCCTCAAAAGTTGGAAGTACAAGAGACCCATTGGCATTCCGGATTTCTTTTTTAAGTTCATCCATGGTATAGTCTGCTTTTACCATGTGGTAGGGAATAACAGCCTCGGGAGTTGTGGCCAAAATATCATACCCCTGCTGCCTGTAGACTCTACTATAAGCTCTATTACTTGGCGCAAAGACCATATAAGACCCTGTCACCTGGTCCAGTGTATCCTCAACGTTCCAAACATTAAGTCCTGTGGCAAAAGTGCTTAATTCGGGGTTTCCTTCAATGGCGTCTACAGTCGCGTTCCTTTGACGCAGCTCTTCTACATTTTCTTCAAAATTCTCTTCCTGCATTTCAAGGGTTTCAGCCTCTGTATCTACCTCTCTTTCATTGTCTTTACATGAGTTAAAACCCAGCAATAAGAGTCCGCTAAACAAAATTATATTCTTAAACTTCATAATATCCTGCATTTAACTGTTTGGTTATGAATTTATTAAAAAGCTTCCAGTTAAACCAATTTGAAATTATAATCCTTAGTTAAAAGGAAAATCCTATTCACAAAAGTCTACGAATAATCCATTTCAATATTATTCCTGTACTTCGGCCTCATTATTTTCACCGGGAACCAATACGTTGTCAATGATATGATAGGCGCCATAATATTCATCCATTTGGGAAGTTAGAATTTTCGCTTTATTCCCTAACACATCGATAAGAACGATATCGTCTCCTTCCTCAACTGCCCAAAGCTTCTCGCCCAGCGCAGTTTCGAATTCATATCTCCCACCTTCCGAAGTTCTTATTTCTTCGCGCAAAGCACCTAAGGTCAATTCCCCTTCCACCATGTAATAGCGCAAAAGATCTTTTTGACCCTCTCCTGCTTCCAGGGTGTCTCCTTCTTTCATCTCTTTGGCGGGGATCCTGTCATAAGCCGCGTTTGAAGGCGCAAAAATGGTATAGATTCCTTCATCACCCTCGAATTCTTCTTCCAGACCTGTTCTTTTTAGTTCTTCTGTAAAAGTGCTCAATTCATCATTCTCCCTCATTTTTGCCAGGAGGTAACTGCGAGGCATGGGTCTGTCCTCCTCTCTTAATTCATCCTTCTTCTCCTCTGCGGGAAAAATTTCTGTATCAGAATCCCCACGATTCTCTTTATCCTGGCAGGAGAAAAGACCGATAAAAAGACCGACTATGACAATTTTAAATAATTTGTAACTCATAATTGTTGGTTTTAAAGCATTATATGCAATTTATTGTGATATAAACCAAAAACATATTTAAGGCAAATAAATTTAAGTTAAAATTCCCTGAATTAAGCCTTAAAAAGCGAACCAAATAAAGGCTGGACAAATTTTTGCATACCTTTTATATACTGTACATTATTGTTTATTTTTGCCAAAACTTTTGAATATGGAACTTGTATTAATCACTATAGCCCTTTTAGCTCTTGCAGTTGCTGGTATTGCCATCAAAATCTGGGGAAAGAAAGACGGGAAGTTTGCCGGTACCTGTGCCAGCCAAAGTCCTTTTCTAAATAAAGAAGGAGAAGCCTGTAGTTACTGCGGAAAATTACCCGATGAAGCCAAAGATTGTGATCAACCTCAAACGGTAAAATAATTCCCGCCACATAAATGCTAACCATCCTTATTGCCTTTGTTCTCATTGGCCTAATCAACCTGTGCTATTACCTGGGCTTTTTAAAGTTTGCCTTTGCTAAGAATGAAAATCCACCCGTATATAAGAATCTTCCGGTTTCGATAATTATTTGTGCAAAGAATGAAGCCGAAAATTTAAAAAACTTTCTTCCTGTGATCCTGTCCCAGGATCATCCCGACTTTGAGGTGGTGGTAATCAATGATGCGTCAATAGACGAAACCCTTGAGGTGCTTGAGGATTTTCAAAGTCGCGATCCAAGGTTAAAAATTGTTGACGTACAAAATAATGAAGCCTTCTGGGCCAATAAAAAATATGCGATCACCCTGGGTATTAAAAAGGCCAAAAAACCTTACCTACTTTTCACCGATGCCGATTGTAGACCCGAAACCAGCCAATGGCTAAAGGAGATGAGCGCCCATTTTGAGGAGAAAAAGAGTATTGTACTTGGCTACGGCGGATATTTTATACAAACCCGCTCCTTCCTGAATAAAATTATCCGGTTTGAAACACTTTTTACGGCCATCCAGTATTTCTCCTATGCCGGCTGGGGTAAACCATATATGGGAGTAGGGCGTAATCTTGCCTATACTTCGGAAGAATTCTTTGCTCAAAATGGTTTTGCTACTCATTTACACATAAAATCGGGAGATGATGATCTCTTTGTAAACCAGGCAGCCAATAAAATGAATACCGCCTTGTGTTTTTCGCCTTTAGGGATCACCCGCAGTGTACCAAAATCTGATTTTAAATCATGGTTCACGCAAAAAAGAAGACATGTCTCCATTGCTTCCCACTATAAAGTAGAACACAGATTTATGCTGGGGCTGTTTTACACCACCCAGCTTCTTTTCTGGATATTATTTTTCATTCTGCTATTTGGTCCTTTTTGGCAGGCTGCCCTTGGCCTTCTTGCCCTCAGGTGGATTGTACAGGGCATGGTCTTTTACAATTCCGGAAAGAAGTTTGGCGAGACAGACCTGTTCTGGATTTTTCCTTTTCTGGAATTGTTCCTCATTTCAGCTCAATTAATTATATTTATTGCTAATATTATTTCAAAACCCACTCATTGGAAATAGAGCCGGATCTACTTCAGGAACAAATTGAGAAGGCTAAAAAAGGGAAGCAGGCAGCTTTTAACTACCTGTTGGACAGGTTTTGGAATGATGTTTACGGTTTTCAGCTTAAGCGCACCCAAAACGAATCTGATGCCGAAGACATAACCATTCAGGCATTTTCAAGAGCTTTTGATAAGATCGATACTTTTGATCCCAACTATACCTTCAAAACCTGGCTTATTACCATTTCAAAAAACATTCATGTGGACCTGGTAAGAAAAAAGAATGCCTCCATCAGGGCCCGCACCACCGATGAAGAGGATGCCAGGGTGCACCGAATTGCCGATGAGACGCCGAGCATCGAGGATACCCTTATTACCGAACAAAACCTGGCCCAACTCCTTAGAGATATCAAAAAGCTCAAAAAACCTTACCAGGAGGTAATTAACCTGAGATATTTTCAGGAAATGAGCTATAAGGAGATTGCGGCTCATCTACAGGAGCCCATGAACAATGTGAAAGTAAAACTGCTGAGGGCAAAAAAACTACTGTCGGAAGTAATCGAAAAAAGAACTTCCTGAAAAAGGATTCAGGCTCAGGAATTATACACCGTGGAATCTTATTTTTAAAAACGGAATACTCCTGGCTCTTTACCACACAAAAGCTCTTCAGAGGATTTGGTTCCTTCTTTATTTCTGAATTCGCACTTTAAAAAGTCCAGTTGAAAGTCACCGACGGCTCACCATACGCACCCACTTTTGCCTTCTATATTAGCGTTGGTTTTTAGGCATTCTAATTGTACCTTTGCTGACTTATGGAAACACAGCAAATCCCTACTCAAAGAACCCCAAAACCCAAGTGGTTAAGGGTAAAATTACCTACCGGTAAAAAATACACCGAGCTGAGAAGTGTGGTGGACAAATATAACCTTCACACGATTTGTACCTCGGGAAGTTGTCCAAATATGGGCGAATGTTGGGGAGAAGGAACCGCAACCTTCATGATCCTTGGAAACATCTGTACCCGTTCCTGTGGTTTTTGTGGTGTAAAAACCGGAAGACCAGAAACGCTGGACTGGGATGAACCGGAAAAAGTCGCTCGTTCCATAAAATTAATGAAGATCAAGCATGCAGTGATCACCAGTGTAGATCGTGATGACCTTAAAGATATGGGTTCTATCATGTGGGCAGAGACTGTAAGCGCTATACGACGTATGAATCCTGATACTACTCTTGAAACCCTTATACCCGATTTTCAGGGAGTGGAAAGAAACATTGACCGAATAATCGATGTAAATCCCGAAATCGTTTCCCACAACATGGAGACGGTGAAAAGATTAACCCGCGAAGTGCGAATCCAGGCAAAGTATGAACGCAGCCTACAGGTGCTAAAATACCTGAAGCAGCAGGGGGTAAAGAGAACCAAGTCGGGAATTATGCTTGGATTGGGTGAAAAGGAAGAAGAAGTGATCCAAACTCTTAGAGACTTGAGAGAAGTTGATCTCGACATTGTGACAATAGGCCAATATTTACAACCTACAAAACAACACCTTCCGGTTCATGAATTTGTTACACCGGAGCAGTTTAAAAAATACGAAACCATAGGCCTCGAGATGGGCTTCAGGCATGTAGAAAGTGGTGCACTGGTAAGATCATCCTATAAAGCACAAAAACATCTCACTTAATGGGGGAGACAAAACCTTCAGAAGCGACAAAAAAAAAGATCCGGGTTGGGATTAATGGATTTGGTAGGATTGGTCGAAATTTATTCCGGTTACTACTCGATCATAAAGACCTGGAAGTGGTAGTTCTTAATGATATTGCTACTGCCCCCACCCTCGCTCACCTACTTAAATACGACAGCATTCATGGCGTCCTAAAAAGGGAGATTTCTTCAACCGCTAATTCCATACTGGTAGACGGTAAGGAAATACCGGTAGTGAATCACAGGAGTCCGGACGAGATTAACTGGAGTAAGTATAAGGTAGATGTGGTAGTTGAGAGCACAGGTAAATTCAAAACACGAAAAGAACTGGAGCCTCATTTGCAACAGGGTGTCAAAAAGGTGATTTTGAGCGTTCCTCCCCAGGATGATTCCATAAAAATGGTAGTTTTGGGTGTCAACGAAAACATCCTTGATGGGACAGAAGATATTATTTCAAACGCTTCCTGCACTACCAATAATGCTGCCCCCATGCTGAAGATCGTAGATGAACTGGCGGGAGTAAAACAAGCGTATATTACCACTGTCCATTCCTACACTACAGATCAAAGCCTGCACGACCAGCCTCACAAAGATCTACGACGGGCCAGGGCTGCAGGGCAATCAATAGTTCCCACCACCACCGGAGCAGCAAAGGCGCTCACAAGGATTTTCCCTAATTTAAGTGAAGTTATTGGCGGCTGTGGGATTAGGGTGCCGGTAGCAAATGGCAGCCTCACAGATATGACCCTCCACGTGGAAAGGGAAACCAGCATTGAAGAAATAAACACCGCTTTTAAAAAAGCAGCTGCCGAAGGACCTCTTAAAAACATTTTGGAATATACGGAAGATCCTATTGTTTCAATTGATATTAACGGAAACACCCACTCCTGTATTTTTGATGCGCAAATGACCTCTGTAGTGGGAGGCAATTTTGTGAAAATCATTGGATGGTATGATAATGAGATTGGTTATTCCAGCCGACTCATTGATTTAATTTCCCATGTATCAATTAAATAGTTATATTTAACCAGTTATTAAGGTCCCAATGAAGAACTTTACTCTTTTGATGGTGGCGTTGTTTTTCTATTCCTTTTCCTATCCTCAGGAAAAAAACCTACAGGAAGCAGATGAAATCAATGTCACTATTGAGCAATTATTGGAAGACGCAGAAGAGTCGATCAACAGTGTAAACTTTGATCAGGCAATGCGGGAGTTGCATACCGCTCTTGAACTGTCAAGATCTATCAACCATCAAAGGTTGATCGCCCTCTCCAGCAGTATTTTGGCACAACTTCATTATGTACGCCAGGAAAACGATAAAGCGGCCACAGAGCTGCAACGGGCAATCTCTATTCAGCGGGAAATAGAAGACGAGGAAGGTCTTGCCTATAGTTATCTTAACTTCGGAAAAATTTTTACTGCCAAGGGCGTCTTCGATCGGGCCACCGAATATTTCGATCTTGCTGAAGGTCTTTATAAAAAACAGAACGATCTTGAAGGTCTTGGAATTGTGGACCTCAACCGCGGAATTCTTTATTTAAATACAGCAAACAGACCTCATGCTGCCCTTACACTACTTAATTCGGCAGAAGAGAAATTAAAGACCAGCGGCAGCGACAATGAATATGAGCACGGCCGGGTTCACTTCTATAAAGCACGTGCTTACCAGGCTTCAGATCAATGGGAAGAGGCTATGGCAGAGGCAGAAAAGAGTATGTCATATGCCCGCAGTAACAATTTCGCGGGGATGGTACAGCATACCATGCTGGTTCAAAGTCAGCTTCAGGAGCAAATGGGAAACCCTGCAGAGGCCCTGGAACTTCTTAAACAGAATAATAAAATTCAGGATTCCCTGGATGCGCTCAACAGAGAGGCCCTTGCTCTGGATGCAAATGCCCGCTACGGGGTTGATGCGCTCAAGACCACTGTTAGCGAGTTGACCCGAAAAAATGAAGAGAAAGAGAGAAATTTAAAGGTCAACAAATTAACTACCATTCTTAGTGTGGCGTTGATCACCATTTTGTCCCTTCTTACCCTTTCCCTCTATAAAAACAATAATCTCCGGGCCCGCGCGAATGACCTGCTACAAAAGAAGAATTCCGAATTAATTACGGCCAAAGAAAACGCCGAAAAAGCTTCTCTTGCTAAAGCGCAATTCCTTTCCACCATTACCCACGAGCTTAGGACCCCATTATACGCAGTAACAGGTTTAACTCACCTGCTTCTGGAAGAGAGTCCAACAGAAAATCAAAAGGAACATCTCAATTCTCTCAAGTTCTCGGGAGAATACCTGCTTTCTCTGATCAACAATATTCTTGACCTCAACAAACTCGAAGCTAAAAAAGTGGAGATGCTGGAGAGTTCCTTCAATTTAAAGAAGAGGATAACAGATGTCTTGATCGCATTAAAGAACTCGGCTGAAGACAAGAAGACAAAACTGCACCTCGAATTCGACAGGGATATTCCAAGAAAATTAAAAGGAGATCCACTTAAGATCTCACAGATCCTTATCAACCTTATAGGTAATTCTATCAAATTCACCGAAGACGGAGACATCTGGGTACGTGTAAAGCGTCTTAGCCAGAAGGATAACAGGGTACTTTTAAGATTTGAAGTTCAGGATACCGGGGAAGGGATAAGTAAGGAAAAACAAAAAGCGATTTTCGAGAACTTTACCCAGGGTTCCCTTCAAATCAACCGGAAATTTGGCGGTACCGGGCTGGGACTTTCCATTGTGAAAAACCTGCTTAATTTAATGGACAGCGAGATTCACCTGGAGAGCGAACTTGGAGAGGGCTCCTTATTCCATTTTGAATTGACTTTTGAAGCTCTTGAACCGGCAAATCCTCAGGATAAGAAGATCAATGAAATTCCGGAGCCGTTGTCAAACGACATCATGCATGAAAAGAAGATCCTTATTGTCGAAGACAATAAGATCAATCAAATGATCACCCGCAAAATCCTGGAAAAAAATAAGGTGATTTGCGATGTGGCCGATAATGGAACTGTAGCAATTTCAAAAGCAGAAAACGAGAATTTTGACCTTATTTTAATGGATATCCACATGCCCGGGATAAGCGGGATCGAGGCTACACGGGAGATCAGGAAATTCAATGAGACCATTCCAATAATCGCTCTTACTGCCGTAACCCTGGAAGAGAGCCTGGATGAGTTTTATCTCAATGGTTTTAATGATATTATTCCTAAGCCATATAAGACGGAAGAATTCTTTCAAAAAATAAATAAATATTTAAGTCAGGAAAAAGCCACGATTTAAGAAATTGGCATGAGGTTTGATTTAGGTCTGACTCAGGTTATTGTATAAGATAGTTTGAATTAGCCAAATAATAAAAAATGAGACTGTAACAGGTCTCATTTTTTTTGCACATAATCCAGTACCAGAGCATCAAACTCCCCACCTCTGTGAAGGAACCTGTTCCTTATTGGGAGATAAAAGATCTTCTCTCTGGATATCTCATTTTTAAGACGCATATAATCTTTTTCGGTGGTGATAATAAGCTCCTGGTGTTGAAGTTCCCGCAGTTCGGCTTCTGTGAAGTTATGGTGATCTTTATATGCCTTATGCTCAAAAGTCAACCCTAATTCCTGAAGATGATCCACAAGAGGTTTTGGATTAGCTATACCTGTTACCAGCGTAAAAGGGGTTTTTTGAAGCTCCTTTAATTTTAGGGAATTATTTCTTCCAAAAACAGTTTCGCTGTATTCTATACTACTAAGAAAAACTTCCTGTTCGGGAGTGGGTTTCAGTTTTTTGATGATCTCCATCTGCTCTTCCAAAGAAAGATCTGCAGGGCATTTCGTTACCACGATCACTTTAGCCCTTTTTGCTCCCGAAACCGGTTCTCTTAGGTCACCAGCGGGAAGAACAAGATCATTTCGATAAATTTTTCGAGTATGAAGTGAGCAAAATATATAATCCGGCAGCAACGCTTCTGTGTTGAAAAGCGTCATCCAGCAGCACGACCTCAGGCTTTGGATCTTCTTTAAGCAGTTCTTCTATTCCATGGGCGCGGCTTTCATCTACAGCCACCACAACATCCGGAAATTTATATTTGAACTGCAGGGGCTCATCCCCTACTTCTGTCGCCGGCTCATTGCCCGACAGCAAAATATATCCCTTGCTTTTTCTTCTATAGCCACGGCTTAAAGTTGCAACTTTATGATCCTTTTTGAGCAGGTGAGTAAGATATTCCACCATGGGAGATTTACCTGTACCCCCCATACTTAGGTTGCCCACCACAATAACAGGCAGGTCAAAACTTCGGGAAGGTAAGATTCCGCGGTCATAAAGCTTATTACGCACACGCATCACTCCCCCGTAAAGAATGGAAAAAGGATAAAGTATTTTTCTTGCAGACATGGATGCGAAGGTAATTTTTTTCAAGAAACGGAAAAGATCTTTTATAGCAACAGCAAAAAAAATTATAGTTAAAATTTCCCTTTTTTGAAACCCTGTTTCTGCGGAAATTCTTTCTTCTGAAGATCCACTGAGGAAATAAATACTCAAGAGAAACTTTCTGATTTTATGCGCTTGGCATCAGAATAATTATCTTTGACTTCTTCAGTAAAAAAGAAATTATGTTCATTAAAGACGTTATTCAGGAAATTGAAAAATTTGCTCCTACGGCCTATGCCGAAGGTTATGACAATGTTGGTCTGCTCACCGGCTCCCCAAATACCGAGGTCACAGGTGCGTTGGTGACCCTGGACACCCTGGAAGATGTGGTGGATGAGGCATTGGAGAAGAATTGCAACCTCATCATAAGTTTTCATCCCATAATTTTTTCAGGTCTTAAAAAACTTACGGGCAGCAATTATGTTGAAAGGACTGTGCTAAAGGCCATTAAGAACGACATAGCTATTTACGCAACTCACACTGCCCTTGACAACAGCTTTAAAGGTGTAAATGACGTAATTTGCGAACAACTGGGGCTAAATAAGAGGAAGATCCTTGTCCCACAGGGGAACACTATTAAAAAATTACTCACTTTCGTTCCCACGAATAATGCAGCAGGTGTTAGAGAGGCTTTATTTGCCGCCGGCGCAGGAACTATCGGAAATTATGATCACTGCAGCTTCAATTTAATTGGCAGCGGATCCTTCCGCGGAAATGAGGAATCAAATCCCGTCATTGGGAAAAAAGGAGAAACCCATTATGAGGAAGAAGCGCAGATTGGGGTGACCTTTCCGAAGCATCTTGAAAAAAGCGTTCTAAATGCCCTTTTTGACAGTCATCCTTATGAAGAGGTCGCGTATGAGGTCACCACTCTTGAAAACACCAATCAACAAATCGGACTTGGAATGATTGGAGAACTCGAGGAAGAAATGGAGGAAAAGGCTTTTTTAAGGCAGGTGAAAGAGACTTTTAAAAGTGGGCTTATAAGGCATTCATCACTGTTGGGAAAACCAATTAAAAAAGTTGCTGTTTTGGGAGGAAGCGGAAGTTTTGCCATTGATAAAGCTATTGCCGCCGGAGCAGATATTTTTATTACTGCAGATCTTAAGTATCACGACTTCTATAAAGCCGAGCAAAGACTGGTGCTGGCCGATGTTGGGCATTACGAAAGTGAGCGGTACACAAAAAACCTCTTAGCCTCTTTTCTTAAGAAAAAATTTGCTAATTTTGCAGTCGTTTTATCAAACACAGAAACCAATCCTATCAAGTATTTTTAACTATGGCAAAAAAATCCGATGTTACTGTAGAAGAGAAGTTAAGAGCGTTGTACGATCTTCAACTTATAGACTCCCGCGTGGATGAAATAAGAAATGTACGAGGTGAACTTCCGCTTGAGGTAGAAGATTTAGAAGATGAAGTTGCGGGCCTTAACACTCGTATGGAGAAAATGGATGCCGACCTGGAAGTGATCGACCAGGGTATCAACACCAAAAAAGTTTTGATAGAAGATGCGAAGGCATTGATCAAAAAATATAACGAGCAGCAAAAAAATGTGCGTAACAACAGGGAATTCAATGCACTTTCAAAAGAAGTCGAATTCCAGGAGCTCGAAATAGAACTTGCTGAAAAGCAGATCAAAGAATACCGTGCACAGATCGACCAGAAGAAAGAGGTGATCGAGCAAACGAGAGAACGCTTGACCGAACGCCAAAAGCACCTTGAACACAAAAAAGGAGAGCTTGATGAGATCCTTGCTGAAACTGAGAAGGAAGAGAAGGCCCTTCTTGACAAGTCCAAAGAGTTTGAACAGCAAATTGAAGATCGCCTGGTAAATGCTTACAAAAGAATTCGCACCAGTGTAAAGAACGGTCTTGCCGTAGTTCCTGTTGAAAGAGGAGCATCTGGAGGTTCATTTTTTACCATTCCACCGCAGGTTATTATGGAAATAGCCGGTCGCAGGAAGATCATTACAGATGAGCACAGTGGTAGAATCCTTGTAGATGAAGAACTGGCACAGGAAGAAAGACAAAAAATGAATGAACTTTTCCAAAAGTTCTAAATTTACTTCCATAAAGTATTTAAACCCTTCACAACAGTGAGGGGTTTTTTGTTTTGTTAGATATGAGTATTGAGACTATTAAACAACAAAACTCAGTCTTGACTCTTCTTTCCCAGTCCATAGTCGCAAGACTGTAGACGGTAGATCTAAAATCTTACAATCAAAAGCATTTACGAGTTCAGAGAAGGACCAGGAATCTTGAATATTGAATCTTGAACTTTGAATTAGCAGGGCGTTAACATCTGTTTCACAGAAATCTAATTTGTATGGCTTAACTTTAAAAATTAAACCTACAACTATGAAAAAAATATTTTTCATTTTCACAGCAGTTGCTTTATTCTCTTGCAACGATGGAAAAACGGGCAGCTCCGACACCTCTGAAAGAATAGATCCAGACACAATCTCTGCCGACACTCTGCCTCCCGGAAATCTCCAGGAAGAAAGAGACGCGGTACAGACAGACAAAGAAGTGGCCCTGTCTGAAGTTGAGCCTATGGAAAGTAATTTAGGAAAATACCGAAAACTGGTAGAAAACAAACCCGCTGCTGACTGTAGCTGCGAATGCATAGAAATTTCATACGACCGTGCCACAGAGTGGTGTATAGACAAGAATAAAATGTATATAAATGCTATGTGTAAAAAAACCGGAGATAACACGGCAGATGTATATTTCGTCTCAGCTTCCAGAGAGAATTCCCCCGACAGGGTCTTGCCCTGGAATGAATTCGATACTAATACTCCCGTGGCTACTCTCACCTTCCAACAGGATGGAAGTGCAGAACTCGACTGGCTTGGGTTCTCTAAAAACGGAGAAGTAGTGACAGATTATGCACTTTACGGTAAGAAAACATTAGAAGGAACTTATAAAAAAGAATAAAATGAAATATTTGATCTTAACTCTCTTTTTCAGTCTAACTGCCTGCGGAAATTCCTCTGGCGAGCCGGTTACTTTACCCGAAATAGCCAATGCCGAACCGGTGGAAGTACCTCTTCAGGATGGTCTTAAGAGAGCTTATTTTGCCAGTGGCTGTTTTTGGTGTGTGGAGGCAGTATTTGAAAGTGTAGTTGGAGTGAAAGAAGCGGTCTCAGGATATTCCGGCGGACATACTAAGAACCCGACCTATGAAGAGAGTAACACCGGCCGCACAGGTCACGCCGAAGCAGTAGAAGTAATTTATGATCCCAACGTAGTGGATTTCGCTACTCTTACAGATGTTTTCTTCGGCTCAATGGATCCTACTCAGAAAAATGGACAGGGTCCCGATCTCGGCTCCCAGTACCGTTCGATCATTTTTTATCAAAATGCCGATCAAAAAAAGATCATTGAGCAAAAAATGAAAGAACTGGCTGGCCAGTATAAAAAGGCGATTGCCGTAGAGGTATTGCCGTTTCAAAAATTCTGGGTGGCAGAAGATTATCACCAGGATTACAAGAAACTTAATCCCAATGATCCATATATACGGAATGTTTCAGTTCCCCGCATGAACAGGTTCAAGGAAAAATTTCCGCAGCTACTTAAGGAAAATCAACCTCAATAACCTCCAAAAAAGCCTAAAATTGGTTTTCTTTGCCGAAACAGAATATGCCCTATAAATGGATATCACCACAGAGAATGTACTTTTAATAGGTTCACTTCTGCTTCTTATAAGTATCCTGGCAGGGAAAACCTCATATAAATTTGGAGTACCTACGCTTATACTTTTCCTCTCGGTGGGAATGTTAGCAGGTTCCGAAGGAATTGGAAAAATTGAGTTTGATGACCCTCAGCTTGCACAGTTCGTAGGTATAGTGTCTTTAAATTTCATCCTCTTTTCGGGAGGTCTGGACACCAACTGGAAAAGTATTAAGCCTATTGTATGGCATGGAATCTCCCTTTCTACCCTGGGCGTTCTCTTTACTGCACTTTCTGTGGGGACCTTTGTTTGGGCGATCACAGATTTTACTATTTATGAAGGACTGTTGTTAGGAGCGATTGTTTCCTCGACAGATGCAGCTGCAGTTTTCTCTATTCTTCGCTCAAAGAACATGGCGTTAAAAGCAAATATTAGGCCTACGCTGGAGCTGGAAAGCGGGAGTAATGATCCCATGGCTTACTTTCTTACCATAGCCTTTTTAGGTCTTGGTGGTAAACCAGGATCAAAGTCTGCTTTCTATAATTCCGCTTTTTCTTCAACAAATCCTTATTGGCGGTGCGCTTGGTTTTCTCTTCGGAAAGCTCAGCAAATTAATCATCAATAAAATAACCCTCGATTTTGAAGGGCTTTATCCTGTACTTGCGATTGCCCTGATGTTCCTGGCCTTTTCGGCTACAGACAGGCTGGGCGGAAATGGCTTTTTGGCCGTATATCTTGCCGGAGTTTACCTGGGAAATCAGGACCTCATCCACAAGCGTACAATTATGCGCTTTTTTGACGGGGTTGCCTGGCTTATGCAAATCGTACTTTTCCTCACTCTGGGGCTTCTTGTCTTTCCAAGTGATATAGTCCCGGTTCTTGGCCTGGGGGTTTTAATTTCAGGATTTCTTATTCTTATCGCCCGGCCAATAGGAGTCATGTTAAGTCTTGCACCCTTTAAAATGAAGATGCGCCGCCGCTGGTATATTTCCTGGGTTGGTCTACGGGGAGCCGTGCCTATTGTTTTCGCCACTTATCCCCTGCTGGCGGGTATCGAAAAGGCGCACATGATCTTTAACATCGTATTTTTTGTTTCCCTCACCTCGGTACTCGTGCAGGGTACTACGCTCTCTACAGTTGCAAAATGGCTGCATGTTGCACTTCCAAAAAAGGCAAAAAGAATATCCCCTGTTGACGCTTTTCTTGCAGATGGCACAAAATCACTTATTCGGGAAATCACCATTTCTCCAGATAATTTTACTGTAGGCAAAAGAATTGTAGATATACATTTCCCCCGTAATGCTATTATTGCAATGATTTCCCGCAATGGCCAGTTTCTTACTCCAAACGGCGCTACCCAAATCGAAGAAGACGATACCCTGATCGTTCTCATGGAAAACCAGCGCAACGTGGAAGCAGTATACAATAGCCTTCACCTGGCCTATAATCCGGATTCAGAAGACGATGAAAATCTTTAGTTTCTCTGGAATAAAAGCATAAAAAAAGAGCATTAAAAAATGCCCTTTTTGAATGGTAAGCGGGAAGAATCTATTCTTCCTCATCATCCAGCATAAGATTAAGCGTTACATCAACGTTATCGCGGGTGGCTCTTGAGTAAGGGCAAATTTCGTGCGCCTCATTAACCAGCTTTTCGCCTGTCTCCACATCTACTCCCGGAATGTAAGAATCAAGGATGACCGAAAGTTGCAGGTCTCCTTCTTCAGTTTTCCCCAGGTCTACAGAAGCTGTCACAGAAAAATCTCCCAGATCTACCTTATGTTTTTTGGCTACAACCTGCAGTGCACTCCCGTAGCAGGCAGAATAGCCGGCAGCAAAAAGTTGTTCGGGGTTTGTCTTTTCCTCACCTTTTCCGCCCATGGATTTGGGCATACTAAGATCCAGGTCGAGAACTCCGTCATCACTTTTCACGCTTCCTTCTCTCCCGCCGGTTGTGGTAGCTACACCAGTATACAATGTCTTCATAATGATCTTTTATTTTGTTATTTTAGTACTTCAATATACAAATAAGATCTCCACCTAAAAATTAATTCCCAGTTTGAAAAATCCATCGGCTCTACATGAACAAGAAGGCAGTCGCCCCTCATCGGAGATCAATGCGGCAATGGCCAAAAAAATAAGGGATTCCCGCAAGAAGGAATTCACGGTAGATGAAATGTTTGCCCGGCTTAGATCGGGGGACAAATCGGCATTAAGCCAGGGAATTACCCTGGTCGAGACCAACCAGCCAAAGCAACAGGAAAAAGCCGCTCAACTTATTGAAAAATGTCTGCCGTTTGCAAATGAATCAATAAGGATTGGGATCACAGGCGTACCCGGAGTTGGAAAAAGCACCTTTATTGAAGCCTTTGGCGGCCATTTGGCTGACGCCGGAAAAAAAGTCGCGGTTTTGGCGGTAGATCCTACCAGCACGATTTCTGGCGGAAGTATTTTGGGAGATAAGACCAGGATGGAGACCCTCGTTAATCATAAGAATGCCTTTATTCGACCTTCACCCTCGGGCGATTCTCTTGGAGGGGTGGCAAAAAAGACACGCGAGACCATCATTTTATGTGAAGCGGCAGGTTTTGACACACTTCTTATTGAAACGGTGGGCGTAGGACAAAGTGAAACTACCGTTCACAGCATGACCGATTTCTTTTTGCTTCTGAAACTGGCCGGCGCCGGAGACGAACTCCAGGGAATAAAACGCGGAATCATGGAAATGGCCGATGCTATTGTCATCAACAAAGCCGATGGTGAAAACCGGAAGCCGGCCGAAAGAGCTCGCGCAGAATTCCGTAGAGCTTTGCACCTTTATCCGGCTAAAGAAAGTGGCTGGCAGCCTAAGGTTTTACTTTGCAGTGCCTATTATAAAGAGGGAATTTCTGAAGTATGGGAGCTTATTTCAGATTATGAGCAAAAGATGAAAGCCGGCGGGGATTTCAGCAAAAAACGGCATGAACAGAATAAATTCTGGTTGTTACAAACGATTAATGAGCATTTAAAAAGCCGCTTTTACAATCATCCGGAGATCAAGAAATTGCTAAAACAGCAACTTGAAGCGCTGGAGAACAACGAAACGACTCCCTTTGAAGCAGCTAATTATTTGCTTCAGCAATACCGGGAACTATAAAAAATTTTCCCTGTACCATTCTACCTGAAGACGCAGACCTTCTTTAAGAGAAGTTTTTGGCTCGTATCCCAGCATCTTTTTCGCCTTCTGGATATTGGCTAATGTTCTGGACTGGTCTCCCTGTCTTCTTGGTTTTACCTCAAGTTCAATTTTCTTCCCCAGGATCTCCTCTACCATTTCAATTCCCTGCTGAGTCTTGTGTTCTTCTTCGGCTCCAAGATTAATGATCTCTCCATCCAACAATTCATGATTTTGTACCGCTTTAAAGATCCCGTCGACGATATCGCCCACATAGGTAAAACTCCTAAGATGTTTTTCACTCCCTTCAAAAATCGGAAAAGCCTCACCTTTTAATCCGCAGGCGATTAGTTTGGTATAAAGTTTCTCGGGACGTTCGCGTGGACCGTAAACAGAAAATAGTCTTAGAGAAGAACACTTCATCTTTTTCCCCCTGCTCAATGCCAGCGCAAGTTGTTCCGCGGCAAGTTTTGAAACTCCGTACCAGGAGGCCGGTTTTGGTGCTACAGTTTCAGGAAAAGTTGCCTCGAGGCCATAAACCGAAGAAGTTGAAATGTTGAAAAAATGCTTCAGGTTTTTGCTCTTTTGCGCGAACTCCAGGAGATTTTGAGTGGCGATTACATTGTTGCTGAAATATTCTTCAAAAGTACTTTCAGAAGAAATTCCGGGTTGAGCCGCAAAATGAATAATGAAATCGAAATTTGAAGAAAGTGAATCAAAGGCTTCAGGCTTTCGGAGGTCCATTTTGATCACTTCAATTCCTTTTTTCCGAAGAGCTTCAGCATTAAGCTCTTTTAAAGAAACATCATAGTAATTTGAAAAGTTATCGAGTCCGGTCACGGTGTAACCTTCTTTTTGTAAACGTTCCGCAGCGTGTGATCCAATGAATCCGGCTGCTCCCGTTATTAATACCTTCATATTTAAATGTCTTTTTCTGAAGTTTTACGGTTACAAAGAAACGAGTAATTTTCTAAAAAGCGCCTTTTCGCTGTGGCTGTATAGGAATTGTAATATTAGTACCTTTGCGCATATTTAATTTTAATGGAATACCAATTTACTATCGTAGTTCCTCTCTACAACGAAGCACCTAACTTACTAAGGGTGGAGCAGGAATTAGATAAATACATACAAAAAGCACCTATTAAAACCTGCGTCCTGTTTGTCAATGACGGGTCTACAGACAATAGTCTTCAACTGGTTCAGGAAATTTCCCGTCGCAACACAGCTTTTAAGTATATTTCTTTTGACCGGAATTACGGTTTAAGTTCGGCTATTAAAGCAGGTTTTGATCATGCGGAAACCCCTTTGATTGGCTATATAGATTCAGATCTTCAAACAGATCCCGAAGATTTTGACCTGCTGCTGGAGCAGATCGGGGAATATGACCTTGTGACCGGGAGTGCGCACCAATAGAAAAGATTCGTTTAAAAAGAACCTTTCTTCCCTTGTTGCAAATGGCATAAGACGCAGCTTTACCCAGGATGGCATGGATGACACCGGCTGCCCCTTAAAAGTGATCAAAGCCGATTATGCGAAACGTATTCCCATGTTCAAAGGGCTGCACCGGTTTCTGCCTGCGATGATCCTCCTCCAAAATGGTAAAATAAAACAGGTTCCCGTGAGACATTACCCCAGGATCGCAGGGAAAGCGAAATTCCACCTCCTCAACAGGCTCGTGGGTCCCTTTGTAGATTGCTTTGCTTATTTGTGGATGAGGAGGAATTACATCAATTACAAAGTAGCTCAAAAGAATGAGTAGCTGGCAGGTGTACACTATTGGTTTTATTGCCCAGGCCCTTTTTTCGGCCAGGCTCCTGCTACAATGGATAGCTTCTGAAAAACAAAAAAAGGTTCTCACCCCTTCCAACTTTTGGAAGGTCTCTCTTTTCGCTTCTTTCTTACTGTTCGTTTATGGCTATTTACGTAATGATTTCTCCATAATGCTGGGCCAGGCCCTTACCTATTTCATCTACATACGTAATATGCAGTTGCAGGGAGAATGGAAAAAAATGTCACGATGGCTGCAGCTTTTCCTTTATATTTTCCCGGTAATGCTATTCATTTACTCGTACAACAACAATACTTATGATGTTCAAAACCTGTTCTTTAACGAGAAAATACCGTTGTGGTTGCTGGTATTGGGATCGACTGCACAAGTAACCTTCACATTACGCTTTGTCTATCAATGGGTTTATTCTGAAAGAATTAAAAAGTCGGTGCTACCATTAGGCTTTTGGCTTCTCAGTTTTGCAGGCGCGGTTTTGATCCTCATTTATGCAATTTTGCGGAAGGATCCCGTCTTATTTGTAGGACACCTGGCGGGAAGTGTGATCTACGTAAGGAATATGGTCTTAATAAGAAGAGAAGATGACTAAAAATCAAAAATACCTGCTCTACATGCTCCTTGTTTGGGTTCTGATCTTCCTGGTCCACCTCGACGTGATCTATGTAAACATTATGGAAGCGCGTAATTTTATTACGGCCCGTGAAATGGTGACCGATGGAAATTGGATCCTCACCACCATGAACGCCGAAGCCCGTTATGAAAAGCCGCCGTTGCCCACGTGGCTCACTGCCATAAGTGGCATGATCTTCGGGTTCAGCAGCCTCTTTGGAATGCGGCTACCGGCAGCCCTCATAACCCTCCTGCTGCTTTACGTTTTCTACAGATTTATTCCGAAACTGGGGGTCACATTAAAACATTCCTTTTTGGCTACGCTTATCCTGGCCAGTTCCTTTTATATCATCTTCATGGGGCGCAATGGACAATGGGATATTTTCACCCATTCGTTTATGATGGTCGCAATTTATTTTCTGTGGAACTTTTTTAGCAGTGAAAAAAACCTGATCAAAAATGCCATTTTTGGAGCATTATTTTTTGGCTTTTCTTTTTTAAGTAAAGGCCCGGTTTCCCTTTATGCCTTGCTCCTGCCCTTCCTTATCTCCTATGGAAGTATTTATGGCTTCAAAGGATTTACAAAAAAGTGGAAAGCCTTTTTTATCTTTCTAATAATATCGCTCTTCATTAGTGGCTGGTGGTTTTTATACGTAAGACTGGCAGATCCTGTTTCGTTTATCGAAATCACCTCTAGGGAGACTACCCGCTGGACAAATTACAACGTACGGCCATTTTATTACTACTGGAGCTTCTTTACCCAAAGTGGAATATGGACAATTCCGGCCTTTGTTGCTTTACTGTATCCTTATTTGAAGACGCGGGTCTCGAATAAAAAAGCCTATAAATTTGCTCTTTTATGGACTTTGGCTGCAGTGGTTTTGCTATCGATTATTCCCGAGAAAAAATCCCGCTACCTCCTGCCGGTTTTAATCCCCATGGCCCTAAACACCAGCTTTTATATAGAATACCTCTTTAGAAGCTTCAAAGAACTTCCAAAAAAGGAAAATTGGGTCGTCTATTTTAACCACGGCTTGATCGCAACTATAGGGCTCGTATTCCCGGTTGCAGGTTACTTCCTGCTTGAACTGGAAGGCCACTGGTTCTGGTATATCTCTGCATCCATAGTACTCTTCGGGCTTGGAGTTGCTCTATTCTACTTTCTGAAAAAGCGAAAATATCCACGGGTTTTTCATCTCACTGTTGCCTTTATCTGCGGAATAATTGTCTTTGCATTTCCGCTTTCAAACGCTTTTCTGAAAAACCCGGATTTCAGGAATTTTGATGAACTTCGGAAGGTTTCTGAAGCGAGCGGTTTCCAGGTTTATGAGTATGCTACTGAAACACCCGAGATCATCTGGGAGTTCGGAAAACCAATTCCGAAGTTAACCAGGGAAGACCTTCAGATTACCTGAAGAAGAGAAATTCGGAATCATCATGCGCGAACAGGATTCAGTTTTAATAGACTCTCTAAAAGGGGATTTTGAAGTGTTGTCTTCAGAAAGATATGACCTCAACTACGTGAATCCTGAAGCTTCGGGATACAAGGGCAGGTTGATCAGGCAGTTTTATCTCCTGAAACGGAAGGACTAAAATACTTTTTCAGCAAAAACCGAAATAGCAGGTAGAAAGTATATCCAATTCCTATCCCAATTATCCAGCCGGTAAGAATATCTCCGGGATAATGCACGCCGATATATATACGGCTGTAGGAAACCAGGAGCCCCCAGGCTATTAATACTCCAAAAATGTGTTTCCAGTAAGTTTTTAGGATCATTCCAAGAAACACAACAAGAGCTGCCGAACTTGCTGCATGTGCAGAAAAATAACCGTACCTGCCGCACCTTACTGCTACAAATCGTGCGTATTCCATCACACCTTCCTGCCTGCAAGGGCGGGGACGCTCAAAAAAATGTTTAAACAGGTTAGAAAGTTGATCTGTACTGGTGATCACCGCCGCTACCAGTACGAGGCTTAGTAAGGTCTTCTTCCATCCCAGAGCCCTGTAAAGAAAAAAAACAAGCAGCATATAAAATGGGATAGACGCAAACTTATTGGTAATGAAGTTCCAGAAGTCATCCCAGGCGGGATTCCCAAGATTGTTGAGAAAAAGGAAAATTTCGTGATCCAGTTCTACCAACTGCTCCATAATTTAGTCTTCGTATCTGGAAATTTCCCGGTCATAAAAATCGGTCGCCTGTTGAATAAGGCCTTCGGCTTCAGAAGAAAGTTCTTTTTCATCGGCTGCATCAAAATCTTCCAGCCATTCTACCTCGTCATTTTCGAGGTTTATAATGAACCTTGGAAATTCGGTATGAATGATAAAAATAGCATCGGGATAATCTGTATTATCACCTAAGAGGAATTTTGGAAAGTCCATAGTTTCTATTGTACATTTTGTTCGGCAGGCTGGCCCGCAGGCTCCACCGTTAGTAATAATTTATTGCTTAAATAATTAAATCGAAGATACAACATTAATGCCGATGCAGTAAGACCGGCGAGTAACCCATACCAGATCCCCATGCTGCCTAATGCAGATTCTTTTCCCAGGTACCAGGATACAGGAAAACCAATGATCCAGTAAGCTATAAAACAAATTAGTGTTGGAAACTTCACATCCTGCAGCCCTCTTAAAGCTCCCAGTATTACAACCTGCATCCCGTCACTTAGTTGAAATAAAGCTGCAACGATCAACAATTGGGCGGCCAGCAAAATAACTTCGGAATTATCGATATAAAGTGTGGGAAGCCAATCCTTCAGCAAAATGAAACCTACAGCAAAGACTGCTTCGATCAAGAAAACCAATAAGAAAGTAGAAAACGCGATACGGCGTAACTCATGAAAATTTGCTTTGCCTTTTTGGTTTCCCACGCGAATGGTTGCAGTCACCCCTAACCCAACCGCAATCATAAAAGTCATTGATGCTAGATTGAGGGCAATTTGATTTGCTGCCTGCGGATTTGTTCCTAAAGTACCGGCGAGAAAAACAGTAGCAGTAAAAATAGCAACTTCAAACAGCATTTGTAAAGCGGTAGGAAATCCAAGGGCAAATAACTTCTTAAAAATATCAATCCTTAAAAGGCCTCTTTTGGACCAGATAAAGTACTGCCTGAATTTCTTCTTTCTTCTCAAGATCTCCCAAAGGAACCACAACATAAAAAATCGCGAAATTAAGGTCCCCAATGCTGCCCCTTCAAGTTCAAGTCTTGGAAAAATCCAGATCCCGTATATGAGCAGGTAATTAAATACCACGTTCACCACATTGGCGATCAAAGTGGCATACATTGCATAGCGCGTTTGGGAAAGACCATCGGCAAACTGCTTATACGCCTGGAAAAACATTAGCGGGATCATAGAGAATGCAACGATCTCCAAATAAGGAATTGCGAGGTCGACCACTTCCGGCGGTTGGTCAAGATGATATAAAATTGGTTTGGCCAGTAACAACAGGATGAAAAGAAATAATCCATTGATACCGCACATGATCACCCCGTGATGGAAGTAGCTTTTCCCGGTCTCGATGTCTCCCGAGCCATCGGCTTCAGCAATAAGAGGCGTGATGGCAAAAGAAAACCCGATCCCAAGGGAAAGGGCAATAAAGACAAGACTGTTGCCAAGAGATACGGCGGCCAGGGGTGCAGCTCCAAGTTGGCCAACCATGATATTATCGGCCAGGCCGACCATAACATGGCCCAGCTGCCCGAGCATCACAGGGTATGCGATGTTCAGGTTTTTACCAAATTCTCTTGTGTAAGCTGTGAGTTGCAACCTTAAAAGTTTGAGGCTGCAAAGATAGAAAGTTTAATTGCCGGGCGACAACCCGGCCATTCTTTTTATTTCAGGATTTCGGACTCATTTTCTATATCGTCAAATCCGTACTTATCCACCAGGTAAACCAGCGAAGCCATGGTTGCAGCTCCCAATTCCAGTTCCCGTTTATTCACCGCATCAAAGGTATCTGTCGCGGAGTGGTGGTGGTCAAAATATCGTTGCGAATCTGGACGAAGCCCGGCTAGGACCGTGCTGCCATTCTTAAGGGGACCAATGTCGGCCCCGCTACCTCCTCTTGCGAAGTAATGAACTAAATAGGGCTCAAAAAGGGGTTTCCAGCCCTGGATTTTTTCATACTGGGAATCTCTCGCCTCAAAGGAAAAACCTCGTGGAGTAAAGCCTCCGGAATCGCTTTCGAGTGCAAAAATGTGATTTTCCTTATTCTTCTTTGCAACTTCAGCATATTTGTTCCCGCCTCTAAGACCATTTTCTTCGTTCATGAAGAGCACTACTCTTATTGTTCTTTTAGGTTTAATTCCCGATTCTTTCATAAGTCTTAACACCTCCATAGATTGAACAACTCCTGCGCCATCATCATGAGAACCGTCGCCAACATCCCAGGAATCTAAATGACCTCCCACGATTATATATTCATCTGGGCGTTCACTGCCTTTGATCTCTCCAATTACATTATAAGATTCAACATCTTCATAATTACGACAGTTCATTTTATAATAAAATTCCAGATCCTTATTCAATTTAAGCATGCTGCTTAGGTACTCGGCATCTTTGGTGCTAATTGCCGCAGCAGGAATTCTTTCATTATTTGGCACATCACCATAACTCATAGAGCCGGTGTGTGGGTACTCATCAATTTTGTGAGAAAGCGATCGCACTATCACTCCGGCGGCACCATATTTAGCAGCTTCGGCAGCTCCAGAGTATCTTTGATCCACACAACCTCCATAGGCTTCAAAAGTGTGAATAAGATCGGCACGCATTGGGCGGTTGTAAAAAACGATCTTGCCCTCGATCTGCTCTCTTCCATATCTCGCCAGGTCCTCAATACCCTGCACCTCGATCACATTGGCTCTAAGGCCGGTATCTGGAGTGGCAACAGAACCACCCAAAGCAAGAATATTTACGGTAGTTGAAGGACCTCCCTGGGATTGCACGTAAGCGTATTCGGGAGTGCCACGCGTCCATTTTGGCACCATTACCGGCTGCAACCAAACACGATCAAGACCTAATTTTTCCATTTCGGCCTTAGTGTATTCTACCGCCTGCTGTGCACTCACCGAACCCGATAATCTTCCTCCAATGTTATTGGACAAGTGATCAAGCCAGGCATAACTCTGCCCGTGAAGTAAAGCGACATCATAAAGTTTCCTAAGAGCAAGGGAATCCTGCTGTGAATTAGATTGTGCACTTGCATTCAAGCTAACAAGTACGATAAGAAGAGCTGCTATTTTTTTCATAAGATTTTTACTAGACGGTAAACAAAGGTAAAAACCATTCCAAACCTGCTCAAAGATGAGAAAATATTAATGATTTTTTTCCTGAAGCCCATTTGAACTTAAATTTTTTCCTTTTTCACAGAAGCTTAACTGCAGTCAATTTTCTATCTTTCGCAAAAATTAATACTCCTTGAACAAGCAGCAAATAATTGATAACGTCTCTACCCTACTACAGGAAATACCTACTTCCTTGGAGATCGTTAAAGATGATCATAAAAGGGAAAAAAGATTTCACTACCTCGCGAGACACATGGTAGAAAAAGCCATTGAAAAAGATGCGCTCATAACTTCTCCAGACGGAAAAGGGATAGCTATTCTTTTTAAAACCAGTAGTAAGGATAAAAATTTTTGGAAAGACCTTATTATGGATATTAAACTGGCAATTAATGTTACCGGTATTTCTAAGGGATTGAATGCTTTGAAAGTGCAAAAGTATGTGAGGGCTCAAAGACCAAAGGAAGGGGAATATCTCTACTGCTGGTTTTGGGGAATTCTTAGTGATGCCCGTGGCAGTGATGATGCCAAGACGGCTTATGACATGAAAAATCAGTTCTACGCAATTGCCAAGGACCTCCAGCTTCCCATCTACGCCGAAACCAGGATTAGACGCATAAGTCTTGCCTATCGTCGGTATGGTTTTAAATTATTCAATGAATGGGATCATCCCAGTGGAGATAAGATGTTCTTTCTAAAATACACTCCTCCTGCGAAGGACGAATAAATAAGCTCCGAATTTTTTTAGTCATCCGGATTTTTAAGAACTAAAAGGAATAAGAAATTCTGCTTTGAGGCCTTTCCCCGAGGTTTCAAAAACAGCGTTTCCTTTAATGGTTTTTAGACGCGCCTTCAGGTTTTTTATTCCATTTCCGTTTTCAAGGATGTCCTTTTTGGAGCCTACTCCATTATCTGAATAGCTTATATTTAAATTTTCATTCTCAGGAGAGAAAATAAGCGCTACGAGTTTTGCATTGCTGTGTTTCCTCATGTTCACCATCATTTCCTGAAGCACACGATATAATACGATCTTTTTTTCGGGTTCAAGACCGTTCCAGTTAATGCTGTTTTCACCGCGTATGATCAACCTGGTTCCCGGCGGGACAGCCCCCGAAAGCATATGGAGAAGACCCTGCAGATATTCACTTCCCGTATGAATTTCACTGTTCTCCCGTGAAAAATCACGGGTACGTTGATAAATTTTTTCCAGTTTGTCTACTATTGGCGGTGGAGCTACCGGTTCTAAGGAACTCATCACATGGTAAATGTCATTTGCCAGTTCATCATGTATTCTTTTTGAAATCCTGCTTTCGGTAAGATAGATCTGCTTAATATTTTCTCTTTTAGTTCGCTGTCTGTAATTGTAAAAAAGTGCTCCCGAAAGGATCAAAATCACCAGAGCGGTGAGGTAACTAACGATATTTCTCGTGCGCAGTTTCTCTGCTCTAAGTTGCTGACTTACATTTTCGGCTTCCAAAAGGTCAATTTGCTGCTCCTTTCGTTCTTCATCAAATCTAATTTTTGCGAATTGATACCTCAGCTTTGTACTGGCATCTTCAAGACTGTCATTTAAGAAGAGATATCGATCGAGATATTCATCCCTGGAGTTACCGTCACTAAGAGAAATAAGCCTTTCCAATGCTTCCATTTCACCTTTGGGATATGAGAGAGAAGTAGCCGTTTCATAAAATTTCTCGGCGTAATATTTTGATCTTGCCTTATCACTATCAAAGTAATAATTGGAAAGGTGAGAATAGCTGGCAATTAAACCTTCCTTATCCCCTATCTCCTGTCTTTGTTCTAACACTTCCTGAAGGATTTTTCCCGAATTAAAAGTAGAATCCTGTAGCCACTGGGTAAAAGCATAATTGTCTCGAAACCTTATTTGCGAATTCTCGTCTACTTCTTCAGATTTTGTTATCTCTTTGAAGATGTTGATCGCCTCGGTGTAATTCTGCTGATCTTTGTGAAGAAGTGCGATATTGTGCAGATAACTTAGACTATCCTGCCTGTCAACTGCGTAATTCAAAGCCTGATTATATTCTTTAAGTGCTTCCGAATAAAGCCCCTGCGCCCCATAAGAAAGACCAAGTACGTTGTGTGCAGAACTCACATAGTTAGAATCCCTTTCACGATTTATATATTTCAGGGCTTCTGTAGCCATTTCCTGGCTCCCGGGATAATCTCCCAGTCCCAGCTGGGCATTTGCCATGTCCAGCGAACGTCTACCTGCCAGGGCGGTGTCTCCTAACTTCAAATACAAATTGCGCGAATAATAGGCGTTTCGCAATTGTGCTTCAGGATTTACCCTTCTAAAGATTTGAGATTTCCTGAAATAGCCTTTTGCCTGGTAAAAAAGATCCCCCTGCATCTCTGCTGTGGCAATAAGGCTGTCAACCCAAAAAGGAACACTATCATGCTCCCCAAGCATGCGGAAAGCATAGATCTTACCATCGAGTAAGGCTACAAGAGAAGTGTCACTTTTGTCTGTGATTGCCTCCAGACCTTTATTGTACAGCTTGAGTTTTTCCCCGGGATCTGAAGTTTCCAACCCCAAAAGGTAATAATGCCCTGCAGTACCCGGCAAGGGTTGCGGTGGCATCTCCTCCTTGTCCCCGCCCTGACATCCAAGCAGCGTGATTAGACAAAGAAAGAGAGCAGTCCTTAGGATCTGCTGTTTTTTCATACTACAAACTTACTAAAAAGGCTTAACAAGAAATTAGTGTTTTGGGAACAAATCCTTAATAAATTCATAAAAGACTAGGTTGGAGCAGATAATAACCCAGTATTTTTGCTAATACAAATAAAAAAAGGCAGGAGTTATACTCCTGCCCATATAAAAATTGGTTTTAACTCTCTAAACAATCTCTGCGGTCAAACCTTCTTCAAGCAACTTGCCACAGCGGGGTTCGAGTTCTTTATACGTACCCGTTTTCACAGTACATTTCCCCTTATAATGCACAAGCAGAGAACACTGCTCGGCCTGCTCGGGAGTGTGATCACAGGCTATGATAAGGGTTTCTATAACATGATCAAACGTGTTATAGTCATCATTATATAAAACGATCTCATGAAGTTTTGACTCCTTGCTTTCAACTTTCTTCTTTTCAAGAACTTGTTCTTGTGTGCTCATAACCAGACATTTTCATTTGCAAAAACAGCTTCAAATATAAGAATTTCTTCTCAATCCTTCTTTTTGAGAAACTTTAAAGCCACCCATTCTTCCCGCTCTTTGGAATCTTCATATTCCAGGCCATATTTTTCACATTCCGCTTTTATCACGGGGATATCTCCGGAATAGAATCCACTGAGGTACAACTCTCCACCCTTATTAAGGGATCTATTATAACTCAGCATATCTTCTAATAGAATATTCCTGTTTATATTGGCTATGATGACATCATAATGACGGTCCTGCAGCAATTCTGCCCCACCTTCGAAAGCCTCAATCTTACTGCACTCATTGCGCTCTACATTCTCCTGGGTATTTTGGTAGCACCAGTTGTCAATATCAATAGCATCCAACTGGGATGCACCTCTTTTTTCGGCCACTATGGCCAATACTCCGGTGCCGCAACCCATATCAAGAACTTTTTTCCCTTGCAGGTCCTGCTCAAGTAGAAATTCGATCATCATGTGAGTGGTCGCATGATGACCCGTCCCAAATGACATTTTTGGCTCGATCACTATATCATAGGTGACATCGGGTTTTGGGTGAAAGGGTGCCCTTACTCCGCATTGCTCGTTTACTACAATAGGGTGGAAATTCTTTTCCCACTCAACATTCCAGTTCACCTGTTCAATTTCGGTCTGGGTAAAGGAAATATCAAATTCATTGGACTGGAGAATGTGTATTCCCGTCATGGACTCGGCATCATATTCTTCTTTTGGAATATATGCTGTGATCCCGTCTTCATTCTCCACAAAACTTTCAAAACCTACCATGCCGAGTTCGGCAATAAGAATTTCGGAAGCCGGTTGTGGAGGCTCAATCAAAAATTTAAACTCCAGGTAATTCATATTCTCCATTTTTAAAAGGCATTGGCAATAGCCATAAAATCTTCGGCATTAAGACTGGCACCGCCAATAAGTCCGCCATCTACATCTTCTTTTGCAAATATTTCCTGCGCATTTCCGGGCTTTACGCTTCCGCCATAAAGAATTGCCACTTCATTCGCCAAGTCATTGCCAAATTTTTCGGCAACAGTTTTTCTTATGAAGGCGTGCATTTCCTGTGCCTGTTCGGGAGAAGCAGTTTCTCCTGTTCCAATCGCCCATACCGGTTCATATGCAATTACAATTTTCTTCCAGTTGGCTTCAGATACATGAAAAAGGCCTTTTTCCAGCTGTCGTTTTACAACATCAAAATGTTTATCGGCTTTTCTTTCATTAAGCTCCTCTCCGCAGCAAAAGATCACCTCCATGTCATTTTCCAATGCAGCATCTACTTTCTTTGCCAGCAGTTCATCTGTTTCCTTATAAATGGCACGGCGCTCACTATGTCCTAAAATGACAGTTTTTACTCCAATACTGGTAAGCATTCTTGCAGAAACCTCACCTGTATAAGCTCCTTCACTGTTCTCATTCATATTTTGCGCAGCCACGTCAATGGACGACTTTCGTAAAGATTCAAACGCGTGGTGCAGGTTGGTGAAGGAAGGTGCTACAATCACTCTTACACCTTCAGATTCCTTATAAAGTTTTTTAAGGTTTGACAGCAAATCTTCAGTTTGCGCCAAATCATTATTCATTTTCCAGTTTCCGGCTACTATTTTATCTCTCATAATCAATGTTTAATGGTAAGTTAGTATTCTGTTTTTGATGGTTTAGCCAAAACTTTTATAAAATCCCTCCGGAAAATCTTAATAATGAACCGGTTAACTCAAGCGGAATTTTACTGGGTTTTGGAAGTGCAAATATAAGGCTGCAGACTTTAAGAACCTGCGGAAAGCCAAGAAAAACCACGAAAAATGAGATATAAAATATGCCATTTTTGACACCTGTAAACCTGAAGTTATCTGAATTTTTTTCAGCCTCAGATTTTCAGAAACAAATTTTTGCTGAAGTGAGTATGATCTAAAATTACTGCGGAAATATTCCTTCCCAAAAATGCCTTTTTTGAGACCCTTTAAAGCTCAAGCTTCTCGGAATCGTTCCAGTGCAGTTTTTGAAGAATAGTTCCTTCCTCAAGTTTCACAAGCCCCGGGTTACTCCTAATGATCGTCTTGAGAGCAGTTTCATCACTGAAATACCAGTCCAGGTCCAGGTTGTATTTTTGATTCATTTCCTCCTTAAGGTCTTCTCCCGAAGCAGAAAGTCCTATAACCCTATATCCATTACTTCGGGCTTTTTCAATTACATCCTGAAGCTTGCGAAGGCCATCATTTTCACTACGGCGAAGGCTGTAAGCAACGATCATGAGGAGCTTATCTTCAGCAAGGATTGTCGAAATTTGATCCTCCCCATCTTTTTCTATGGAAAAATCATGAATGGGAGGTTCGTAGCCTTTCTGGACCATTTCGGTTTCTACTTCTATAAACTCTCCCTGTACCGAAGGGTAGGCGCCCCTGGTAGTGTAGATTTTTTCTTCCCCGTTCACCCGGAACTTCCAGTGGTAATCATAGACTGCCTCGGGCGCTCCCGGGGGAACGGTCATGGCCTGTTCAATATTTGTCCCTTCCTTATACGCCCGGAAATCAAAAACCGGCAGGTACATCAATACATAATAGGCAAACACGAAACAGAGCATGAACGACAGAAAAACGATCCATCTATGAGAGGCTTTGGCAAAATAAGGGGTGATGTATTCCCTGTTAAAGAAGAGGATTAGATATAAGCACCAGGAGGAACATATCTTTATAAAAAGACTGCCAGGGCGTGAGAGGAATGGCATCCCCGAAACATCCACAATCTGTCACCTTATTGTAATAGGCTGAATAGAAGGTGAGAAAGCCAAAAAATATGACCATAAGAAGCAATGCCCAGGTCGTAAATTTTGGGAGGTAACCTATAAGCAACATGACCCCAAGCACCAGTTCAAAAACCACCACCAACAGAGCAATTACCAGGGCAAATGGCGCTAAAAATTCCAGATTTAGTACCGAAGGACTAAAATATTCTTCCAGTTTAAATGAAAAACCTATAGGATCATTAAGCTTAATAAATCCCGAAAAAATGAATAGAATACCTGTTACCCATCGGGAAATGCCTACTAGTAGTTTCATATTAAACCGTTTTATGTTTTACTCAATTCGCTGTTTTCGTGAATATGTATTAAAGCAAAAACCGCATAATTGATCATATCCTCATAATTTGCTTCGATCCCCTCACTTACCAGGGTTTTGCCTTTATTATCTTCAATCTGTTTTATTCGAAGGACCTTTTGGAGAATAAGATCTGTAAGGGAACTTACTCTCATATCCCGCCAGGCCTCCCCATAGTCGTGATTCTTATTTTCCATGAGCTGCTTCGTACGTGCAATCGTTCGATCATAAAGCTCTTCTACTTCATTGACTGAAAGATCGGGTTGTACTGCGACTCCTTTTTCCAGCTGTATCAAAGCCATTACAGAATAATTGATGATACCGATAAATTCGGGCACTTCTCCTTCATCCACTTTTCTCACCTCATTTTCCTGCAGCCCTCTTATTCGCTGAGCTTTGATAAATATCTGGTCTGTAAGCGAGGGAAGTCTCAAAATGCGCCAGGCACAGCCATAATCTTTCATCTTCTTCATAAAAAGGCCGCGACATTCGGCAATAACAGAATCATATTGAGCAGAGGTGTCCTTCATAGAAACGGGTAATTTGTGTAAATTTCGCTGATTTTATTCTTTTTGTCAAAGTTAATTTTTCCAACCAAAAAACAGCATTTTTTAGGATGTATATCAACTGCAAAGGCCATCTAATAGATCTTTCCACTCCCAAAGTAATGGGTATTCTTAATATCACCCCAGATTCTTTCTACGATGGGGGACAAAGACAAGACCTGGAAGAGCATCTGCAACAGGCAGACAAAATGCTTCAGGAGGGAGCAGATTTTATTGATATAGGTGCTTACAGCAGCAGGCCCGGAGCCACAGATATTTCAGAAGCTGAAGAATTGCAGCGAATCCTTCCGGTTGTGGAGGTGCTGGTTAAGAAATTTCCGAACATTATTATTTCTGTAGATACCTTCCGCAGTGAAGTAGCACGAAAGTGTGTGGAAGCAGGGGCGGCTATGATCAATGATATTTCTGCAGGAAACCTTGATGACAAAATGATGGCAACTGTTGCAAAACTGCAGGTACCATATATCATGATGCATATGAGAGGTAATCCTAAAACTATGAAGGATCTCAATCAATACGAGGATCTTACCAAAGATATCCTCTTCTACTTTTCTGAAAAAATTGACCGGGCAAGAGAGCTTGGGATCAATGACCTCATCATAGATCCCGGATTTGGCTTTTCTAAAAATATTGCCCAGAATTTTGAATTACTGTCCCACCTGGAACTATTTAAAAACCTGAATTTACCAATCCTCTCCGGTCTCTCAAGAAAGTCCCTTATCTACAAAACATTTCACACAACGCCAGAAGAAGCCCTCAATGGCACAACTGTTCTTAACACAGTTTCTTTATTAAAAGGAGCTAATATTCTTCGGGTACATGATGTGAAAGAAGCGGTGGAATGTGTGAAATTACTGCAGCAGTTAAAAAACTAGCCTATAATTTTTTACATTTACCAAAACACACGCCTACTTTGGATTTTCTAGATCTACGCATTCTCGATATTGTTGATATCATCTTTATTGCAGCCCTGCTCTACTATATTTATAAATTAGTTAAAGGCACTGTGGCTGTCAACATCTTTATTGGGATCGTGATCATTTATTTCGCCTGGAAGCTCACGCAGTTACTTCGTATGGAAATGCTTAGTAGTGTACTTGGCGAGTTCATAGGAGTAGGAATGTTTGCACTAATAGTGGTTTTCCAACAGGAAATAAGAAAATTTCTCCTCATGATTGGTTCTACTAATTTCGCCAGAAGAAGACGCTTTCTTCAAACATTGAAATTAATAAAGGACGACCTTGAAACTCCCAATGACGTTGAGGCGATTGTAAAGGCCTGTGAAAACATGGGAAAAATCAATACCGGTGCTCTTATTGTGATCCAGCGGAATACGAGCCTGGACTTTATTAAACAAAGTGGGGATCCAATGAAGATCCTGGTCAACCAACCCATTATTGAATCGATTTTTTACAAGAACAGTATTTTGCATGACGGGGCGCTGGTCATAGAAGACAATTACATCACCGCTACCAGGGTGATCCTTCCGGTCTCGAATGATCGCACTATACCACTACGCTTTGGACTGAGACACCGTGCTGCCGTAGGAATTACTGAGAAAACAGATGCTCTGGCCCTTGTAGTGAGCGAGGAAACAGGACAGATCTCCTATATTAAAGACGGGGAATTTGTCATGTATGAAGACAGGGATGATCTTGTCCAAAAGTTAAAAGCAGACCTTGTTTAAAGGGTTTCTTCTTCCTGCATGAACTGGACTTCATAAAGATTCTTATAATAGCCGTTCTCTTTTTTAAGCAGCTGGGAATGAGTTCCCATTTCTACTATTTTACCGGCATCCATCACCAGGATCTTATCGGCCTTTTTCACTGTTGCCAGTCGGTGGGCAATGACAATTGAAGTACGACCTTCGGTGATCTTGAGGGTCGCATCCTGTATGAGCTGTTCACTATAGGAATCGACAGAAGAAGTTGCCTCATCAAGCACCAGGATACTTGGGTTACTTACATAAGCCCTCAAAAATGCGATTAATTGACGTTGTCCCGAGGAAAGCATAACCCCACGCTCTTTGACATTATAGTCATAGCCGCCCGGCAAACTGGCAATGAATTCATCAACACCAATATCCTTAGCCGCCTGGACTACAGATTCCTTGGTAATCGTGGGATCATTGAGCGTTATATTATTAAGAATAGTATCGGCGAAAAGAAAAACATCCTGGAGAACAATGGCAATCTCTCCCCTTAGAGATTTGAGAGTGATATCTTTTACATCTATTCCATCAATGAGGATACGGCCACTGGAGATTTCGTAAGAACGGTTAAGTAAATTAATAATGGTGGATTTCCCTGCACCGGTAGCTCCCACAATCGCAACAGTTTCGCCGGCCTGGGCTTTAAAGGAAACTCCTTTTAGAACTTCTTCATCCCCAACATAACTGAAACGAACATCCTCAAATTCAATTTCTCCTTTAAGATGATCTACCACGGTCTTGCCGTTATCGGGAATAGAAGACTGTGTGTCCAAAATTCCAAAAACCCTGTTTGCGGCCACCATTCCCATTTGTAGAGTATTGAATTTATCGGCTATTTGACGAAGTGGCCTGAAGAGCATCTGGCTCAATTCGACGAAGGCAACGATAACCCCAAGAGTAATAGCTTCACTGCCCGCCACAACTCTTAAACCACCATACCACACGATCAAACCTATGGTAATTGAAGTCGCCATCTCGGCAATTGGAAAAAATATAGAGTTGTACCATACAGTCTTTACCCAGCCTTTGCGATGCTTATCATTGATCTCTTTAAAATTCTCATACTCCTTTTCTTCCCGTGTGAAAAGCTGCACGATCTTCATACCTGTAATTCGCTCCTGAACAAAGGTGTTAAGATTCGCCACCTGAGTCCGAACTTCTTCAAAAGCCAATTTCATTTTCTTCTGAAAAATTCGTGTAGCATATAAGATAAAAGGAAGTACTACCAGGACAAGAAGAGTAAGCCTCCAACTTTGATAGAACATAAAGCCAAGAATAACTATCATTTTTAGCAGGTCACTTATGATCACAAATAAACCTTCACTAAAAATACTGGATATAGTCTCAATATCACTTACCGCCCTGGTCACCAGGCGCCCCACTGCAGAATTGTCAAAATATTTCATTTTGAACTGCAGCATATGTTTAAATAAATTTACCCTTAGGTCCCGAATAACTTCCTGGCCCAGCCAGTTCGCGAAATAAATAAAGCAGAATTGAAAAATTACCTCAAGGAGTAGGACTCCCACCATGAGGCTGATGTAGAACAGGAGTTGATCATTATCCTGCGGCACAATTGAATTATCTATTGTAAGCTGCAATAGATAAGGCCGCATTACACTTAGAAAGGAAAGCAGGATAGCAGCAACGGCAACAAAATAAAATGCCAACTTATACACGTGCGCATATTTGAGCAATCGCTTAAATAGTCCAAAATCAAATGCGTTTCCCGTTGATGCTGCCATTAATTAAATATACTATTGGGATACAAGATCCTCGTTAAATACAATCCGTGAGCCGGTACAGAGGCTCCTGCCTGGCTCCTGTCTTTGCTATTAATAATACGATGCAATTCCTGCACTTCTATTTTACCCAATCCAATTTGCAATAAGGTACCTACAATAGCCCTTACCATATTTCTCAAAAATCTGTCGGCAGTAATGTAAAAGATCAGGGTACTCCCCTGTTGTTCCCATCTTGCTTCCTGTATGCTGCAGTTGTAGGTGTGAACATCTGTCCTGGACCTGGAAAAACATTTAAAATCTGAATATTGCAGTAAAATTTTAGCTGCTTCATTCATCTTTTCCACATCCAGCTCTCTCTTTACAAAATAAGCCGAATCATTAACAAAAACATTTTTTCGTGTTGTGATGTGATACTCATAGGAACGTGAAACAGCGTTAAACCTCGCATGAGCATCAGCTTTTACCAACAGTAGATCTTTTACCGCAATGTCTTTTGGCAGTAAAGAATTTATCCTGAAAATAAAACTTTTAGACAGCTTTGCTTCGGAATCAAAATGGGCAAAAATTTGCCGGGCGTGTACTCCGGCATCTGTCCTTCCCGCTCCCACCACTTCGATTTCCTCCTGAAGCAGGGTGCGTAGAGATTCTTCAACAACTTGCTGCACCGAAATTGCTTCAGGTTGACGTTGCCAACCATGATAAGCCTTTCCGAAGTATTCCAGCTCCAAAAAATATCTCAATCTAAATTTCTACTTTTGCAAATTAAAGAAACAAAGATAAGCCATTAAAGGCAACTGCTCATTCTTCCTGCCTTTAGATTGTTAATCTCACCATAAAAATTCTCAATGAAAAAGATACTCCTTCTTAGTGATACTCATGGACATTTGGATGAACGGATCCTAAAATATGCAGAAGAAGCAGATGAGCTATGGCATGCAGGAGATATTGGGACAACTGCAGTGAGCGATTCCCTCAAAAAAGTAAAACCTTTAAAAGCCGTTTTTGGCAACATTGATGGCGCAGAAGTGAGAAAAGAGTTTCCACTTAACAACCGTTTTATGTGTGAAGAAGTAGATGTATGGATCACCCATATTGGAGGTTATCCCGGCCGCTATTCCCCTGCTGTAAAAGAGGAAATAAAAGCTAACCCCCCAAGGATCTTCATAAGCGGCCATTCCCATATTCTTAAGGTGATGAATGACAAAAAACTCGGCGTTCTTCACATGAATCCCGGAGCCGCAGGAAAGCAGGGCTTCCACCAGGTGAGGACGATGTTAAGATTTGTGATCGATGGCAAGGAAATTAAAGATCTTGAAGTGATTGAATTAGGGAAAAAATAGTGTTCAGTATTCAGTATCCAGTGGTCAGAGGTTTTGAAGTTGGCAGTGCGCAGGCTTAAGTAGGCAGTAAAATTGAAGTTAGATTTACGAAGTTAGAAGTACGAGTTTTTTTCACTAAACATTGATCTTTTCTGGATGTTCATTAGGAAAGAAAAAATTTCAATTTTTCAATATACAACTAAGACCAGGATCAGTGGCTAAAAATGAATTGTCATTTCGAAGGAGCCTTTTCAGTGACTGAGAAATCTGCCCAACCCTTGTAGAAAACCTGTTGAGATCTCTCGTCGTTTTCTTCACTTCCGTTCAGAAAACTCTGTCGAGATGACAACATTCAAACACCTCTGCAAACTGGAACCTTGAACTTTAAACAACTTCGAACCTTGAACTAAAAAACCCGAAGCTTTCACTTCGGGTTTTTACGCACTAATACTACTAAGATAAAAGGTTTATCGCAACCGGTCCACAGATTTTACAAGATCTTCATCCTTTTTTATAGCCTTATTGGCCAGCACTAAAAAAACGATAGAAAATACAGGAGTCAGCATCCCAATACCTTTCTCTGAAACCGAAGTTTCTCCAGATATAGTTAGGGACCAATAGACAAATAATCCTAGTAAAATTAAGTTTAATAAGATATTGATACGCCCCAGCACAAACTGAAGCTTTCTATTCCTAAACAAAAAGATCGTAACTATTGAGATCAAAGCCGAAACTAAGGTTAAACCTAGAGCAGTGTAAACATCTTCTATATACACCGCATTACCTGTCTGGTCATTCCACAGCTTAAAAATAAAGACAAAACCGGCACTAAAAATAGCCGCAATTAATAAGTAAACAGTCTGAATTCTTTGTAGCATTTCTCTTCAATAGAGGCACAAAAATAACAGATTCTTTTTAGAAACCATATTTATAATCTGAAAATAATGTCGTATAATTGCAGTATCGATTCGTAACCAATTCAATAAAGGTTACTTAGACTCCAAAAATTTTTTCGATTCTTCCTCGAGAAGGTTAGTTAAACCAAAGACCAATTTTATTTAAGAACATTCATGTTTGAAATTTCAGAATTAAAGGCTAAAAAGCTGCCTGAACTTCAGGAAATAGCCAAAACGCTACGGGTTCCAAAGTACCGCACGCAAAAGAAGCTTGACCTGGTATACCAAATTCTCGACTACCAGGCGGCAAATCCGAAAAAAGTTCAGGAGGCACTGACAGACGAAGAGGAAAAACCACAGCCTCAGGAAGATCAAAACTCCGGAAGGAATCAGCGAAAAACCCGTCCCAGAAAAGAGAAATCCAACACTCCAAAAAGCTCCGGAGACCAGCGAAAGTCTTCTGATAAAAAATCAGAAACTTCCGGAGGAAAATCTGAAGGGAAATCTGAAGGGAAAAAAGAGCAGCCTCAGGAAACAAAAGCTTCTTCCGACAACAGGAATGAGCAAAAAGGGAAAAAAGAAGATTCTTCAAGACAACAATCTTCTAAAGATTCTTCTCCCCGAAATCAACAAAAAGACAACCGCAAGGATTCCCGTCAAAAGGATACCACGAGATAACCGGAACCAGGGAAATCGTGATAACAGTCGCGACAACAATCGTGACAGCGGGAACCGCGACAATAACGGCAACAGGGACAATCGCGACAGCGGGAACAGAGATTCCGGAAACCGTGATAACCGAAACCGCTATAAAGAACCCGACTACGAATTTGACGCGATCATAGAAAGCGAAGGAGTACTTGATATCATGCAGGACGGCTACGGCTTCCTTAGATCATCAGACTACATGTATCTCTCTTCTCCAGATGATATTTACGTTTCCCAGTCACAGATAAGATTATTCGGTTTAAAAACCGGAGATACAGTTCTTGGCCAGGTAAGACCTCCAAAAGAGGGAGAAAAGTATTTCCCGCTTATCAAGATCAATAAAATCAACGGTCTTGCTCCACAGGTAGTGCGGGACAGGGTTTCATTTGAACACCTTACTCCACTATTCCCACAGGAAAAATTTAATATTGCCGAAAGACAGAGCACTGTTTCAACAAGGGTAATAGATATGTTCTCTCCTATTGGAAAAGGACAAAGAGGAATGATAGTTTCTCAACCAAAAACAGGTAAGACGATGCTACTTAAGGATATTGCCAATGCGATAGCGGCAAACCATCCTGAAGTATACCAGATCATCCTTCTAATTGACGAACGTCCTGAAGAGGTGACCGACATGCAGCGTAATGTAAGAGGAGAAGTGATCGCTTCAACTTTTGACAAAGAAGCTCATGAACATGTACGCGTTGCAAACATAGTGCTTGAAAAAGCAAAACGCATGGTAGAGTGTGGACATGACGTAGTGATCCTTCTGGATTCCATCACGCGTTTAGCCAGAGCTTACAATACGGTACAACCTGCCAGTGGAAAAGTACTTTCCGGTGGGGTGGATGCCAATGCACTACACAAGCCTAAAAGATTCTTTGGTGCTGCCCGTAATATTGAAGGAGGTGGATCTCTTTCAATAATCGCTACAGCTCTTACCGAAACCGGCTCAAAAATGGATGAGGTGATCTTTGAGGAATTTAAAGGTACAGGTAACATGGAACTTCAGTTGGATAGAAAAATTGCCAACAGAAGGATCTTCCCTGCGATTGACCTTACTTCTTCCAGCACCCGTAGAGATGATATCCTTCTTGACGAAACTACGCTACAGAGAATGTGGGTGATGCGCAAATATCTTGCAGACATGAATCCTGTTGAAGCGATGGAATTCATCAATGACAGGATCAAACAAACTAAGAACAACGAGGAATTCCTGATCTCCATGAACGGATAAGGAACATACCTTCCAAAAATGATAAAATCCGGACATCTTTGATGCTCCGGATTTTTTTTGTCTTACGGTTTAAGAGAAAAATTGTGGGAACGAGCACCACCCCGTCCGCTTATAGCGGACACCCCTCCTCAACGAGGAGGGGTGCTAAAAGGCGGTTCTAAAGAAGAATCGAAAAGAACGAGCACCTCCCCATTCGCCGGTGGCGGACATTCCTCCTCAAGAAGGAGGGGCGCAATTAGTAATTGCAGAATACAAGTCCGGAGACAGATCTGTCCGCCAGCGGACGACGACCTCCAAGAGGTCGTAAAACAGACCAAAGGCTCCCCTCCTTATTTTAAGGAGGGGTGTCCGCGGTAGCGGACGGGGTGGTTAAAATCACAAAACCCCGCAGCTTTCACTGCGAGGTACTTCTTAATATTTAGAACGAAAAAATGCCTCTCGTTTTTAAACGAAAGGCATTCTTTATAAATTGAACACTATCTTAATTAAAGCGCAGCAACGTGCTTAGCCAACTTTGACTTAAGGTTAGCGGCTTTATTATCATGAATGATATTCTTCTTCGCTAATTTGTCAATCATAGAAGCTACAGTAGGATATAAAGTCTCTGCCTCTTCTTTCTCTGCATCACGTAACTTCTTGATGGCATTCCTTGTAGTTTTATGCTGGTAGCGGTTTCTAAGACGCTTTGTCTCGTTGCTACGTATTCTCTTTAACGATGACTTATGATTTGCCATTACACTGTTATTAAATTAATTCTTTCTCAGTAGTCCGTAGGGGAATCGAACCCCTGTTACCAGGATGAAAACCTGGCGTCCTAACCCCTAGACGAACGGACCATTATTATTATTTCAAAGCTGGTTTACACGACTTGTAAACCTTTGTAGTCCGTAGGGGAATCGAACCCCTGTTACCAGGATGAAAACCTGGCGTCCTAACCCCTAGACGAACGGACCATTTATTTTCAAATGCGGATGCAAAAATACAACTATTTTTCAATGCCGCAAATGTTCAGGAAAATTTTTTGAAAATTAATAAGCTTTCGCAAATAGAACTCTCCCTACAGACGGTTTCCCCGTGTAAACACAGGTCCCCTCCTCCTTCTCTCCATCAAACGGAATAAGGCGAATAGTGGCTTTGGTCAATTCTTTTATTCTATTTTCAGTCTCGGCAGTACCATCCCAATGAGCAGAAATGAATCCGCCTTTTTCTTTAAGCACCTTTTTGAATTCCTCAAAATCTTCTACCGGTGTGATATGCTCATCTCTAAAGGTTCTGGCTCTTTGATGCAGATTCTCCTGAATTTCAGTCATCAAACCTTTCACTTTGCTCACCACATCCTCCTGAGCGATGAATTCTTTTTTCAATGTATCTCTTCTTGCCAGTTCCACAGAACCTTTCTCAAGATCTTTGGGACCAATGGCTATCCTTACCGGCACCCCCTGTAGTTCGTACTGGGCAAATTTCCAGCCGGGTTTTTGAGTATCGCGATCGTCATATTTAACCGATATCCCTTGCGCCCTAAGATCGGAAGCAAGTTTGTTGGCTACTTCAGAAATTTGATCCAACTGCTCTTCTCCCTTATAAATTGGCACTATCACTACTTGAACAGGTGCAAGATTTGGAGGCAAAACGAGTCCGTTGTCATCACTGTGCGTCATAATAAGAGCTCCCATCAATCTGGTAGAAACACCCCAGGAAGTTGCCCATACATGCTCAAGATTACCTTCTTTACTTGCGAATTTTACATCGAAAGCCTTTGCAAAGTTTTGGCCTAAAAAGTGAGAAGTTCCCGCCTGCAAAGCTTTACCGTCCTGCATCATGGCTTCAATACAATATGTATCTACGGCACCTGCGAATCTTTCACTTTCGGTCTTTCTCCCTTTAATCACCGGCATTGCCATAAAACTTTCGGCAAACTCAGCATAGACATTATTCATTTGCTCAGTTTCGGCTATAGCCTCAGCTTTTGTAGCATGGGCAGTATGCCCTTCCTGCCAAAGAAATTCCGCAGTACGTAGAAAGAGGCGCGTACGCATCTCCCAGCGCACCACATTTGCCCATTGATTGATTAAGATAGGCAAATCCCTGTAAGACTGAACCCAGCCTTTATAGGTGTTCCAGATAATTGCTTCAGAAGTTGGCCGAACAACAAGCTCCTCCTCCAGTTTAGCTTCAGGATCTACTATTAACTTACCAGCATTGTCCGGATCGGTCTTTAGCCTGTAGTGAGTGACAATAGCACATTCTTTTGCAAAACCTTCAGCATTCTTTTCTTCAGCCTCAAAAAGACTTTTAGGAACAAACAGCGGAAAATAAGCATTTTGATGACCGGTCTCTTTAAACATTTTATCAAGCTGCGCCTGCATTTTTTCCCAAATAGCATAACCGTACGGTTTTATCACCATACAGCCCCTAACGGCCGAATTTTCAGCCAAATCGGCTTTTACTACCAGTTCGTTATACCATTTCGAATAATCTTCTTTTCTTGTAGTGAGGTTCTTTGCCATCTCCAGTCTTTTGGCACAAATCTTGCACCTTGTTAATGAAATAAAGTTAGTGCAAAACTAACTATTTTTATCTTTGTTCAATAATAAATTCAACGCCATGAAACGATACTACAAGCTTTTAAACGTGAGAAGCCTGCTTCCTGCATTGGGCTCTCTGTTTTTATTAGCTTCCTGTAGTTCTTACCAGTATGCCGGGTATGAAAATGATGGAATTTACAGTTCCTCACAAAGCGGCGAGGCTTATACTGCTAATGATTACGAGGAATCTTATGAAGACGCCCTTTATTATAAAAATCTCTTTGGAGAAAAAGCCGAGCAATTTGGAGTTGTTTCTCAAGAAGGAGCTATTTTTACGGATGTCGAATCCTATTCCTCTGGCCAGTATGATGAAAACATGTTTGGAGCAGAGGGCATGGAATATGAACCCGGCAGAGCTGCATGGGGAACAGATCCAGATGAGATCGCAATAAATATCTACAACAACTACAATCCTTACCATTACGGTTACGGCTATGGGTACGGTTACCCTTATTACGGATCATTTTATGATCCTTTCTGGGGTCCATCATATCCCTACTACGGGTATGGCTACGGTTACCCCTATGCTTACAGCGGCTGGAGATTCAGCATTGGCTGGGGATTTGGCTGGGGCGGTTATTACGGCTACGGTCACGGTCACGGATTCTACCCTTACTATCCTTACGGAGGATATTATAACAATTATCCATATTACAACAAACGTGACGTAGCATATAGTACTGGTCGCAGAGACAGCTATTCAAACAGTTATCGCGACACACAAGCTAATTCTGAAAGTAGAATTTCCAGAATACAGGGATATTCAAACACCAGAAATGTTAGAGCTGCAGGAACAAGGGTTAATGATAATAGAACCTATCAAACCCGCTCAACCAGGGTTAGGTCCTCTTCGACAAGAACAAATGATACCTACAGAAGTTCTTCTCAAAGAAGATCGTCACCTGCTGTAAGGAGCAATTCATCTTCAAACTCGAGACCGGAAGCAAGATCGAGTCGTTCTTCAAGGAGCAACAATAGTTCCTATAGATCCTCATCATCGAATACGAGATCTTCGTCTTCGGGTAGCGGTTCATCTTCCAGCAGGTCCAGCCGTGGAAGAGGTGGAAAATAGTCTAGACTAAAAATTTATAAATGAAAAAATTGATTTTTGCCTTTACAGCCATAATTTCTATGTCTGTAGAGGCACAAAATATTACAGATGCCGTAAGGTATTCCGGCACAGACCTTAATGGAACAGCACGTTACCGTGCAATGAGTGGAGCATTTGGGGCATTGGGAGGAGATCTTTCTTCTCTAAACGTTAATCCCGCCGGCTCGGCTGTATTTCTTAACAGCTCTGCAACTCTTAGCTTAAATGTCGAGAACAGCAGCAATGAAGTGAGCTTCATGAACGGTTTCAATAGTAACTCTAACTCAAATACCGATCTAGGACAGGCAGGGGCAGTTTTTGTATTCAACAATTTTGATGAAAATGCAGACTGGAAGAAATTTAGCCTTGGCTTTAATTACAATAAATCATCCAGCTATGAGGATGATTTTTTAGCTTTTGGAACTAACACGCGTTCCATCAATAACTACTTTCTAGAATTCACACAAGGAATTCCTGTAGACTTACTTGAAGTAGATTTAACCAGAAATGAAACTATAGCAGGCGTTTATGCCGATCTTGGAGAAAGAGAAGGATTTGCAGCCCAGCAGGCATTTTTGGGGTATCAGGGTTACTTATTTGATTACGAACCCGATAACGCGAGCAGCCCTTTTGCTCCCTACACTTCTAATGTTGCAGCAGGAAGTTTCGACCAGGAATATGCCTATGCTGCTACCGGTTTAAATGGAAAGTTCTCCTTTAACTTTGCAACACAATATCAGGATTTTCTTTACCTGGGACTTAATTTGAATAGTCATTTCATTAATTATGAAAGAATGACTTCCTTTTTTGAAGTGAATAATAACACCGGAAGTGAAATAAATGAAATACTTTTTGAGGACCGGCTTAGCACCCTGGGAAGCGGATTTAGTTTTCAATTGGGTGCACTGGCAAAAGTTGGTGAAAATGTAAGAGCCGGGATAGCTTATGAATCTCCAACATGGTATAATATTTCTGAAGAAACCACTCAGTACCTTGAAACTTACAGCCTGGAATTGGGGGAGGCTATTGTTGATCCAAATGTTGTGAACATTTATCCAGATTACAAGTTGCAAACGCCCGCCGGTTATACAGGAAGTTTAGCTTATCTCTTTGGCTCAGCAGCCCTTATAAGCTTTGACTACACATATAAGGATTATTCCACCACGAAATTTAAACCTACAGATGATCCTGCCTTCAGGTCTCAAAATGATCTTATTTCGAATGAATTAAAGGGAGCGTCAACTTTTAGAGTTGGAGGAGAATACAGGATTGAGAACTGGAGCCTTAGAGGCGGTTACAGGTTTGAGGAGAGCCCTTACAGCAATGGGTTTACAGTAGGTGATCTTGAAGGTTATTCCGCAGGACTGGGGTATAATTTCGGAAATATAAAAATTGATCTGGCATACGATCATTCTTCACGTGAAAACAATCCTCAATTATATCAAACGGGATTAACAGATCGCTATAGAATTTCAAGAGAAAATTCTAATTATGTGCTTTCGCTGAGTTTTGGGTTATAAAACCTTACTTATAAAATTTAAAACAGCCCTCGGGCTGTTTTTTTAATTCAGGACCTTTTAGCAATCGAACTTGCTGCTACATATTACCAGAAAAGGGTTTAAATATGTATCTTTGCAAGCTTAAATACACAGTGTTTAGACCGTACCTTATAACGTATTATGAAAAAAGACAATATAGACGAGGCTATTGATGAAATGGGAGATGCATTTGTAAGCCCCAACACAGATACACCAATGCGCAAAGACGCATTTGATATAAGCGATGAAGAAAAAATTGAGCGCATACAGGTTGACGTAAAAAGTATCCTGGAAACTTTGGGTCTGGACCTTACCGATGACAGTCTTAAAGGTACACCTAAGAGAGTTGCGAAAATGTTTGTCAACGAAATCTTTGGCGGGTTACATCCCCAGGTAAAGCCAAAAGCCTCAACTTTTCAAAATAAGTACAAATACGGGGAGATGCTGGTAGAAAAGAACATTACCCTCTACTCTACCTGTGAACATCACCTGCTTCCAATTGTTGGAAAAGCACATGTTGGATATATCTCCAATGGTACTGTTGTAGGGCTTTCAAAAATGAATCGCATAGTTGATTATTACGCGAAGCGCCCACAAGTACAGGAGAGATTAACAATGCAAATAGTTAAAGAACTACAGGAAGTTCTGGGAACAGAAGACGTAGCCTGCGTAATTGATGCCAAACATCTTTGCGTAAACAGCCGCGGAATAAGAGATATTGAAAGTAGCACCGTCACTAGTGAGTACGGCGGCCGATTCAAAGATCCCGAAGCCCGACGCGACTTTTTGGACTACATCAATCTGGAAACTGAATTTTAAATTCTTCAATATTCTATGGCACTTTACCAGCAGCAGGAACTAAAGATCTACAATTCAATATCGGGAGAAAAAGAAGTCTTCACCCCCATTAACGAAGGCGCCATTGGCATGTACGTATGTGGCCCTACGGTTTACAGCAATGTTCACCTTGGCAACTGTCGCACTTTTATCTCCTTTGACCTTGTTTTTAGATACCTTAAGCACCTGGGCTATAAAGTGCGGTATGTTCGAAATATTACCGATGCGGGTCATTTAGAAAATGATGCCGACTCGGGGGAAGATCGCATTGCAAAAAAAGCACGTCTCGAGCAAATCGAGCCTATGGAAGTAGTGCAGCGTTATACCGTTGATTTTCACAATATCCTGCAAAAGTTCAACAACCTCCCTCCCAGCATCGAACCTACGGCTACGGGACATATTGTAGAACAAATCGAAATTATCAAAGATATCCTGGAAAAAGGCTATGCATACGAAGCCAATGGATCGGTATATTTTGATGTATTAAAATTTAATGAATCTCACGATTACGGAAAATTAAGCGGAAGAAAGCTCGAGGATATGATTCCCAATACCCGGGAACTGGCAGCACAAAGCGATAAGAAAAATCCGCAGGATTTTGCACTTTGGAAGAAAGCCGAGCCCCAGCATATTATGCGCTGGCCTTCCCCGTGGAGTGATGGTTTTCCCGGCTGGCACCTGGAATGTACCGTAATGAGCTCCAAGTATCTTGGAGAAGAATTTGATATTCACGGCGGCGGAATGGACCTAAAGTTCCCTCACCACGAATGCGAGATTGCTCAAGGGGAAGCAGCAACAGGCAAAACACCGGTAAATTACTGGATGCACGCCAACATGCTTACTCTAAACGGCAAAAAAATGGCCAAGAGTACAGGTAACAACATTCTTCCAGATGAGATCTTTACCGGGGACAATCCTAACCTTGAAAAAGGTTTTGCCCCTACTGTAGCAAGGTTTTTCATGCTGCAGGCCAATTACAGGAGCATACTCGATTTCTCCAATGAGGCACTTGTAGCCAGTGAAAAAGGTTTCCAACGCCTAATGGATGCTTATCACAGTCTTGAAAACATTCAAACTTCAGAAAAATCTGATGTTGATATTGCCGAATGGAGGCAGAAGTGCTATGATGCGATGAATGACGACTTTAATAGTCCAATTCTTATAGCACAACTTTTCGAGGCCGTAAAACAGATCAATATCCTCAAAGAAGGAAAAGCTAAAATAACTGCTGAAGATCTTGAGCTGCTAAAAAAGACCATGAGCGACTTCATTTTTGAAGTTCTTGGCTTAGTAGATACAACTGAAGCTGCAGATAACGATTTTAGCAATAAACTTTCAGGCACTGTAGATTTACTCATTAAGCTAAGAGCAGAGGCCCGGGCGAATAAAGATTTTGCCACCAGTGACAAGATAAGGGATGAACTCGCCGGAATGGGAATACAACTGAAGGACGGTAAGGACGGCACAAGTTTTACTATCGACTAAAAATTAGCCTTTGAAAAAGTGGCTTTCATATCCGCTTATTGGTCTGGTAAGATTTTACCAGAAAGTCATTTCGCCGTTTACTCCCGCAACCTGCCGCTATACTCCAACCTGCTCTCAATATTCGGTTGAAGCGCTTCAAAAACACGGAGCTTTTAAGGGGAGCTGGCTTTCAATTAAACGTATTGCCAGCTGCAATCCCTGGGGAGGTCATGGTTATGACCCCGTTCCGGAGAAACTTCAGAAGGAAAAATAATCGGAAAAGGCACCAAATACGTATATTTACCTACCAATAATAAAATTTCTTCATGCTTTTCAATCAAATCTACTGGAATCCTTCCGAAGGTATAGATCTCGGTTTTTTCGTTATTCATTACTACAGCTTAATGTTTGTTGTGGCCTTTACCATTGGCTGGTACCTCATGAAGAGCATTTATGAAAGAGAAGGTGTCTCCATTGAAAAACTGGATTCCCTGTTTATTTATACGGTTCTTGCCACGCTCATTGGCGCGAGGCTGGGACACGTGATCTTTTATGATTGGGATTACTTTCAAAACCATCTCCTTGAGATCTTCCTGCCGGTACGTTTTGAACCTGAGTTTCAATTTACAGGCTTTAGAGGACTTGCGAGTCATGGAGCTGCCATTGGAATTATCACGGCGATGTACCTTTACTGCCGCAATGTGCTGCACAAGCCGGTACTGTGGATTTTAGACAGGATCGTGATTCCTGTGGCCTGCGGAGGGATCTTCGTAAGAATAGGGAATTTCATGAATTCTGAAATTATTGGAAAACCAACTAACAGCGACTTTGGAGTTGTATTTACCAAATTAGGTGAAGATTTTGCAAGGCATCCGGCCCAGTTATATGAAGCCGCGTGTTATTTGATCGTCTTTATAATATTATGGCTTACCTACTGGAAAACTTTAAAAAGAGAAAAACTGGGTTATATCTTCGGCTTGTTTCTCGTTCTCCTTTGGTCAGTACGATTCTTTGTGGAATTCGTAAAAGAACCACAAGTAGGTGAAAGGGTGAACTGGGTACTTAATACGGGACAATGGCTAAGTGTTCCATTTATTCTCGCCGGCTTTTACTTCATGTACAGGCCTTCACCAAAAACCAGGGTAAAATGATTCGAAAAAAGGCATTTTTGAGCCTCCTGTTCGCAGGCATTCTGGCAACGGGTTGCAAGGACAAGGCTGAAACAGTAGAGGAATCAATCTCAGAACCTATTACTTTCACTCAGGAAGCTGAGGCTTATCTTGTAAAGACATCGGGAGATACCATTCAACACCTGCAACTGGAAATAGCCGATGATGATTATCAACGGGAAACGGGCTTATGTACCGCAATTCCATGGAACAGGACCAGGGAATGCTGTTCATTTTTGAGAAAGAGGAACCGCGTGGTTTTTACATGAAGAACACCAATATTCCTCTGGATCTTATTTTTTTAGATTCAGAAAACAAGATTGTGAGCATTTCGAAAAATGCGAAGCCAAAAAGCCTGGAAACTATTCCTTCAGAAGAACCGGCCCAATACGTTCTGGAAGTGAATGCAGGGCTCTCAGATCAATGGAACCTGACTTTAGGCGATAGCCTTATCCTGAACCGGGAATAGCAAAAGAAGCCTTCTAAATTTGACATTTTTGAAAGCTGTTCAAAATTGACTTTTTGTGCTCCCTCTCATTGGTGCTTTTCGGGTTTATAGTTCTAATTCCTTCTGAAGTTCCGATCCATAAGACCCTGAAATAGCTTCAGCAATACTCTTCATTGGCTTTTACAATATTCTTTTACTTCGCTCCATAAATATCATCTAGTCCTGAATTATTGATGAGCTCCAGTCTCAGTTCAGAGAGAAAAAACCCTTCAGAAATAACATTTTTGAGACTCTAGTTGCCGAACCTGGATTAGACGATTTACTTTGCCAACCTTTTCCGCACCACTTGAAGCATATTCGCTTCCCGGTTGATGAACCGGAACAACATCGTGTCTCTATCTAAATAATATAGATCATAAACCCCTCTTTACCTTTCAAAAAGGGCAAAAAAAAGAGCCTTCCGAAGGGAAGGCTCTTTTCTATATTTTCAAGAAACCTGTGACTAAGCCACTGTTTCTTTTTGTTTCAGTTTTCTTCTCTTAGTCTCCTTATTGAAAGTATCATAAGTAACAGGAGTTGCAATAAAGATAGAAGAATAAGTACCTACTATCACCCCTACAATAAGAGCAAACATAAATCCTCTAATGCTTTCCCCTCCAAAGATGAAGATCGCAAGAAGTACCACAAGGGTAGTCAAAGAGGTATTTACTGTACGGCTCACCGTGCTGTTGATCGCGGCATTAATAGCGTCTTTCTTGGTCCAGGAAGGATGCTCATTAAAGAACTCCCTTATCCTGTCAAAAATAACCACCGTATCATTCAGCGAGTAACCAACAACTGTAAGGATAGCAGCAATAAAAGCCTGATCGATCTCCATATTAAATGGCATGAACTTATAAGTCAATGAGAATACTCCAAGTACGATCAACACGTCATGAATAACAGCAATTACTGCTCCCAGTGAGAACTGGTATTTTCTAAACCTCAACAGGATGTAAAGGAAGATCACCAACAGGGATCCTAATACCGCCCAAATGGAAGCTTGTTTAATATCATCTGCAATAGAAGGACCTACTTTGATAGACTGCATAATTCCAATCTCTCTTTCGCCCTCTCCTCCTACAGTAAAGTCGGCATAAGTTGTTCCTTCAGGAAGATAAGCCTGTACTGCGCTAAAGAGTTTCTGAGTGATCTCCTCATCTACTTCGCTTCCTTCTTCTTCAACTTTATATTTTGTCGTAACCTTAATTTGGTTTGCAGCTCCAAAAGTCTTGGCACTTGCACTTCCAAATTCAGTAACCAGCTCATCCTGAAGTTCAGTTGGGTTTACAGACTTGTCAAATCTTATTGTGTAGCTGCGACCTCCTACGAAATCAACACCCTGATTCAATCCCTGAGTGAACAGTGATCCTAAACTCACAAGGATAAATACTCCTGAAACTATATAAAATGTCTTTCTCTTTTCAAGAAACTTGATGGTAAGGCCAGCGAAAAGATTTTTTGTAACCGAAGTTGAAAAGTCAAGGCTCTTGTTTGGGTTCTTAGCATATCTGTCAATAAACAATCTTGTAATAAAGATCGCAGTGAAAAGAGAAGTTGCAATACCAATCAATAATGTAGTGGCAAATCCTTTAATAGGACCTGTTCCAAGAACCAATAGGATCAATGCAGTAAGACCTGTGGTAATGTTGGCATCGAGAATGGAAGAAAGAGCGTTGTTGAAACCATCTCTAATCGCATCTTTCTGCACCTTGCCTTTTGCATACTCTTCCCGAATACGCTCAAAGATAAGTACGTTCGCATCCACAGATATACCAATGGTAAGAACGATACCGGCAATACCTGGTAAAGTAAGCACCGCCCCGAGTCCTGCAAGGACACCAAAAATGAAAAGGATATTCACCACAAGGGCGATATCAGCAAAAATACCTGCCTTCCCGTAGTAGAAGATCATCCAAAGCAATACCAGGACCAAAGCAATCGCGAAAGACATGATACCGCTGTCAATAGCTTCCTGACCAAGTGACGGTCCAACGATCTCACTCTGCACAATATCTGCTGAAGCCGGTAATTTACCTGCACGTAAAACGTTAGCTAAATCCTGTCCTTCAGTAATGCTGAAGTCTCCTGTGATCTCACTTCTTCCGCCGGAAATTCCTCCTGCCTGAGATACACCTGGCGCAGAATAAACCACATTATCAAGAACAATAGCGATCTGGCTTTGATTTTCAGCAGCAAGAGCAGTCATCTCTTCCCAGACCTTGGCACCTTTCCCGTTCATTTGCATAGTCACTGCTACCCTACCTACCTGATCGTAAGCCTGAGTCGCATCTGTGATCACACTACCTGAAAGTGGTGGCTCATTTTGTCTGTTTCCTCTTAGTGCGTACAACGGAGCAACCACAGCATTTTCATCTGCAATTCCCCATACGAATTTCGCATAACGCTGCTCACCTTCAAGAAGGTTTCGCACCTGCGGATTATTTAAATACTGTCTTACTTTAGAAGTATCTGCAATATTAAATGTGGCTAAAACAGGTCCTCCCTGGAAACCGGGAGAAGCCATTAAATCAAATAAAGGATTGTTTTGTTCAGCAACCTGAACAGTATCACTAGCCGATTCTAAAAGAGCATCGATCTCATCCTGTTCTGCCTCTGCAGTATCTACAGTAGTCTCGGCAGTTTCTTCAACTTCCATCTGCTTAAGCAGGTTGTTGGCCTGTACAAAGAAGTTTTGGAATTCATTGCTTTTATAAACATGCCAGAACTCTAATTGAGCTGTACTCTGTAAAAGGTCTTGTACACGCTCTATTTCTTTAGCTCCAGGTAATTCTACAAGAATTCTTCCTGAAGACCCAAGACGCTGAATGTTAGGTTGAGTAACTCCAAATTTATCAATACGCTTTCTAAGAACCTCAAATGCTGAAACTATAGATTCATCAATTTTTCTTCTAATGATAGGCTTTACTTCCTCATTAGTCATTTCAAAATTGATCTCGTCGCTAAGGTTTCTGTTTGCAAAAACATCGGGAGAAGCAAGACGTGCATCAGGAATTTCTTCAAAAGCATCAAAAAAGAGGTCAAGGTAGTTCTCCTGACTTGTTTTCTGAGCCTCATCGGCTCTAACCAATGCCTGGTTAAAGGCAGGATCTTTACTGTTGTTCGCCAGCTCTCTAAGGATGTCCTTAACAGAAATTTGAAGGATCACATTGATCCCTCCTTTAAGGTCAAGACCTTTATTAAGCTCTTTTTCCTTGGCCGTGTTATAGGTAATCCCCATAAAAACCTCTTCATTCCCTATGGAATCAAGATACCTCTGTTCTGCTCTCTCCCGGGCGGTGACATAATTATCAACACTTTGCGGAATTTCCTGCTGTGCAAATTCTTCGGCATCGTCCTCAATATTGCCAGCAATAAATGTGAAAGACAACTGGTAAATACATACCAGGGCAAACAATATTGCGAATACCTTGATTATTCCCTTGTTCTGCATTATTCTTTAATTTATGTTCATTTTTTTAAAACGGACAAATATAGGTTTTCAAGATAGAAAACCCAATTATATTTTTTGAAAAAATTAACTTTTAAAATTAAAAAAAGAAGCTTCTCTAAAGTACTGTCATATCGAGGTTTCTCCGAGGTGCCGGCGATTCTGCCGGCAGGAAAAATCCTCTCAAAAATGACACTTTCGAGAAGCTTCTTCTAAAGCTATTCTTCGTGAAAAATTATTTCTTCAGGTCGAGAAGATCATTGGTTTTTGAAACTCCCTCTGAACTCTCCTTCAGCTTGGATTTCTCGGCATCATCAAGTTCCACCTCCACAATTTTCTCAATTCCATTTTTCCCAAGGATCACCGGCACTCCAATACACAGATCGTTAAGCCCGTACTCCCCTTCTAAAAGGGCAGAACATGGGAACATTTTTTTCTGGTCGCAGGCAATTGCCTGTACAAGAGAAGAAACAGCGGCCCCGGGTGCATACCAAGCACTGGTTCCTAACATTTTGGTAAGCGTAGCTCCACCAACCTTAGTATCTTCTGAAACCTGCTCTATACGCTCCTTAGAAAGGAATTCTGAAACAGGTACAGAGTTACGTGTGGCAAGTCTTGTTAACGGCACCATTCCGGTGTCGCTATGCCCTCCTATAACCATCCCGTCAACATCTGATGCCGGACAGCCAAGAGCTTCACTAATTCTATATTTGAATCGGGCACTATCCAGAGCGCCACCCATTCCTATAATTTTGTTCTTTGGAAGCTTAGTGGTTTTATGCACCAGGTAAGTCATGGTATCCATCGGGTTGCTCACCACGATCAAAGTCACGTTTGGAGAATGTTCCAAAAGGCTCTTAGAAACAGATTTTACGATATCTGCATTGATGCCTATAAGTTCTTCACGGGTCATGCCTGGCTTACGTGGCACACCACTGGTGATCACAGCGATATCTGAATTTGCAGTTTTTGAATAGTCATTTGTGCTTCCGGTGATTTTAGTATCGAATCCAAGAAGAGAAGAGGTTTGCATGAGATCCATAGCCTTACCTTCGGCATAGTCCTCTTTAATATCAATTAAAACTACTTCTGAAGCAAAATTTTTAATGGCGATGTATTCCGCACAGCTGGCTCCAACAGCTCCGGCACCTACTATAGTAACTTTCATTTTAAATTAGTTTGGTTAATTTTGATTAACAGTGCTGCTAAAATACGAATTTCACAGGAGTTTTCTTTCAAATTCCATGGCAAAAACCGCACTTTATATCCTTACATGAAGACCTAAATTTGCATTGAAAAATTCTCCTACCGTACCCATTGCACTCAACCTGAAACGGTCAAAATGCACGTTAAAACCAAAGTCACCTTTAAATTGAATTATTGAATCCTCAAGTGTGTCAACTTCAGCATTTACAAGGCCTACCTGCACCCGTTCCACCAATTTATAGCTGAAACGAAGAATTCATTGCACCGGCTGCCGCAAAAATCTTCAAACATCCCCCAGTTTTTTGATCCAATGACTTCAGCCATAAATAGATTGGCATCAACATCAATTTCATCTAAAAGTAATTAAACCTTCAGCCCATGTAGGATCAAATGCATACTCTACAGTTAATTTGGAATAAGAAGCTCCTAAAGCTAATTGGAAATCTTCAGGATAATTGTAGCCGAAGTACTGGCTCAAGTTGTGCTTCACTCCCATTCCATAAGTGCTTGCAGCAACCCCATCAATAGTAACTTTTGGCATCGCACGAACAGTAATTTCAGTTCCTGCAGATACCCCTACAGCAGCCTGAACAAATGCATGGGGAACATAACTCCTTCGAATTCCCTCTATGGCTTTAAATCATCTACAGGAATGACCAGCCCAGTTGAAATTAATTTCTCCACTTAGGGTTACGGAACTGCCACCACCAAAAGCTGTTGGCAAATCAGCATTTTCAGCGCCTTCAATTTCTAGGATTTTAAGATCTGAATTGGAAAGATTGAATTCTTTTTATCTGAAGGCACAAAAATAGCATTTCCATGAAGAGATAACACTCCAATTCCCATTTTTCTAAGAGCAATTGCTGAACTGAACCAACCCGCACTTGCCTGGTAGGACGGCTCCCTCGGCTGCAGGTTCGTGCAAAATTCCGCACCAATGAGTAAGCATGTCATTAATGAAAATCATGTCATTGTCTTCCGATCTGGGCGGAAGCAGTAGAAATAGAGATAAGTAACAAGAAAAGAAAGGAAAAGATTTTTTTCACAAGGTTTAGTTTTGAAGTTGAGTAAAAATAACAAAAAAAACATAGCTTCTTCAGAAGACTCTTACAAACAAAAAACCCTGCATTTCTGCAGGGTTTTCTTTAAATATTTACTCGTGTTTTATGCATCGATATTTGCGTAAACAGCATTCTTTTCAATAAATTCTCTACGAGGCGGCACCTCATCTCCCATCAACATCGAGAAGATCCTGTCGGCCTCTCCTGTATTGTCAATCGTTACCTGGCGTAGCGTACGGAATTCAGGATTCATGGTGGTATCCCATAACTGCTCTGCATTCATCTCCCCAAGACCTTTGTAACGCTGCACGCTCACTCCTCCACTAAAGGAATTGGCGATCTCATCACGCTCCTTATTGGACCAGGCATAGCGCTTTTTACTACCTTTCTTAATAAGGTAAAGCGGCGGTGTCGCAATAAATATGTGACCTGCCTCGATCAATTCTTTCATGTATCTAAAGAAGAAAGTAAGAATAAGAGTGGCGATGTGACTTCCATCAACATCGGCATCACACATGATCACTACTTTATGATACCTCAACTTAGAAAGGTTTAGTGCTTTACTATCCTCTTCAGTTCCAATTGTAACACCAAGAGCAGTATAGATGTTCTTGATCTCCTCATTTTCGAAAACCTTATGGCTCATCGCTTTTTCCACATTCAGGATCTTACCCCTTAAAGGAAGAATAGCTTGAAAATGACGGTCACGACCTTGTTTGGCCGTTCCTCCCGCCGAGTCACCCTCTACAAGGAACACTTCACTCTCGTGCGGATCCTGGGATGCACAATCTGAAAGTTTTCCTGGCAATCCACCCCCGCTCATCACGGTTTTACGCTGCACCATTTCACGAGCCTTCTTGGCGGCATGACGTGCCTGCGCAGCAAGGATCACCTTTTGAACAATGGTCTTCGCATCATTAGGATTCTCTTCAAGGTAGTTTTCCAGCATTTCAGAAACTGCCTGCGAAACCGCAGCAGTAACCTCCCTGTTTCCAAGCTTGGTCTTAGTCTGTCCTTCAAACTGAGGCTCTGCAACTTTAACCGAAACTATTGCTGTTAAACCTTCCCGGAAATCATCTCCTGAAATTTCGAACTTCAGCTTATCAAGTAAGCCTGAAGCATCGGCATATTTTTTCAGGGTGGTAGTCAATCCTCTCCTGAAACCGGCAAGGTGAGTACCTCCCTCGTGGGTATTGATATTGTTAACGTAAGAGTGAAGATTTTCGTTGAACGAAGTGTTATAAACCATAGCCACTTCAACAGGGATATCATTTTTCTCCCCTTCTATCGAAATTACTTCGCTAATGATAGGCTCCCTTGTTCCATCAAGGAACTTTATAAACTCCTTAAGTCCTTCTTCTGAATGGAAAACTTCAGAAACAAATTCTCCTTTATCATCCTTCTCCCTGCGATCTGTAAGCGTTATTGTTATCCCTTTATTCAAAAAGGCAAGTTCCCGCATCCTGCTGGCAAGGGTATCATAATTATATTCCGAGGTTTGCTGAAAAATAGAAACATCGGGCTTAAAAGTAACTACAGTTCCATTAAGATCTGTCGTGCCGACAGATTTCACCGGATACATTGGCTTCCCTTTTTCGTACTCCTGCTCCCAGATAGTACCATCGCGGTAAACTGTGGCTTTTAGATGATCGGAGAGTGCGTTAACACAACTCACACCTACCCCGTGAAGTCCACCTGAAACTTTATAAGAGTCTTTATCAAACTTCCCTCCTGCACCAATTTTGGTCATTACAACCTCAAGCGCAGATACTCCTTCTTTTTTATGTAAATCTACAGGGATACCACGACCGTTATCCTCTGTTGTAATAGAATTATCTTCGTTTATAGTGACTTTTATAACATCACAGTGTCCCGCAAGGGCTTCATCAATAGAATTGTCTACCACCTCATAAACCAGGTGATGCAAGCCTCTCACTCCAGTATCCCCAATGTACATGGAAGGTCGCATACGCACATGCTCCATGCCCTCCAATGCCTGGATACTGTCAGCCGAATAACTGCTTCTTTTAACCTCTTCGCTCATACTTAAATTCGTTAAAATTTTATCAATTTCTATAACGAACAAATATACCAAAATCATACCTGTAAATCCACCTCCACCTTTGTTAAAGCCTCTAAGTTATCAACAATTTATGTGGAAAAAACCTCTCCTGTAGCCATTTGAGAAAAGTTAGATGAACTATTGTATTTACGCATTAGACTTTTATAAATCAATACTCTCAACATTTTTAAATGCAATGTTTAAACCCAAAGAAGAAACAGCTTATTCACAAAATAGAACTTATCCCAAACCCGGTGTTTCGGGTAAAAATTTTTCATTAAACCCGCCGATTTACTTTTCCATCTTTTTAACGGTAAATAAGGAAAATCTTAACTAAAAATCCGACAGCATGCTTTATATTTAAACCAAATTTAAAATAAAGACGAAATGAAGAAAATATTTATAATGTTCGCAGTTCTGGCCGGGTCTCTTTCCACCCAATTATATGCCCAGGACACAACAGAAACTTTAAAGGATAATGATGGTCCAAACTTTTCAAAACTTGATGTGAGCCCAATGGATGTCGCCTTGTTTAGAGGTGAAAATAACGAACCCATGGCAAGAGTTCTTTACAGTAGACCCCAAACCCGCGACAGGGAAGTATTCGGGAAGCTGGTTCCTTATGGAGAAGTATGGAGAACGGGAGCAAATGAGGCTACAGAGATTACTATTTACCAGGACCTTATGGTAGGAGGTAAAACCATCAAACAAGGAACCTATACACTTTTCACCATTCCAAGAGAAAAGGAATGGACGATCATCCTAAACAATAGCACCAACATATGGGGTGCGTATGATTATCATGTAGAAAAAGATGTAGCCCGTATTACCGTGCCGGTGAGAAAGTCACCTGTACCTATTGACGCGCTTTCCATGAATTTCGCAAAAAGTAATGATGGCGCCGATCTTTTTATTGGCTGGGATGACAGTTATGTAATAGTACCATTCAAAGAGGCCCAATAACCTCTATAGAAAACAGACGAAAAAAAACGCCCTTTTAAGAGGGCGTTTTTTTTATGGGATATTCAAATATTTATGCGTTTGAAGGGAAACCTTCCAGTTTGGATTCTGCATGACATACTCTACGATAAGAGGCATCATCTTTTCCCTGTTGCTCCATTCGGGTTGCAGGTAAAGAATACAGTTTTCATTGACTTTGGCCGCCTGTTCTTCGGCGAATTTAAAGTCATGTTTGTTGAAAACGATCACCTTTAATTCATTCGCAACCTCATAGATCTCCTCGGTAGGAAGTTTAATTTTCTTGGGAGAGAGACATATCCAGTCCCAGGTCCCCGTAAGAGGATAAGCCCCTGAAGTTTCAATATGGATCTTAGCTCCTTTTTCCTTTAAACGGCTGGTAAGCGGCTCCATATTCCATGTAAGAGGTTCGCCTCCTGTAACCACTATTGTTTTACTGCTCTTTAAAGCATTATCAACAATAGTTTCCACGCCGGTAGGAGGATGCAATTTTGCGTCCCAGCTTTCCTTAACATCACACCAGTGGCAGCCTACATCACATCCACCCACTCTTATAAAATAAGCCGCAGTTCCTTTATGAAAACCTTCGCCCTGTATGGTATAAAATTCCTCCATTAGCGGCAGCATATTTCCCTGCTCCACCAATTCGTTCATTTCCTTCTCATTCATAACCGGCAAAGGTACATAAAAACCATGACCGAACCCTCCTGAGCGAACAAAAGCACACCTGTCAAAAATGGCATTTTTTGAACCCCTTCCAGACCAATAAATTTTTCGGACTCCTGTCAAAGTTTTCTTACTTTAACCCTTTCTTTTAAAGCAACAAATTTTTGCCTGTTTTACGCCGAATCATAAAGATCCTTTCAGTTTTATGTCGGATTTCTGCTCCTTTTTTCCTGTGCGCCGGGAAAAAAAGTTAGCCGGGAACTTAAAAAAAGCTTTTCTACTGCCGAAGCTTCCAATTCCTGGTTTACAGGATTCATGGTTTATGATCCGCACTCCCGGAAAGTAATTTTTGAACACAATTCCCAGAAATATTTCACCCCTGCTTCCAACATCAAACTGTTCAGCTTTTATGCAGGATTAAAAATCCTGGAAGATTCAATTCCTGCTTTAAAATATGAGGTTTCGAATGACACCCTTTATTTCGCCCCTACCGGGGATCCTACATTTTTACACAGCGAATTCGATTCTTCAAAAATCCTGAACTTTTTTAATTCCCACTCCGAAACCCTTACGCTCATTTATCCTGAAGCTACAGAAACACCTTTTGGACCGGGTTGGGCATGGGATGATTACAATTATAGCTTTTCTGCTGAACGTTCTCCTTTTCCGCTTTACGGAAATACTGTGAACTTCAGTTTTTCATCCTGAAGATCTCCCTTAAAGCCGAACCGCCCTTTTTTAATGATAAAATAGAAGAAGACAGCAAGGCCATTTCTTCCGGGATTCAGCGGAATTTAAAAGAGAACAGCTTCAAAATTCCACTTTTAAGAAAATCAACATTTGAACAGCAGGTGCCTTTCATTACTTCAGCCGAACTAAGTGCACGACTTCTTTCCGATACGCTGAAGAGAAAGGTGAATTTAATGCGAAATCTTCCGAAGCATATAGATCTTCAGCATAAATTGTATAGCCGGCCATTGGACAGTCTTTATAAAAAGATGTTGCAGGACAGTGATAATCTTTTTGCCGAGCAGTTACTACTCATGGCTGCAGGACAGATTTCTGATACACTTAAGGCAGAAATAGCCATTGATTATGTGCAAGACGAACTTTTTAAGGAGATGCCCGATGAAATTAAATGGGTGGATGGCTCGGGTCTCTCCCGCTACAACCTTTTAACTCCCCGAAGCCTGGTTTGGGTACTGGAAAAAATATACAGGGAAGTTCCCCGGGAACGACTTTTCGCTCTGCTGCCCGCAGGAGGAGTTTCGGGCAGTTTGAAGAACGATTACAAGGCTCCCGCTGGCAAACCTCCATTTATCTTCGCCAAAACCGGAACTTTAAGCAACAACCACAGCCTAAGCGGATATTTAATAACATCATCGGGCAAGGTCCTTATCTTTAGCTTTATGAATAATCATTATATGGTACCAACAGCAGTCGTGAAATCCAGGATGGACGAAGTGCTTCGGGAACTTTACCTCAACTACTAATTATGGAAAGAAGGAAATTTTTACAAAATATGGGTTTTGGCAGCCTGGCTTTACCTCTATATAGCTGCGTAGCACCGGCTTTAATGAATTTTGAAACCGGGATTGGGGAAGAAATTCTTCCAAAGCGTCTCCAGCCGGGAGACACTATTGGGATCGTGAGCCCTTCCGGAGCCATTTTTGAGTCCGAGCCTTATGAAATTGCAGTTGAATCCATGCAGGCACTTGGACTTAAGGTAAAACTGGGAGAGCATGTAAAAAAGCGATATGGTCATCTCGCAGGGACAGATGAAGAGCGGGCACAGGAGCTTAACACTATGTTTAAAGATCCATCGATCAATGCCATCATATGTCTCCGGGGAGGGTCTGGAGCAGCGCGTATTATTGATTTACTGGATTACGAGGCTATTCAAAAAAACCCGAAGATTTTTATTGGCTACAGTGACATAACCGCGCTACACCTGGCAATTTATAAAAAAACAGGACTGGTGACTTTTCACGGTCCTTTGGCAACCTCCACCTGGAACACTTTTGCGGTAGAACATTTTAAGGATCTGCTTTTTGAAGCTGAAGCCGTGCAATATTCAAATCCTGTGGATAAGGGCGGACTATTAACCCAAACCAACAATAGAATTAGGACTATCACTTCCGGTTCGGCTACCGGGGAACTGTTGGGAGGCAATCTCTCTGTCCTCACCGGACTCATGGGAACTCCTTATTTCCCTACAAACTGGGAGGGAAAGATCCTGTACCTGGAAGACGTTGGGGAAAGGATCTATGCGGTAGACAGAATGATGTCTCAACTACAACTGGGTGGTGTACTCGAGCAAATAAGCGGATTTATCTTCGGAAAATGTAGCGATTGCGAACCGGGAGGCGCAGGAGGTTACGGTTCTTTAACCATGGAAGAGGTGCTGGACCATTTTATAAAGCCGTTAAATATTCCGGCATTTTCGGGTACTATGATTGGGCACATTAGTGATAACTTCACCATTCCCAATGGAATAAGAGCCGAAATGAATGCAGAAGAGGGAACTTTCAAGCTGCTTAATCCTGCAGTTCGATAAATTCGAAGGCTTAGAAAGGAGTCTAATCCCTCACAATTCTTACATTTATAAAAATTTTGAAGGTGTTCAATAAACAGCATTTTACAGAACATATTACTGCCGGCTATCAAACAAAAGGTGATTACATCTATTTGGGTGCTGCCATGCATGATGGGGAAGTCTATCCAGATGCTGCAGTAAAAATACCGCTGAAGACTTTGAACCGGCACGGCCTTATCGCCGGCGCTACCGGCACCGGAAAATCCAAAACACTGCAGATCCTTGCCGAAAACCTTTCAAAAAAGGGAGTTCCGGTTTTGCTTATGGATGTAAAAGGAGATATGAGTGGCCTGGCAAAACCTTCAGCCGGAGAGACTTTTATCCAGGCGCGGCATGACAAGCTGAAATTTCCTTTTGAAGCAAGTGCCTCCCCGGTGGAGATCTTGAGCCTTTCCGAAGAAAAGGGAGTGAGACTACGGGCTACAGTCAGTGAATTTGGACCTGTACTCCTATCCCGCATCCTCGAACTTTCCCCCGCCCAAAGTGGTATTTTATCAGTCATTTTCAAATACTGTGACGACAACCACCTTCCACTTCTGGATCTTAAGGACTTAAAGAAAATCCTGCAATATTCGACAGAAGATGGCAAAGAGGAGTTTGAAAAGTCCTACGGAAGGATTTCTTCTGCATCCACCGGCGCCATTCTTCGTAAAATTGTCACCCTGGAACAACAGGGAGCCGACCTCTTCTTTGGCGAAAGATCTTTTGATGTCGAGGACTTGCTAAGAAAGAACAGCGACGGTCATGGTTACATAAATATTTTACGACTTACCGATATTCAGGATCGCCCGAAGCTTTTTTCCACCTTTATGCTAAGCCTCCTCGCCGAGGTCTACAACAGTTTTCCCGAACAGGGAGACAGTGACAAACCAAAGCTGGTGCTGTTTATAGATGAGGCTCATTTAATTTTTGATCAGGCTTCAGATGCCTTGCTAAATCAAATTGAAAGCATTGTCAAACTTATAAGATCAAAGGGCGTAGGTTTATTTTTTGTCACCCAAAATCCTGCCGATGTTCCTGCAGATGTGCTGGGGCAACTGGGATTAAAAATTCAGCATGCACTAAGAGCATTTACCGCTAAAGATCGCAAAGCAATTAAACTGGCTGCAGAAAATTATCCTATTTCAGAATATTACGATACCAAAAATGAACTCACTACGTTAGGAATTGGGGAAGCGCTGGTGACGGCACTGGATGAAAAAGGAAGGCCTACTCCTCTTGCGGCGACAATGTTAAGGGCACCGATGAGCCGAATGGACATTCTGAGCCCGGAAGAGCTACAGGAACTTATTGAGGCTTCGGCTCTTAAGGAAAAATATAATCAACAAATTGACCGCGAAAGTGCGTATGAGATCCTGACTCAAAAAATTGAGAGGGCAGACCAGGAAAGGGCCAGGGAGAAAGCCGCGGAAGAGAGAAAGAAAATAGAGAAAACCACATCGGGCCGGCGCAGTAGATCTGGTGACGGTTCTCAAAAAGCTGTAATTAAAGTTCTCACCAGTGCCACTTTTATAAGAGGTGTCATGGGAGTACTCAATAAACTTTTAAAATAACTCCTACAAAAATGCGAAAAGCCCTTTTACTTCTACTTTTTATCACAACTGGCTTCCTTGTTTCATGCGAAAAAGAACAGGATCCTTTTTTAATTAGCGCCAACAGCATTGGGCGTTTGACCAGTGATATAAAAATTAATCAGCTTGATTCGATCTTTGCCGAAGATTCCATTGTGAAACAGGTAGGTACCAGCGAATTATTCAGGAAAAGCAATGAAATCGAAGTTTACGACAACAAGGGTAATAAACTTCTTCTAATAGAACCGGTACAGGCTTTTGATTCTACCAGCACCATAGGATTTATCCAGGTACTTGACCCCCGCTACAAGACAGCCAAAGGAGTGGGAAAAGAAAGCACCTTTAAGGACCTTGTTGAAAACTACAATATTTCCAGGATTGAAAATACTTTAAGTGCAGCCGTGGTCTTTATTGATGACTTGAACATATACGTTACTATTGATAAAAAGCAGCTCCCTGTGGAACTGCGATATGATACGCAAACCCGTATCCAGGCATCACAAATTCCCGATGATGCGAAGATCAAATACTTTATGATCGATTGGGATTAATTATTTAAAACTTCTAAATGTCTTCTGAAAATCTTACCCGGTTAAATAAATACTTGAGTGAAGTAGGTTACTGCTCCCGCCGAAAGGCCGACACACTTATTGAACAGGGAAGAGTTACGATCAATGGGCAGGTGCCCGAAATGGGAACTAAAGTGAGTCCGGACGATGAAGTACGCGTCAATGGTGAACTTATCGTTCCGCCGAAAAAAGATAATGTCTACCTGGCATTTAATAAACCCATCGGAATTGTTTGCACCACCAATCCGGCCGAGAAAAAGAACATTGTTGATTATATCAATTTCCCCACACGTATTTTTCCAATAGGACGCCTGGACAAACCAAGTGAAGGCCTTATCTTACTTACAGATGACGGGGATATCGTTAATAAAATCCTCAGGGCCCGGAACAATCACGAAAAAGAATATATAGTTACGGTTGACAGAATAATCACAGCCGATTTCATTCAAAGAATGTCATCGGGAATTCCCATTTTAGACACCGTTACCCGCAAATGCGAGGTAGAACAACTGAGTAAATTCACATTCAGAATTGTACTTACCCAGGGCCTTAACAGGCAAATACGCAGGATGTGCGAGTATCTGGGCTTTGAAGTAGTAAAGCTCAAGCGGGTAAGGATCATGAATATCAAACTGGATGTCGAAGTTGGACAGTATCGTCATCTTACCCAAAAAGAACTTGAAGGGCTCGACCAACTTACCGGAGAATCTATAAAAACTGAAGAAGCATCTTTAAAACAGGACCAAAAAAGCCCTGCACCAAAACATAAAAAAGAGCCAAAAGCAACGGCTTCAAAAAAATCCCACCACAAGCGCAATTCTCCAAAAAACCCCAGAAACAGGGAATCTTAACAGAGAATTAAGCAAATTATCTGCTGTATCTGCTTATTTTTAATAAAAAAATTATGCCGGACAACAGAATCAAAAACGAAGATCAATACGAAGCTCTTAGAGATAAAGGAGCCAGTAAAGAGAAAGCTGCCAGGATCGCCAATTCTTCGAATTCCGGCGAGAAAGGTGGTAAAGGAGAGAAGTACGAGGACCGCAGTAAAGAAGATCTTTACAAGAAAGCAAAGGAAGTGGGAATTGAAGGCCGTTCAAAAATGAGCAAGAAAGAATTGATCAGCGCTTTGCGAAACCATTAATCCATGGAGAAGATTCAACCATTTCACCTTGCCATTCCGGTCGATGACCTTGAAAAAGCCCGAAAATTCTATAGGGATACTTTAGGATGTGAGGAAGGAAGAAGCAGTGACCATTGGGTAGATTTCAACTTCTTTGGCCATCAACTGGTGATCCATTATAAAGCAGCTTCCGAAGGAAGAAATACAGGTAGTAATCCTGTTGATGGAAAAGATGTACCTATTCCTCATTTTGGAGTAGTACTGGAATGGGATACATTCCAATCTTTCTCTAAAGAACTTGCGGACAAAGACATTTCTTTTGTCATCGAACCCTATATTAGATTTGAAGGACAGGTAGGGGAGCAAGCTACCATGTTTTTTAAAGATCCTTGTGGCAATGCACTAGAATTTAAAGCCTTTAAAAACCCGGCCCAGTTATTCGCAAAATAATTACATAATTTAAATGAACAGATTAAAACCATCTTTAGTACGACAATTGTTCGTACTACTTCTTATTATTTTCCTTCTGGTTTTAATCTTTCGGGAGATATTACCTTATCTCTCAGGAATTTTGGGAGCGATCACGCTTTATGTAGTGCTTAAAAAACCTATGAACTGGCTGGTGAGACGTGGCTGGAAACCGGTGATGGCTGCATCAATGCTCATGTTCCTTTCCTTTATTGGAATTCTGGTACCTATCACGCTTACCGCCTTTATGCTCACCTCAAAGATCGGTAAGGCTGTTGCAAATTCTGAGATGGTTTTGCAGGCAGTGAAAGATCAAATTAACGAGGCCGAAATTTACGTAGGCTATGACCTAAGTAAAAGTATCGACTCGGCAAGGGTTGCCGATTGGCTTTCTAACAACCTGCAATCATTGGGCGCAGGGACCTTTAATGCCTTTATTGCAATAAGTATCATGTACTTCCTCCTGTATTATATGCTTATATACCGGCATAGTCTTAAGGATGTAGTTATCTCCTACATCCCTCTTGGAGAAGACAATCTTGAGGTAATTGGGCATGAAGGGGATGAAATGGTGAAGTCGAATGCCCTGGGAATCCCGCTTGTGGCGTTTTTTCAGGGGATTGTAGCTCTTATTGGATACCTCATCGTTGGAGTACCCGACCCGCTCTTCTGGTTTGTGATCACCGCCATTGGAGCAATGGTTCCTTTCATTGGGACCGCCATTGGAATCGTCCCGGTGACGATCCTGCTTTATTCCATGGGAATGGAGTGGCAGGCAATTTTTATTATAATCTATGGATTCGTGATTGTGGGGATCACAGATAACATTCTGCGGCTTTACATCCTTAACAGGCTTGCAAGTGTGCATCCTTTAATTACCCTCTTTGGAGTGGTAGTAGGTGTTCCCCTTTTTGGATTCATAGGACTCATATTCGGGCCTTTGCTCGTATCCCTGTTTTTGCTTATCTTAAAGATATACAAGCACGAATACGGAAAAACAGAAAATAAGCTTTAACCTAAAAAAATAATGCTATGCTTGAAAACGTGAAAAAGAAGATCAACAAAGATTACCTGAAATCTGAGGTCTCCAAAGTAGAAGACGGAGATTTGGATATGGTAATGGATAACAAAGAGGCCATTGATAAAAAGCTGAACAATTCCGGAATGAAAAAGTACGCCGAACTTGGAAAGCTTATGTTTGGCATGTTAAAAGACTACCGTAGAGGAGAATACACAGCTCCGCCATGGTTTACCATTGCAGCAATAGGCCTTACCCTACTCTATGTATTTAACCCTATGGATATGTTACCCGATTTTCTACCCGGAGTAGGTTATGTAGATGATTTCGCCCTCTTTACAGTAGCTATTCGCTTCATAGAGTCCGATCTACATGCTTATCTGGATTGGAAAATTTCAGAGGCAAAAGAAGCAAATGCTTAATCTAATTTTTTAATTCCATTTTCCTGCTGCGATGAGTATCCCTGGCCAACAGGGTATTCTTCAGCAGCATGGCAATGGTCATAGGTCCAACACCTCCGGGAACGGGAGTGATGTAACTTACCTTTTTTGAAACATTTTCAAAATCCACATCTCCTGAGATCCTGTAACCTTTAGGTTTGGATTCATCCGGCACCCTTGTGATACCGACATCAATGACAACTGCGTCATCCTTGACCATTTCGGCTTTAAGGAAGTTGGGAATTCCTACTGCGATTATAATAATATCTGCCTGTGAGGTTATCTGGGTAATGTTCTTTGTGAATTCGTGAGTTAAGGTTACCGTTGAGTTACCTGGAAAGCCTTCTCTCCCCATGAGGATGCTCATTGGTCTTCCAACAATATAACTACGTCCAATTACGCAGGTATGTTTTCCTTTAGTAGGAATATCGTAACGCTCAAGCATCTCCAGGATACCGAAAGGCGTTGCAGGAATAAAGGAAGTCATGTCAAGAGACATTTTTCCGAAGTTGGTAGGATGGAATCCATCCACATCCTTATCGGGACTTACTGCTAAAAGTACTTTTTGGGTATTTATTTGTGGAGGTAGTGGCAACTGTACAATAAAACCGTCGATGTCATCATTGTTGTTGAGCTCCTCGATCTTAGCCAAAAGCTCAAGCTCGCTGGTATTTGAAGACATGCGAAATTCCGAAGATTCGAAGCCTACTCTCTTACACGCCTGCACTTTACTATTCACATAAGTAAGGCTTGCACCGTCACTACCAACAATTATGGCAGCCAGGTGGGGGACTTTCTCCCCGCGCTCTTTCATTTTTTGTACTTCCAGGGCAATTTCATCCTGGATTTCGTTGCTTAGTTTTTTACCGTCGAGGAGAGTCATTTCTAGTGTGCAGTTATTAGTGGGCAGTTAGCAGTCCTGGACTCCAAACTTTCCGGGATTATTGATCATGAAATTTATAAGTCTTCCAACCTGCAAGCTCTGGTCCTGCAGGTCTTCATATTGTTCTTTGGAAACATATTCACAGGCAATGGCAAAATCCAACCATAATTGTATTTCTGAATTTTCGCTGTCTGCGTCTGTCAATTTACTTTTATAATGCTTAATATATTGCCTCTTTCTATATGCTTCGGAAATGGTCGCACAAACACTTCTTGATGATCTTACGATCTGGGAAGTCAAAGAATAACCTTTCTTCTACAGGAAAAGATTTGGATAGCTGAAAAATTTCCATTGCTAAAGCAAATGCTTTTTGGTAAGCCAGTAAAGATTTAAAACTCATAACCTTTAGACACTATCCTGTAAATATTTTTCAATGGTTCGACTGCCTACTACATACCTGCAGACTGCATACTAAAAGAACTATTTCATTCCCTTCATCATCTGCATCATCTTTCTTCCGCCGCCGCCTTGCATCATTTTCATCATTTTGCTCATTTGGTTGAATTGCTTCAAAAGCTGATTCACCTGCTGAACAGATGTTCCCGATCCTTTTCCAATTCGTTTTTTTCTGGAGGCATTGATCACTGAAGGCTTTGAACGTTCTTCGGGAGTCATTGAGTGAATAATGGCTTCAATTGGTTTAAAGGCATCATCATCGATCTCTACGTCCTTCAACATCTTTCCTGCCCCTGGGATCATCCCCATAAGGTCCTTCATAGATCCCATTTTCTTGATCTGCTGAAGCTGGCTTAGGAAGTCGTCAAATCCAAATTCGTTTTTGGCAATTTTCTTCTGAAGCTTTCTTGCTTCCTCTTCATCATATTGTTCCTGGGCTCTTTCCACAAGAGACACAACATCTCCCATTCCCAGAATACGATCGGCCATACGGGAAGGGTAGAATACATCAATTGCATCCATTTTTTCCCCTGTACCAATGAATTTTATTGGCTTATTAACAACAGACTTAATGGAAATTGCTGCTCCACCACGAGTATCCCCATCAAGTTTGGTAAGGATTACCCCGTCAAAATTTAGTCGGTCGTTAAAGGCTTTTGCAGTATTCACCGCATCCTGTCCTGTCATCGAATCCACTACAAAAAGTGTTTCCTGTGGCTGGATGGCGCTGTGGATATTAGCGATCTCGGTCATCATCGCTTCATCAACGGCAAGACGACCGGCGGTATCAATAATCACCACATTATGACCGTTTGCTTTTGCGTGCGCGATCGCTGCTTTTGAAATAGCAACAGGATCCTGATTACCTTCATCACTAAAGACCTCAACTCCTACCTGATCTCCAACTACGTGTAACTGATTTATTGCCGCCGGACGGTAAACATCACACGCAACCAGTAAAGGTTTCTTGGTTTTCTTGGTTTTTAAGATAATTCGCCAGTTTTCCCGAAAAAGTGGTTTTACCACTCCCCTGAAGACCCGACATAAGGATCACCGATGGATCTCCCGAAAGATTAATCCCTTCTGCATCTCCACCCATCAATTGGGTAAGCTCATCTTTAACGAGCTTAACCATCATCTGCCCGGGTTTTAAAGCGGTAAGCACGTCCTGCCCTAATGCCTTTTCCTTTACTGTGGTAGTAAATTCCTTTGCGATCTTGTAGTTCACATCGGCATCTACAAGGGCACGCCTTACCTCTTTAAGGGTTTCGGCAACGTTAACTTCGGTAATTTGCCCATGTCCCTTAAGGACGTGTAAGGCATTATCCAGCTTATCACTTAAACTTTCGAACATAATCTCTCAGATTTTTTAAACCGCCGGCTTTAGTCGGCAGTTGCAAATTTAATGATTTGAGGCTGAAGTGAAAACTTTTTCAACTCCTCTTCAACTTTAATATTTTTATGTCTCCGCGGAAAAAATTTCCGTTTGGAAGAGGTGTCAAAAATGTCATTTTTGACACCTGTTATCTTTAACTTCTAAAATCCCACTTCTACCTTCGTACTTCGACCTACATTCTCTCCGGCACCTGAATTCCCAGAAGTTCAAAGGAAGATTTTATAACATCCCCTACTGCTTTTGAAAGCTGCACCCTGAATTTCTTTTCGGTTTCATCCTCGGTCCCAAGAATAGTCACATTTTGATAGAAACTATTGAATACCTTAACCAGTTCATAGGTGTAATTGGCAATCAACGCCGGACTATGATTTTCTGCCGCCAGCTGAATAGTTTCAGGATATAACTGAAGTTGTTTTATTAACTCCTTCTCTTTATCATTTAAATTATAAGCAAGAATTGGCTGGCTGTAATCAAATTCAGCTTTACGAAGGATAGATTGGATCCTGGCGTAAGTGTATTGAATAAACGGACCGGTATTTCCCTGGAAATCGACAGATTCTTCAGGATTGAAAAGAATTCTCTTTCTGGGATCAACTTTCAGAATATAATATTTAAGCGCCCCCAGGCCAATGATGCGGTAAAGTTCATCTTTTTCGGCTGCTGAATATCCATCCAGTTTTCCAAGTTCTTCAGAAATATTTCGGGCCGTGGCGGTCATTTCATCAATAAGATCATCGGCATCAACCACAGTTCCTTCCCTACTTTTCATTTTCCCCGTGGGAAGGTCAACCATTCCGTAGCTTAGGTGGTAAAGGTTATCTGCCCATTCATAGCCCAGCTTCTTGAGGATCAAAAAGAGCACTTTAAAGTGGTAATCCTGCTCATTCCCTACGGTGTAAACCATACCATTGATATGGAAATCCTTTACACGTTGTATGGCAGTACCAATATCCTGGGTCATGTATACGGCAGTACCGTCGCTACGCAGCACGATCTTTTCATCAAGACCATCCTCGGTAAGATCTATCCAAACACTGCCGTCATCTTTACGATAAAAAACACCTTTTTCGAGACCTTCAGCAACCACATTTTTACCCAGTAAATAAGTGTCGCTTTCGTAGTAATTCTTATCAAAATCCACTCCCAGCTTCTGGTAAGTTTCCTCGAAGCCATCATAAACCCATTGGTTCATGGTCTTCCACAGCTCCACTACTTCCTTATCCCCGGCTTCCCACTTACGAAGCATTTCCTGCGCATCCTTTAAAATGGGTGCTTCGGCTTTTGCTTCTTCTTCAGTTTTGCCCTGTGCCAGCAAATAGGAAACTTCTTCTTTATAAGCTTTATCAAACTTGACGTAGTAATTCCCTACCAGTTTATCACCTTTAAGACTGGTGGTTTCGGGAGTTTCATCATTTCCGAAGCGCTGCCATGCCAGCATGGATTTGCAGATGTGAATTCCGCGGTCATTAATGATCTGGGTTTTGTAAACCTTCTTTCCGGAAGCTTTAAGAATTTCGGCAACAGAATATCCTAAAAGGTTATTTCTTACGTGTCCTAAATGCAGTGGCTTGTTCGTATTTGGCGAGGAGTACTCCACCATGATCGACTGTTCCCCTTCAGAAGTTCTTCCAAAAGAAGTGTCATCTTTCATACTTCCGAAGAAATCCAGGTAGAATTGATCTGCAAGAACAATGTTCAAAAAGCCCTGAACCACATTGAATTTTTGAATATCCTTGTTATTCTCAACCAGGTATTGGCCTATAGCCTCCCCAAGTTTAACGGGGCTGGTTTTGATTTGCCTCAACATGGGAAAAGTCACGAGGGTAATATCGCCTTCAAAATCTTTACGGGTAGGCTGAAATTCCACCGTTTCCAGATCTACATCAAAAATATTTTTCACCGCCTCTTTTACCTGAGCGGAAAGTTTGTCCTGAACATTCATTGTTTTGTCTTTTTATCACCTGCAGGCCTGGTACAGGAAGTCGCAAAGATAACAGAATTTTGAGCTTGGTTAAAGGGTTTGCGCGCAAATGCTTACCTTTAAGAAAAAAGAAAATGCTACTTAATATTTCGCAGGATTTTAGTGATAAAAGAGAAGAAATAAATGAGCTGGTGGGCAAACCTTTCAATCTTGCAGAAAGAGAGGAGCTAAAAAGCACCAGTCTTCGCGAGCTTCCTGTCACTGCAGCAAGTATTGAAATTTACAACCTGCTTGTTTTAAACGAAGGCCAAACCAATTGTACGCTGGAAATGCGTTCGAAAGGGGTATTGATAAGTTTTAAAGCCGGTGGGGAAACTTATTCCCTTGTAATTCCTTTTTATAAGCTGAAAATATACAAAGGCCGGGCAGAGGAATATTCCTTTTATAAGGATCATCATTTTATAAAGATCCATGCCGGCGCAGGCCAGCACGAAGTGCACAGTTTTATAAAGAAGCTTCGCCATTACAAGGCAGACAAGGCGCTGCCGAGAATAGAAGATCAGGAATAAAAGAGTATAAAAAAAGCCCTTTTTGAAAGGGCTTATAATTTTTAATATAGGTTGACGTCAAAAAGGCTCTTTAGACAACCTTCATATTTTCTTTCTTCGGAAGAAAAACTTCGGCTAGCATACAGCGGGCACTCCCGCCGCCACAGGTTTCAATCGTGCTAAGATCACTGCTTAAAATTTCACAGTGTTTCTCAATTGCTGCGATCTGAACAGGCAGAAGGCTTTTTCTTGCTGCCTCACTCATCACCAGGTATTTCTTTCCGTCGGCACCTTGCACCTGCAGCATATTCCCGGCATAATGATGAAGTTGGGCTTCAGAAATTTCTATGATCTCTTTCCCGTCTGACTTCAAATGTTTTACAACATTTTTTCGCTCTTTTGGATCATCAATACTATCCAGGCAAATCACCGCAAAATTCTCTGCCAGGCACATCATTACGTTGGTGTGGTAAATGGGCATCCTGCGACCATCCACATCCTGGTATGAGGTAAAGATGACCGGAGTAAGTTCAAAATCCTCACAAAATTCAATCAAGTAATTCTTCATTAGCGCGGGGAGAAAGCGCACAATACGCTTTTTCATTGACCCTGTCCATAATAAGAACCCCTGTGGATTCAAGGAAAAGTTCTTCCTCCTCTGCACTGGTATAATCAATTACATCTTTTATGAGATAACCTTCGGCTTCGATCTTGTCAAAAATTTCGGCCCTGCGTTCTCTTCTTCGGTTTTCGGCAAAAAGAGGATAAATCGCTGCAGTAGCATCCTCATGAAAGGTGACCCAGTTATTAGGGAAAATGGAATCTGGAGTGTCCAGTTTCTCATCATCATCTACCACAATAACGTTCACTCCGACATCTCGTAGTTTCGCCACAAAATTGTCAAACTCTTCCTGAGCTTTTTTATTGATCTGCTCATTATCCATGTGCAGACCTTCCTGAAAATAATTATTCACGGCGGTTTGTTCATTCATCCTGAAAGCAACCGGCCGCACCATTAGTACAGTATCTGTAATTTGTCTCATAAATAATTTTAATCCCTTATTAAAGGCAGTGTTGAACATCTCAACAAGCCTTCTTGTTTGGCTATTTCGGCATAAGGCACTTCCTCCACTTTCATGCCATTCTCTCTAAGCCAGGTATTAAGTCGGGTGAAGTTCTTTTCGGAAATCACCACATCTTCAGAAATTGAAAAAACATTGGAATTCATGTCATACATTTCCTGGCGGGTAATCTCAAAAACATTCTCTTTTCCGAAGAAATTCACCAGCCACTGGTATTCCTCCATATCAAGAAATCCATCTTTATAAAGTATGGCTTTACCCTTGCCTACAGGCTGAAAACAGCAGTCCAGGTGCAGGGCATTATCCCTTGCCTGAGTATTTGATTTTCTAAGATTAAAAGATCTCACCTTTTTATTGGGAAACATTTTCCTAAGATGCTCCACCCCTTTAAGGTTGGTGCGTGCTGTTATGAACTGAGAATAGTCTTCTCCATAATACGCCCCCACAAAAAGGTCATCATTGTAAAGCATCACATCTCCTCCCTCCACGTGTACATCTTCGGGCAATTCAATGACCTTGTCGGGATCCATTTGATCGATAACATATTGAATGGCTTCTATTTCTTCCTCACGATCGGGGAGAATATTGGCTTTTATAAATTTATCATCTATGACAAAGGCGATGTCACGAGTAAAGATCTGGTTCAAATCTTTTACCAGTTTTGGACGGTAGACCTTGACATCATATCTTTCCAAAACCTCACGAACAGCTTCCATTTCCCGCACCATATCTTCCTCGACAGGATAAGTTCCTGCCTTGATATGTTCGGCTGATTTTGGATCATAGGCGTGCTCATATTCCGGTGTTGGACCCGGACTTTCGGCAGTTCCTAAGACTACAGCTCTTAAACGTGAAGTTTCATTTTTAATATTCAGTTTCATATTGCCCAAATTTGCTGCAAATATAAGAAAAGGAATCGTCCCTCATAAGAGCTTAAAATGTTTCTTTAGAGCACCTTTCTGGAACCTAATTTCTTCGGAAGTTCTTTCTGCTTAAACCTGGATTCTCATAAAAATTTACGTTTCTAATTTCTGAAGTTCCATACAACTAAAGCCATAAAAAAAGCTCCACAATTGTGGAGCTTTATATAATAATTATTGAAAGAGATATTATCTCTTTTCTATCTCTTTAAAGGAACGTTTAGTCTCTCCAATATAAACCTGTCTTGGACGACCAATAGGCTCTTTTCTTAATCGCATTTCTCTCCATTGTGCAATCCATCCCGGTAGACGTCCCACAGCAAACATTACTGTAAACATCTCTGTAGGGATCCCCATTGCACGGTAGATAATACCAGAATAGAAATCAACATTAGGATATAATTTCCTGTCTACGAAATATGGATCTTCAAGAGCCGTTTTTTCAAGACCTTTGGCAATTTCAAGTATTGGATCATCAACACCTAATTGTCCCAGAACTTCATCGGCAGCCTTCTTGATGATTCTTGCTCTTGGATCAAAATTCTTATAAACTCTGTGACCAAAGCCCATTAACCTGAAAGGATCATCTTTATCTTTTGCTTTAGCAATGAACTTCGAAGTATCACCACCATCGGCTTTGATCTCCTCAAGCATTTCAATTACGGCCTGATTTGCTCCCCCGTGTAGTGGCCCCCAAAGTGCAGATACTCCTGCTGAAATTGAAGCGAAAAGTCCGGCGTGAGAAGAACCTACAATTCTTACGGTAGAAGTAGAACAGTTTTGCTCATGGTCTGCATGAAGAATCAACAGCTTGTCCAGTGCGTTTACCACTACTTTGTTTTGCCTGTAAGATTTCTTAGGATTATCATCCTGGAACATCATTTTCAAGAGACTTTCAACATAGCCAATATTGGTGTCTTTATTATAAAGAGCCTGATCGTTCTTTTTACGCAAAGTCCAGGCAGCCAGTACAGGGAATTTCGCGAGGATCTTTACGATCGCTCTGTACATATCTTCTTCGGAATCCACGTTTACCGACTTTGGATTGAAAGCGGTAAGTGCACTGGTAAGAGAGGATAAAACTCCCATAGGGTGTGCAGTTTGTGGAAAACCTTTAAGAACAGTTTTCATATCCTCGTTCACAATGCTCTGATCAAGAATATCTGTATTGAATTTTTGCAGCTGAGTTTCGGTTGGTAATTCTCCGAAAATCAAAAGGTAAGCTACTTCCAGAAAATCAGCTTTTTCGGCTAATTCCTCGATGGAGTATCCGCGGTATCTCAAAATCCCTTCTTCCCCGTCAAGAAAAGTAATTGCACTTTCACATGCACCGGTATTTTTGTAACCGGGATCTAAGGTTATTGCTCCACTCTGCCCTCTTAACTGAGTGATATCCAGGGCAACTTCTTTTTCGGTGCCCACAACCATTGGTAGATCATAGGTCTTTCCATCTATTTTTATAGTAGCTACTTTTGACATATTTTTTATGGATTTGCTTATAATTTATTTTCAGGATTGCTAATTTACAAAATTCTACCTTAATTTTTAGCCAGAGCAGCCCTTTTCCTCAACTCCGCAAAAAATGGAAAATAGCCATTAACCATCTTTGTGACAACTAAATTTTCGGCTAATCTACTTAATTTTGAACCATCTTAAAAATAGCAGAGTAAAAGATCATAAAGTATGACGAACATCATATTTTAAAATAAAAAGCCCTTCCTGGAAGAGGAAAGGCTTTTAAATTATAAAATGAAGTAAACCTATCTGTTGATCTTAAAGGCTTTTTCCTGAGGGAAATAAGCAACACTTCCAAGTTCTTCTTCAATTCTAAGAAGTTGATTGTACTTGGCCATACGGTCACTACGTGAAGCCGAACCGGTTTTGATTTGCCCTGTGTTCAAAGCAACAGCAAGATCGGCGATGGTGTTATCTTCAGTCTCTCCTGAACGGTGAGACATTACAGAAGTATAACCTGCATTATGCGCCATATTTACTGCCGAAATTGTTTCGGTCAATGTACCAATCTGGTTTACCTTAATAAGAATAGAATTGGCAATCTTGTTCTCGATACCTTTTGAAAGTCGCTCAACGTTGGTGACAAAAAGATCATCCCCTACAAGTTGTACTTTATCTCCAATCTTATCGGTAAGGGCTTTCCAGCCATCCCAGTCATTCTCGTCCATTCCATCTTCAATAGAAATAATAGGATATTTCGAAGCTAATTCAGCAAGATATTCTGCCTGCTCTTCACTGCTTCTAACTTTTCCGGATTCTCCTTCGAATTTGGTATAGTCATACTTTCCGTTTTCATAGAATTCGGCAGCAGCACAATCCAATGCGATCATAACTTCCTCACCCGGCTTGTAACCTGCATTTTTAATGGACTTCAAAATAGTGTCCAAAGCATCTTCTGTTCCGTCTAAAGTTGGCGCAAAACCACCTTCATCACCAACAGCTGTACTAAGTCCGCGGTCATGCAATACTTTCTTCAGGTTGTGGAAGATCTCTGTACCCATCTTTAAAGCTTCGGAAAAATCTTTTGCCTTAACCGGCATCACCATAAACTCCTGAAAAGCAATAGGAGCATCACTATGTGATCCACCATTGATAATGTTCATCATTGGAACCGGAAGCGTATTGGCACTCACGCCACCTACATAACGGTAAAGAGGCATATTGAGTTCATTTGCCGCTGCCTTGGCCACTGCAAGGGAAACCCCAAGAATGGCATTGGCTCCAAGCTTTGATTTATTTGGTGTACCGTCAAGTTCGATCATTGCCTGATCGATTATGTTCTGGTCAAAAACTGAATATCCTAAAAGTTCTTCAGCAATAACTTCATTTACATTTTTGATCGCTTTTGAAACACCTTTACCCATGTAATCCTTACCTCCGTCACGAAGTTCAACGGCTTCATGTTCACCTGTAGAAGCTCCTGAAGGAACTGCTGCTCTTCCGATTATTCCGTTTTCGGTTTCAACATCCACTTCAACGGTTGGATTTCCGCGAGAATCAAAAATTTGACGGGCATGAATATTTATTATAATGCTCATATTTAGAAATTTTAATTAATTATCTTTTTTTGCCCCTGCAAGATACGAATACTTCAAAAGAATAGTAAAAAGCAAAGGCTTTACTTCAAGGGAATTAAGAGAAATTTATTAACGAATACGATGTAGATGATTAGCACATAGCTCCTGAAAATTATAGTAGCCCATCAAACATTAGAAATAGCCAAAACCCGGGACACTTGTGATTACCTTATGGTAATTCTGAAAGATATTTTAAGCAGGAAATTATAATGAGAAAGGAAAAGAATAACCAGGCTTAGCCATGCCTTAAAAAATAAAATTTTCCAGGGAGATCACGTAAAAACAGCAGTCTTAGAAAACGAGAAAACCTCTTCAAAAATGACATTTTTGAAGAGGTTTTCTTATGAAACTTGGAATAATTACTCAGCTGAAATTTGCTGACCAATAAGATTATGGATAAACTCATCAAAAAGATAATGAGCATCGTTAGGACCGGGACTGGCCTCGGGATGATATTGAACAGAGAAACAGTTCTTATTCTTCATCCTGATTCCTGCCACAGTATGATCATTTAAGTGAGTGTGGGTCACCACAACCTCAGGATGAGCTTCTGTTTCCTCTTTGTTCACAGAAAAACCGTGATTTTGGGAAGTGATCTCACCCTTACCTGTTTCAAGGTTCAAAATGGGGTGGTTTATTCCGCGATGTCCGTGGTGCATCTTGTATGTAGAAATTCCATTGGCCAAAGCAATGATCTGGTGACCGAGGCAGATCCCAAAAAGAGGCTTATCATCTTCCATAATTTCCTTTGCGACCTGGATAGCGCTTTCAAGTGGCTTTGGATCCCCGGGACCATTTGAAAGTAAATAACCATTTGGCTCCCACGCCTTCATATCTGCATAAGTAGCATTGTAAGGAAAAACTTTGCAATATACATCTCTTTTAGAAAGATGCTTTAAAATGCTCTTTTTGACACCTACATCAAGAACTGCCACCTTGAATCTCGCATTTTCGTCACCAAAAAAGTAAGGTTCTTTTGTTGAAACTTTGGAAGCGAGCTCCAGGCCATCCATATTAGGTACGGCAGCCAATTCTTCTTTTAAAGCTTCAATATCTTCAAACTGTGAAGTGATCACGGCATTCATTGCTCCGTTCTCTCTTATATAGGTCACTAAAGCACGGGTATCCACATCTGAAATAGCGAAAAGATCGCTGCGATCCAAAAACTCCTTTAAGGTTTCATCGGCAGCGGGACGGGTTTGATAGTAACTGAAGTTCTTACAAATCAATCCGGATATTTGGGCTGTCTCGGCTTCCTTTTCTTCTTCATTTGCCCCGTAATTGCCAATATGGGCATTTGTTGTTACCATGATCTGTCCAAAATAAGAAGGATCTGTAAAGATTTCCTGGTAACCCGTCATTCCGGTGTTGAAACAAACCTCCCCAAAGGCTTTTCCATCCTTATCCCCTACAGCTTTCCCGTGGAAAATCGTACCATCTTCCAGCAACAGAATAGCTTTTTTTCTTGTTTGGTATTTCATAAGTGTTTCCTCTTTAAACTTTTGCAAAATTATCACTTTTGAAGCAGATAATTTTGATCTAAATGATATTGATTCTTTTCTAAAAATTTATTCCTGAAAATACCTTTTTTGGAACCTTAATTTCAGGGTATAAAAAAAGGATAAGCTTTAACGGCTTATCCTTTTTAAAATTTATCAAGAAAGAGTCATTTCTATTCCTCGTTTCCTTCGTTTTTCTTGTCTTCAGCAGAAGCTTCAGGCTTCGTTTGAGCAGTATCGGCAGATTTCTTACCTCTACCGGCTCTACGAGTAGATTTCTTCTTCTCTGGTTTGTTCACGTTATAGATCTCGTTGTAATCTACAAGCTCTATAAGTGCCATATCTGCATTATCACCTAAACGGTTACCCAATTTGATGATCCTGGTGTATCCTCCCGGACGGTCACCTACTTTAGGAGCTACCTCACGGAATAATTCAGTGATCGCATCTTTGTCGCGAAGTTTACTGAAAACTATTCTTCTATTGTGAGTAGTATCTTCTTTTGATTTGGTTACCAATGGCTCTACAAATTGCTTTAAAGCTTTTGCTTTGGCAACAGTAGTATTGATACGTTTGTGCTCAATTAGGGAACAAGCCATATTTGCAAGCATTGCCTTGCGGTGTGCGGTTTGTCTTCCTAAGTGGTTTATTTTTTTTCCGTGTCTCATGACATTTTTGTTTCATCATCTTGCTACGACCCATTTTGGGGAGCAAACTATGACGGTTACTGTATAATTTTGACAGTTGCGAATTTAATCGCGACTAGTCTTTATCTAATTTATATTTCGAAAGATCCATACCGAAGTTCAATCCTTTGTTGTTTACCAACTCTTCAAGTTCGGTAAGGGATTTCTTTCCGAAGTTACGGAACTTCATAAGGTCATTCTTGTTGTAAGATACTAAGTCTCCAAGGGTATCAACTTCAGCAGCTTTTAAGCAGTTCAATGCTCTAACTGAAAGGTCCATATCAACCAGTTTGGTTTTTAGTAACTGACGCATGTGAAGAGATTCTTCATCATACGTTTCTGTCTGTGCAATTTCATCGGCCTCCAAAGTGATGCGCTCATCAGAGAACAACATAAAGTGGTGGATCAAAGTCTTGGCAGCTTCAGTCAAGGCTTCCTTTGGGTGAATAGAACCATCTGTAGAGATCTCAAAAACAAGTTTCTCATAATCGGTCTTTTGTTCAACCCGGTAGTTCTCGATGCTATACTTCACATTTTTCACCGGAGTGTAAATAGAGTCTGTATAGATCGTACCGATAGGAGCGTTGGCTTTCTTGTTCTCTTCAGCAGGAACATATCCTCTACCCTTTTCTACGGTAACTTCCATGTTAAGGTTTATCTTTTTATCCATGTTACAGATAACAAGATCTGGGTTTAGGATCTGGAAACCAGAGATAAACTTCTGAAAGTGTCCTGCAGTTAATTGCTCCTGACCTGAAACAGAAATAGTAACGGCTTCATTGTCTATTTCATCAATTTGCCTTTTAAACCTGATCTGCTTTAGATTCAGGATTATTTCGGTTACGTCTTCTACTACCCCCGGGATAGTCGAGAATTCGTGCTCTACTCCTTCGATGCGAACCGAAGTAATAGCGAACCCTTCAAGTGAAGATAAAAGTACTCTTCTTAGAGCGTTACCAACAGTTAATCCATAACCTGGCTCCAAAGGGCGAAATTCAAATTTCCCTTCGAAATCGGTAGAATCAATCATTATAACTTTATCGGGCTTCTGAAAATTTAATATTGCCATATTACGACTTCTGTGAATTATTATTTCGAATATAATTCGACGATGAATTGTTCATTTATATTTTCGGGAATTTGTACTCTTCCCGGAACAGAAACATAAGTTCCCTGTTTGGTCTCATTGTTAAATGTGATCCATTCGTATACACTGCTGGAATTAGCTAATGAATCCTGGATGGCAGTTAAGGATTTTGATTTCTCTCTTACTCCAACAACGTCTCCTGCTTTTAACTGATAAGAAGGTATATTCACCAACTCTCCGTTAACTGTAATGTGTCTGTGAGAAACCAACTGTCTTGCTCCACGTCTTGAAGGGGAAATTCCCATTCTGTATACGACATTATCTAAACGAGACTCACATAATTGTAAAAGCACCTCCCCGGTAATTCCCTGGGCACGTGTTGCTTTTTCAAACATGTTTCTGAATTGACGCTCAAGAATACCGTATGTATACTTAGCTTTTTGCTTTTCCATTAACTGGACAGCATATTCAGATTTTTTTCCGCGACGACGGTTATTACCGTGTTGTCCCGGAGGATAATTTCTTTTTTCGAATGATTTGTCATCTCCGAAAATAGCTTCCCCGAATTTACGGGCGATTTTAGTCTTTGGACCAGTATATCTTGCCATTGAAAAATTTGTTATAAAGCAAGCGATCGTGGAATTAAGGTCACTGTCCTTCGCAGATCTCTTTGCTTACTTTTGTTATACTTGTTAATTAAACTCTACGTCTTTTTGGAGGACGACATCCATTGTGTGGAAGTGGAGTAACGTCAATGATCTCGGTTACTTCAATTCCTGCATTGTGAAGGGAACGAATTGCAGATTCTCTACCGTTTCCTGGTCCTTTCACAAATACTTTCACCTTACGAAGACCTGCTTCGTGAGCTACTTTTGATGCATCTTCCGCAGCTAATTGTGCTGCATAAGGAGTGTTTTTCTTAGATCCTCTAAAGCCCATTTTACCGGCAGAAGACCAGGAGATAACATCACCTTTCTTATTGGTTAACGAAATTATAATGTTGTTGAAAGAAGCAGTAACATGCGCTTCTCCAATAGACTCAACATTAACTTTACGCTTCTTTTGAGCTGCTTTTGCTTTTGCCATCCTACTTATTATTTAGTTGCTTTCTTCTTGTTTGCAACTGTTTTTCTTCTTCCTTTTCTCGTTCTGGAGTTGTTTTTGGTTCTTTGTCCTCTTAACGGTAATCCCGCTCTGTGACGAATTCCTCTATAACTTCCAATATCCATTAAGCGCTTGATGCTCAATTGAACTTCTGAACGTAATTCTCCTTCAATTTTAAAGGCTCCAACAGCTTCACGGATTCTTCCGATCTCGTCATCGTTCCAGTCTGAAACTTTCTTCCCTTCTTCTACGTTGGCCTCTTTTAGAATTTCCTGAGCTCTGCTCTTTCCAATTCCGAAGATATAGGTCAATGCTATAACGCCTCGCTTTTGTTTTGGTATATCAACACCTGCAATTCTAGCCATAACTACCCTTGTCTTTGTTTAAATTTTGGATTCTTTTTGTTAATCACGTACAGTCTGCCTTTTCTTCGCACAATTTTGCACTCGGCACTTCGTTTTTTAATTGATGCTCTAACTTTCATAGTTATTAGTATCTGTAAGTTATTCGAGCCTTAGATAAATCATAAGGGCTCATTTCTAATTTCACTTTGTCCCCAGGCAATAACTTAATATAATGCATTCGCATTTTACCTGAAATATGCGCGGTCACTACATGACCATTCTCTAATTCCACCCGGAACATGGCATTTGACAATGCCTCAATGATCGTTCCGTCTTGCTCTATTGCCGATTGTTTTGCCATTATGCTACTGCTTTTCTGTTTTTACCGGTTTTCATAAGACCATCATAATGTCTATTCAACAGGTATGAATTTACCTGTTGCATGGTGTCGATTGCAACTCCTACCATGATCAACAATGATGTTCCTCCAAAGAACAACGCCCATCCGGCCTGAACTCCTAAAAGAGACACGACAATAGCAGGGAACACTGCAATAAGCGCTAAGAAAACAGAACCCGGCAGGGTGATTTGCGACATGATGCGGTCTAAAAATTCGGCAGTTTCTGTCCCGGGTCTAATTCCGGGGATAAAACCACCACTCCTCTTAAGATCATCTGCCATTTTATTGGTAGGTACCGTAATCGCGGTGTAAAAGTACGTAAAAATAATAATTAGTAACGCAAACACCAGATTGTACCAAAAGCCGAAGATATCGCTAAAGGCAGCAGTCACTCCCTGGGCAGTTTCAGACTGTGAAAGTCCGGCAACCGCTGCAGGAATGAACATGATCGCCTGCGCGAAAATGATCGGCATAACTCCAGAAGCATTTAGCTTCAATGGAATATATTGTCTAGATCCAAATACATTTTTTTCATATCCCCCGCTTGCAGTTCTTCTTGCATATTGCACCGGGATTTGTCGTACCGCCATCACCAACATTACAGATGCCATGATAATAGCGAACCAAATAACCAGTTCAATTAGGATCATGATTAAACCTCCGTTTGACTGAGTCACCCTGGAAGCCCATTCCTGTATGAATGCTAGTGGTAAAGTGGCGATAATACCCACCATAATAAGAAGGGAAATACCATTACCAATACCTTTATCGGTTATCTTTTCACCAAGCCACATCGCGAAGATGGTACCTGTAGTAAGGATAATTACCGACGAAGTAACGAAAGTTACTGTACTTCCAAGAAGGAATGCACTTGACGGTAAAGTGGCAAAAAGGTTATAAATATAACCCGGCCCCTGTACAAGTGTAATGGCTATGGTAAGCCACCTGGTGATCTGGTTGATTCTTCTACGACCACTCTCCCCTTCCTTCTGTAACTTTTGAAGGTATGGAACTGCAATACCCATTAACTGCACTACAATCGAGGCAGAGATATAAGGCATAATACCTAAAGCAAATACCGAAGCATTCGAGAATGCACCTCCGGTAAAGGCGTTAAGCAGTCCAAGGAGTCCGCCATCTGTTTGAGAAGAGAGGTTCGCTAATTGGGACGCATCAATACCCGGAAGCACTACTTGTGCTCCAAAGCGATACACCAACAACAAACCGAGGGTCACTAAAATTCTATTTTTTAGCTCCTCGATTTTCCAGATATTCTTTAATGTATTGATGAATTTCATTGTTATCTATTATAAAGTAACGGCTTCACCACCAGCAGCTTCAATAGCTTGCTTTGCTGAGGCAGTAAATTTATGAACAGATATTTTCAACTTTGCTTTTAATTCTCCTCTACCTAATATCTTAACCAACTCATTTTTTCCGGCCAATCCGTTCTCTACAAGAACTTTCATGTCTACCGTATCGGTAATTCTACCTTCATCAACCATCGCCTGAAGAGTATCAAGGTTGATCCCCTGGTAATCCTTGCGATTGATGTTAGTGAACCCGAACTTAGGAACACGTCTTTGAAGTGGCATCTGCCCACCTTCAAATCCAATCTTCCTGGAGTAACCAGAACGAGATTTGGCACCTTTGTGACCACGGGTAGCAGTACCGCCTTTCCCGGATCCTTCACCACGCCCAACTCGCTTACTGTTACTTTGAACTGAACCTTTCGCAGGTTTTAAGTTACTTAAATCCATGTGAATTTCTTATTTGGTCTCTTCAACAGAGACTAAGTGATTTACTTTATTTACCATACCAAGGATGTTTGGCGTATTTTCATGCTCCACAACCTGTCCAAGCTTTCTTAGACCAAGTGCTTCCAAAGTACGTTTTTGGTTTTGAGTGCGCTTAATTGCACTTTTTACCTGTGTAACTTTAATTCTTCCCATTATTCCTTGTTATTAACCTTTAAAAACTTTCTCAAGAGAGATACCACGTTGACGGGCAACAGTCTCTGCACTTCTTAACTGAAGTAAAGCATCAAAAGTAGCTTTCACCACATTATGAGGGTTTGATGAACCCTGGTTCTTTGATAATACATCGTGAACACCAACAGCTTCAAGTACTGCACGAATCGCTCCACCCGCAATAACTCCGGTACCGGGAGCGGCCGGCAATAACATTACTCTGGCTCCACCGTACTTACCTTTTTGCTCGTGAGGCAGTGTACCCTTGTTTAGAGGGATACGCACCAGGTTTTTCTTCGCGTCTTCAACTGATTTCGCAATAGCATCGGCTACCTCTTTTGATTTTCCTAACCCGTGGCCTACAACACCATTTTCATCACCTACAACTACAATAGCAGAAAAACCGAAAGCTCTACCACCTTTTGTAACCTTAGTAACACGTTGTACACCCACCAAGCGATCCTTTAATTCAAGTCCGCCCGGTTTTACAAGTTCTACGTTTTTATAATCCTGATACATATTTTTAGAATTTTAGTCCTCCTTCGCGAGCACCTTCTGCTAATGATTTTACTCTTCCGTGATACAAGTATCCTCCTCTGTCAAAAGAGATGGTCTCTATCCCGGCCTTTAAAGCTTTTTCAGCAATAGCTTTTCCAACTAATGCTGCCTGCTCAATTTTATTCTCTACAGTCGCAGATGCAACTTCTTTATCTCTTGAAGAAGCAGCTACCAAAGTTTTTCCATCCACATCGTTCACGATTTGAGCATAAATTTCTTTATTGCTTCTAAAAATTGAAAGTCTTGGACGGCCCTGAGTACCGCTTATATCTCTTCTGATCCTTTTCTTGATCTTAGTTCTTCTATCTTGTTTTGAAACTGCCATAATCTTACTTATTAAGCTGATTTACCTGCTTTTCTTCTTAACTGTTCACCTCTGAACTTAATACCTTTACCTTTGTATGGTTCCGGTGCACGGAAAGATCGAATCTTTGCAGCTACCTGGCCTACCAGTTGTTTATCATGTGAAGTCAATTTCACAATAGGATTTTTACCTTTATCTGAAATTGTTTCCACTTTTACTTCGGGAGCCAAATCTAAGACAATGTTATGAGAGTACCCAACAGCAAGATCCAATTTTTGACCCTGGTTAGATGCACGGTATCCTACACCAACTAATTCAAGTTCATGTGTGAATCCGTTAGTAACCCCTTCGATCATATTGCTAATCAAAGCGCGATATAAACCGTGCTTTGCTTTGTGATCCTTTTTATCTGAGGGACGCTCAAAAGTGATAACACCATCTTCGATGATGATATCAATCTCAGAAAACTCCTGAGTTAGCTCCCCTAATTTTCCTTTTACCGTAACAACTCCGTCTTTAATGTCTACTGTAACACCTTGTGGAATTGTGATTGGACTTTTACCTATTCTGGACATTTCTTTTCGTCTTTAAATATTAGTAAACGTAGCACAATACCTCACCACCAACTTTTTCCTGTTGTGCCTGCTTTCCGGTCATTACACCATGAGAAGTCGAAACAATAGCAATTCCAAGGCCGTTTAGGATACGAGGAAGTTCATTGGCACCGGCATATTTACGTAAACCGGGTTTACTTATGCGTTGAATTTTCTTGATAACAGGCTCTTTAGTAACCTTATCATATTTTAGTGCAATTTTGATGCTGCCCTGGGCAGTAGCATCATCAAATTTGTAACTAAGGATGTATCCCTGATCAAAAAGTATCTTGGTGATTTCCTTTTTAAGTTTAGAAGCAGGGATCTCCACCACTCTGTGGCTTGCAGCAACTGCATTTCTAATTCTTGTTAAATAATCTGCAATAGGATCTGTATTCATCTATTTTAATTTGCGGAAGGGGTTTTCCCTCGATAATTATCGGGGAACCTTCTCCCAATTTATAATCTTACCAACTAGCTTTTCTAACTCCGGGAATTAATCCATTGTTCGCCATTTCCCTGAAAGTAACCCTGGAAATACCGAACTGTCTCATATACCCCCTTGGTCTTCCTGTTAGTTTACAACGATTGTGCAAACGTACAGGTGATGAGTTCTTTGGTAATTTTTGTAATCCCTCGTAATCGCCAGCTTCTTTAAGAGCCTTGCGTTTCTCGGCATACTTTTCTACCAATTCCTGTCTCTTCACCTCACGGGCTTTCATTGATTCTTTAGCCATAATTAATTCTTTTTAAAAGGTAATCCTAGTTCGGTTAACAATGATTTCGCTTCTTTATCTGTAGGTGCGCTGGTTACAAAGGTAATATCCATACCATTGATCCTGTTCACCTTGTCGATATCGATCTCAGGGAAAATAATCTGCTCGGTTACACCAAGGTTATAGTTTCCTCTTCCATCAAAACCAGTAGCGTTAATCCCATTAAAATCCCTTACACGTGGAAGTGCAGAGGTGATTAAACGATCAAGGAATTCATACATTCTTTCTCCCCGTAAAGTAACTTTAGCACCAATAGGCATCCCTTTACGAAGTTTAAAAGAAGCAACATCCTTTTTAGAAATGGTCGCAACGGCTTTTTGTCCAGTGATAGCTGTTAATTCATCTACCGCATGGTCAATAAGTTTCTTATCTGCAACAGCAGCACCAACCCCACGGCTCACAACTATCTTCTGTAGTTTTGGAACCTCCATAAGATTGGAGTAGCTGAATTCTTCTGTAAGAGCGGAGATCACTCTCTCTTTATACTCTTGTTTAAGTCTTGGTACGTACGCCATAACTAAATTACTTCATTGGATTTTTTGGAAAACCTAACTTTCTTATCATTCTCTGTTCTATATCCAACCCTGGTGTTATCACCATTCTTGTCAATTAAAGAAAGATTGGAAATATGAATAGGTGCTTCCTTCTTCTTAATTCCGCCTTGAGGATTTGATGCGCTGGGTTTCTCATGCTTGGAAACCATGTTCACTCCTTCCACAATGGCTTTATTCTTATCCAGAAATACTTGCTGCACTTTACCTTCCTGACCTTTGTGGTCTCCGGCAGTTACACGCACATTATCTCCAGTTTTTATTTTAAGCTTTTTCATCTTACTTCTGTATTAAAGCACTTCTGGTGCCAATGATACAATCTTCATGAATTGCTTATCACGAAGTTCACGTGCTACAGGACCGAAAACACGTGTACCTCTCATCTCCCCTGATGGGTTAAGAAGAACACACGCATTGTCGTCAAAACGGATATAAGACCCGTCTGGTCTGCGCACTTCTTTTTTGGTACGAACAACAACTGCTGTTGAAACTGCACCTTTCTTAACGTTTCCGTTTGGTGTAGCTTCTTTTACGCTGACAACGATCTTGTCTCCAACAGAAGCGTATCTTCTATTTGTACCGCCCAATACACGAATCACTAAAACTTCTTTAGCCCCGGTATTGTCTGCAACTCTTAATCTAGACTCTTGTTGTACCATAATTACTTCGCTCTTTCAATTATTTCTACTAATCTCCAGCATTTTGATTTACTCATAGGACGAGTTTCCATGATCCTTACAGTATCTCCAATGTTGCAGTCGTTTGTTTCGTCGTGTGCCATGTATTTTTTCGTCTTCAAAACGAACTTCCCATACATGGGGTGCTTTACTTTCTTAGTTTCTGAAACCACAATAGACTTAACCATCTTATTGCTAGTAACAACACCTATACGTTCTTTTCTTAAGTTTCTTTTTTCCATTTTCAGCAGAATAACACTTATTGTTGTTCTCTTTTAGTTAACTCTGTAGCAATACGCGCTATAGATCTTCTTACAGTTCTCAACTGTATTGGGTTCTCTAATGGCGATACTGCGTGAGCCATTTTAAGATCGGAATATGCTTTCCTTTCCTTACCAAGTTCTTCCTGTAATTCTGCTACAGACAATTCTCTAACTTCTGATTGTTTCATGACGTGTCTAATTAAGCTTGATAATCTCTAGCTACAATGAACTTAGTTTTCACAGGTAGTTTCTGTGCTGCCAGGCGTAAAGCCTCTTTAGCAACATCAAAAGGCACTCCTCCTACTTCAAAAAGTATTCTTCCGGGTTTTACAACTGCAGCCCAGTATTCAACAGCACCTTTTCCTTTACCCATACGTACTTCAAGAGGTTTCTTTGTGATAGGCTTATCTGGAAAAATTTTGATCCAAAGTGAACCTTCCCTCTTCATATAACGGGTAGCGGCAATACGTGCAGCTTCAATTTGTCTTGCAGTCACAAAATTAGAATCTAATGATTTGATTCCAAAGGTTCCGTTTGAAAGTCTGTGCCCTCTTTGAGAGACACCTTTCATACGGCCTTTTTGCATCTTGCGATATTTTGTTCTTTTAGGCTGTAACATTTTTCTTTACTTTAAAAAATTACTTTCTACGACGTGATTTTGGTGCACCACTTCGTCCGGCTCCGGTTTTTCCTCCTTGTTTTTTGGCCATGCCAACAAGTGGAGAAAGTTCTCTTTTACCGTATACCTCGCCTTTCATGATCCATACTTTAACACCCAGTCTACCATAAGTAGTATGAGCTTCAACTAAAGCATAATCGATGTCGGCTCTAAATGTTGACAATGGAATTCTTCCATCCTTGTAGGATTCTGAACGAGCCATCTCTGCCCCATTCAAACGCCCGGAGATCTCAATTTTGATCCCTTCAGCATTCATCCTCATTGCAGCCGCAATTGCCATTTTTATTGCACGACGGTAAGAGATACGATTCTCAATTTGTCTTGCAACGCTGGATCCCACTAAATGAGCATCCAATTCTGGCCTTTTGATTTCAAAGATGTTGATTTGAACTTCCTTGTCGGTGATCTTCTTAAGCTCTTCTTTCAACTTGTCTACCTCCTGTCCACCTTTCCCAATAATGATACCAGGACGGGCAGTGGTGATAGTAACGGTTACAAGTTTAAGAGTACGCTCAATAATCACTCTTGATACACTCGCTTTTGATAGACGAGCATGGATGTATTTTCTAATCTTATCGTCTTCGGCTAATTTGTCGCCGTAGTCATTTCCTCCGTACCAGTTGGATTCCCATCCTCTAATGATACCAAGACGATTCCCGATTGGATTTGTTTTCTGTCCCATACTCTTAACTAGCTTTGTGTATTATTGTTTGCTCCTAGTACCAATGTAACATGGTTGGAACGTTTTCTAATTCTATGTGCGCGACCTTGTGGTGCAGGACGTAGTCTCTTCAACATACTCCCTCCATCAACACGAATCTCCTTTACAAACAACTCTGCATCTTCAATGCTTGCATCTTCATTCTTAGATTGCCAGTTGGCAATTGCCGACAATAACAACTTCTCAAGACTCTTAGACGCATCTTTAGAATTGAATTTCAAAATATGAAGCGCTCTTTCTACTTTTTCACCACGAACAAGATCTGCAACCAGACGCATTTTTCTTGGCGAAGTAGGGCAGTTATTTAGTTTAGCAAAAGCTATTTGCTTCTTAGCTTCTTTAGTCTGCTCTGCTCTTTCTCTTTTACGAACTCCCATAGCTTCAATTATCTTTTACCTTTATTCTTAGCACCAGCATGACCTCTAAAAGATCTTGTTGGTGAAAATTCACCTAATTTATGACCTACCATGTTCTCAGTAATGTACACAGGAACGAATTGACGCCCGTTGTGCACAGCAATAGTTTGCCCCACAAAATCTGGAGTGATCATAGAAGCCCTTGACCAGGTCTTAATAACCGCTTTCTTTCCAGACTCTGTATTCTGAGCAACTTTTTGCTCTAATTTATAGTGAACGTAAGGTCCTTTTTTTAATGAACGTGCCATATCTTATTATTTCTTTCTACGTTCTACAATATATTTATTACTCGACTTCGTCTTAGAACGGGTTCTGAAACCTTTAGCAGGTATACCCTTTCTAGAACGTGGGTGACCTCCAGAAGCACGACCTTCACCACCACCCATTGGGTGATCTACAGGGTTCATAACCACAGGTCTTGTTCTTGGTCTTCTACCCAACCATCTGTGTCTACCGGCTTTACCTGAAATCAACAACTGGTGATCACTGTTCGAAACAGCTCCAATAGTTGCTATACAGCTAGCCAATACCCTACGGATCTCTCCAGAAGGCAATTTAATGGTTGCGTATTTTCCCTCTCTCGCCATTAACTGCGCAAAAGCACCTGCACTACGAGCCATTACAGCTCCCTGTCCCGGCCTAAGCTCAATACAAGAGATAATAGTACCCAAAGGAACTATAGACAAAGGCATAGCGTTCCCAATCTCGGGCGCTACATCTTGCATTCCAGATACTATATTCTGCCCAACCTGAAGTCCATTTTGAGCAATAATATATCGTTTCTCACCATCCTGATAATTCAATAAGGCGATAAAAGCAGTTCTGTTTGGATCGTATTCAATAGAAGCGACAGTTGCAGGAATTCCCTGCTTGTCTCTTTTGAAATCGATAATCCTGTAACGCTTTTTATGACCACCACCTATGTAGCGCATGGTCATTTTTCCTTGACTGTTTCTACCACCCGATCTTTTGTTCGGAGCCAATAAACTTTTCTCCGGCTTATCAGTAGTGATCGCGTCAAATCCGTTCACTACTCTAAAACGCTGACCAGGGGTAACTGGTTTTAATTTTCTAACTGACATTTTTTAATCTTAGAGATTACTATATAAATCAATAGTTTCACCTTCCGCCACCTGTACTAGTGCTTTTTTGAAAGCACTGGTTTTACCAGTGACAACACCTGTCTTTGTATAACGGGTTTTTCTGTCCGGGCGAACGTTAATGGTACGAACTTTAGTAACTGAAACACCATAAGCAGACTCAACTGCGTCTTTAATTTCAATCTTATTCGCCTTATTATCAACTACAAAAGCGTACTTATTGTTAAGTTCGCTATCTGCCGTAGCTTTCTCTGTAATAATAGGTTTTATTAAGATACTCATAATGCTTATTTACTTAAATTCGACTCAATTCCTTCTAGAGACCCCTCTAAAAACACAAGATTATTTGCGTTTAAAATTTTGTAAGTACTTAATTCTGAAGCACTTACAACCTCAGAGGCCTTTAAATTGCGTGACGACAAATATACGTTTTTATTCGAGTCACCCAACACTATCAAAGATTTTTTCCCGTCAAGCCCCAAAGCCTGTAAAACTTCAATGAAGTTTTTGGTTTTTGGAGTGTCAAATGAAAAATCTTCTACTACTATTATAGAGTTGTCATTTGCTTTCATTGACAGCGCAGATTTCCTGGCCAGTCTCTTCAAGCTTTTGTTCAACTTAAAAGAGTAATTTCTTGGTCGTGGACCAAATACTCTACCTCCACCTTTAAAAATAGGAGACTTGATACTACCTGCACGGGCAGTACCTGTACCTTTTTGTTTCTTGATCTTACGCGTAGAACCTGTAATTTCTGCACGTTCTTTTGCTTTATGAGTACCCTGACGTTGGTTAGCCAGGTATTGTTTCACGTCAAGATAAACAGCATGGTTGTTTGGCTCCACTGCAAAAACAGCATCAGAAAGGTTTGCCTTTCTCCCTGTTTCTTTTCCTTTTATATCTAAAACTGCTACTTCCATTACTTCTGAATGATTACGTAAGAGTTCTTATGTCCTGGAACAGCACCTTTTATCACTAGAAGGTTCTTATCTGCTACCACTTTTAAAACTCTCAGGTTTTCTACTTTTACTTTTTCACCACCCATTCTACCGGCCATGCGCATTCCTTTGAAAACTCTCGCAGGATAAGACGCCGCACCAATAGATCCGGGAGCTCTTAAACGGTTATGTTGACCGTGAGTCGCCTGTCCAACACCACCAAAACCGTGACGCTTAACAACACCTTGAAAACCCTTACCTTTTGAAATACCGGAAACGTCTACAAATTCGCCTTCAGTAAAATGCTCAACGGTGATAGTATCACCTAGTTTGTGCTCTCCTTCAAATCCCTTGAATTCAACGACTTTGCGCATTGCTGCGGCTCCGGCCTTTTTAGCATGCCCTTCGGCAGCCTTATTAGCAGTCTTTTTGTCATCGAAACCAAGTTGAAGAGCTTCGTACCCGTCAACCTCCTCGGTTCTGACTTGGGTAATTACACATGGCCCAGCTTGGATAACGGTACAGGGAATGTTTTTTCCGTTCTCGTCAAAAATGCTGGTCATGCCAATCTTTTTTCCTATTAACCCAGACATAATTAATTATTAGTTATTAATTTATATTTATTTAAAAATATTCAGGATTGAAAAACACTTCCAATCCTGAATGTATTTTTCACCGTTTTTCCCTCGCCTAAAGCTCAGGACATGTATGACCCCGAAACTGGTTCGAAGCCGTTAGTGCTATCACACTTTAATCTCAACCTCTACTCCACTTGGCAATTCAAGTTTCATCAAGGCATCGATAGTTTTTGAAGAAGAACTGTATATATCCAGTAGTCTCTTATATGAGCTTAACTGAAACTGCTCTCTTGACTTCTTGTTCACGTGCGGAGAACGCAATACAGTAAAGATCTTCTTGTGAGTTGGCAATGGAATAGGTCCCGTTACCACAGCTCCCGTACTTTTTACGGTTTTTACAATCTTCTCGGCAGATTTGTCTACCAGGTTGTGATCGTAAGATTTTAGTTTTATTCTGATTTTTTGACTCATTTTCCTGATAAATTAATCGTTAGCGGTTCCCTTTTCTGCCTTCATGATTGCTTCTGATATATTAGAAGGAGTCTCGGCATAATGAGAAAATTCCATAGTAGAGGTTGCACGTCCCGAAGAAAGGGTACGCAATGTAGTAACATATCCAAACATCTCAGATAATGGCACTTCAGCTTTGATCACTTTCGCACCAGACCTGTCAGACATGTTATTCACCTGTCCACGACGTCTGTTCAAATCTCCTACTATATCACCCATGTTCTCTTCAGGAGTAACCACTTCTACTTTCATGATTGGCTCAAGGATCACAGCACCTGCTTTTTTAGCAGCAACTTTATAACCCATTTTCGCAGCCAATTCGAACGAAAGTTGATCGGAATCCACAGGGTGGAAAGATCCATCCTTAAGAACCACTTTTAAAGTATCCATGGTGAAACCTGCCATTGGCCCGGTTTTCATCGCCTCTTTAAATCCTTTTTCCACTGAAGGAATAAATTCTTTAGGGATACGTCCACCTTTAATCTCATCAACAAATTGTAGTCCAGGTCCTTTAAAGTCCTCGTCTGCAGGTCCTAATGTGAATACAATATCACCAAATTTACCACGACCACCAGATTGCTTTTTATAAACCTCTCTGTGATCTGCATCTCTGGTAACTGTTTCTTTGTACTCAACACGTGGCTGACCTTCATTTACCTCAACCTTAAATTCTCTTTTCAAACGATCCACAAGAATCTCAAGGTGAAGTTCACCCATTCCTGAAATAATCGTTTGACCTGAAACTTCATCAGTTTTAACCTGGAAAGTTGGATCTTCTTCAGCTAATTTAGCTAAAGCCATACCCATCTTATCCACATCTGCCTTAGTTTTAGGCTCAACAGAAATACCAATTACAGGTTCAGGGAAAGACATAGACTCCAATACAATTGGATGTTTCTCGTCTGTAAGGGTATCTCCTGTTTTAATATCTTTAAATCCAACAGCCGCACCAATATCTCCGGCTTCAATTCTGTCAATTGGCTGTTGTTTATTTGCATGCATCTGGTAAATACGAGAGATACGCTCTTTCTTACCAGAACGGTTGTTCTGAACATAAGAACCTGCATCTAACGCTCCTGAATAAACTCTAAAGAAAGCTAAACGTCCAACGAAAGGATCGGTAGCAATTTTAAAAGCTAATGCAGAAAAAGGCGAATCTACATGTGGCTTACGACTTTCTTCTTTTTCTGTATCAGGATTAACACCTACGATAGCCTCAACATCAACCGGTGAAGGAAGGTAACGCATTACCGCATCCAACATCGCCTGAACTCCTTTATTTTTAAAGGCAGAACCACACATCATAGGAATAATAGACATATCAATTGTTGCAGCTCTAAGCGCAGCAATGATCTCGTCTTCTGTAATAGAGTTCTCGTCTTCGAAGAATTTCTCCATTAAAGCTTCATCGTATTCAGCAACTGCCTCTACCAATTCAGCTCTATATTTATTCACATCCTCTACCAGTTCTGCTGGAATCTCTATGGTTTCGTACGTCATCCCGTAGTCCTCCTCATTCCAAACAACTGCTTTCTTAGAAATAAGATCAACAACTCCTTTGAAGTCGATTTCATCCCCAATAGGAATTTGAAGTGGAACAGGATTTCCACCAAGCATTTCTTTAACCTGCTTACACACCTTAAAGAAATCTGCACCCTGACGGTCCATTTTATTCACGAAACCAAGTCTTGGAACGCGATATTTATCGGCTTGTCTCCAAACAGTTTCAGATTGTGGCTCAACACCATCAACCGCACTGAAAAGAGCAACCATCCCATCAAGAACACGAAGTGAACGCTCTACCTCTACAGTAAAGTCAACGTGACCGGGAGTATCAATAATATTAACTGTGAATTCCTGATCGCGGTACATCCACTTACAGTGAGTTGCAGCGGAGGTAATGGTAATACCTCTTTCCTGCTCCTGCTCCATCCAGTCCATAGTAGCCGCACCATCGTGCACCTCACCAATTTTATGACTAATACCGGTATAGAAAAGGATACGTTCTGTTGTAGTGGTTTTACCTGCATCAATATGCGCAGCAATACCAATATTTCTAGTAAATTTTAAATCTCTTTGTGCCATTTTTTAGAATCTAAAGTGAGAGAATGCTTTGTTAGCTTCAGCCATCTTATGGGTATCAACCCTCTTCTTCACAGCCGCACCTTCTTCTTTAGCAGCAGCAAGAACCTCTGCAGCTAATCTTTGAGCCATAGATTTCTCGTTACGCTTCCTGGAAAAGGAAATCAACCACTTCATAGCGGTCGAAACTTTACGATCTGGTCTAATTTGCATTGGGATTTGAAAAGTAGCACCTCCAACTCTACGACTACGTACTTCTACGTGAGGCATAACGTTAGAAAGAGCATCTTTCCAAAGTTCAAGTGCAGTTTTTTCCTCGTCCTGTTTTTTCTCTTCTACGATTGCAATAGCATCATAGAAAACCTTAAAGGCAACAGATTTCTTACCATCCCACATCATCATGTTAACAAAACGTGTTACTAACTGATCATTAAACTTTGGATCTGGTAAAAGTGGCCTTTTTTTCGCCTGTCTTTTTCTCATTTCTTCTTTGTAATAAGTTAATTGTTACTTGCCGTGGAAATAGATTATTTCTTAGGCTTTTTAGCACCATACTTGGACCTGCGCTGAGTTCTTCCTGCAACACCAGCGGTGTCAAGGGCTCCACGCACAATATGATACCTTACTCCAGGCAAATCTTTAACTCTTCCGCCTCTAACCAATACTATCGAGTGCTCCTGGAGGTTGTGTCCTTCACCGGGGATGTACGCGTTCACCTCTTTACCGTTAGTCAACCTCACCCTTGCTACTTTACGCATAGCAGAGTTTGGTTTCTTAGGTGTAGTGGTGTAAACACGAGTACATACTCCTCGTCTTTGAGGACAGGAATCCAAAGCAGCCGATTTACTCTTCTTGGTAATTGTGGCTCTTCCTTTTCGTACTAATTGTGAAATTGTTGGCATAATTTCTTTTACACTAATTATTTATTTGATATAATCCCTTTTTTAAAAAGGTCTGCAAAGGTAGAAATAAAACCGAATTAATCAAATCTTAAGGAATTAATTTTCAGACATATCATCTTTTTAAAAAACTTAGTGCTCACCTTCCTGTAGTTTTATCTACTCAACATTCTATCAAAACAAGGATTGTTTGACACCAATGTATACCGATTTAAGATTCTTAATAAAGAAGAAGACTTCACACTTTTATTCTGAAAAATTTATATTAAAATTTTATTTCAAATACACATAAACAGAAAGATGGAAATCTATTGCACCCCTATTACCCACTCTATTCAACTATAAATAAGACAACTACATTAATGTCAGGAAATCATAAAAAAGGTTAAATAAAAGCTAAATATTGACCCCGAAAGAGGATTAAAATGATTTTTTAAAGAAAAAAAGTTGCTCACATGACAATTTATCGTCAAATTTGGCACTGGCTAATTCAAATAAATCTTAAAATGAAAACAAAGTTAAGTGGAATGCTAACGCTGTTACTGGCGTTAGTCGTGCAAATAACATTTGCACAACAAGACCTCACAGTCACGGGTACTGTGACCGATGGTAACGGAATGCCTCTCCCAGGAGTAAACGTACTTGTTAAGGGTACAACCCAAGGGGTGCAAACCGATTTCGACGGAAATTATTCTATTGAAGTAAGTCAGGGCGAAGTTCTGGTTTTTTCCTATTTAGGAATGAAAACTGCAGAATATCCTGTTACTAATGTAGATACAATAGATGTCGTGCTACAGCAAGACGCTGCACAACTCGAAGAAGTGGTGGTGACTGCTCTGGGTATTTCCAGGGAGAAGCGGTCCCTGGGTTATGCGACCGAAGAGGTTAGCGGAGCCGAAGTAAACACTGCAAAAGAAGGAAACTTTATCAACTCATTATCCGGGAAAGTTTCGGGTCTTGACATTAAGAAAAGTAGTACTTTAGGTGGTTCTTCTAACATTATCATCCGTGGTTATACCTCTTTAACAGGTAACAACCAACCTCTTTTCGTAGTTGACGGAGTGCCTATTAGTAATGAAAACTCTAATACCACTGATCAAACTACAGGTAGAGGGGGATACGATTATGGTAACGCCGCAATGGATATCAACCCAGATGATGTAGCTTCTGTAAACGTATTAAAAGGTGCTGCTGCATCTGCTCTTTATGGGTCACGTGCTGCAAACGGTGTAATTATCATTACTACTAAGTCAGGTCAAAAAAATGAAGACATTGGTGTTACAATTTCTTCTGGAGTAACATTTTCTAAGATGGATGATGACACTTTTGTTGACTACCAAAAAGAGTATGGTGCCGGTTATGGAGAATTCTATGAAACAGGTTATTTCGACAGCTGGGATGTAGACGGTGACGGGACCGATGATCTTGTTGTTCCTTTTACAGAGGATGCATCTTTTGGTGGTAGATTTGATCCTAGTTTAATGGTATTCCAATGGGACGCCTTATATCCTGAATCTCCAAACTATCTTCAAGCTACTCCATGGACAGCTGCAGAGAATGGACCGGAATCTATTTTTAGAACAGGGGTTTCTTATAACAACAGTATCTCACTTGATGGAGGAACTGACAAAAGCACCTACAGGTTAGGTTATACGCTTTACGATCAGGAAGGTATTCTTCCAAACAGTAATATTAGAAGAAACACGGTAGATGTAAAAGCTACTCATGACTTCACCGACAAGCTTACTGCTGGGTTCACAGCCACCTATACTAACACAAGCGGTAAAGGACGTTACGGTACAGGGTACAGTGGAACAAACATTTTCCAGTCTATGCGTCAATGGAACCAGGCAAACGTTGATTTTGAAGCTCAGAAAAGAGCCTACTTCGAAACCGGGCGTAACATCACATGGAACTATGCCGATGCAGAAAATGGAAATTTCCTTCCTATCTATACTGATAACCCATACTGGCAACTTTATGAGAACTATCAGAGTGATGAAAGAAACAGACTTTACGGTAACTTCAATGTTAATTACACGTTGACAGACTGGCTTACTGCCACTGGACGGGTATCTTTGGATTACTATAGTGACTTTCGTGAAGAGAGAAGAAACGTAGGAAGTAATGGGGTATCTCATTATCGTAGATATGACGGGACATATAAAGAACTTAACTATGACCTTCTTCTTAATTTCGATCACGATCTAAACGAAGATATTAACCTTGCAGGTATTCTTAGGGTAACAGCAAGAAGAATGGATAACGCCACAATGAGATCTGAAACAACAGGTGGTTTGGTAATTCCTGGGCTATTTTCTCTTTCAAATTCTGTAAACCTTTTGGAGCCTCCAGCTGAAGAAGTAACAGAATTACATACAAATGGTTATTTCGCCAGTGCATCTTTTGGGTACAGAGATTTCTTATATGTGGATGCTAACAGGTAGATTTGATGCAGTATCTTCTTTACCAGAAGAGGATAACACATATTTCTATCCTTCTGTGTCAACAAGTGTTGTATTCTCAGAATTACTTGATAACAACTGGTTAAGTTTTGGGAAGTTCAGAGCTAACTATGCAGAAGTAGGTAACTATGCACCAGCATTGTCTGTAAATGACACTTACTTTAGTCCAACTAACTTTACGACTCCTCTCTATTCTGTTTCCAGTACAGCAAACAATCCAAACCTTAAGAATGAGACAACTAAGAGTTGGGAAGCTGGTTTAGAAATGTCGTTTTTCCAAAGACGTGTAGGCTTTGATGCTGCTGTTTACCAGTCAAATTCTGTTGACCAATTGATGCCTGTAACTGTTTCTGCTGCAACTGGTTATACTTCAAGATGGGTAAATGCGGGTGAGATCGAAAACAAAGGTATTGAGCTTAGTCTTTATGGTAGCCCAATTAGAACTAATGACTTCGAATGGAGAATCAACGCTAACTGGTACAAGAATGAAAGTGAAGTACTTTCATTATTTGAAGACAACAAGAACCTGCAAATGGCAGCACTTCAGGGAGGAATAACTATTAATGCTACAGTAGGACAGCCTTACGGTACGATCTGGGGAACTAACTATACTTATTTAGAAGATGGAAGTGGTCCTGTGATCAATCCAACTAATGGAAGGTTTGTTGTAGATGGAACTCCTCAGGTTATTGGTGATATCAATCCAGACTGGAAAGCAGGTATTAGCAACTCTTTATCTTACAAGGATATTTCCTTAAGTTTCCTTATTGACATACAGGAAGGCGGAGACATCTTCTCGCTTGATACCTGGTATGGTTTCGCAACCGGAGTACCGGCCAAGACTGCTGGACTTAATGAACTTGGAAATCCTGTAAGAGACCCAATCGCCGATGGTGGTGGACTATTATTGGAAGGAGTTAATCCTGATGGATCTCCAAATACTACAAGAACTCAAATGGAGAACTATGCAAACGCCATTGGTTATGGATATGCACCTAATGCATACCATGTATACGATGCGAGTTTTGTAAAGCTAAGAGAGGTGACTTTGTCATATTCTTTTCCAGCAAGTTTATCTGAAAGAATTTCTATGACAGATATTACACTTTCTGCAGTAGGAAGAAACCTTTGGATCATCGACAAAAATATTCCTTACTCAGATCCAGAAGCAGGATTAAGCTCTGGAAACATTCAGGGATACCAGTCTGGAGCCATTCCAACATCCAGAGAATATGGTTTTAACGTAAGACTACAATTTTAAAAATATAAATCATGAAGAAAATAATTTTCATCCTTTTTATGGCTGCAACAGTCTTTGCATGCTCTGATGATCTTTCGGAAGTCAACGTTGACACGAAAAATCCAACAGAAGTTCCTGCAGACGTACTGTTTTCGAATGCAACCAAAGAATTTGTTTGACCAAATGGTCAATACAAATGTTAACACTAACATCTTTAGAATGGTGGCCCAGTACTGGACAGAAACCACCTATACCGATGAAGCGAACTACGACTTGATTGGAAGGAATATCAATGGTTCTCAATGGATTATTCTTATACCGAGATGTATTAAAGGATCTTAAGGAGGCAGACATGATCCTTACCGAGAATCCCGATCCAACACTATCTGAAGCTAATCTTCAGAATAGAAAAGCTATGATCGAAGTATTACAGGTATTTACCTGGCACGTACTGGTTGATACTTTTGGAGATATTCCTTACACAGAAGCTTTAAATGCTGATGATTCCACGCCTGTATATGATGACGACGCTGCAATCTACGCAGATCTTGTTGTAAGATTGAATGCTGCAATTTCTCAACTTGAAGCAGGAGCCGGAGGTTTTGGCGGCGGTGCAGATTACATATATAATGGTGATGCAGCACAATGGTCAAAATTCGCTAACTCATTAAAGCTTAGATTAGCTTTAAGATATGCTAATGTTGATGACGCAAAAGCTGCAACTATGGCCACTGAAGCTATTGCTGCAGGTGTTTTTGAATCTCATGCTGATGATGCTTCAATGCAATATCTCGCCTCTGCTCCAAACACTAACCCTCTATGGGAAGATTTGGTACAATCAGGTCGTGCAGATTTCGTTGCAGCCAACACTATTGTTGATAAAATGAATGAGCTTGATGATCCAAGAAGAAATGATTATTTTGCTCAAAATCAAGGCGAAGGAGTTTATTTAGGTGGAACTTATGGTGCTAATGGAAACACTCAGGGAAACAGCACTATCTACAGTGAACTTTTTGAAGACCCAACATTAGAGGGTGTTATCCTTGACTACACTGAAGTAGAATTTCTTATCGCTGAAGCTGCAGCCAGAGGATATATCACAGAGGATGCAGAAACTCACTATAATGAGGCTGTAACTTCTTCTATCCTTTACTGGGGTGGTACCGAAGAAGAAGCTAATGAATACCTTGCTCAGCCTGAGGTTGCTTGGGATGAATCTATGTGGGTAGAAAGAATTGGTATCCAAAAATGGATCGCTCTATACAACAGAGGATTCGAAGCATGGTCTACCTGGAGAAAACTTGACGTTCCAGAATTACCAAATGCAGAACAATCTGGTCTTCCAGTACCACTTAGGTTTACCTATCCTACAACAGAGGCAACTCTAAATGGAGATAACCTAGCGGCTGCCATTAGTGCAATGGGAGGTGACGAACAACAAACCAGAATATTCTGGGATCAAGATTAATTCCACAATAAAAGGAAAAGGATTTAAAATCCTGTAATTATAAAAGCCACCTAAAATGCATATTTTAGGTGGCTTTGTTATTTAATAAGAATGTAATCCTTCCTTGAATAACATCCTTTTTTATGAAGGTAAATCCAGATTATTCTAAAAAAAATGTATTTTTACCTACAATAACAATCCTATTACACCGAAATTTTTATAAAGTTATTCAGATTTAATAAATTCCTTTCACAAATCAAAAAACGTACTACCAATTTATTGGCATTAAGCCTTCTGCTTGTCGGTGCAGCCCTTTCCTCCTATTCACAGAATAGTGAAGAGCTGGAAACCTCCTATAAAGTTTTTGACAAGGCAATTGCTTTAGAAAACACTGGACTCTCCAATGGCGTTGAATACCTGGAGCAACATATAATAAGAAACGACCAGCACAAATATTTTCTCTCATCAGATTTCGTTTCTGGAAACCTACAATACGACGGGCAACCATATTTTGATATTTCTTTAAAATACAATATTTACGATGACATCCTGCTTGTCCTACTTCAGAACTCAGGTGGAGTGTCAAATTTTAAGCTACACAAGGAGAAAGTTGAATCCTTCAATATTGGAAATCACGATTTCATTAGAGTACCGTCAAAAAAAAGTTCCGAAGTTCAGGGATTCCACGAGGTATTGCTGAACCTTCCGGAAATTATGTTATTGAAAAAACATGTGAAGAAAATCAGTAAGCACCTGGACAGGAATTTCACCTACTACGAATTTGAAAATGATGACCCGCAACACGTGATCTTTTATGGGGACTCTTATTTTCCAATAAATTCCAGAAGAGACGTTCAGAAGATCTTTCCCGATCATGAAAAACAAATCAGGATCTTCTACAGAAGCAACAGGCAACTAAGAAAAGAAAATCCCGATCGCTTCCTGTCACAACTGCTTCAAAGCCTTAATTCCCAATTGTAAAAACACAATAGACATTGAGAAGAATCATTTCGTTTTTGCTTCTTTTGAACTGTGGCCTACTCCTGGCCCAGGAATCTTCAAAAGTCACGATCACCCTTGAAAATGCTACTGTGGAGCAGGCCCTCCTCAATATTGAAGAGGCTACAGATTTAAAATTCTTTTATGTTGAACAATGGGTAAACCGGGGCAACATTACAGTCAATCTTAAAGATGTACCGGTAGAGGAAGCACTGCAACAAATTCTTTCGGAGACACTTCTTAACTTCTACCGCCTGGATAACAACCAAATTGTGATCACCCGGAATAACATTGTGTACGACCAATTGCCACAAGGGTTCTTCCCGGAAAAAGACTCTGTTCCCTTACAAGTCAAAAAACAAAATGCTAAAAAATATAATCCCGTTTTTTACAGCCAGGAAGACAGGCCAAATTCAGAAATACAAACTGTTTATATAGGGAAAGAAGACAGATCAACGGGTAACGGTACTTTCACTCTTAGAGGGCAGGTGAAAGATTTAGAAACAGGGGAACCTATCTCAAATCTTGCTGTTCTTATCAAAGGAACCGATATTGGAACTGTGACTAATCAACAGGGGCTTTACTCACTAAAACTTCCTGCCGGTGTACATATTTTGCAGACAAGATCCCTGGGAAGTGAGGATATCACCAGGAGGTTGGTGATTTACAATAATGGAACCCTAAATCTGGACCTAAGAGAAGATTATGAACTTTTAGGCGAGATCCTTTTGGAGTCAGACCCCGATGAAAATGTAAGTAATTCTATCGCAGGAGAAGAGAAAATCGATATTGAAGAAATCAAAAATATTCCGTTGATCCTTGGAGAAAGGGATGTTATGAAAGTTGCAGCTACCCTGCCCGGTATTTCAACAGCCGGGGAGGGTGCCGCCGGTTTTAATGTTCGCGGTGGTAAAACAGATCAAAACCTTATCCTTCTAGATGATGCTGTTATTTACAATCCTGCACATTTCTTCGGAATCTTTTCGGCAATTAATCCTTTTACTACCGGGGACATGACCATCTACAAAGGAAGTATACCGGCCCAGTATGGTGGGAGACTCTCCTCTGTCTTTGATATTACTTCAAAGGATGCGAATACTAAAGAATTTGCGGGAGAAGTATCTGTAGGTCCTGTAACTGGAAATGTTGCTTTGGAAATTCCTGTTATTAAAGAAAAGTCAGGTTTATTGTTAGGAGGTCGAAGCACGTATTCCGATTGGATTTTGCAAAATCTCGAAGAGGAATCCCTTAAAAATAGCAAAGCTTCCTTTTATGATGTTTTAGCAAAGTATAATCACAAAATTAATGACAAAACATCCATAAAAACCACAGGTTACTTTAGCCATGACCACTTCAGTATAACTTCAGATTCCCTCTACAGCTATGAAAACCTGCTTTTCTCTGTCCGTGCAGATCATAAGATCAATGAGAAGAACGAAGCAAGCTTGATCCTGTCCAATAGTAATTATAAATTCAATATTGATTACGAAAGTGAATTGAACAACAATTTCTCCTCTGGCTATACCATTAACGAAACCGAAGCTAAACTGAACATGCGTTACCTCCTGAGTGATGCCCATAAATTCGACTATGGAATTTCAGGAAAATTGTACAATGTGCATCCGGGAGAGCTGAGACCCTTAGGATCGGAATCGAATGTTGAGCCCTTTACAATCCCCAGAGAAAAAGGTTTGGAATCGGCAGTATTTATTTCCGACAATTTTGAGGTAAATGATCGCCTTTTGATCAATGCCGGAGTACGTTATTCCCTGTATGCAGCATTGGGAGAGAAAGCACAAAAGATCTATGAAGATGATCTCCCTAAAAATGATGATACTGTTATTGACACCCTTTACTTCGGAAAAAATGAAGTAATGGATACCTATGGTGGACCGGAAGTTAGACTTTCAGCGAGATACTTTATTCTGCCAGATCTCTCAACCAAACTTAGTTACAACAGCACCTACCAGTACATCCACACGTTATCCAACAATACCACTGTCTCCCCTACCGATACTTATAAGTTAACAGACAGATATATTCGACCTCAACAGGCGAATCAATACTCCCTTGGACTTTATAAAAATTTTGATAATAACGAATATGAAGCTGAGCCTTGAAGGGTATTATAAGACCTCTAAAAACATTCTGGACTATAAAGTTGGTGCACAACTTTTCTTAAATGAGAATATTGAGACAGAAGTCCTGCAAGGAAATGGCCGCTCATACGGAGTAGAATTTCTCATGAAGAAAACGGAAGGAAGATTAAATGGTTGGCTGGGATACACCTACTCCCGCTCTTACATACAACTTGATGGAGAACACCGGGAGGAAGTAGTTAATAACGGAGAGTATTTTCCTTCTAATTATGATAAGCCGCATGATCTAAGTGTAGTAGCTAATTATAAAGTTACCCAGCGTTTCAGTTTTTCAGCAAACTTCGTTTACCAAACCGGGCGGCCGGTGACTTACCCTACTGGAAAATATGTACAAAATGGAATGGAGTACGTTCTTTACAGCAACCGGAACCAATTTCGCATTCCAGATTACTACCGCTTGGACCTGAGCTTTAATGTAGAGGGTAACCATAAGATTGAAAAATTTGCCCACAGTTTCTGGAATATTTCAATTTATAATGTATTGGGCAGGAACAATCCTTATTCCGTATTCTTCGTGACAGATCAAGGCGAGATAAAGGCATATAAGAGTTCTATATTTTCTATCCCGGTCCCAACAATTACCTACAATTTTAAATTTTAAGTGTGTAATTTAGAGAGAATGAATTTAAACCACATATATAAAATTATATTCTTACTGGCGGCAGCCTTCCTGGTCAACAGTTGCGTGGAGCCCTACGATTTCGAAACCGAAACCTTTGAAGATGCGCTGGTGGTGCAGGCAATACTTACAGATGAAGTTAAGTTTCAGGAAGTAAAGCTTACCAGGACCTATAGACTTGAAGAAGATTTGCCAAAACCGGAATCTCATGCCAGTGTCGTAGTTACCGATGATACCGGAAATGAATTCCCCTTTTACGAAACTACACCCGGAAACTATGTTTCCAACACAGCATTTGGAGTACAGCCTCAACATAAGTATCAACTACTTATTAATACTATGAGTGGCGACGCATATTCATCAGAACCCACAGAATTACTTCCGGGGAATGAAATAGAAGATCTCTATGCCCGGCGTATCGTATTGCAGGGAGATGATGGAGTTGCTTTGCTGGTAGACAGCGAAAATTCAGAAACAGCTTCAGAATATGCCCTTTATGAGTATGAAGAAACCTATAAGATCGTATCTCCATATGTAGTTCGCAGCACCATAGAATTTGAAGGAGAAAACTGGAGGGTTGTGCCTAATACCCGTGATGAAACCATTTGTTACAACACGGTACCATCCAAAGAGATCCTGTTATCCAACACCACATCGCTTAGTGAGAATAATCTTGATTCTTACCTGGTACGATTTATCCAGAAAGATGATCCGGTTTTAGGACAACGATACAGTATACTGGTTAAACGCTACTCCCTGACCAGGGAGGCGTATTCCTACTACTCCACCTTAAAAAAGATCTCCGGCTCAGAAAGTTTACTCTCACAAAACCAACCGGGATTTGTAAATGGAAATATGTATTCTCTTAATAATGAAGAAGAAAAAGTATTGGGATTTTTCACTCTTAGCGAGATTTCAACAAAAAGGATCTACTTCAATTATTATGATTTTTTTGATTTTGATGAACCCAGGCCTCAATTCCCCGAAAGCTGTATTCCTTTTAGACCGGGTATAGATTTCACTACTCCAATTGGTATGATACAGGGTGGTACTGTGCGCTACCTTAACATGGCCGGCCCTCCTGTTGAAGGAGAAATTGGAGAAGGCCCTATACGGGTCATAGCTACAGAGTGCGTGGATTGTACAGTTTATGGAACCAATGAAGCCCCTGAATTTTGGGAAGAATAAAACTTAAAATGAAATATTTTACTTTCTTACTGTTCAGTTTGTGTCTCGTGCCCTGCTCTTTAAATGCCCAGGCTTTAGACCTTTCCAAAGGTGCAGAACTTCTGGAGGAAATTCCACAAGAGAAGATCTTTGTCCACTATAATTCTTCGTTATTATTCTCTGGAGAATATATGTATTATAAACTTTACAACCTCCAGTCGAAAACAGGCGATCTTAGTAAAACAAGCAAGGTTGCTTATATTGAACTTTTGGGTGAAGGTGGAAGCACCATTTTCAAACATAAAATCCTGCTGAAGAATGGTGTGGGACAGGGAGATTTTTTTATTCCTACTACCGTCCCTTCCGGAAATTATAAATTATTAGGCTATACTAACTGGATGAGGAATGCAGGAACCTTTTTCGCCGGGGATGTCGCCATTATTAATCCCTATCTCGGAGATCAATCGGCAATTTCGGCAGATTCCGAAGGAGATTCCCTCCTTACAAGAGATAATTCAGGCGTAAAAAGTTTTAAAGAAAACTCCCCAGCTCCTGTAAAAATTATAGTGGAAAATGACCTTTTTGGAAAGAGAGAAAAAGTAAATCTAAAATTAGAAGGAGCTCCAGGTAATTACTCCCTTTCGGTTCGAAAAATAGACAGCATTAATATTCCGCAGAAATTTACTTCTGAAGATTTCAATCAACTTTTCAAAAACGAAAACCAAAACAGGAGCAGAGATTCAGTTTTTGCTCCCGAAATACGTGGAAGCCTCATCTCTGGCAGAATTGTCCCTAAGACTTCTGATGCAAAATCTAAATTAGCCGGTAAAAAACTGGCCTTTTCACTCCCCGGCGAAGACTATATTTTCAAAGTCGCAACTACAAACGATGATGGGAAATTCTACATTAATTTAGATGATCGCTATGATACTTCCGGAGCTTTGATGCAGATCCTGGGAGAAGATGCAGAAAACTGGACTATTCAACTTGATCCCCTTCCAAAAATTAATGATCCTGATCTAGAGTTTGGAAAATTCCACATCACTCCCGAAATGGAAGAATGGATTCTCGACCGCAGCGTCCAAAACCAGATTGAGAATGCATACTACAGCGTCAAACCGGATACTTTAAAAGCACTGGAGAAAAAAGAACCCTTTTATGTCAAGCAGCCAACCGTTTATGATCTTGATGCTTACACCAGATTTGAAACTATAAAGGAAACCTTTGTAGAGATCATTAGGTTTGCATGGATAGCCACAAGCAAAGATGAGTCCAGGATCGTAGTGAGACAGCCGCAGGGAGCTACAAATTATAATCTTCCAACATTGCTAATAGTAGACGGTGCTATGGTACAGGATCACGATCTGTTTATTAATTATCCTGCTAAATATGTAAAAAGCATCAACATCCTGAGAGATAACTTTTTTTATGGTTCTCATATTTTTGCCGGAATAGTTGACGTAAAGACCATTGAAGGTGATTTTGATGAAATCCTCAACCAGGATTATATCAAAAAGGTAGATTTAAAACTTCCGGAACCAACAAAATACTATTTCAAACAAACATATGAAAATCAGTCTGCTGACCAGTTATCAAGAATACCCGATCGAAGGACACAACTCTTGTGGGCACCTTCTGTTGAGTTGGATTTACCCGCAGGAGATCTGGATTTCTACACCTCAGACGTACCAGGGACATTTGAAGTTCATCTTGAAGGTTTCACCAGCACGGGAAAACCTGTTTCTGTAAAAAAGTATATTAAGGTCACTGCCGGCGAGGTGAGGTAATCTTCAGGAGTTATCCAAAACCACCTTTTTATCTTTATATTTGCCCCATGGAAGATACTACCACCATTTTTGGAATTCGCGCTGTCATTGAAGCGTTGCAGAACAATGAGACTATTGATAAGATCTATATTCAAAAAGGCCTTAGCGGACATTTGTTTCAGGAGTTGCAACAGAAAACAAAATCGGGTGATTACAACATTTCTTACGTACCCGTAGAAAAGCTGAACCGTTTAGTGAAAGGCAATCACCAGGGTGTGGTAGCAAAAATTTCCCCGGTTGCATTTGCCGACCTTGAAACCGTAGTAGAAGAATCCCTCCAAAAAGAAACAGCTCCTCTCTTCCTTTTACTGGACCAGGTCGATGATGTGCGCAACTTTGGGGCTATCATTAGAACAGCCGAATGTTCTGGGGTAAATGGGATCATCATCCAAAAGAAAGGCGGTGCTCCGGTAACTGCCGATACGGTCAAAACCTCGGCAGGCGCTATTTTTAAGATCCCTCTCATAAAAGTTGACCATATTAAAGATGCAATTTTTTACATGCAGGGCTCGGGGATAAAAGTAGTAGCCGCCACAGAGAAGACAGACGACCTTCTTTATTCAGTAGATTTCAAACAACCCACTGCACTAATTATGGGTAACGAGGGAAAAGGAATTTCGGAATCTGTCCTTAAGCTGGTTGATGCAAAGGCCAAGCTACCTATGCTGGGCACCATTGGCTCTTTAAATGTTTCTGTAGCTTGCGGAGCATTTCTCTATGAGGTGGTGAGGCAAAGGCTTGAATAGACGTACTAGAGCGAATCTCCACTTTTTCCGGACTTATCCTCCTCCTCAGTTTTTTTATAGTGGTAAATATATTGCGGCTCTTCCCCTTCGTCGGGATTTTCAATAAAATTTCCATTTGCATCAAAATGGCGCATGAAGGGATCCTCTTCTTCTTTATAAGTTTCTTTTTCCCATTCATATTTTGGTGGACGGGCAATGTTCTTCTTGTATATAAGCGAAAATAAAAATCCAGACAGAAGACCTGACAAGTGACCTTCCCAGGAAATCTTGGGATCAATTGGGGTAATATACCAAAGAAGGCCTCCATAAAGGAAAACAACAATTAGAGAAAGAGCTACCAACCGGTAATATTTTGAAAAGATACCTTTGAAAAAAAGAAAACCGGCCAGTACATAGATCATTCCTGAAGCTCCTATATGAAAGGCAGGCCTTCCTATAAGCCAGGTAAGAAACCCTGAAAGTAAAAGCCCCAAAAAGAGGATTTTCCAACTCAGTTTTCTGTAGAAATAAAAGAGGGAAAGAGTAAGGACGAACAGCGGTACCGTGTTGTGAAAAAGGTGTTTTATCCCGCTGTGAATGAAAGGAGAAAAAATTATTCCTCTTAGACCTTCAACTGTCCGCGGGTATACTCCGAAGTTGGTGAAATCCCATCCGAACCTAATCTCCATCCAAAACACTATCCAGATAGCGAATACAAACAAAAGCGGATACCCTACAACTCCTGTTGTAAAAATAAACGGCTCATGTTTTTCAGTTTTCCGAACTCTCATATTGTTCTCATTACAAAAATTCAACCATTTAAATAATTGGCTGCTAAAGCATTTAAAAATGTCATTTTCCACCTCTCTTTTCTTGTAACAGACTTTTTTATATGTCACTTCGTCATTAAACCTTACAAGAATCTTAATCATTTCTGAACCATATTTCAATTTACTATTTTTACCTCATGAATAAACCATTAGCTGAAAGATTACGTCCTAAAAACCTTGATGACTACCTTAGTCAGCAACACCTTGTAGGCCCGGAAGCTGCTCTGCGTAAACAGATCAAGAGAGACATCATTCCAAGCATAATATTTTGGGGACCGCCGGGAGTAGGAAAAACTACCTTAGCTAATATCATTGCTACGGAATCTGGCCGGCCGTTCTTTACTCTTAGTGCCATTAGCAGTGGTGTGAAAGATGTGAGGGAGGTTATCGAAAAAGCTAAAAAAAGTGATGGTCTCTTCACAACAAAAAATCCTATCCTCTTCATAGACGAGATTCATCGATTTAGTAAGTCACAGCAGGATTCCCTTTTAGGAGCGGTCGAAAAAGGATGGATCACACTTATTGGTGCAACCACAGAAAATCCAAGTTTTGAAGTGATCCCCGCCTTGCTCTCGCGAAGCCAGGTTTATGTTCTCAACTCTTTCTCAAAAGATGATCTTGTTGCACTGCTGAAGCGGGCAATGAAAGAAGATGAAGTCATCTCTAAAAAACAGATCAAATTAGAAGAAACTGAAGCCCTTTTAAGGCTGAGCGGCGGGGATGCCAGGAAGCTCCTGAATATTTTTGAGCTGGTGGTAACTTCAGAAGAGAGTGATCAAGTTGTGATCACCAATAAAATGGTGCTCGATAAAGTGCAGCAGAATACTGTCCTCTATGACAAAACCGGGGAACAGCATTATGATATAATTTCTGCATTTATAAAATCGATCCGTGGGAGTGATCCCAATGCTGCGGTATACTGGCTGGCAAGGATGATAGAAGGCGGTGAAGATGTAAAATTTATTGCCCGTCGTTTATTGATCCTGGCCGCCGAAGATATTGGAAATGCTAATCCCACGGCACTTATACTAGCCAACAATACTTTCCAGGCGGTTTCTACTATAGGTCACCCGGAGGCACGAATCATCTTAAGCCAGTGCTGTATCTATCTTGCAACTTCTCCAAAATCTAATGCCACCTATATGGCCATTAATGAAGCCCAGGCCGCGGTCAAAAGGACAGGAAATCTCCCGGTTCCCCTTGCGATACGGAATGCGCCAACCAAATTAATGAAGGATCTTGGATATGGTGAGGATTATAAATATGCCCACAGTTACGAAGGAAACTTCGCCGCAGCCGAATTCCTCCCGAAGGAAATTAGCAACACCACTTTCTTTAATCCGGGTAATAACCAGCGGGAACAGGCACAGCGTGATTTTCTAAAGAAGAGGTGGAAAGGGAAATACGGCTATTGATCCTGGCGCTTGTAAATAACGCTTACCAGTTGCTGGGTATTAGGATCAAGATATTCGACCACCAGGTTTCCCTGAGGATCAAAAAAGGCATTTCCGGAAAGGTTTTTTGAGGAGTATAAAAAGTTCTCTCCCCCTCCTGACTTTAACAATGTTCCAAATTTATCCTTCTCCCCTTCCCTAAATAACTCGAAACCTACGGGTGTTTGCTTCAGAAAATAAGTAACAGCTCCATTAACAAACTGCAAATGATCTTCTGAAAAGTCCTTTTCTGACCTTTGCTCTTCAGCCTCTTTCATTTCTTCTGAAGTAACTACAGGATCAACAATAACTTCAGAAGGTTCTTCCTGAACTTTTTCAGGGGCCGGTACCGGGTCAATGATCACTTCAGCCGGGGTGGTATCTTGTTCTGCCATTTCAGTTTCGGGAACGGGATCGATGATCACCTCAGGATCCTTCCGAAGTTCTTTAAAAGAAGTAAAGGCATCTCTTAATGCTTCATGATAGGATTTTTGAAAGTTTTTTTCCCGGCTCACACCTGTTTTTGAAGTGAACACCACCTCATCCTTACAGTTTTCTAGAGTAAGATAAAGGCGGGATCTAAAAAGGCCAGATTTATTGTGCACATTCGCCATTAGCACATTACAGGGATCGACACCAGCCGGAACCTCCTCTTCATAAAGCGCTTCGAAACCATACTTTTCTAACAGGAAAGCGGTAAGTGCATTAAGTTCATATTGATTTTGGTGCTTAAGGAACTCGAATTGATTTGGCACTTTCACATATTGATAGTGGCTCAAGTCCTGTCCAAAAATATTTCCGGTCACTCCAAATAAAAAAGTGAAAAAGAAAATAATTGTTTTCATTCTCTGCTAAACATTAACTGGAAACCAATCTGTATCGAAGCATTTTGTGCTTTTGCAAGATTAGTATAATCCAGCAGGTTATCTGCAGCAAGATAAACATTAAAATTTGATAGTCTGGCAGAAACCAGGAGACCAATGTTGGAAAATGAAAAAGAATCGGCTGTATAGGTTATCTTACCTCTAAAGTTTTCATTAAAGGTCTTGTCATAATAAATGGTGGTGGCATAATTAAGGCCCCGGGGACGTTTTATGGCAAAGAATTGCGCTCCAAGATGATTGAAATACCTCCTCCTACCCATAGGACGGTAGCAATTACAAGGTTCGGCGTTTTCAGAAAAACCATAATCTATGGAGGCATTTAGTTTCACAGGCCGCCAGGTGGTGTAGGAATTAGTAAGGGTCTCATCTTTAAGATTCCTGTCAAGATCATCTTCCCATTCATCCCAATACTCCCGGGTGCCGGGAAATAGCAGCTCAATACCATCGGTTTGATAATCCCCATAGTACCTGTAACTCTCTACATTTTTGGTTTGGCGCATAAATCCAATGTCCAGGATACTCCCGGTAATACGATATTGATCTGAGGGATACCAGGTGAAACCTGCATCAAGTCCCAATCCCACATTACCTCCTAAAAATGCCTTTTTCACGAGATTACTCATTAACTCCCGGTTGGACATATCATCTTTGGAATCTTCCAGATCGGCCCAACCTGCCGTCTTTATTAAGACATCAACATTAGACATGTAGTGACGATAAAGGTTAGGGCCTTGAGGAGAAAGTTCAGTTCTAAATATTCCCTGGTTGTCAACACTATGAGCATTAAAAACTCCCGAATAGATTTTTCCCCTAAAGCCGTAGTTGAGATCTTTAGAATAATAATTTGTAAATCCTATGTGGAACACATTAAGCACATCTGCAGTGAAAGCAGCATCTGAAAAATCAAAGTTCTTTCCTATATAATCCTTATTACCTTCATAAGCGAGTAATGCAGGATCTTTGGGAAAGTAGACTATCGCATCCATCTCCTGGTATACCCCTGCAGTATAGTACCTTCTCTTGTTATCTCTCCATCCAATGGAGAAAATCTCCAATTGTTGGTTGATGGTAAAAAAATCCTTCCTGGAAAGTTTATGCAGGGATTCTTTTATCCTGTCATTAATAGAACCTCCATCATCTTTAAAAATATCATACATATTCACCCCTGAAGACCCTGCAGACAAATGGATTTGTGAAAAAAAAGGGACGCCAAAATGCATATCAAAATTAGTTTCGGCACCGGGGTTTAAAAGCAGCGTTTGAGGTAAATCATCAAAATTGTACAGCAGCTGTTTGTTCTGGGCCGTGGCGGCCATGGAAAAGGTCAATATGAGGAGGAAAAAAATTAATCTCATCTATTCGAATTCAAAGTAGTAGAACCCTTTTGATTCCAGCTGCAAAGACCCTTCAACAGCAAGGGGTTCATGTCTTGTAATTTCTATAGACACTTTAATACTTCTTCTTACTCTGTTTATTTGATTTTCATTAATGATCTCTGTGAAATCTACAGTTGCAGGAGATCCTATACTTCCTTGCGGAACAGGTATAATAATAGTATGCTGCACCGCATTTCCAGGTGAAACAAATTTAATAGTCGCCGTCAAAGGACTTTCAAAGGTGTTGGTAAACCTAAAGTTAAAATCGGCCTGCACAAGACTGTTCTGAATATAATCGTCGTCAAGAAAATCCAGTCTTGTCTCATCTCTTGCTGTATCAACTAATCCGGGACCTGGCGAAAAATCTTCAGAAGTTATGGTGAAATATACTAAATCAATAGCCGCTTCGGGGGTGAGAACGATATCTTCGGCCTGGTCAAGATCAACATCTTTCACACAAGAAGAAAACACGAGAAGGATCGTCAAAAATGCTATTTTAGACAATGTTTTTTTGAGGGACATTTTCATACAGTTCTCTATCTAACGAAATTGGTCTCGGCTTATTACAGATAGCCCCTTAATTCTTCCATTTCCATCACCTGGTGATGATCTGCAGAAAACTCCGCTTTATAATAATTATATAAGATTGCCTGCATTCCAAAATTCTTCGCCCCAAGTATATCTGCTTCAAAATTATCACCTATCATTATACTTTCATCAACTTTGGCAGCAGCATTACTTAGAGCTACTTCAAAGATCCTCTGGTGGGGTTTTTTAACTCCAACATCTTCGGAAGTTGTAATGGTTCTGAAATACTTAAGAATCCCAGAACTTTCTAACTTTTTATGTTGAACTTCTTTAAAACCATTGGTAATAATGTGAAGCTCATATTGCGGCTGAAGATAGTCAAGAATTTCAACCGCGCCTGCAAGCAGGTGATTATGATGCGGCAAATGATCAATATAATCTATACTCAATTGCTTGATTTGAGAATCTGAAACATTCACTTTCATTCCTTCAAAAGAATCCTTCAGCCTGCCATATCGAAGATCTTCTTTAGTGACCTTGTCTTCCCTGTATAACTTCCAGTAATCGGCATTAATAGGAGCATAAATGGCGAGAAATTCCTCCAGCCTCACTTTGATCTTGTGCTTTTCAAAAATCGAATTGAAAGCTAAGCCCGAGTTACGGTCAAAGTCCCATAATGTGTGGTCAAGGTCAAAAAAAATATGACGAATATTACTGAATTTCATTAAGTATCTTTAAAATTGAAAAATTCCTTCTTGCATTGGCATATTCAGAAAAATCTTTATTCGTGAATACCGAAATTAAATTTCCGTTTACTATGGAAATTTGTCGTTTTATTTCCAGAACCTTATACTCTATTTCATTTTCTTTTAATTTACTAAAAGCTTCAGAATTTATAGCGTAGGGATGGATTAATAAAGGTGTGGTTATTTCAAAATTCAGGTCGTAAAAAAGAAAAGGAGTACAGGTTCCTGCTCTCAAGCCCACAGCTTCGGGATAACCCATGGAAAAATCATCCTGAAAATCAAGTTCCACCATGTGATTATAAGTATCGGGCAACAACAGGTTATAATGGTTATTAATTGCACTTATAACCGGTCTCTTAATTATTTGTTCCAGCCGCTTTTTTTCTTCTTTTAAAACTGCAAATTTTTGGTTGGCATAAAATCCCGGTTGCAATCCTACCTCGGCATAATCGGCAACAGATTTAATAAGACTCTGAAATTCCAGGCGATTGTGATTTATATTTCTGTCATAAGTGGAAAAGTCACTTAACTGAAACATAAACTTCATTGGAACATCGTATTTTTTAAGGAACCTAATTACTTTGGAATAGATATCATATGGATCCTTTTTAATTTTGGTCATCACCTGCAGCCTATGCAATACATACTTTGGCTTAAATCTGAAAAGGTCCAGCAACAGTCCCAGCACCACCCTTACAATTCCTTTCTTCTTGTAGCAATATGCTTCGGTTACAGCAATTATGGTCTGCGTGCTGAAATTTCGTTTTGGAAACTTTTGTTTTGGGAATTTATCCTCAAGGACCTGTTGAAATTTCCGAGCCCAAATATCTATAATAGGTTTTTCTAAAAAACCTTCCTGAAAAGCCAAACTCTCACTGGCCTGGAATCTTCCTTCTTCATCTTTTACATGTGGAAGGTACTCTTCATACCTGCTAAGTAAGTAAAATGAGGCCGCAAAAATATCAAAGGGAATAGAACTTGCCTCCCCCACTGCAAAGAAACAAGGTACCTCATCCCAGTCCTGTACCTTTACCTCAAGATCATTTATTCCCTGCTCCAATAAAAGGTCCACATTTTGAATAAAAACCTCATTTGCCAAACTTTGTTTGCCATAAGAAAGTTTCATTCCTTCATGTGCTACAAATTCTTCAATTTTTGAGGTGAAACCTACCGGTAAACCTAAAATTTGTGTACACATGTGTTTAAACACATATGTAATTCTTGGTGTGATTTTCTGGGTATATACCAGCAGCATAGATTAGTTTTTACAGCAAGCCTTCATCGGCAAAGCTGAAGTAGGAATTTTCGGTTATTATGAGATGATCCAGAACTTTAATATCGAGGGACTCTCCCGCGGTCTTGAATTTTTGAGTCAGTTGCTTATCCGCCGCACTCGGATTAAGATTCCCTGATGGATGGTTATGCACCAGGATAGTGGCCGTGGCTCCCAAATTCAATGCCTGTTTATATGCCAGCCGAACATCTACTAAGGTGCCGGTTATACCTCCTTTGCTTAGAGACAGTTCCTGGATAACCTTATTCGAATTATTAAGATAAAGGATCCAGAATTCCTCATGAGGCAATTCCCCTATTTTGGGCTGCATAAGTTCAAAGACTGAAGTGCTTGAGGAAATCTTCTTCTTTTCCAAAGCTTCAGAAGAGCGGCGCCTACGGCCAAGTTCAAGAGCTGCTACAATAGTCAAAGCTCTCACCTGCCCTATTCCTTTTACTTCCATTAGTTGATTTACAGAAAACCTCCCTAATTCATTAAGATTATCACCAGCTTTGGAAAGCACTTTTTTGCACACCTCGACTGCCGATTCATTCTTGCTTCCAGAACCAATTAAAATTGCCAGCAACTCGGCATCAGTGAGGTGTTGCCTGCCTTTTTGCAGAAGTTTCTCTCTGGGGCGGTCTCCCTCTGCCCAATGTTTAATTGTAAAAGATGATGATTTTTGAGGATCCATTGGCTCAATTTATTTAAAGATAGCAAAATGAAGCTATTCCATAAATGCTATTTTAGGATATCCAGTTCTTGATCTCCTCGAAATCCAGACCACCATAATTCCCACTGCTCATTAACAGGAGTACTTTATTATCATAATCCTGTTCTTTTAGAAATTCTTTGAAGTCCACGGGATTGGTATATACCGTAAGATCCTTTCTCGAAAAAGATTCTAATATCTGCTCTTTTGAGATCGGGTCAAGTTTTTTATTTTCCACGGCTTCAGGAGAAAAGAAAACAACAGCTTCATCGGCGGTATCCAAAGATGATTGATACTGCAGGAGGAATTCCGCGTTCAAACTGCTGTAGGTGTGTAATTCCAGGCAAGCTATAACATGCCTCCCGGGATACTGTTGTTTCACGGCTTTCGTGGTAGCCATAACCTTTGAAGGGCTATGAGCAAAATCTTTATACACAACAGTTCTTTTTGTTTCGGCAATCTTTTCCAGCCTTTTTGAAGCTCCTTTAAAAGAGGCAATAGCTTCGTAAAAATCTTCTTCGTCTATACCCATGTGCTGACAAATCCATTTTGCGCCTGCCAGATTTTGGAGGTTGTGCTCCCCAAAAATTGACACTGGCATGTCTCCTTCAGGAGTATGTAAAAGAGTCTGTTCATTCTCCACGTGATATTCAGGAGTGCTATAAGGATGTTTCCGGATTGTATTTGTAGATTCTTCCACAAGTTTTTTAAGGTGTTCATCCTCTTCATTATATACAAGAATACCTCCTTTAACTATGGAATCGATAAAAATTTTAAACTGCTCCAGGTACTCATCTAAGGTGGGAAAAACGTTAATATGGTCCCAGGCGATTCCGCTAAGCAGGGCAATGTTCGGTTTATAAAGGTGAAACTTTGGACGACGATCTATAGCCGAGGAAAGGTATTCATCCCCCTCCAACACGATAAAGTCATTCTCTTTAGTTAGGTGAACCATAGTGTCAAAGCCTTCCAGTTGTGCTCCTACCATGTAATCCACATTTTTGTGGTGGTAGTTGAGAACATGCAGGATCATAGAAGTAATCGTAGTCTTACCGTGAGAACCACCAATGACTACCCTGGTTTTTTCTTTTGACTGCTCATATAAAAATTCCGGATAAGAATAAATTGACAATCCAAGTTGTTTAGCTCTTTCCAGTTCCGGATTATCTTCTCTGGCATGCATACCCAGTATAACAGCATCAATTTCTTCTGTAATTTTTTCCTTAAACCAACCGTATTCGTCTGGAAGAAGCCCTTCCTTTTCAAGTCTGGATCTGGAAGGTTCATAGATCATATCATCACTCCCGGTTATTGTATATCCTTTTTTATGAAGTGCGAGAGCAAGATTGTGCATCGCGCTACCCCCAATTGCTATAAAATGTAGCCGCATTTTTTTAATTTTTGAGTAAATATAAAGGAATACGCAGAAAGACAGGCTTTAGAATTCTGTAAAAAATATTCGGATATTTTGTAACAAAAAGACAGTTCCTATGTCCAACTGTGAGTTCAATTTGTTCGACAAAAAACTTTTTTAACTTTATGCATGTAAAAAAACTCCTAGAAAAATATTATTAATGAAAAAATTGTACTTTTAACCTCCCCTACTTCAACATATTAAACAGCTCATTGCTGCGCCCCTCTTGAACTCTGCCTTAACAGGAGTTTAAGTTTTAATATACATGTTTAGTGTATATTTGGACCATGAAAACCATAAATGCAAATTGATTAAATTTAACACTTAAAGCCTATGCGAATTTTTACTCTAGGTAAGAAGGGAGTACCATTACTCTTTTTTGCCTTATTTTTATTTAGCGGAACCTACACTTTCGGACAGGAAACCTGTCCTGATGTAGCAGACGAAGATGCAGTAGCAGCTGGAAATCAACAAACCTTTTGTTATTTACAAACGGTAGCCGATTTAAAGGCAACTGCCAATGGAGATGGAGTTGTATGGTACAGAACTGCCGACTCTCCAAATGCCATTCCTAATAACGAACTTTTGGAAGACAATACCACTTATTACGCAGGTAATGAGTCTGGAAATTGCTCAGAAAGAGAAGCAGTAGAAGTTACTGTGATTAATGTAGGCGCGCCTACTCCTTCTTTTGGTTCTTTTTTCCAACCCTGTGAGTATGGCACTAGCGACTACAAGTACCGTGCAGGATCTTATTAATGTTGTAGATGCAAGTGAAGAGACGTACATTATTGAAGTATTTTCAGAAGAGTACGGTGGAACTGCACTTGATCCTAATGAGCCTTTAGATGAAGGAGCTAATTATTTTGTTGGTCAACGTGACGAAGATGCTACTCCAAGTTGTCCTTCTACCAGAGTTGCTATTCAATATTCACCTGTTTTAGCTGAAGCTCCAACTGCTGCGGCTTTACAAACTTTTTGTGAAGGAGCTACGGTTGCAGACCTTGAGGCAGAGTACACAAGTGTTAACAGTCAAGCTATCAGATGGTATAGCACTAATACTTCCAATCCTGCTCTCAATCCTTCAAACCCTTAGTTGACGGAGGGATCTATTATGCGAGTCAGATTGTTAACCGTACAAATTCAACTCAACCTCCTTGTGAAAGTAGAGATAGAGTTGCTGTGGAGGTTGAACTTGCAACCGGAGACGCAGGCAATCCGAATGTTGGAATAGTTTGTGAGACGGATGTTCAGGAAACTTTTCCTAGCAATGATGCTATTAGAAACTATTTATTAGCTCTATTAGATGAAGGAGTTTCCAGAAATGGAACTTTTAATCCAACTCCAGATCAACTTGCACAGCAATATCAAAATGATGAGGATGGTCTGGGAGATTATACCACAACCTATACTTTAGGGGAAGATGAGTGTGAGGCTTCAGTCCTATTGACTATTTCTGTAGTTGAAACTGAAGCAGCAAATGCCGGTAGTGATGTGGAAAGAACATTCCAACCTAATGACGGCCCACAAAATTTATATGATCTAATTGACGGAGGACAAACTATTGGAACTTTTGAAGGTTATCCAGAAGGAGAATTTAATCCTTCAGAAGAAGGTTCTGGAGTTTACACTATAGAATATACTGTTGATGAAACTTCAGGATGTATAATTGGAAGCGACACTGCAACTTTCACTATCACTGTTGCTCCTTGTGAGGCCAATGCTGGTGAGGATGTTAATGAAACTTTTTGTCGTACTGAGATCGAAGCTCTTGTACAGCAAATTACCTCTGCCCCGGATCCGGAGTCAGGAATGGCCATACTTGCAGAGTGGCTTGGAGATAGAGACCTTGATGGAACATTCGAAGGCAACTTTGAAGAATTCCAAAGGTTCTTAGTTCCCGGCATTCCACTTACTGAGCCAGTTAATATTACCGGTACTTATACTGTAGGTGAAGGAGAGTGTGAAGATAAAGCTGCAATATCCATTACCGTTATTGAGGATGCTAATGCTGGAAATGATAACGCTATTACTTTAAACCCTGATGACGCACCGGTAGATCTATTTACCTTACTTGGAGAAGATGCCCAGGCAGGAGGAACCTGGAGTTCTGGCAATGGCACTTTTAATCCTGCCACAGATGCAGCTGGCACTTACACTTATACTGTTGGTTCAGGTGATTGTACAGACTCTGCCTCTGTAGTAGTTACTCTAACTACAGAACCAACCGACCCAGTAGTCTCTCCTGGAGTTAGTGTTGTGTGTGAAAGGGATGTACAGACCTTTTTTCCAAGTGTGGATGAAATTAGAAAATACTATTTAAGATTGCTTCCCTCTGGCGTAGCAACAAATGGATCATTTAACCCTACTCCCGCTGAAATGGCTGATAGATATCAGGCAGATGAAGATGGTTTAGGGGAGTTCACAACTATTTACACAGTAAACGGAGAATCTTATGAGCTCACCATCAATGTAGTTACTGAAGCTGAAGCAGGAGATGATGCTACCGTAACACTTACTACAGATGATGAGCCGGTAGATTTATTCACTTACTTGGGTGAAAATGCTCTTAGAGGCGGAACCTGGAATACAGGAAACGGAATTTTTGATCCTGCTACAGACGAAGCTGGTGATTACACATATACTGTAGGGTATGAAACCTGTATGGATTCAGCAACCGTAACAGTAATTGTAAACGATCCAACCGATCCAACCGACCCAACAGATCCAACAACACCGGGTAGTGGTTATGCTATAGTTTGCGCAGGAGATGTTGATACTTTCTTCCCAAGCTATGATGAAATAAGGAAATTCTACCTTGGACTTCTTCCTCCAGGTGTAGCAACAAACGGAACTTTCAATCCTACACCAAGGCAAATTTCTGAAATGTATCAGGCAGATGCTGATAAATTAGGAGAATTCACCACTGTTTACACCGCCCCTGACGCACAAACTTTGAGTTAACAATAAATGTAGTTACTGAAGCTAATGCCGGAGATGATGATACTGTTACTCTTACTACAGAAGACGATGCCGTAACCTTATTTGGGTATTTAGGAGAAAACGCTCAGCAAGGTGGAACCTGGAGTAACGGAGACGGAATTTTTGATCCAGCTACAGACGAAGCAGGAACTTTCACCTACACTGTGGGCTATGAAGGTTGTATGGATACTGCAGTTGTAACTGTAACTGTAACTTCTGACCCAACCGATCCTTGTGAAGGAGTAGTTGATGCAGGAACAGATAGCTCTACTACAGTTTGCGAAACAGACGTACAGACAGTCTTCCCAAGTATTGACGAAATCAGGAAATTTTATTTAAATCTTCTTGACCCAGGGGTTGTTAGAACCGGTTCACTTAATCCTACTCCATCTCAAATTGCCACAATGTATCAAACTGATGCTGATGGTTTAGGTGATTTCACTACTACATATACTCTTACAGAAGGCGACTGTACAGATTCAGTCGAATTAACTGTAACCATTATTCCTCTTGAAGAAGCTAATGCGGGTACTATTAATGATTTCGAGGTATGTGTAAGCGATAACTCTCTAGATCTTTATAATTACCTTGGTGAGGATTCATTACCTGGCGGAAGATTTTTTGATGCTCAAGGAAACGAAATTAATGGTGGAGCTTTGGATGTTTCTGTTGAAGGAGAATACACTATCACCTATACTGTTAGCGAAGATTTCGCTGAAGCTTGTGTCATAGGTTCAGATTCTACCGAGTTTACCGTTACTGTTGGAGAAAACACCGCTAATGCAGGAGCAGACAATTCAGTAGAAGTTTGTAATTCTGAAGTAGAAAATCTATCCAATACAGGTGTTAGAAATCTTTATATAGGCCTTCTTGAAACAGGAGTGCCTACAAACGGAACTTTTAACCCAACAATACAGGAGATAATTGACGACTACAACATCAACAGCAATTTTGGAGACTTCACTACTACTTATACAGTAGGCAATGGTGAGTGTACAGATTCTGCCGTACTTACTGTTACCGTCCTTGAAAATCCAGACGCAGGTCAATCAGTTACAGTTAATCTTGAAGAAGATGCTACAGAAACAGTTGATCTTTTCGCTGAACTTGGCGGAACACCTGAAGCTGACGGAACATGGACTTTTGATGGAGAAGAAGTTGACGGAACGTTTGATCCTGCAACCGACGAAGAAGGAGTTTACACCTACACTGTAACAAGTGAGAATGGATGTTCAGCTTCAGCTACAGTTACTGTAGTAATAGGTACTCAGGAGCCAAATTGTCCTGAAGTAACTGCAGCAGAACAAACATTCTGTGATAGTGAGCCAACTGTGGCCGATCTTATGCCTGCAGGAGTTCTTTGGTATTCTTCAACAGATGCTACAGAAGCACTTGATGCAACCACTGTTCTTGTAGATGGAAGCGTTTACTATGCAGGTCCTGTTGAAGGAACTTGTGACGACAGACCTTCTGTAACAGTTACTTTGTCTGACAGTCCAGCAGTTCCAACTGTAACCCCCTTCACACAATGTGATGTAGATGGCGCCACTATAGCCGACCTGGAAATCTCTGGAGAAGATGATGCTACTTTCACTGTGTATTCAGATGAGACATTAGCAACTGAAGTAGGAAGTACAGAGGAACTTACTGAAGGAACTTATTATGTAACACAAACAAATGTTGCCGGTTGCGTTTCTGATGCTGCCAGTTTAACAGTTTCTTTCTCAAATTCAGATGCTCCTGTTCTTGTTTCGAACGCAGAGTGCATTCCTATTGATGGAACACTTGCTGATCTTGAAGAGATTGTTTCTGCTAATGGAGATATTACCTGGTATGCTACTGCAACAAGTACCGATCCATTAAGTAGAATGACTACGCTTACAGACGGCACTATTTACTACGCAACTTCTACAAACGATGAAGGCTGTGAAAGTTCAACAAGATTAGCGGTAACTGCTGATTTCTGTCCAATAGTTATTCCTGAGATCTTTACTCCGAATGGGGATGGTATCAATGACTATTTCGCCATCACAGGTATCTCTGCGGAATACCCTAACCACATGTTGGAAATTTACAACAGATGGGGAGAGCCAGTATACGTTGGTAAAGGAGAAAACCCAGGATGGGATGGAACTTCTACTGAAGGTTCGATTGGAAGTGGAGTATTACCTGTAGGAGTCTATTTCTACATATTGTACTACAACGACGGACAAACAGCACCTACTCAAGGTAAATTGTACTTAAGCAGATAATTTTGAAACATTCAAAACAAATGAGAAATTCTTTTATAAAAATTCTTACAGTTGCTTGCATTGCCCTTTTTTCAATAAAGGGTAATGCACAACAAGATCCAATGTATACCCAATACATGTATAACATGAGCGTGATCAATCCCGCTTATGCGATAGATGACCTGGGCATGCTTAACGTTGGTGGTATTTACAGGAACCAATGGGCCGGAATAGACGGAGCACCTGAAACAGCGAATTTCTTCGCCCACACAGGACTCACTGACAGGCTTGAAGCTGGTATCTCCATTGTTCATGACGAGATTGGAGATGTTGTAAAGGAGAACAACCTTTACGCAGATGTGGCGTATGTTCTTCCTGTTACAGAAACTTCAAAATTGTCTTTTGGGGTAAAAGCAGGAGTTACCTTCTTTGATGCAGATCTTAGAGGCCTTGAAACTGGAAATCCTGATGTATTGATCCTGCAGCAAACCAGAACATCAGTGAAGCATTTCCCAAATTTTGGAGTAGGCGCCTACTGGTTTGGAGATAAATACTATGTTGGTTTATCGGCCCCAAACCTTTTTACTGCAAAGCACCTGGAAAATGAAACAGGGTTGGCACGTTTAGGAGAAGAGAACATTCACTACTTCCTAACTGGAGGTTATGTGTTCGATTTAAATCCTAACCTAAAGCTAAAACCGGCTTTTATGGCTCGTGCCGTAGAAGGAGCGCCTCTTTCTGTTGACATTACTGCAAACGTCCTACTTTACAATCGTTTCGAGGTAGGTGCTGCTTACCGCTTTGATGAAACAGTAAGTGGTCTTGTCAATTTTAGAGTCACTCCTGAACTTAGAATAGGATATGCCTATGACTACACTACAGGAAACCTTGGTGACTTTAATGATGGTACTCATGAAATCATGGTGCTGTTTGACCTTGACCTGCTAGGCCTTTCAAAAGGTTACAACGTATCCCCAAGATTCTTCTAAAACCTAAAAAAACATGAAAAAACTTTATACGACACTTTTAGCTATCCTTATTGGATTCTCGGCCATGGCCCAGAGTTCGCAGGTAAAGAAAGCTAACCGCCTATACAACCAAAGAGCCTACATGGATGCTTCTGAAGCATACCGGTTAGTTCAGGACAAAGATCAGGAAGTCCTCCAAAGATTGGGCGATTCTTATTTCTTTACCAATAGAATGGGAAATGCAGCGGAAACCTACCGCGATCTTTTTCTTAAGTACAATGATGGATCGGTTGCACCTGAATATTCATTCAGGTTTGCACACGCTCTTCGTGCTACCGGACAAGATGAGGAAGCCGATGAATATTTTAGCGAGTACTATAACTCAACTGTAGATTTTGAAGAGTGGACTTCGAAACTTGACACTGCCGTATCTCATACCTACACTACAAACCAGGTAATGCAGAATGCAGCGTCATCAGACTTCGGAATCACTTTTATGGGAGACCGCATCGTTTTTGCCTCTACCCGTAATCAGGATCGTCCTATTTACGCCTGGAACAAGAAGCCTTATCTTGATCTTTACCTGGCTAATATCGACGATGAAGGAAAGTTGAGCAACATTGAATTATTCAATGATAAGATCAATACAGACACTCACGAGAGTTCTGCCGCTTTTTCCAGTGATGGACAAACTATGTATTTTGACAGAACCAACTCTAGAAGAGTTAAAGTTGATTGGGCAGAAGTACCTGTTGCAACGATAAGGATCTACCGTGCAGAGCTTGTTGATGGAGAGTGGACTAACATCGAAGCATTGCCTTTCACAAGCGATCAGTACTCTGTAGAACACCCTACTTTAAGTGAGGATGGCTCAACTTTGTATTTTGCAAGTGATATGCCGGGATCTATGGGATCATTTGACATCTACAGTGTGGCTGTTAATGAAGATGGAACTTTCGGAGAACCTGTTAACCTTGGATCTAATGTAAATACTGCTAACCGTGAGCAGTTCCCTTACATCGCTAATGATGGTACTTTATATTTCACATCTGATGGTCACATGGGCTATGGGAATTTGGATATCTTCAAAAGTGAGCAGGAGAATGGTTCCTTTGGAGAAGCCCAAAACCTTGGAAATTCTCTAAATAGTGAATTCGATGATTTCGCATTTGTACTGAAAGAGGGTGATGAAAAAGGATATCTTGCTTCCAACAGAAGAGGATCTGATAATCTTTATTCTTTTGATCGAGAAGTGTACGAAAAACCGATTCTTCCAAAAGAAGAAATGGAAATTAATCCTGAAACAGGTAGAAGACAGATCGCCGGAGTTGGTAATATCTACTTCGACTTCGACAAGGCCACTATTAAGCCGGAATCTGAACCAACTCTTAACCGTGTTGCCGAGATCATGAAGAATTATCCAATGCTTAGAATAGAAATTGGATCTCATGCAGATGCTCGTGGTTCTGACAAGTACAACATGGATCTTTCTCAACGTCGTGCAGAATCTACGCTTGAATATCTGGTAAGCCAGGGAATAAGCAGAGATAGACTTGAGTCTAAAGGATATGGTGAAGAAGTACCGTTAAACGACTGTACGAGACCTAACATGTGTACTGAGGCTGAATATGCCAAAAACCGAAGAAGTGAATTCACGGAAATAACCGGAAGTACACCTTACTTACAGGACCAACCTGAAGCTGCAGAGGAAAACAAAAACTAGGCTTTTTTAACTAACCAGCCAAAAGAAGGGCCCCGAGAGATCGGGGCCTTTTTATTTTGCAAAAAATGAAAAGCACAAATCACCTTTTTGGAGGATAACCTGCCATAGCTTCCTCTACTATTTTTAGCGAAATGCTGCTCCCTTTCCTCAGGTCTCCAGTCAAAATCAAATTTACTGTCGACTACAGCCTGCCAAACGAGGGCATCATTTTCCACATCAATAAGATCAAAAGTAAGCCTTAGAAAGGTTTCGGGTCCTCCCAAAGGAATTCCCCCGCTCACTCCTACTCCAACATTTCTCCCGGTTCCTCCTATCCCTACCCCAACATTAGTGCGGCTAGGTTCCTGATACTGCTCGGTATAAACATTAAGGTAGAGATCAGGATCGCCGGTTGCTGCCAAATTTTTGGAAGCCAGAAAACTTTCTACACTAGAAAGAAGTCGTCTTTCATCAAGTTCACTAAGGCCTGTCCTTATTTCAGGATATACGGCTATTGAAGAATAAGAATTGAAATTTGCCTGCTCATCATAATCATAAACCGCACGTGGGCCGCCACAGGAATAGATTACTGCACAAACAAGAATAAGTTTAAGAGTTCTCATAAGGTGTTTTCTTTAAATTTAAAGAAAACACCTCTGAATATTAAGAGATTAACAGGAATTAAACAGGTTCCCTATTCAACATTTCCCAGAGTTTATCCTTTAGTTCGGTTAAACCTTGTTGGGCAACAGAAGAAATAAATAGATATGGCGTGTCAAGAACTTGATCAAGCTCCGACTTCAGTTCCTGTTTTAGTTCACTGTCCAGCATATCACTTTTTGAGATAGCGATAAGCCTGTCCTTATCCAGCATTTCGGGATTGTAGCGTCTCAATTCGTCTACAAGGATCTCATATTGCTTGTTGATATCCTTTGCATCAGCGGGAATAAGGAAACAGTAAAGTAGAATTCCGCTCTATATGTCTAAGGAATCTATGACCAATACCTTTACCTTCCGCAGCCCCTTCAATAATTCCAGGTATATCGGCAACTACAAATGTTTTGAAATCGCGATACTCTACAATTCCAAGATTGGGTTTAAGAGTAGTGAATTCGTAATCGGCAATTTTTGGTTTGGCGGCAGTAATGACTGAGAGTAAAGTTGATTTCCCCGCATTAGGAAAACCTACAAGCCCAACATCTGCCAGAATTTTCAATTCCAGCGTCACATCATTCTCTTCCCCGGGAATACCAGGTTGAGCATATCGCGGAGTCTGGTTAGTGGAGGATTTAAAATGCCAGTTTCCAAGTCCGCCTTTTCCACCTTCGGCAATAATGATCTCCTGCCCATCCTCTGTTATTTCATGAAGAATATTCTGGGTCTCGGTATCACGAATCACTGTACCAAGAGGCACTTCTATGATCTCATCCTTACCCTCGGCACCGGTACTGCGTTGTTTACTTCCGTGTTCCCCGTGCTCGGCTTTTACATGTCTTTTAAACTTTAAATGGAAAAGTGTCCAAAGGTTTTTATTTCCTTTGAGGATCACATGACCTCCCCTACCACCGTCTCCACCATCGGGTCCTCCTTTGGCAACATATTTTTCGCGGTGCAGGTGAGCAGATCCTTTTCCTCCGTTCCCGGAGCTTACGTGGATCTTTACGTAATCAACAAAATTCCCTTCAGTCATGACATTTTTCTTTACCCACAGGTCTTAAACCAGCTGGTCAATAGCTTTCTTTAATCGTGCAGTGATCTCTTCAATCGAGCCTACACCATTTATTCCGTAATATTTTTCCTGTTTTAAATAGAACTGCTTTAAGATAGCAGTTTCTTCGTAATAAACCTTAATCCTCTTGCGAATCACAAGTTCGTTGGCGTCATCTGGCCTGCCAGAGGTCTTTCCACGTTCAAGTAAACGCTCCACGAGGATCTCATCATCTACTTCTAGCGCGATCATCGCACTCACCTCGGTTCCCTCTTCGTTCAAAAATTCTTCAAGAGCTTCGGCTTGTGCAACCGTACGTGGAAAACCGTCAAATATAAAACCATTTCCTTCTTTGGTCTGCCTTACTTCAGCTTTAAGCATATCGATGGTAACACTGTCGGGTACTAGCTGACCTTTATCCATATAGGCTTTGGCAAGCTTTCCAAGTTCCGTTTCATTCTTTATGTTATACCTAAAAACATCTCCGGTAGAGATATGCCTTAGATTGTAATGATCTTTAAGAATTGACGCCTGGGTTCCTTTTCCTGCTCCAGGAGGTCCAAACAACACGAGGTTTGTCATTTTAGTATTTTTAAGTTTATAAACCTGGGTAAGATTTCTTCCCAGACCGTTATAATCCAGTCCATATCCTACTATAAAATCATTTGGAATTTCCAACCCAATATAATCTATGGCAAGAGATTTTTTATAAGACGCAGGTTTGTAAAATAAAGTCGCGACCTTATACTGGTTCACTTTTTCCTTCTTAAGAATTTTATCAATACTCTCCAGGGTGTTCCCGGTATCAACAATATCTTCAATCACGATCACATTTCGACCTTTTAGAGGCTGTGTAAGCCCCATGAGAGATTCTACATTCCCGGTAGTATCTGTACCCTCGTAAGACCTCAGCTTCACAAAATTAACCTCACAGTCTCCTTTGAATCTTTTGATAAGTTCGGCTGCAAAGAGGAAAGCTCCGTTAAGGACACCCAGGAAAACCGGGTTCTTTCCCTCAAATTCGGCGTTTACCTGCGCTGCCACTTTTTCGATGCCTGTGTTGATCTCGGCTTCAGAAATAAAAGGTGTGAATTTTAAATCGTGTAGTTGTACCAAAACAAAAATATTTTTGGGAAGCAAAGATACATATTCCATTCAACTCAGGATGCTAAACCCTGTGCATTTATAACTGAATCTTGCGGCATTTCAGATTTTTAAAATTATTTTTGCTGAAATACCTCATTAATGATCAACTATTTTTCTTCAGATTTTACCCTCGGAATTCTTGGCGGAGGCCAATTAGGAAAAATGCTGCTTTATGAAACACGCAAGTTTGACATTAGAACAGTAGTGCTCGATCCCAGTGCTGAAGCTCCCTGCAGGATTGCCTGCGATGAATTTACACAAGGCGATCTTATGGATTTTGAGACGGTTGTGAACTTCGGAAGAAAAGCAGATGTACTCACCTTCGAAATTGAAGGAGTGAATGTTGAGGCACTTGAAAAACTTGAATCTGAAGGAATAAAAGTTTATCCCTCTTCAAAAACCCTGAAGAAGATACAGGACAAGGGTATTCAAAAAGATTTTTTCGAGAAGCACGGTATTCCCACTGCTCCCTATAAAAAATACTCTTCAAAAAAGGCATTTTTAGAAGGTCTTCAAAAAGGGGATCTTTCCTTACCTTTAGTTTGGAAAAGCACTACCGGAGGCTACGACGGGAAGGGTGTGAGTGTAATAAAAAACATGAATACTGCGGAAGATTTACCCGAAACTCCTTGTATAGCCGAAGATCTCATCCCCTTCAAGAATGAACTGGCAGTGATTGTGGCACGAAATCCATCAGGAGAAGTAAGAACTTATCCGGTGGTGGAAATGGAGTTTCATCCTGAAGCAAACCAGGTGGAATATGTAATATGCCCTGCCCGAATTGAGGCTTCTGTAGCCGAAAAAGCCCGAAAAGTGGCCGAAAAAGTTTCCGAAGCTTATCAACATGTTGGATTACTGGCCGTGGAAATGTTTCAGACAGAAGATGATGAAATTTTGGTCAATGAAGTGGCCCCGCGACCGCACAACAGCGGCCACTATAGCATAGAAGCTGCATTTACCAATCAATTTGAACAGCATTTAAGGGCAATTCTCGATCTTCCGTTAGGAGAAACCGAGAGTAAGACCGGCGGCATAATGGTCAACCTTGTGGGAGAAGAAGGCTATACAGGAGAGGTAGTTTACAAGAACATTTCGGACATTCTGAAGCTAAAAGGGCGTAACCCCTCACATCTACGGAAAGAAGATCACCAGGCCTTTCAGGAAAATGGGCCATGTAACTATCGTAAATGCCGATCTTGCTGAAGCCAGAAGAATTGCCGAAGAGGTGAAAAATACCATTAAAGTAATAAGCGAATAAATTCCAATGAATCAAACCTAACAGGTTTCAAAAACCTGTTAGGTTTAATAAAACTATATATGAGCAAAGTAGGGATCATCATGGGCAGTACCAGCGATATGCCGGTAATGCAGGAGTCAATAGATATTTTGAAATCTTTTGGAATAGAGGTAGAAGTAGACATAGTTTCTGCTCACCGTACGCCCGATAAGCTTTTTGACTACGGCAAAAATGCTCATACCCGCGGGATCAAGGTGATCATAGCAGGAGCAGGCGGGGCGGCCCATCTTCCGGGGATGATCGCTTCCCTTTCACCTCTTCCGGTGATTGGAGTTCCCGTTAAATCCAGTAATTCTATAGATGGATGGGATTCTGTCCTTTCTATTCTTCAAATGCCCGGCGGGGTTCCCGTGGCAACGGTGGCCCTTAATGGCGCAAAAAATGCAGGAATTCTCGCTGCACAAATTCTTGGTAGTGCCGATAACCAGATCCTCCAAAAAATTATAGATTATAAGGAAAGCTTAAAGCAGAAAGTTCTTGAAGGTGCCAAAAATGTAAAAAAGTAAAGCCACGTTTTCACGTGGCTTTTAAGTAGCATCTTGTTGTTTTAATAGTATTTATTAACCATTCTAAATATATTAATCAAAAACCTAAAAGCTACTATCTTTATATTTTAGATCATGTGAAGTAAAGAATTATTTTAGAACTTTCCGAACGTTTTTAAAAAAATTTGTTAAAATACGTTTCTTAACGTTACAATATAAGTGATTATGATAAAGGGAAATCCACTTTTGGAGCCGTTTGATACAGCTCCATTCATGAAGATAAAAACTGAACATTATAAGCCTGCCATAGAAGAAGCCATTAAAGGGGCTAAGGAAGATATAAGAAAAATCACTGCCTCAAGTGAACCTCCCACTTTTGAAAACACGGTTGAAGCCCTGGAATTTGCAGGGGAACAGCTGGATCGAATTACAAGTATTTTCTTCAATATAAATTCGGCCGAGACTAACGATGAGATCCAAAAACTGGCTCAGGAGATCTCCCCGGTGCTTACCGACTTTAAAAATGATATCATCCAGGATCCGGAACTTTTTAGAAAAGTAAAAGAAGTCTATGAAAATAAAGATTCGCTAAACCTCAACGTAGAGCAAAGTACCCTGCTGGACAAGAAGTACAAGATGTTCAAACGTAACGGAGCTAACCTGAACCCGGAGCAAAAGCAGGAACTTCGCGACCTCGACAAAAAACTTGCTGCCTTGAGTCTCAACTTCGGGGAAAATGTTTTGGCAGAAACCAACAAATATGAACTTCATATCACCCGGGAAGAAGATCTTGATGGTTTACCCAAAGGTGTAAGAACCGCAGCACGAATGCTGGCCAAAGAAAAAAATAAAGAAGGCTGGATCTTTAATCTCCACTATCCCAGCTACATTCCATTTATGAAATATGCGAAAAACCGGGAACTTCGCAAGGAACTGGCGATAGCTTTTGGTGCAAAAGGATTTCACGGCGATAAACTGGACAACCGGGAGAATGTCCTGCAAATTGTAAAGCTGCGTCATAAAAAAGCAAATCTTCTTGGTTATCCAACCTACGCCCATTTTAAACTGGAGGAAAGAATGGCCGAAACTCCCGAAAAAGTAAATTCTTTCATGGAAGAACTTTTGGATAAAGCTAAACCGGCAGCCGAAAATGAATTTAAAGAGCTTGAAGATTTCGCCAAAGACCTGGACAAATTAGATCAACTTCAAAAATGGGATGCCGCCTATTATTCAGAAAAGCTGAAGCAAAAACTTTTTGACCTTGATGACGAACAACTGAAACCATATTTTGAACTGAATAATGTCATCAACGGAGTTTTTATAGTGGCAGAAAAACTTTACGGATTAAAATTTAAACAGGTTTTTGAAGTTGAAGTTTATCATCCCGAAGTAACAACCTACCTGGTTACAGATGAGAACGATAATGAGATCGCTCTTTTCTATGCAGATTTCCATCCACGGGAAGGCAAGCGCGGCGGAGCCTGGATGACTTCATACAAATCGCAGTACCACCAGCACGATAAAAATGAGCGGCCGCATATCTCCATTGTTTGCAACTTTACAAAACCTACAGACGAGGAACCATCCCTACTCACCTTTAACGAGGTTACCACCCTTTTCCACGAATTCGGTCACGCCCTGCACGGCATGCTGGCAAACACAATTTATCCAAGCATTTCGGGAACTAACGTGTTTTGGGATTTCGTTGAACTTCCTAGTCAGGTACTCGAAAACTGGTGTTATGAAAAAGATGCTCTTAAGCTTTTTGCCAAACATTACGAGACGGGAGAGGTTATTCCCGATGAGCTTATTGAAAAAATTAAAGAATCGGCCACTTTTCATGAGGGCATGGCCACTCTAAGGCAGCTAAGCTTTGGAATGCTGGACATGAGCTGGCACAGTAAAGATCCTTCAGGAATAATAGATGTGAAAGCGCATGAAGACAAAGTCTTTGAACCCACACAACTTTTCCCCGAAGTGAAGGAGAACTGCATGAGCACATCATTCTCACATATTTTTCAAGGTGGTTATGCTGCCGGTTACTACTCCTATAAATGGGCAGAAGTACTGGATGCCGATGCTTTTGAATTTTTTACAGAAAATGGCATTTTTGACAGGGAAACCGCTAAAAAATTCAGGGACACGATACTTTCCCAGGGAGGGACAGAGCATCCATTGACCCTCTACAAACGCTTCAGAGGAAAAGAAGCTGCCCCGGAAGCCTTGTTACGACGGGCAGGATTGCTTCCGAAGAAATAAGGAACACCGCAAACCTTCGGCAGCAACAGCCGAAGGTTTTGGGATAATTATAACCGAATCTTTTGCTATTTTTGAGAGAGACCACGTTCAGGAAATGGAAAAGAACCATCTTAATCCCGAAAAATGGGTTGACCGGTATGCCGATTACCTGTTCAACTATACCATTGTGCGGGTAAATGACCGGGAAGTTGCTAATGATATTATTTCGGAAACCTTTTTGGCCGGGCTAAACTCTTTGAAGAACTTTAAAGGGGAAGCATCGGAAAGAACCTGGCTTATTTCCATTCTCAAACGGAAAATCATTGATCACTACCGCCGCAACAATTCTTCAAAAGGACAGGCAGAGGTTAAAATGAATTTTCCCAACAGCGAAAATGAAGGGGATTGGCTGGAGGAAAAAGTTGCAGACCTCTCCGACATGACCGCCGAAGATCAAATGGAAAACCGGGAACTGGGACTTGCAATTCTTGAATGTCTTGACCAGCTTAATGAAAAGCAGGCAACTATCTTTAAAATGAAAACTATTGATGGCATAGATACGGAAGCCATTTGTAATGAATTTAATATTAGTCCGTCTAACTTTTGGGTTATTATTCACAGAGCCAGAATTGCTCTGGCCAAATGCCTGGAGAAAAACTGGTTTTAATATGAAGGGAATAAGTTTTATGAAACTAAGTTGTGCAGAAGCAGCAGAACTCTGTGCAAAAGCCGAATACAAGGAGGTAAGTCTCCGGGAAAAAATTAGACTTAAGCTCCACCTCTACTTTTGCAGGATGTGCAAAAATTATTATGAGGACAACAAGAAACTTTCGGGTTTGTTGAAAAAGGCCAATTTAAAATCCTGCTCTCACCAGGAAAAAGAAAATTTCAAGGAAAAGATCAAACACGAAAACTCACAGGTTTCTAAACAACAAAAGAAGCATTAACCACAGTACTGGAATTCCCTCAACCCAAAAAGAAGCAAAGTAGCGGGATTGATTTTCTTTGGTGTTCCAAACAAAAATAGCCGTCACTACCGCAATTATTCCCAGCACCGATTTTGTTTCCAGGGTGGCTGCACTTTTTAGAAATTCCATCATCACTACCACTGCCAATGTCATTATTCCCAGAATTTTTGTTGGCGTCACCCCTACCCGCTGCGGAATTGTCCCCAGTTGCTCCAGATCGTATTTAAGATCCCGAATTTCAAACGGAAGGATCCACACCACTACCAAAAGGAAACGCTGCAGAAATTCCAGTAAAACATCTCCTGAAATGACATTTTTGACACCTACCAACGGAAGTACAACTGTTACCCCCGCCCACACGAAAGCGATAATGAAGATCTTAATTCCCGATATACTTCTAAGATTCCGTTTTTTACTAAAAACAGGTAAAGCGTAGAGCAAAGTGAGCGCCCCAAAAATGGCACTCCAAAGCAAAATTTTAGGATCAATAAAAAATACAGTAAAGACCAATCCTGTAAAGCAGAAAACAGAAAAAATCTGGATGTTTTTAAGCTCCCAGGCGAGGCTGCGATAATGCAAACCGGCTACCCCTGCATACTTCACAAAGTTATAACCCGTAACAGCTCCAAAAAAGATGAAAAACAGAAGAAAAATATTCAGTTCCACTTCATAATACAGCACAGTGACAAGGCAAAGGGAAACAACTGCCAAAGCCACGTGAATGCTGCTGTTAATATAGAAATCGAATAACTTCTTCATGTTTGTTTAAGAGTAGAATAAAGAATGGAAAAACTTTGCAAATCTTGCTGCTCTAAATCATTAAAATTTAGGTTGAAATTGCGTATTTTCGCCCTTCAAAACACAACTTTTACTTGATGAATACTTTTTCTTTTGCCACACGTCATATAGGCCCCCGGGAACACGATCTAAAGGATATGTTGGAGACCATTGGAGTTGATTCAATAGACCAGCTAATCTACGAAACCCTGCCCGATGATATCCGCCTAAAAAAGGATCTTGAACTGGCTCCTGCCATGAGTGAGCATGAATACATCGCCCACAGCATTTCACTGGCTGCCAAAAATAAGGTTTTCAGGACTTATATTGGTCTGGGGTACCACCAATCTATAACGCCCCCGGTCATTCAGCGAAATATTCTTGAAAATCCGGGATGGTACACTGCCTACACTCCCTACCAGGCAGAGATTGCCCAGGGAAGACTGGAAGCTCTTCTTAATTTCCAGACTGTTGTAGCCGATCTTACCGGACTAGAACTGGCTAATGCTTCTTTGCTTGATGAAGGTACTGCGGCAGCCGAAGCCATGTCTTTGTTATTTGAGGTAAGAGAGCGGGATCAAAAGAAAAATGAAGTAAATAAATTCTTTGTTTCTGAAGCTGTGCTTCCCCAAACCATTGATGTTCTAAAAACCCGTGCGATCCCTCTGGGAATTGAACTGGTAATTGGAGATCACGAAGAATTTGACTTTTCCAATGAGTTTTTTGGAGCCTTTCTTCAGTATCCCGGAAAGATGGGACAGGTTTATGACTACGCCCCTTTCGTTGCAAAAGCAAAAGAAAACAATATAAAAACTGCAGTTGCTGCAGATATTTTGAGCCTTGTGAAGCTTCGTGCTCCCGGTGAGTTTGGAGTTGACGTAGTTGTAGGAACCACTCAGCGTTTTGGTATTCCTCTGGGTTACGGAGGTCCACATGCGGCTTATTTCGCAACCAAAGAAGAATACAAAAGAAGCATTCCGGGAAGGATCATTGGGGTTACAAAAGATACAGATGGCAACTTCGCCCTACGTATGGCTTTGCAAACCCGTGAACAACACATTAAAAGAGACAGGGCTACATCAAATATTTGTACTGCGCAGGTACTGCTTGCTGTTATGGCAGGAATGTATGCGGTTTACCACGGCCCAAGAGGCTTGAAGTTCATTGCCAACAGAGTTCATAGTTATGCTGTAACAGTTGCTGAAAGTGTTGAAAAGCTAGGTTATTCTCAGCTTAATTCTACCTTTTTCGACACTGTGCTGGTAAAGGCCGATGCCTCCAAAGTAAAAGCTATTGCTGAAAGTAATGAAGTCAATTTCTATTATCCGGCTTCAGATGTTGTTGCTATCTCCCTAAATGAGGCAACCAATATCGATGACATTAACACCATCGTCTCCATCTTTGCTGAAGCTGCAGGTAAAGAAACTATCACTGTTTCCCAGCTTTCAGAAAAAAGTCATATTCCGGCTTCAGTAGAACGCAAAACTGAATTCCTGAAAAATGAAGTTTTCAACTCCTACCATTCAGAAACAGAGTTGATGCGATATATTAAGAAACTGGAGCGTAAGGATCTTTCCCTTAATCACTCCATGATCTCCCTTGGTTCCTGCACTATGAAACTTAATGCAGCTGCCGAGATGTTGCCAATTAGTTACCCGCAATGGGGTAACCTGCACCCGTTTGTTCCCGTTGAACAGGCAGAGGGCTACCAGATCGTTCTTAAGAAACTTGAAGAGCAACTAACAGAAATCACCGGATTTGCCGGCACGTCCCTGCAACCTAACTCAGGTGCACAAGGAGAATATGCGGGTCTAATGGTAATTCGTAAATACCACGAATCCAGAAATGAATCCCACAGGAATATTTGCCTTATCCCATCATCTGCTCACGGAACCAACCCGGCTTCGGCAGTAATGGCGGGAATGAAAGTGGTTGTTACAAAATCTACCGAAACCGGAAATATCGATGTAGATGATCTTAAAGAAAAAGCTCTGAAACATAAGGATAACCTTGCCGCTTTAATGGTGACCTATCCTTCTACTCACGGTGTATTTGAATCGGCTATTGTTGAGATCATCAACATCATCCACGAATACGGCGGGCAGGTTTATATGGACGGTGCAAACATGAATGCCCAGGTTGGACTTACCAGTCCCGGAGTAATTGGCGCCGATGTATGTCACCTCAACCTGCACAAAACTTTTGCTATCCCACACGGTGGTGGTGGCCCGGGAGTTGGTCCTATTTGTGTGGCTGAGCAGCTTGTGCCTTTCCTTCCGGGGAATCCTGTTATTAAGACCGGAGGAGATGATGCCATTACCGCGATTTCTGCGGCGCCATGGGGTTCTGCCCTTGTATGTCTTATTTCCTATGGTTATATAAAGATGCTTGGTGCAGAAGGCCTAAAAAGAGCAACGCAGTTTGCTATTTTGAATGCCAACTATATTAAAGCGCGAATCGAAGAGCATTATAAAACCCTTTACAGTGGAGAGCGTGGCAGAGCAGCACACGAAATGATAGTGGACTGTCGCCCTTTTAAAGCAAAAGGAATAGAAGTTACCGATATTGCAAAAAGGCTTATCGATTATGGCTTCCATGCACCAACGGTTTCTTTCCCTGTTGCAGGAACCCTTATGATCGAACCTACCGAAAGTGAAAGCAAAAAAGAGCTGGACAGATTCTGTGATGCCCTTATTTCAATTAGAAAAGAAATAGATGAGGCTACAGAAGATGAACCAAATAACGTGCTTAAGAATTCTCCGCATACTCTTGGCATGTTAACGGTAGAGGAATGGAATTTCCCATACACCAGGCAAAAAGCAGCTTTCCCAATGGATTACCTGGCCGAAAATAAATTCTGGCCTTCTATTAGGAGAGTGGATGAAGCTTTTGGAGACAGGAACCTTATTTGCACCTGTGCTCCCATAGAAGAATATATGGAGGATTAACAAAAAGAAGGCTGTTGAAAGATCAATAATCGTTCATCTGAATTTGTTTAAAAGACTTTTTCATCTGATTTCCAGAGAAATTTAAATCTTTTATAAGTGCAGATTAACCTTTAGCACGGTTTTAAGACAGCCTTTTCTCTTTTACGCTCCTGTTGTTTTAACAAATTATTAAGCAATCAACAGAAAACCTTTACATTTTTTCACTAGAAGAAAATAATCTGTATGATCTTTTAGAGATACCATAAAAGGTGATTTTTATTGTAAAAAATTGAAGGAAACCGGCCATACATTTATTAATTTTGAAACTTGTCGACACTATAACTGACACAGAATGAGCATTAAAATCACCGGCGTAGGAAGTTACATCCCAGGAAGAATTGAAAAGAATTCAGATTTTCAGGAACATAAGTTTTTATATGAAGACGGGTCCGTTTTTCCACAGTCGAATACCGTAATAATTGAAAAATTCAAGGCAATAACCGGTATTGCTGAAAGACGATATATTCATAACGAGCTAACCAATTCAGACATTGCTTATCTGGCCGCAAATAGCGCTATTGAGGATTCTGGGGATCAACCCTGAAGAACTTGATTACCTCATCGTCGCACATAACTATGGCGATGTACTTCATAATGACCTGCAGAGCGATACCGTTCCAAGTATTGCTACCAGGGTGAAGCACAAGCTTCGTATCAAAAACCCTAAATGCGTCGCCTACGATATCCTTTTTGGATGCCCGGGTTGGGTAGAGGCTGTGATACAGGCAAAAGCTTTTATTCAAAGCGGGATGGCCAAAAAATGTCTCGTGATTGGTTCTGAAACTCTTTCCCGTGTCGTGGACAAGCACGATAGGGATTCCATGATCTATTCAGATGGTGCAGGAGCTACGGTTATTGAAGCCAGTGAAGAAGAGGGAGGAATTCTAGCTTACGAAAGTGCAACCTATTCTTTTGAAGAAGCAAATTTCATTTTCTTCGGAAAGTCAAACAATCGCGAAGCAAAAGACGAACGCAGATACATAAAAATGCATGGTCGCAAGATCTATGAATTTGCATTAAGTCATGTTCCCGATGCTATGAAGAGCTGTCTTGAGAAAAGCGGAAAGAATATAGACGACGTTAAAAAGATCCTCATCCACCAGGCCAATGAAAAAATGGATGAAGCCATTCTAAAACGTTTTTACAAGCTTTACGGAAGACAGATACCCGAGGGAATCATGCCAATGAGTATTGACAAACTGGGCAACAGCAGCGTTGCAACGGTGCCCACACTCCTCGACCTTATCCTGAAAGGGAAAAATGCAGGGACAATCTTTAGAAAAAGGAGATGTCATTATTCTGGCCAGCGTTGGTGCGGGAATGAACATCAATGCCATTGTGTACCAGTTCTAAAATGTACGAAAAGACATTTCCGAATAAGCGATATAAAGAAACCACTGAATTTTTAACGAGTGTCGCCCCTGCCCCAGCGAATATCCTGGATCTGGGAGTACGAAATCCATTCACCAAAGTGATGGAAGAGCACGGCTACCACGTCACCAATACCCAGGGGGAAGATTTAGACGTGGATACCGAAAGCGTAAGAACCTCCACTGCCGAAATTGTTACCGCTTTTGAGATTTTTGAGCACCTCGTGGCGCCTTTCAATGTGCTTAGGGATATCCGCGCTAAAAAACTTGTCGCAAGTGTGCCTTTAAGGCTTTGGTTCTCTCCCGCCTATCGAAGCAAAACCGATAAATGGGACAGGCATTACCATGAATTTGAGGACTGGCAGTTCGACTGGCTTCTGGAAAAAGCAGGCTGGGAAATAAAGAAGCGCCATAAATGGACCAATCCGGTAAATAAGATCGGCGTAAGACCGCTGCTTCGGAAATTTACTCCGCGATACTACGCTGTTTATGCCGAAAGAAAAGGCTAATCAAAAATCCCTTTTTTGACACCTCTGCTTTTCTGAAGTTAAACCTGTTCATTCCTGATTTTAAAATCTTTCAGTTTTCGCTCTCCTGCGGAAACAGATGTTCAAAAATTGTAATTTAGCTGAAAGTTTTTGCAGCATTGAAATTCTACATTGTCATTCCCGCCCATAATGAAGCGGAATTTATCGGAAAGACCCTCAAATCCCTTTCAGAACAAACCCTGAAACCGGATAAGATCGTGGTGGTCGATGATCAATCCTCTGACAACACTGCTGAAGTTGTAAAGAATTTTGCTGAAAAATTTCCTTTTATTTCTCTAGTGAGCACTACTTCTTCCGAAGCACATCTTCCAGGCAGTAAAGTGGTCAATGCTTTCAATTATGGTCTCGGGCAGCTGGAGGGAGACTTTGATATCATCTGTAAATTTGATGCCGATCTTATTTTCCCGGAAAATTACCTGGAAACCATCAAAAAACATTTTGAGGAGGATCCCAAAGTGGGAATGGCCGGCGGATTCTGTCATTTGGAAAAAAACGGGAACTGGAAACTGGAAAGTCTTACAGATAAAGATCACATTCGGGGAGCTTTAAAAGCATATCGAAAAGCGTGTTTTGAAGATATAGGCGGACTTAAGCCTTCCATGGGATGGGACACTGTAGATGAGTTACTGGCCCAGTACCATGGCTGGAAAATAAAAACAGATCCTTCCCTGGCAGTAAAACACCTGCGCCCTACCGGCTTCACTTATAATAAAGCAGCAAAATGGAAACAGGGAGAGGCTTTTTACAAGCTACGGTACGGCTGGTTTATCACCGGGATTGCTTCAGTTAAACTTGCCATGAAAAAAGGAGATCTTAAGCTTGCGCTGGATTACCTGAACGGCTTCCGAAGAGCAAAGGCTTCAAAAATGCCATTTTTGGTGGGTAAAAAAGAAGGAGCCTTCATTAGAAGGCTCCGGTATAAAAAGATGTTGTCGAAGATCTTTTAATTACTTCTCAAAAACCATGTGCAGGGGCCGCCCCGTTGCTCCATTAGGAAATGGGATCCCGAGCAAAGCTGAAATTGTTGGTGCTATATCAACAATCTCTGTTCTTTCCAGGCTATTTCCAGATTTTATCCCTTTTCCGTAAAATATTAATGGAGCGTGAGTATCGTAATTGTTACCACTTCCATGAGTAGAACCCGTGCGGGAATAGGAGATCACCGAAGGTTCGAGAACCATAACAACATCTCCACTTCGCTTTTGATTAAAACCATTCTCAACAGTCGATGCAATCTTTTCTGAATAACTAGCCGATTGTAACTGGCTTCTGGTAAACACCCTGTTAATTTTATCGTACTGTAAGAGAAAATGTGCTATTTCTTGCTGAAGTTCTTCAGAAGAAACATCCATTTGTAGAACCTCATCATAATTAAAGAAGATCTGATTGTTGGAGATATTCTCTACAAGGTTTTCTTTTTGGTATTTCCCCTTAAGAAAATTATTGAGGTCCTTTTTCAGCTTGTCAAATTCAAAATATCCGGAGGGAATATTCACTGTTTCCAGATAAGCAGGAACGTGCACTCCGCCATGATCTGAAGTCAGGAATAAAGTATAATTTCCCTTTCCTACTTTCTCATCCAGGTTTTTTAGTAGACGTGCGAGCTCCAAATCCAGCCTAAGATAAACATCCTGAATTTCCTTTGAGTTCACCCCAAAATTATGACCGATATAATCTGTAGAAGAATAGCTCACCGTGAGAAAATCTGTATCATTATCTTTCCCCAGTTGCTCTCCTTCAAGTGCGGCTATGGCAAAATCTGTGGTAAGGCTATTCCCATATGGAGTGGCTTTTATAATGTCATATCCTCCATTTTGATCTTTTAAAGCTTTAAGGTCATAAGGAAATCCGGTATCTGCCTTGCCGCTAAAACCACCTTCGAAATCATTAATATCTACCCCACTTTCAATGTAGCTGTCAATATTTGCAAGCGTAGTCCAGGGTTTAAGATAAGAATCTGCTTTTCCGGAGGAGTTAAAACTTTTCTACCCATTCCGGAAGTTGTCTGGTATAAAATGAACTGGTGATCCATTTGCCTTCGTTCTCACCATGGAACCAATAGGCCGCATTGGCAGTATGACCTGCAGGTAACACTGCTCCTCTATCTTTTAATGCAATTCCAATGGTTTTGCCTCTCATTTGAGTGTGCAGCCGGTTTTCATCGGCCACTGTGGTAGTGATTAGGCGGTGAGGAGACATTTTTCCTGCCTCATCCATAGTTCCAACGGGCTCAACCGAAGCATCTTCTACGCAGTACACATATTCTTTTTCAAATTTGTCATACCAGTTATTACCTATGATGCCGTGAGTTCCGGGCGCAGCACCTGTATAGACAGAAGCGTGGCCGGGTCCTGTATAAGTAGGGACATAATTGAAATGGTTGTTTCTTAGGTTGAAATCCTTCAGAAACCAGTTTTTTAAAGCCTTCATCCCCGTAGTGATTCCAGAACCTGGTAATGTAATCATAGCGCATTTGGTCCACTACTACCCCAACTACAAGTTTAGGGGTTGCATAAAGATCTTTTTCCGAATCAAAAGATCTATTTGAAGTTTCCTGTGCGCCAGCTGCTGTAAAATAAAAGGTCAAAAGAAAGACCTGAATATAATATTTCATCTAAAAAAAATTTTGTTGTAAAAATACAAAGTTTGGGGAGTTTAAGATTAAGTTAAGCTTAAATACATTCCTTCAAAAAATTAGTATTTTAGCCGCTACAAAAGCTTAAAATGAGGTACCTGCAGTCTATTGGGGAATATTTCTTAATGTTGAAAGGCGTATTTGGAAGAATGACCAAACGCTCGGTTTTAAAGGAATTGATTTTTAAGGAAATAGACGAGATCATTATTGGCTCCCTGGGAATTGTAGCTTTCCTTTCCTTCTTCATTGGAGGGGTTGTGGCATTACAGACGGCACTCAATCTTAATAATCCTTTGATCCCAAAAAGTCTTATTGCTTTTGCGGCAAGACAATCTATTATTCTTGAGTTCTCCCCAACTTTTATTTCCATAATCATGGCAGGAAAAGTGGGTTCCTTTATTACTTCCAGTATAGGGTCTATGAGGGTTACAGAACAAATTGATGCACTCGAAGTAATGGGAATAAATTCTCTTAATTACCTGGTTTTTCCGAAGATCATTGCTATGTTCACCTATCCATTTGTTATTGCGATTTCAATGTTCCTCGGAGTCCTGGGAGCATACACTGCGGCAGTGATGGGAGGATTTGTCCCGGCAGAAGTTTTTTTACAGGGCCTTCAGGAAGAGTTTGATCCATACCATCTTTTTTACGCATTCTTTAAAACCTTCCTCTTTGCTTTTATACTGGCCACTATCCCCTCTTACCATGGCTACTACATGAAAGGAGGTTCTCTCGAGGTAGGGAAAGCCAGTACTACCTCTTTTGTCTGGACCAGTGTGGTTATTATTGTTACGAATTACATAGTTACTCAATTACTACTCAGCTAATGATAGAAGTTAAAGATTTACATAAGAGTTTTGGAGATGAGCATATCCTTAGAGGGATTGATTTTGTATTTGAGACAGGGAAAACTAACCTGGTAATAGGTCAGTCCGGCTCGGGTAAAAGTGTGTTGATGAAATGTATGCTTGGACTATTTACCCCCGAGAAAGGCACCATTGAATACGACGGAAAACCTTATTCCACCTTCAATGATGAACAAAAAAGGGATTTGCGACAGGAAATGGGCATGCTGTTCCAGGGAGGGGCATTATTCGATTCTATGACAGTAGAAGAAAATGTGATGTTCCCTTTGAGGATGTTTACCAAAAAGAAGAAAAGTGAATTAAAAACCAGGGTAGATGAGGTTCTTGAAAGAGTAAACCTCGTGGATTCGGGAAAAAAATTCCCTGCAGAAATAAGTGGTGGGATGCAAAAGCGTGTTGCAATTGCACGCGCTATTGTGAACAGACCAAAATATTTATTTTGTGATGAACCAAATTCGGGTCTGGATCCTCACACTGCCACTGTTATTGATAACCTAATTCACGAACTTACCGTGGAATACGATATTACTACGGTGGTAATTACCCATGACATGAACTCTCTTCTGGAAATAGGAGAAAATATTGCATTTTTAAAGGATGGAGTCCTGGCCTGGAAAGGTGATAAATCGAAGATCTTTAAGACTGACGATGAAACAGTAACCGACTTCGTTTATTCCTCCGACCTGTTCAAAAAAGTGCGTGAGGCACAGCAACAGGGACTTTAAATTAATTAACTGTTCTCACTACCAGAGTATCGAGTGCTAATCTTAACTGCAGCCATTGCTCCAGTTTATTCATTTCAGATCTTCTCGCCGCCGCACCCAATTTGGAGGACCACTTCACATTAAAGGTTGGAATGGTATCTATTTGGGAAAAGTTAGTTACAACATTGTTGGCGTAGCTCATCTCCTGAATTTCGGAATAATTTATCCTGGCTTCTTTAGAAATACTCTCGAAAGGAATACCAGCACTTCTGTGTTTTAGCAGTTCCTGCTCGAGTAATTGAATCCTTTTATCCTTATCCTCCACCAGTTGCTGGTTCCTCACGTAAAGGTCCTCCAGGATCCCGGCCCTTACTTGCGTGGAAAGTCGGCTTGCAATTTCCGAACTTTGATCGGAGCCCTGATGCACTTCCAGCACCACATCTTCAAAATTGGGCATATCCTTTACCTCCTGCACCCATTGATCTATCTGCTCTGTAGGAACCGTTTTACCAATAAGGTAGATCTCAATGATCTTGGTTTTATAATTCTGATCAAACTTTACCACCTCAGCCCCCGGATAATTGATCACTTCCTGTACGATTTCCCTGGTCTTACTTACAAATACCTGCTCCCTAAGCAGGTTCACAAATAATATGATACTTGGGATCATTACCAGGACGGCAATAAGAGAAGCAAGCCGGGCGGTATTCCTGCGGTGCTTACTATTTACATATTTCACCAGTGGAAACCTCAACAGCTTTGCCACTAAAAATGTTGATAAAGCGATGAAAACCGAGTTGATTGAAAACAGGTACAAGGCTCCGCCGGCGTATTCCCAATTGGCCGTTGCAAGTCCATAACCCACAGTACAAAGTGGCGGCATAAGGGCAGTAGCAATTGCCACACCCATAATTACACTCGCGATTGCTCCTTTTTTTGTTTTTGCTACGATAAGAGCCATCCCACCAAAGATCGCCACCAGTACATCCAGAATAGTAGGATAAGTCCTGGCAACCAGTTCGGGAGTTTCCTCCTTTATAGGAGAGATTAGGAAATAAAAATATGCGGTAAGCACACTTAGGAATACCATAACCCCCAAATTCACCAGGCTGCGCTTAAGGGTATCAATATCATTAATAGCGACAGAAAATCCAATCCCGACAATAGGTCCCATTAGAGGAGAAATTAACATCGCGCCAATTACTACTGCGGTACTACTTACATTGAGGCCAATAGACGCCACAAAAATTGAAAAAATAAGGATCCATGCATTATGCCCTTTAAAAGAAATATCACGCTTCACCGTCTCCATGGTGGTCTCACGATCGGTATCATCATGAATGTCCAGAAGTTCCCGAAGGAATTCTTTTATCTCCTTTAAAATTGTTCTCCCCTTATTCTCTTCCCCAGATGTTAGGGTCGTATTCCCTGAATTGTTTTCCATTAATTAACCTAGATTTTCTCCAAATTTTTTCTGAACCCGCTCCCTTAAACCTTTTATTTCCTGCTCCTTTGCACGCGGCACTATAAGCAGGATCTCATTTTCATCTACGATAACGTGGTCTTTCAAACCTTCAATAACCACTACTTTATTTTTATCTGAAGAAACTATATTCCCGGTTGCATTCTCGGCATAGAGACGCGCATTTAAAGCTGCGTTATTGTCTTCATCCTTTACGCTTTCGTCATATAGAGACCCCCAGGTGCCCAGATCGTTCCAGTCGAAAGAAGCCGGAATGACATATACGGTTCCCTTTTCCTTCTCAAGTATTCCGTAGTCAATCGAAATGTTTTCTGCCGCCGGAAAATTCTCTTTTATAAAAGCCTTTTCTGCGGAAGTATTAAGAACATCTTCTTCTTTGGAAAACAATTCGTACATCGCGGGTAGGTTTCTTTGGAAGGATCTCACTATGTAATCTACACTCCATATAAAAATTCCCGCATTCCATAAGTACTTACCGCTTTCAAGAAAATTTCTGGCGACCTGGTATGAAGGTTTTTCTGTGAAAACATCAACAGGTTTTACCTTGTCATCCCATGTAGGATCAAATTTAATATATCCATACCCCGTATTGGGGAAAGTAGGTTTAATTCCCAAAGTCACAATTTTATCCTCACCTCTTGCAGCTTCAAAAGCAGTTGTAATATCTTCTAAAAAAGCATTTTCATTTTCTATCCAGTGATCACTGGGCGCCATGATCATTACTGCATTATTATCTTTTTTCCTGATCTTAAGAGCCGCCAGAAGTACTGCAGGCGCCGTATTCCTCATTACAGGTTCAAGTACAATTTGTTCTGCGCTTAAATGTGGCAACTGCTCCTTTACCAGCTCCTCATAACTTTCATTGGTAAGCACATAAATATTTTCGGGAGGTACAAGCGCCTTAAGTCGGTTGAAGGTGGTTTGAATCAGGGTTTCCCCCGTTCCTAACAGGTCCCGGAATTGCTTAGGTCTTGCTGCTGTACTTACCGGCCAAAATCTTGATCCTACTCCCCCAGCCATTAAAACTGCAAAATTATTTTCCTTCATACTAATTGGCTGTTTTTAATAATTCCACCTCTGCATTGGGTTGAAAAAGGTAAATCCTTCCTGTTTTGACCTCCAGGCATTCGTATCGTTTAATTCTTCGCTCTCCTTTTTTAAAAACCTTCCCATTGTAGATCCTGAAAATTCCACCATGCGGGATCTCAAAAATGTAGTTTTTATCGTTATCCTCATCAAACTGTTTTAAAGCTACAGCAAGATGGGCATCTGTATCACTACTCGCCTTTGGGTTTTTAAAATGCCGGGCGATCAAAGGAAGTAACTGCGCAGGAAAGATCTCGGGCCTAATGAAGGGCAACATTAATTTTTGAAAACTTCTTTTCCATTCTGCACCATGAGGTTTTATTTGTCTTCCAAAATGCTCAAAAGCTACCAGGTGTGCAATTTCATGAACCAGGGTGATAAGGAAACGGTATTTATTGAGGTTGGCGTTAACAGTGATTTGATGCATCCCTCCGGGCAGATTCCTATAATCTCCATGCCGGGTCTTTCTTTCATTCACGATCTTGAGATGTATATTATTCACTTTAATCAAGCCAAATATTGGCTCAACTGCATGAGTGGGTATATATTTCTCGAGAATATTCTTCATTATTCTTAGGGGGTACTGCTGGAAACCTGCAGTAATTTTCCGTTATAAAATTTATTTCCGGTAAGGGAAAAATCTGCTATATACTGGGCCATTTCCGAAGGTTGCAATGGTGCTTTATATCCGGGGAAAGCCTCTTCCAGCATTTCCGTTTGCACTGCACCCAACGCCAACACATTAAATGACGGACCGGTTTCTTTGTATTCTTCAGCAAGAATTTCGGTTAAGTTGATCACCGCTGCTTTGCTTGAACTATATGCCGAAAGTCCCGGGAATTTCATGCTGCCCTGTACGCCTCCCATGCTGCTTACCGTCACTACATGCCCTTTTTTGTTTATTAACGGCAGCATTTTTCTCGTAAGAGCTGCTACTCCAAAGACATTGATCCTGTATACTTTTTCAAATTCTTCGGAAGTTATTTCTTCAAAAGGTTTATTTATGATAGCTCCGGCGTTGTGAATAAGGATATCCACTTGCCTCCAGTTTTCTTTTACAAATCCCACTGCTTTTTCAAGATCAGCTTCCGCAGTGATATCAAAAGGAAAAGTTTGTACATTTTCCAATCCCAGCGTCTCAACCGGTTTAGTGTTTCTTGAAAGAGCTAATATTCTATGCCCTTCACCGGCCAGTTTTTTTACCAGCTCAAGGCCAATTCCACGGCTGGTTCCTGTTATAATTATATTTTTCATTTCGTGTGCATCTTAATTTCCTTTTCGGGGGAATTGGCCATTGCGGTCAATCCCGGAATAAGGGTTTCAATAACATTTTCCAGATGGTCAAGATCCATTTCTTCAAATTCATCATTCACATGATGGTAGTATTCATAATTGGTAAAGTCAAACGAAGAAATTGTTTGTGCCGGAACATTAAACCTCTCAAAAAAGGGATAATTGTCACTCCTTTTAAAAAGCTGGTATTCTTTCGCCTGGGGAAGGAAACCAAGAACCTGATTATTTGAATATTGATTGAACTTTTCGGCTAAATTTGATCTTTCATAACCTGTAAGGTAAACCAGATAATCTTTATCCAGCATTGGTATGCCCACCATCTCGATGTTGAACATCACATAAAGGTCTATAGCTTCTTTTTCCAGCCTTTCTGCCAAGTGTTTTGCTCCAACAAGGCCTAATTCTTCCGCGGAAAAAAGAGTGAACAAAATACTCCTTTTAGGAGGGTTTTCGGCAAAATATGCGGCCAATTCAAGAACAGCTGTGGTTCCTGCCGCGTTGTCGTTAGCTCCATTTGCAATTGAATCACCCTCTACAGGCTCCACTATGCCGACGTGGTCATAATGAGCACCAATAATTATATATTCATCCTTTAAACCGGGGTCTGTGCCCTCTACAAGACCCACAACATTATAACCTGCCATATCCTTCACCTGGAAAGAATCTCTATAGGTCTCAAAAAAGGGTTTTACCCCGCTCTTTCTTAGAATGGTTTGTATATAATCGGCTGCTTTGTCAATTCCCTCACTTCCGGTTTTTCGCCCTTCCAGTTCATCTGAAGAAAGATATTTCAAGATGCTGCTAATTCCATCTTTAGTTATGGCTTCTTCAACAGCCATTTGGCTGTAAGAATCATGTTTAGTGACAGTTTCTGGTTCAGTATTTTCAGTAATTTTCTGGGTTTGTCCGCAACCAAAGAGGACAAAGAACCCCAGGGCCCAGATTCCCGACAAGTGAAATTTTTCTCATGTGGCTAAAGATAAAAAAATCCCGCGAAAAGCGGGATTTTTAAGTATGAGTCTACAGGTTTCCTTATGCCAACATGGTCACAGGATTCTCTATGTAGGTTTTAAGTGTTTCAAGGAATTGTGCTCCTGTTGCACCATCTACAGTTCTATGGTCACAAGCAAGAGTAAGCTTCATGGTATTTCCTACCACGATCTCTCCATTTCTCACCACAGGCTTCTCAACTATTGCTCCAACAGAAAGAATTGCTGAGTTTGGCTGATTGATGATACTGGTAAATTCTGTGATACCGAACATTCCAAGGTTAGAGACGGTAAAAGTACTGCCTTCCATTTCCTGGGGCTGTAACTTTTTATTTCGTGCCTTTCCTGCAAGTTCCTTAACGTTACCACCAATTTGGGTCAATGACATTTGATCTGCATACTTAAGGACCGGAACTACCAGTCCTTCATCTACTGCAACTGCAACTCCCATATGGATGTGTTTGGCAATTTTAGTAGTATCTCCCGTCCATTGAGAATTCACCCTTGGATGTTTTCTCAAAGCCATGGCAGAAGCTTTTATCACCAAATCATTGAAAGAAACTTTCACATCTGGAATTTCATTGATCTGCTTACGGTTCGCCATTGCATTGCTCATATCCACCTCAATGGTGAGATAGTAATGAGGAGCGTTGTATTTAGATTCGGCAAGTCTCTTCGCAATGGTTTTACGCATTTGAGAATTCTTGACCTCTTCAAAACTTTCTTCTCCTGCAGGAGTGTAAGTTTGCACTGCCGAAGGCTGAGCTTTTTCTTCCTGTGAAGCCGCAGCTGCCGGTTTGGCCTCTGCAGTTTTTTCTGAAGGTTTATAGTTCTCGATGTCTTTTTTGACAATTCGATTGTTCTCTCCTGAACCTTTAACGTCGGCAAGGTCTATTCCAAGATCTTCGGCCATTTTCTTCGCAAGCGGAGAAGCAAAAATGCGCTTTCCGTCTGAAGTTGTAGTGCTCTGCTCAGTCTTTTCGGTTTCCTCAGCTTTCTCTTCTTTCTTATCTTCCTGCTTTTTGGAAGCTGCAGGTTTTGCAGCCCCACCGCTTTCAACGATTGAAGAAACATCTGTACCTTTAGGGCCAATGATGGCAAGAACTGCATCTACAGGTGCAGTCTCCCCTTCCTTGATTCCTATATATAACAAAGTTCCGGAATAGAAAGACTCAAATTCCATGGTTGCTTTATCGGTCTCAATTTCGGCAAGAATCTCTCCTTCTTCTACTTCATCTCCTTCATGCTTTAACCAGGAAGCAACAGTTCCCTCTTCCATGGTGTCGCTAAGACGTGGCATTTTAACCACTTCTACTCCTTCAGGGATCTCACCTTCTTCAGAAGCATCTTCTGTTGAGTCTTCTTTTGAAGAAGATTCAGCCTTTTCTTCAGCTTTAGCTTCGTTCTTAGAGTCAGCTTTAGAAGAGTCTTTTGATGAATCATCCTTTCCATCCAAAAGTGAGGAAATATCCTCTCCTTCTTCTCCTACAATGGCAAGCAACGCATCAACAGGTGCAGTTTCTCCTTCTTCAATTCCTATATGCAACAGGGTACCCTCATAGAAGGATTCAAATTCCATGGTCGCCTTATCTGTTTCGATTTCGGCCAGGATATCCCCTTCTTCAATTTTGTCACCTTTTTGTTTTAACCACTTTGCAACAACACCTTCTTCCATGGTATCGCTAAGACGTGGCATTTTTATAACTTCTGCCATAACTCTTATAATTTATGGGGTAAAAACGGATAATCTTTTTGTTCGTACACTACATCGTACATGGTCTGAATCTCTGGGAAATCTGATTCTTCAGCAAACTTCTCACATTCAGAAACAAGATCTTTTACTTTCTTGTCGATCTCTTTTATTTCTTTATCTGTAGCGTATTTATTCTTTTTGATGATATCCTTAACCTGTGTGATTGGATCGATTTTTTGATACTCGGCCACCTCATCTTTTGTACGGTACTGCTGGGCATCACTCATAGAGTGCCCGCGATAACGATAGGTCTTTAATTCAAGAAAAGTTGGTCCCTCACCTTTACGTGCTCTTTTAATTGCTTCATCAAGAGCCTCGGCCACTTTCTCGGGATTCATTGCATCAACAGGACCACAAGGCATATCATATCCAAGACCCAGTTTCCATATTTCTGTACTTTTTGAAGTACGTGCAACCGAAGTTCCCATTGCATAACCGTTGTTCTCTACACAAAAGACTACAGGTAAATTCCATTTTACAGCCATAGTGAAGGTCTCATGAAGCGAACCCTGTCTTGCTGCACCGTCTCCAAGAAAAGTTAGCGTAACGGCATCTCTCTTGAAATATTTATCTGCAAAAGCAAGTCCGGCACCAAGAGGAATTTGCCCTCCTACGATCCCGTGACCTCCGTAAAAACGGTGTTCTTTAGAAAAAATATGCATAGAACCACCCATCCCCTGAGAAGTTCCTGTTTTCTTACCATACAACTCGGCCATCACCCTTCTTGGATCCACTCCCATCCCAATTGGCTGAACGTGGTTTCTATAGGCGGTGATCATTTTATCCTTCGATAGATCCATTACATGTAAAGCACCTGCAAGAATAGCCTCCTGCCCATTATAAAGGTGTAAAAAGCCTCTAACTTTTTGCTGAATGTAAACCTGCGCCAGTTTGTCCTCAAACTTACGCCAAAACAACATGTCCTCATACCACTTAAGGTAAGTGGCTTTTGTGATTTTCTTCATTTAACTACTTATTTTTAAGGCTAAGCGATGCTTGCGCCAAGCGAAACACAAAAATACTATTTTCAAAAGGAACTAAAAACAGTTTCTCTTTGAAAAAGCGCGAAAACGTTATAGATAGGAATTGTCGAAAATAAGCGGCAAAAGATCTGAAATGGAATTGGATTTTACCACCTTCCCTTTCTCGCCCATGAAAAAGATCTCAATGGGCTGTTCCTGCTTTACCTCGTACTCGGCAATAGCCTGGCGGCATGAACCACAAGGCGGTGTAGGCACCTCCATTTGATGATTTTCTGACCGGGCGGTTAGAGCCATTTTCAGAATTTTGGCTTTCGGATATTTTGCTCCCGCATAAAAAATGGCTGTCCTCTCGGCACAAAGTCCGGCGGGATAGGATGCATTTTCCTGATTGCTTCCGGTTACCACTTCTCCATTATCAAGCATAATTGCCGCTCCAACTTTAAATTGAGAGTAAGGAGAATAGGATTTCTCCCTGGCCTCAATTGCCTGCTCCATCAAACCTTGTACGTCACCGGGTAATTCAGCTTCATTATCGTAAACTTCAAGATCGGCACTTATTGTAATTGTCTTCATTTTTGGTGTTTCTATAGAAAAAAGCTCCCGTGACTAAAGAGCCCGGGAGTTTATTAAGTTCTCGTTTCGTAATTCAAAGATATGCATATTGGAAAAAACAGCTATAGCTTGAAATTTTTACTAATACTGTTCATATTGTCTTCCAAAGTTAAAGGTCAATCCAAATCGCAATGTTCCTTCCAGCGGACTCACGACTTCGGAAGTTGAAAATAGGTAAGAAAGGTCGATATCCACCACTGTATGCCTGAAACCGGCCCCAAAAGAAATAAATTCACGGGATCCCTTTTCAGGACTTTCATGGAAATATCCGGTCCTAAGGGAGAAAACTTCCTGATACACATATTCGGCTCCTAAAGCATAGGTCACCTCTTTCATTTCTTCACTGAAACCATCTGGAGCATCTCCAAAAGATTTAAAAATACCTTCAATAGCCCCAATAGAATTATACTCCTGAATGTCTTCTGCATCAATATCTCCATCAAGATCAAAATCCTGTGGGGTTGGAACCAGAAGTTTATTGAACTCGATATAAGTCCCAATCCTGTTAGACATATCCAGGATAAAATCAAATCCTCCACCCAGTTTTAAATTTGTAGGTATAAAATTTTCCTGCCCGCCGGCATCATATTTAATTTTTGGTCCAATATTGGAAATATTTGCTCCTGCTCTCCAGCGCCCGTCAAAACTTGTGTAGTCAATGCGGTCACTTTGATAAAAAGCAGCCACATCCACTCCAAATGTACTGGCAGCAGAAGCATCTGGATCAAGTTCTGCAATCTTAAGATCAGATCGCAGGAACCTTCCCGCTACAGCCATAGAAAAATGCTCACTTAATTTAAGCGCATAAGAAAGATCAAGTGTGAATTCATTTGGACTAAGGATTCTGGCCACCTCGTCTGGATAGTCACGGGCTTCAATATTACCCATACTAAAATACTTTAAACTTGCGCCAAATGCACCTTTCTCACTTATTCTATTGTAATAGGTAATATTCCCAAGAAAAATATCATTCACCAATTCACTTAAATAAGGAGTATAATTTACCCCCAAACCTTGCTGACTTTCAACAAAAACATATTTGGCTGGATTCCATTGTTGCGAATAGGCATCGGGAAAGGTTGCCACTCCCTGGTCACCAAGCCCGGCAGCACGGGCATCGGCCGCGATCATTAAAGTAGAAGCCGCCGTGGTGATCACACGATCAGGTTCTTCCTGAGCAAAAGATTTCCCACTAAACAGCAAAATCACCGCAATGGTGAAGAGTGATAATTTTTTCATAGGACTATTAATAATTAACAAATATACCCGAAAACCTTTAGAATAAGTTATAAGAACCGAATTTCTCAATTTTACCCTAACATAACGTTTAATTTAACAGAAGCTTATGCAGAGCCTGCACTTTTCCCGTGTTTTCTTCAATTTGACCCCAATTTAACCGTTTCTATCAGCTTCATAAAGCGGCAGATCAATTCGACTGAAGCTTAAAGAAAAGAAAAAAGTTGACAAAAAACCATTACTTTTGCCGTATAATGCCCCAATGTTTTTACTTTCAGGTTGTGGCAGGCCATGAAATAAACCATTATAAGTCGCGTTATCGTAAAGATTTACAGGAAACTACAAGATTTCGTTTCGGTTGAAATAATCTTGGTAGTTTTGCGTTAATTACTATATTGCAAAGCCATAATTGCTATAAAAGATATTGTGAATATGAGAAATAAAGTTGCTGTAAAAGCTCTTTTTGCCGTCGCTGTAAGCGTTGGCCTTTTTAGCTGTAACAACTCGAGAGACTACAAAAACAATTCCCGTGCGACCGGCTGGGATATTAATTCCAAAGAAGGTGGCTTTAATTACAATGCCGACTATGACGAACAGGAAGCAGGTCCAGGACTTGTGTTCGTAGAAGGAGGAACCTTTACAATGGGACGTGTGCAGGATGATGTAATGCATGATTGGAATAATACTCCTACGCAGCAACACGTTCAATCCTTCTACATGGACGAGACCGAGGTAACAAATCTTATGTATTTGGAATACCTTGATTATTTAAAAAGAGTTTATCCTCCAAGTGAAGAGAGATATAGAAATATCTACCAGGGAGCTTTACCAGATACTTTGGTTTGGAGAAACAGGTTGGGTTATAACGAAACTATGACCAATAACTACCTGCGTCACCCTGCATATGCAAACTATCCTGTTGTTGGAGTGAGCTGGATCCAGGCTGTTGAATTCAGTAAATGGAGAACAGACAGAGTGAACGAACTTCGTCTTGAAAAAGAAGGATTCACCCTTGAGGGCGCAAGATTTGCTGCCGAACCCGGTGAAACTTTCAACACCGAAACTTACCTTAACGCACCAAGCATGACCTATGGTGCAAATGACAGTATTGTACGAGGTGGTAATAAAACAGATCGTTATATGACCGAGGATAGTACAAACCTTTATGTGCAACGTAAGCATGGGGTTTTACTTCCTGAATATCGTCTTCCTACCGAAGCAGAGTGGGAATATGCCGCTCTTGCACTTGTAGGGATTAGAAATTACAATGTTTACCGCGGAAGAAAAAAATATCCATGGGACAGCCAGTACACACGAAGCGGTGACGCTAGAAAACGTGGGGATCAAATGGCAAACTTTAAACAAGGTGATGGAGATTACGGCGGAATTGCAGGATGGAGCGATGACGGTGCCGATATCACTGCCGAAGTTAAATCTTATGAACCAAATGATTTCGGACTTTACGATATGGCCGGAAACGTTGCCGAATGGGTTGCCGATGTTTACCGCCCTATCGTAGACGATGAATTCAACGACTTCAACTACTATCGTGGTAACGTTTACACCAAGCACGCCATTACAGAAGATGGAACAGTACAGGTATTGGGAGTAGATGAAATTGAATATGATACATTGAGCAATGGAAGAATAGTTGCAAGAAATCTTCCGGGAGAAATAAAAACAGTGCCTATCACACCTGAAGATACTTACCTTCGTACAAACTTCAACGAAAGTGATCAAAGAAACTTTAGAGATGGTGACAGGAAATCCTCAAGATACTATGATTCTTTCGGGGACGAAGATATGGCAGACCCAAATAAAAGGATGTATAATTCTCCGGTTCACACTGCCACTGTAGACAGTGTTGGCGGTCAAAGCCTTGAGTACGACACATCAACAGGTCGCACAACGCTTATAGATGACAACGTACGTGTATACAAGGGAGGAAGCTGGAGAGACCGTGCATACTGGTTAGATCCTGCCCAAAGAAGATATTTCCCGCAGGATATGGCGACAGATTATATTGGATTTAGAAATGCCATGTCACGAGTAGGCTCTAAGTCTCTCAACAAAAACAAGACAGCAAAGAATTAATATTCTTTAAAATATAAATGTGAAAGCCCTAATTTGATTAGGGCTTTTTTTATAGCTTTATTTTATGAACATAGATAGACTCCACCAGCTTTTTTTAGAGAGCTCCGGAATTAGCACCGATACAAGAAAGATCAGGAAAGACAGTATTTTCTTTGCCTTAAAAGGAGAAAACTTTAACGCCAATGAATTTGCTGCTGAAGCTCTCGAAAAAGGAGCATTATATGCAGTTATTGACGAAGATCTTTCAAATGAAGATGAAAGGTTGCTGCAGGTTGAAGACAGTCTAAAAGCACTGCAGCAATTGGCATCATTCCATAGGAAACACCTGGGAATCCCAATCCTTGCCCTTACCGGCAGCAATGGTAAAACTACCACCAAAGAACTTTTCAATGCAGTTCTTTCAAAAAGGTACAGAACTGTGGCTACTACAGGAAATCTCAACAACCACATTGGAGTACCCATTACCCTGCTCTCAATGAATGAAAAGACCGAAATTGGCATTGTGGAGATGGGTGCCAACCATCAAAAGGAAATTGAATTCCTGTGCAGTCTCGCCACGCCCGACTATGGCTACATCACCAATTTTGGTAAAGCCCATCTTGAAGGCTTCGGAAGCGTGGAAGGGGTAATAACGGGCAAGAAAGAACTATATGACCATTTAAAAGAGCACAAAAAGTTGCTTTTCCTGAACCTGGATGATCCACTTCAAAAAGAAGAAACCTCCTATCCACATATTTTCAGCTTTGGTTCTTCTGAAAAAGCCGATGTTACCCTGAAATATTTTAGAGAAGATTCTTATGCAGGGATCGAGGTAGAAGGAGAAAAGATCTGCGGTAAGCTCACAGGAGCTTACAATGGCACTAATATGGCGGCTGCCTATACCGTGGGCACATATTTTGAAATTCCATCCTTAGAGATCACTGCAGCTATAAAAGAATACAGTCCGCAGAACAACAGGTCACAGATCATCCTTAAAGATAACCGAAGGATCATTTTGGATGCATACAATGCCAATCCTTCAAGTATGGCTGCAGCTCTTGAAAACCTGAGCCAGATGGATGGCTCTCCAAAAATTGCCATTTTAGGAGACATGTTTGAATTGGGTCCCGAGGCTAAAACCGAACATCAACAATTACTGGACGACTACTCCACTTCCCCTGTGGATAAAGTTTACGCAATAGGGTCCAATTTTAATCAAACCGAAACCACCTCTCAAAAGATCAAAAAATTTGAAAATTTCGAAGACTTTAGGGCCTGGTTTCAGCCATCAGAATTCAATGCCGGTACTATTTTGATAAAAGGATCTCGAGGCATGGCTCTGGAAAGGGTAATGGAGTTGATTTAATTATAAGGCTCAAAGCGGAGATAAATAAACCTCACAGGTTTTAAAAACCTGTGAGGTTTGCAGATATTGGAATTTGTTTTTTGGAATTTAAAAGTTCCCAACGTGGGTGATACTGTCCCGATAGCTATCGGGAGAACCAGTGACCAACACCTAATTTCTACTTATAATGAGCCACAACCTCCCCCCAAAGACAGGTAGTCTGAAAACGAAAAACCTAACAGGTCTTGGAGACCTGTTAGGTTTGCAGATATTTTGGAATTTGTATTTTTTTGGAACTTGAAAGTTCCCACTTTAGTGGGTGATACTGGGTTCGAACCAGTGACCCCTACCTTGTCGAGGTAGTGCTCTGAACCAGCTGAGCTAATCACCCTTGAAATCAAAAAAGGCCTCCAAGAGGAAGCCTTTAAAAAATCTGTGGGCAATGAGGGATTCGAACCCCCGACCCCCTCGGTGTAAACGAGGTGCTCTGAACCAACTGAGCTAATTGCCCTAACATGTTTATGAACTTTCGCATCTTTTAAGGCGTGTACCTCTCTGAATGCGGATGCAAATATAGACCACATTTTTAATTCTGCAAAGAATATTTTCAAAAAAATTAAATTATTTCTGCCACTGTAAAAGTACTGCCTCCAACGTAGATCACATCCTTAACCGAAGCCGCTTGCAGCGCAGCTTCATAAGCTTCAGAAACTGAATTATATAAGCTTCCAAAAAGGCCATTTTCGGCTGCCTTTTTTTGAAGTTCTCCGGCATCAAGACCCCTTGGAACATTTGGACGGGAAAAATAATATTTTGCTTTTTTTGGAAAAAGAGGGAGCACTGCGTCCAGGTCTTTGTCGTTCACCACCCCAATTACCAGATGTAGATCTTCAAACTCTTCTTCCTGTAACTGCTTCATCGCATAAACCAGCCCTTCTTTATTATGTGCTGTATCACAAATAACCTTCGGCTCATCCTGTAACACCTCCCATCTCCCTCTAAGGCCGGTATTAAAAATGACATTTTTGAGACCTTTCTCCACAGCTTCCCCTGTAAGTTCCCATCCCAGATCCTTCAGCACCTCCAGAGTCGTGGAAACGGTGCGGATATTCTTCTGCTGATAATGTCCTTTAAGATCTGAGGAATATAATTTGCCGGAAAAATCTTCAGCCAGGTGAAAAGGGGCTTTATTTGCTTCAGCAAGCCTTTTAAACACAGGAAAAGTATTTTCATGATACTCGCCAATGACAACCGGTGTCCCCTGCTTAATAATTCCGCCTTTTTCAGCAGCGATCTTTTCAAGAGTATCCCCAAGGATATTTACGTGGTCAAAACCAATATTTGTGATAACAGAAACTTCAGGAGAAATAATATTGGTGGAATCCAACCTTCCGCCGAGACCAACTTCAATTACAGCGATATCGACTTTCTCATTTGAGAAGTATTCAAAAGCCATTCCCACGGTCATTTCGAAGAAAGAAAGACTTTCAGTTTCAAAAAAGGCTTTATTATGATGAATAAAATCAATCACTGCCTCTTCGGAAATCATCTCGCCGTTGATCCTGATCCTTTCCCTGAAATCTTTTAAGTGAGGAGAGGTATATAGCCCCACCTTATAGTTGTTTTCCTGAAGTACGGAAGCCAACATATGAGAAACGGAACCTTTCCCGTTGGTACCGGCGACATGAATAGTCTTAAAATTATGGTGAGGATTTTCCAGCTGTGCAACCAGCTTGTTTATATTGGAAAGATCCACCTTGTAGGCTTTATTTCCCACCTGTTGATACATGGGCAACTGTTGAAACATCCATTCAACAGTTTCTGTATAGGTCATCAAGTTATTCGGTAAGTTTGAAGTTGTAAATAATGGTCCCTACCTGCTTCGCGGGAGCATCGGGATCACTGTTAAAGCGTGTAGCAAGAGCTGCTCTTTTTGCAGGATCTGTAAGGCAGGTAGCATTGTTGGTCGTACCTTTTACCCCCGGAATTGCACGGGTTACAGCACCGCTTCGGTTTACTTCGATCTGGACCACTACAAGTCCTGATTCATTGCAATCCTGTACAAATTTTTCTTTATTTAGGGCTTTTCTACCGCCAAGACGATAGTTCCCGTCGCCATCCAGTCCCATTCCTGTACCGTAATATGACTTCGCATTAGGATCACCATCGGGGCTGCCTTTATCACCTGCAACGTCATCATTACCTTCTCCGCCTCTCGCCTGCCCATCATTAGCAGGGCCATTAAGAATACTGCTCAAAGCATCTGTAGTGGATTTTGAAGGCTTGGGATCGGGCTTTTTTACCGGCTCTTCCACCTTTTTAACAGGGGTTTCCACCTTTTGTACGACCTTTTCTTCTTTCTTCTTTTCAATTACAGGAGCTTCAATAACTTCCTGGGTAACTACCTCTTCCTTAATATTGGTTTCCACAGGAGTTACAGGTGAACTGGTTTGTTGAGGCGCTGTTTTAACAGGCTCGGTAGGCTGTTCAATGCCCGAACCAACCTCTGAAGTTCCAAAGTTTATGGCAATCCCATTTTCGGGTGGGGGGTCGAGATAAGTGAAGCCAAAGAACAGCAATAGCAGGATTAGCAACACATGGAGAACCACTGTGATTGCCATTGATTTTCTTTCGTATTCTGTTTCCAGGTATTTCACTCTGTTCCTTTTCTAGATTTTATTCAGCAAACATAGTTCCACAATTACCAAAAAGGGTAAAGCAGAGAATGTTTATTCGGGTTTTACTGCAAGCACGATCTTGTAGCGGTTCCGGTTTGCAATATCCATGACATCTACAGCCTTTTCAATTGGCACACCTTCTTCGGCACGCAAAATAATGGTAGGTTCTTCTACCCCTGCCAGGACTTCTTTAAGCCTGGACTCCAAAGAGCTGCTACTTACTCTCTCCTTATCAATATAAACCTGAAGGTCTTTTGTAATACTCACTGCCACATTTTGTTTGTTCGTGGTCTTTCCCTTAGCCTTTGGAAGGATAAGATCAAGAGCTTCCGGAGTAATAGCCGGCGAGGTGAGCATAAAAAAGATCAACAACAGGAATACAATATCTGTCATGGAACTCATGCTGAATTCGGGACTGATCTTATTTCTGCCTCTTAAGTTCATATTATACTGGTTCGTTTAGAAGGTCAAGGAAATCTACAGCCGTAGCCTCCATTTGATGCACTACCTTATCTGTTTTAACCACCAGGTGGTTATACCCAATATAGGCGATAATACCTACAATAAGCCCTGCAACCGTGGTAGTCATCGCTGTGTAGATACCTTCAGCCAGAGCTCCCATTTCTGCCTGGCCACTACTGGTAGCCAGTTCATGGAAAGCTATAACCATCCCTATCACCGTTCCGAGGAAACCAATCATAGGCGCGGCACCTGCAATAGTTGCAAGTACACTCACGTTCTTCTCCAGTTTATAAACTTCAAGACGCCCTGCATTTTCGATGGCTGTGTTAATATCTTCTAGCGGACTTCCAATGCGGTCAAGGCCCTTGGCAGTAAGTCGTGCTACAGGCGAATTAGCCTGGGCACATCGAATACGTGCCGATTCAATATTACCATGCAGAACGGAGTCTTTGATCTGGTTCATGAAATTACTGTCGGTTTCTGAAGCAGCTTTAATAGCAAACAATCTTTCGAAATAGATATAAATGGCTGCAAACAGCAATATGAAAAGGATGAGAATGATAACCTGTCCTCCAATTCCGCCGCTAAGAAACAAATCAAACAACGAAAGGGTTTTTTCCTCAACTATAGGTTCTGTCTCCTGTGCCGCCTGGGCAAGACCATCCTCCTGAATAAAGTATAGCATTTGTGTATCTGGTTTTTTTATGTAACGTGAGAATCCAATTTTAATTGTAAAGATAAACAGCCTTTGATTTAATGCAACCTAAAAGCAGAATATAAATCTAGAAGAAATGAGTAAGCACAATAAAACTAACAGCTCCCCCTAAAAATCCCAGCAAAGCCAGGGGTGCGATGTTCTTTAAGTACCACATAAAGTTGATCTTCTCCATTCCCATAGCAGCTACTCCCGCAGCAGAACCTATGATAAGAAGACTACCTCCTGTACCTGCACTATAGGCTATGAAATGCCAGGTCCTGTCATCCATAGGAAAGTCGTACATAGCCATAGAAGCTGCTACCAGCGGCACATTATCTATTACTGCTGAAAGTCCCCCGAGAATTACCACCACAGCGTCCATACTCGGAATAGCCTGTGAAAGCTGACTGGCCGCATAAAACAGAGTACCAACCTGCTGCCCCTGAAGAGTTCCAAATACAAGGCTCTCAAGCCCTGCCACTGCCAGTAATATTCCCAAAAAGAAAAGGATACTCGAAAATTCAATATTAGAAAGCGCTTTATGGGTGGAATATAAATTCTTCTCGTTTTTGCTGATATTCTTCACCGGCTTTACATATTCTGAAAGCAACCAAACAAGGCTTAGGCTAAATAGCATGCCAACATAGGGCGGCAAACCTGTAATTCCTTTAAATATTGGAACCAGAAGAATAGCACCCAAACCTGCATAAAGCATTTTCCGGCTACTTAACAACCTTTCTGAATCCTCATCTATCACCTTTTTCTTTAAAACCGTGTCTCCCCGAAAGGCTTTAAGGCGCATAGCTGCAGCAAAAGGAAGTATAAAACAAAATAGTGCAGGGATTATGAGATGCTCTGCCAGGCCAGCTGCAGTTACTTTATTATTGATCCAGAGCATCGTGGTTGTTACATCACCTATTGGTGACCAGGCTCCCCCGGCATTGGCAGCAACTACAATAAGCGCAGCGAACCAAACCCGGTAATCCCGTTTGGGAACCAGCTTGCGCAGCAGCGTAACCAGGATAATAGTTGCGGTTAAATTATCAATGACTGCAGAAAGAATGAAGGCGAGGGCACCGAGTACCCAGAGCAGCTTCTTTTTGTCTGTAGTGACAATGGTTTTCTTTATTATAGCAAAACCCCGATGAATATCTATGATCTCCACAATGGTCATTGCCCCAATAAGAAAAAACAGGATCTCACTTATGGAACTAAAGTGGTGCATGAGATTTGCTTTAAATCCCCACATTTGCTCTGCCAGGTCTCCTTTATTTACATTAAAAACTTCCCCGTGATAATCTACGATAGAAAGGATCCCGTTATTAAAACCGAAAGCGATTCCTGCCCAAATAATGGTGGCCATTAGGAGGGCAGAAACCGCTTTATCAAGTTGTAGTGGATGTTCCAGCGTTATTGCCAGATATCCAACAATAAAGATGACTATTAAAATGCTTACCATGGCTATAGCATCATACCAGCTTTTTTAAAGCAACTTCAAAGGCAGTTTTGCTGATATTGGTTTTACTGCTGTTATGGTTAAAGGTATTTTGAATAGCATTTCTTATAGTAATTGAGGTGTCGTTGAAAATAGCCTCATCTGTCATTTGCACTCTGCGTTCCATGAAGTAAGCAAATACTCTTGCCATTCCACAGTTAGCAATGAAATCGGGGATCACACTTATGCGTTCATCGGTATATTCCATAATGGGTCCAAAAAAGATCTCTTCATCGGCAAAAGGTACATTGGCGCCACTGGAAATAACTTCCAGACCTGAATCCACCATCTTATCCACCTGTTCCCTGGTAATTAATCGGGAAGCGGCACAAGGAGCAAAAACTTCGGCATTTAAAGACCATACGCGATCATTGATCTCCTCAAAAGAAATAAGTTTTTCAGATTTTAAGGCATTGCCCTGCTTGTTAAGGAATAAATCCCGGATCTCTTCAAAAGAAAAACCATCTTCATTTATCAATCCGCCCTCACGGTCAATGATCCCAACCACTTTTGCCCCCATCTGGGCCAGATAATAAGCAGCGGCAGAACCTACGTTACCAAAGCCCTGTACAATTGCTTTCTTGCCCTGCACATTACCACCATAAATATCATAGTAGTGACGCACGGCTTCGGCCACACCATAGCCCGTGATCATGTCGGCCACGGTGTACTTGCGGGTAACATCGGGTGAAAATTTGCTATTTTCAAGAACCTTGATCACTCCCTGGCGCAGTTGTCCAATTCTATTGATCTTATCGGCATCTGTAGGTTTGAAATGTCCATTAAAAACCCCTTCCTGCGGATGCCAAACTCCCGAATCCTCGGTAATTGGAATAACCTCATGGATCTCGTCCACGTTAAGATCTCCTCCAGTACCATAGTAACTTTTTAAGAGTGGAGATACTGCTTTATACCAGCGCTCTAAAACGCCTTTTTTGCGGGGATCATTGGGATCGAAATTTATTCCCGACTTCGCGCCGCCTATCGCAGGACCCGAAACGGTAAATTTCACCTCCATGGTCTTCGCCAGGGAGAGCACCTCGTTCATATCGAGGCCTTTTCTCATCCTTGTACCACCACCTGCAGCACCACCGCGCAGAGAGTTGATTACCACCCAGCCTTCGGCTTCAGTTTCTGGATCTTTCCAATTAAAAACAATTTCAGGTGCTTTATTTTGATATAAATTCAATAATTCTTTCATAATCTTATTAAATATTGAGGCAAATATAAAAAACTAATTTTCGCAACTTCTTGATTTATCTCATCCTTTTGAAAAAAAAATTACTCCTGAAGAATGATCTTTTGAAGCTCCGGTAACCGAGCTCATAACATTGTTCTCCCCTCTCAACTTCAACACTCCTAAAAAGGCAAATATTAATGCCTCTTTATAATTCACTACTTCTGCTGAAGGAATAACTATTTCGGTCTTTGTGCGCCTTTGAATTTCTTTTATAAGAAAATCATTGAACGCACCACCGCCTGTCACCAATACCTTTTCTTCGGAAGAATCCCTTAATTCATTTGCAATCATTTCCGCAGCATGTTCGGTATAGGTTCTAAGCAAAGAGGGAATGGAATTCTCATACCTCTCTAAAAGTGGAAAAATGTACTTGCTTACCCACTCGATCCCTAACGATTTGGGAGGACGGAGTCCGTAAAAAGGTAATTTTTCAAGCTCTTCTAAAAGTTTTTCATTGAGTTCTCCCGAGGCTGCAATCTCCCCATCCCTATCATATGGTACACCTGTTTTTTGAGATAGAAAATTCAAAACCGTATTCACCGCACAAATGTCATAGGCCACTCGCTCTCCATTTGGTTTAGTCGAAATATTCGCAAATCCTCCCAGGTTGAGGCAATAGTCATAGGATCCAAACAATAATTCATCTCCAACGGGCACAAGAGGAGCCCCCTGGCCGCCCATCTCTACGTCCTGCACTCTAAAATCACAAACCACGGTGTGACCAAGATTAGAAGCAAGCGCCGGAAGGTTTCCTATTTGGAAAGTAAATCCGTTTTCGGGCTCATGCTTTATCGTATGACCATGACTGCAAATTGCATCGGGTTCAAAAATGTCATTTTTGGAAAGAAATTCTGAGATGACTTTCAGAAAGAAACTGCGTGTAATTATCATTGAGCTGCTTCAGCCGTATATCATCATAGTGAACTGCTTCAGCAAGTATCTCCTGCCATTCCGAAGGATAGGGAACGGTTTCAGCAGCTAAAATTTTGTAGGACCAACCTTCAGAAGAAGTGAAATTCACATACGCCAGGTCTATGCCATCAAGGGAGGTTCCCGACATAACTCCTACAACGTTATAGTTATTTTTGTTCATTGGGGTAAAAATAGCCAACTCAATTGAAAAAATGCCACTAAAAGGGTATCTTTGGCTACCAAAATCGAACATTTTTTAAAAAATACACCGAATGGATTTTAAGCTTACAGAAGAACATATAATGATTCGCGATGCGGCACGAGATTTTGCCAAAAATGAATTGTTGCCCGGAGTGATTGAAAGAGACGAAAAACAGGAGTTCCCGAAGGAGCAGATTAAAAAGATGGGGGAATTGGGCTTTTTAGGAATGATGGTTTCTCCGGAATACGGCGGCGGCGGAATGGATACTGTTTCTTACGTACTTGCTATGGAAGAGATTTCTAAGATCGACGCTTCGGCATCTGTAGTAATGTCGGTTAATAATTCTCTTGTTTGTTGGGGTATTGAGAAGTTTGGAAATGAAGAGCAAAAACAAAAATATCTTACTAAACTGGCAACAGGGGAATCCATTGGCGCTTTTTGCCTTTCTGAACCTGAAGCAGGAAGTGACGCTACTTCGCAAAAAACCACGGCCATAGAAATGGACGACCATTATGTTCTTAATGGAACAAAAAACTGGATCACTAATGGAAGTACTGCCGATTTTTATCTTGTGATCGCACAAACCGATCGCGAGAAAAAACATAAGGGAATCAATGCTTTCATTGTTGAAAAAGGAATGAAAGGGTTTGAGATAGGTCCTAAAGAGCAAAAGCTGGGAATACGTGGAAGTGATACCCACTCATTGAACTTTAACGACGTGAAGGTTCCAAAAGAGAACAGGATCGGGGAAGATGGTTTTGGATTTAAATTCGCCATGAAAACCCTTTCCGGAGGGCGTATAGGTATCGCTGCACAGGCACTTGGTATTGCGGGCGGAGCATACGAACTGGCCAGAGATTATTCCAAAGTGCGCAAAGCATTTGGAACCGAGATCATGAACCACCAGGCTATAGCTTTTAAGCTTGCAGATATGTATACTTCTATTGAAGCTTCACGCCACCTGGTAATGAAAGCTGCCTGTGACAAGGACAATGGTGAAAACTATGACCTAAGCGGGGCTATGGCAAAATTATTCGCTTCTCAAACTGCAATGGACGTGACTGTTGAAGCAGTACAGGTCCATGGAGGAAACGGATATGTAAAAGAATACCACGTAGAGCGATTAATGCGTGACGCAAAGATCACGCAGATCTACGAAGGAACTTCTGAAATTCAGAAGATCGTTATCTCGAGAAGTATTTTGAGAGATTAAAATCCTTAAGAAATTAATTTCAGAAGGTCCGGCTTTAACAAGTCGGACCTTTTTTTGCGCCTATGTTTTGGAATTACCAGATTCACAGAAAAAGGCAGAGGAAATATCAAATTAAAAATATAAATCCACTCTAATTTTCAGTTTTGCATCTTTTATCTTAAAACCCATTTTTTGCTTCCTTTTAGCTATTCAAAAGATTATTTTACCGAAAATAATTAGAAGAACTAGGGAAAAATATGAGAAAAAAGCAACAGGGACTTTACCATCCCGAATTTGAACGTGATAATTGTGGCGCAGGATTTATATGCAATTTAAAAGGTAAAAGAACAAACGATATTATTCATAAGGCACTCGATATCCTGGTAAGACTGGAGCATAGAGGTGCCGTGAGCGCAGATGGCAGAACCGGAGATGGTGCAGGTATTCTAATTGAAATACCCCATGACTACTTTCAAAAAGAAATGTGATTTTAAAATTCCGGAGCCCAGGGAATATGCGGTAGGGATGGTTTTTCTACCACCTTCGTCCAATCAGCGGGAATTGATACAGAAGGAATTTGAAAAACAAATTCTTAGGCAGAAGCTTGAAATCCTCGGCTGGAGAAAGGTTCCGGTAGATGATTCATGCCTGGGTAGTATTGCTGCCCTTAGTGAACCTAACGTACAGCAGATCTTCATTGGCAAAGGAGGTGATATTTCGGATAAAGAATTCAACGCCCGCTTATTCGCCGCGAGAAAGATCGCCGAGCATAAGATCAGGAATTCTGAACTTTCGGAATCCTTTTATTTCTATGTTCCCAGTTTATCCACTACAACACTCATTTATAAGGGGCTGCTGATGCCCGAAGATATCAACAGGTATTATCTGGATTTAAATGATCCAGACCTGGTGACGAAGCTCGCTCTTGTTCACCAGCGATTTTCAACCAACACCTTTCCCAGCTGGGATCTTGCGCAGCCCTTCAGGCATATGTGCCATAACGGCGAGATCAATACCCTGCGCGGGAATCTAAGCCGAATGAAGGCCAGGGAAGAGCTCTTCAAAAGTGACATTTTTGGAGAGTTTGTGGAGGAACTCCTTCCTATTGCTGCGGAAGGAAAATCAGATTCTGCCTCTATGGATATTGTGCTGGAACTGCTGCTGCATACAGGTCGCTCCCTTCCGGAAGCTATTATGATGATGGTACCCGAAGCCTGGGAGAAGAACCCCCTGATGACTGAAGACAAGAAGGCCTTCTATGAATATAATTCCTGTATCATGGAACCGTGGGATGGCCCCGCCTCTATTCCGTTTACAGATGGTCACTATATTGGCGCCCTTTTGGACAGAAATGGTCTGCGTCCATCCAGGTATACTGTTACTAAAGACGGATACGTCGTAATGGCTTCAGAAACCGGAGTGGTTGAGATCGAACCTGAAAATGTAGAGAGACATGGTCGCCTGGAACCGGGCCGAATGTTCCTCGTGGATATGAATGAAGGAAGAATTATAGAAGATGAAGAAGTAAAGAACAAAATAGTTTCAGAAAGACCTTATAGAGAATGGCTTGATGAGCACCTCCTCCCACTTGCAGATGTTTCCTATACAGGAAATAAAACTCCCGTGGAAAAAGTAGATTTTAAGACCCGCCAAAAACTCTTTGGCTATACCCTTGAAGATATCAATACTATCATAGCACCGATGGCCTCACAGGCCAAAGAAGCTATTGGTTCCATGGGCGCAGATATTCCTTTGGCCGTACTTTCAGATAAACCACAGTTATTGTTCAACTACTTTAAGCAGTTGTTCGCGCAGGTAACAAATCCGCCACTTGATGGGATTCGGGAGGAAATTGTTACCGACATCAGTCTTTCAATAGGGGAGGATAGAAATCTTTTTGAGATCATTCCTGAACATTGCAAGCGATTATTGATACAGAATCCGGTCATTTCTAATGAGGATCTTGATAAGATCAAATATATCGACAAGACAGGATTTAAAGCAGCCACAATTTCCATGCTTTATAAAGCCGAAAAAGGGATGAACGGTTTGGAAGAGCGTCTCGAAGCCATGATACAAGAGATCAATAAGGCCATAGATGAAGGTTGTAATATCATTGTCCTTTCAGACAGGAATATCAATTCCTCATTAGCTCCTATTCCATCTGTACTGGCCTGCTCTTTTGTACATCATACGATGAGCAGACAAAAACGCAGGTCGGCCTTTGGAATTGTAGTTGAATCTGCAGAGCCACGGGAACCGCACCATTTTGCGCTTTTGTTTGGTTATGGAGCCAGTGCCATCAATCCTTACATGGTAAACGAGATCATTTATGACCTGGTAGCGCAAAAAGAACTTGACTTTGAGGATCCTGAAGAAGCAGTACAGAACTTCAATTCGGCGATTGGTAAAGGAATTCTTAAGATCATGAATAAAATTGGAATTTCCACGCTGCACTCCTATCGTGGTTCGCAGATCTTTGAGATCCTTGGGCTGAATAAGAAATTGGTTGAAAAATATTTCAGCGGAACACCTACAAGAATTGAAGGGATTGGACTTTATGAAATAGAAAAAGAAATACAGAAGAGGCATAAAAAAGCTTTTAAGACTTCTGAAGATTATGTTGGACTGGACCTTGAAACCGGCGGCGATTATCGTTGGCGAAGAAATGGTGAACGCCACATGTTTAATCCCGCTACGGTTGCTAAACTTCAGCAGGCGGTAAAACAGAATAATCCGGAGTCATATGAAGAGTATTCCAGACTCATCAATGAGCAGAGTAAAAACCTGATGACGCTTCGCGGAATGTTCAAGTTTCAAAATCTTGATCCTGTACCCTTAGAAGAAGTGGAGCCATGGACCGAGATCGTAAAAAGGTTCAAAACCGGGGCGATGTCTTTTGGATCAATTAGCAGGGAGGCCCACGAAAACCTTGCGATCGCCATGAATCGGATGAAAGGGAAAAGCAACTCGGGAGAGGGTGGCGAAGATCCAGCTCGTTTTCACAAAAGCTCAGACGGGAACTGGAGGAATTCTGCTATAAAACAGGTAGCCTCAGGAAGGTTTGGGGTTTCTATTGATTACCTAACAAATGCCCAGGAGATCCAGATCAAAATGGCCCAGGGTGCTAAACCGGGAGAAGGTGGGCAGTTACCCGGCCCAAAAGTGAATCCCGAGATCGCAAAAACAAGAAATTCCACTCCTTATGTGGGATTGATCTCCCCTCCCCCACACCACGACATTTATTCTATTGAAGATCTGGCCCAGCTTATTTTTGACCTTAAAAATGCCAACAGGGAAGCCCGCATCAACGTAAAGCTGGTTTCCAAGATTGGAGTCGGAACAATTGCCGCCGGGGTTGCGAAAGCCAAAGCCGATGTAGTGCTGGTGTCGGGTTATGACGGCGGAACAGGGGCTTCTCCCCTCACCTCATTGAGACATGCCGGATTGCCCTGGGAACTGGGAATAGCGGAAGTACAACAAACTTTGCTGCTGAACGATCTTCGAAGCAGGATAGTGGTGGAGTGTGACGGACAGCTAAAAACTGGCCGTGATGTCGCAATTGCCTGTCTTTTGGGTGCTGAAGAATTTGGTTTTTCGACGGCACCACTTGTAGCTTCAGGATGTATTATGATGCGTGCCTGTCACCTTAATACCTGCCCCGTAGGGATCGCCACCCAGGATCCCGAATTGCGGAAAAACTTTAAGGGAACTCCGGAACATGTGATCAACTTCATGTATTTCGTCGCCCAGGAATTGAGGCAGATCATGGCAGATCTTGGTTTTAAAACAGTTGATGAAATGGTTGGCCAAAGCCAGAAACTCAACATGAACCGGGCTATAGATCATTACAAAGCCCAGGGCATAGATCTTTCCAATATCCTGTACAGGCCCAAAGTAGCTGAAGATATGCCTCTGTATAATACAGAAAAGCAGGATCATCGCCTGGACGATGTACTGGATTTTAAGATCCTGAAGGTAGCCCATCCTGCTATCTATAGAAAAGAAAAAATGAGCCTTGACTTTCCTATTAATAATGTGAACAGAACTACCGGCGCCATTATAAGCAATGAGATCTCCAAGATACACGGAGCAAAAGGTCTACCCGAAAATACCCTTACGCTGAACTTTAGGGGCGCGGCGGGACAAAGCTTTGGAGCTTTTTCAACCAAAGGGCTCACCCTTAATGTGGTTGGAAACACAAATGATTACTTCGGAAAAGGTTTAAGTGGAGCCACTCTTTCAGTAAGGAAACCGGAAACCGCAAGTTTCCCATCCCACGAAAATGTCATCATTGGAAATGTCGCCCTTTATGGCGCCACCAATGGTGAAGCCTTCATCAACGGAATTGGCGGAGAGCGATTCTGCGTCCGTAATTCCGGAGCTAAAGCCGTTATAGAAGGGATTGGTGATCATGGCTGCGAATATATGACAGGTGGTGTAGCCGTCATTCTTGGAAAGATCGGTCGAAACTTCGGAGCCGGGATGAGTGGCGGAATTGCTTATATCTACAACTTCGACAACGAACTCGACGATCGCAACTTCAATATGGAAATGATCGAACTGGAGGAACCGTCGGCAGATGACCTGGCTGAAGTAAAAAACCTGGTCGAAAAACACAGAAAATTTACCCAAAGTGATATTCGCAGAAGAAATCCTCAAAGACTGGGAAAAGAATTCTTCAAACTTTATAAAGGTAATGCCGGTGGAATATAAAAAGGCTCTAAAGATGTTGGAAGAAGAAAAGAGGACCAATGCAGGAACAGAATTAAAAACAGCGTAAGAATGGACAAATTGAAAGGATTTATAAAATACAACAGGAAAGAAGAAAAAACTGAGCCGGTTTCGGAAAGAGTAAAGGATTACAAAGAATTTACTCAGGATCTGTCAACTGAAGAACTTCAAGAACAGGGAGCACGCTGCATGGACTGCGGAATACCTTTTTGTCATAGTGGCTGTCCCTTGGGCAATCTAATTCCCGATTTTAATAATGCGGTTTATAAGAATGACTGGAAAAAAGCGCTGGACATTTTACATTCCACTAACAATTTCCCGGAGTTCACCGGAAGACTTTGTCCTGCACCCTGTGAGTCTGCGTGCGTTTTAGGAATTATTAAACCTCCAGTGGCCATTGAGCTTATAGAAAAATATATACCCGAACGAGGGTTTAAAGAAGGATGGATTATAGCAAAGCCGCCAAAAACACGAACAGGTAAAACAGTTGCAGTAGTAGGATCGGGTCCTGCGGGATCTGGCCGCTGCCCAGCAGCTTAACAGGGCCGGACATACAGTCACTGTTTTTGAAAGGGATCAAAAAATTGGGGGCTTATTGCGATATGGTATTCCCGATTTCAAAATGGAGAAGCGGGTTATCGATCGCCGACTAAAAGTGCTGAAAGAAGAAGGCATCGAATTCAAGACCAATGTGAATGTGGGGGTAAATTATGAAGTTGAAAAATTGAAGGAATTTGACGCCATCGTTCTTTGTGGCGGCGCAACCAGAAAAAGAGAACTTCCCATTGCCGGTGCTGAAAACAAAGGAGTTGTCCAGGCAATGGATTTCCTGAAAAGAAACAATCAGGTAGTTGACGGACTCGCGGACGCCAAAGCAGAGTTACATGCGAAAGATAAACACGTGATCGTGATAGGAGGCGGAGATACAGGGTCTGATTGTGTAGGCACATCCAACAGGCACGGAGCCAAATCTGTAACCAATTTTGAGATCATGCCCATGCCATCAGAAACACGTACAGATGCAAGTCCCTGGCCATACTGGCCTTTTACCTTAAAGACAACTTCTTCGCATGAGGAAGGTGTAGAAAGAAACTGGAGCATATCTACAAAAGAATTTGTTACTGATGAAGAAGGAAATCTAAAAGCTTTAAAAACTGTAGAAATTGAGTGGATCAAAGAAGAAGGAATACCACGTTTACAAGAAATTCCGGGTACCGAAAAAGAATGGCCGTGTGACCTGGCACTATTAGCTCTTGGATTCACCGGCCCTGAAAAAACTTTAAGTGAGCAGTTGGGTCTGCAGGTAGATGAAAGAACCAATATTAAAGCTGATGATAACTACCAGACCAATGTCCCAAATATTTTTACCGCCGGGGACATGCGACGCGGCCAGTCTCTTATTGTATGGGCAATTTCTGAAGGGCGGGAAGCAGCCAGAAGTGTTGATGAATACTTAATGGGTGCCACAGAACTTCCTACTAAAGGTCAGGGAGATTTACCGGCAGCTTAAATTTTAAGGGTAACAAAGTAACTACAACGGAATCAATAAGACCCTCCCAGTCCCGATACATCGGGAGTTCCCCTCCCTTCCAGGGAGGTGCTGAGATCCCGGAATTTTGATTTTGAGGAAACCTGACCCTCCCCGTCCGCCACCTGGCGGACTTCCCCTCCCTGCAAGGGAGGGGAGCTGAGATTCGTTTCCAGATTGGCCTTTTGTAGTGTTCCCCTCCTTTCTGAGGAGGGGTGGCCGCAGGTCGAGGTGGTGCATGGGACCAGAATGTTTGTATAGGAACGGCAAGGATTACAAATTCGCGCCAACAAAATCTACGGAAGTCTCCTGGTATAATGCTCCCCTCCTTTCTGAGGAGGGGTGGATCCGCCGGCAGGCGGAGACGGGGTGGTACATGAGGATACGAAAGTTGGTGGTTTACCAACAAAAATTTTGGAAACCAGACCCTCACCGGCCGCTATGGAGCTTCCCCTCCCTGGAAGGAAGGGATGCTGGCAGTAGTTTCTTATTAAGCTCCTCGTGTAGGTGTTCCCCTCCTCTCTGAGGAGGGGTGGCCGAAGGCCGGGGTGGTTTTAAGGCATAAAAAAACCCTTCATCAAATGAATGATGAAGGGTTTAAAAGAAAGGCGGCGACATACTCTCCCACAAGATAGCAGTACCATCTGCGCTAACGGGCTTAACTTCTCTGTTCGGAAAGGGAAGAGGTGAGCCCCGTTGCTATAACCACCTTAGATCTTTAGTATGCAGTGTTCAGTGATTCAGTTGGCAGTAGCCTTTTGATCATCTTACTAAATGTCATACCTAATAAGTTGACATAATTGGAAAATAAAAATTGAGGGAACATGTCTTTGAGCAAGTATATTAAGCTTTAGGTTGTTCCTCCCGGCCTTTGCAGGCCGGGAAGTGCACTAAGCTATACGGATTATTAGTATCACTCGGCTATGACATTACTGCCTTTACACCTGTGACCTATCAACGTGGTAGTCTCCCACGATCCTTTAAAGAAATCTCATCTTGTGGTGGGTTTCGCGCTTATATGCTTTCAGCGCTTATCCCTTCCCGACGTAGCTACCCAGCAGTGCTCCTGGCGGAACAACTGGTACACCAGAGGTCAGTCCAACTCGGTCCTCTCGTACTAGAGTCAGATCCACTCAAATTTCTAACGCCCACTGTAGATAGAGACCGAACTGTCTCACGACGTTCTGAACCCAGCTCGCGTGCCACTTTAATGGGCGAACAGCCCAACCCTTGGGACCTTCTCCAGCCCCAGGATGTGACGAGCCGACATCGAGGTGCCAAACCCCCCCGTCGATGTGAGCTCTTGGGGGAGATCAGCCTGTTATCCCCGGAGTACCTTTTATCCTTTGAGCGATGGCCCTTCCATGCGGAACCACCGGATCACTATGCTCTACTTTCGTACCTGATCGACCTGTATGTCTCTCAGTCAAGCTCCCTTATGCCATTGCACTCTACGCACGGTTACCAAGCGTGCTGAGGGAACCTTTAGAAGCCTCCGTTACTCTTTTGGAGGCGACCACCCCAGTCAAACTACCCACCAAGCACTGTCCTTCCAATGGAAGTTAGGCTTCAAACAAGTAAAGGGTGGTATTTCAACAATGACTCCACGATACCTGGCGATACCGCTTCAATGTCTCCCACCTATCCTACACATCACTTGTCCAAAGTCAATACTAAGCTATAGTAAAGGTTCACGGGGTCTTTTCGTCCCACAGCGGGTAATCGGCATCTTCACCGATACTACAATTTCACCGAGCTCATGGCTGAGACAGTGTCCAGATCGTTGCACCATTCGTGCAGGTCGGAACTTACCCGACAAGGAATTTCGCTACCTTAGGACCGTTATAGTTACGGCCGCCGTTTACTGGGGCTTCAATTCAATGCGTCGCCGAAGCTAACATCTCCTCTTAACCTTCCAGCACCGGGCAGGTGTCAGGCCCTATACATCATCTTTCGATTTAGCAGAGCCCTGTGTTTTTGATAAACAGTCGCCTGGACCTCTTCACTGCGGCCCATCCAATGGATGGGCGACCCTTCTCCCGAAGTTACGGGTCAATTTTGCCTAGTTCCTTAGCCATGAATCTCTCGAGCACCTTAGAATTCTCATCCCAACTACCTGTGTCGGTTTGCGGTACGGGCTGCTTTTGCTCGCTTTTCTTGGAAGTCGATATTCAGGATTATCACCGCCGCCGTAGCTTTGGTGTACTATCGGAGTGTTACCACATCCTTCAACGCACTATTCCGTCAGTGCGCACCTAATTCTCGCCTCCGTCACTTTTAACGCAAAGCAGGTACCAGAATATTAACTGGTTGTCCATCGACTACCCCTTTCGGGTTCGCCTTAGGCCCCGACTAACCCTCAGCTGATTAGCATAGCTGAGGAAACCTTAGTCTTTCGGTGTGCGGGTTTCTCGCCCGCATTATCGTTACTTATGCCTACATTTTCTTTTGTAACCGCTCCAGCATACCTCGCGGATACACCTTCTACGCTGTTACAATGCTCCCCTACCACTCTATACTTATGTATAGAATCCATAGCTTCGGTAGTATGTTTATGCCCGATTATTATCCATGCCGAACCGCTCGACTAGTGAGCTGTTACGCACTCTTTAAATGAATGGCTGCTTCCAAGCCAACATCCTAGCTGTCTAAGCAGTTCAACCGCGTTTTTTCAACTTAACATACATTTGGGGACCTTAGCTGATGGTCTGGGTTCTTTCCCTCTCGGACATGGACCTTAGCACCCATGCCCTCACTGATCAACATCATTTTATAGCATTCGGAGTTTGTCAGGAATTGGTAGGCGGTGAAGCCCCCGCATCCAATCAGTAGCTCTACCTCTATAAAACTAATTAATCGCTGCACCTAAATGCATTTCGGGGAGTACGAGCTATTTCCGAGTTTGATTGGCCTTTCACCCCTACCCTCAGGTCATCCCAAGACTTTTCAACGTCAACGGGTTCGGTCCTCCACTATGTGTTACCACAGCTTCAACCTGCCCAAGGGTAGATCACACGGTTTCGCGTCTAACACTACCAACTAAAACGCCCTATTCAGACTCGCTTTCGCTACGGCTCCAGGTCTTAAACCCTTAACCTTGCTGGCAACGTTAACTCGTAGGCTCATTATGCAAAAGGCACGCCGTCACCCCCTAAAGGGCTCCGACCGCTTGTAAGCGTATGGTTTCAGGATCTATTTCACTCCGTTATTCACGGTTCTTTTCACCTTTCCCTCACGGTACTGGTTCACTATCGGTCTCTCAGGAGTATTTAGCCTTAGCGGATGGTCCCGCCAAATTCATACAGGGTTTCTCGTGCCCCGCACTACTCAGGATACCACTATGGTTTATGATCTTTACCTATACCGGGCTATCACCGTCTATGGCCGCTCTTTCCAAAGCGTTCTAGTTCATTACACAACCAATGTCGTGGTCCTACAACCCCAACAAGCCCGTAAGCTTGCTGGTTTGGGCTAATGCGCGTTCGCTCGCCACTACTAGCGCAATCACTATTGTTTTCTTCTCCTCCGGGTACTTAGATGTTTCAGTTCTCCGGGTTCGCCTCCTTGCGGATAACATGTCTTCAACATGCTGGGTTGCCCCATTCGGATATCTGCGGATCAACCTGTATGTGCCAGTCCCCGCAGCTTTTCGCAGCTTATCACGTCCTTCATCGCCTCTGAGAGCCTAGGCATTCCCCATACGCCCTTATTTAGCTTATGTGCTTTTACCTAATATGCTCTTGCAAGATTCTAAGTCATTAGTCAGGAATTATAAATAACTCCCTCCCAATTCCTCAAAACTTTAAAATATAATTTGCTCTATCTATAATTTAAAAAACTATAGAAATTTTTATGTTTCTCGTATTCTTATTTTCCAATATGTCAATGAACGTTTTTGAAATGATTAAGGCTTAATGATTAAGGTCTAATGCTATTAAACATTATTCCTTACACCTTAGACATTTCAGTGGTGGAGAATATCGGAGTCGAACCGATGACCTCCTGCGTGCAAGGCAGGCGCTCTAGCCAGCTGAGCTAATCCCCCGTTTTTTAAGTAGTCAGTGATCAGTATTCAGTAATCAGTCTTCACTGTACTGCGTACTGCTTAACTGCGTACTGTAAACTGGTTGCCCAACTTCTAAAATTTCCTTTCAATAATCTATCAATGAACTTCGTACTTCGGATTCAACCTTTGAACTTTTAAACCTTAAACTTTGAATCGCAAGCTTTGCTTGCTTACAGTAGTCTCAGGCAGACTCGAACTGCCGACCTCTACATTATCAGTGTAGCGCTCTAACCAGCTGAGCTATGAGACTGCAATTAGTAGTGAGTAATTAGTAGTGAGTAGTATAGATTCGCTTGACGTCTATTCTCAATACTCTAGGCTACTTATTTCTCAATTCTATATATTAATTAAATTGACAGTGAATTAAGACCAAAAGAAGTCTCTTACTTCATTTGTAAAAAGGCTCCTTATGTCGTAATTGTGTTTTGCCTTATAAGAGGCAAAATCTCTAGAAAGGAGGTGTTCCAGCCGCACCTTCCGGTACGGCTACCTTGTTACGACTTAGCCCCAGTTACCAGTTTTACCCTAGGCGGCTCCTTGCGGTGACCGACTTCAGGTACCCCCAGCTTCCATGGCTTGACGGGCGGTGTGTACAAGGCCCGGGAACGTATTCACCGCATCATGGCTGATATGCGATTACTAGCGATTCCAGCTTCACGGAGTCGAGTTGCAGACTCCGATCCGAACTGTGATAGGGTTTATAGATTCGCTCCTGGTCGCCCAGTGGCTGCTCTCTGTCCCTACCATTGTAGCACGTGTGTGGCCCAGGACGTAAGGGCCGTGATGATTTGACGTCATCCCCACCTTCCTCACGGTTTGCACCGGCAGTCTGGCTAGAGTTCCCGACATTACTCGCTGGCAACTAACCACAGGGGTTGCGCTCGTTATAGGACTTAACCTGACACCTCACGGCACGAGCTGACGACAACCATGCAGCACCTTGTAACTTGCCCGAAGGAAAAGGTGTTTCCACCCCTGTCAAGCTACATTTAAGCCCTGGTAAGGTTCCTCGCGTATCATCGAATTAAACCACATGCTCCACCGCTTGTGCGGGCCCCCGTCAATTCCTTTGAGTTTCATTCTTGCGAACGTACTCCCCAGGTGGGTTACTTATCACTTTCGCTTAGCCACTCAGCTCTTAATCGAGCCGAACAGCTAGTAACCATCGTTTACGGCGTAGACTACCAGGGTATCTAATCCTGTTCGCTACCTACGCTTTCGTCCATCAGCGTCAGTAAATTATTAGTGATCTGCCTTCGCAATCGGTATTCTATGTAATATCTATGCATTTCACCGCTACACTACATATTCTAACCACTTCATAATTACTCAAGGTATGCAGTATCAATGGCAGTTCTACAGTTGAGCTGCAGACTTTCACCACTGACTTACAAACCCGCCTACGGACCCTTTAAACCCAATGATTCCGGATAACGCTTGGATCCTCCGTATTACCGCGGCTGCTGGCACGGAGTTAGCCGATCCTTATTCATACGGTACCGTCAAGCCCCCTCACGAGGGGGTGTTTCTTCCCGTATAAAAGCAGTTTACAACCCATAGGGCAGTCTTCCTGCACGCGGCATGGCTGGATCAGGCTCTCGCCCATTGTCCAATATTCCTCACTGCTGCCTCCCGTAGGAGTCTGGTCCGTGTCTCAGTACCAGTGTGGGGGATCTCCCTCTCAGGACCCCTATCTATCGTAGCCATGGTAAGCCGTTACCTTACCATCTAGCTAATAGAACGCATACTCATCTTTTACCGCCAAAGCTTTAATGAAGGAATGATGCCATTCCTACATACCATGGGATATTAATCCGGGTTTCCCCGGGCTATGCCCCTGTAAAAGGTAGATTGTATACGCGTTACGCACCCGTGCGCCGGTCGCCACCATCCGAAGACGTGCTGCCCCTCGACTTGCATGTGTTAAGCCTGCCGCTAGCGTTCATCCTGAGCCAGGATCAAACTCTTCATCGTTAAATCTTATATACTTTAACAACTACTAAAGGAATTCCTCTTCTTCATCTCACCTAAGTGAGAATCAAAGCTCAAAACGTTCTTCTAGTCTTAATTCTTATTATTGCATTTGTTGTTAATGAAAACAACATACGCGCTGTCAATTCAATATGTCAATGAACTCCACCCCTCTGTCCTTCCGGACATCTCCCCTTAATAAGGGGAGAAACTTTTCCTGTAAACAGGAGGCGTTTCTTGTTGAAATAAAAGGAGTTGAACCTTTTCTGTTACTGCCCTACACCGGGATTTCTTTTCAATATATCTTGTGAACTTTTGCTCTGTCTCAAAGCGGCTGCAAATGTACAACCTTTTTCAAACCCTGCAAGAAAAAAAATAATTTTTTTTCAAACGCTTCGGAAGTTATTCTGTCGCAAAAGCGGATGCAAACTTACAACCTTTCCTGCTTAACTTCAAAAACTTTTTTTAAGAACTTTTTTCGACTCTAAAAGAACACTTATTGTGTCTCTCAAAGCGGATGCAAAGATAAAACCAATTTCCTTTACAATCCAAGATAAAATTCAAAAAATTTTCAGAGAACTTATTTGCTTCAATCCTTTGCTACACCTGGGCTAAGCTACTGCCTCCCCCATCGTGTCACTCCCTCTCAAAGCGGCTGCAAATATACAACCGATTTCCAATCCCACAAGTCTTCAGCAAAACTTTTTTAAGGTTTTTTTGACATTTTTAAAACCCCGAAAACTAAGGTGCTGAAAATGACATTTTTGAGAGGGTGATTTTTTTTCAATTAAAACTCTTCCAAAGTTTCAAACTTTGGAAGAGTTCTTTTAAAAGCTGCGTTAGGGATAGCAGCGGAAATCCTTTTTGGGAAGCATGGACAAAAAGATTGAAGCGAATAGCCCGGCCCCATCTAAGCGGCAGCGAAGGTGGGGAAACGCCCAAGTGATCTACATGAAGAAATTCCAGACCATTCCAAATCTAATTCCAAAGTCACGATAAGGATACAAAGGCGCGGAAAAATTATTGTTCCCCTGGATCAGATCATTCAAATGTTCCAGCTTGAAAAATATGCGGGCCTGCCTTATCTTTCCGTTAAAGAAGAAATCTACAGTTGGAAAACCATCAAATTCCTGCTCGTTCTGTACATAGAACTCAGCTAAAACCGGATCATACCCATTCAGGTTATACCCGGTAAAGTAGTTTAAAGTGAAACCGGTTTGAAGGTAGAGCGCCCGCTGAAACCAATGGTCCCGGTAATATAAGGTATTCCGGGTAACAAGATCTGGCACGTTAAACACCTGCCCCCCGTCAAGTACAGACTGAAAAAGTACGGTATTGTCGAGAGCAAATTTCCCTACACTAAATTCCCGCTGTCCCGTTACTTTAAAATAACTTACCTGCCCTTCATGCTGGAAAGGTCGAACACTACCCATTTCATCAAGAGCAAAGTAAGCCATATCATTTATAGTGGTAAACTCAAGGTTTGCATTTAGCAGCTGTGGTGCCCATAAGTCAAAGCCAAGAGACTGCCTGCTTTCATTCGAAAACGAAGTTTGCCAGTTATAGTTTATATAGTCACTCTGGTATAGAAGAAAGTTGTAATTAGGTGCACGATCATTAATATTGGCCGTGGCGGCAACTGAGAAATCTGGCGAAAGCACGTAAGCAAGCCGCGCACCAAGATCGTAACCTTTAAGATCCCCAATTAAATTAACCATTCCATTTGCTTTGAACTGGAATCCGCCTAAGGTCCCGGTGTAATCCCCTCCTGCTGAAATAATATTTCCCTGCAGCCGATTTGTGATAAAACCATCCTGAAGGTCAAGCACTGTATTGTAACCATAATCATAATTGGTATGCCTACCCCTGGCTACAATCTGCGCCAGGTTTCCTGCTGTAAACCCGACATAAACCTCATTAGAAGTTGATGTAAGACGGGTTTCATCTTTAACCCCCACCTCTTCAAAGGAAGGTCCAAATATTTCATTGGCATTTTCCTGCTGAAACCGGTATTTCTTATAGGTATGATTCAGCCGGTGGCCGATTGTCAAATTTCTCTGGGCCAGGGAATCATTTCTTTTATATAATGCATAGGAATGATCCAGAAAGAATCTTTTCCCGTACAGGGTGGACTCCGCATCCTGAAAATTAACATCCAGGCGCGAGCGATCTTCAAATTCAGGGTTTTTGGCAATATATTGTTCAAGAGAAGCATCTGTGAGTCCGCCGTTCTCTTCGTTGAGAAGATCCTGTGAGACAAAATGCGTTTGCAGTCTATATCTTTCGTTAGGAGAATTATAACTTAAGGTAGTACGAAAATTCCCTGTACTGGTAAGTAAATGCTTATACCGTCCCAGGGAACGAAGACCTTTGTAGGCCACCGAAAAATTCAAATTTGGAGAGGTATTTACCGTAAAAAGGGCATCTACCACCGGTCCCTGTTCAAAAACAGTTTTAAAAAATAATTCGGTAAACGGCGTAGGAACATTATAGTAATAAATATCCTCTACCTCCATGAAGTTATAATGTCTTGCCCTTGCACCAAATTGAGGCATAACAAAACGCTCATCGAGAAAATCATAAGTAAGCCTGTTATAGGATCTACCCACGTTGGAAAAAGCTAACAACCCGAAGTTGTCTTTCCTGAGGTAGTTGAACCTGTAATCTTTAGAAATGCTAAGGGTAGTATCAACTACAGTCGTATCATTCTCTACGGAAATGATCTTATATAGTTCAATAGGGGCTCTTTCAACTTCCGGACCCTGCTCTCCGGCATCCATCTCACGCTCGTTACCAGTTGCCCCTGAACGAGTAAGTTTCCTTTCCTGAGCAATACCCCATATAGGGATTAACAATAAATAGAGAAATAAGAGTTGCTTTTTCTTCATAGGAATGATCAATGGAACAAAAGTATGATAATTGAAAAATATCTCATGAAAAAGATCCAGAATCTCCTCCCGATTTAGATAAAAAGGAATTAAAAGGCTAATTTAATGTTGGGGCTATTTTCAATTGGTGTTCTCAGCTACGATTATTTCCCAATATTTAGTTAATGGCACGGTTCTTTCTTATTATTGCATGGAAAAACACTTATCTAATGCGAAAATTTTTTTTAGGACTTCTTATTTTGGCCATTTTCAATTCATCATGTAGTAAAGATTCTCCAGAAGAAGAAATTCCGGAAGAACAGACATGCGAAATGGAATCTGTTGATGAAGGATGCGAAGTAGCCTACCTTGAAGGAACAAATAACTGGTTGAAAATTATTAAGCAAGGAAATCTTGCAGATCCAAGATTTATGTATCCCCTGGGAGTGACAGATGACCCATATGGTACAGTCACTGTTTTTATTGAAAATGGAAATCCCGTTATTTACATTAACGACATGGTTCTAAATGATTATGTTTTAAGAATTTCTGAATCGCCAGACGGATCTGGGGCAATATGTAAAGCGGAAAACAATATCGAAACTCCCGACACGGCTGATGAATCGGCTGATATAATTAAAATTGACCACCAGGTTTCATTTCCATTTTACATACAATTGCAGACGAACACTTGCTTCTAATCCAGAAAATATTAATAATCAAGATTCCCTGTAGAACTAACATCTCAAGGAAATAAAATGAATAGTATGAAAAAAGTTATATTATTATTACCCTTTTTAATGTTGTTTATTTCATGTAGCGAAGAAGTTATGGAGAAAGAATCCGGTATAACTCCTGCTATTGCTAATAATGACTATGATGGTGCAATTGAAGCCTATCCCTTTCCAGGACAACTTGCAGAGGTTTATTATGGTGGAACAAAATTACCTGTAGAAATTTACCATGGAGAGGATTATATTTTTGAAGGAGATATTCGTTTACCAAAGGAATATATCTCTTTGGAAGAACAAAAACTTATTTACGAAAAAAACGAAGAGGCTCCTGCGAATACAAAAAGTGTAGGAAGAACTTTGATGAGATGGACGAACAGCACCGTGTATTATGCTGTTGACCCAGAACTTCCAGACCAGGAAAGGGTCTTTGAAGCAATTGCACATTGGGAGGCCAGAACTAATCTCAAATTCGTAGAGAGAACTTTCCAAAAAAATTACATTTATTTTGAAGCTGGAAACGGTTGCTCCTCTTTCGTAGGCATGCAAGGAGGAAGACAGGAAATTACATTGGCCCGAGGATGCTCAACAGGTAGTACCATACATGAAATAGGACATGCTGTAGGCCTTTGGCACGAACAGAGCAGAATGGATAGAGACTACTATATTACTATTTTATATGAAAATGTTGAAGGCGGAAAAGAGCATAATTTCTCCACGTATGGCGATCGTAAAATGGATGGAGCTGAGTTTACCGAGATGCTCGACTTCGAATCGATCATGTTGTATGGCACCCACGATTTTTCTAAAAATGGTAGCCCTACAATTGTTAAAAAAGATGGAAGTTTATATAATGTAAATAGGTCTCGCTTATCTGACGGAGATGTGGTTGGGATATCCAAAATGTATTCTGAAAATGCACCTGCCTATGAACCAACTTACAGAAATGGCAACTACTACCTAATTGATGGTGTGAATGTCTTTAGAATGCACGACAGATGGTATTTTTATGACGAGGATGCATGGAGGGAATTGATCCAAAAATCAGGAAACTGGTACTTTCAATAAGTATCTCTCCATTTTGAATATTTAAGCCCGGTTTGGTCCGGGCTTTTTTCATCCTATATTTTACATTATTAAAAAATTGGATTTTGAGTCTTTGTACAGGATATAAGCAGCAGTTTCAAAGTTTGTACTAAACCCCGCGGTTCAAGAGTAAATTACAACCCTGGACCCATAGCCATATATTAAATTATCAGCCCCCTTGCTTTACCTACTATTGTATAACGGCTTACAGACGACTAAGTTTATTTTCCAAAGCAATCACAGGGAAGTAATACCTTTAGCGAATAACCATCGCCTTTTTGTATAACTATTCAAGCTGAATAAACAGTCAATTCTTCTGAAAAAGCGCTCTTAATTAAAATGTTTTTCCGGTTATAAGAGGAAATCAAGGTATAGAAGCGTCTCTTATCTCCTGAAAGAGACTTAATTTCCCAATGTTGAGTGGATGAATTCTATTCAGATAAAGGTTTGAGCAAGAACTGCAACTAAAGGCTCTGTATAAGTAAAAAAAAAGCCGCCCCGGTTGGGGCGGCTTTTAATATTATTTAATCTTTTTATTCAGCCGCAGCTTCCTCAGCCTCAGCAGGAGCAAGTTCCACGGTTACTGTTAAAGGCTCCACCTCTTCAGTATCAGGATCATCAAATAATGATGTATCCAGGCTATATGAGAAGATACCAGTACATGGATCATATGTACCTTCGCCTCCAAGAGCATAAGATGCTTCACTCTCTACAAGTAAAGAAAAGTCCTCAGCTAAGGTGATAGTTCCAGGATACTGAAACATCCCAATGTAATCCTCAACTTGAGTTAAACCGGCGATTGCATCACCCCAAAGAGATTCTGCAGTAAAAACATAACTTCCGTCATTGCTAAGTGTTACATCGTACTGAACAAAGGGGCTGCCGTTATAAGATACAGTTCCAACATAGTCAGTAGTAGCTAAACTTGAATCAACAACTTCTGTAAAAGAAGGCATAGTGAAAGATGTAGAAGTAACAGCTTCCGTCCTAATGCCGTCGATATTAACCGTAACAGCATATAAAGTATATGATTCACCCATCTCCAGTCCAGAGAATTCCACCTCTTTTGACCCAGCAGTTTCAAAAGACACTGCATCACCTTCGTCAAAAACGTCATCAGATGTCAGTGCTTCGTCTGCCTCAGGTTGTACCATATAGTAAACCGTTGATTCAGAATCTACTGTAAATGTCGCTGTTGGTCCTGGACAAATTGCATTTGCAGCATTAACATCCGTCTCAACGCTAAGACCGGTTACAGGCGAAAGTTCGTAGGGCAACTCATATTCGGGAAGCTCACTACATGCTGTAGTCACTACAGCAAAACCTATAAATAGTATTTTTAAAAATTTTGTCATTTTTTTTGAAATTTAATTACTTTCAACTTTTGTCAATAGAAATTGATAAGGTCCATAGTTACCTAAAGGTCCACTTGCAGTTATTGCTTTTGCTTCCTCATCATAAGATGTACCAGTAACACTCAGCGTACCAAAACCGGCAGCTATGTCAGGATTGCCGTTATTAAAACTGAAAGTTTTGCTACAGGTTTTTAAAGTTATAACAGTACCAGGTTCAAAATATTGGTTGGCCCCCTCACTGTTAGATAACAATAGTTGGGTTCCAGTCTCATCACCAGGAGCTAAAGAGACTTCAATTTGGTATGTTTCTCCAAACGCGCCAGCAAGAGTTAGTCCTGCATTTGTACCAGAGGTAAATTCCTCAGTAACTGCGTAAGTACCCACAAATGATTCAATATCCACTGGACAGTCATCATCTATAATAGTTACTGTGGTTGATTGGTTAAACATACCTTCACCTGCGATTCCAACGGGAATGTCTGAATCGGAAGATAATTCCAGTAAAACTTCTGCATCACCGTCTGAAGTGAAGTTATCTACAGGATCAATTAGGATGTCTGCTGAAAATTCACCCGCCGGAATTTCTACCGTACCCGTTTGAGAAGCTAACTCGTATCGGTCAGGATTTGAAGAAGTAACTGTGTAATCTACCGAAACCCCATTTGGATTGTTTTCTGCAGCATAATATATTGTTACAACTAACGGCTGGGGTGCATTTTCTGCAACTTCATAAGATCCTTCCCCAAATTGCAACCATTGTTCGTCAACACCTAAATCTGGTGTTTCTACATCCTGGCAGGACACTAAAAAAAGTGCCGCTGCCAAGAAAGAGAATATTGATGTTTTTTTCATTTTTAATTTCTTTTAATTAATAGCCTGGGTTTTGTACCATTTCATCATTCACAAAGATTTCACTTTGAGGAATAGGAAGTGCCCACAAATTACTTGATGCTTCAAGGAAACATGCATCTGCAGCTAAATCTTCACAATCTACTGCAAGACGGTCAACAGGGGAATCTGTTCTTTTTAGATCAAGGAACCTGTGTCCTTCGTAAGCTAACTCACGGAATCTTTCTTCCATAACAAGCGAGGTAGCAGCACCGGCAGTCGTGAAATTAACATTTGAATAATCCACAATACGTTTAGTTCTCAAAGCATTATAGTCAGCTTCGGCCGCCTCCACATTTGGAGAACTTTTTCGTAAGTAAGCCTCAGCTCTAATTAAATACTGTTCTGATACTCTAAAAACTTTTATATCATTTAAACCTATCTCAGCTACTGTACCCGGATATTTCATAATACGATTTCTGTCATCGAAATAAACATCTTCACGAATATCATCTTCCTGATAAGCTTCCAATATCTTTTCAGAAGGGTTAAAATAAGTCAATGCAGGGCTTGGGTTAAATAATTGCCCTATAGCACCATCTCCAGTTACTCTTGCCAATTTAAGGATTTGTCCCTCAATTATTTCATCTGTCCAGATCAAAGGATATTCTTCAATAGAAGGTAGAGAATATTTATCAATAAGTTCCGTTGAATACGTAATTGCTGCGTCATAATCTCCTGTATACAATGCAAATCTAGACCTAAGAGCAGTTATGGCATCAACAGTGAAAAAATACACTTCGTCATATGAATTAGGGATCAAACTTTCGGCAGCATCCAAATCTGCATTTATCCCCTCCTGCACTTCTCCCCAGGTATTTCTATTAGGAGTTTGAAGTGTTACAACGTAATCTACATAAGGAACTGAAAGAGAACCAGGATCACCCAAATCTGGGGTGAAATAAACAGCCATAGAAAAATGTGCCCAGGCCCGAATAGCTAATAGTTCACCTTTATACCTGTCTAACAAAGCTGCATCAGCGTCAGTTTCAGGATTTAGGCCTTCAATTGCAGCTAAAACTCTGTTGGCTCGGTTAATTGTGGTACTATATCCAGCATAGATACCTGCAGCTTCACCATTACCAGAAGTAATAGACCATGTGTGAGTTTGAATTCCCTGTCCATTATTTCCATCGGCAATTACAAGTTCATCAGTAAAGAGTGCATTCCAATAGATAGCACTGGTCTTGGTTAAAGTGGCATATACCCCGATAACGGCCTCACCAGCCTCGCTAACATTAGTAATCGCATTGGATTCGACAATCTCATCAGCCGGTTCCACATCTATTGCATCTTCGCAGCCCCATGCTAACAAAAGGGAAGCAAAAAGAAAATATAATCTTATGTTTTTCATAGTCTTCTAATTAAAAAGTTAAATCAACACCAAAAGTGATAGTTCTCGGCGTAGGATATTCGTATGATGCAAGGTTGTTGTCATCTTCAGGATCAAATCCTGTAAAATTAGTCCAGGTATATAAATTCTGTCCCTGAGCAAAGATCCTTATTCCTTCAAATAAGGAAACATTCTCTAAATATTCTGCAGGAAGATTATATGCCACTGTAAGATTTGTCAACCTGGTATAGGAAGCATCTTCAATATCTTTAGAAGAAAATTCTCTGTTGTAAGCTGCTCCCTGAATATCGGTGATCTGCCCCGGCTGTTGCCAAATAGTTAGCATCTCAGTGGATAAGTTGTAAGCATTAAAGTTAATGTTTTCCTGGAAAAAGGACTGGTTGTTAAACCTGAAGTAATCCTCTGCAAATGTAAAGAGTGCAGAAACACTAAAGCCTTTATACCTTGCTTCTCCTCCAAAACCACCTGTCCAAACTGGCTCATAACTTCCCCATTGAGCTGTACTGTTTTCTTCACTGTAAACAGATGTAATGTTTCCATCTCCATCATAGTACAAAGGCGCTCCTGTAGCAGGATTCACCCCAGCCCATCCAACTATATAGTGAGATCCAAATGGAAGACCTTCTCTAATAATCGATGTTCCCAATTCGTATTCTGATTCCTGTCCAAGATCTACGATTTCATTTTCGTTGTAGTTGAAATTACCATGTAGGCTAAATCCGTAGTCTGGAGTACGTAAAATATGTCCTCTCAGGAACCCATCCCATCCTCTGTTTCTCATTTCTCCTGCATTGGCATCGATTGAAGCGAAACCTGATGAGGCCGAAAGAGACTGGTTAATAAAGAGATCGCTGATATTTTCCACGTAGTAATCTACAGCACCAACTAATCTACCGTTGAAAAGATCAAAATCCAAACCAATATCAAGTTTTGCAGATTCCTCCCATTTCAATTGATCGTTACCTATAGTAGAAACAATAATTCCGGGTATTCCATTATATGAAGTGGTTGAATAAAGCCCTTCATCCTGAAATGCTCCAATTCCTTCCTGGTTACCTGTAGTACCGTAACTACCTCTCAATTTTAAGTCATTCACCCATTCTACATCTTCCATAAATACCTCTTTAGATATATTCCATGAAGCACCTACAGCCCAAAATGTTCCCCATTTATTAGCATCAGAGAATCTTGAAGAAGCATCTCTTCTTGCAGTTAAATCAAGGTAATACTTTTCGGCATAATTATATTTTACATTTCCAAAATATGAGAAAAGACCCAATTCAGCCACACCACCACCAACAGTAGGTATAAAGCCATTAGTCGCATTTCCTGGAGTTACACCTGTAGCATACCCCACCAATTTTGGATTAATTCCAAAACCGGAATATGAGCCACTTTGGAAGTGATACTTATAGTATTCTGTAAATAATCCAACAGATAAACCATGTAATTCAGAGAATTGATTGTCATATCGAAGAGATGACACAACATTTATGTTCGCTTCATAATTAGTTCCATAACTATATCTTCCAAGATCTCCTAATTGCCCACTGTTTTGACCAATATAGGTTTCAGGTCCTAAGGCAGACTCAGTAGTCCTCCCAATATAATCTAGACCTAATTGCACACCTGCAGTAACATTTTTAACTACCTCAACATCAGCATTAAAATTAGCTAATAATTTTAAATTAGACTCTTTACTCGATATTACGGTTAAGATTCTCAAGTGCGTTACCCCCAACCAAACCAGGACCTACATTATAGTATCCATCCTCACGATAAGCAGGAGTATAAGGAAGCGAAAGATATGCAGCCGCAAAAGGGTTATTTAAGTTAATGGCACCTTCAGAACTAATGAAGTTTGATTTAGAGTAACCCATTTGCATATTACCACCAATGGTAACTCGATCTGAAGCTTTATGATCAACGTTGATCCTATATGTAAACCTCTGAAGGTTCGATCTTAACCCAATACCTTCCTGATCATAATAAGCACCAGAGGTATAAAATCTGGTTTTTTCTCCACCTCCACTTATTGCTAAGTTATGAGTTTTTGTAATTCCTGTTCTAAAGAAAAGGTCACTCCAGTCTGTAGTCTCAGCAGTTGCAATATCAACATCAGTCCAGGTTCCAGGATCAAGAATATTCTCAAAAATCATCTTTTGAGGCGCATTCATTAATTCAAATCTTTTCTGACCTATTTCAGACAAACCAAACTGGGTAGTGTATCGGATTGAGGTCGGAGTTTCGTAATTACCACTCTTAGTAGTAATAACAATAACCCCTGAAGATCCACGCGACCCGTAAATGGAAGTTGAAGCAGCATCTTTTAAAACAGAAATGCTTTCAAAATCATTAGGGTTTAACGTTGCAAAATCGGACTCAGTAATTGGCACTCCATCCAAAATATAAAGAGGTGCACTACCCCCGTTTATGGAGTGGGTACCACGAATACGCACCTTAGCAGCGCTTCCAGGTTGTCCAGATCCAGAAATAACGTGAAGACCAGGAGCCTGTCCTTTCAATACTTGATCAAAAGAAGCGATTGGCACATCCTCAATCGATTCTGCCGTAACTGAAGATACAGATCCCACAATGGCACCCCTTTTCTGGGTTCCGTATGCAACCACCACAACCTCTTCAAGTTCAGATGCATCTTCTGTTAATTGCACATCAATTCTAGTTATGGTATTTTCATCAATTAAATGCTCTGCATCTTCAAAGCCTAAATAGGAAAACCTAAGTATTTCTCCATCATTAACCACAATGCTGTAAAAGCCGTCAAAATCGGTTTGAGTTCCCCGTGTGCTATTTTTGACAATAACATTCACTCCTGGAAGAGGAGTGCCCGAGGGCCCGGTAACCGTCCCGGTAATTGTTTTTGATTCTTGTGCAAAGGCAATTTGCACAACTAACACTAACAAGAGTGTTAGAATTCCACTTAATTTTCTTTTCATTTTATGAATTATTTGAATTAGCCAGTGCCAAAAATGGTAATAAAATCTTAATAAAACAAGACAATGACACAAACTTACTTGTTAAAGATTTAACAAGTTTATTGATTGCCAAGATTGTTCACAACCATTTTGATAGAAAAGAGACCCGGATACTACCAGAACTACCTAAATTGCTGAATTTTTAAAGGAATAAAACAATAAATTTTAAAGTGTATAATTTTAAACAACCTTTTCTCCACCCCTTATTTTTGGGACTGCACTTATTTCCTATTTTTGTATTGCCGGAAATATTTTCCACATCCTAATTAAAGTATTACCCTACAGCAACTTAACAACATGTTAGCAAAAAGTTTCTCAAAATTACCATTGGAGTGCGGCACAGACGAAGCCGGGAGAGGCTGCCTGGCAGGACCTGTTACAGCAGCGGCAGTGATCCTGCCCGCAAGGTTTCGAAACAAACTTATCAATGACTCAAAGCAGCTCAACTCTATTTCAAGAAGTAAACTCCAGGGAATAATCAAGGAGAAGGCTGTATGTTATTCGGTGCAACACATATATATGGAGGAGATCGATGAGATCAATATTTTAAATGCTTCCATTCTGGCGATGCATAAATGTATCGACAATCTTGATCCTGTTCCCGAATTTATTATTGTTGATGGCAATAGATTTAAAACCTATCGTGAAGTGCCGCACGAATGTATAATTAAAGGAGATGGGAAATTTTTGAGCATTGCGGCCGCCTCAATCCTGGCAAAGACATACAGGGATGAATTCATGATCAAGATCCACGAGGAATATCCAATGTACAACTGGAAACAGAATAAAGGTTACCCTACTGTAGAACATCGCGAAGCCATAAAGAAATATGGAGTAACAAAATACCATCGTAAAAGCTTTAAACTCCTCCCGGAACAATTGGAGCTTTCCCTTTAAAAATTTTTCACTTAAACCTTCCCATGAAGAAGATAATAGCAATTTGCCTCATCTCACTTTTAATTTCTTGTGCCGATGATCGCCCTACTGCAAATGCACTTACAGATTTTTTACCAAAGGAGCCAGCGGTCATCCTTCAAATGCAAAATCCCGATCTGTTCTTCAGCAATCTTCAGAATAATGATTTTCTAAAGCTAAATTCCAACCATTCCTTTTATAAGGATATGGAGCAGAGGCTTGAAATATTAAAATTTTTTCCACACAAAAAAGAAGCTCTTCTTATTCTCAATCCCAAAGGAGAAGAATCTTTCGACTTCCTTTTCATTAGTGAGGATGAGCTAAAACCATTGAACCTGGACTCCATACCCAACCGGCAGGTAGAGACCATAAATTCCGACGATCTTGAAATAAAAAAATATACCCTCGAAGACAACATCGCTTATTCGACACGTATAGACAGCGTTAGCCTGTTAAGTAGCTCGCTACAGTTGCTAAAAGAGGCTTCTAAAGGCAGCCACAGTTGGGACCCAGATCTTGAAACCGCATTTAAAGCTGCTTCCCCTAAAAAAACTTCTCTGTTTTTCAATTCTGAAAAAGCGCCTTTCTTTCTTAAAGACATCTTCCCTGTCAGATTTTCGAACTTCAGCAAATGGACTGTCCTGGATACAGACATTTCACAAACCGACATTAGCCTTAATGGTATCACAGTTGCCTCAGATTCCATTCCCCGACTAATAAACGTATTTAAAGAAGCAGGAACTGCCAAAAATAATCTTGCAAATATCACTCCTGTAAACAGCAAAGGGTTCACCTCGATCTCTTTTAAAAATTTTAAAAAACTAAATAATAATTTGACCTTTTTGAGAGGTAGTAAAACTGAACCTTTTTCTGATGAACTTTCCCTTCTCGAAACAGCCAGTGAAGCAGGAATAATTCAGCTTTCTGAAGGTTTTGTATTTGCTGTTCATGCTAATGAACCCGAAAGTGCCCGAAATTCTTTAAGTTTTGAGCTTAAGCCAACAGAAGAATTCCGCGGAATACCAGTTTATGAATATCCCAACTCCAATGCTTTTCAAAAAATGCTTCAGCCACTGCTGAATCCGGAAGAGCTTCATTTTTTCACCTTTTTGGACAGTTATATTTTGTTCGCGAAAACTTCCGAAGCATTAAAAGAGGTGATGACAGCCGTTCAGGATGAACTGGTTTTGGCAAATTCTGAAGCTTATAAGGCTTCTTCAGAAAATCTAAGTTCAGAATCATCCCTTTTGATAGTGAGGAACAACCAGGCAATCGATGAAGACACATCGAATGGACTGGACTATACAAACTTTCCTATTGCGGCAATTCAATATATCTATCAGGATAATTTTGCGCACCTGCACAGTATCCTTGCTAAAAGCGCAGCCTTAAAGACTGAAAAACCAACTTCCCGGGCTGCCGCAATTAAACTGGGAGCTGCTTTGAACTCTCCCCCGGTTTTCTTCAAAAATCACCGCACTAACGGCATGGATATAGTTGTTCAGGATGTTCAAAATACGCTTTACCTGATCTCTCCCGAAGGTAAGATCCATTGGAAAAAGGAGATGGACTCCCGCATTTTAGGGACGTCCAGACGGTAGATATTCTAAAGAATGGAAGATATCAACTCGCCTTCGCCACCAAAAATGCGCTGCATGTGATTGACCGAGATGGCAATACTGTAAAACCATTCCCATTGAAGTTTAGAGATGAAATCACGCAGCCGCTTGCCGTTTTTGACTATGACAACAAAAGGGATTACAGATTCCTGATCGTACAGGGAAAAGAGGTTTTCATGTACGATCGAAAAGGCAGAAGTGTGAAAGGTTTCCAATTTTCAAAAGCGGGATCAAATATCACTCAGACTCCAAAGCACATTAGGATTGGACGCAAGGATTACATCGTGATTCCCGAAACTTCCGGGAAATTGAATATTCTAAGCCGCACCGGAAAAACCAGGGTCCCTGTAAAAGAAAACCTTGACTTTTCCGAAAACGACTGGTATGAGTACGACGGCAATTTCGTTTCATCGAATACCTCGGGACAGATCATCAAAATCAATGAAAGAGGCAGCATTAAAAAGGAAGATCTAGGTCTTGCCGAGAACACCCGCATCACCGCCACCGCAAAAACTTTGGTGATGCTTTCAGAAAATGAGCTGACTATTAAAGGAAACTCGGTCACTCTCGATTTTGGACTTTACAGTGCGCCGCAAATCTTCTATATCAACAATAAGATCTATGTATCGGTGACCGACCTGCAGGCGAAAAAGGTGTATGTTTTTGACAGCAATGCCACGTTACTGAATGGCTTCCCGGTTTACGGAAATTCATTAATAGACCTCAATAATGCCGATGGTGACGCAGCTTTAGAACTCGTAGTGCAGGGAGAAGAGGATGAAGTGCTGCTTTATGAAGTGCAGTGAAAGGAGTGATCAGTGCGTCAGTAAACAGTTAAATTACATCTGTGAATCCGTGGCTATTGAAACCTTAAACCATGAACCTCAAACTTTAAACTTTGAACCTTAAACCAGTTCCGCTTCAAAAAGGGCAGAAAAGTGCTTCTTTAGTTTTTGTTTCACCTCGTCCACAGGAACTTCTTTGACTCCAAGCTCCACATTTAATGAAGTAACCGCTTTACCTTTTATTCCGCAGGGAACAATATTGTCGAAATAGCCAAGATCTGCATTCACATTAAATGCAAAACCGTGCATGGTTACCCATCGGCTGGCACGAACGCCCATCGCACATATTTTCCTGGCAAAAGGAGTTTCGGCATCCAACCACACCCCTGTTTCCCCTTTACTGCGGCCGGCTTTAACTCCGTATTCCTCTAGAGTGAGAATTATAGTTTCTTCTAAAAGCCTGAGATATTTATGAATATCTGAAAAGAAATTCTCAAGGTCAAGTATAGGGTATCCCACTATTTGTCCGGGGCCGTGATAAGTAATATCCCCTCCCCTGTTGATCTTGTAAAAAGTGGCATTTTTTTGCTTTAATTGTTCCTCATCGATCAAAAGATGGGAAATATCTCCGCTTTTTCCGAGGGTATAAACATGGGGATGCTCTACAAAGAGAAGGTGGTTTTTTGTAGCTTCTAAAGTTCCTTCCCTGCGATTGGAAATTTTTTGATCGAGGATCTCCTTAAAAAGCTGTTCCTGGTATTCCCAAATTTCTTTGTAATCCCGCAGTCCTAATTCCTGAAAATTTATGTTCTTATTCAAATCGTATGTTTAGAATTGAGATATGAGCTCGAGAAGTGAGACTAGTATTACTTCTTGTTATTCAAAATGATCAAAGCTGCGATCACACCGGGAATCCATCCCAGAAGGGTAAGGATCAAAACAATTAAAATAGACCCACAGCCTCTGTCCATTACAGCCAGCGGTGGAAAAAGAATTGATAATATTACTCTCCAAAGACTCATAAGTATTACAAAGATATCAAAATTTACCGCAACCTGTAAACGGCTTCTCCCCCAAAAAACAATTGATTGGTAGCCCATTAGTCTGTATCTTTGCCAGTCGAAATTTGAAATTAAAAACATGCATTTATCTGAACAGGAAATCATTCGTCGTGAGAAACTTGACTCTCTGCGAAAATTAAATATTGATCCTTATCCCGCAGCTCTTTATCCCGTTGACCACACTACTTCGGAAATTAAAGCTGAATTTGAAGAAAACAAGAAGGTGGTAATCGCCGGCAGGTTAATGTCGAGAAGGATCCAGGGAAAAGCTTCATTTGCTGAAATTCAGGATTCCACCGGAAGGATTCAGGTGTATTTCAACCGGGATGAGATCTGTACCGGGGATGATAAAAGCAAGTACAACGATATTTACAAAAAACTCCTCGATATAGGAGATTTTATAGGAATTGAAGGAGAACTTTTCAAGACGCAAGTAGGAGAAAAGACCGTAATGGTTAAGAATTTCACCCTATTAAGCAAGTCTTTAAAACCTCTTCCGCTTCCAAAGACCGATAAGGAAGGTCACATTTTTGATGAATTCAATGATCCTGAATTACGTTACCGCCAGCGTTATGCCGATCTTGCTGTAAACCCAAAGGTAAAAGAGATCTTCGTAAAAAGAACGAAGCTGTTCAACGCGATGCGTAACTTTTTTAACGACAAAGGCTACTTTGAAGTTGAAACGCCCATTTTACAATCCATTCCGGGGGGAGCAGCTGCAAGGCCGTTTATCACGCATCACAATGCGCTGGATATTCCACTTTACCTAAGGATCGCAAACGAACTCTACCTAAAACGTCTTATTGTAGGTGGTTTCGACGGAGTATATGAATTCTCAAAGAACTTCCGTAATGAAGGTATGGATCGTACGCACAATCCCGAGTTCACTGCCATGGAGATCTATGTAGCCTACAAAGACTACAATTGGATGATGGAGTTTACAGAGAATTTGCTGGAGCATTGTGCAATTGCCGTAAATGGCACTACAGAGGCTACCTTCGGAAAGCATCAGGTGGACTTTAAAGCTCCGTATGCACGAATCACGATGACCGATGCCATTAAAAAATTCACCGATTTCGATATCACCGGAAAGTCTGAAAAAGAACTTTTTGAGGCTGCCAAAGGCATGGGTATCGAAGTAGATGAAACCATGGGTAAAGGAAAGCTTATCGATGAGATCTTTGGTGAGAAATGTGAAGGCAACTTTATTCAGCCAACATTTATTACAGATTATCCGAAAGAGATGAGCCCGCTTTGTAAAGAGCACCGCGAAAACCCTGAATTAACCGAAAGATTTGAACTAATGGTTTGCGGTAAAGAGATCGCCAATGCTTATTCTGAGCTTAACGATCCTATCGACCAGCGAAACCGCTTTGAGGAGCAACTAACGCTGTCTGAAAAAGGGGATGATGAGGCAATGTTTATTGACAATGACTTCTTGCGTGCCCTGGAATACGGAATGCCGCCATCATCGGGCCTTGGTATTGGGATGGACAGGTTGATCATGTTCCTCACCAACAAGCAATCCATACAGGAAGTACTTTTCTTCCCGCAAATGAAGCCAGAGAAGAAAGCTGCCACTCCAAAGCCTGAAGATTTTATTAAATTAGGAGTGCCTCAGGAATGGGTAGACACCGTGATGCATGAATTTGGAACGGTTTCAAAATTACAGGACAATAAACCTACCCAGGTTCATCAAAAACTTAACGGTCTGCGAAAAAAGAATAAACTACCTATTGCTGCCCTGCAGCTGGACGAGGTAGAAAAGTGGTTTTAAAATACCCTTTTTGACACTATAAGTAAAAGGAACCTTCGGGTTCCTTTTTTAATTTATGGCAGGGCAGCCGCAATGGTAGCGTTTACGTGCGGCACCAAAATTATAACCCAAAGTGATCTGGTGAAACCCGCTGTTGCTTAATACCACATCATTAAACTGCTGTGAATAGGTGTATCCAATAAGAAAACTGCGATACTCCACGCCGGCAAAAGGAGTGACATATCTCAGGTTTTCATTATTCTCTTCTACTTTGTCAAGTCCCTGCCGGTAAGATAATCCTGCCCATATCTGGCCAAAATCAAAATTCCTGTAGCCTTTGAGGTTTGCATCAATTGCTTTTTCACCTGTATCTTCAGCCAGTTGCAGCATAGTAGAAGGTTCCAAAAACCAGTCGTAAGAAGGAGAAAAAATATAACCGGCCGTCAAAAAATACTTCCTTTGATTCACAGCGATATTTTCAGAATTAAATAGTTCTCTGTTAACCGGCAACAGATTTTTAGCGGCAAAATGAACATAAAGTTCCTTATTAAAATAGGACATTCCCACGTCCATATTGGCGTAAGCCACAGAAGTCTTTTCCTGCCCCAGTAAAGGATCTGGCTGAGTGAAGCCACTTTGATCCAACCGGTGCTGAAGTACTCCTGCACTTAACCCAAAACTCAACCTGTGCAGTTCCTGGTCTCCCGAAGGCAGCCTCAAATGATAAGCAAAGGTTCCATAGACTCCCGATTTTGAAAAATTGCCATTACGGTCATTAAATATTATAGCTCCTATCCCTTCTTTGTTTCCAAGTCTCCCATTGATAGTAAGGGTTTGCATGCCGGGTGCGTCATCTACATCAAACCATTGCTGCCTTGCAGTTATTCGCAATTGATTTCTTCCCGCCGCTCCTGCCAGGGAAGGATGAAGAAGAAATAAATTATCTGTGAGGTAATCTGAATAGGTCGGAATAATCTCCTGGGCAGTTACAGCACTTACTTCCAAAAAAAATATGAGGATCATTATCCAAAAAGGGGATTCTTTAAAGATATTTTTTTTGTTTTGGCGCATCCTAACGTTTTAAAGTAAAATGTCCCTTAACAGGTTCAAAACCTTCTATTGAAAGGTGAAACCAGTAATCATCTGAGGGCAGATCTTTTCCGCTAAAGGTTCCATCCCAGGAAAAACCTTCTCCCTTTCCGGAAGCCAGTAATTTTCCATAGCGGTTAAAAATTCTTATCTCTGAACTGCTGAAATATTCGATCCCTTTCAATTCAAACCTGTCATTGATTCCGTCATTATTGGGAGTAATAAATTGGGGCATCACAATATGAGGGAATTCTTCAGAAACTGTGTTGCAGCCTTCAAGATCCCGTATATAAGCAGTGTAAACTCCGCCGGAAATATTTTGGAAAATATTAGATTCCTGGAAATTGTTACCGTCCAGGGAATACTGGAACTCTCCTGCATTTGCCGGTTCAATAATAACAGAAGTTCCTTCGGAAGTTATTTTGCCAATACCTGCAACGTCTACTGCATTTACTTCAAATCGCTTTGTTGAACTACAACCATTGGAATTGGTAATTATGACTGAATAATTCTGGGGCTGATCCACTGAGATTTTTTGGGTTGTGGCTCCGTTATTCCATTGATATGTGTAATTACCCACCCCTGCATCAAGTTGTATTTCATCTCCCGGACAAAGCTGCCTCTCTTCATCGACAACCTGGGGTTTTGAAAAGATTCTCAGTTTAACCGGAGTTCGCAGGCCGGGATTACAGTTAAACCCCGTCTTTTTAGCTTCGGCATAATACGTTCCTTCAGCAGGAGGAACAAAAGCGCTTCCCGATGCCACTTCCACCCCGCCTGTGGCACTATCATACCACCTAACCGATTCGTCACTCTCCACTACCACCTCAAGCGATGGGACAGGATCCCCTTCACAAGCATCCTGATCTCCCAAACTCACCGGAGCTTCAGGTGTTTCCACTACAAATACTGCAAAAGATTCAGAAACAGAACTGCAGAGATTAGTAACCAGATTCACTGCATCTTCAGCCACTTTCACTCTAAAGAACCGGGTCGAACTAATGGGAGAGGAAGAAAAGTTCATTCCTGTTTCCCCCGCAATATCCTGCCAGTTCACCTCATCTGCACTTTCCTGCCACTGGAAAGCGTGGCTGGTATATACTGTATTATCTGGAGTTGCGGTAAGCTCAACGGTGACAGGAGCATCAGGTTCGCAAACTTCAAGAAAAGTTTCAGAAAGATTGGGAGAACTTACCTCGGTCAGGTCGCCGCAGGACCTGAAAATAATATCGTCAATTGCAAGGTCATTTCCACAACCTCCAACCCCATTATTGAACATTCGCAGGATAACGTTAGATTGTCCTGCCTGAGATTTAAAGATAAGGCCGTACTGCTCCCATTTTGGAGAAGTAGTCCCATCAATATCTCCTGTGCTTCCGCTTGCAAGCTTAAAAGAATCGGTCTCATCCCAGATCTCAAAACGCACATTGATAGGAATTCCGGTACCCGGGCAAACATCTACGCTTGCGGCGTCATATACATTTATTAAAAAAGCGGAGAATTCGTAAGTGGTGGCTTCACAAAGACCGGATATCTCTGTTTCGTAGAACATACCGGAGGTATTTTCATTCGCATTTACAACAAGAGCTTTGCCATTAGAAATTGTGCTTGCCGGAAAGACAGGATGCCAGGTTCCATTATTTTGCCCTATCCTACTGGATATAGTATACTGCCCGTCATTCGGGTCGCCCGTAACATAGGTGTAGGTAGTAACTCCTGCAGGCAATGGAGCTCCGGTGCCTATTCCTGTTCCAAAAGTCTCATGAAAAATAGGATCCCCTTTACTTCCCGGGCAAAACCCCAATTGGGAAAAAGCATTTCCGGAAATGAATAAAAAAACAAGAATTAAGGGAGTTCTCATCTTCCCCAAAGTTAAGGGAAAGCACAACTATTTAAGATATTATTAGCAGTTTGTTTTTATGATCTTTATCATGATTTTCAGTCTCTTTAATTTCATTTTAAACCTTTTACTCCCTCTCCTGTCCAAGTATCAGCAAAATGCACCTCCATTTTATTTTAACAGCATTTGGGTTAGACGATCCGGGATCTGTTTTTATAAATTGGGCAATTCTTAACTAATTAATTCTACTTAATGAACAACCGATTAATGTTCCGGCTGGTTATTGTTTTTTTCTCTTTCTCAATAACAAGTTGTGCCGTATTTCAACCTGAAAAGGACAAGAAAACGGCAGCCGCTAAAGACTCTTCAGAAAAAGATAAAAACGGGATCAAAGCCTACGACAAGGTGATCACCAAAAAAGCAAAAACCGACACCGGTCTCTTCACAGTACATCAAATTGATGACGATTACTACTACGAGATCCCGGACAGTCTTTTCAACCGTGAAATGCTTATGGTTACCAGGATCGCCCAAACTGCATCGGGCATTGGTTTTGGTGGCGGAAAACAAAATGAGCAGGTGCTACGCTGGGAAAAGAAGAACAAGAACGTTCTTCTGCGCGTGGTATCTCACGACGTTTTTGCTGCCGATTCATTACCGGTCCATGAAGCTGTAAGAAATTCCAACTTTGAACCAATTCTTTTCTCTTTTGACATTGAGGCTTTTCATAAAGATTCAGTGAACAATGCGACAGTGATCAAGGTTACCGACCTTTTTAAAAAGGATGTACAGGCTTTAGGTTTTCCTGAAGGACGCCGCAAAAGCTACAAAATAAGCCGCCTGGATGATAGTCGTTCTTATATTGACACCATCCGCAGTTATCCTAAAAACATCGAAGTTCGCCACGTAAAGACTTACAATGCGGGGGAACCACCTTCTAATTCAAGTACGGGATCAATTTCAGTAAAAATGAGTAATTCCATGATCCTGCTTCCAGAAGTTCCTATGGAAAGAAGGTATTATGATGAGCGTGTAGGTTGGTTTACAACAGGCCAAACTGATTATGGACTGGATGCTCAAAAAAGTGAAACTGTACGCTACCTTGACCGCTGGAGACTTGAGGTGAAGGAAGAGGATATGGAAAAATTCAAGCGCGGAGAACTGGTTGAACCCAAGGAACAGATCGTTTACTATGTAGATCGTGCGACTCCAAAAAAATGGATCCCATACATCAAACAGGGAATTGAGGACTGGCAGGTTGCGTTTGAAGCTGCAGGTTTCAAAAATGCCATTATTGCAAAGGATCCTCCGTCAAAAGAGGAAGATCCTGACTGGAGCCCGGAAGATGTTCGCTATTCTGTAGTGCGTTACCTGGCTTCTCCAATACCAAACGCTAATGGGCCACACGTAAGTGATCCACGTTCGGGAGAGATCCTGGAATCGGATATTAACTGGTACCACAACGTAATGACCCTTTTAAGAAACTGGTTCTTTGTACAAACTGCAGCCATCAATGAAGAGGCCCGCGGAGTTGAGTTCAAAGATGAGATCATGGGTCGTTTGATCAGGTTTGTATCTTCTCACGAAGTAGGCCATACCTTAGGATTGCCTCATAACATGGGAAGCAGTGTGGCTTATCCTGTTGAGTCTCTTAGAGATCCTGAGTTCACCAAAAAATACGGAACAGCTCCGTCTATCATGGACTATGCACGTTTCAATTATATTGCCCAACCCGAAGACGGAGATGTAGCCTTAATGCCCGATATTGGTCCTTATGACAAATATTCAATCATGTGGGGTTACAAGCCAATTCCTGAAAAAGAAGGACAAGAGGAGAAAGAAATTCTTGATTCCTGGATCCTGGAAAAAGCAGGAGATCCTGTATATAGATTTGGTGGCCAACAAAGCGGAGTAATCGACCCTACTTCACAAACTGAAGATCTTGGAGATGACTCTGTCCTTGCCAGCCAGTATGGTATCAAGAACCTGAAGAGAATCGTACCTAATCTTATTGAGTGGACGGCCGAAAAAGGTAAAGATTACGATGATCTTGAAACCATGTATGAGCAGGTGCTTGGACAATACAACCGCTACATGGGTCACGTAGCAGCTAACGTTGGTGGAGTCATAAAAGAAACCAAAACTTACGACCAGGAAGGTGCAGTGTATTTCCACGTTTCTCCTGAAAAGCAGAAGAACGCAATGAACTTCCTTCAGGATGAATTATTCTCTACCCCGGAATGGCTACTGGACCAGGAGATCTTTAACAGGATCGAATTTGACGGTAGTGTTGAAAGGATAAGGAATACTCAGGAAAGAACGCTTAACAATCTGCTTGACTTCGGAAGAATGGCAAGATTGATCGAGAACCGTGAAATGAACGGAAGCAGCGCTTACGGACTTCTGGACATGATGCAGGACCTTAGAACTGGTGTTTGGAGTGAATTGAGAAGAGGTCAAAATATCGACACTTATCGAAGAAATCTTCAAAGAGCATACATCGATCGCATGGAATATCTAATGACTGAAGAACAGTCTGAAATTCCTGCCCGCTACCGTTCATGGGTTACAAGATCAAATGTTGATGTTGCCCAAAGTGATATTCGTCCTGTTGTTCGTGGAGAGCTGAAAAAGCTTCAGCGTGATCTTCGCAACAGCATTGGTCGAAGCAGAGATACGCTTACCCGTTACCATTTGGAAGACGCTTTGGAAAGAGTAAATCTTATCCTCGATCCAAATAGCTAAATTCTATTTCTGAATAAATAAAAGAGCCGGGCTTAAAAGTCCGGCTCTTTCTATTTTAAATACCTTCCAAAAATGCCATTTTTGACTAGTCTATTTTAGCAGTTCTTAATCTCAAAGCATTTGCGATTACCGACACCGAACTAAAGCTCATGGCCAAAGCTGCGATCATCGGGGAAAGTAAAAGTCCGAAGAACGGGTACAGCACTCCGGCCGCAATAGGCACTCCCAGTGTATTATAGATCAACGCAAAAAAGAGGTTCTGTTTGATGTTGGTCATCACCTTTGTACTAAGTTTTCTGGCTTTTACCACCCCGTGTAAATCACCTTTTACGAGGGTGATCTCTGCACTTTCAATGGCCACATCGGTCCCTGTACCCATAGCGATCCCAATATCGGCTTTGGCAAGTGCGGGCGCATCGTTGATCCCATCTCCGGCCATGGCTACTTTTTTACCTTGCTGCCTGCAAGTTTCTCCACCTCTTCCAGCTTGTTCTGCGGAAGCATTCCGGCTTTGAAAGCCTGTAAGATGCAGTTCAGAAGCCACTGCCGCAGCAGTGTTCTGGTTGTCGCCGGTAAGCATGATCACTTCCACCCCGTCATCCATCAGTTCTTTGATGGCCTGGCGGCTGGTTTTTTTAATAGGATCGGTAATCGTGACATAACCTGCAATCTCATTATCAATCGCGATATACGAAACGGTTTTGCCCTGCTCCTGCTCTTGTTTTACTTTCTTCTGAAGCTCCTCTGAAACCTCAGCATTAAGCTGACTCATGAGTTTTTCATTTCCGATTGCCACTTCTTTTCCTGAAGTAGAACCGGTCACTCCTTTTCCTGTAACCGCATTAAAGTCTGAAGCCTCTAAAAGGGCGATTTTTCGCTCCTTTGCGTACTTCACCGTTGCTGAAGCTAAAGGGTGTTCACTTTGCGCGTTTACCGAGGCCATCAGTTTGATCACCTCTTCTTCGGAATAATTCCCATCGGCCACCACTTTCTCTACAGAAGGCTTTCCTTCAGTAATGGTACCGGTCTTATCGATGATCAAAACATCAATTTTGTTCATCTGCTCCAGGGACTGCGCGTTCTTGATCAAAACTCCGTTCTGCGCGCCTTTTCCAACTCCTACCATGACCGACATTGGTGTTGCAAGGCCCAGGGCACAGGGACAGGCTATGATGAGCACTGCGATGGCATTGACCAAAGCATAAACATACTGAGGCTCGGGACCAAAAATAGCCCACACAATAAAAGTTAGAATCGAAATTCCCACGACTACCGGCACAAAATAGCCTGAGATCCTGTCGGCCAGTTTCTGAATAGGTGCCTGTGAGCGGCTAGCGTCATTTACCATTTTAATGATCTGCGCGAACAAAGTCTCATTACCCACTTTTTCAGCCGTCATGGTGAAACTGCGGTTTCCGTTGATGGTTCCCGAAGTCACCTTATCGCCTTCAACTTTTTCCACCGGAATAGGTTCACCCGTGATCATGGATTCATCGATATTGGTTTCTCCTTTTTGAATACTTCCATCCACAGGGATCTTTTCTCCCGGCTTCACCCGAAGAATATCACCCACTTCTATCTTATCTGTATCAATTACCTTTTCTTCCCCGTCAACTACGATGGTCGCTTTGTTGGGAGCCAGTTTCAGCAGTTCCTTAATTGCGGAATTCGTGCGGCTGTGCGCCCGGGCTTCCAGTACCTGACCCATTAAAACTAAAGTCAGAATTACCGTGGCAGCTTCAAAATAGACATGCACAGTGCCCGCCGGAGTTTTAAATTGCGCCGGAAAGAAGTCAGGAAATACCATTCCGAAAACACTAAAAAGCCACGCCACCCCGGCACCAATCCCGATCAAGGTGAACATGTTCAGGTTCCAGGATTTGATCGATCTGTATGCCCTTTCAAAGAACATCCAGGTAGCGTAGAAAACTACCGGCAGGGAAAGCCCAAACTGTACCCAGTTCCAGGCCTCCATGCTCATCCATTCATAAATTGGGTTGCCGGGGATCATTTCTCCCATGGCAATAAGAAAGATGGGCAGCGTAAAGGCCACGGCAATTTTGAACTTTTTGACCAGCTTGTTATAAGTTTTCTGTTCTCCGGTAAGGTCAGGCTCTATTCGTACGAGATCCATTCCGCAGATGGGGCAACTTCCCGGCTCATCCTCCACTAACTTCCGGATGCATGGGGCAGGTGTATTGATCCGGTTGTACGGTCAAACTGACTTCTTCCACCAGATCCATTCCGCAGACAGGGCAGTCCCCCGGCTTATCATAAGTTTTGTCCCCCTCACAATGCATGGGGCAGTAATAAGTTCCCGTGCCTTTCCCTTGTGGTTTTTTGGGTTTAGGTGGCGCAGAGGAATCCTGGCCCGGCAGATATATGTTATAAGAACCGGCCTCTTCCAATAGGGCTTCCTGAAGAGCGGTAACCGGAACCGGTTTTTGCATGTTAATGACAGCTGTCGCTTTTTCAAGGTCAACCTTTACTTTCTCAACACCTTCCACTTTCTGCAACACCTCTTCCACATGGGCCTGGCATCCGCTACAGGTCATCCCCACGATCTCAAACCTTTGTTGAAGCTTTCCGTTTTCTGGAGCGTCTAAAATGTGATAATTCCCTCCGTCTTTCTGCAGTGCATCCTCAAAGACACCCAACCTGAATATGCTGCTGCATTTCGATCTTGGCTTCGGCTTCTTCTAGATCGACCGTGGCTTTTGTACTCCGTCAACTTTGTTCAGGGTTTCTTCCACGTGAGAGCGGCAACCGTTGCAGGTCATGCCAATGATGCGGTAAGTGTGCTTCATTCCTGTTGCTTCGGAAGTAGCTAGTCTTTGAAATGTCATTTTTAGAGCTTCTTTCTCTTCCGAAGAAGAGGTCTCAAAAATGTCATTTTTGGAATGTCTTTGTTTCTGAAGAATCCTGGAACAGAAATATGATATTTTCCGTCTTCCTTCTGAAGTGCCTTTCAAAAACCTCAACCGGAATATGCTTTTCCATTTCGATCACCGCTTCAGCTTTTTCAAGATCGACAGTGGCATTTTTTACACCTCAACTTCCTGAAGCGTCTTCTCAACATGAGAACGACAGCCGTTGCAGGTCATGCCGATGATCTTGTAGGTGTGGGTCATGCCTGTCTCAACTTTGCCAAAGTTTTCATCATCAGCGGCAGTATTATCATCAGAAATCGAACTATTTTTTTGTGGAACTTTGGCAAAGTTTGAGTTTGCTTCAGCAGTACCGGGAGCGAGATGTGATAATTTCCACCGCCTTTTTGAAGGGCTGTTTCCAAGATGTCCCAGGGAATATGCTGGTCCATTTCGATAACGGCTTCAGCTTTTTCCAGATCAACAGTGGCATTTTTCACCCCGTCAACTTCCTGAAGCGTCTTCTCCACATGTGCCCGACAGCCATTGCAGGTCATGCCGGTTATTTTATATGTATGTACCATTTTCTTTCACTTTAGACTCCAAAGTTCGGAGGAAAGAAGCCGAATCTGTTATACAATTCGGGAAAATTATGGTAAGATTCTCCTATTCCTCCTTATTCTCCAGGCGTTTGATTATCTTCTTCATTTCAGCAATTTCCTTGACCTGAGCCTTGATAATTTCTTCAGCTAATTTTTTAGCTTCAGGGTCACTTATATCTGCCCGCTTACTGGTCAATATTGCAATTGAATGGTGAGGGATCATGGCCTTCATCCACAAAACATCGCCAATAATAGGCTGCTGAGCTCTCACCAAACCTAATGCTGACACGAATAAAATTAAGCTGCCGACATATATTGCTATATTTTTCTTCTTATTCTTATACATTTTCAACATGAGGGAAAGCATAATAACCGCCATGGCCGAAATTCCAAGACAAGCCATATAAAAGCGGGTCAAACTAAAATAAATATGGTCCCATTCATAGGTGTTCATGTACATAGTGATATACATAGCTACAAAGGACAAGCCCAGCATTAAAAAGAAGTTACGGTAATTACTCTTGCTCATTTTGTCCTGCTTTTTATCTTCTGATTTCATCTTATTTTGGTTTTGTTGTTGGTTAATTCGTTTGCTTATAGTTCGTCGAGCGGTGTACGCTTATTTTCCTTTACCTGCTTAAAATGGGTGGGAGTCAATCCGGTGACTTTTTTAAATTGTTTGCTCAAATGGGAAACGCTGGAATAATGAAGTTGATGGGCGATCTGGCTTAGAGAAAGCTCATCATAGACCAAAAGTTCTTTGACTTTTTCGATCTTTTGAGTGATCACGTATTGTTCAATGGTCACCCCCTGAACTTCAGAAAATAGTTTGCTGAGGGCCGAATAATCCTGGTGGAACTTTTCAGAAAGATATTCCGAAAATGTCATTTTTGGGAGATCATCAGAATTATGGATCAACTCCACAACTGTAGTTTTTATGCTCTCAATGAGCCGGGTCTTTTTATCGTCAATAAGTTCGAACCCCAATTTATTAAATCGCTCATTAAGAAGCTTTTTCTCTCCGGGAGTTAATTCCCTTTCTATCTCGGCCATACCCAGTTGAACTGTAACAGGATGAAGCCCGAACTGTTCCAGTTCAGACTTCACCATCATATTACAGCGGTTACAAACCATATTTTTGATAAAAAGCTTCACCTGCTACTATTTAATAGTATCGCGAACGCTTCCACACTTCAGCATCTTGTCACCGTAGTACGGGTTACGGATCTCTTCTGAAGAAGACAACCAGTAAGCTCCTTTTCCATCAAAAGCCATAGGACAATACTGCTTGTACACTTCTCCTGTAGATAATTCTCCTGCAAGCATAGTTTCCATGGCAGCAGAAAGATCCTGAAAAGTAGTTCTCTGCACATTGATATCATCTGTCTGAGCAATAGTTTGAGCCGCATTTAAAGCTTCCTCACTACCCTCGACATTTTGAAGTGCCGCGGTCATCATTTCGGCTTCGCTCTTGGTTTCTTCAGCATTAGTATTCACCAAAGCAGTCTTGATGTGCATATAGTGACTGTAGACAGTCTCCATGTTCTGGTTGTTAAAAGCTATATCACCCTGTACACCATCATCTAAATTCCCTCTCATAGCCTCCATCTCGTGATCGTCGGTTTCTTCCATATGCATCTCGTTTTGCATTGGCATGGCAGCGTCTTCAGTTTCATTTTCTTTTTTAGTCTCTCCGCATGAAGCAAGTATAAAATGCTCCTGCCAGGGCCATAGCATTGTCATTTTTGTTCTTTTCATTTTTCTGTTGTTTATAATTATTGATTATTGAATTTGTTCTACAATTTCACCACAAGTAAGCATTGCATCCCCGTAGTAAGGATTTCTTATTTCGGCCACGTCGCTCAGCCAGTACGCACCTTTATCTGAATTTGCCATAGGACAATAGTCCACATAAATAGTTTTATCTCCTGTTCCAAAGGCGGCTACAGTTTTGATGAGCGCTTCAGAAAGATAAACAAAATTCTCCCTTTGCTTTTTCAGATCAGTCGTGTTGAGTCCTTCTTCGGAATGCTGCAAAAGGAACTTCTTCTTCTCCTGCCAAAAAGACTCTGCTTCCCCCGCCATTCCTGTTGCTTTTATTTGCTGAAGGGTTTGGGCAAATTGTTTTGTAAACTTAAGACTTTCCTCTGCCTGTCCCTCTACAAGGGCATCTTTTAGCTGAAGATAATCTCTCACGAGCAAATCCAGTTGCTGCTGAAATTCTGCTGAAGCCTGAGCCCTGTAATCATACCCGCTATCCTGCAGATACTGCCTTACATCTACCTGTGCTGCGGCTGAAGTTGCGGTTGCCGGATTCATCATACTGGGTTTTCCTGCAAGTTGGGCCGCAGCATCCACGGTGAAAGTTCCGTTTACCACGATCTCTTCTCCCGCAGCCAGTCCTTCCTGAACCATGTACGACGATCCCAGAAGTTGCCCCAGCACCACCTCTCTCATCACAAAAAGAGGATTATTTGCAGTGCCTTCGTTCACATAGACGATGCTGCGCTTCCCGGTCCACAGCACTGCCGATCTCGGAATAGTCAATCCTGAAACTGCTTTGTCGTCACCACCTCCCGTCACTACACCCGAGACAAACATCTCCGGCTTCAGCCTTTGATCGCTATTTGAAACTTCTACCCTCGCAGTAGCCACTCTGGTTTGACGGTCAATTATGGGATCTATGAAATTAATAGTTCCGGTAAAAGTTTCTCCCGGGATAGAAGCTACAGTAAATTCTACTGTGTCTCCCACATCGACCATACCTAAAGTCCTCTCATAAAGGTCAAAAAGAACCCACATTTTTGAAAGGTCAGCGATCTGGTATAGCGGCATTCCTCTTTCCACATAATCTCCTACCTCCACTAATTTTTCAGTCACCACCCCGTTCACATCGGCGGTGATGGTAAAACGATCTGTGGCCTTTCCGCTTTCAAGGATCCGGTTGATCTGGTTTTCGCCAATGCGCCAGTTTCTCAGTTTTTGTTTTGCGGCTTCAAAAAGTTCAGGTTGAGACTCCCGAATAGCATATGCCTGTAAAAGTTCCTCCTGTGCCGTTACCAATTCTGGAGAATAAACTACTGCCAGCGCCTGTCCCCTGCGGACTTCCTCTCCCGTAAAATTGACCATCAGCCTTTCGATCCTTCCCGGCACGTGGGTGCTCTGGGTATAGGAGATCCTTTCGTCAACCACCACTTTTCCGTTAAGCTCTATCTCCCTTTCTGCAGATGTGCTACCTACTTCCTGCGTCTGGATATTAGCCAGTTTCATAGCGTATTCTGTCATTTGCACTGCATCGGGATTTTCCATGGCGTCTGAGCTTTCCAGCGGAATAAGGTCCATTCCACAGATTGGACATTTCCCCGGCTCGGTTGCCCGAATCTGTGGGTGCATGGAACAGGTCCAAACAGTTTCCTGCGCGACTTCTGCGCTGTGGTCATGAATTTCGGCATCATCGCTGCCGCCAAAAAAGAGCCAGCCAAGCAGGATCCCTGCCACCAGTGTACCGGCTATGATGAGTATATTTTTATTTCTGCCTGTCATAATCTAAAGTTTTACCCGATAAATAATCGATTCTTGCCAATGCGGTGAGATAATTGGCCTCTGCCCCTGCCACCGCCAGCTGATATTTTAAAAGTTCCTGTCTAACCCGCAATACCTCCTCAAAATTTGTGTTTGCATTTCGATAAGAGGAAAGCAATAAGATTAAGAACCTGTTCTGAACTTTCCACCTGTCGCTTGTAAAGTTGCAGCATGGCCTGCGCCTCCCGGACTTCAAAAAGGGCCGCCTCCAGTTCTGCTGAAAGTTGATTTTTTAAACCTTCTTTTCGCTGCTCATAGCTTTCCGCCAAAAAAGCAGCCTGTTTGCGGGCAGCTTTATATTTTCCGCGGAAGATGGGCAGACTTACCGAAAGCATAGGCATGATCGCATCGCGGCCGTTGTCTTCAACTGCCATATCCATTCTTTCCCCAACGATCACATAATCCAGTCCCAGCCCAACATTCGGCATTCCTTCCTTTCTTCGCCAGTTCTTCGCGTGCCCGTGCCGATGCTGCCATATTCTCCAGCTCTTCCAGCTGAGGATTATTTTCCACTAAGGTGTCAAAAATGGCATTTTCAGGAAGTATTTCCACCTCATCCGGCACTACTACTGCTTCAGATTTTTCACGGTCCAGTAAGGCATTGAACTGCGCGAGCAGCACATCCTCTCTGAGCCGGATCACGTCCAAACCTGTAATAGATTCATTCCGCATGATGTCTGCCTGTAAAACATCAGACAATGCTCCGCTTCCGGCACTCACGCGGGAAAGCGCAAGGTCCTTATAGTTCTGAAGTATGTCCAGATTCTCCTGTTGATACTGCAGCTGTTGCTCGAGCTCGTAAAGTTCATAGTATTTACTGCTCACCTGCAACAGGACCTCATTGCGGGTTTCCAGGAAAGCCTGAAATTTAGCTTCGGCCATGAGATTTGCCACGTTCTCCCGTGCATCCAGGGTTCCAAACCAGGGGAACATCTGCATAACAGAAAAACGGGCTTCCTGCGGACCAAGTCGGGTTTCCACCATCTGGCCAAATGCCGAAACGGTGAGGGTGGGATCGGGCAGGCTCTTCACCTGCGGCGCTTCCTGCAGGGCCGCCTCAAATTCGGAATATGCAGCCTTTACCTGCGGATTATTTTCTGCAGCGATCAACAGGTAATCCTCCAGCGTCTGAGCCTCTATGCTTCCGAAGAAAAGAAAAAACAGACCTGTCAAAAATGGTATTTTTAAAGCGTCTTTCATCCTGTTGTAATTTTGTTTTGATTTCTTGTCACTACTGTCTCACGCCATATAGCTTGTAGTACCGGCACCACAAAGATGGTCATGATCTGTATGACCATTCCTCCTACGATCGGAATTGCCATAGGCACCATAATATCTGCTCCTTTTCCGGTAGAGGTAAGTACCGGGAACAGGGCAATGATTGTCACTGCTGTGGTCATCATTGCCGGCCTTACCCTTTTTTTACCTGCTTCAAGAACGGCTGCCCTTACTTCGGGCACTGTTTGCGGGTCACGCTTTTCAAATACCTGATGGATGTATGTTCCCATAAGCACCCCGTCATCTGTCGCGATCCCAAAAAGGGCAATAAATCCGACCCATACGGCCACACTCAGGTTGATCGTGCCCATCTGGAACAGGTCGCGCATGTTCAACCCGATATACTGAAGTCCATAAACCACGGCTGCCCGTAAAGCCAGATCATGATGAATCCGCCGGCAAAAGCCACAAATACTCCCGAAAAGTGGATGGTAGAGGCGATTACAGTTTTAAACTGGAAGTAAAGAAGCAGGAAGATGATGACCAGCGAAATAGGAATTACAATAGCAAGTCTTTTCACTGCCCTCACCTGATTCTCATAATTCCCGGAAAATTCAAAGCTCACCCCGGGAGGAACTACCAGTTCTCCTGTAGCAATTCTTTCAGCTATTAGATCCTGTGCGTCATTCACCACGTTTACTTCGGCAAAATCTTCTTTTTTATCGAAAAGCACATAACCCACCAAAAAGGTATCCTCACTCTTGATCATTTGCGGCCCTTTCACGTACCGCACCTCTACCAGCTGTCCCAACGGAATTTGAGCTCCCGTGGGTGTCGGCACCAGGATCTGTTCGATCTCCTCCGGTGAATTTCGAAGCTCCCGTGGATATCTTACCCTCACCGGATATCGCTCCCGGCCTTCGACAGTGGTTGTGATCTCCATCCCGCCGATTGCAGTTTCAATAGTTTGCTGTACTTTTTCGATACTGAGGCCGTAACGGGCAATATTCTGCCTGTTGATGTCGAGTTCCAGATAAGGCTTTCCCACAATCCGATCTGCAAAAACCGCTTCTTCTTTTACCGAAGGTACCTGTTTAAGGATCTCCTCCAGTTTAAACCCAAAATTCTGAATGGTCTCCAGGTCGGGTCCGTAAACTTTGATCCCCATTGGAGCACGCATTCCGGTTTGAAGCATGACAAGCCGGGTTTCAATGGGCTGCAGTTTTGGAGCCGAAGTTACTCCAGGCAACCGGGTCACCTTTACAATCTCATCCCAGATATCATCGGGGCTGTTGATATGCTCTCTCCAATTTCTGAAGTATTCCCCATCCTCATCGGGAATCAGATCTTTAGCTGTGATATTCCTGAAGGACCACTTCTTCATGAGGAAAGGCTTCCCCTGACTTCAGAATAAAATTTCCGTCATCATCTACTCTGAATCGCTGCATTTCACCTTCCTCGTTCAGCATGTATTCGGGTTTATAATTGATCACATTCTCGTACATGGAAATAGGAGCCGGATCGATCGCAGTCTCAGCCCTTCCCAGTTTCCCTACAGAAACCTCAACTTCCGGAATATTGGTGACCGCCATATCCAGCTTTTGAAGCACTTCTTTACTGCCCTCTATTCCCAGGTGCGGCATTGCAGTCGGCATTAGAAGGAAGCTACCTTCATTCAGCGTTGGCATAAATTCCTTACCTACCCCGGGAAATGCTTCCGAAGCACCTTCCCAGGCTGAAGTTTCTCTAATCTCCCAGCCTATCTTCTTCTGCGCCGTCACCAATGAATCCGAAGATCTTTGGAAATCCCTGCCAGATCAACAATCCGATAAGAATAGTGATCACCGGAAGCATTAAAAATGATCTTTTGTTCTCCAGGCACCAGTTAAGGATAGGTTCATAAAACCTTACCACAGCCAGCAGTGCTGCGAGGGTGATCACTAAAAGCACAATAACAAAAAGGTAATTTTCAATGATCGAATTCCTTACTCCCAGCGGCATCCAGTGGGTAGTGAGGAAGAAAATAGTTACTGCAAGAATTATAAAAAGAGAGATCTCCCGGGTATATTTTCCAAGAAAACCACGGCTTCTCGGCTCCAGCAATCTTAGAATTCCGATCACCGATAAAGCTAAAGGCAACCACATTTTGAAGAGGAGTGCAAGAAGAATTCCGCCGCCAATAAGGCTGTAATTCCAGATGCGGTTGACCCTCTCCTTTTTGCAATCTGAAGGAGAAGAAATAATAGGACAGCATTGGTAGAACGATGATACCCAGTAGAAAAGCTGCTACCAAAGCAAAAGTTTTGGTAAAGGCTAATGGAATGAAAAGTTTTCCTTCGGCATTTTCCATAAAGAATACCGGAAGGAAACTTACCACTGTTGTGGCAAGGGCGGTTGTTACCGCAGGCCCCACCTCTATAGTTGCGGTTCTAATGACCTCAAGAAGTTTTGAGCCCCGGGCATCCTTATTTTCAGGAAGTTCCAGATGGCGCAGCGTGTTTTCCACAAAGACGATCCCCACATCTACCATCACCCCAATCGCAATAGCAATTCCCGAAAGCGCCACCACATTGGCATCTATTCCAAAGTAGCGCATGGCGATGAAGGTCATGAGCACCGCAATGGGCAACAGACTGGAAATAAGAATTGACGCGCGTAAATTGAGCACCAGGATGATGACGACGATAATACTAATAAGGATCTCGTCAGAAAGGGCACTTTCAAGAGTTCCCAGGGTCTCCTGGATCAACTGGGTGCGATCATAGAAAGGAACTACGGTCAATTTACTCACCGTTCCATCCTGCAAAACCTTTGTAGGCATTCCCGGGGCGATCTCCTCTATTTTCTCTTTGACATTGTTGATCACCGCCAGCGGATTTGATCCGTAACGGGCAACTACCACTCCCCCGGCAACCTCAGCACCGGCCTTGTCCAGAATTCCGCGTCTTTCGGCAGGACCAAGGGTGACAACACCAATATCAGAAATCAGGATCGGCTTGTTCTCATTGACCGCGACCACAGTGTTTTCAATATCTTCAAGAGATTCAATGTAACCCAGTCCACGAACCAGGTATTCCACCTTGTTGACCTCAATAGTCTTGGCACCAATGTCGCGGTTGGAGTTCTTTACCGCCATCATCACATCGTCGATGCCCACATTAAATGCCTTTAAAGCATCGGGATCTACATCGACCTGATATTCACGCACAAATCCACCAACAGAAGCAACTTCAGAAACACCTTCCACGCCGCTTAGACCGAGCTTCACATAGTAATCCTGTACAGATCTTATCTCGTGCAGGTCCCAGCCGCCGGTGACATTACCTGCGGTGTCCCTTCCTTCGAGCGTGTACCAGAATACCTGCCCCAGAGCAGTAGCATCGGGACCCAAAGTAGGTTGTGCATCTTCAGGCAAAAGTCCGGGAGAAAGAGAATTGATCTTTTCAAGGATCCTGGTACGGGACCAGTAGAATTCCACATCTTCATTAAAAATGATGTTGATGCTGGAAAACCCGAACATGGACGTACTCCGTATAGATTCCACCCCGGGAATTCCGAGTAAGGCAGTGGTAAGCGGATAGGTGATCTGGTCCTCAATATCCTGTGGCGATCGTCCCGGCCATTCGGTAAAGACGATCTGCTGATTCTCCCCCAGATCGGGAATAGCATCTACGGGCACGGGATCACGAGGCAGAAGATCAAAATCCCAGTCGAAAGGGGAAGTGACCACTCCCCAGCCAATCATAAAGATCAGCAAAAGACTTGTCACCAGCCGGTTATAAAGGAAATAACTTATTATTTTAGAAAGCATTCTTTGATATTAAATTGATTAAATGTGAACAAACACAGCAACCCCGGCGTGCAGGGTCAAAAAATCAAATTAAATATCAAATAAGGAAAGTCTCGTCAAGCAACTGTATGTCGTAAACGAGCAAGGGAGGTTTGTAATGGAAAAAATGGAGTCTCAGCCTGAGGCTCTCCTTCAAAAAGATTAGCATAAGACCAGGTGAAAGAAGACAGGAAAACCTGTTGGTCCAGGTCAAGATCATCAAAAGAGATCTTTAGTTCCTTTTGGCCTTCAACTACAACTTTTTCTTCATCGCAGCATTCATCTTCAGCCGAAGTAGACATATCGCCATGCATTCCGCAGGTCTTAGCTTCAGAAAAAACCGCCTGATCTACAAGAATTTCTCCGCAGAAATGCTTGTCTACCGTAAAAGATACGGTAGAGAACAGCACCAAAAATGCCATTATTAAAGATCCGGATTTTTGAAAAAGTCTTTTCACAGAAGACAAAGGTATATATTTTTTAATTATCTGCAGCTAAGTACAAAAGTCTTCCATAATTATACAAAATCGGCTCTTTTCAGAAGATTGTGTCAGCTGCAAAAAAAGATGAAAATTTAGCAATTTTTTCACACCCACAAGACATAACTTTATGATTATTAATCATTTAAATGTTATGGAGATGGAAAGTCAGAAAATTATTGCTGTAGTTGGAGCCACCGGAGCTCAGGGTGGTAGTCTGGTAGATGCGATTTTAAATGATCGGGAAAGCAACTTTAAGGTGCGAGCGATAACCCGAAACGCCAATTCAGAGAAATCGCTGGAATTAAAACGGAAGGGTGCCGAAGTAGTTCAAGCAGATCTTGATGACCAACAAAGCCTCGTTAAAGCCTTTAAGGGAGCTTACGGAGCTTTTTGTGTTACTTTCTTTTGGGAACATTTTTCACCCGAAAAGGAGAAACAACAGGCAAAAAACATGGCTGAAGCCGCAAAAGAGGCAGGCATTAAACATGTGATATGGTCCACTCTTGAAGATACCAGAAACTGGGTGCCACTGGATGATGACCGCATGCCAACCCTCATGGATCACTACAAAGTTCCTCACCTTGACGCCAAAGGAGAATCAAATAAATATTTTGAAGACAGCGGGGTTCCCTATACCTTACTCCACACTTCTTTTTATTGGGATAATTTCATCAACTTCGGAATGGCTCCTCAAAAAGGCGCGGATGGGGAACTTTATCTTACTTTTCCTATGGCCGATAAGAAACTGCCGGGTATTGCAGCAGAAGATATTGGAAAGAGTGCCTACGGAATTTTCAAGGCGGGAGATAAATACAAGAACAAAAGTGTGGGTATAGCCGGGGAACATCTTACCGGAGATCAAATGGCCAATACTTTTTCGGAAGTCTACGGAAAAAAGGTTAGGTATAATGCTGTGGAACCTGCTGTCTATAGAAGCTTTGATTTTCCCGGAGCCGATGATCTCGGAAATATGTTCCAATTTAAAGCAGATTTTGAAGGAGAATACTGCAAAGCAAGAGACGTGGAAAATACCAGGAAGTTAGATCCCGAATTATTAAACTTCACATCCTGGCTACGTAAGAATAAGGAAAGGATTCAGATTTAGACCATTTTTAGGTTTAATCTGCAACAGATCTCTGCAACCTGTAATAATAAAAGGCCGGGAGTAAAATCAAAATGAGCAGTGGATGGGCCAGGAACCGACGCACGTAAAAAGCGGCAAGGTAATCCTGTGGCTGCACATGTTGCATTAGGTAAACGAAAAGCGGAAAAAGCACTATAAAAAAAGTGAGATATATAAGTCCGGAAAATTTGATGATCCCCCAACTTTGAAAGGCTACCCACAATATCAAAAGGGAAACAAGAGTATTAAGGGAAAATCGTAAAAAGACATTAAAAAACATTTCAAAAGAGAAATCTATCGTTTCCCCGCTTTGATAAGCCTGTTCAAAAAAATACATAAAGGGATCGTAGAAAAACCTGTATTCATAAACTCTTATAAGCGCCAGCACCCCCACAAGTCCCAGGATGATAATGATCTTAACGACTCCTTTCATGTTTGATTTCTTTACTGTAAATAATAATCCAGAGCACCCAAAGGAGGAAAACAACTCCATAGATCACCAACGGGAAAGCAATAGAGTGCAGGAAATGGGCATATTCGGGAAATTCATATATCCCAATGGCCATAAAGGCAATTCTTAAAATATTTATCACATAAATAATTACGACTCCTGCCAGGGTGAAGAAAAAAGTAGTCTTCAATTTTCCCGAGAAAGCCAACATAAAAGATACGAAGAGGATAATAATACTGGCGGCATTACAACCTTCAATAATTCGAGCCACAAATTTGCCGTTGACCATCAAGTGCATGTTGGTCTCCGGGTATCCCGGTGTTACTTCCGAATTATAGCGAAGAGCCGATACCACGGCTTCACTTTGAACCGCCACAAGGTGCGTAAGAAAATCGGGGTAGTAATCTCCCCAGTCAAAATTTTGCAGGTACAAATTGTACAGCAATGCTAACAGGAGATAGGCACCTAAAAAGGTGAAAATAAACCGTATTACCGGGGCGTATTTCTGAATGAGGCGGCGCAAATTTAGCTTATGCTTTCATCAAAAGTATTTATTTAAAATCAAAGGCTAAGCTGAATTTTTAAATACTTTTGCTCAAAAAGTAAACAATGTCATTTGATAAATTAAGAAAAGAGACCGCTGATATTCTTGCCAATGAAAAAGCTTCTGTGGAAGCACGTCTCACTCAACTTTGTGAGTTGCTTAAAGCTGAAGTTGATTACTATACCTGGGTGGGCTTCTACTTTAAGAACGGCGATAAAAATGAACTGAAATTAGGACCTTTTGCAGGTGAACCTACAGATCATACCATCATTCCCTTCGGAAAAGGCATTTGCGGACAGGTAGCTGTGTCCAATCAAAATTTTGTGGTACCCGATGTGAAAGCTCAGGATAACTATATTGCCTGCAGCATTCATGTAAAAGCTGAAATAGTAGTGCCTTTGTTCAAAAATGGAGAAAACATTGGTCAAATAGATATTGATTCCAATGTCGCCGACCCTTTTACTGAAGAAGATGAGCGCTTCCTGGAATATGTGAATGAAAAAGTAGCAGAGATACTATAATTAAGATCCTGAAACAAGTTCAGGATGACGGAAATAAACATAATAGGTGCCAAAAATGACATTTTTGGCACCCCTTATTTTTTAGCTTCTTTACCGCCCTATTCTTCGCGGGTCAATTCATGAGTACCACCGCCCTGCATCAATATCATTTTATCGGCTTCGGGTTCGAATTCCAGTTTTAATCCGGCGCGGGTGAACTGGAACTTGTTTTCATCATAAGCTTCAAGAGGAAAAGATGGCTGCCCGGTTCCCTGCCCCATCAAAGTTCCATCTTCTACAAAGATCTCCAGCTTTAGCGGGAAGGTTTCATTGCCATAAGTACCAGTATATTCCTGAAGTTTTTCTTCGGGCACTTCCATGGCAGGCTCAAAAGAAGGAAGTGTGAAGTCCAATCCCCAATAAATACTCATAGCTCCAATAACTATTTCATTAGGAGAAAAATCTGTCCCGTTGGAAATATAAGTTACGGCCAAATCTTCTTCGGGATAGTAGGAGCTCATGGAATTAAACCCATCTATGCCCCCGTGTGACCGTACAGGGTTTTGTCGTGAAAGGGAAAATTAAAGAGCCCCATTCCATAACCATTTTTGAAGGTTTTCATTTGCTCAAACGTTTCTTGTTTAAGCACTTTCCCTTCAAAAAGAGCTGTGTAGAAGGAATTAAGATCTGAAGGCGTGGAAACTATTGCCCCTGCGCCCATAGGAATACTCATATCGGTTTCGGTAGCAGGTTTCCAATCCTTTTTCTTTTGGTAGGAATAAGCTTCAGCATTATCTGAATTTATTTTTCCGCCGTAATAGGTATCCTTCAGCCCAAGCGGTTCTATGATTCGCTTTTTAAGCACCCCGGCGTAGCTGTCATTCTCTACATCCTGCAGGATGAAAGAAAGCAGGACGTAATTAGTATTAGAGTATTCGTTCTTTTCCCCGGGCTGGAAGGAAGGTTCATGTGCTTTAAATATTGCCAAAAGTTCCTCTTTGGATTTAGGCTCCTCCATGTAATCAAAGTAAGCGTCTTCATTAGTGAAATTAAAAAGCCCGCTTTGGTGCCTTAGCATATCTTCTATGGAGATTTTTTCTGCATTAGGAAGAGTAGGATAAAATTCTGAAAGTTTGGTGTCCAGCGACAATTTCCCCTCTTCAACCAGTTGCAGGATCATAGCGGCAGTAAATGTCTTGGATATAGATCCAATGCGGTATTTGGTACGCGCATCGGCCTTAATATCTTTAGAAATATCGGCATAACCAATACTTTGTTCGTAAACAGGTTTGCCATTCTTATGAATAGCAAAGCTACCCATCCCCTTGTTGTTCTCTTCAACAGCTTTAAAAAGACTGTCCATTTTCTGAACATCGAATTCCTGTGCCCCGACTATCGAGACGCAAATAAAAGCGAGAAATGTGAATAATTTTTTCATGTTAGATTGATTAAAAGATTGATTGACAGAATAAATCTACATAAAATAGTATTATGTTATACAAAGTGATGTGAATTTTTACATTCCGGTTCTAATAGCTTCAACAGGATCCAGTTTTGATGCTGAAATTGCCGGAACTATCCCCGAAATCAATCCAATGACTGCCGATACTGCCGTACCTATAAACATATTCCAGGAAGAAAGAATGAATTGAAAACTTCCAGTGAACTGGGAGACCACAATAGAACCTACCCACACGAGGAGTAGACCTATAAGACCACCTATAACAGAAAGGATTATTGCTTCAAATAAAAACTGAAACAGGATGAACTTGTTCTTGGCACCGAGAGATTTTTGAATGCCAATAAGGTTCGTACGTTCTTTTACACTCACAAACATGATGTTCGCAATTCCGAAACCACCTACAAGGAGAGAGAAACCACTGATTATTAGTCCGAAGAAATTCAGCTGACCTGTCATATTATCAATGAGATCGGTAAAACCTTCCAGTTGATTCACAAAAAAGTTGTTGACATCATCGCGTCGTAACCCCCTGAAGTTTCGGAGCTGTTGTGAGATATAGGCTATTAGTTCATTGCTGTCAACATCGGGATCGGGTTTGATAACAACCTGCGGAAAGGTTCCGCGGTTGCTTCCGCCGTAGATCCTCCTCACAACATTAACAGGTACAAACACATTTGTGTCGTGACTTCCACCAAAAAGGCTTGCCCCCTTCTTTTCCAGTACGCCAATTACGGTAAATTTCCTTCCGTAGAGCCTTACCTGCTGCCCCAGGGCATTGCGGTTTCCAAAGAGGTTCTCGTAAACATCATGCCCCAGCACGATGACGGGGGTACCACTAACAGATTCGGCCATATTAAAGAAACGGCCTTCTTCAATCTCCAGGGCTTCAATATCATAATATTCTGAAGAAACAGCGGCAATACCTACATTTGATGCCGTTTTATCGCTGTACTTAATATTTTCGGGCGGCACATTGAGCACGTAAGACATGGCCGAAACATCGGGTACAGAGCGGCTTAGATATTCATATTCCTCATAGCTCACATCGGGGAATTGTTCCCTTTTCCATTGAGGCACCTCTGTGGGGCCAAAAGAAAAACGGGTAAGGATCATGGTGCGGTTATCCAGCGAGCTCAGGCTTCCCTTAATTTCCTTCTCCAGCGAATCTACTGCGGCAAGTACAGCTATAATTGAGAAAATCCCAATGGTGACTCCCAGAAGAGACAACATGGTTCGCAGTTTGTTATTTTTGAGAGCGCTTATTGCGAAAAAAAAACTCTCTTTAAGAACCCTTAAATATATTAACATCGTAGTTTTTCTGAGTTATTAGATACCTGCACTCCATAAGACGCCGGGTTTGAAAATTCGTTACAAAATAATTATATAATTAAAGGTAGCAGCCCCTTAATTTTATATCGAAATAATTACTTTTGCAACCTCAACAAAACCAACATAATGAGCGACTTCAAATCGGCCAAATCTGCACTTATTTCAGTCTTTAATAAAGACGGGCTTGAACCTGTAGTGAAAAAACTTAATGAGCTGGGAATCACCATCTATTCTACAGGAGGAACCGAGAAGTTTATTAAAGACCTGGGGATAGATGTAGTTCCTGTTGAAGATATTACTTCTTATCCTTCCATTCTTGGAGGGCGGGTTAAAACCCTGCATCCAAAGGTTTTTGGAGGTATTTTAAACCGAAGTGAAAATGCGCAGGATAAAGCTGAACTTGAGCAATATGAGATCCCGCAGATCGACATAGTGATCGTGGACCTTTACCCTTTTGAGAAGACAGTAGCTTCAGGTGCTTCGGAAGAAGATATTATTGAAAAAATTGACATCGGTGGGATTTCCCTGATAAGGGCAGCCGCCAAGAATTATAATGATGTGACCTGTGTATCATCTGTAGATGATTATGCCGAATTTTTACAGATCATATCAGACAACAACGGAAAAACCAGCCTTAATGATCGCAAGAGATTTGCTGCAAAGGCTTTTAATATTTCCTCACATTATGATACGGCGATCTTTGGTTATCTCAATGAAGACGAGAAGACCTTCAAACAAAGTTTCAATGGGGGACAGGAATTAAGATACGGAGAGAATCCCCATCAAAAAGGGCATTTTTACGGAGACTTTTCTGCCATGTTTGACAAGCTGCATGGGAAGGAACTTTCATATAACAATTTGCTGGACGTTGATGCTGCAGTGAACCTTATGAACGAATTCCAAAATGATGCACCTACTTTTGCTATTTTAAAGCACAACAATGCCTGCGGACTGGCACAGAGGGAATCTTTGCTTGAGGCTTATAAAGATGCTTTGGCAGGGGATCCTGTTTCAGCTTTCGGCGGAATATTGATCAGCAACACTGAGATCGACGAAGCTACTGCCGGGGAGATCCATGAATTGTTCTGCGAAGTTGTTATAGCTCCGGGATATTCCGAAGCAGCTTTGGATATTTTAAAAGGCAAAAAGAACAGGGTATTACTGGTTCAGAAGGAAACAAAACTTCCGGAGAAGCTGGTACGCACCTGCCTTAATGGAATTTTGGTCCAGGACAGGGATTCAAAAACAGATTCCAAAGAAGATTTAACTTACGCAACAAACAATAAACCTTCCCAACAGGAGTTAAATGACCTGTTGTTTGCTTCCAGAATTTGCAAACACACAAAGTCAAATACTATCGTCCTGGTAAAAAATAATCAGTTACTTGCGAGCGGTACCGGTCAAACCTCCAGGGTAGATGCCCTTCGACAGAGTATCGACAAAGCAAATTCCTTTGAATTTGATCTTAAAGGAGCGGTAATGGCAAGCGATGCTTTTTTCCCGTTTCCCGATTGTGTAGAAATTGCTGACAAAGCCGGAATCACTGCTGTAATTCAGCCGGGTGGATCTATTAAGGATCAACTAAGTATAGACTATTGCAACGAAAACAATCTTGCTATGGTAATGACCGGCACAAGACATTTTAAACATTAATTTTATTACATTTACCAAACCTCAACTAATCGACTAAAAATGGGATTTTTCGACTTTCTCACTGAAGAAATAGCTATAGATTTAGGAACTGCCAATACACTTATTATCCATAACGATAAGGTTGTGGTTGACAGTCCTTCTATCGTGGCCCGCCACCGTACTACCGGTAAGATCATTGCCGTTGGGAAGGAAGCTGCGATGATGCAGGGAAAAACCCATGAGAATATCAAAACTATTCGTCCATTAAAGGATGGGGTGATTGCCGATTTCGATGCATCTGAAAAAATGCTCACCATGTTCATTAGGGAGATTCCCGCTCTTAAAAAGAAGATGTTTACCCCCGCTTTGAGAATGGTGATCTGTATCCCTTCAGGAATTACTGAAGTGGAGATGCGTGCGGTAAAAGAAAGTGCCGAAAGAGTTAACGGGAAAGAGGTTTATTTAATACATGAACCAATGGCTGCTGCCATTGGGATTGGAGTAGATATTATGCAACCAAAAGGGAACATGATCGTAGATATAGGTGGTGGTACTACCGAAATCGCGGTGATAGCCCTTGGAGGAATTGTGTGTGATAAATCGGTTAAGATCGCAGGGGACGTTTTTACAAATGACATCGTTTATTACATGCGTACGCAACACAACCTTTATGTTGGGGAGCGTACTGCTGAAAAAATAAAAATCCAGATTGGTGCTGCTACCGAAGATCTTGAGGTACCACCAGATGAAATGAACGTTCAGGGAAGGGATCTTCTTACAGGAAAGCCTAAGCAGGTGAATATTTCCTACCGGGAGATTGCCAAAGCCCTTGATAAATCGATCTTAAGGATCGAGGATGCCGTGATGGAAACCCTTTCACAGACTCCGCCGGAACTTGCAGCCGACATTTACAACACCGGGATCTATTTGGCCGGTGGAGGGTCGATGTTGCGTGGACTGGACAAGAGATTATCACAAAAGACCGATCTTCCGGTTTATATTGCCGAAGATCCTTTACGGGCAGTGGTTCGCGGAACGGGTATTTGCCTGAAAACCCTTCATCGTTACAAGGGGATCTTGATAAAGTAGGAGTAGCTTATGCAGCAAATAATTAATTTTCTTATTCGCAATAAGAACAATATTCTATTCTTATTGCTGCTAACCTTTTCCCTGTTTTTGACCATTCAGTCGCACTCCTATCAAAAAAGTAAATTTATTAGCTCTGCCAATTTCATGAGCGGCGGCATCTACAGCTGGACCAGTAACATCAACAGCTATTTTCATCTTGAACAGTACAATTTACGTTTGCTTGAAGAGAATGAAAGACTCCGCACCCGCCTTGCCGGGTATGAAGATTCTCTGGAGATCAAGACCTATACAGACACCAGTAGTTTTGACGCAGATTACATTTTTAGAGCATCTGAAGTCATTAATAACAATTACGCCAAAATAGACAACTACCTCACAATTAAAAGTGGCGCCCGTGATGGAATTGAGAGAGATATGGGTGTGGTTACAAGCAAAGGAATCGTGGGAATCGTGGAGAACGTTTCCCCAAATTATTCCACAGTAATTTCGATCCTCAATTCTAATTCGAGAATAAACGCGCAGTTGAAACGCTCCAATCACTTTGGAACTTTGGTATGGAATGGAGATGATCCCGCCGTAGTGCAATTAACCGATGTACCATCGGTTGCACCTTTAGCCGAAGGAGACACCATTATTACCGGAGGACGCTCTCTTATCTTTCCCAAAGGCATACCTATAGGGGCCGTGAAGAATTTCTCACTGGACCAGAGCGAGAGCTACTATAATATTGATATTCAATTGTTCAATGACATGACCAACATTGGATATGTTTACATCATTGAAAACACAAGTCAAAGTGAAATAAGAGCCCTTCAAAATCTTTCTAAAGATGAATAGTGTAATTTTCACCAACACCCTTCGGTTTGTATTGCTGTTATTAGTACAGGTGCTGTTGTTGAACAACATTAATTTCCTGGGTTACATCAATCCTTACCTATACGTTCTCTTCATTCTTTTGTACCCTTTCAATGCCAATCAAACTCTTTTTATATTCCTAAGCTTTCTCCTGGGCTGGGGAGTAGATATCTTTGAGGACAGCGGCGGCATAAATGCAGCAGCATGCGTCGTAGCTGCTTACATAAGGCCGGCAATCCTTAGGTTTTCATTTGGAGTGAGCTATGACTATCAAACCATTAAATTCTCCAGTACCCAACCGGGATCGCGATTAAGTTATGTTTTGATCCTTGTGCTTGTTCATCATTTTGTATTGTTTTTGTTGGAATTTTTCAATTTTGCACATTTATTGTTACTCCTTAAAAAAACATTTTTTTCGGCAGTGTTTACAATAATTCTTGTCTTTCTAACGCTTGCATTATTCAACAAACGATCCAGATGAGAAAAGTCTTACTCTACATCATAGTCATCACCTCCGGGATTATTTTCCTGGCCAGGCTTTTCTACCTGCAAGTGATGGATGATTCTTTTGTGGGACTCTCAGAGAACAATGCTATAAAGGTAGTTTACGATTACCCGCAGAGAGGTTTCATATTTGATCGCGATGGAGAGCTCCTTGTTTCCAACCAACCGTCTTATGACGTAATGGTCATTCCCCGTAACTTGAAACCTTTTGACACCACAGAGCTATGTAATATTCTTAGCATAACTACGGAACAGTTAGTAGAGCGGCTGGATAAAGCTAAAATTTATTCCCCCCGCCTGCCATCGGTAGTAATTCCACAGCTCACAAAAGGTGAATACGCTTATCTCGCGGAAAAAATGCGGAAGTATGAAGGTTTCTATATTCAGAAGCGATCCTTACGCGATTACTATACAGAACATGGAGCCAATGTCCTGGGATACATAACCGAGGTCAACCAGCGTATCGTAAACGAAAATCCTTATTACCTTTCCGGGGACCTTATTGGACGCCAGGGAATCGAAGGTTATTACGAAGAATTACTACGAGGCGTAAAAGGAGTAAAATATATCCAAAAGGACAGGTTTAACCGTGACATCGGACCTTACAAAGAAGGTATTTATGACACCCTTCCAAAAAAAGGTAAAGACATAAAAATCACCATTGATTCCGAACTTCAGAAATACGGGGAGCTTCTCATGGAAAACAAGAGAGGTGGTATTGTTGCTATTGAACCGGCAACAGGAGAGATCCTGGCCATGGTGACAGCCCCGAACTATGATCCCGCCGACCTTGTAGGCCGTAAAAGATCTGAAAATTTCACAAAGCTATGGCTTGATTCTATTAACAATCCTCTTTATGATCGGGGGCTTTTGGCAGAATATCCGCCTGGATCGCCTTTTAAGACCATAAATGCCCTTATCGCCTTACAGGAAGGCGTAGTTGATACTGGTGATCGTTTCTCCTGTAATGGAGGCTATTTCTATGGGAGAGGCCGCAAAATGGGTTGTCATGCTCACGCCAGTCCGCTGGATATGGTTCCGGGGATTGCACAATCCTGTAATGCTTACTTCGCCAACGTCTATAGAAGAATTGTTGAAAAATATCCTACTCCGCAGGGAGGAGTAGATGCATGGGCAGGACATCTAAAGAGCTTTGGGCTGGGAGATTATCTTGGCTCCGATCTTTCCACAGGCCGCCCCGGAAAGATCCCTACTTCAGAATATTATAATAAAATATACGATTACCCTACCTACAAATGGTTTTCAACAGCCACACTTTCTAATGCCATTGGACAGGGAGAAGTTCTAATGACCCCTATACAATTGGCAAACATGACGGCTGCGATTGCAAACAGAGGCTGGTTCTATACTCCGCATATCCTTAAGGAAATTGAGGGCTCCCCGCTAAAGGAAGAAGAATTTACCGAGAAGAAATATACCACCATTGATCCTGAGCATTTTGGGCCTGTTGTGGAAGGAATGCACCAGGTTTACAAAGCTGGTACTGCGGCTGCACTTCAGATCCCCGGAATAGAAATCGCAGGAAAAACCGGTACTGCCGAAAACTTCACTAAAGTAAATGGTAAAAGAATGCAGCTAACAGACCATTCTATTTTTATCGCATTTGCCCCTGTTGATGACCCTAAAATAGCCATTGCCGTTTTCGTGGAAAATGGATACTGGGGAGGTAGGTACGCAGGTCGAATTGCCGGCCTAATGATCGAAAAATACATTAAAGGGGAAATCACCCGGAAAGATATGGAGGACTGGATCTTTAAAAACAGTCTCGAAGACGAATACATGAAACCATATAGCGGAGAACCGTTCCTGATCAATGACGGTAAAAAATATGGTTGGGTTGAAAAGAAGCCCAAAGGAATTAATTAACAACTATGCCAAAGACAATTTCCCAGTTCGACTGGCTTACTATCCTTATTTATTTCTTACTGGTAACCATTGGGTGGGTTAATATTTATTCGGCATCACTTGATGATACTGCCGCTTCTGCGTTCGAATTCGGCCAGATCTATGGAAGGCAATTGTTATGGATCCTTCTAAGCGTACTTTTAATAGTGATTCTCCTCTCCCTGGAAGCGAAATTCTATGAACGTTTTGCAAGTGTCATTTATATCATTTCCCTAATTTCCATTCTGGGCCTCTTTTTCTTCGGAAAAACAATTAATGGCGCTACTTCCTGGTATGCCTTCGGAAGCTTTTCCTTACAGCCGGCGGAATTTGCCAAGGTGGCCACAGCTCTGGCCCTTTCAAAGTTCATAAGCGATATTCAAACGAACATCCGGGACCTGTCTGACCAATTTAAGGCGTTTGTAATAATAGCCCTGCCTGCTTTGATCATTCTACCCCAACCCGATGCGGGGAGTGCCATGGTTTATGCCGCATTTTTCTTTCCGCTTTACAGGGAAGGACTTTCCGGGGTCTATTTAATCGCAGGTACCATAGGAGTGCTGGTCTTTGTTCTAACGCTGCTATTCAGTCCTATCTGGGTTTCTATTGGTGCCACTGCAGTGGTTATCTTCCTGTATTTCTTCAGAAAGAGAAAGAAACCGGGGATCATTGTTTATTTGAGCATCCTAATCATGGCTATAGCTCTTTCCTTCTCGGTAGATTACATCTTTCAAAACATCTTTGAACAGCGTCACCGCGACCGGTTCAACATTGTTCTTGGAAAAGAAGTGGATAACCGCGGAATAGGCTACAATACCAACCAGAGCGAGATCGCAATTGGCAGTGGAAGCTGGTTTGGCAAGGGATGGACAGAAGGCACCCAGACAAAGGGAAATTTCGTTCCTGAACAACATACAGATTATATATTTAGTACCGTAGGCGAGGAATGGGGTTTTGTGGGAAGCTCAGTGGTCATTTTCCTGTTCATCTTCTTAATGCTGAGGATCATCCACATGGCCGAAAGACAGAAATCCCAATTTAACCGGGTATACGGTTACAGTGTTGCAGGAATCCTTTTTGTCCACTTTTTTGTAAATATTGGAATGGTTATAGGCATCTTCCCAACAGTGGGAATACCATTACCATTCTTTAGCTACGGAGGTTCGGGACTTTGGGGGTTCACAATACTTCTCTTCATTTTCATCAAGCTGGATTCTGATAGAATGTCCTTCTGGTAGGCACCCTGAGTAGGGAAATATAATTCTAAAGATATAACTCAGGATCTTTAAAAACTTCTTCAGATTTCAGGAGGGATATCCCCTTTCCGAAGCGAAGCAAATATTTCCTGAATTTGATTAGTGGCTATATAAACCTACTTAAAATCTCTTCTATTTCTCCTTCCTGTTTGCTCTAATGCTATTCTTTGTCAGGCCGCTGGAGATCCATATTCCTACCCATTCTATCTTCTATGGAGATTAATTCTAATACCAATAAGGCATAAAAAAAGGGCTTTAAAAAAGCCCTTTTTGAAATCTAAATTTTTCTTCTTCTTATTTTTTAATATCGGCAAGACCTGACTTCTTGATGTTATTCATCTTCATGTCCTCGAGAACATGAACAGCCTCTTCCATATAAATATCACTCCTTAAGTTCTTGTGCCATCTTTCTCTCTTTTGAGCAAGCACGGTATCTACATCGAATAATTCTTTTTCATAAGGAAGAGATTCAAAGCTTAGGTCAGACTCATATTCAGAAATTTCATCAAATTTCTTAGCCTGCTCTTCATTGAGCTCCATTTCCATGCTGTATTCAGCATAATTAAGTGGGAAAGAAGTACTATTTCGCTGATCTCTAATCCATTCGGCGTTCTGTTTTATTAGCTCAATATTCTTATTCCCTTCCATTCTCTTTTGGCTGTTGGACATTGTCTCCTCAAAATCAATATATCCATCCCACGGCTCAAAAGATGCCGCTTCAATTTGATCCCATGGCAGCGGATTCTTCTGGTCTTTCTCCCCTATGTCAATGAAAGAATAACGATCTGGCACCACAACATCACTTTTAACACCCTCCAATTGAGTAGAACCTCCGTTCACCCTGTAGAACTTCTGGGTAGTCATTTTCAAAGCTCCAAGATCTCCGAGATCATTATTTCTCACCCAGCGGTTAAGGTCAAGCACATTTTGCACTGTTCCCTTTCCATAGGTTTGCTTACTTCCAATGATCACAGCTCTCTTGTAATCCTGCATTGCGGCTGCAAGAATTTCTGAAGCCGAGGCCGATAGTTCGTTCACAAGGATCACCAACGGTCCATCCCAAAGAATTGAAGAATCATTATCCTTTAATATTTCCTGGCCTTCAAGCTTGGACTTCACCTGTACAATAGGCCCTTCTTTAATGAATAAACCGGCGATATCCACAACGGTCTTTAAGGATCCTCCTCCATTGTTTCTAAGGTCAAGCACAAGCCCGTCCATTCCTTCTTTTTTAAGTCTTATGATCTCCTTCTTAACATCGGAAGCTGCGTTTCTTTGGGAATAATCTTCCATATCAAAATAGAACTTCGGAAGGTTGATCACTCCATAGACACGGTCATTTTTTTCCACTTTAGCCGCCTTGGCATAAGTTTCTTCAATCTCTACCACATCCCGAATAATATCTACTTCCTGAATTGTCCCGTCAACCTTTTTAAGGGTAAGGGTTACTTTAGATCCTTTTGGGCCTTTGATCAAATTAACTGCATCGTCAAGTCGCATTCCTACAACACTTACAGCCTCTTTCTCGTCTTCCTGCTTCACTTTGATGATCTCATCCCCAACTTCTACTTCTTCGCCTCTCCACGCCGGTCCTCCGGAGATCACTTCGACGATCTTTACATTATCATTTTTCTTTTGAAGACGGGCGCCAATACCTTCCAGCTTTCCACTCATGGCCATATCGAAACGATCTTTGTCCTGAGGTGCAAAGTAAAAGGTGTGTGGATCAAACTCCTCTACAATAGCATTGACATAGACAGAAAACCAATCTTTTCTCTCAAGGTCATCACTAAAATCAAAATATTCATTCAGAGAATTACTGGTTAATTCCCGGGCTTCCTCTTCAAGTTGAGCATCTGTCTTTACAGAATAATCTGGATCATTCTCCAATTCACGCTCCTGCTCTTTCTTCTTATCGTAAAAATTTGAAATGGCCGAAAACTTAAGCTGCTTTCTCCATCTTTCCTTCATTTCTTCTTTAGAGGTAACATATCCTCTTTTACTGTAATCTGTATCCAGCGCCTCATTCTTATTAAAATTGAAAGGCTTTTCAAGGACTTCTTCGTAGATCCCTTCAGCTTCGGCCATACGTTCTATCAAACGGGTATGAGTAAGGTCGAAGAAGTTGATCTCACTGTTTTTTATCTGGTCATCAATAAGGGTTTCATACTGCTGGAATTCTTCAATATCACTAGCGTAGAAATACCTTTTTAAAGGATCAAGAGCCTCGAGATAATCTTTATAAACTTCAGAAGAAAAGGAATCATCTATTTCTTTGGCATCATAATGTCCATTTTTAAGAACGTATGATATCAATTCAATTAAGGTTTTATCTTTATTGGGGTCGTTGAATGTCTTTGTGGTAAAACTGCAAGAGGCCGCAGCAAACAGCAAAACCAGCACCAGTAGCTTATAGTTCCTTTTCATCATGGATTGAATTTTCGTCATTAGTATACCTATAATACAGTAAAAACTATGCCAACTTCTATAGTCTTCTCCTTTTTTGTTAATTTACGAATATAAGCCTTTCCTCAGGAAATTAATTTATTTTAGCAGCCATAAATTTTTCATAAATGTCTCAGGAAAAACCGCTGATCTTAGTAACAAATGATGACGGAATTACGGCTCCCGGAATAAGAGCCTTAATAGATGTAATGAAGCAGCTGGGAGATGTGATCGTGGTAGCACCCGATAGCCCGCAGAGTGGAATGGGACACGCCATTACCATTAGCGACACCCTCTTTTGTGACCAGATCACTGTCAAGGAAACTTACAAGCATAAGGAATACAGTTGCTCGGGTACTCCGGCCGATTGTGTTAAGATCGCAACCCAGGAAATCCTGCACCGCAAACCCGATCTTTGTGTGAGTGGTGTAAACCATGGTTCCAACTCTTCCATTAACGTAATTTATTCTGGCACTATGAGTGCCGCGGTGGAAGCAGGGATTGAAGGAATTCCCGCAATTGGCTTTTCCCTTCTGGATTATTCCTTAAATGCCGATTTTGAGCCCTGCAAGAAATTTATAAAACGAATTACCCGGCAGGTCCTAAAACACGGACTTCCAAAAGGGGTGGTGCTAAACGTTAACCTTCCGAAGTTACAGGAATCGGAGATCAAGGGAATCAAAGTCTGCCGGCAGGCAAATGCACGCTGGGAAGAAGAATTTGATAAAAGAACAAATCCGCAGGGCCGTGATTATTACTGGCTCTCAGGAAAATTTATCAATGAAGACGAGGGAGAAGACAGTGATGAACATGCCCTTTCACAGGGTTATGTTTCTGTTGTACCTGTTCAATTTGACCTTACGGCCCATCAATTCCTTCGGGATCTAAATACCTGGGACCTTAATGATTAAGAAAGAGATCCTTATCGGTTTTTTAGTAGGCATAGCGGCAAACCTAATTGGGATGCTCATTTATATCCTCATTTTTTCAGATTTACCGGTATGGGAAACGCTTCAGGAATCAATGCGCGGTGGATTTATCGGCACCCTTATAACCGCGGGGGCAATCCTGAATTTCCTTCCATTTTTCTATTTTCTGAAAAAAGAAAAAATCTATCGTGCCCGTGGAGTTTTAATGGCCTCGATTCTTGCTGCAGTGGTCATTGCCATAATTAAGCTCACTTAATATGAAGTACTATATTATCGCAGGAGAAGCTTCGGGAGACCTACATGCGGCTAATCTTATGAAGGCTCTCAAGAAGACCGATCCCAAGGCCCAATTCAGGTTTTGGGGAGGGGATTTAATGCAGGCCGAAGGCGGCACTCCCGTGAGGCACTATCGCGACCTCGCATTCATGGGTTTTGCCGAAGTGATTATGAACCTGCGTACGATTCTGCGCAATATTTCCTTCTGTAAAAAGGATATTAAAGATTGGGATCCACACGTCATCATTTTTGTGGACTATCCCGGCTTTAATTTACGAATTGCCAAATGGGCGCGTAATGAAGGCTATAAAACCCATTTCTATATCTCTCCGCAAATCTGGGCCTGGAAAGAGAACAGGATAAAGGACATTCAGCGGGATATCGATGAAATGTATGTTATCCTGCCTTTTGAGAAAGACTTTTATGAGAACAAGCATGACTACAAAGTAAATTTTGTTGGTCATCCCCTCATTGATGCCATTGCCGATCGCGCTCCCGCAGATATCAAAAAAATAAGAGCTGAACATGGCTTAGATGACCGACCTGTGATCGCCCTTCTCCCCGGAAGCCGAAAACAGGAGATCTCCAAAATGCTTGAGATCATGCTTAGTGTCACCGAAGATTTTAAGGATTACCAGTTCGTCATCGCAGGAGCTCCCAGCCAGGAAGAGGAGTTTTACCGGCCGTTCATCAAAAAGAAAAATGTACACCTGGTAATGAACCGCACTTATGATGTGCTGGAAATATCCACTGCTGCCCTTGTAACCTCGGGTACAGCTACCCTGGAAACTGCCCTTCTCAAGGTGCCGGAAGTTGTTTGTTACAAAGGCAATTTTATCTCCTATCAAATCGCTAAAAGGGTCATCAATTTAGAATACATCTCCCTGGTAAATCTTATCATGGAGCGGGAAGTGGTCAAAGAACTTATTCAAAATGACTTTAACCGTCCTAATCTTAAAAAGGAACTTTCCAAAATTCTGGACGGGGAACATAGAAAAAAGGTCTTTGCAGATTATTATGAACTGGAGCAAAAATTAGGGGGTAAAGGCGCAAGTGAAAAGACGGCACAACTTATTTTTGAAAAAATTTCTGCTTCATGAAGATCTGGAAGTTCTCATTCTTGCTACTCGTTGTTTTCTTAACCTCCTGTGGTGCCCAAAAAAACACTTCAGCATCTCGGCAGCAAATAGCTCCCGAACGACAACAGTCTTATGCGGCGCTTCCCGATTTTTACGATCCCGATGAAGAGACGATAGAAGCCCTTCCGGAAGAAACCTTCAGTATCGTAGATTATGCGTACCAATTTTTGGGGACAGGCTATAAATACGGCGGCACCACTACCCAGGGCATGGACTGCTCCGGCCTGGTTTACACCTGTTTTTTAGAAAATAATATTGAACTGCCGCGCTCCTCCCGGGATATGGCACTTTTGGGCGAGCAACTCGATCTTCCACAGGTAAGAACCGGGGATCTGTTGTTTTTTAAAACCGACAGGCGTAAAAAGAACATCAATCATGTAGGTTTAGTGGTACAACTGGATGACGACAAGATCCTTTTCATTCATTCCAGCACCTCCCGCGGGGTGATCATTTCGGCTCTTGAGGAGACTTATTGGCGGGAACATTTTGTGATGGCCCGCCGCATACTTTAAATTATTATCTTCGGGTAAACACCTGATAAATAATAGTTTGAATACGGCAATAATTCGACTCACCCTTTTGCTGCTTCTGGGAATTTGCAGCGGCTTCTTCCTGGAATTATCCCTTAAAATGGCATTTTTGACACTGCTGCCGGGGCTAATCCTGTTTTTCATCGCATACTTTAGAGCAAGAAAGCTGCTTTTCCCCGATCTTTTCTTCGGAAGCAGTGTGCTTCTCCTCTTTTTTCTCCTCGGAATTTTTGTCACCAGCCTTCACCTGCCGCATAATCAGCCAAATCACTATCTCAACAAAATCTCTTCGGAAGAAATCCCCCTCCTGAAGCTTAGCATCAAAGAAAGCCTGAAGCCCGATCTCTACAGCAATAAATTCATAGCCGAAGTTGAAGCGGTCAATGGAGAAACCTCCTATGGGAAACTCCTTCTTCTCACTCCAAAAGACAGCCTTAAAAAGCCATTTTTGGAAGGTGAGAAGATCATGCTTTCCGCGCCTCTGGATCCTATCGCCGCTCCTCTCAATCCACATCAATTTAATTACTCCGCTTTTATGTCCCGAAAGGACGTATGGAGACAATCTGATTCCCGGAAAGGAACCTATATCAAATTATCAGACCATAATTCGGGAATACGGATTGCAGCGGCAAACTTTCGAAAGAAAATAACTCACGCCTTGCAAGAAAATAATTTCGGGAAAGACGAGCTTTCGCTGGTACAGGCACTGTTGCTGGGCCAAAAGCAGGACATCTCTGCTGAAACCTATAATAACTTTGCGGCAGCGGGCGCGATTCATATCCTGGCAGTTTCGGGGCTGCACGTGGGCATCATATTACTCCTCCTGCACCAGATCTTTAAACCCCTGGAAAGATTCAGAAATGGCAAACTGCTAAAAACTCTGATTGTCATTTTATCTCTGTGGGGTTTCGCCATTCTTGCAGGTCTTTCCCCTTCGGTAGTGAGAGCGGTAACTATGTTCAGTTTTTTGGCAGTAGGATTGGAAATCAACAGGCGAACCAGTGCTCTTAATTCGATTTTCCTATCCCTCATGCTCCTCCTACTCATCAAGCCCCAGTGGATATTTGAAGTGGGTTTTCAATTAAGTTATCTTGCGGTACTTTCCATAATTCTTTTTCAGCCTCTGTTGCGCCGCCTCTACTCTCCATCTAACCGGATTGGTAAATATTTCTGGGATCTATTAACGGTTACCATTGCTGCGCAGGTAGGAGTCCTGCCTCTAAGTCTATACTATTTTCATCAATTTCCCGGTCTTTTCTTTCTGTCAAACCTGCTCATACTCCCTTTTTTGGGCCTCATCCTCATTTTGGGCGTGCTGGTGATCTTTTTTGCGCTTTTAGATATTCTCCCCTCCTTTCTTGCTGAAACTTACGAGAGGATCATTGAAACGCTAATTGGAACCGTAAACTGGATTGCAGGTCACGAACAATTTCTGTTTAAGGATATTTCCTTTAATCTCTCTGAAGTACTGTCCTGGTATTTCTTTTTCTTTCTTGTATTCCTGTTGTGGAGATCCTTTAATTACAGAAGGATCATTGCTGTTCTTTTTAGTGTGTTAGTTCTTCAGGCAGTTTATATTACTTCTGAATTTCAAAAAAGTGATCGACTAATCATCTTTCATAAGAACCGCAACAGCATAATTGGGATACAGGAGAACAGGAAACTTAAGGCATACCATGATCTTAAGGTACCGGCCAACGATTTGAAATTGCTTCAGAATTATATAGTAGGAGAAGATCTCTCCGGTATAGAAGAAAGACCTATGAAAAACATTTACCTTCAAAAAGGGCATTTTCTAATGGTAATTGACAGCAGCGGAATCCTTCCGCAGGAAACTCCAACTAACACTAAGCTGCTTCTTACCGGCTCTCCCCGATTAAATCTTGAGCGGGTTTTGAGCAATTATCAAGCCGAAGGTGATCATTGCCGATGGCAGTAATTACCCTTCCCTCATCAAAAAATGGAAAGAAACGGCTATAGAAAATCATATTCCTTTTTATTATACAGGGCAGGATGGCGCTTATGTTATTGAATAAAAAAACCTCACAGGTTTGAAAATCTGTGAGGTCTAAAATTCTATTATTATTTCACTTCTAATTCGAAACTGCGAATTCATTATTAAATCCTTCCGAATAAGATTGGAAAGCTTCGGGACTGGTAATCTCCTTATAATCCTCCCCCACGAACATCTTCAGAAATAGTTCCAGTTGATGTGGTGTCCTGTAACCGGGAATTGGGCCAATAAGATTACCTTTTTCGTCAAAAAAGACCAGGCTTGGATAACTTGTGATCTTCATCGCCCGGGCGAAATCATGCTGACTGTTGCGCCCTCTCCTGTTAGGATCATAATTCGGATTTTGAAAGGTCATTCCGCGATAATTAACTTCCTCGGTACCTTCGGCATTGAACTTTACGGGATAATAATGTTTATTCACATACTTTATGACATCCTCGTTAGAAAAGGTATTCTTATCTAGCATTTTACAGGGGCCACACCAGGTGGTATAGGCATCCAGAAATATTTTTTTGGGCTTTTCCTTTTGAGCTTCAAGTGCTTCATCCATGGTCATCCACTTGATCTCTTGCGCTACCATAGCAGGTGCCGCAAGTAGCAATATTATAAGACTGAGAATAATTTTTTTCATGCTTTTTCTTTCTCTTTAGCAATAGTCATTCCTAATTTAAAAAAATACGCCCTCATTAAGAGGGCGTAAAAATACATTTTTTAGAAGGAAATTATTTTACTCCGTGCATCAATTTCTTTAACAAAGGATTTAAAAGCGCTACTAAAACTCCGGCTGCAATTGGCACAATGGTAAATATGAGGAAGAAAGCAGACAAACTATACTGTTCGGTGATTTCATCAATCATTCCTCCAAAGGAACCTGCCAGTTTATTTCCTATGGCAATTGCCAAATACCACATTCCAAACATGAAAGCGATCATTCGCGCCGGCACCAGTTTACTAACGTAAGAAAGTCCCAGGGGCGATAAACATAGTTCCCCAAGGGTATGAAAAAGATACGCCAGGATAAGCCATATCATACTCACCTTTGCACCTTCGGCTACACCACTTGAGCCAAAGGCCAGTAAGCCAAAACCTATTCCCAGAAGTATCAATCCAAAACTGTACTTCCATGCTGCAGAAGGATTGTACTTGCTCTCCCACCATTTTGAAAAGAAAGAAGCAAAGACAATAATAAAGAATGAGTTAAGAATACTAAACCAGGAAACTGTGATCTCTGTCGCATCCCCCTGAAATTCCCTTACCAGCATCCAGATCACAATTGCCCAAATAATTCCAAAGCAAATAACCAGCACGATGTTAGAACCTAAAACCCGCTTATAGGTCTGTCTCCATAAAAGGAACAGCACCCAGGTGATGATCATAAGAGGTATTACCGTGAGAAGGGTATTAAAAATATTGAAAACTGTCGCCCCTGTACCTGTCAGCAAACGGTCTACAGAATCACGTGCAAAAATAATTAGGGATGTAGCTCCCTGTTCAAATGACATCCAGAAGAAAACAGTAAAAAAGGCAAAGATGATCACTGCAATCATTCGGTCACGAACAACTTTGGCATAACGGGCAATTCGGGAAATAACCAGAACGAGAAACAGACCAAGACCAATTAAAGCCAATGCGATAGGCCCCGAAAAAGGCTCTCCTCTAAAGTCGAACGGCATTACTGCCGGCAGCAGATTGAGATCTGCAATCCTGGAAACCGGGTCATTGATCAAATACAACAAACCAATAACAGAGGTTGCAAGGACAAGAATTTTGTCAAAAAGGGTAAACGGGTTGTGAGTATGATCTTTTACTCCAGATGCTTCTTCTTTAGCCTTTTCTTCGGCCAGTTTAGCTTTATCTGGCACTCCTCCTATGTTACCAAAAAGGGGTTTTGCCAGCCAAAACTGAAGTGTTCCCAGAAACATGAATATTCCGGCGAGACCAAAGCCCCAGCTCCATCCTACTCTTTCAGCGAGGTATCCGCACAGCATCATTCCAAAGAACGCTCCGGCATTAACTCCCATGTAGAATATGGTATAAGCCCCATCTTTCTTGTCGGGTTTCCCGTCATACATTTCCGAAATAATGGAGGTGATATTGGGTTTAAAGAAACCCGTACCTATTACCAGCAAGGCCAGACCAAAATAGAGGGAGAATTCTGTCTCCAATGCCATTGAGGCGTGACCTGCGGTCATAATAGCTGCTCCAATGACTACCGCCCAGCGATAGCCGGTGATCTTATCGGCAATGATACCACCTGCAATAGGTGTAAGGTAAAGTAACCCGGCATAGGTTCCAAAAAGGGCACCTGCATTTTCTGCACTCCAGCCCCAACCCGGGTTATCCACTCCTACAATTGCCATTGTAAGGAAGTTGATAAGGAGTACTCTCATTCCGTAGAAAGAGAAGCGCTCCCACATTTCGGTAAAGAAAAGAACAAAAAGGCCTGCGGGGTGACCTAAAACTTTTGATTTAAAGAAATCGTTCTCTGCCGCTGGAACCGTAGCTGCCATTATCTTCTTCTTTTATTTTCTTCTTTTTCTACAAGATCTTCATCTCCAAGTTCAAAATTTTCCTGCTGTGGTAATTCTCTCTCTTCATCTTCCACTCCATGAGTAAGACGTTTAAGAGGTTTGAGCATTAATAACACCAGTACAGCAAAGGCGACGGTGAAGATCGTAATACCCATGAAAATAGTTCCATCTCCGGCTTCGGAAGAATATTCTCCCACGATCCCCGCAAGCTTGTTTCCAAGACCTGTCGCTGCAAAATAAACCCCCATCATTAAAGAGGCGTATTTTACGGGAGCCAACTTAGTAATGAATGAAAGTGCCACCGGCGAAGAACTCAGTTCCCCAATGGTGTGGAAAAGATAAGCTAACACCAACCAGTACATGGCTGAAGCTCCATCGTTCTGAAATTCCATTGAGGCAAACACCATGAAAACGAATCCAAGTCCCATTATGATGACCCCTATCGCCATTTTGAAAATAGAAGAAGCTTCTTTACTCTTCAATTTTCTCTTAGCCCAGAAATTGGCTACGATCACTCCGAAAATGATAATGAAAAGTGCATTTAAGGACTGAAACCAGGAAGCAGGCACTTCGCTACCTATCAATGGCAGACTAAAGGGTAAAGACCTGTCGGTTTTTTCAAGAGCATAAATGTTCATAAGTCCTCCTGCCTGTTCAAAGGCTCCCCAGAATACGATTACAAGAATAAAAGAGAGCAGCATCACCACGTAGCGATCTTTCATCACCTGAGTAGTAAGATCCTTGTATACCATCAACATCATAGCTGTTACAAGAGTAAGGAAAATGAACAGGAAGCCGTAGGCTACATCCTCTGCTAATAACCAGTATAGGGAGAATATCATGAGAATTCCCGTGATAGCCAATTGCAGCGGGGATTTAAAAAGATCTGTAAACATTCCTCCAAAGGAAGCTCCTGAATCTCTTTCGGCTTTTGAGAGCAGGTTTCCTACCTCTACAAGATATTTTTGTCCCCAAAGGTACACGAGAAGTCCAAATGCCATGGCAATTCCTGCAAGACCGAAGCCCCAGTGCCATCCAATATTCTCACCCACATATCCTACAATTAAACTTGAAAGGAATGCTCCGAGGTTGATCCCTATGTAAAAAATAGTAAATCCTTTATCACGACGAATATCTCCTTCTTTGTAAAGACCTCCCACCATGGTAGAAATGTTTGGTTTAAGCATTCCAACACCGGCAATGATCAACCCAAGACCGGTATAGAAGGCCCACATTTCTTCAACTGCCAGAATTCCGTGTCCTGCCACTAAAATTATTCCTCCCCACAACACGGCTTTTTTCTGACCAAGAAATTTATCGGCTATGATACCTCCGGGAATGGAAGCAACATATACTAACATGGTGTACCAGCCGTAAAGAGCCAAAGCTTCGGCGTTGGTCCAGCCCAACCCGGCATTACCGCCCTGGGTAGCACTTACAAGATAAAGCACCAGGATGGCGCGCATTCCATAATAGGAAAAACGCTCCCACATTTCGGTGAAAAACAGAATGTAAAGACCTACCGGGTGACCAAATAATTCGCGCCTATGCGCTGCTGTTGTTGCCTGTGCCATTATAGGGATGATTTGATATTAGGGTTAATTTTTAAATTTTCTTCAATAAAATTTGTCATGAGCGTGTACAAATGCAAACGGGTATTACCCCCGTAAATGCCATGATTTTTGTCGGGATAGATTGCCCAGTCAAACTGCTTATTTGCCTGCACCAATGCCTCGATCATTCTCATGGTGTTCTGTACATGTACGTTGTCATCTCCCGTACCATGAATGAGCAGGTAATCTCCTTTTAATTTCTCTACATGGTTGATGGGAGAATTCTCATCATATCCCGATGGATTCTCCTGCGGAGTGGTCATGTATCTTTCTGTATAAATACTATCGTAGAACCTCCAGCTGGTAACGGGAGCAACCGCAATTGCCATTGCGTACACATCATTCCCTTTTAGCAATGCATTGGAAGACATAAAGCCTCCATAACTCCAGCCCCATATTCCCATATTGTCCTCATCTATATACTCACGGGCACCAAGGATCCTGGCAGCTTCAATAATATCTTCAACCTCATACTTTCCAAGTTCCTTCTGAGTAACCTTTTTAAAGGCAGCCCCTTTAAAACCGGTACCGCGGGGATCGATACCCACAACTACGTAACCTTTGCCGGCCAGCATTTGATACCAGTAATCATTTGTGCTGTTAAAGCGATTCCCTACTTCCTGTGAACCCGGTCCTGAGTATTGTGCTACAAACAATGGATACTCCATTGAAGGATCAAAATTTGGCGGTTTGATCATCCACATGTTAAGATCGGAACCATTCACTGCAAGAGTAGAAAATTCCTTGGGAACGATCTTATATTCGGCCATTTGCTTAAGCAGCTTCTCATTTTTAAGAACCTCCCTTACAAGCTTTCCATTCTTCGCAAGGTGAAGCGTAAATTCATAAGGCGTAGTTGCGCTATTATAGCTGTTGATGAAGTAGGTATAATCTGCACTAAAATCGGCACTGTTTTGGCCCACCTTATCTGTAAGTTGCTTTTTATTCTTTCCGTTGGTTTTTACCGAAAAAACATCACGGTTGATACTTCCGTTCTCGGTACTTTGATAGAAGATTGTATTTGTTTTTGGATCAAGTCCGTAATAATTGGTCACTTCCCAGTTTCCTCTGGTCACCTGGTTCTTCAGCTTTCCTGTCTTGTCGTAAAGGTAAATATGGTTCCAGCCATCTTTTTCACTGGTCCAGATAAAGCTGTTGTCTTCCAAAAATGTCAAATTATCGGTCACATCCACATAAGCCTCATCGGTTTCAGTAAGTACAACTTCAGCTTCATTTTTTTCAGCATTTACAAAAATTAGGTCCAGCACATTCTGATGGCGGTTTAGAACCTGCGCACTTAAAACATCTGGATCATTTGTCCATTTGATCCTCGGAATATAAAAATCTTCATAATCCCCCAGATTGACATCTGAAATTTCTTCCTGCTGAAGATCATATATATGCAGACTTACATCTGAATTTTTCTCTCCGGCCTTAGGGTATTTAAAAGTAGATTGTGAAGGATAAAGCTCCTGCCCATAAACGTCCATTGAGAATTCGGGCACTTCAGTTTCATCGAATTTTAGAAAGGCGATCTTTTCCCCGGTCTTGTTCCACTGGAAAGCGCGCACAAAGGAAAATTCCTCTTCGTACACCCAGTCGGCAACCCCGTTGATGATCTTGTTCATCTCCCCGTCATTGGTAACCTGCGTCACTTCGCCTGTAGAAAGATCCTTGACAAAAATGTCATTTTTGAATACATAAGCAACCTTCTCACCGTTTGGCGACAGCGTAGGTTCTTTGATTTTTTCATCGGAAATCTTTTTCAGCTCGCCGCTTTGCAGGTCGTACACGTAAAAAATTCCGCGGGTGGAATGCCTGTAGATAGGTTCTATCTCTGTACCCAAGTACTAACTTGTTCTCGTTTTCACTGAATTCATAGCCGGAAAAAGCCCTGATCTCTTCAAGATCTTTACTATTCAAAATCGTACGGGTTTTCTCCCCGGTTTTATAGGAGTAAACATCTATGGAAGATGTCCCGACGCTACGGTCAAAATTTAAAACCACATATTCTTTTCCATTATTGAGGGATTGCAAGGCTTCCATCCTTTCCTGACGGAAAGTGCCTCCCCAAATATCTTCAAGTGTAATCTCTTTTTTCTGTGCAGTAAGAACTGTTGTGGCCGAAAGAAAAAGGGCAAAAAGCCCGTGGGTCAACTTCATTATTTGCGATTAAAATTTTTGCTTGCCAAGTTTAGTAAAAATTCGGCTAAAAAACAGGTTTTCTCTTGTTAAATCATAAGAAGATGTTAATGAAATAAAGGGTTCAAATGGCAAAATGATTGGATTTTCTTCTTCGGCCTCTTCACTGCTTTCATATCCTGTCGCATTTCTTCCAGTAATTGTATCTTTGCCCCTTCAAAATTTACGTAATGATCGAACCAATTTCGGGCTTTTCCAAACTTTCAAAACAGGAAAAAATTGAATGGCTTAGCAGCACTTATCTCGCCGGTAATACAAAAGCTAAAGAGATATTAACTCAATACTGGAATTCCAACTCCAGCCTGCAACAACTACACGAGGAATTCACCGAGAATACCCTTACCAATTACTACCTCCCATTTGGGCTTGCACCAAATTTTCTTATAAATGACAGGCTTTATGCCATCCCAATGGCTATCGAAGAAAGCTCGGTAATCGCTGCGGCCAGCAAAGCCGCTAAATTTTGGGGCAGGCGCGGGGGCTTTAAAGCTGAAGTCCTGGGAACCCAGAAAATTGGGCAGGTGCATTTCATGTATTCGGGTGACCGGGAGAAGCTTCAGGCTTTCTTCAGCAAAGTGAAACCACGCCTGCTGGAAGCCGTTGCTCCACTTACAAAAAACATGGAAAAAAGAGGCGGCGGAGTGGTCAATGTTGAGCTGCGGGATAAGACCAATCTTTTGGGCGGCTACCATCAGCTGCACTGTACTTTCGAAACCAAAGATAGTATGGGTGCGAATTTCATCAATTCCTGTCTTGAACGTTTTGCTGAAACTTTCCAGGCCGAAGCAAAAACTCATGAAGCTTTTGATGCTTCAGAAAAGGAGATAGAGATCGTGATGAGCATACTTTCTAATTATGTACCCGATTGTATTGTAAGAGCCGAAGTCTCCTGCCCCGTAAACGAACTGGCCGATCATGGCCTAACAGGTGAAGATTTCGCAGCAAAATTTGTAAGGGCCTTAAAAATAGCTGAAGCAGAACCTTACCGCGCAGTAACGCACAACAAAGGCATCATGAACGGCATTGATGCCGTAGTTCTTGCAACCGGTAATGATTTTAGAGCGGTGGAAGCCGGGATCCACGCTTACGCCTCAAAAGAGGGAAAATACAGCAGCCTTTCTCACGCCGATGTGAGGGATGGGAAGTTTAGATTCTGGATGGAAATTCCGCTGGCTTTGGGAACGGTAGGAGGTCTTACGGGACTACATCCGCTTTCGAGGATCGCCCTTGAGATCCTGCAAAAACCTTCAGCCGAAGACCTGATGAAAATAGTGGCAGTAACCGGGCTGGCACAGAATTTTGCGGCAGTAAAATCTCTCATTACTACCGGCATTCAGCAGGGGCATATGAAAATGCACCTTATGAACATCCTTAACCAGTTGCAGGCAACTCCCGAAGAAAAGGAAGTACTGGTAGCACATTTTAAGTCCCATAACGTTTCCCACAGCGCAGTCGAAGAGCAACTTGAAAAATTGAGACGGTAATGCAAAAATTCCACAGCCATGGAAAATTATTGATAAGCGGGGAATATGTAGTGCTCGATGGAGCCACTGCCCTCGCTTTACCTACGAAATTTGGACAGAGTCTCGAAGTGGAAAAGATCGAAACTCCCGTAATACGATGGAAAAGCCTGGATCATAAGGAAGAGCTGTGGTTTCAGGATGAATTTACAATTGCAGATTTGGGAACTAAAGAAGTTCCTTTAAGGCATCAAAATGATGAGGTGTCAAAAATGCTGTTTTTGATCCTGTTTTCTGCAGCCGAAATGGCTCCCAATTTCTTTAAAAACAACAATGGCTTTGAAATTACTGCAAAAGCCGATTTTCCGAGAGACTGGGGTTTGGGAACCTCCTCCACGCTAGTGGCAAACCTTTCAAAATGGCTGGAAATAGATCCATACGAGCTCCTGGAACGCACTTTTGGAGGCAGCGGATACGATGTAGCCGTGGCCATGAATGGCGCAGCCATAACCTTCGAAAAACATGCTATGGAAAATAGCATTTTAAAGACCTCTTTTGATCCCCCTTTTAAGGATCAACTCTTTTTTGTACACCTTAATCAAAAGCAGAATAGCCGGGAATCGATCGAACACTACAGGCAGCAGGACAAAAAGACCTTAGACACGGCCATTGAAAAGATATCGGCGCTTACACATAGCCTTATCACCTGCAGGGACCTTTTAGAATTTGAGCTGTTACTGGAGCTGCATGAGAATGTTATTTCACAGCTCCTGGGACTTCAAAAGGTGAAAAGCCGGTTGTTTCCCGATTATCCCGGGGCAGTAAAAAGCCTTGGAGGTTGGGGCGGTGATTTTGTACTGGCAACGGGCAAAGAAGACAATATGGAGTACTTCAGAAAAAAAGGCTACTCTACAATTCTTTCTTATGAAGAAATGATCCTTCAATAGATCCAAAAGGCGGTAGGCACTACGCTTAAATTAGACGAGCCTTTCTGAAAATTTTTACCCTAAAATACAGGACTACCAAAACCTGGCTCTAGTAAAACAAAAAGCCCTTCAATTGAAGGGCTTTTTTATGATTTTTCGGCAGATTCTCTAGTAGAACCTCGCACGATTATCTTCTATCTCTGCAGCTTCTTTAAGAGCTTCAAAAACTTCGGTATTCACAGTTATTCTACGTGCAGAAGCTTCTCTCGCAGCATATGGTCTGTAAGATTCCATTTGAGGCGCGTCGGTCTTTTGAACTACCTTCACCACAAAAACTCCTTTTTCACCTGCTATCGGGCTGCTTGTTTCGCCACTGTCAAGTCCAAAGGCAGTTCCCACCACTTTCGGTTCACTTCCCACTCCCGGAAGAGTTGGACTGTTACGGTTTACCGCATTTGCAGCGTTTACCGGCACCCCTTGGCTTTGCGCAATTGCTTCAAGGTTATCTCCAGATATTTTTGACTTTATGATTTCAGCTTTCTTTTGTTTCTGAAGGATTGGAATTACAGTTGAAGAAGCCGCTTCTGCAGACTTTAATCCCCCTTTGTTAACAGCAGTTACCTGTGCAACCACATAACCCGCAGGAACTTCAAATCTTTTAACATCACCTACTTCCACATCATCTTCGAATGCCCACTGCACAACTCTTCTCTGCGCACCAATACCAGGGATATTCTCTTCCAGCTCCTGGATTTCCTTCACCGGCCTTACCTCTTTTCCACTTTCTTTAGCAAGTTCGCTAAAGTCACCATCTTTTGCTGCAAGTTCAAACTTGGTTACTTCAGCATATAGACTGTTTGATGTTTTTTCTGAAGGCTGGATAGCTCTGGAAACAGTTGCAAGTTTTACTGCTTTTTCCTTTTCGGTTTGCTCCTGAATATGGATCACATGATAACCGAATTGAGTTTCAACTACTCCAATTAGTACCTTCAGTTATTGGTAAATACGAAGTCGTTAAATCGAGGAACCATTGCTCCCGGGAGTAAACCAATCCAATTCACCGCCATCTTCCTTATTTGAAGCATCAGCTGAGAATTGAGAAGCCATTTCGGCAAATTTTTCTCTGTCGGCTTTTACCACATTAGCAAGACTATCGGCCAATTGCTTTGCCTGGTCTTTGCTTCTGGTTACCTGTCCTCCTACCGGAGAACCCTGCCATGAAACAAGAATATGTCTCGCCTTTGCAGAGTCGGGCATTTGAGCAGTTTCCACTACTCTGGCCAGTCTCCATGATCCATTATATTTAAAAGGACCGTAAACTTCTCCATCATTAAGGTTGAAAAGAGAATCGGCATGATCTGCAGGCAACTGGTTCTTAAATACGAACCTGTCCTGGAATTTCTCATCAGACCTTTCGTTGACCAAAGTTTCATAATCTGCTGTAGTTGCAAATCCTTCTACCGTATCATTGGCGTTGGTTGCAGCATTGAATTCCACCTTGTCATTAAGAAGCCCAAGTAGTTCTGTTTTTACTTCGTTCTCATCTTCAACAGAAGGAGTTTCTTCGTAAAGAACATATTGGATGTCACGTGTAGGTTCGGTTTTGAACTGACCCGGATGAGACTTAATATAATCACGGATTTCAGATTTAGAAACTTCTACTTCTGAATCATCAACCGTAGAATATGAAATTTGAACAAATTCCATATCAAGATTATCACTGGCAAACTTGTATGCCTGCTCTCCTTCAAGAAGCGTAGCACCTACTCCTGCTCTAACAAGATTTAAGTAGATCTGCTCCCTGGCAGCTTCTGCAAGATTTGTTTCATAATCCAACCACTGCTGGTATGCCTGGGGAGAAGTTGACTTTATTGTCGCCACATATTCTCTTAATTTGGCTTCATCAAATACTCCTGCCTCGTTTGTGAAATTAGGATTGTTTGCAAGTTCTCTCCTCATCATTTCTTTCACCTGCGCTTCCTCAACACGAATACCAAGCTCTTCAAACTGCTCCTGCATTAATGCTCTTCGCACATTCATTTCCCAAACCTGGGCTACCGCCTGAGAGGTTGTGGCGTTTTGCCCCATGTTTCTCTGAAAAGATTCTACCTGCCTTGCGAACTGCTCCCTTTCAATATCCTCACCATTAATGGTGGCAATGGTATTTTGGGATTTTTGGGAAACCATCCCTCCGTTCCTAATCACATCGGCTAATACGAACGAGAAAAGTGCTAAAGCAATGATCACGATTAGGAAGACCGAACGTTTCCTTATTGAATTTAATACTGCCATTGTCTAATTGTTAATTCTAAAATATAGGGGGCGAAAATAACGTTTTTAGGTTTATTAAAAAAACTATAAATCTTCAAAATGTGGGGAAAAGCTAAAAATTAATCCTGGGGGTTCACGATCACCTCCACAAGCTCGATCCTTGTGTTGGAAACTTCCTTGATATGGAAGGTAAAATTGTCTATTTCAACGACTCCGTCCTTTGGCGGAATTTCTTCGGTGTGGTCAAGAATATATCCTCCTAAAGTTTCATAATTTTCTCCAATGGGAATTTCCAGCTTGTAATTTTCATTGAGATAATCTACTTCCAGTCGGGCTGCAAAAAGGTATTTATTCTCTTCAAGTTTTTCTTCAATAAGAATTACCGGGTCATGCTCATCTTCAATCTCCCCGAACAGCTCCTCCACAATATCCTCTACGGTCATCATCCCGCTGGTACCTCCATATTCATCGATGACCACCGCTATACTTTTTCTTTTTTTAATAAGAATATTGAGCACATCTTTTACCAGCATGGTTTCGGGAACAAAGACTACGGGCAGCAAAATCGATTTTATTGTAGGCGGCTTTTTGAACAGTTCAAAAGAGTGAATATACCCTATAATATCATCGATATTCTCCCTATACACCAGGATCTTTGAAAGCCCGGTAGCAGTGAAAGTCTCTACCAGTTCCCGCGGATCTGTAGTGATATCGACAGCTACGATCTCTGTTCTTGGGATCATTACTTCCCGGGATTTAACTTCAGAAAATTCCAGCGCATTCTGGAATATCTGGATTTCGGAATCAACCTCCTGGTCATGTTCCACCTTATCCATTTGTTCAGAAATGTAATTTCCCAGCTCAACTTTTGTAAATGCCAGTTGCACCTCGTCTCCCTGGGTTTTAAAAAAATTCTTCAGCACAAGATCTGATATCCAGATCACAAAGGATGAGATAAAACTGAAGAGAATATAAAACAGGTATGCCGGCACAGCAAAGAACTTCAGAAGAAAGTTAGCGTATATCTGAAAAAATACTTTGGGAAGAAATTCCGCAGTAAGCAGGATGATAAGTGTGGAAATAATTGTTTGGGTAATAAGGCTGAGATCTGTAAGCAGGTACACCACGATCTCATTTGTAAAATTCCCGGGTGCCAACCACTTCATCAACAAATCGCCCATAAAAAACCCGTATATCACCAGGGCAATATTATTCCCCACCAGCATGGTGGCAATAAACTTGGATGGTTTACGGGTGAGCCGGGTAAGGATCCGGGCTAAAAAGTCATTCTGTTTCTTTTCGATCTCTACATGTATCTTGTTGGCCGATACGTAGGCGATCTCCATCCCCGAAAAAAATGCGGAAAGAATAAGGGAACACAAAATGATAATAATTTCAAAGGCCATAGAACCTATTTCTTCCTGTTACCGTATTTGTGCCTGAAGTGCCTTCTAAAGAAGAACATAAAAATCCCAATGGCAACGAACACAAGGAAAAGGTAAGCCTGATTGCGCTGCTCATCCCAAATCATAATAGCTTCGTAAAGAAAGAACGCAGCCGCTGCCAGATAGGCAAATTCAAAAAACTTCGAAAATTTCATCATTGTTTGTCTTCTTCTAAAATTTGCACTCCCACATTGGACCTTGACCGGAAATTACTGAATTCCTGATTACTATCAAAGCCCTGTCCTTCATTGAGCGCCCCGTTTTTAAACCTTATGGTATTTGGATGATCTGTAAAGACCCAGTTCCTGGCCTGGTCCCAGTAAAGCTGATCGGCCATGAGCTCTGTGCTGTCACTGGTCACAACCACAACATTTCCCTGCAGATCTATAAGTCCTGTTTCATTGTAGACGATCCCATAGTTGGCGGTAACAGTATTTTTCTTTTCGTTCTCATCAAAGAATTCCACCACGAGACCATCGGGAAATTCTCTGTAAGGAAACAACTTATTGGAATAATCCCTCATGGTTTCACTTTTTAAAGTCGCTACTACCCTTCCGGAATCAATATACTTCAAATTAATACCCGTACCAATGGATTGAGGTGCATCTTCGGGGATCTCCATTTGCTGCACTCCCTTCAAATTACCCTCACAAGAAAAAAGCATTGTCACAACAAGGGTTGTGACAATGCCTTTAAAAATATTCCTGTATGTGAAGTTCATATTACAAGTTAGGTACCCGTACGCTTTCACCAATCCAGCAACCAATATTTATGGTTTTACCCTGCATATCGTTCTGGAAGATATCCTGACGCTGTGGTGCTCTTCCTCTGTATGCACCTGCAGTTTCATTCGCAGTTCCACTTATTGATGGGTCTACTCTCGCAGCTCTATCTGCATACTCGGCAGCTTTCCAGTAAACAGCTCTCTTTTCAAATGCTGTATCTCCACAATTGTTTGCGCTCTGCGCTATCATATTGGCAATCTGCAAATAAGCTCTACCAAGTGATGGCTTTGCACTAATTGCTTTTCTATACATATTTCTTGCCTGTCCAAATTGACCTTTAGACTTTAAGTTATTTGCGATTCTGTAATAGATATTCGCTCTAACCGAAGGATCTTTTTGCAGCTCGGCAGCCTGGTTATAATATTCCATTGCTTTAGCTGTGTTTCCTTTAGATTCAGCTAACTGCCCTAAAGAATATGCAGAACTTGCAGATGGCTCTAATTCATGTAAAGCTTCAGACACTTTTACGAAAAGCGGATCTTCTGTACAATCTTTGGCAGATAATCTGCTGTTCACACGCTTCAACCATTCGGTATCACCTTTCTTAGCCTCAAAATCCTTGCTGTAAAGCGGGATAAGGTTATCACAGTCTGCACGCTGACCTAATTTTGCATTGATACTCCCTTTCACGGCACTATAAGCCACAAGGTTCTTTTCATATGCATTAAGTCTGCTTTTCTCTTTTGCACTAAGCTCCTCTCCGGCTTCCTGCTTTTCCATAAGCTCTGCCAAAGACTGGGCTGTTTCATTCTCCTGCTCTTCAAGTTTTGCAACTACGACATCATATTTGTCAAATACATCCTGAAGATCTTTTTTACCTGCATCCTGAAGCTCTACCAACAGGTAGAAGTAAGTATATAAAGATTTTGCGTTAAGGCTGTTTGGATTCTGCTTAAAAGCCTTATCAAAAGCCTCAAATTGATCTTCAGAAGTACCTAATTTAACATCAAAAGAAAGCTGTGCTATATCGGCCTTAACTTCTCCGGCATCTGTTTTTGAAGGAAAGTGCTGCAAGCGCTCATTATATATGTTAATAAGGTCCTGTGCGATTTCCTTTTTTTCAGCATCGGGTGCGTTTATCCAGTCGATCTTTTAATATTCTCTCCCCATATTGATAAGTAGCTATATGGTATGTGGGACATTCCTTTCTAAGGGTTTGGATCCTGGTCCAGGCAGCATCATAGTTTTTTGCTTTTGCGTCGCTATACGCAAGAGCTGCAGTAGTCGCACACTCCTGGTTAGCCTGTGCCTGCAAGGCTCCTGTACTTAGGAGAACCCCTGAAAGAAATAGTATAACCTTGGTTTTCATAGTATAAGTTTTATTCCTGATTAATAGTTTGTGATTATTCAAATCTTCTTTTAATAAACCATTTGTCGTTTAACGAGAAGCTTATCATAGCATTAAAATAGTTTTCCTGGATTAACCCCGAACTTGTGGTACCGCGCTGTCCATACTCAAGTCCAAGATTTATATTGGTTAACATTCTTCCTGCTGGTAGTCCTAAACCAAAAGCTATGCCAAACTCATTGATGGATTCCCCGTTAAGGTGAAGCCCGGTCTCCTCCATACGTAGTCCACCACGATAAACAATGCGGTTAAAATAGTTGGTTAGGGAATTGTAGTTGGGTATATAATACCCACCAATCTTATATTTTGCCGCCTGCTCATAAGAAGCTCCTTCAATAGTGAACGCCCTGTTGCTATAGTCTCCTGCGGCTGTTGTAACATACTCTGCTCCCACAAACCATTTTTTTGGTTGTCCTATACCGGCTCCCACGCTAAAGCTCGAAGGCATTTTAAAATCGGAATCAGGAATATCTATATCCCGGGTGTCTATGGTGATCTCCTGGCCTTCAGCCCCTAAGAGCACGGTAGCAATTTCTCCTTTATTTTCTGCCTGTAAAGTATTTTCGGGGGTGTAATGAGCACCCATTTTAAACTGAAACTTCTCTGAAAGCATCCTCTCATAATCAAGTCCAATCTTATAAGTAAAACCGTAAAGATCGCTACGGTAAATTTCACGAGATCCAAGTTGCACATCCTCCTGTATGAAGATGCTCTTGTTTTGAATATTCCCAAAGTTATAGCTTGCTTCTGCACCCAGACTTATATTAGGTGTGATTGCATAACCTGCGGCCAGAAAAACCTGGTTGACACCTCCTTTTCCAGAGTACCTGTTGGCTACTCCGCCTTCCTGGTCCATATCAAGAATATTATATCCCACAGCGGAATAAGGCACCAGTCCAAATGCGAAACCAAATTTCCCCGTAGGTATTCCTACGGCAAGATAATCCAGGGAGGTGGTATTATTCTTTTCACTTTGGTCCTGGGTCTTCATTTCAACCGAAGTACTACTCAGCCCAATGGTATATGTCGTCAATCCAAGTCTTCCCAAAGCTGCGGGATTTTGAAGATTGACATGAATACTGTCTGATACTATGCTAAGACCACCCATTGATCTGTTTTCTACGGTTCCTTTAAATGGGTTCAGACCCAGACCGTAAAAAGAATAAGGTGAGGAAGTTCGCTCCTGAGCGGTCGTAATCACTGAAAATAAAATGAATACGATTACTAACAATCGTTTTGTCATTGATCGATATTAAATTCGAGAATATAATTTAAACCCTCCAACAAGAAATTGGAGTTCGCAAATATGCCATTTTTTAAGTTTCCAGACAAGAAAGTTGCATCTCCTCCTGTAATTATGCATATTAAATTTGTATAATTTTCTTTATACTTATTAATAATGCCTTCAATTTCCATAAGAGTGCCATTCACAACGCCAGAAATTATAGAAGAAGAAGTCGAATTTCCAATGAGCTCGTGTCCTTCTCCTGCCTCTACTAACGGAAGATTTGCGGTAAAATTATTTAGAGCCAAAAATCGCATTTTTAACCCGGGAGAAATTCCACCTCCCAAATATTCATCCTCAGCCGTTTTAAAATCATAAGTAATGCAGGTTCCGGCATCGATAACCAGGACATTTTGCTTTGGGTAATGTTTTACCGCTGCGGCAACAAGCGCTTTTCGATCATTACCAAGGGTTTTAGGAGTGCCGTAATTATTTTTAAAAGGCAGGGAGGTTTCTGCGGAAAGTTCGATCACTTCTACCTCATTTTTTAAATTCGGCGGGAGCTCCCACTTAGCTGAAGACACGTTAGAGACCACAACTTTTTTAATTTCGGGGTATAGCTGAAAGATTTCAGAAATATTTTTATTCAGCGAGAGTTTGTCGGCCGAAGTTTTCTTGAGGATTTCATCCTGCTGGAATACAGCTAGTTTAGCGATGCTGTTACCAATATCTACAATGAGGTTCATGATAGGGTTCTTGAAAAAGCTAAAATACAAAAGCATTTTTTTTCATTTTCCTTTGTGAGATATTAAATTAGAATATATATTTGCACCCGCTTACTACAAGGTAAGCCGCTTTAAGCACTGGTGCCTTAGCTCAGTTGGTAGAGCAAAGGACTGAAAATCCTTGTGTCCCTGGTTCGATTCCTGGAGGCACCACAAGCAAAGCAGAAGCCCCTTCTTGAAAAAGAGGGGGCTTTTTTTATAGGTTTAATATGCATTTTCTTTACGTTATATACAGTCCAAAAGCCGATAAATATTACACCGGAGAGTCAATTAATGTTCCGGCGAGATTGGAACTTCATAATAGTCATAAATACTTAAAAGCTTTTACTAAAGCTGCCTCAGACTGGGAAATCAGACTCATATTCCAGTGTGAAACTAAAAAGGATGCAGTTTACCTGGAACGCTACATTAAAAGAATGAAAAGCAGAAAATTTATAAAAAAAATAATTGATCGTCCTGAAATATTAAATGAGATTCTCTCCACCAGATAGTGTGTCCCTGGTTCCCCCGACGCTTCGGGGCTGGAGGCACCACAAGCAAAGCAGAAGCCCCTTCTTGAAAAAGAGGGGTTTTTTAGTTAAGCACAGTTTTTATTTCCAAAGGATTCAATAAATTTCATGTTACTCGACACGTCGGAGGTCGAGGCACAAAAAGCAAAACACAAGCTTTTTTAAACATTGTAATTATCTAAGAATTTCACAGCAACATTTATTCTTAAATTTTGGAGTATAGAGTTTATTTCCCTTTTTTTTCCTCTACCCTTGTTCAGCTTGAGGTTTTCTTAAACTAAATTAATCTGCACCAGGAAAAGTAAACCTCAGCACCTTTTTATACGATCCTAATTATCTATAACCTAAACATCAAAACCATGCTACCACAAAAAATGAAGGCTGCGGAGGTTAACCAATTCGGTCAACCTTTATCTATTGAAAAAAGTGCTGGTCCAGAAAAGGCTGACGATTCTTCCGCAAACCCGGTTCTATCAAATGAAATCGACTTGTTTTCCCTAACTTAGTCTAATTCAATTTAGCACATGGTGCACTTCCTAAAATAAGAGAAACATGAGAAATTTAAAGAAAGATATAGCAATTATAGGAGGAGGTATTTCAGGGTTGGTGTCTGCTTTCGAACTTAGTGAAGATACCACTTTAGATATAGTGATTATCGAAGGAAGTGATACTTGTGGTGGAAAAATGAAAGGTTATTTTAATAAAGAAAAACAACGGTTCGAAGAACATTCCATCCGTTCATTAGCTTCAACCTATTTTGCCCTTTTTGATATTTTTTATCGGGCCGGAATTTTAAACCATTTAACCGCTGTTGACGAATATATTTTTTACCAAGGTAAATCGGGTAAAAAAGTAGCTGTAAGTCGTACAGAACCTTTGAAATTTGAAACTTTTAAAGATTTGATAAAAACCTTTGATCTGTCGGTTGTAGATATGATGACACTTGCCAAAAAAGTCATACATCATATTAGTGCTTCGGAAGAAGAACGACAAAAACTGGCCTATCAAAAGGCAGGAGATGTAATTGGCGTTGATGATTTTGAAGAGCACACAAAACAATTCATTATCAATTGGTTCGGAATTTTGACAGGAGCCAGGATGGAGAGTAAGGCGGTGGATATCCTGGATAGTTTTCTACTTATGTTTTTTCCCATGACCGAAAGTCCGCATTTGCCGGAAGGAAAAAAGTCCAAGTCGTATTGTTTTAATCGTCCTACTTCAGAAATTGTGGCGCTTCTTGTAGAAAAATTAGCATCCCGGGGTGTAAAATTTATATACAATACAAGGTTGACGAATGTAATTGACGATGCCAATTCCGAAAAGATCATCTTAAAAACTGAAGGTAATCATTTAGAGAAAAAAGAATACGACGCATGCATAATGGCTGTTCCCCACGAAGTAATGTGGAAGACAGGCGTGCTTCCGGAAGTAAAAAAGCCCTTTGGTGATGAGTGGTCATTTGGCACGCAATATTTAATGGATCATATTCCTGAAGCCTTTAAAGACTTTACAGGAAAATCATATAACTTAAGTTTTGATGCCCCCTGGAACATAGTGTTTCAGATCCAGCATCAAAAAGGATTTTGGAAGGATGTGAAATTTCCAAAATCACAGCCCTATAATTTATCTGCAACATGTAGCTCCCCATTTAATAAAGGTTCATTGTATGGAAAACGTTTTATGGAGTGTACTCCCACTGAAGCAAAACATGAAATTTTGCACCAACTGGGAATTACTTCAGAAAATGAAAGAAACAATTTAATGAGCGACTCAAACATAGATGCTGTTTACTTAAAATACACTGAAGACTGGGAACAATATGCCGGTTTAGAAACCTCATCTCTGGGAATTTTACAGGATAACGGAAAGCGGTGGGTAGATTTATCTCAAATATATGTTCGTGCAGCCGAGGATAAAAAGATCGATGTAACGACAACTAGAAAAGGGGTATTTCTTGCAGGGGAAGTGGTTGATGTACCGGGGAAATGGAAGATCCCAACCATGGAACAGGCAGCAATGTCTGGCAAACAAGCAGCACAGGAAGTTTTTAAGTTCTGTAATTTGGATAAGAAAGTGACCATGGATTTTGCCACTTTAGAAGATACCTCAGGGCTCAAATTAATGGAAGGTGTTTTAGCAGGATTAACCGGGATCGCCAAATTAGTTCCAAAAAGTAAAGACAAGAATTCTTAGGCACCTAATTGTGAATTATGGCAGGAATATTTTCCTGGAAAGAGATATTATATCTCAATAAATCTGTTAGAAAACAGAAAACAAGAGGTTAAGCTGATAAGAACACATATCTACTCCATTAAATTATTTTCCCAAAGTAAATAAAGCTTATAATTTTTTACTTCAGGATACTTAAGTTTTTTAAGTGTAGATCTATTATGGACGATTCAATACTTAGTGAGATTTAATATTGAGTTAGTGTATTAAGCATCCAGATATATCCTAAAATGATGGCCTTTAAGCTATAAGAATGCAGCTCACCAATAACATTTATACTCCTCTCAGTAAGATTTTTTTCTTAACTTTTAATCATGCACTTTCTTTATATAATGTTCAGCCCAAAATCGAATAAATATTTTGCCGGGGAAACAAATAATGTTCCGGCCAGGATTGAACTGCACAATAGCTATAAAACAATTAAAGCTTTCACTAAAGCCGCCTATGACTGGGAAGTTAAATTAATATTTAAGTGCAATTCCAGAGAAGAAGCCATTTACCTGAAAAGAAATATTAAAAGTAGAAGAAGTAGAACTTTTATTGAAAAAGTGATCATTCATCCTGAAATTCTTACCGATATGCTCCGGGAAAGAAAAATAAACGGTCATTGAGTTAAAAAAATGAATTTTTAGAACTAGAACATAAATAGTTTTTCCTACATTTAAAAACTAGTTAACGAGTAAGGGCAGAAACAAATTCCCTACAAGTTTCTGTCTGTTTTAAATCGATCTGCAGATTTTAAGCAAATTGATCAATAGTTCCAAGCAAAGACCTTCTACAACTTTTAAAAACGGATTATTTGAAAGATCGAAAGTTATATTACAATTTTTTGGTCCGCCCTATTAATGTGTGGAAGCTCCGGGTTTTGCGCTAAAAGAAAATCGATCTAGCTAGGTTCTATATTTGAATAAGGCCAGTTCCTGTATTAAGGTTTTGTTTTCCAGACCACCAGCAAGGGCCCCTGTCGTGACTCCTACTGTGCTAATAAAAACAGCCAGCCGGATTTTATCTACCAAAGTTACATCCGGTTTATTAAGAGTGGGCCAGGTGGTGATCAAATCGGTTGGGAACACATAGACTTCGATGATCATCATGAGCCCGCCAACCATGATGAACAAACCTATACATGCCAAAAATATACTGGCATAAATAACGCTGTTGGCTACTGCCAAATGCTCTGTAAGTACACGTTTTTCCTCCATTGGCAAAAATAAATTCTGAACGCGCACCAGGTAGAAACTAGCAAACATAATACTGATTATCGCAAAAAAAGCAGCCGTACCATTATTTAAACCAAGTCCCACATCCCATATTTCTGCTGTAAAAACAAGGATCAATGCGGGAGCAACTGCTGCCGTTGCAAGATTTGGTAGAGATAAGGGTAATAAAATAGCCCAATTTCTTAATAAAGGGGTAAAGAATTTTCCGGGATGCCTGAAGGTCATAAGAAAGTGGAACATGAAGGTCTCCAGGAAATTTCCATTTCTTAATTCCCTATCGGGCATTTTATTAGAGTATTTTTCCAGGTAACTTACTTTCCGTAGTATTAAAAGCAGGCATTTTTGAGATCCCCTCCATGAATTTGAATGGTCGCATTATTTTACTGTCTCCCGCCGCACGATGTTTGAGCCCAAGGATATGCCCTGTAAGGTGAAGGAAAAGTATCGAAATGTTCAACTTAACATCTGTTTGGTTAAGATCTCTGGAATCCTTTCTTCTCTTTGTGCTTATGAAATGTTTTGTGGATATAACCATCATCCGGGTGATCTTAGAACTTAATCCCGGCTGCAGGGTGTTCTTGCTGGAGGTCAAAGGTACATCTGTAATTACACACACCATGTCATAAGGCCCTTCAGCCATTTTTAGACTTGCCCTATTCAAAAAATCTGATGCACTGCGAGGGTTGTCATCTTCAAGTTTAATTTTATCTGCGATATCAAAGAACCATGGAATAGAAGTAGATCTGATAAGTTCATCTTTTGTAATTTTTTCAATCTCTAAAGACAGTTTTTCCAATTCACCCGATCTTACATCTTTGCCCGATGCTATTAAAAACCCTACATTCATTTCAGGCGTAGGCTGTGGCCCCTGGGCTTCTTTTAAAGCTGAAAAAAACCTTTTGCCGGAAGTAAGGGCTCTAATGATATTAGTAGAATTAATCAATCGGACTGAACTCAAAATACGAATCGCGTAAAATATCCGAAGCACCCTTAAAGCAGGAATAATTAAAGCGATTAATGTAATAATATTGTTTTTTAGAAACTCTGATTTTCTTGGGGCGAGATATACCTTTAGAACGAATTCCAGAATAAAAATTATCCAGATACAGTAGATGATATATTCCTGTGTGGCAGTGATCCCCTTTACCAGTTCCAAAATGAAGAAGAAAAGCCACACTATAGCTAAAACAAACATTGGAACCTCCAATTGCTCTTCAAGTTTATAGAACAATCTGTATTTTTCCCTTTTGCTGTCCATCTGCACAAAAGTTAAGGTTTTCTGCTGTTGAAGGTGTTAAATAAGTTGTAAATGAGAATACTGTTTCTTTATGCTTTGGAATCATTAATACTTGAATTAAAGTGATTAAGGGTTTTGTTGCTTTGCCGTACATCCTCTTTCTGTAATTTTATAAACTCAATTTATCAAAACCCCTTATCTTGCCCTCTGAAACAAAATAAACTATGGCCTCAGGAATATTTGCCCTTCTCGATGATATCGCAACTTTAATGGATGATGTAGCAATGATGTCAAAAGTTGCAGGAAAAAAAACAGCGGGAATTTTAGGTGACGATCTTGCCGTAAACGCAGAGAAAGCATCAGGATTTATGTCTTCCAGGGAACTGCCGGTGATTTGGGAGATTACAAAAGGTTCTTTTCTAAACAAAGTAATTATTCTTCCCCTGGCATTTTTGCTAAGCGCATTTTTACCTTCGGCCGTTACTGTTATCTTGATTATCGGCGGACTTTATCTGGCCTACGAAGGTGCAGAAAAAATATACGAATTTATTTTCCCGCATGCTCATCATAAGGACACTCCTAAACTTGAAAAACTTTCAAAAGAAGAGGTGTTGAGCCTGGAAAAGGAAAAAATAAAGTCAGCGATCCTTACAGACTTTATTCTTTCTGTAGAGATCATAATTATTGCCCTGGGCAGCGTTGGAGATCAACCGCTTCTCACAAAAATCCTCGTGGTTACCATAATAGCCCTTGTAGCTACTGTGGGAGTATATGGAATAGTAGCGCTAATCATAAGAATGGACGAGTTTGGAGCTAAGCTTATCGACATGAACGATAAGGAAAACAGCATCTCAGATAAAATTGGCGGATTCCTGGTAAGTGCTCTACCAAAGGTGATCAAAAGCCTGTCGGTCATTGGGACCATTGCCCTGCTTCTGGTTTCGGGCGGTATTTTTGTTCACAACCTTCATTTCTTCCACGACCTCTTTCCAAATATACCGGGAATACTTGTTGAGTTTCTGATTGGTTTGGTAGTAGGTTTTCTGGTGTTGTTGATCATAAAATTAGGTACCACCCTTTGGAAAAAATTCACTCGTTAATAAAAAATTCAGGCCTTTCCTAAAACCTTCTTTAGCAATACTTTTCAAAAGAGGGAATTTTTGGCTTCTTTCTTATAACTTCTCATTTTTTTCTTTCCCCTGCACATAAAACTATGTGAAAGGCCCTACCCGGATGCTTCAATATTTTTATATTGAAAGCTGCGGAATATGGGAGAAAGCACAGTTACGACATCAAAAAGCAGGATTGACACTATAGATGTATTAAGAGGATTTGCACTGGCAGGGATTCTTTACGCTCACATGGTGATTTGGTATACAGGTGCTGCGTTGCCTCCGGAAACTTACACAAAATACGATAGTACTGCCGATGGAATTGCACTGGGCATATTTGGAGCCCTGGTATTTGGAAAATTCTTCTCTGTGTTTTCCTTCCTGTTCGGGTTAAGCTTTTACCTGCACTTCCGGAAAAGAAGATCTCAACCGGGTTATTTGCGCATTTACATTTGGCGCCTGTTTCTACTTTTTCTTATAGGTTTCCTGCACCACATCCTGTGGCGCGGAGATATACTTGCTCTATATGCAGTGTTGGGGGTGGTTTTAATCTTTTTCAGATCCCTTTCCCCAAGGCTAATTCTGGTTATCGGCCTTCTGCTGATTATAAATTTACCCACACATCTATATGAAGCCTTTCAAACTGAAGTACCTAATGCGCAAGTGGAATTTCCCATGGCCGATGAAGCAAAAAGGTACTATAACCTGGTGCAAAAAGAAGGTCTTGCTACTGTATTACTTGATAACTGGAGATCATGGCCGGCAAAGATTGAGTACCAACTGGAAAGCGGCCGACTGTTAATGACCTTTGGATATTTTCTTTTGGGGCTTTATGCTGGCCGCACAAGACTTTTTACCTCAATTAAGAAGCACCTTTCTAAAGTTAAAAGGTGGAATAAAATCTCAGAGAGGGCTGTACTTTTCCTGCTTTTCCTGGGGCTCCTTATGTACCTTTTCGACCTGGTCACCATCCCCGGAATTAAAGTTGTTCCCCAACTGCAATGGTCGGCAAGCTTTCTCTTTAGTATCTATAATGCCTCTCTTACCATCTTCTATATCACCGGGATTACTCTCCTTTTTCAAAAAAAATTTTTCCGAAAAATTTTGAAACCACTCGCAGCTATGGGAAGAATGGCCCTCACCATCTATTTATCGCAAACATTAATTGGCCTGCTGTTGTTCTATCAATTTGGTCTGGGACTTTTTGACCGTACCTCTCCTGCCATAAATGTGCTAATGGGAATCGGAATATTTTATCTGCAACTTAAGTTCTGCCAATGGTGGCTAAGTCATTTTAAACAAGGGCCCGTAGAGTGGCTCTGGAAAGGCCTTACCTATTTCCATTTTCCTTCTATAAAAAAGGAAAAACAGGAAAGAAGCTGAGTTAATTCATGATACCCGGTAGGAACTTAAGTTCACCTTGGCATCATTTCCAGCCTCTCGCCCTCCAGGGTCCATATTTCCCCCATCATCACCGCAGTTGCACATGCATGCACGGGAAGTATTCCCAGAACATCCCCTATTTTTAGCCCGTCGATTACTTTTGAGGGCAGATTGATTACCCCGTGTTCCTGAGATAGCTTATTTACTTTCGCATTTGGAATGGGAGCCGACCATTTCTCTCCTTCCAGGTTTACCACAAGGCCATAATAGTTATTCCCATCTACACCAAGAAGTGAATCTTTCCCCTGGTGCACCCAGCCACTGTGCACAACTACCTCCTGTCTTTCGGGATGTACGGCAACCACAGGAACAGCCAGACAAATGGCTATCTCCTCAATAGTATTGGCGCCAATACCATGCTGGACAAGATCGTAATACACGAAATTCCCGGGATGAATGCTGTCAATATCTCCAAAATCTTCAATTATACTGCAAGAGGGCGTATCACCAAGTGCGAGCTTAAGATTTGGAAATGCCTTTCTAAAATGCCTTTTTAGAGACCTGAGTTTTTTAAGCACTTCTCCGAAAATTGCTTCAACTTCCTGTGGAGATACAGCATTATAAGTGTGGCCGGCATGAGTATAAAAACCAAAAAATTCCAGTACAGAATCTTTAGTCGCCTCCAGGATCTTTGCAATTGCTGAAAAGTCTTCAGCATTTACTCCAGATCGTCCATCCCCAACATCTGTTTCTATATAAAATTTTACCGGTGATCTTAACTGCTGCTTCAGGATAGCGGCGGTCTCTTTGCTGTTCACAAAGATCTTTAGATCAACAATTTTAGCGAGTTCGTTAATCTTATCAATTTCCAGGACGTTTACCGGGAAGGCTATAGTAATGTCATTCCATCCATGCTGTGCGAAATATTTCGCCATCTTTACAGAGGTCACCGTGATCGCTCTTACCCCCGCTTCCCTAAACCACTCCCCAACCTGTGCAGACTGGTGGGTTTTGAAATGAGGGATCAACTCCACCTTGTGCTTAAGGGCCTTATTGGCCATTTTTCCAATGTTGGCTACACAAATATTCCGGTCGAGAAGTAAAGTAGGTTGGGTTATTTTAAACATAAGTAAAGGTTGTCCAGGTTAAAATACGAAGATAGGCTACATGAATAAAGAAAATTTCAGCTAAAAAAGAACCTGCCAGAGTTTCTTCAGCTAGAACGAGCCAATTTCATGAAATACCACAAATAAAAAAAGGGCTGCCAGAAATGGCAGCCCTTTTTGATCTTATTTTAATCTATAACTATTCAGTAATAGTGATAGGAGTAACAACAATTCCGTCGTCATCCATAAGAGGTAAGTCAAGACCGTTAACTCCGTCAAATTCATATACCCCTTCTACTCCGGTATCATTATGTAACATTACCCAAACTTTATCTCCTACTTCAACATTTGCATCTTCTGTAAAAGTTATTTCTACACTTGGGTTATCACCGGCTTCAACATAAACAGGTTCAGAAATAATCTCAGGTACCATAGGTCCTGATTCGTCAGCATTTGAAGCGTGAACTACCACATATCCATCCATATCAACGAAGATGTTACCTACGGTGATGGTGTTGTCAACAAGAGGCTGATCATCTATTGTAATCATACCACTCATTGCGGCAGTAGTTACATCACTAATAGTAACAGAGGTCATTACGATATTTTCACCATCCATAACAGGAAGATCTAATCCATTAGCTCCATCAAATTCATACACCTGTTCTTCACCGGTATCATTGTGAAGCATGATCCATAAAACATCACCAGCTTCAACATTGGCATCGTTTGTAAGTGGTACACCTACATTTTCATATTCTCCTGCTTCCAAATAAACTGGTTGAGAAATAATTTGCGGTACCATTGGCCCGTCACCGGCTTCATTGGATGCATGAATTACAACATATCCATCTTGCTCCAGCTTAATAGACTCAACATTAACTACTCCGTTTACAAGATCCTGTTCATTTGCAGTTACTGCATTAGCTAAAGACACCATAAAAGATTCAGTCACGATATCTCCCGCCTCATTTGTGATAGGAGCATCTAATCCATTGGTCCCGTTAAATTCATATTCTCCAATTACTCCATCATCTGTGTGAAGCATTACCCAAAGGGTTTCTCCATCTTCTACCTCTTCTCCATCTTTAAGTTCGATAACAACATCGGAGGTGGTATTTTCCTCTACCATCTTAGGCACAGAAATAATTTCGGGTACCATGGGAGCACCATTATTATCACGGTGGATCACAACCCATCCCGGATTACTCATACTAACAGCATTGATAGTCAACATGCCATCCTCTACCATTTCCTCGCTATCTACCACTATACTACCTGTGGGAAGGATTACAGGATTATCATCATCATCGTCACTACATGAAACTAAAGCAAGACTCAGAATCATTGGCAACATTAAAAGGTAAACTTTCTTTAATTTAATCATAGTTTTATTTTTTAAATTCGGCACAAATTAGGCAGTTAAGCATGGAATCTCCGTTAAGGCTTTATTAAATACCCTCATCAAAAGCCTAATTAATATTTCTTTAGTAGTCTGCTCCCCCTCATCCTAACTAGCTCTAAATCTTATTGTTAAAAGCTCCTTCTAAAGATTTTCTTAAACAAATATTCCCTTGTGGTAATGAAGAAAGGCAATACAACCAAGATAGCCCCGGCAGATAATTATTTTTATAAAAATTCTCTGTTAAAACCGTTTTTCCCCTGATGAAGTTGTAGCAGAAAGAAAGTTATCAAACTCTCCCGGTTTAACATTTCGAGGCAATTCTGGCCTTTTGCCCGCGGCATTAAAACCGAAAAAGCATCTGCAAATGCAGATGCTTTGACTAATTCACTTTAGAAGCGAAATTATATCCTTCTAAAATGTCAATTTTTATCTCTTTTTATCCCGGGTAAGAAACAGTAGGACACCTGCAAGCGCAGCTGCGGTAACTGCCGATTTCAGCACAAAATTCTTCCTGTTATACTTCCATTCAGATTTTAACCCGTGTTCGGCAAAAAGGTTTGGTACATGACCCTTTTTTAGGTCTTCAAAAATACCTTCTACTTCTCCAATCCTGTCGGCCATTACGAGCGGAAGCCATCTTCCATAACTGGATTCGCTGTACTTAAAGGCGAAACGTCTTATAGCGCCACTAAGACCTGATGGAGGTTGCGCTGTTCCAAAAACTGCCGGAATATTAGGCCGTTCTACCGAATGCAGCACCTCAATATCTACAGGTTGCTGTTCTGGCCGTTCCCAGGTATAGCCTTCAATTTCTTCATCTGTTCTATGCTTCATGGGGTAAGTAGGGTCATTTTTCGAATCCCTGTCTATTCCCCATCCTTTTATATGGCTATGGTCGCCCCCTCTTTCATTTCTAAAATCTTCGGGTTTGGTTTGATCTCCGATCATAAACTTCTTCTTTTAATTTTTTATTACTGTCCTTAAGCCGTTGGCGGAATAAGAACCGTTTTAATACAATTATCAAGTTTCTTACTAAAGATGTGATAACCTTCGGCTACCTCCTCTAAAGGTATCCGGTGAGTGATTATTTCCTTAGGATTGATATTTCCCGTCTTAACATGTTCGATCATTTTAGGCAATAACCTTTTCACCGAACATTGTCCCGCTCTAATTGTTATCCCTTTATTCACCACATTACCTATAGGAACCAGGGCATCAATAGGGCCATATACTCCTACTATTGAAACAATCCCACCTTTTTTAACCGAATTTATTGCCCAGTGCAAGGCTGTTGTTGAACCTCCCTGCATTAGCAATTTTCTACCCATCATGGTGTTCATAGTATCGCCTGCAGCTTCGGCACCTACTGCATCAATACATACATCGGCTCCCAGGGAATCGGTTATTTTTTTGATAAAAACTACCGGATCTTCCAGGGCAGTAAAGTTATAGACCTCACATTGTGCAAATTCCTTGACAAATTCCAGGCGGTAATCGAGCTTATCAATAACAATAACTCTTCCCGCTCCAAAGAGCCACGCACTTTTAGCAGCCATTATCCCTATGGGTCCGGCACCAAATACCACTACAGTATCTCCTTCCTGGATCCCGCCCATTTCGGCGGCCTGGTATCCTGTGGGCACCACATCGGTGAGCAATACTGCATCATCGGGATCCATCCAGTCGGGTATTACAGTAGGCCCAACATTGGCATAAGGAACCCTTACGTATTCTGCCTGCCCCCCGTGATAACCACCTGTAGTATGGGAATATCCAAATATTCCCCCGGCAGCTGTAGACTGCGGGTTGGCCTCATGGCACATCCCGTACATTTCCTGCTTGCAAAAAGCACATTTTCCGCAGGCAATATTAAAAGGCACCATTACCTGGTCCCCTACTTTTACTTTATTTACAGACGATCCTACCTCAACTACTTCTCCTATAAATTCATGCCCAAAAGTGGTTCCCACGCGGGTATCGGGCACAAGGCCATGATACAGGTGGAGATCAGAGCCGCAAATACAGCTTCTGGTTACTTTTACTATGGCATCTTCGGGATGCTCAATTTCCGGAAAGGGACTGTCACGATCTACACGTATCCTAAAAGGACCGCGGTAATTCATTGCTAACATATTGGTAAGTTTTTCTTTTTAAAAGCGTAAACAGATCAGGAAAATTTTTCATTAACCTGATTTTCTGCATCTTAAAATTAAAGAAAGTGGCTTTCCAATAAAAGTATTTAACGATACTTTATAGACAGAGGTGTCATTTTTGGGATGCTGCTAACATACCTCACATTTTCTAAGGCATAAAAAAAGCGGCATCACTGCCGCTTTTTAAAATTCTATGGGATTAGTTTATCCCTGTATCATTTGCTGAATTCTCTGTTGAAGTTGAGTATCAGACTGAAGTCTCATGGCAATTTGCTCATATCTTTCAAGCGAAAGCCCCTGATCTTTAATTAAATTCTCCAATTGTTCCTGAATTCCTGCCTGCATAGTTTCAAGTTCTCCTATGATCTTTTTGTGAGCTGCTTTCTCTTCGGAAGTGGCTTCTACCTCAACCTCGGGATCTACTGAAGCCTGATGGATTTCATTGAACCTTGGAATTTCCATTCCTTCTTCCTGCACCATTTGCATCATTTTCTGTTGTGCCTGCTGGGTCACCATTTGCACACCTTTAAGAGCCTCGACAAACTTCGTAAGTTCCGCATCGGTCACTTCCGTTTGTTGCTGCTCCTGTTGTGGCATTTGTGGTGTCTGGGCAAATACGGCAGTACTACCTAACATCATAAAAAACATTATCATTCCTGCCATTTTGTTTGATCTAATCATAATTTACTTTTTTGTTGTTCGGTTTAATTCAAGTATCATGCCAGCGTAGCAACAGAGATGGAGATTGCCAATTAAAGCCATAAACTTCTTTTGTGGAATTTAATTAACTTCAGACTTTAAAATAATTGAGACATGAACATATTACAGGTCAGCGCCCCAAAATCAGGTAGTTTCTGGCTTAACACCATTCTAAAGAAAACTCTTGAAAAAGCCGGAGAAGATATTTCCTATTTCATAAAAACCCGACCCGAATATCAATTCCTGAAGCAGGAGAAGCTCAGCTTTAAAGATCAGGCCGGGACAGATATGCTGGATATTGAAGGCGACGGAGTATTTTTTAGAGTGAGTTCGTTGCTTAAGGAGCCGGTTCCCGACATGGAAGATTATTCTAAAAAAGCTACCCTGGCCTGGACGCATTCCACCTGGTGCCAAAAAACTGCTGAAGTTTTTACCTTTTTTGACAGGAAAATCTGTATTGTAAGAGATCCACGAGATACGGCACTTTCGGCTGCTAAATTTGCCTTTACGCCATATATGCAGGAGCATTACCCCTCACCATATAAGTCGGTGGAAGAATTTTTTTCTGCGGAATATGAAAACCTGCTGGAACAGTGGGTCTGGTTCTACGGAAATTACCTGCTTCACTCCAAAGATCTGGAGCTGCATTTTGTATTTTATGAAAACCTGCTGAAGTCTTTTCCAAAGGAATACGATTCCTTACTGAAATATCTGGAATTGGAACTTCCAGCTCAGGAAAAGCAAAAAATTGAAAAGGAAGTCAGCTTTTCAAGCATGAAAGAAGAAAGTCCGCGGCATTTACAAAAGGGTAAAAGCCGCAAGTGGGTTGATCAACTTTCAATTGAAGAGATCGAGAAGGCATCGGTTAAGGCCGGGGCTTTGATGCGCATTTTTGGATACCCATCTTACGCCGGGGGAAGGAGATAAACTTCCTGCCATTCCGCGAGAGATACCCAAAAAGGAATTGCAGTCCATCCTTGAAAAAATTGATTGGAAAAAGCTTTATTAAGGCAGCAACTTCTAAAATTTTCATAATTGTGCTCCTCTGGTTTTTCAGAAAACTCAAGGTCTAGGCGCATTTTTGTACATTAAAGTTTTAAAACCTTTTATCATGGAAACCAACGATCGTACAGAAAACAAAAAATCTACTCCCGTAGAAAATAAAAAGACCGATAAAAAGTATCATGTCAATCAGTCAACCGAAGAAAAAAGAGGTGGAAACCTGGGATTGATCGCGATCATTGTGATCATTGCCATAATAGTACTGGGTCTGTTGTTCTTTTCGGACCTCTTCGCGTAACAATCTTTCAAAAATGACATTTTTGACAGGTTTTATTTTTTGAAGTCTCTTTGTTCTGCAGGCACTTCTTATCTTAGAGCCTCAAAAAAATTATTATGTCAAAAACATATTACGATCCCGCCGATCTTAAGAAGTTTGGGAAAATTTCGGAATGGGATGAGGAACTTGGCAGCAAGTTCTTTGATTATTATAACAGCGTATTCGAGGAAGGAGCACTAACAGCCCGGGAAAAATCCCTTATCGCCCTTGCAGTTTCCCACGTAGTGCAGTGTCCTTACTGTATAGATGCATACACCAAAGACGGCCTGGAGCGGGGAATAGAAAAAGAAGAAATGATGGAAGCCATCCACGTAGGCGCAGCTATAAAAGGCGGTGCCACCCTGGTCCATGGAGTCCAGATGATGAACAAGTACAACAAGCTGTCAATGTGAGCAGATCCAGGGAAGCTGGCACAGCTGACGTAGGAGTCGCTCATCCCGACAAAGGAGGGATCTTAAGTAAAGCCGTTGCATGCAACGGCTCCGAAGTCAGGTCTCTACGGCCTCCACAGGCCCCACTAAAGGTAAAGCCATTGCATGCAATGGCTCCAAAGTCTCATCTAAAAGTTCGGTCTCCACAGATCACCAATACAACAACCGGCAACATGCAAAAAAAATCTCTGTCAGCAAGAAAAAACAACCTCTCCAATCCTGCCGAACAGCTAAAATATCTTAGTAACGGGATCTTTGGAGATGGGGAATTACCGCTGTTTAAAGATAAGGCAGAGGAGACGGGAGCATATCCTTTAAAACCGAAAAAGCTGGAGATCCTACAGATCAACCTGGGTTATATGTGCAATCAGGTTTGTTCACATTGCCACGTGGATGCGGGACCTGATCGAAAGGAAATCATGACCCGTGAAACCATGCAGCTTTGTCTGGAGGTGATCAAGAAATCTGAAGCGCACACCCTTGACCTCACAGGAGGAGCTCCCGAGATGAACCCGGATTTCCGGTGGTTTGTTGAAGAAGCTTCCAAAGCCGGAATAAAGGATTTTATCGTCCGCTCCAACCTCACTATAATTGTGGCCAACAAGAAATACTACGACCTGCCACAATTCTTTAAAAAGCATAATATTCATGTGGTTTCTTCCCTGCCTTTCTACAAGCGGGAGAAAACAGACCGTCAACGCGGCAGCGGAGTATTTGATAAATCCATTGAAGCTCTTAAAATGCTGAATGCCGCAGGATATGGTAAAGAAAACAGCGGACTTAAACTGGACCTGGTTTACAATCCCGCGGGAGCCTTCCTGCCGGCCAACCAAAAAGGACTGGAACGGGATTTTAAAAAGGCTTTAAAAGCAGGACTTTGATATAGACTTTAACGAACTCTTCTGTATCACCAATTTACCCATAAGCAGGTTCCTGGAGTACCTTATAGCATCAGAAAACTATGAAGATTATATGACCGCTTTGGTAGAGGCTTTTAATCCTGCTGCATTGCAAAACGTCATGTGTACCAATACCATATCTGTAAGCTGGGACGGCTGGCTGTACGATTGTGATTTTAACCAGATGCTGGGATTAAAAGTAGCTTCAAAAGGTCAGCACTTAAAAGATTTTGAACCTCAAATGCTTCAGAAAAGGGAAATACGAACCTCACAGCATTGCTATGGCTGCACGGCCGGAGCAGGCAGTAGTTGCCAGGGAAGCGTGATTTAATATGGAAAAAATTAGATCTTCCACAAATGGGGAATTGCTCCTCATTTTTACCCGGAATCCGGAATTAGGAAAAGTAAAAAAACGCCTGGCCGCAGGCATTGGAGATACAGCAGCTTTGAAGATATATAAATATCTACTGCAGCACACGGTTGAGATCACCAGAAACCTTCAGGTAGAGAAATGGGTGTATTATTCAGAAGAAATTCCGGAGGAGGATATCTGGGAGAAAAAATCCTTCAGTAAAAAACTTCAGCAGGGAAATGATTTGGGAGAGCGAATGGAAAATGCTTTCCGCAGCGGTTTTGACGCCGGCTTCAGCAGGATCATCATAATTGGCAGCGATCTATACGATCTTTCAGAAGAAGATCTGAAAAAGGCATTTTTGGCACTTAAGGATTCTGAAGCTGTGATCGGACCTGCCACCGATGGCGGGTACTATCTATTAGGAATGAAATCCTTAACTTCACAGGTCTTTAAAGACAAGACCTGGGGCGGCAATCTAGTACTTGAAGCCACCCTACAAGACCTCAAAGGTTATAAAATAACACAGCTGGAGGCGCGGAATGATATTGACCGGCTTGTAGACCTGGAACAACATCCCGAACTCCTGACTCTAATAAAGTCCAAAGATGAAGAACATTGACTTAACCTGGAGCAAGATCCATTACACCACCTTAAAATTTTTATTTTTCACTCTTTTTGTCTTCACTTTTTCACATGAAGCACTGGCGCAACAGGCAGAAACAAAAGGTTCTTTATTTATTATAGGAGGTGGATCCCGTCCAACCTCTATGGTGGAGCGAATTATTAAAGAATCTGGATTAAATGAAGGAGGATACGCTATCATCCTCCCTATGGCAAGTGCCGAACCGGATTCATCTTTTTATTATGCAAAAAAGCAATTTAACGAGCTGGGACTAAATAATATCTTTAAACAGGTATATACAGGCGACGAAGTGCCTGTTCAATCTAAGCTTGATTCTCTTAAAAACGCCCGCCTCATTTATATTCCCGGTGGCGATCAGGACAGGTTCATGAAAGCTATTGCGGGAAGTCCCGCTGCAAATGTGCTTAGGGAAAATTACATGAATGGAGGAATGATCGCCGGAACCAGTGCCGGGGCAGCAGTAATGAGCAAACAAATGATTACAGGAACAGAACTAAAACATCCTGAATATCACTCCACCTTCCGAAACCTGGAGGAGGATAATCTTGAGCTGAAAGAAGGATTAGGCATGCTCAAAAATGTGATAATCGACCAGCATTTTGTAAAAAGAAGCAGGTACAACAGGCTGTTAACTGCCATCATAGAAAATCCGGAGATTAAGGGTATTGGGATTGATGAGTCCACAGCTATTCTTGTGAAGAATGGAAAAGCTGAAGTAGTTGGTGAATCTCAGGTTATTGTTTTTACTAATCCTAAGGCCTCAAAAAGCACTTCTAAAGGAAAACTCGCAGCCAGGGGCGTGGTGCTGGATATTTACCTGGATGGCGAAAAATTCGATCTATAACATTATACATAAAAAAAGGAGCTGTATTTCTACAGCTCCTTTTTAAAACTAAGCTTATTACTTAGTACCCGGGATTTTGTACTAGCTCCTCATTAGTATCCATTTCCCGCAATGGAATTGGAAGTACAAGATTATTGGCATCAAAAGGAATATCTCCTATGTCCCTGCCCAGTCTTTTTGCGTCAAAAAGGGCAAAACCTTCAAAGGCTAACTCCCGCATTCTTTCCATAAGAATTTCATCCAGATCTACAGAATCAAATAATGTTGCATTGGCACGAGCTCGAAGTGTATTGATATCTTCAAGAGGTGTGGCTCCAACTTCAGTTCCCAGTCTTTCATTAGCTTCAGCACGTATAAGGTACATTTCAGCCAGTCGAATAAAAGGAACATTTGCAAATTGACTTTGCCATTTTAAGGTAGCAATACCTCTATCTGTTTCATAAAAGAACATGGCTCTGTCATCATCAGGATCGTCATAAATATCAAAATGCTCTTCCTCAATAGAAAGATCAGGATCACCGGAGCGACCTCCAAAATCATAACCTCCCCAAAATTCATTGAAGGCATTCCAGCTGGCATCCTGGCTTGTCACCTGAAAGGCTAAAATGTCTTCCTCAGAATTTTCATCATTATTGAATGCTTCACCAAAATCGGAAACCAGCTCAAAGCCGCTGTTCTCAATAACATCATCTGCGGCATCTCTTCCCTGCTCATAGTCTCCTCTCTGAAGATAAACCCTCGCAAGGATACCCTGTGCACTATACTTGCTGGCATAAAAACCATTATCTTCTGGTAATAAAGAATAGGCATCAGTAAGATCATTAAGCACCTGGGAATATCCTTCTTCAATAGTGTTTCTCGCAGGATAGACAATTGAAGATGCATCAAGCACAGGTTCCAATACGATTGGAACTCCCAGCTCGCCTCCGTTTGCTCCCATTTCATAAGGCATTGAGAATAACCTTACCAGGTCAAAATAAGCAAGGCCCCGAAGGAATTTCGCTTCACCTTCAACCTGGGCTCTTTCATCCTCATCTTCAAAAACATCAAGATTACCAAGAACGATATTGGCCTGATTAATTATCTCATATCCATTCATCCAGATATCTCTAACATAACTGTTATCGGCAAGAATAGCTTTTTCATCAAATTCGGCCGGTTGCACATAAGTTCCATTCCAGGAAAGATGGCCATCATTGGCAATTAATTCTGAAGCCAGGGCAATATGGCCACCATAGCTGTCATTATCCCTTGCCTCTGCATAAATTCCCACAAGAATGGTTTGAATGTTTGCGGGAGTTGAGGTCGCCACTTCCGGAGATAGACTTTGTTCCGGCTCGACATCAAGATTGTCATCACAGGCGGTAAATCCTAATGCAAATAATGACAATATAATTGTATAGACTTTAGATTTTTTCATAGTGATAATTTTTATATATCGATGTTTAATCCAATTGTATATGTTTTTGCAGGAGGCGCAGAATAAAAGGTTTCTCCCACATTTATATTGAAGTTCCCATTGTTATCATAGGTAGACTCCGGATCGTAACCGCTATAATCGGTAAAAGTAAGAAGGTTTACACCGGTAAAATAAACTCGTAAACGATCAACAGAAAATCTCTGAGTCCATTCAAATGGGAATGTATATCCAAAAGAAAGGTTACGCAATCTAATGAAATCAGACTCTTCAAGATATCTGGAAGAATCCTGCTGTCCATTGGTACTGTACATCCTCGCTTGCGGCACATCTGTAATGTCACCTGGTTGCTGCCATCTGTCAAGTTGATCGACAGTTTGGTTATCTTCATACCGTGCGTTACCAGACTGGAATTTACCTCCGGAATTATATAATGAGGCACCCCACTCTCCCTGGAAAGTAAATGAAAGGTCAAAGTTGTGGAAGTACATGGTGTTGGTCAATCCCATCATAAGATCCGGATACGGGCTTCCAAGAACTACCCTTGAAGCTTCATTATAATTTGCTGTAGTGGTTCTGTCTCGGGTTCCATTATCTAATAAAGTATTCCTATAAAATAATGCATCCCCATTTGCCGGATCAACGCCGGCGTATTCCACCAGGTAAAATGACGAAATTGTTTCTCCTTCTCTCACAATATTCACTCCTGAAACTATATCCCCTCCAGGAAGATCTGTGACTTCGTTATCCAGAGTTGAAAGGTTAAAAGATGTGTCCCATTTGAAGTCTTCGGAAGTAAAGTTCTTGGTGTTAAGAACAAATTCAAAACCTCTGTTCGCCATAGAACCTACGTTCCTTGTAATACTTGGAAATCCTGAAGTACCGGGAACCGGTTGATTTAATAAAAGGTCGTTGGTCTTTTTCACATAATAATCTACTTCCCCGGAAAGTCTGTTATTAAAAAAGCCAAAATCAAGCCCAATATCAACCTGATCTGTTCTTTCCCATTTAAGGTCTGGATTTCCTAGCTGGCTGGGGTACAGGGTTGCAATTTTGTTATAGGCACCCCCGCTAAATAATCCAAGACTCGCAAAATTTCCAATTCCCGCGTTCCCGGTAATACCCCAGCTTCCTCTTAGTTTTAGCAACGAAACAGTTTCTGAATCATCCAGGAAATCTTCTTCTGAAATGATCCATCCGGCAGATGCTGCAGGGAACCACCCATACCTGTTTTCGGCACCAAATCGGGAAGATCCGTCATAGCGTAAACTGGCTTTTAGAAGGTATTTGTCGAATAAAGAAAAAGTTGCTCTACTGAAGTAAGAAAGAAAGTTATATTTCGTCCTGGTTGAGAAGCCGTCAGTAATTTCTGAAGCACTATCAACCGTCTGTAGGTCATCTGATGCGAAACCGGTACCCGCAACGAATTGTCTTTTTCTGGAGCTTTCTTCAAAACTCATCCCCAGAATCACTTCAAGATCGTAATCTTCTACAAAGGTAGTGTTGTAAGTAAAATAGTTACTTAAACTATATCTGTCAGATTGTACTGCGTTGGCATCGGCATAACCGTTCGTAGAAGCAGATTCGGTAAGGCTTCCGGCAAAATATTCTTCAGTTTGATTGTTATTATCGTAACCGAGCTCAGAGCGAAAACTTAGTTCGTCCAGAAGGTAATATTCGGCATATGTATTAAATAGAACTCTAAAGATGTCCGAATCCCAGTTGCCGTTGTACTCCTGCATCAAAAAGTTATAATAGATCGTGCTCTCGTTGTTGGGAATTCCACTCTCTAAATAAGCAGGAGAAAGCGGCGATTGCGCTATAGCCTGTAAAGGAGTTGAAAAAGAGTTATCGGTTCCAATTCTCGAGATATGTGTTTTACTTATTCCCACATTAACCCCAACATTGAGACGATCATTGGCTTTATGGTCTACATTAGTTCTAACAGAATATCGCTCCAGGTCATTCCCTCTAACAATAGCCTCAGTCCGGTTATAACCTCCGGAAATGAAAAAAGTTGTCTTCTCACCACCTCCGGAAACAGAAATGGTATGATCCTGAACTGAACCATCTACAAGAGCAAGGGATTGCCAGTCTGTATCGACTTCCCCATTTCTCCAGTCAAGCCCATTCGCCATCCAGTCAAAATAACCACCTTCTTCTGTTAGCCAGGTATCTTCGGCACCGTAGCTGTTAGCAGAAGCCTCTGTAAATAACTCCACGTATTGTTCGGCATTTAACCAATCCAGCGTATTTGTAGGTTCGCTCCATCCCATCGAGGTGTTTAAGGATATCTTTGTTTTTCCTGCTTTACCCGATTTTGTGGTGATTAAAACCACTCCGTTTGTTCCCCTTGCTCCATAGATGGCTGCAGATGAGGCATCTTTTAGGATCTCTATAGATGCAATGTCATTAGGGTTTAAAGAAATTAGCGGGTTAATGGGAGCCTCTGAAACAGATTCGTCATCATTGATCAAAGGCATTCCATCAATTACATAAAGAGGTTCCTGGGAAGAAGAAATACTCGATACCCCCCTGATCCTCATTTTTACGCCTCCTTCAACTTTTCCATTGATCTGTGTGATCTGTACCCCTGCTGCTTTTCCGGTAAGAGCACCCTGTAAGCTTGGAATTGGAATATTGTTGATCTCATCTTGCGAAATGGAGGCAATATTATCGGTTACCTTCCTTTTGGATTGGGTACCGTAACCTACAACAACCACTTCCTCCAGGCTATTGTCTGCAGCCATCGCAACATTAATTACATCCTCAGCTCCAACAGTTCTTTTTTGAATTCCAAAGCCAACAAAAGAATACACCAAAACATCATTGGGACTTGCCATTATGCTGTAGTTACCGTCGAAATCGGTTTGGGTTCCACGTGAGGTGCCTTCAATAATTATGTTCACCCCAATGAGCGGGAGGCCATTCTCCCCTACTACGGATCCGGAAACTTCTTTTTCCTGAGCCAGAACAATTGATGAGACTAGGAATAGCCCCAAAAACAAGTAATTTTTGATTTTCATTGTTTAATTTATTTGAATTAGCCGAATGTGTAGAAAAAACTAATAAAAGTTAATCCTTTCCGAAATATAAGGGATTTTTACGCAGCAGCAGAAGAACTTTTAACAAAATTTGTGAATTATGTGTTTCTGAACGATCGCCTAAAGTACAGTTTATGCAATTTTCTGCGCTACCAGAAAGCATATAAAAAAGTGAAGCCAGTGTGGGAAAACAACTATAGAGTTAGGTGAAGAATAGGATTAATTATAAAAATTCCAACATATTCTGCAATAGTCGTAATTTTGTAAAAAGTTCGATTAAGACTACACTATTAATTGATTTAGGAGCAATAAATACCTATTTTACAAACTTTCCTGCTCATTAAATATTAAAGAAATATATGCTTAAAGATTTAGAACACACTACAGAATTTCTTGAGGCCAGAGGCTTCGACAAACCCGAAATAGGGATCATTCTTGGCACCGGCCTGGGAAAACTTATTGATGAACTGGAAATAATTTCAGAAGTAAGCTATAACCACATCCCGGGATTTCCCACTGCCACCGTAGAATTCCATAAAGGAAAATTGATTTTCGGAAAACTTGATGATAAAAAAGTAGTGGTGATGCAGGGGCGTTTTCATATTTATGAAGGTTATTCCCTGTGGGATGTCACTTTTCCTGTTCGGGTGATGAAGAGGCTGGGAATTAAAAAACTTCTCATTTCCAACGCTGCCGGTTCTCTAAACCCCGAATTTAAGAAAGGAGAGATCATGCTTATTGACGACCATATAAATTTACAGGGCGGATCTCCTTTGGCTTTTAGAGGAGTAGAGCAACTGGGAACGAGATTTACAGATATGAGCGCTCCCTACGATCAACAAAGCGGACGTATCCTGCAAGAGATCGCCAAGGAAAATGGTTTTCCGCTGCACAAAGGAGTGTATGTTTCGGTTGTGGGACCGCAGCTGGAAACCCGGGCAGAATACAGGTATCTTAGAACCATTGGAGGAGATGCGGTTGGAATGAGCACGGTGCCGGAAGTCATTGTCGCAAACCATTTAAAGATTCCTATTGCAGCAGTCTCTGTATTGACCGATGAAGGAAATCCCGATGATCTTAAGCCTGTAAATATCGAGGACATCATTGAAACTGCCGGGAAGGCGGAGCCTCAAATGATCACCCTTTTTAGAGAACTTATTAAACGAATAGAGCTTAAACCGGCAGAATAATGTCATCATCAGAACATGTGGTCATCATAGGAAACGGCGTGGCCGGCATCACTGCCGCACGTCACATTCGCCGCATTTCCAATAAAAAGATCACGGTGATCTCTGCGGAAAGTGACTACTTCTTTTCCCGCACCGCTTTGATGTACGTGTACATGGGCCACATGAAATGGGAGCACCTCAAACCATATGAAAACTGGTTTTGGGAAGAGAATCGAATTGAGCTGAAGAAGGCATGGGTAGAGAAAATTGAAACCTCCTCAAAAATGCTCTTTTTGAAAGGTGGGGAAAATATGTCTTATGACAAGCTCATTCTTGCCACCGGATCTGTTCCAAGGTTTTTGGGCTGGGACGGGGAAGACCTTAAAGGCGTGCAGGGACTGGTCTCCAAGCAGGACCTTGAGCTTTTAGAGGATAATACCCGCAATTGCAAAGGTGCAGTAATCGTTGGCGGCGGACTCATAGGAGTGGAACTGGCCGAAATGCTGCACACCCGGAAGATCCCGGTGACCATGTTAATAAGGGAAAAAGCTTTCTGGCAGAACGTTTTGCCATTAAAAGATGCCCAATTGATCTCCCGGCACATCGAAAGCCACGGAATTGTTTTAAAACATGAAACCGAACTTAAGAAGATCAACGGCACAAATGGAAGAGTAAGTTCTATAAACACCTCTTCGGGAGAGGAGATCAACTGTGATCTGCTGGGAATCTCAGTAGGTGTCAAACCAAATATCGCATTTTTGGAAGGAACAGAGATTGAGACTGACCGGGGAATTCTGGTGGATGCTCACTTGCAAACCAACATTCCTGACGTTTATGCAATTGGTGATTGTGCACAGCACCGGCAGCCACAAAAAGGCAGAAAAGATATTGAAGCCGTGTGGTACACAGCCCGAATGATGGGAGAAACCGTGGCGCAGACTATCTGCGGAAAACCTTTTGAGTATAATCCCGGCCATTGGTTCAACAGCGCGAAATTTTTCGATATCGAATTTCAGACCTATGGATTGGTGAATGCAAATCCCGGAGAAGATGAGAATCATTTTCATTGGGAGCATAAGGACGGGGAGAAGGCGATTACTATTGCATTTGATCCCGCAACATATAAATTTCTTGGAATCAACACTTTTGGAATCAGAATGCGACATGAGGTTTTTGACCGCTGGCTTACCGAAGAACGGGACCTGGAGTTCATTTTAAGGAACTTTCGGGAAGCCAACTTCGATCCCGAATTCTATGACCGCCACGAGAAGGAGATTTTTAGTAGTTTTAAAAATCAATTAGCAGAACTAAACCTCACAGGTTTTGAAAACCTGTTAGGTTTTAAACTCCTGGCAATGTCCACAGCACAAAATAACATGTCTCTCTCCGGAGAAACATCCGCAAAGCTCTCCACTACTCAAAAGGTAGCCACGGGGCTTGGCTGGACAGGAATCTTTATATTTTGCCTGGCACTTTTCAATCAAGAGTTACCTTCAACTTTTTTATGGTCTGCACTTACACTAATTGCTCTGGGAGTGATCATTTTTGCCAATGACCAGTATTTGGGAAAGTCGGCTGGGGTGAAAAATGACGGCATCTGGTTCAGGTCGATGACTGCCCGCGGCATCCTCGCCTGGGGCACGGGAATTATCCTAACCTTGTTTTATATAGTATTATACTGGTTTCCGGAGTACCTGGGATACAATCCCGATGGCACCAATTCCGGACTCATAGCACTTTTCGACCCTTTAAGCAGACTGATAAGTGGTCATGCTGCGAGTCAGTGGTTTGTTTACGGAACCTTATATACCCTTGCCATTCTTGCCTTTGGCTACAAGTTCCTGCTTAAATACAGGCATAACAAATACGAAGTGCTCCGCACATTTTCGGTAATGTTCTTCCAGCTGGGTTTTGCATTTCTAATTCCGGAGATCCTCATGCGCCTTAATCAGCCGTATTTCAATCCGGTGAACATCTGGCCCCTCAATTATGACCTTTTTGCCGGGTATAAATTATCTGAGTTCTTTTCCGCCGGAAATATAGGTTTGCTGATGCTCTTCTTCGGAATAGCCTCCATTTTTGTCATCACTCCTATCCTCACTTATTTCTACGGAAAAAGATGGTACTGCTCCTGGGTATGCGGCTGTGGCGGACTCGCTGAAACTGCCGGCGATCCTTACAGGCATTTATCCGACAAAAGCAGGGCCTCCTGGAAATTTGAGCGTTACATCATCCACACGGTTTTAGTATTGGTAGTGGTCATGACCATTGCGGTAGTGTATTCGTTTTTGAATGAGAATCCGGATCAATTCTGGCTGGACAAGAATGTATTTCTAATTGGTTCGGCAGCATTTCTCGTGCTGCTCTTCGGCCTCATCTGGCTTTTTAAAAGGCACAGGCTTGCAAGTGACGCAAAAAAGGGTGCTGTAATCTCCCTCAGCATTGTGCTGGCAATTATTGCTGTCTTCTATTTTAGTGGGATCACTTATGGATATCTGCTAAGGGAGTGGTATGGCTTTCTTATTGGGGCTGCTTTTTCGGGAGTAGTAGGCGTAGGTTTTTATCCCATTTTTGGAAACCGGGTGTGGTGTCGCTTCGGTTGTCCTATGGCAGCAGTGCTGGGAATGCAGCAGCGGTTGTTCTCGAAATTCAGGATCACCACTAATGGCGGACAATGTATCTCCTGCGGAAATTGCTCTACTTACTGTGAAATGGGTATAGACGTGCGCGCATATGCTCAAAAAGGGGAAAATATCGTTCGGTCCAGTTGCGTTGGCTGCGGAATTTGCAGCTCGGTTTGTCCACGGGGAGTATTAAAATTAGAAAATGGACCTTTGGACGGCAGGATCAACGGAGATGCAGTCTTGTTAGGAAATGATGTGGACCTTCTTGACCTTATTCAGCAACAGAAAAAAGCTACAAGAAAAAATTAGACAAGCACCAAATTCCAGGCACCAATTACAGAAATTCGATGCCATTCAAAAATTTATTGAAATTTTGAATCCTGAATTTTACACCCCAATCTTCCCAGAATGATTTTCTTTGCATCATGCCTGTCATAAAAGTCATCATTCCCGCATATAACGAAGCCGATTCCATTGGTCATGTGATAAAAGATATTCCTGAAATTGTGGATGAGGTGATCGTGGTGAGCAATAATTCCACCGATGCCACGGAAGCAAACGCTGAAAAAGCAGGAGCCACCGTTCTACAGGAGCCTCGAAAGGGTTACGGTTACGCCTGCCTTAAAGGGAATGGATTACATCGCACAACTTCCTGAAAAGCCGGAAATTATCGTATTTTTAGATGGGGACTATAGCGATTATCCGCAGGAACTGGAAAAGATCGTGGAGCCAATCCTGCAGCGGGATATGGATCTTGTAATTGGCGCAAGAGTAAAACGCTGGCGGGAAAAAGGCGCAATGACTTTTCCGCAGATCTTTGGGAACTGGCTTGCTACAAATTTGATGAAGTTGTTCTTTAACGCCCGGTTTACAGATCTTGGACCGTTTAGGGCCATTAAGTATGAAAAGCTGCTCGCTTTAGAGATGCAGGACAAAACTTATGGCTGGACCGTGGAAATGCAGCTAAAGGCCTTAAAAAAGAACTACAGCTATGAAGAAGTTCCGGTGCACTATCGCAATCGCATTGGGGTGTCAAAAGTTTCAGGTACCGTAAAAGGAGCTTTTATGGCCGGAGTTAAGATCCTCACATGGATCTTTAAATACAGTTTTAAGTAATGGAAACAGCAATCTTGATCATCTTCGCGCTGTTAATGTTTGTAGTTTTTCTCTACAGCCTTTCCCTGCTACACCTGCTTCTTAACTTCCGCAAAAGCCGAAAACAAAAAGACACCTCTCAAAAATGGCATTTTTCAGACCCTTCTCAGATCCCTTTCGTCACAATTCAGCTGCCACTTTATAATGATAAACCTGTAGTAGAGCGTCTTCTTCGGAATATTTCGAAAATAGATTACCCTCACAACAAACTGGAAGTACAGGTGCTGGACGATTCCACAGATGATTCCGCAGCTCTTACTGCTGAAATAATTTCGGAATTAAAAACTGAAGGTTTTCCAATTTACCACATCACCCGAACCCATCGCAAAGGCTTCAAGGCCGGTGCACTCAAAGCCGGACTGGAAACCGCAAAAGGAGAATTCATTGCTATTTTTGATTCAGATTTCGTACCTCAACCGGACTGGCTTAAAAAGACGCTCCCCTACTTTAAAAATGAGAAGCTGGGCGTAGTGCAGACCCGGTGGGGACATCTTAATAAAAACTATTCATTGCTCACTAAATTACAGGCATTCCTGCTCGATTACCACTTTATCCTGGAGCAAACCGGGCGCAACTTTGGAAAACATTTTATCAACTTCAACGGCACCGCGGGAGTCTGGAGAAAAAGCTGCATTCTCGACGCAGGGAATTGGGAAGGCGATACCTTAACCGAAGATCTTGACCTGAGTTATCGGGCACAATTAAAAGGCTGGGAATTCAAATATCTCAGAGAAGTTGAGACTCCGGCAGAACTGCCAATCACCATTGCTGCTGCACGTTCCCAACAGTTCAGGTGGAATAAAGGGGCAGCAGAGAACTTTCAGAAGAATTACAGGAAAGGTTCTTAAAAGTAAAAATGTAAGCTTCGGAACCCGCTTTCACAGCTTTTTTCACCTCCTCAACAGCAGCTTCTTTTTTGTAGTACTCTTAATGGGGATCCTGAGTATACCGGTGCTGTTTTTACTTGATGACCCTGCCTACTCCGGTATTTTTACAGGAATGACCATATTTATTCTGAGTCCTGTGATCTTCTTCATCACCTATTATGCAGCTTATAAAGAACTGCATCAAAAGGACCGTTTTTCATTGCTCAAATTTGCAGGTTTGTTTCTCACCTTCTTTTCGATCGCTATGGGGCTTTCCCTGCACAATAGTATCGCGATTCTGGAAGGGCACTTTGGAAAGAAAAGTGAGTTCATAAGAACCCCGAAGTTCAACTTGAAAAATAGACCTGAAGTTAAATTTAACTCTCCGGTGAAGATCAACTTCCAGCTGATCCTGGAGATCCTGTTGATGCTGCTATTTGCTTTTGGAATCTTTTCAGCTTTCAGGATTGGAAGTTACAGCCTGCTCCCGTTCCATTTTATGATGTTCTTCGGGTTTTCTTATGTAGTTTTAGACTTCGTTTAATATTGAATTATTCGGGAAAAATCAGACCTAACAGGTTTCTAAAACCTGTTAGGTCTGGTGAGGTATGAAGAAATTTCTAAACCTCCACAAGATCCCGCTCCTCATTTTCCTTAGCTGCTGCGCTTTTTATCTGGCCTTTGCCTACGACCTGGAAAGGACCGATTTTTTCAAACTTTTGACACTCTACGGCGGACTCTTCTTTTTGAGCTGGAAGTTCTTTCAAATACAGCGATACAATTGGAAGATCCTGTTAGCGGCTGCAGTTATTTTCCGGTTGCTGTTTCTGTTTGCCATTCCCAATTTGTCTCAGGACTTCTACAGGTTCATCTGGGACGGCAGATTATTACTGGAAGGAATCAATCCCTATTTAATGACTCCTGCTGAATATTTCGCATCAGGGAATTTACCATTTTTGGGAGCGCAAGAACTTTTTGAAGGCATGGGCAATCTTAGCGCTGGTAATCCCACCAGTTATCCGCCGCTCAACCAGCTTTTCTTTGCTCTGGCTGCCTTTCTCGGCGGAAAAAGTATCCTCGCCTCCGTGATCTGGCTGCGGATCTTCATCATCGCTGCCGATATTGGGATCTTCTACTTCGGAAGAAAGATTCTGAAAAACCTCAACCTTCCTGAAAGCAATATTTTCCTGTATCTGCTTAATCCGCTTATCATCATTGAACTCACCGGAAATCTGCATTTTGAAGGAGTAATGTTGTTCTTTCTGCTTGCAGCGATCTATTTGCTGCAGCGTCAAAAATGGCTTTTTAGCGCCCTCTTATTTACCTGTTCTATTGCAGTAAAATTAATACCGCTAATGTTTCTGCCGTTACTTTTCAGAAGGCTTGGCTGGAAAAAAGCTTTGGGATATTATGCTGTCACCGGAATTCTACTTTTACTTTTTTTCCTGCCGTTCCTTTCAGGAGCTTTTGCAGAGAATTTCTTCAGCAGTATAAATCTGTGGTTTCAAAAATTTGAATTTAATGCCAGCTTTTATTACCTCATCAGGTGGATAGGTTATGAAGTCGAAGGTTATAATATTATTGCTTATGCAGGTCCGGCATTGGCGCTTGTTGTATTTGTTTTAATTCTGGCTTTGTCAACTCTGAAACGAAATCTCAGGATAAACGGGCTGATCCTAAGCATGATGTTTGGCAGCGTTGTTTATTTGTGCTTTCCACTACCGTGCATCCCTGGTATTTGGCAACTCCTTTGCTACTTTCGGTTTTTACCAGATATAAATTTGTACAGGTTTGGAGTCTGATGGTTGTGCTGAGCTATTTTGCATATTCTCAGGCTGGTTTTCAGGAGAATTTGTGGCTGGTAGCTGTGGAGTATGTGGTTGTGATTGGAATGATGGGTTATGAGACTATTTAATTCAACCATCAGACACAAAATCCCAGAAATACAAAAGTGCGTTAAAATTCGACATAAGCAAAGAAAATTCTTGACCTCTCGACTCCGCTCGAGGAGACAACGAAAAATTTATCTGTGCATCCGTGGCTCAGAACTATTGATGAAAATCACCTTTGAAAAATTTTGGGGCTAAAAAAAACTCCGGAAACATTGCTGCTTCCGGAGTTGATAATTATTTTTTAATCCTTTAGTCTACCAACCAAGCAGATAAGCAAACACTAGCGGTGCCACAATGGTAGCATCACTTTCTATTACGAACTTCGGAGTGTCTTTATCCAGTTTCCCCCAGGTGATCTTTTCATTGGGCACAGCACCGGAATAACTTCCGTAGCTGGTTGTAGAATCTGAGATCTGGCAGAAATAGCTCCAGAAAGGAATATCATGCATTTCCATATCCTGATATAGCATTGGCACAACACAAATTGGGAAATCTCCCGCAATACCTCCACCAATCTGGAAGAAACCAACTCCTTTGTCGGTGTTCTTGGTGTACCAGTCAGCAATGAAGCCCATGTACTCAATTCCCGATTTCATGGTGCTGGCTTTCAACTCGCCTTTCATTACGTAAGAAGCGAAAATGTTCCCCATGGTGCTGTCTTCCCAACCCGGAACCACCATTGGCAGATTCTTTTCGGCTGCGGCATACATCCAGGAATCCTTCAGGTCGATCTCATAGTACTCCTCCATCACTCCACTAAGCAACAGCTTATACATGTATTCATGCGGGAAATATCTTTCTCCTGCAGCTTCAGCATCTTTCCAGATCTTCACAATATGCTTCTGAATTCTTCGGAAGGCTTCTTCTTCAGGAATACAGGTATCCGTAACCCGGTTTAGATCCACGCTCTAACAGGTCCCACTCATCCTGGGCAGTAAGATCGCGGTAATGAGGTACGCGCTCATAATGTGTATGCGCCACAAGATTCATCACATCCTCTTCCAGGTTGGCACCTGTACAGGAAATGAACTGCACCTTGTCCTGACGGATCATTTCAGCAAAACTTTTTCCGATCTCGGCAGTACTCATCGCACCTGCCAGGGTAACAAGCATTTTGTTCCCCTTGTCAAGTTGATCCTGATATCCTTTTGCGGCATCTACAAGAGCCGCTGAGTTAAAATGTTTAAAATGTTTTTCTATAAATTCCGTAACCGGTCCTTTACTCATCGTCTTCGTCTTCGTTATGATTTAAATATTTGAATTTGTAGCTCAACATCTTGTAGTAAAGTTTAGCCGCAAGAAAATCAGATGATCTTTCATTTTCGTTTGGATTAAGCTCTACGATGTCAAACCCTACCACGTTCTTCTTTTTGAACATCAGCTTTAAAAATTCCAGTGTCTCATACCAGAACATTCCGCCCGGCTCGGGAGTACCTGTTGAAGGCAATATAGAAGGATCAAAAGCATCAAGATCGATAGTGATGAAAACGTTTGGCGTCATTTGGCCAATCGCATCATCCATCCAGTCTTCATAAAGATCATGTGCCCAATACACCTGATTCTCGTCCATGTGATCCAATTCGGAAACATCCATAGAACGAATCCCTACCTGGAGGAGGTTAGTCTTTTTACTCGCTTCATGAACCGCGCAGGCATGGTTGCAGGTCGAACCTTCATACTCGGGACGAAGATCTGCATGGGCATCAATTTGAACAACGGTAAGTTCTTCAAAGCTTTCATTAAAAGCACGAATCGTTCCTATAGAAACTGAATGCTCACCGCCAAAAATGGTAACAAATTTGTCCTGCTTGATATAGTTTTTTACGGTCTTATGAACCGCTTCCACCATTTTTTCCGGAGAAGAATCCTCGGTCACCGGTGGTGCAAGATAGACTCCTTTTTTATAGACTTCTGTACGGGTTTCGATATCAAAAAGCTCCATGTTTTCTGAAGCTTCGAGAAAAGCGTCGGGTCCTTTATCAGCGCCCTTACCCCAGGTACTTGTCCCATCATAGGGAACCGGGATCAAAACTACTTTTGCGTCATCTAAACGTGCATACTTGTCCGGAATGCCGGCGTAATTCTTTTTGTTCATTTTATTAGCGATTGGTGTGTTCTAATTGCTTCAACTATAGATTAAAAATATAAAAATATTATTTCTCGTAACCGAGTATTTTTAGAAAGTCGTGAGGCTCCTGTTGTTCGCTGAATAAGGTAGTTTCAAGATTTCCGTCTTTATCTCTGTTAATTAAAATTTGTTTTGGCTGCGGAATCAAACAGTGCTGTAACCCTCCGAAACCGCCAATGGTATCCTGATAAGCTCCAGTGTTAAAAAACCCAATGTACAGAGGCTTGTCACGTTTGTACTTAGGTAAATAAATGGCGTTGGTATTCTGCTCGGAGTTGTAATAGTCATCACTATCACAAGTTAGGCCGCCAAGTAATACCCGCTCATACTCATCATTCCAGCGGTTCACCGCCAGCATAACAAATTTCTTGCTTATCGCCCAGGTATCAGGCAGGGTGGTAATGAAAGATGAGTTGATCATATTCCATTTCTCCCGGTCATTCTGCTGTTTCTGATAAAGAATTTCATAAATAGCTCCCCCGCTTTCCCCTACAGTAAAGGAACCGAATTCTGTAAAAATGTTCGGCACATCCACTTCGGCTTCATCACAGGCGATCTTGATCTGGTTTACGATCTCCTCCACCATATACTTATAATCATATTCGAAGTGAAGAGAATTTTTTACGGGAAAACCACCACCAATATTAAGACTGTCAAGGGAAGGGCAAATCTTCTTTAAATTGATATAAACCCGTAGACATTTCAACAATTCATTCCAGTAATAGGCAGTATCGCGAATTCCGGTATTGATGAAAAAGTGTAGCATCTTCAGCTCCACCTGCTCATTATCCTTGATCTGTTTATTAAAGAAAGGAACAATATTTTTATACCCTATTCCCAGCCGGGAGGTGTAAAATTCAAATTTCGGCTCCTCTTCAGAAGCAATTCTTATCCCAATCTTATATTTCCCATCAATAGCTTCGGAAAGCAGATCGATCTCTTCATAGTTATCGATTATGGGAATACAATTCTTGTGACCACCGTTAATAAGATTAGCGATATTGGCTATATAGCCGTTCCTTTTAAAACCGTTACAAATGACATAAGTGTCATTGGTGATCTTTCCTTTCTTCTTGAGGTTCTCAACAATATTGATATCTACTGAAGCTGATGTTTCAATATGGATATCATTCTTCAAAGCTTCATTAAGAACATGTTGAAAATGCGAGCTTTTTGTACAATAACAATAATTGTAACTACCCTTATAATCATGCTTTCTTAAAGCTTCGGCAAACCAATCTTTTGCTCTGTTGATATTTTGGGAGATCTTAGGAAGGTAGGTAAACTTCAAAGGCGCACCGTACTCTTTTACAAGTTCCATAAGATCAATGCCATGAAATTGCAGTTCGCCATCTTCAACATTAAATTCTTCCTGGGGGAAATAATATGTCTGGTCGATTAAATCGCTGTACTTCGTATTCAATTTTTACGTAATAATGTTTAAAGTTAAAAAGTAGAAATTATAAGCCAATGCTGAAAAAATAAGGTGATAAAAGTTTGTTAAGGCGAAAAATGCCAGGGAGGGAAAATACTATAAACCAACCGGGTAGCGCCCGTGGTGTTTCTTTCATCATATTTGCTAAGCTAAAGCAAATGTATCAAAAAGCCGGAAAGTTGAAGGATTTTTTTCATATCTCCTTTCAGAACTTTCCGGCCTTAATTTTATGCTTTATTCCTGGGTAAAATTAAATATTCGAAAGGTTGATCACCTCCTGTTTACTTAACACTCTCCAATGCCCGCGTGTGAGATCTTTTTTGGTAAGCCCTCCATAAACCACGCGATCAAGTTTCACAATTTCGTATCCAAGGCTTTTAAAAATCCTCTGAACAATGTGTGGTTTGGTACTTTTTATCTCAAGACCTATCTCCCTCTTCGGTTTGTTCTCTACATAACTCACCTCGGTAACTTTTGCAATACCGTCTTCAAGCTTAACACCTTCCTTGATCTTTTGTAGATCATCATAAGCAAGATCCTTATCCAGCTCTATGTGGTAAATCTGTCTAATTCCGTTCTTAGGATTGGCAAGATTCTTTGCCATAGTTCCATCATTGGTAAATAGCAACAAACCTGTCGATTGTGTCTCAAGCTTGCCAACAGGATCAAGTTTGGATTTTGAAGCCCCGGCAATAAGATCCATAACAGTTCTATTCTTGTTCTCAAGACTTCCGGTTACGAAAAACCCTTTTGGTTTGTTAAGAAGGATGTATTCAGGTTTTTCAGGATAGATACGCCTTCCGTCAAATTTCACCTCATCCTTTAGTTGCACTTTATGGCCCATTTCAGTAACCACCTGTCCGTTCACGGTTACGCTTCCTGCGGCAATATAGATATCGGCATCTCTCCTGGAGCATACGCCGGAGTTTGCTACAAATTTATTTAGTCTTATCCCTTCACTCTTGGCTGCACCCTGCTTTTTCTTTACAGGAGCATTGCCACGGGACATATTTTTAGGATCTTTTTCATCTCGGCTTACCGGAGCATTCCCACGGGAATAAGATTTGGAGCGCTCTCCGCCACCCTGTCTTCCGGAAGATTTCCCGGAGGAGCGGTCTCCCCTGCTTCCAGATGACCTGTCATTTCTACTCATATTAAAATAATTTTGTACAAAGATACTAGTTTGTTTAACAATACGATTGCAAGCACCAAAATCCAGTATAAGATTTGAAGATGTGACGTTTTGAAAATTTGAAGATGAAGGGAAGAAATTCCAAATTACAAGCAACAAATTCCAAAATGGTTAATTGGGGAATGGTTAATTGGTGATTGGATAAAAGGAGTAATTTTTTGATTCAATTGAAAAATCTGCGAAGATCTGCGGGAAACTATTTCATTAATGATCAATTAACAATGAGCGAAATTTCTTTGCATTCTTAGCGGGTCTTTGTGATCTCCGCGTTTAACAATCATTAAAGTCTTGACTCCTGGCTCTAGTTTCTTGGTTCTTGTTTTAAAACACTCTGCTTAACAAGGCATCCACATCGATCAAAAGAATACTGAAAACACCGGCAACGATAATGAATTTCAGCAAATTGTGTAATAACAAATATTGCCATTTTGCACGGCTAAAGTATAGGATCAACAGGAAAAGCAACAGTAACCCTACGGCTCCATAAAAGAAATAATACATTTTCCCAATCTCAAAATGAAAGATCAGGAAATAGACCGGGATAATGGATAACAGAGCAAGAAAAGTGAGGAGTATCTTGCTGAGATTTTCTCCGTAAACAATGGGTATGGTCCTGTAGCCCTGTACCAGGTCGCCCTTCATATTCTCCAGATCCTTTACCGGTTCCCGCATGAGAATTATAAGGTAAAGGAAGGCAGCATGTACCAGGATCACCGTATCGAAATTCTTATAATACAGGAAAACGGCAAAGAATGGCGTGATAGTGATTACAGATGCTACTAAATTATTGAGAAAAAGTACTTTTTTAAGCCGGTGGGAATAAAACCAGATCACAAAAATATATATCGCAAAAAAAGATACCGCCCTAAAAGAGAGGTAGCTTGCAAAAAAAATCCCTGCAAGGTTGAGAATGAAATAAACTGAAAGTTTAGTACGCTGACTCACAAACCTGTCAAGCATCGTCTTTTGCGGTCGATTGATTAGGTCTTTCTCGCTGTCGTAAAAATTATTAATGATGTAACCTGCAGCCACAATAGAAGCCGTAGCCAGCACCATAAAAAATAAATTGGGATCAAAGAGCACCTGTCCCATGGGATGATCGGGTGCCAGTATGAAAATAGAAGTGAGATACTGGGCAATGACCAGCACCAGGATATTGTAGCCCCTAATGACCGAAATAAAGCTGAGAATCTTGAGCAGAAGCCGCTTTTTGGAAATAGAAGCCATGGATCGCTTTAGAAGTTGTAGACTACTTCCAGGCGGTAATCCTTCAATGCTTTTCTGGCTTTTTCAATATCTTCTGTAAACCCAAGAATGTAGCCACCACCACCGGAGCCGCAAAGCTTAAGGTAATAGTCGTTGGTCTCGATCCCGTTCTTCCAGAGATTATGGAATTGAGCAGGGATCATAGGTTTAAAGTTATCAAGCACAACATGAGACAACTTCTTCATATTCCCAAAAAGGGATTTTACATCTCCTTTTAAGAAATCATCGACACAGGCATCGGTATGTTTTACAAACTGGTCTTTCAGCATTTTTCTGAAAGGCTCCTGCTTCATGTTCTCCATGAAAATATTCACCATAGGTGCAGTCTCTCCAACAGATCCACTATCGAGAAGGAACACCGCGCCTTTTCCGTTCTGCGTTTGTGAAGGAATGCCGGCAGGTTCTATATTGTCTTTTGAATTTATAAGAATTGGAATGCTCAAGTAAGAGTTCAAAGGATCCAGTCCAGAAGATTTTCCATGGAAGAAAGACTCCATTTCCCCAAAGATCTTTTTCAATTTTAAAAGTTTCTCTCTGGTAAGGTTTTCCAGCACCGTGATCTTTTCAATAGCATACTCATCGTAGATCGCAGCCACTAAAGCGCCACTACTCCCCACTCCGTATCCCTGCGGAATACTGGAATCGAAATACATGCCTTTTTCAATATCTGCCTTAAGTTCTTTTAAATTGAACTGGACAAGCTCCGGCATTTTCTCCTGAAGTTCCTCAAGATAATCTGCAAATCTTCTAAGGCTTTGATTTGATTTTTGTGCTTCTTCAGATGGATTTTCATCAACCTTTAAAGCCCCATTATAGAAATTATAGGGAATAGATAAACCTTTGGAATCTTTGATGATCCCATATTCTCCGAAGAGTAAGATTTTTGAGTAAAATAAAGGTCCTTTCATAGTGACTGGGTATTTTTTTTCTGGTTATGATTTAGCATTCCGTAGGCAGAAAGATCCTCATCTACCTTATTCCAATGCACCCCATAACCACCGGGAGAAATTGAAAAATCCAACAGTTCTTCTTTAGAAGCTTTGTATAATCTCGGATACCACTCTAAAGGAGCGCCAATCTCACGACCATCTTCTAAAGAAAAGAAAACTTTCTCATCCCTGAAGAATACATCCTTAATTTTTATGTCAGTCTTAACTGTTTTCATTTCCATGATCGATTTATGGATCTATTTTTAAATTCTCCACCTTTTCCCTCAACATGAATGTGTTTAGGCAAATGTTCATTAGAGTAAAAAAAGAACCTGAAGCCTTTTTCAAGGTGTATCGTTGGCATTAAACTTCTCTTTGCGTGACAAAGATACACATTTAGCTGAAATGTAATCTATTACAGCATATGACTGAAGTCAAATTTCAAGCCATTTTTTTTGCTCCGCTGCCCACTTTGTCATTGATATACTGGCCGTTCTGGCAATACTGCTTAAGTTCGTTTTCTATGAATTCCAAGGTTTGCTCTGCCTCGTTATCCGGATAGAGCAAATGTACATTCGCACCCGCATCGAGAGTAAAACATGCGTGCAGGCCGGTTTCTTCTCTAAACCTGAAAATTTTGTTGATGATCGCCAGCGTATTAGGCTTCATCAGGAGAAAGTACGGCTGACTCGTCATCATCATCGCATGAAGCGTTAATGCTTCACTTTCCACCACTTTTATAAATTCCTCCAGATCGCCACTGCGGAAGATCTTTTTGAGCTTATCCAAATTGTCATGTGCCTGGCGAAAACGGGTTTCGGCGTAAGGGTGGTCGTTCATTAGATCATGACCAACGGTACTGCTCACCTGTTTCTCTCCCTTATCGACCAGCAAAATTGTGTCGCGGTAATTCTTGAAATTCTCGTGAACCTCATCTCTAAAAGGCACTCCGTAAAGGTCACTGCTTTCATAAATAGTGTTGTGCATTCCCCAAACAACGAGCTCTCCTTCAATACTGCGGCAGGCACTACCCGATCCCAGTCTCGCCAAAAATGAGCTTTTGCGGGTGAAATATTCCTCGTCCATTTCGGGATCCAACTGCTTTTCCAGGCTCATAAAGCAAAGCGCCAAAGCACTCATTCCGCTGGCAGAAGATGCTATTCCGCTGCTGTGAGGAAAGGAGTTGGAAGTTTCTATGCTGAATTTATAATCCTTCAAAAAAGGCAAATATGGCTCCACTCTTTCCAGGAACTTCTCAATTTTCGGACGAAAAGAATCCTTTTTCTCCCCTTCAAAAAGCAATTCAAAATCAAAATCGGAAGCAGGTTCCTGTTTCTTCTGAAACTTCAGTGTAGTGGTGGTCCGGCAATGATCCAGCGTAAAACTGATGGAAGGATTCGCCGGAATTTGATTTTCCAGTTTCCCCCAATATTTTACAAGAGCGATATTGCTTGGACTTTCCCATGTCACTTCCCCTTGCTGTACAGAAGACTCGTATGGCTTCGGAATGAAATCTTTTTTGGTCATGCTTGCAGTTTACGCAAAGATAGATTTTCCTGAAAAAGCTAAAGCCGTTTAAAAATGCTATTTTAGAGAGGCAATAAAAATAAAACTATGAGCAAGACCATATTGATCACCGGTGCCTCCAGCGGAATTGGCAGGGCAACAGCAAAACTTTTTGCTGAAAAAGGCTGGAATGTTGCAGCAACCATGCGTTCTCCCGAAGAAGAAAAAGAGCTGAAGGAGCTTCCAAATCTTAAGCTTTATACGCTGGATGTCACCAAAAAAGAGCATTTGAAAAATATCATTTCTGAAGTGGAAAAGGATTTCTCATCCATTGATGTGCTTATTTAATAATGCGGGCTACGGTGCCGTAGGCGCTTTTGAAAAATCTTCGGAGGAACAGGTTTTGCATCAGTTTCAGGTTAATGTCTTTGGGGTGATGGATCTCACCCGGGAATTTATTCCCTATTTCAAAAAGAGAGGGAAAGGCATGATCATCAATACCTCCTCTGTGGTAGGCCGGTTCACCATTCCGCTTGTACAGTTTGTACTGTTCCAGTAAATGGGCGCTTGAAGGTTTTACCGAAGCTTTGCAATTCGAACTTCGCCAATTCAACATCAAAGTTAAAATGATAGAACCCGCCGCTATTAAAACCGATTTCCATGGCAGGTCTCTCAAAGTTTTTGAAAATGATGCCGTAAAGGGTTACAATAAAATGGAGAAAAATATTCTCAGCGGAATGAGGAAAAGAAATGAAAAAGCACCCGGACCCGAAGTAGTTGCAAAAACTGTTTTTAAAGCCGCTACAGATGGAAGTCAGAAATTAAGATATCCTACCGGAAAAGGTGCCGGAGCGGTGCTCTTTGCCCGGAAGATCCTTCCCACCTCCTGGTTCAATAAAATGGTTTTTAAGCAACAGAGTCGGTAGTCATAGCCTTTGCAGCGAGAAATCCGCCGGTCCAGGCATTTTGGAAGTTGAAGCCTCCGGTGATGGCATCGATGTTTAATACTTCACCTGCCAAAAAGAGGTTTTTACAGACCTTGCTTTCAAAGGTTTTAAAATTTACCTCTTTGAGCTCCACTCCGCCGGCGGTGACAAATTCTTCTTTAAAGGTGCTTTTCCCGTGCACCTGAAAAGTGCCACAGCTAAGTTGGTTCGTTAATTCCTCCAGCTGCTGCTTATTGAGGTCGGCCCAGCGGACCTCAGCACCAATTCCTGAAGCATTCACCAAACTTTGCCACAGTCTTTTTGGTAAACCGAATTGCGCATAATTCTGCGGATGCTGCTTTGCGTTCTCTTTTTTGAGGCGTTGCAGTTCTTCAGAAATTTCTTCAGGAGAAAGTTCGGGCAGCCAGTTGACTTCGATCTCAAAATTCTTTTTATCGCTGAGTTCCCTGGCACCCCAGGCAGATAGCTTAAGGATGGCAGGGCCGCTCATGCCCCAATGGGTGATCAACAGCGGTCCTGAAGTTTCCAGTTTTTCTCTTTTTATTCGAACCACGGCATTTGTCGCCACTCCGGGAAGATCTTTAATTCGGGAATCGGTAATCTTGAAGGTGAATAAAGAAGGCACTCCGGGCACAATGTTGTGACCGAGTTCCTTCAGCATTTCCCACATTTTTGGATTGCTGCCTGTTGCTACAAGAACTTTTCCTGCAGTGAAATTTTCCTGAGAGGTCGTGATTTCCCAGTGTCCATCCTTCTGCTTCAGGCCCTGCACTGCTCTTTTAGTAAGCACCTCGATTTTTAGCCTTTTTGACTCCTGTAGAAAGAGATCTATAATGGTTTCTGAAGAATTGGATTCGGGAAACATTCTGCCGTCTTCTTCGATCTTCAGCGGGACTCCCCTTTTTTCGAACCACTCGATGGTATCTCCGGTCATAAAGCTGTGGAAAGGTCCGCGTAATTCTTTTTCTCCGCGGGGATAGTTCCGTGTGAGCTCCTTCGGAAGAAATTCGGCGTGGGTGACATTACAGCGGCCACCGCCCGAGATGCGGACTTTTGTAAGCAGCTCCTTTCCCCTTTCAAGGATACAGATGCGGGCTTCAGGCGCCATTTCGGCTGCATTTATCGCGGTGAAAAATCCGGCAGCACCGCCACCAATAATTATTATGTCGTAAGAAAGAGGTTCCAAAAATGTCATTTTTCAGCCTCAAAGGTAGAGATTTCTGCAAGACGTTATTCTTTGTTAAAGACAGCGCTAAATCTTTCTTAAACCTTCCGCAGCCTTGAGAGCGCTTCTATAACTTTAAATTTCAAAAAGTTGAATTATGAGCAAACCAAAAGACCTTCCGAAGCAGGAGCAGAAAAAACAACCCGGAAAGCAGCAAAAAATGCACCCCGAGCCCGAAGTGATCCGAAAAGATTACAAGGGCAGTGATAAATTAAAGGGAAAAGTGGCTCTTATTACCGGGGGCGATAGCGGGATTGGTCAAAGTGTTGCCGTGCATTATGCCAAAGAAGGTGCAAAAGTGGCCATAGTTTATCTTTCTGAAGACAAAGATGCACAAGAAACTAAAAACCTGGTCGAAAAAGCAGGATCTGAATGCCTGACTTTAAAAGGAGATCTCAAAGAAGAAGATTTTTGTAAGGAAGTGGTGCAAAAGACAGTAAAAAAATTCGGCGGACTAAACATCCTTGTAAATAATGCAGCCATGCAATTTCCACAGGAGGATCCTGAAGATGTTTCTTCAAACCAGGTGAGAAAAACTTTTGAAACTAATATTTATCCTTATTTCTTTACCGTAACAGAGGCTTTAAAGCACCTTTCAGATGGGGATTGTATCATCAATACCACTTCGGTAACTGCTTACAGAGGTAGTGAACACCTGCTGGATTATTCCAGCACCAAAGGAGCAATTACGGCTTATACGCGCTCCCTTTCCAAAATGCTGGCAGAAAAGAACATTCGGGTGAACGGGGTGGCGCCGGGCCCTATCTGGACTCCGCTCATCCCCGCAACTTTCGATGCAGAACATGTCAAAGAATTCGGAAAAAAAGTTCCAATGGGAAGAGCAGGACAACCCAGTGAAGTGGGGCCGGCTTATGTCTTTCTTGCCAGCAAGGACGGCAGTTATATTACAGGGCAGGTGATCCACGTCAATGGTGGCGAAGTTGTTGGAGCTTAAATGTTAGGCTGGACAGAAATATTAGGGCTCACCGCCGGGGTCTTCACGACAGCCGCAGTTACTCCGCAGATCTGGAAGGCCTGGAAGACGAAAGAGGTGGATGACGTTTCCCCGGGAATGTTCTTTGTACTTATAACAGGACTGGCTCTTTGGGTTGCTTACGGG
>CAVPXS010000017.1:0-531001 GCA_963709775.1 uncultured Flavobacteriaceae bacterium | reverse complement strand
TGCAGCTTTTCGACTTGTAAACACAATAAAGCCTTAGGGAGATCTTTGAATGAATTATAGCGAAGGGGGAAAGTAAAAAAGTGGTGATCATCGCGGTGGGTAAAAAACCCCTATAAGAAGAATTTCCTATCGCTTCAGGTCTGCCTTATGAGGAAAATTTAATTCGAAATTAGCTTAGAGAACTTGTTTTTTAACTCAGTTCTTTGTTGGCGATAGTACTTTGTCCGCTTTTGAAATATTTGGACTTTACTAAAAACAAGGTCAATATAGTTACAAATAAATACAGTCCAAATGAAATCCATTGAGTTGTAATTGAAATCTCCGGTTGTTCCTTAACCTCTAAAATCATAACGCCATTTGGTCCATTTGAAAAAATATTGTGATTAACTAAATTCCAACCGAGATGTAATCCAAAAGGCAATATCAGAGATTTTGTTTTAGCATAAGCTATTGCAAACACATAACCCATAAAACCTGTCACGATAAAAACAACAAGCATTGCCATTAGATTACCCAAAACCCCATTAGTATACCAATGGTATATTCCAAAAGCTGTTGCAGATAAAATTACACCTGTTCTTTCGTTTAAATGTTTAATTAGCAGATATAGGATGACACCCCTAAATAAGAGTTCTTCGAAGATCACAGAATTTATATCGAAATAAAATGAGGAAAGGAGTCTTGTTAAATTCAAATCTTTTGATAATGTCCAAGTGGTGCTACTTATTTGAGATAATATAATTTGCGTGATAATGCATAAACAAGTCATAAAGAAGAATCCCTTGAAAAATTCTTTACTTCGTTTGTTGAATGGTTTTAACCAAATACTGAAAATATTTCTTTTTCCTATTAGATATATTACTATCCAAGAGATTATTACAATAATCAAATTGTACAGTATTGTCATCAGTTATTTTGTATTGTCGCCAACGTCCCGGTTTAACGCTAATGCGGATTTGGGAACGAAATTGATCTTTTAATTAATATTTTTTTAAAGGTACTCAAAAGTGCCATTTTTCACTGGTCTGCCGTACCTGTGTTTACCGTTGTTGTGAGTTACACCTTCTACCGGGTTTTATTTTTATCTCCGATTTTCTCGAATAACTTTTGTTCTACACCTTTCTTGAGATCTCTGCTCTCTGTTGCTCCAGAAATATCCTTAAAAACCTCCATATAATCTTTTCTGGTGAACTCTTTTTTATTCAAGGATAAAAAGTACTCGAGTCAGTCTTTCTCCGTGAGGGTTCTATTGGTGTTGTGTGTGGAGGAGCATAATTTTCCACTGCTGAACCTTTCATGATGCCTACACCTTGTTTTCTATATTTTCCTGCATCACTTATCAAGCTATGCATTAGATGATACTATCATTTGATATTATCAAAAATAAGATCATTATATTTTAACTGAAAGAAAAACAGGTTTTAATGTTCCGTTAAGACACATAGTTTACAAAGAATGTCCCTTTTTCGTAGCCAAATTGCTTATCACGGTAAATCGTATGAGTAGTGGCAGATTGCGTGGCAGTTTCCTGCCAAACTGAAAAGCAGAGCGGATTTTCGAAAATAAGCACGACTAAATAATTACTTATAGCCATTGTTGTGCTTTCGTTTTTTTTATTTGAGTTGCACTCTTTTTTTAGCTTGATTGTAAGTTGATTCTATTTCTTTTAGATTATTATCAAAATGCTGCTTTTCTCTTTTGCTCATAGTTACAAAAAAGGCAAAATAATTTTGAAGTGGCTCGTGATATTTTGATTCACTTATCACTTTCTAAATGCCAATTATTGGCAGGAAGTGGTTTTAAAATTTTATCTCGATACAAATACTATTGCCACTACATTATCTAAGACTTATTCACTAAGGTAAACGGTTCTTCCATTTAATGGCTGCGTTGGTCTATAGTTATTTCTTGGCATTAAGTCCGCTATCGCTTTAACTTGAGTTGGAGAAGCCTCAATGGCATCCTTAAAGACAAACCAATTCACGGCTTCTGTACAAGGAGGAGTAGTTAACGAACCCTGGTAATAGTAATGATCAAAATTCTCTTTTATATAATTCTTAAAGTGATGTGATTTTCCAACAACCTTTGTTTCGCCTGGCTTAACAGGTAAATAGGATTCTAAAAAGTCAAAGGCACTGCTTTCATCACCTTCAGTAACCATAACAGCGAAGACTACAAAATTTTTGTCTTCACTAACATGTACCATGTGTATCACTAGAGGATAGTGCATTCCGTTCACCGAATGTTCTGATGCGGCATGGAAATGAAACTGAGCGAGATTATAACGTTTTCCTTCAAAATTCACATAGTTGTCATTATCTGCAAAATTATACTGTAATGAATGTCCATTGTTAGTTACATCATGAATCATTGTATTGGCATCATAATGAATATCGGATGCTTTGAGTCCAGAAGGTTTGGTGACGACATTAGCTGTTACAATATCAATAGGTGATTGATGTTTGCCTCCACAGGCAGATTCTTTTTCAATCTCAGCCCAGTTTTCAGGGCTTGTTTCCCCTTCATAACTCCAATGCTTTGGAATTTCCTTTTTTTCTTCAACCGCCTTTTCTGTCGGTGTGTCTGTTACCTGTTCAGTTTTCTGTTTGTTTTCTTGACAGGATAAAGTAATTGTTAAGGCAAAAACAGACATTAATACTACGATTTTTTTCATTGTGATTTAATTTAAGTTAATTATTTAAAGCACTTATTAATATTTTAGATAGACTTACATATTGAAACTATAACGGACACTAAGTTGTAAACGGTTAGCTGTACCATCCGCACCATTAAAATCGACTCTATTACCTCTTAGATACTCTACACCAACAAAGGTCCCCTTCATAAAATTATAAATTACATTCGCCGCGAAATAGTTTGTAGATTCAAGAGCGGAACCTGGTTGGCCATGAGTATTATCTACTAATCCATAATTATAAACAACTAAAGATGAAAGCTTGTCATTCCAATAGTGCTCATATCCAAATGTTAGGCCTAAAGCGGTAAGGGTCTCTAAATTGCCGTTTTGGTCTAAAGCGACAGACTGGCCACCTCGATACCGTCCAATACCCGGACCATAGACAGCCTGGTAAATAATTTTATCTTTTTCAAATAGATTGAACTGCCCAGATAGATTTGCTCCATAGAGCGTCACATCTTCTTTATTGCCAGCGTCATACCTGTACCTTATACTAGCTAAAAAAGCCGATAATTGCACATGGCCCCAATTTTCTGTCACTCTAAATCGTGCAGTTAAGTCGGGAAGTGGATTTTCAAACTGGCCTGGGTCTTGAGGAGCCTGACCAGTGGCATTGGACTCTTCCAAAGCAATACCGAAATTCATGTTATCATTTATAGCATGCTTGTAGCGTATCATCCCATGTCTTGCAAATGCATAGGCGGCCGGTTTTTCAAAGTCTAATGTTGAAGGAATAATATTTTCATCCATGAAATTAGACCAGGTTTGTCCTGCCAAAAAACCTTTATATTCAACGTAGGCATGCCTTAATCTAAGAGATGATCCAGAACCATAAAAATCACCCTCAAAGTAAGCTCTTAATCCTTTTTCCGGATATTTTACATCCAGCTTAATTCGTGTTTCCTTTACGTTAAAACGCGTGGCCTCAGACTTACTACCATCAGTTGGTATTGTAGACACATCAAAGAAATCTGGTGACCCGATAGCATCAAAATCATGTATCATGTCGGCTTTTACATAGCCACCAAAGGTGAAAATCACCGGACTTTTTGGGATTTGCCACCATCCTGGCGGTAATTCAGTTTTTGCTTCAGAATCCTGCTCTTGAGAAAGAACACTTGTAGCACATAGTAGACTACTTAATAGGATAATTGTTATTTTATTCATTGGTTTGGTTTGTTAATGAAGCACAATGTCCCGTATAAAAACAGTGCTAGCGGGCAATAAACCTTGATATTTACCACATTGCCTGCCATTACTTATCAAAATGTTGTATGTTATTCTATCAATTCAAACTCCCCAGGCTTCCATGTTTTATCAAATAGTGCTTGCTGTGTACCATAGGTTCTAATCAGTGGGAACCATCCTTCACCGACATTGGTTTGTACCCAGTTGCTTTCTTTGCCCTGGGGTGCTTTTGGACCGATGTACAAGTCCACACTACCATCTGTGTTTATAATCAAATTTTTATCTCTCGAATCGATACTGGTAGCCCTTAGTTTATCTGTTGCATTTTCATTGTCGATAAAGCATCGTGGTATTTTCGCTATATAAAGTCAAGGCCCAGAAATTAGAAGCCGGAATTCCTGCCGGTAAATGGATCTTGTATGTATTTGACCCAAGCAAGAAGTTGCCGTCTTTATCTTTCTTCGTGCTTAAATAACTTGTCGTACCAGGTCCGGGCGTATTAGATTGCATCCCTGCTGTTACGGTTACAGCTTCATAATAGTACTGATTACTTTCATCTAAAAAATAATTCGACTTACTGGTTTTGGTTAACGGGAAATTAGTTAACTCTCTGTACCAACTGCTATTTTCATAATATGGTTTATCTTGACGTGGTTCTATTTGGTTAGCTCTACACATCAGCTCACCCAAATTGGCTCCCTCGGTTAGGATGGTTTTTAGTTTTTCTGAAGGATTAAAAGGTTGGCCATTTTCAATACCCAGATATTTTGAGTAGGTATAGAAAATTTTATCTTCTTCCTTCTGTGGCTCATTTTGAATAAACTGATGCACCAATTCAAAATATTTTAATCCCCTGAATGGCGTCCCCTGAAAACGCTTGTCGGTATTGGAAATGAATTTTGCCGGTTTTGAAACCTCCCCATATTTACCAACAAGAAAATTCTCTTTCATCTTTTTGATTTCCGCTTCATCAGTGGACAGAAACCGGGTACCAATCATTATTTTATTGGTTGTACTGTTAATAACAATGTATCCGTTGGTGTTTAGGTTTGAAGCATCATATCCATTGGGAAGAATAAGGTATTTGCCACCTTTTCCTCTATCAGCACCCATCAAGCCTAAGTCGCCCAAGGAAAGTTGGTAAAAATCCACTACCCCTCCTGCAGAAGCACCGGCAGGATAATCAATAACCACAGGCCCCGTTTTTGAAAGATCTGCCCAACTAATCACATAAGGAGTGGTAGCGTTAGCAGTAAGAATGCCTACTTTTTCATTGAAGGATTTGTATTCCACAAAATCCAAATCTGCTCCGCCATAGACTTCAGAATGCGCATTGTACCACATTTGAAAAGTAGTTACAGGAAGCGACCATTGATACACTTCAATAGCTCTTTGTAAACTCAATTGGTCATTCAGTTTAGTGATAGATTCTTTAGTAATATAACTTTGATTCAATTGAATATCACCAAAATTGGTTTTAATCAATTCATCGCCTTGTAATGTTGCATCAGTAAGTGGAATAGCACCAGATGTGGTGGCCACTTCTTTTTGTGCTTGGACACAGCTTGATAAAACTGCCATAATTGCACAGAGTACCAGAGTTTTTGTTGTCGTTTTCATTTATGAATAGAATCAAGGTTTTAGCATTTTTTTATAATTGCCCACCGGATGATGGTAAAGTATCCTGCGGCATTTCAATGCGATTTCCACTCAGTTTACACCAACTATTATTATTTGTCAAATGCCTTGCGAACCCATGAAACGCGCATTCAGCATGCCATCTGTCGTCAGAAGTTTTTTTATCAGTTTTTCATGACAGTGAGTAATTTTTTTACTGCGGAACGGTAAATTGTATGAGTAGTGGCAGACTTAGGACTTTATCGCTGTCAAGCCGCTAAGCTGTTTTAGCGGGCTACAAGCCTTGAAATTTAGAGCTTAATCAGCCATTACTTATACAAAATGTTACAGCATGTTATTTATTCACTTTTTACAATTATTCAATCCTTTTCCCCAACATTAAATATTATTCATTTACCAACTCAACCTCACTTGGTCTCCATGTTTTATCAATCCATGGCTCAAGTGGGCCATACATTCTCAGTATGATAAACCAGCTCTTGCCCGGTACAGTCTGCAACCAGTTCCCTTCTTTTCCATTTGGCGCTTCAGGTGCAAAATAAATGTCATACGAACCATCTTCATTTTTTACCATTTCTTCGCTCTGACTACCTACAGTAGGGAATTCCTGATTTGTCTGTAAAAGTGAACGCGTTTGGGTATCGTACAAGGTTACAGCCCAGAAATCATTCACCGGTACATTTGGCGGCAAGTGGAGCTTGTAAGTTTTGGAACCATCAAAAGCTTTCTTATTTGCATCCAGATAAGCAAGAGCATAGTCCGATCCGGCACCGACCATTTGTTGTAGCCATGGCTGGTGTTACACCTGTTGCGTTGTAGTAAAACAGCACACGTGCATCCAGACCCATTGCCCCATCTTTTTCGAATGAAGTATTTTTGTCGGCATATGCCGTAGTCCATGCACTATTGGTTTCAGGATAGATAAACACACCGTCGATACGTGGTTCGTAAGTAATGGCACGCGCGCTTGCCGCACCAATTATTGCTGCCTCATTGAGTAGTTTTTTCATTCTGGAATCAGGTGCAAATGGTTTGCCTTTCACAATTCCGATTGATGCCAACAAACCTCTGGCTTCTGAATTAATTGCGTCGATAGGCTCTTCCTGAACGAGTGCATTGAGGTCTTCATAAAAACTCAAATCATTGTTTACAAGCGTACTGTATTCCGTTCCTGAAAAATTAATGAATTCAGTAGCCGCAGGATTTGCAGCTTGTGACAATGGATAAATTTTCAGATTGTCTTTGATGTTTTTAACTGCCGGCGCCAATCCATTCTTAATCGAACCACGCAGGAACATAAGGTTGTTATACGTTTTTGGCTTTACCAAAAAATAACCATCAGGTGTTGAACCTGAATAGTCGGGAGGCAAAAACAGGTACTTCCCTCCTTTGCCTCTATCAGGACCAATAGCCCCCATATTACCTACAAACCTAAACCAGGCATCGTCAATAAAACCCAGCATTCCTGGAGGTAATTCAACCACCAAAGGACCTTCTGCTTTCAAATCTAAATAGGTAAGGGCATACAAAGTAGACGTGTTACCAGTTAGATAAAGCGATTGAGATTTCAGTAATTCCTCCGTTATAGAAACTTTGTTTGAAGCATTGGCGCCGATGCTGGCGTTACCTTTGCGCATCGCATTCAACGAGGCAGCACCTTGGTTGTCTAAAAACACCTGTACTCCACGCATTCGATCGAGGTTGTCATAAAGGGTTTCAATGGTAGCATCGGTAGGCACGCCATCAAAAAACTCCAATGTACCAATAGATGTTTCAACCTTATCCGCCATTCCAATCGAGCTCAATGGTACAGCCGACTTTGATGTCGTCGTAGCGGCAACTTCTTTGGCTGGCTCATCCTTCTTTTCGGTTTGTGTTTCAGCACAACCCACCATAAAGGCTGAAGCAACCAATATGGTTAGTAGGTTAGCTATTCTTTTTGATTTCATCATTATCATTATGTTCATTTAAAATTAGTCAACCAATTCAATCTCACCTGGTTTCCATGTCTGTTCAATCCATGGCTCAAGTGGGCCATACATACGTAAAATACTGAACCAACTTTTGCCTGGTACGGTCTGCAACCAATTACCTTCTTTACCTTTTGGTGCTTCAGGTGCGAAATACAGATCATACGAGCCATCTGCGTTCTTCTTAATAGTCTTGTCCAAACTACCCACAGTCGGAAACAATTGACCGGTTTGAAGTTGACCACGTGTTTGGGTATCGTAAAGCGTTACGGCCCAAAAATCTTTTACCGGAACGTCAGGAGGTAAATGCAATTTATAAGTTTTAGAACCATCAAACGGTTTATTGTTATTATCCAACACTCCCAGTGCATAATCAGAACCGGCCCCGGCACGTGTCACTGCCATAGCAGGTGTAACACCTCCTGCATTGAAATAGAAAAACACGCGAGCATCCAAATCCATAATGCCGTCTGTTTCAAACGATGTGTTTTTATCTGCATAAGCCATAACCCAATTAAGGTCTGTACCAGGGTAGATCTCTACACCAGGAACACGAGGTGCATACGTAATAACACGACCAGCCGCGTTACCTAAAGTTGCGGCTTCTGTAAGCAGCTTTGTCATTCTCTCATCGGGGTTAAAGGGTTTCCCCTTTACAATTCCAATGGAAGCCAGTTCGCCACGAATTTCAGAGTCGATTGCATCAATTGGCTCGCCTTGAACAATCGTGTTCAACATGTCAAAGTATTCAAATGTATTTGGGAAAATGGTCTGAAAAGAACGACCGGACATATTTACCAACTCGGTAGGTGGCGGATTTTCTTTATCTTTTAAAGGATAAATTTTTAGCCCCTTTTCGAAATTATCAACTGCGGCTTCTAAACCATTTTTGATAGAGCCTCTTAGGAATAAAAAATTTCTATTTGTTGGTGGTTTTAAAAGAAAATATCCATCGGGGATATCTCCTGTGTATCCCGGAGGTATCACAAGATATTTCCCGCCTTTTCCTTTATCGGGACCGGTTACTCCCATATCGCCTACATAACGTTGCCATGCATCATCTAAGAAGCCAAGCATTCCCGGTGGGATTTGAATAACCGTTGGACCATCTTTTGCCAAATCGGTCCAAGTATAAGCGTACATGGTTGACGTGTTGGACGTAATTACCGGTGTACGTGAATCCATTAGCTGCTCCCAAATGGCAACTTTATTGGCTCCATTAGCACCTTGCTCGTTTAAAGCAACTTGAAGACTGTAAATTGAGACCGGTCCTATATTATCCAGATAAACATCAACTCCACGCGCACGGTCGAGGTAATCATATACCAATTCACTGGTATTTCCGGTGGGAACACCATCAAAAAATGTAAGCTCACCGGCTACGGTCTGAATTTTATCCGGAATGGATGCAGCCTTGGTTTTCAATTCTTCTTTAGACAAGTTCTTGTCAGTTTGCGCGACAACGGCCGTTGTCGCGCACAGCCCAACAAGTGCTAGTGCAATTGTATTTCTTTTAAGTTTTCTCATTATTTCCCGGAATTATAGTTAGTATGCTGAATTAATTAACTTTCAATACCTTAGGCATGTCATAGGTGCCATCGGTAAGTGGCGCATAAGGCCCATAGAAGCGCGATGTGAAACGGAACCCTTCAGCAGGTGCCGGTAGCCAATTCTTGGCTTTTTCCGGATCGGAAGGCTTTTCGTGCTGTATATAGATTACCAGCTTGCCGTCTTTAGGAACTATGTCGCCAGCAGCTAACATGAAACTATTAACAGTATATCTATTGATTTCGTTGGCAACAAAATAGCCGTTGGCATCATAGATTGGTATTGACCAGAACTGAGTAACAGGAGGCAAATCGTTCATGTCAAAAGTCAGGGTGTATTTATTCTTGCCACTGAATGGTTTGCCATCGGCATCAGTAAACAAAAATGCCCCACCATGCGATATGTTCTTATCCGGTGCTCCCCAAGCGGCATCGGCAATGATTGCACGGTCCATCCATTTGGTTTCAAAGCCACCATCATTGCGGACAACTCCCCAACCATTCATATTGATCATGTTTGTTTTTAATGTCTTACGAACATTGTCAAATCCAGCCTTAAATCCATTCTCCAATGCAGTTTGCTGCTCTTGTGTCAGCTTGTCCCATTCAAACGAAAGACCTTTTCCTATATTGAACACCTTAAGCTGATCTACCATTTCGGCCTCCATCTTAGAATCTTCAATGAGTGGCATGGTTGGGTCGTTTAGAATTACATTAAGTAGTGTGTAATATTGTTCGGCTGTTTGTTTATCAACCTGACCAAACTGATACTCTGGTAAGCCATCAGGAATAGGGAAATCTCCTTTTACTATTTCTCTATCGGCTTGAGGGATACCTTTATGGTCATTTGCTAACCAATCTTCCAAAGGAGTCATTGTCAACTGATCCTGGTAACCGTTTATTTTCTTGATTTCAGCATCGGTTGAAGTCATGAGAGCCATCCTTGCAAGAGCGAAAGCCGTCTTGAATGGCCACTTGATGATATCAGTGGTCGGGAAATCTGCTGGAATATTGCCGGTAAAATCTGGCGGGACCAAAATGTATTTACGTGCTTTTGTACCGTTGAAAGGCGAACCGACTATCAACCGGAAGATACCGTATTGATCCTGAACCTGGAAACTGAAATAGCGATCTGTGATTTCTGGTACTTCTACAACCACCGGGCCTTCGCGAAGGTCCATAAAGCCAGCCCCATAAAGTGTTGTTGCATTTGGGGTAACCACCGGATAATCTGGAGTAATTTGTTTACGAACCCATGCAAATTGGTTCAAACCTGAATAAACGATATTCTCCTTGGTATCATTCTGGGTGTAGGTCCAGCGCTGACCATAGTAAATAGCCTGTTGCAGACCATATAGATAGGCACGCTCAGCAATTGCTTCAAGATCTGGTGAGGCTTCAGCAGTTTTCTTCTCAGTTTGTGCATAACTGGTCATCAGTGTAAAACCACCAATAAGCATTAATGCAATAATTTTTAAATAGTTACTTTTCATGATTCCTGAATTTTTAATATTAAAAAGAAATGATATGTGTGATTTACACTTGTTATTGTTTCATTAGCTCTATCTAGGTCTCTATGTCTTTTCAATCCATGGCTCAAGCGGGTCATACATTCTCAGGATGATAAGCCAGCTCTTTCCCGGTATAGTCTGCAACCAGTTACCTTCTTTACCGTTAGGTAATGGTAGTATTCCGCAATTTGTGTTATATATTGTTGTGTATAATATTTTTACTATTCTTCTAAGTCTACTTTATTCTCTCATACATATCGTAGAGGGCCTGTTGATTTACGTTTATGTATCCATCGAAGCTGTCCAGATCTACGATTAGCATAATAATGGCTGAGAATGAAATCGAAAGAGCAAGAATTAAAATCCAGTTAGTTTTTCTGCTTTTCCCAATTAAATAACCTACTTCAAACATTGAAATTAAAGTCAGTGCTAATAGCGCAATCCAGAGCTGATCTGGGATACGATCTATTGATGCTTTAGATATCCTTTTGGTTTGCATATCGAACATATCATTAACCGAAGAGATAAAAAGGACATTGACAGGAGGTGAGCCTATATCCTGGTTATTCATTTCGAGGATCAGGGACCAGATATTGTTCTGAATTTTTTCAGATTTTTTTATAGCAGTTTTAAATTGATCTCTGTGCTCATTTAACCAGATACGTACTTCCACATAATCTACCAGTTCTTTTTTAAATTTTTCAGCATAGGGTTTTTCCATTAGATCGGCACGTAACCAGGCAGTTTCAATAGTATTCATCTCGTCCAACAAAAATTGTTTCCTATCCTCGAATCTTGATGAACTAAGACCAAAGGTAAATGCCATTATAAATGCTAATAATCCAAGTGTAGCTCCGACAAGGGTATTTATCGATGCCTCATTACTCTCTTTTACTCTTCTATTTCTCCAACGATAGTAACCACTCCCAAGTCTTATTGACATCAACATCATAAGGACCATCAATAAATAAACCATCCAAAATGGAATTGTTGGAATAATATTTAAACTCATATGGCAATAATTTTTCCTACTTCATTTTCAATCTTTGCGAAGCGGATCATCAATTTAATTTTGCGATTGCTCTAATTGAATCAATTGCCAATTTTTCAATTGAATCATATGTCATTCTTGCTGTAAGCATATCTAAGATGTTAGAAATTAAAACCTAATCTTAATACAGGGCCTTGTTCTACGATATCGAAAATGAACCTTTCTCTATCTGTACCTTTGTCGTAGTCAAAAGAAATACTACGGTAACCGACTGTAATTTGAAAAAGCTCGGTAAATCTATAACCTGCATAAGCCTGTAATTGCCAGGTAAAATCTGATCCTATTCCAAAGCCCCCAAGATCTCCCCGGATTTGGACAGGCCACCTGTTATTGATAATTTTCTTAAACCTTGAGATAATTACCGGATCATAAAAAGTTTCGGATATTCCTGCATTTATATCCTGATCACCATTTTGCAAAGTTCTTCGGTTTGCCTCTATGTCTGTTTTCAGATTAACCAGTCTGCCGCCAATTCCCACATCCAGAATAGGTAATATGCTGTATAAACCGGCTATTTCCCAAATAAATTGATCCAGATTTATTGATCCGGAATTGATTATTCGGTTAGGCAAAACATCTTTTTCAATATCCATATATACCAGATCAGAAGTAATTGACCATTTGCCCTTGCCAGCCTCTAAATATACCATTGCTCCAAATTTGAGCTGTTCAAATACATCACTGGTATTTGCATCTACATCTACCGTAACTTCATTGCCAATACCTGTTTCCCCATCTATATTGGGAAACATTATATAGATTTCTGAAAGAAAATTCCACTCATTTACTACCACCTCGGTTTGTGCAAAACTCTGGTGAGTTCCAGCATAAACAAGAAAAAATAATAATAACAAGAGTTTGCCAAATTTTGCTAACTTTTTCATTATTGAGAATTATATTGGTTAATTCCTGGAAATCTATTATTATCAATTAGGGAAGTTCTAATGTAGGCTGATTTTAGTGTTGATATAAGTTTAATACCGTTACTTAACGGTTAAAATGCTGAATTAATAACAGAACGGGGGGGACCTTGTGCTTTAATGAAGAGTGCGAGACCAAAGTTCTATTGAATTTACCTGGCAAACAAATAGACACCTAAAACACTGTAATAGAGCGCTCTGGTTAGGATGGTAAAATATATTGTATTATCTTCATGGGGAATTATAATTATTAAATGTATAGAACCATAAACCGCTCTATCTCATTAAAATCGACAGGCCTATAGATTTCCTCCCAATAGGTTTAGAACTTTACCATTAGATAACTCATTATATGCAGGAACCTGGAAAGAAATAATTTGAGAATGAATATTCTATCCTAAGCATTTTCTATGAATATTAAAACGAATTGTAGTCCTTCAGAACCCATGATAATTCGAGAGCAACAAATATCAAACCTTTCTCCAAACCTAAATGATCAGGTTAAAAAACAATTGGATTCTATTCTTTCCAGCGATTTGTTTAATTCATCCCGGGTCTTATCTAATTTCCTCGAATTTGTTGTGAAAGAAACCCTGGAAGGCAATGCAGATATTCTTAAAGAATATACAATCGCTGTTAGTGCACTAGGCAAAAATTCAGATTTTAATCCTCAGATCGATGCAATAGTGAGAATTCATGCCGGCCGGTTAAGACGGCTTTTAACTGAATATTATAAGGATATAGGAAGCGATGATCCTATTAAAATAGAAATGTATAAGGGGTCCTATGTGCCGGTATTTATCCTGGCAGATCAATTGAAAGTAGAAATTAAAGACAACGAAGAAAAGTTTACCGCAAATGAAACTATTTCTAAATTGCTTAGCATAGGGGTTTTACCATTTCGCAATTTATGTTCAGATAATTCGCTTCAATATTTTGTAGATGGGTTCGGTGAAGAAATTACTCATCAATTCAGCAGGTTTCAGAACATTAGCGTTATGTCTCATTGTTCCATGATAAAATATGGATTAGACGATGCCGACCCCAACCTTGTTGATCTAAATTATTTAATAAAAGGATCTGTACGAAGTACCCAACATGAGATCAAAATTAGCGTTGGATTGGTAGAAACAAATCTAGGCAATGAAATATGGTCAAAAAGCTATTCCTATAATTTAATTCGAGAGGATCTTATTAAAATCCAGGATGAAATTGTGAAGGATCTTTATTTGCTGCTCGGCGGAGAATATGGTCTTATATTCCGAAAAAGTATAAAAAAATTCATCAATGGATCTTATACACCTTCTTTTAACGTCGAATTGTGGAATTATTACTTTCATATAAATTTCTCCAAGAAAAGTTATTTCGAAACACGCGAAGCTTTAGAAAATGAGTTAAAAAGTAACCCGGATTGTGCAAGCTGCCTTGGTCTATTATCCATAATTTATCTTGATGTGCATGCCTTAGGCTGGCCTAGCATTGAAGAGCCATTAAAGGTTGGATATAAGCTGGCCAAGAAATCTATAGAGGTAGATCCTTTTTGCGAACGAGGATGGCTCGCTTATGGCTGGGTACAATTATTTTTGAAAAATAAAGCGGAAGCAAAACATGCTTTTGAATATGTACTTGAAATGAATCCAGCAAGTGCATCTTTAATGGCTACTTTAAGCTTTGGTTTTGCCTGTCTTGGTGAATATGAGTCTGCCCAGAAATTCATGGATAATGCTAAGAAACATATCGTGTTTACTCCCTGGTGGATCCATCTGGGTGCATTTTTTATATATTATAAAAAGAAAGAATATGTAAAAGCCTTAGAGGAAGCGTCTTTTATAACTCATGCCGATATATTCTATAACCAGTTAACTGCAATTGCAGCCAAGGGCCAATTAGGTCAGGAAAAAGATGTTCAGAATGAAATAAAGGAGTTTTCAAAAAAGTTTCCGGTAATTAGAAATAATATTAAAAAATATCTGGAAATGATCTTATTAGATAGCGACTTAGTAGATCATATTCTTGAAGGTTTGGATAAGGCAGGGCTCAAAAACTAGCTGAGGAAACTGAAACTCTCTGAATACTTTATTTTACTTCATTTTTATTTATATTTATAAAAATTCACGCAGGATCTTCTTTTCAGTTTATTCCAAAAAACTTCTATTCCAGTTCTATTTTACGGTTAAGTAACGGTGTTACACTTACATACTAATAAAAGCTAGTCTAAATTTAAGCTATAATAATAGGTTTGAATATTCAGGACTCTGAGTTTTAGTTTTTCTTAATTACACCGAATAGTGCTTTAAATGGAACTGCTCTTTTTTCTAATTTTCGTCCTGACCAATTGCCTCCTTTTTATTAAAATAAATAAATTCTAATGAAGTCAATGATCATCCTATCGATTGTTTTAATAATGGTGGGAAATCATGGCCTGGCGCAGGAGGAAGCAGACACACCTAAAGTGTCCAAAGATAAGTATTTCAGTCCTATGGTTTTCCCCGGTTATACTCCAGAACTTGGGTTTAATATTGGAGGTGGTGTGTTGTGGTCTTTTAGAACCAAAAAATCTGATACTTTATTAATACGGTCATCTGTCCCTATGGGAATTACTTATGGTTTTAAAGGAGCTATCTCAATAAAAGCGAACTGGGCAACCTATTGGATGAATAATAAATTAAGGATTTATTCAGATTGGGGATATCGCGATATGAACGACCATTATTATGGGGTGGGTTACGAAAATGGTAAAGATACTCCACAAAGTGATTCAACTACTGCCTATACTAAGAAATGGTTTCAATTCGATACCCGGGCAGTTTATGAAATTGAGGATAATATATTTCTGGGAATAAGACTAGACTTAAATCAGACTATTGTTGAAGATCCTAATCCTAAGATGTTACAAGATCCGGATTATTTAAATTTTGGTCCGGATAATTATAATTCTGGTATAGGCTTAGTCATTCAACACGATTCCCGGGATTTTCCTCAAAATGCTTTAGAGGGGATTTTTTTATCGGTAACGCTTACAACCTATTCAAATATTTTAGGTGGAGAAAATGATTATTCACAGATCGATATAGATATACGAAAATATCTTTCCCTTTCTGAAGAAAAACAACGAATTCTGGCTATTTGGCTAAAGACAAAGTTATCTGGAGGAGATGTACCCTACAATGAGATGAATCAGTTTGGGCCTTATGATCTAAGAGGATATTACTGGGGGAGATTCAGAGACAAAAGTCTGGGGTATTTATTAGCAGAATATCGACATAAGTTCTATTCGCAAAATGGAGATCCTTCAAAATTCGGAATGGTGCTTTTCGCTGGATCTGGAGGAATAAATGAAGAATTTGGCAAGGCTACTCTTAAAAATGTCTTACCCAATGGAGGTTTTGGGATTAGATATGAATTGCAACCCAGGCTTAATATTAGATTCGACTATGGTATTGGTTTAAATTCGCATCTCATTTATTTCGGTTTTGCCGAACACTTTTAAGAGGATTTAAGCCTACGATCATAACAACTGTTTCATAAAGAAATCAGCTAATAAGGATTTCATAATCCTTTTACTTCAACAGTATTTACTCAAATAATTTTAAGCCAATAGAGATGCATATAAACTTAAATTCTATAATTCAATTGTTTCCGGCTTTTGAGAATACTATAGAAGATCTTTTTATTACAAATTCAGATTTCCGGGAATTGTGTAAGGACTACATGTTATGTGCAAGCAAACTACTTGAATTGAAAAAAAGGAAATTTGCTTATAAGAATATGCAGATTAAAGAATATGAAGAACTACAGGAAGATCTGGAAAATGAAATCTTAAAGATAATCACCACAAAGGGAAATAGTCTTAACTAAAATTTATTCCATTTTCATCAATTGGTATAAAACGACAGGAGTTGAAATTCGAGGCAATCTGAATTCAACCTATAACAATAAACTTAACCCATTATTTCCGATTCAAAAGATTTCCGAAAAATTTCAGGATTAGTCAAAATAATTTTATGTGACTTCTAACTTGAAATTCGTAAAAAAAGCGAAAGCAGGCTTAAAGCCATAATGTGCCACCGAATGATAATTAATTGAAAAAATAAGTTATAAAAAAATCTTTATAGAACGAGCACTTATGATCATTAAGGTTTTACTGCTAAAGGAATATGAGGTTGAATTCTATAACTCTTCAAAGTTTTTTTGGAGCCCTGGTAATTGTTAAAGCTGTGAATCTACTGGAACATATTCTTGGCTGCAGATAATGTGCCCTTGAATACCAGGTATGAGCAGAACGTGTTTGTGTAAGGATAGTTGTGTTGTTCTAACTTTTTTTATTTTTTGGATTTTATAATGAGATATTTACCGAATGAAATGAGGAAAATAGTAATCGGTAAAATCGTTAAACTCCAATCATATTCATTGTTCAGTCTGAAAACATCTACGATAAACAAAACAACCAAAGTAGTTAAAACTGTATCCCACAGAATTAACTTAAGCTGGGTAAAGTTTTCTACATGCAACCATTTAGGTGAAATATTTTCCACAAGTGATATAATTTTTGAAGGTCTAGGTATAAAAAGTTGCGCAAATCCTAAAGAGAAAATTAAAAACAGAAATCCTATCAAAAATAGATCTAATGACTGAAAAAGCAATAATCCAGGTCTCGCGTTCGTACCTACAAGTCCATCTAAGACACCTATTAATCCTTGCGAAGTTTCATATACCCCTAACCCTATAAAGATTAGTGAAATAAGGAATGTCGTAATGATTGGTACGCAGATAATAATTTTAAAAAATGTTCTCACGATATTATTAGACTAGTCAAATTTCCATCCAATACCACTGTTAAAGATATAATCAAAATTATTCCCCTCAATAGCGGTTGGTTATCAAAATTTAAGGTTTAACCAAATTTAATATAAAAATCATAAGGTAAATTGTATTTAACGGTTATATCGTAATCTTTTCGAAATCTTCCTTTCCCGGATAGGCTTATAAATTAATCCACACCTGTATTGATATCAATGTCCTTAAAAGCGAACATGTTAAAACTGGAAGCCAAAACTACTTCGCTTGAGGTTTTGTTCAATGTCTCATCTAAATAATTCTCAATGTGATAGGTAAACCCTATACTTAATCCCAGGTATAATTTATTACTACTTATGAGAAATTTCCCAAAATCAATTCTTGGACTTATCCTTCATTTGATTCAATATAGTCTACGTTAGAAAATGATCTGGTTATTCCAATTTTAAAGATTTTATACTTTATGGATCAACCCGCGATTATTATTTTTCAAACATTGCTATATTCAGTTTTCCTTTGAGGATTTTCTTGGAGTCACAACCTAATTTCCTATAAAGTTTTATCACACTGATTTCACCAATATCCAACATTTTCAATCGATCCCATTTTACAATAACCACATCACCTGCCATAGGATTTGGTGCACTTGGGATAAACACTACAGTAAGTTGTTCGTCAATACGCTCCACTAAAAATCCAATCTGCCAAACCTCTTCTAAATTTACCAGGACCACTTCTTTTAAATGTTTAGAATCCAATCCAGCTGCGGCTTCAGTCATTCCTTTTATCAAGGTATACCCTGGGATATTGGAGAGTATGTGATCTTCAAACCAATCTTTTAACCTTATGGCCTTTTTTGCCCTTGCAAAGATCCCTGCAATAAAACATAGAATAATCAACAATACTACGGCAATCACTCTTGAACCTATTTCTTCCCCAAAGAAGGACACATTGATTTTGTCTGCTAAAGGAGCAACTAATTTTCTAAAAGTGACCACTATCTTTACCGTCAGGTAGATCACCAAAAATATGGGGATAATAAAAAATAAGCCCCCAATGATCGTTGTCTTTATAAAAGATATCATTTTTTTCATTTGAAAATGGTATTAAAATTTAGTCATAGAGTTCAATACGATCACTCTTATTATTGGATCGTATGAATTTACATCCATATAAAAAAATTCTAAATGATCCTGTCTTTCAAAAAGCTGAAGACCATATAATCGCAAATGTGTCTGTGTCACCTCCGATATCGTTCAGGGTTTGAGTTCGCATATAAACAACTTTTAATGCCTGTTTTGCTGTAATAGACAACCCTGATGACAATGCTAACAGAAGGTCTTCTCTATCATCCCTATTCGGTTGATTATTAACCAATGATTCCCCTAGCATCCCGGTCCCAAGGCTCAACGAGGCCCACAAACCATGGTCAAACCTTCGAATAAGATGTGTTTGCATTGCAAACACTGGATTTTGCTCTCGGGTGCCTCCATTAAAAAAGTCGTTATTGTCCGTAAATAGATACAAGGATGCCGTTAGCTCATAGGACCAATTTCTCCAGCTATGCACAAAGCCGGCCTGTGGTCGGAATACAAATCGGTTCTGTCCCAAATTGAGCAACTTGTCATTATAATATTGACCAAAAGGCATTGTTACTGAAAGAGATACACCCACGATGGTATATACAGGGTGGGTCATTAAATAGTCGCGCATCTCTTTGGGTTCCATTGCTGAAGGCCCCAGAAGATTTACCGAAAGTCGAATGCGTGGGTCGGAAAATCCATTTCGCTTTACCGATGTTGGATTGCCCGATAAATCCCCTTCCCATCGTGCAATGGAATAAGGAACTCTCACATCCATCCGCCCTTGTTTTTTTCCAATTCTAAATGGTCGGATATACTCTATTACGATATTGTTCACATCTACCGAGGCATTTTCTACATCCAGTACAGGATCAAAGAATATCTTTCCATTGGTATAACTATATCCCACCCCAATAAAGTTGGTTTTTAAAGGCAAGGCAGTCCATCGCCTGGGCTCAATATCTTGTGATACGGCCTTCGAACAAAAAAAGAAGAATAGAATACATACAGGCAGCAATAACGTTTTCAAGGAAAATAATATTAGTCGAAGAAAATAATATTAGTCGATGGATATATCTTAGACCAACACGATCAAGTGGGTTGTATGTGAAAGCCCTGTTGCGTAATCATAAACAGGCTCTTTTACTCCGCTGGTTTAAATAAGAATGTGGTTTTATTTTTCCCTGTTTTCAAAACTTTTAGTAATTGCTTTCACATATTGTCCAGCTGCACTTGAGGCATTTTCAGGATCTTCAATTTTAGAGGTCACTACGGCCACTAATTGTTTTTCATCTGTTTGCTCAAGGTCATAAATAACAGTCTCAAGAATATAGTTTTTTGAAGTGCTGGTTGTATAAGTCGTCGGTTCATAAACTCCAAGGGTCGAGTACGACATTGGATGGTAATAATATCTATTAAATCCTCCATAATATCTTGGGTAATAGCCATAATAGTTCCCGCCTGCATATCCACCACCATCCTGGGTGGTCTGTGTCACTTCCTGAACGTCTTTAATAACAGTTAATACCACAGCATTAAAGCCTTCTTGTTCCAAAATTTTTACTATTTCAGCTTTTTTTTCCTCGGATACTTCCTGATCTGGATTTAATTTTGGGAATTTTGTGAAACTCGCGGTGGCCTTCATGCCTTTTTCGGTTAACTGTTTTACTATCTCGTTTTCAAAAGCAATTCGTCCTTGGGTATTCGCTGTTCTTGCAATTACTATAAAGTTATTGTCTTTAACGCTGTCTGCGCTATCAGCTTTCCAGGAGTTTAATACTTCTACACTTGAACATCCACTAAACAATAGGATGAGCGTTAGGCTTAAAATTAATTTGACAGAATTCTTCATTTTTTGTGATATATCAATTAAATTGTTAAAGTGTTTATGATAACAACATGTATAAAATCATTGCTTATCCTTTAATAATGAATATCCAATCGAAATACCGTACCTCAACGACAAAGCATTAAATTTGGATCTCCTATTGGCAGAACTAAACCTAAAATCACCATCCAGGAAATCGAAAATATGATAGTTTTCCATAGCCTCATTCAAGTCATCATAAAATTCATCGGGTAAATCTTTTTTATTCTCAAACGAAATATTATACGCACCTCTACCAGGACCTGCAATTAAAAAATCTATCGAAAACTTCTCAGATAGAGGTAATTTATATCCAACCATTAACCCAATTGAGGCTATCTTAATCTCTGCATCAAAATCTATATCAAAATTTTCAAGAGCATCATTAATATATCTCCCCTTGAGATCTGATTGATACTGGGAATATTTAAAATACGCACCCAAATAAAACCCCTTCATTGCTGCATGCTCATTGTTATTCAAATAGTAACGTACCTCAGGAATTATTTTAAAACCCGAATAGTTGATTTCATTGGTCTTTAATTTTTTCCGTATCCAGCCCAGACAAACTAATTAATCCATCTTCTCCCTTATATCCCACGCCTAATGCCACAGAAAAATGCTCACTTAATAATCGTTCATATTTAAACTGGAATGCTCCATCTATTAAATCTGATACCGAAAGGTCTATTTCGTTTTTTTTGATGTTTTCTATGTCAAGTTCCTGGCAGTGAACGTTGATAAAGACAGTAAGAAACAGGATACTAAAGATTTGTGTTTTCATTACGTGATATAGATTAAAATGGTCTTACTCAATAAGTAAATAAATCAATGGTATTATATAATACTGTCATTGCTAATTGACCTGAGAAAAAAAGTTTAACTTTTAATCTACCAGGCCATTGTAATTTGTCTTTTTGATTAACACAACTATCATAAAACCAACATTCCTGCTTTCAACCTTCATTAGCTAAATTCCCAATTAAAGTTTATTTTTTTTGGAATGCTGGAGTATATGAGTATTGTGGCAAATAATATCCTTCAACGGTTTCAGCTTTTCTCACTAAATCCATCATGGCAATCCACAAAATAGTTCCCTCTTCTCCCAATAAGTCAATACTATCTTGAAGCTCGACCTGATATTGCAACGGACTTTCTGACCAGGTGGTGAACATTAATACCGGTTGATCCAATCCTATTACCCCCTTGTATACCCTAAATCCACTTTTAACTCCTTTATTCTTATAAAGATTTTTCCATGCCAGAAGTATATCTTCCGCTAATTTTTCTGTTCCCGGTTCAAAATGCAAATAATTCCATCTGCGGTATGGTGCTTCATCGAGCCAGACTTTCCCGTCAGGCACATAAGATAATTCCGGTTCGTACTTTACCACATAATAGCTGAAGCTTTCAATGTTTTTGTTTAACTCATCCCAAATTAGATCGAATCTTGCAGATTTTTCTGCGCCTCTTATAAACGTTTTAAGGCCTCCGTTGATATCTTCCATTTTGTTCAGTTGCGCAACGTGGGCATAGTAAAAGTTATCCTGCAATTGGGTCATATAATTGACGTGTTTCACGTTGCTCTCGGTTAAAAATTGAGCTAAATCTACTAGTGAAGTTTCATAATCTGCAGCCATGGAAGGCTTAACAACATCTTCCCTCACTAATAAATAGTTCATGTTGGTATCCGAAATCTGCGCTATTGTTACCTCAACCGCAAAAACAAAAAGCATTACTAATACTAAATTTATTTTTTTCATAATTACCTTTATATTAGGGTTTATTTAACCGTGTAATTTTTTGCTTCCAGACAGGCTTCGAATGCCTTTTTGAAACCATCTTCCAATTCGAAATTGGTTTGTGCCGCTTCATTATTGGCTTGATTCTGTTCAGAAGCTTTTACCATATTGCCTCTTCGACGACCAAGTACTGCACCACTAACTGCACCAATGGCAGCACCTTTTCCTGCATCACCAGCAATGGCTCCAATGGCCACACCTGCCACTGCACCACCTGCTGCACCTTTAACTGCCGCACCATCAGGGCCTTGTTCTACTTGCTTGGCTTGAACTGTCGTAGGATTAATTGGATCGTAGCCTGATTGTTGCACCGCCCAGGTATAACATTCAGATAAATCTTTTTCTTGTTGTTCAGGCGTTTGGTCTTTTGTGGGGAATACATAAACACCTATCTTTTTAGCTACCGCTTCTCCTGTACTTTGGCAAAAAGAGTTCATGCTAAAGACTATAAATACTATAGATAAGCCTACTTTTGAAATTAGTTTTTTCATTAATTCTATTTTTTTATTTAATTACCTAATTCACCAATCATTGGTATGCCTTCAAAAATAGCAGCTCTTATTTCAGTGAGAATATACCCTTCTAACTGATAAAACTGTGCAGCCACTTTTGAGCCAGAAGTCTTCTTTATTTTTTTATAGTACTGCTCCATTAACTTATCAGTCCTTTTTTGAAGGGAAATCATCGTTGCTATAGTGTTATCATATGTTGCATAATCGTGATTATCGTAATTCTCAACATAATTAGTCAGTGCTGTAAAGCGTTCTTTACCCAATGCTTTACGCTTGGTCTCATATTCATCATACAGTTCCCAGAATGGATCTCCACTCTCAACATCAATAAAATCGGCTACAATTGCCTTCTTCTCCATCCCAAACATAGACTGGATTAGATCAGTTTCTTCCTTATTGGTTTGGGAGCTCATGTTGTGGCTAAAAGCAATTGTTAGACACAACACACCTAAAATTTTTAATAATTTCATTTTATTATTTTATTTAATTCGTTAATAAGAGTTCATTATTTCATATAATCTCAATCAGGCACATATCATTCGCACCTCGGTTATTTTTTTGGGAACAGCAAAGTAAACTGTGCCCTAAATCCCCAATCAGATCCGTTTCCATTTCCGTACGGAATTCGCGGGCCCACTGCAATTTGTGCCATTTGTTTTCCTAAGGTAATTACTTTTGATCCTCCAATATTTATTGTGCCTGTTGTCGCATCTGCATCCCAGTTCTGTGACAATTCGGTATTTAAACTAAGTGCGTATCCGCCTGGGAAATTTTTTGCCAAAAAAGGTTGAAAAAAGCTATTATTAACATCGGCTCTGTCATCACTGCCTGCTACAGACCATACATGATTAACCAGGAGTCCAGTGGTAAGTTTTCCGATTTGCATTAAACCAACAGCTGTTGGTCCAACACCAAATTTTTCAGTCCCTAATAATTCGTCGGTGGCTGTTGGCAAGGCCAGAACTGGCCCTGCACCCCAAATAAATCCTCCTGAAGTGGGTGCTTTTGGAGAAAAGAACGCACTCAAAGTAACATCACCAAGTCCAAATTGATTACCACTCGGGCCAAAAATATCGGATTGGGAAATGACCGGCAAAATCACCCTGCTTATTAAATTCCAATCTTCACTAATGCTCATGGGTATCACGGGCTGAATATTCACTAAAACCCGACTGCCATCATTAGGGTCGAAACCAAAATCGAAATTTCCCTGAAAAGGAACGCTAATGAGGCTCGCTATAGGATTTTGAAGTTTTTTTGCGAGAGCATCGGTTGCAGCCTCTGATTGAGGTTCCTCCTGAGAGAACACGAGGTTGGCCAATAACAGGGTGATACATGTCAACAGAATTTTTTTCATAATTATCTATTCCTTTAATTAATAAGATGTGTTTATGAACACTTTAAAATATCAATTCGGTATAATTACCCAGCTCCGGAGGGACAATTGGAAGAATTTCACGATAACTTTTCCTGCCCAATCGTACTATGGGATATCAGCAAGATTTAAAGTCTGACTGACCAGGAATAGATAAATGACCTCTTCAAAATTTATTTTAACACATGCCATGATCAAAAGAGTTGTTATTATCAATGGATGTTTGGCATTTATATCAATGGGGGGAGGTTTAAAAGTAATTGAAAAAACTAAGTATTAATCTTAAAATATGGGTTTAACGGTAAAGTTACCGTGTAATATCCCCTGGTAGTATTATTTAGTTTGATTTTTGATGTTATCACCATTTTAGCTTTCGTTTGAGCTTTTTTAACCTCCTTTAAGGCGGCAGTCCTTTGAGCTGCTATACTTAAGAAATACTGTATTGACTATGGGTTCTATTCAGGCAGGAATTGAGAATATTATTATACCCTCATCTTATGTAATTGAAATCAATCTTAGAGGGTTTAGTGGGAATGATAAGATTTTCAAAGATGTATTAACCAAAGCACAAATTAAAACTGGATGTAAAGCAAACAATACTAGACCATTAAAAAATTTATTGGAAGAATTTTCATACACTGTGACCATAAATTTTAGAAATATTATGTACACCGAATTGTAAAACGCGAAGAGTAATATTATATGATATTATTCTACTTTTTATTGGTTTGTAACCAGCGGAGGAAGAGGGATTAATTTCATTGATCCCCGAGGGGGATCTGCAAAGAAAATGACGCCTGCTATCGCAGTGATGTTTTTTTGCCTTTCATCCCTCTTTCAAAAGCAAACTTTCTCAGACTCCTGAAAAGCAAAAAACCCGCAACTTACGTTGCGGGTTTTTCTTTGCGGAGGAAGAGGAACTATCCAAAATTCAAAAAATGTAGTAAAATCAGGCCGTTCCAGGGGACTCTATCTGATGTACACCGAATTGTACACCTTTAACATATGTTTATCATCTTCCCAACCAAATGGTGTTAAATCAGATTAAATTTTCCTGTTTGTGTTCAAAGAAAGATTTTACTAATTACCTTTTTTAGTTACTCCTTAAAGCCTTAGGGAGATTTTTGAATGAATTATAGCGAAGGGGAAAGTAAAAAAGTAGTGATCATCGTGGTGTGTGATAAATTAAAACAAGAATTCCCTATCGCTTCAGGTCTGTCTTATGAGGAAAATTTTATTTTGAAATTAACTTAGAGGACTTGTTTTCTAACTCAGTTCTTTGTTGGGGATAGTTTTTTCTTAACCCAGATTTTCAAAAGTTCTATCATAACTGCCACTCCACGAATATATCCTATACGAAATGGAGTCTGGATCAATTTTTTCAAGTTTTTGTCCGCTGTCTAAAACCTCAATCTCTTCCTTTGTCAGAAAATTTGTTGTGCCACCCGCACTAACAACCATTAACTCATCATTCAATATCCTATTAAAATATTCAACAGCGGTTTTAATTTCTTCAATAAAATTTTGTTCTCTCATTTTATCAAAATGACAATGATAATCGTGAAATCCAATAGTCAACATATTATCTTCTGAACTCAAAAACAGATCAGAATTTAGATTTCTATTTGTAGCTTTTCTTTCCATAAGAAGATAGTTTTTACCAAAGTCCGAAGGGTGTAAGGAGATATCACCAAGTGACGCGTCATGGTTGGCTACTATATAATTATAAACTTTCTTCGAGTAATCATTTAATTGCTTTGGATTAATCATAACATCAGTATTTTTTTCACCTCAAAGTTTTGACATTATGCCCAACGTCTCGTATAAAAACTGTGCGAGCTGGCGACCACGAAGCTTCGATTCGAGACAGGATTGAGCATTGTTTTTATATGTTATTCTAGCCAGTTATTTTATCCTTTTTGCCTCCGTATCTACTCCTTGGGTTTCTTGTTGCACACGATATTTCTCAACTTCTTCTTTATCATTTAAAATAAAGGTATATGAAACCTCGGGCGAAAAACCATCAACAATAAATTTAGTTTTAGATACAGGCACTAATTCCAATTTGACTTGTGGATTCATTGGAACCCAAAGTCTGTTGTCTTCAAAAATAATTTCTTTCTCCTTATTACTGGCTGATAAGTATTTCCCAGCATATGATTTTAGGGTTTTTGTGTCAAGGGTAATTGGCTTTTCTATAGGTAATCCATATAGTATTCTACGTGTATTTTTAATTGGCATTTCGCTGGTTGGAGTTGAGTTATTTTGAAGAATGATAATGGTCTTGTCGTTATCCAAATGTCTGTCAACATAAGAAATATAACCGGCCCATCCACCGGAATGAAAAGATACTTTACCAAATGTTTCAGTGCTATCTATCATCCATCCAAAACCATAATCAGTTTCTGAACTATCTTTTATTTTATAAGAAGAAAAAATCATTTCTCTATCCTTGTTATTTATAATTTGGTCATTATAAAGAGCTCGGTCCCATTTTAATAAATCTTCCAAATTTGAATTAACCATTCCATCGCCCACAATTCCATCTAAGTAGACCACATAAAAGTCTTTCCCTAGTTCATCAGGTAAAATTTTCCTCTTTAATTTATCCGAATAAATATAACCTTCTGCGTAGTTATCCACCTTTTTAGGCTGAAATCTCCTTCGATGCACAAAGGTGTTTTTCATATCTAGGGGCTCAAATATTTTCTGCCTTAAATATTCTCCAAATGTTTTACCACTTACTCTTTCTATTATTGATGCTAAAATTAAATATCCTGTATTACTATAATCCCATTTTTCATTCGGTTCGAAACTTTTGTCGGGATTGAGATCTTTGAATAATTCGATAATGTCGTCATTGGTGGCAATTTTTGATTTATCCCAATTTTTCGAAGAAACCAGCATATAATCAGGAAGACCACCTGTATGTGTAAGAAGGTTTTTTATGGTTATTCCTTTATACTTTTGTAATTCGGGTATGTATTTATTTATCTTATCATCATAAGAAATTTTCCCTTCTTTTTGTAATTGAACAATTCCCATAGCAGTAAATTGTTTTGAAACAGAAGCTAACTCGAAAATTGAATTCACATTAAGTTTTGCTCGAGTCTCTTCATTTGCCAATCCATAACTTTTCTGAAAAATTATCTTTCCATTTTCTGCTACCAAAATATTTCCATTAAAAGCTCCTTTTTGATAAAGTTCAGAATAGAGTGAATCTAATTCTGATGCTTTTTTATTTTCTTGGGAGTTGACCGAAACCGTAAGTAGTGTAATAAATATGAATATGAATTTTTTCATGTGGATATTTTAACTGATAAATTGTTGGATATATTACTGTACTTCTTTAAGCATTAATTAGGCTATCTTCGGAAGTTGATATGTACTACGGCGGGATTTTCTCCATTTTCGCGAACTGAAACTTTCAAATCTTTTCTCCTGGTATTTAAAAGTTCCCTTGCTTTTTTTGCAGTTATGGGTTGTCCTTCTAGAAAAATTTTAGAAGTATCAACTAGAAATGTCTCAATTTGAAGTGATTTTTGGTTTGAAACTGGAATGTATGGAAAACTTATATCAGCTTCTTTTGCTAAATCTGTCTTCTGAATTTCCTGATTAATTTTTGTAATAAGTTCATTAGGAACGTCCTCGCCTATTTCTATATTTACACGATGAAGAAAGAAATCGTCCCTATCCCAATTACTAGTTATTGCGTTTAAGGTTTCAACGAAGCCATTTAGATTGGTAATCTTTTCATTTACAATAATAGATTCATTATAGACTTTAAGAGCAATAATTTTATCTGGAATAGAATCTTTGATACTCCTTACATCTTCAATTAATAAAGACTTCGCAGAAGTTCTATTGCTAAATATTACTATGCAAATTGCCAAGACCGGTATTAGCAAAAACAATCTGAATAAAGATTTCTTGATCGAATACTCTTGAAACATCATTGTAATTCTCTTTTTAGTTAATACAAAGTGAAACGAACTTACTACTGAGTTTTTATTAAAGTTTCCAGGAAAAGAAATTAAAAGCTGTTGGTAGCCCACTGGATCATTAGATCGTTTTAAAACCACCTGATCTGCCAAGTATTCGTGGTTCAATTTCATCTCCCTCTTTACCCAATATAGAAGTGGATTGAACCAGAAGACAACGCAAAGAATTTCTACAAAAAGTATATCTAATGTATGTTTCTGCTGTACGTGAGCTTCTTCATGAATAAATACTTCAGCGGGGATTAACTTGTTTAAATAAAATTCTTTAGAGACAAAAATGTAATTTAAAAAAGTATGAGGAATCTCTTTTTCTTCAGTTAAGATAAGCGTATGAGTTAAATTTTTAATTTTTTGACCGTACTTAATTTTATTTCTGAGTTTATTTAAATTGATGCCTAGTCGTAATCCACAAATTAGGCTCCCCATTAAATAAAGTGACCATAGCACAATAGGCAGAATTGCCCTCGAATTTGTTTCATCGTTTAAATTAACTGTGGGTATAGCATTGCTTACGGTATAAATTAGAAGGGTATTTGAAACATCTGCAGGATAAGTAATGTTTATAAGAGGTAATAGTCCAGCGATAATTAGACTTCCCAGCAGATAAAACCTCTTTAAATAATTCATTTTTTGTCCGGCTAGCAAAGAATGATAGAAAAGCATCAACACGGTTAAGCACAAAGCTGAATTCATAATATAGGTAATCATACTTCCCTTTTCTTTTCTTTGATCTTCTTTTGAATAAGCTCCTGTAATTCCTCTAATTCCTCGACAGTAAATTCTGCATTCTTAGTGAAAAATGATGCAAATTGAGAGGTGGAATTGTTGAAAAAATTGGAAACCATATCTTTGACCTGCACAGCGAAATATTCATTCTTTTTCAGAATCGGAAAATATTGTTTATCCCGTCCCAATTTTTCAAATCCTACATATCCTTTATCTACCATTCTTCCCAATAATGTCGAGATGGTCGTGTAGGCCGGTGAAGGTTGAGGGAATTGTGCCACTATTTCCTTCATAAAACCTTTCTCTAGTTTCCAGAGGTATTTCATTACCTGCAGTTCAGTACTGTTCAATCTTTTCATGACCACACATATAGTTCAATTACTATAAATGTAGTAATACATAGCTAATAACCTAATTTAATATAGAATATTTGTCAAAAAATTTTATAGAATTTTTCCGTACTGGTTGTCAGTGGCATTTTTGGCAACGTCTCGTATAAAAATAGTGCGAGCTGGCGAGCTTGATTGTCCGCAGGACAATCAGGCGTTGCAAGCAAGCACGGAGTTTCGAATTGAGACAGGTTTGAGCATTGTTTTTATATGTTGTTGTGCGCTGGCTTTCTTGCTGGTTAATTTTTAATTTTCTACAAACACTTCTTTCTCAAAGAAGGAAGCGGTTTTTACAAGCTCTATTGAAACGGAATCTTTATTTACCGGAGTCTTCTCAAGTAAAATTTCTTCATATATTTTTCCTTTTATTTTCATTTTCCCAGAATCTTTAGCAAATATCCCAAATTGAAAATTTTCTTTTATATCACCAAAAGTGTCCAATTGTGTTTTTGATTGTGAATATTTGTTTTCAATTATTACATAAGAATATCTCGTATCATATTTTCTGTTATAAGTATACAGCTCAATATCAGCTATATTCTTACCCAGCTTTAAAGTGTCCGGAATTTTTAGGACGAAAAAATTACTGTTAATTGTGTCCATTTCTCCATTCTTTTTGTACCGAATAATCTGATTTATGAATGGTTTATTGTCAATATAAATGATTTGCTTTTTAGTCAATTTTCCTTCCTTCTCCTCTGAGACCCAACTTGTCTGAAAATCATCAAGTACGATAGAAGAAGATAAATTAAGACTTTGATCAGTTTCTTTTATCGCTTTTTCGTCTGGAGTTTTCTCTTGACAAGAAACATTTAAGATTAATATTATTACAGTCAATAAATAGGTCGGTCGGTAATTTTTCATTCGATTATTGTAAAGAGTGTTGTTTAAGCTTGCTGGCAACGTCCCGTATAAAAACAGTGCGAGCTGGCGAGCTTGATTGTCCGCAGGACAATCAGGCGTTGCAAGCGAGCACGAAATTTCGAATCGAGACAGGTTTTAGCATTGTTTTTATACAGTGTTGGCAACTGGCTTTTTCCAATTTATTCTTATTCATTCCAGAAAACAGGTTCTTCGCGTTCCCTCCGATTCCAATAATGAGTGTTTAAGTAATTATAGATTAAAAAGGACAGTTGAAGTCTTTCTACATCAGATTCATAGTCAATCATTTCGCTGTATTCTCTAATTTCGGGAATGTAATCGGTAAAGCCTTTCATTTGTATCTTATCGAAAATATCCTTGTTCTTCGCTACACGTCTGGATTGATTTTTTTCAACAATAGTGAGAGGACAATAGTCATAAATGGAAGTTGTAGTTACAGCGGTTCCACTTATAAAGGCTAAGAACGAATCCTGATCATATAACTTGACTATTAAATCAGCCGCAATTTTACTTTTTTCAAGTGAGTCAATTAGATTTTTATAATCTTTTTTGTTTCTGCCTTTTAGTACATTATTTGAAACTAACTTGTCTTCAAAATCCGCAATAGTATCAAAGAAGTCGAAATTATTTTTGTCCGTCAATTCAGAGCCAGCAAATTCTTGAATGCTGTTAACGGAGCTTAGAATTTGTTCATTAATGCATTCTTTTAAGTTTTCATTTGTCCGACCCTTTTTTGTAGCACAACTATTTAGGATTAGAAGTAGAATTATTAAGATGGAAATGCCTTTCATTGGATTTATGTTTTTTAGCTTGTTGCCAACGTCTCGTATAAAAACTGTGCGAGCTGGCGTGCGTGATTGTCCGCAGGACAATCCGCTGAGCAAGCGAGCACAGAGTTTCGATTCGAGAACAAATTAAGCATTGTTTTTATATGTTGTTAGCGCCTGTTTATTTTTTCCACTTCTTATAAGCTTTATCAATAACCGTCTTAATCTTTTCGTAGTTCTCCCAAGTGTCCGTTACAGTAAAGATATAAGGGTCCTTAATTGAAAAGGTCGCTCCATAATCCGCTAAATATCTTCCTTTCTCAAAATCAAAGTAGTGGATAGCAAAATTATAGCCATCTTTATTTAATAATTCACCTATTAAAACACCATCCCAGTCTTTATAAATTTGAGAAGGGGAAATTTCTCTATTTTTTAATTTATTAATATCATCTCTACTTTCTTCTTTTAAAAATTCACTTATTAAGTTTTTCTCTATAAGCCAAGCTAAGAAAAGTCCGCTATGCACATATGCTTGTTCGTCCGCCAATCCTGCTTCCTGAACTGATTCAAAATGGTAGTCAGCTTTGTCAAATACATATTTGTTATCAACGTCTTTCATTTTTTGTCCGAAAAGTTGTCCGAAAATCATAATTGTCAGTGTAAAGATTATAGAATTCCTCATTGCAGTAAATTGAGTTTAATTGGCGCTAACGTCCCGTATAAAAACTGTGCGAGCTGGCGAGCTTGATTGTCCGCAGGACAATCAGGCGCAGCAAGCGAGCACGGACTTTCGATTCGAGACAGGTTTAAGCATTGTTTTTATATGTTGTTGTAAAACGTTTTATATGTTGAACTTGATCACCAGATAAACGAAAAGGAAAAATACACCTGCACCTATGATTCCATTTGCAGTGCTATGGTCCATTCTCTCAGACCGATTATTGCCCTTTTTTGATCCGTATAGGTACTCCTTAAAAGTTGGATTAGGTTTTCTTGTTATCAGTCGGGTCAGAAATCCGAAAGTCCACCGAACTGAACCACCCACAAAATTGAAGATGGTAACTAAAATCGTAATTCCAATAATTTCGCTCATAAATGAAAAGATTATTTACTCTTTTTGGAGTCAGTTTGGTTAATGTTTTACAACGTCCCGTATAAAAACAGTGCGAACTGGCGAGCTTGATTGTCCGCAGGACAATCAAGCGTTGCAAGGGAGCACGAAGTTTCGATTCGAGACTAAATTAAGCATTGTTTTTATATAGTGTTGGCAACTGGCTTTTTACAAGTCTATATACTTCCATATACAGGAATCTGTTTCGGTGTCTATAGCTATAGTTTATAATAAGTATTCATTTAAAAAATATATCAAGAAAAGAGGTGCTGCTATGGACGTTAGAACATAGAAGTAGGAGAAAACTTTGAACCCTAAAGATAATTTCAAATTTTTTTTGAGTACACTTTCCTTTTTGTTTTTGATTTGATATACATAAAAATTAAAAATCAAGATTCCCAAGTCAAGACCTAAAAACAATTCAGGTAGAGAAGAGAACTCCACACTCAAGAAATAAAAGATCAGAATGACAATGAAAAATAGGTTGAAACCTTGTGCAGTAGAAAGAATGATGATTGGAAAATACTGAGGAGTATCATCGCTGTTCTTCTTCAAATTATAATAGTAAAGAAAGAGCCTGCGTAAAAATTTATCAGAGGATTCATTTTTGAATTTATTGTTCATTTTTTTTGCTTGTTGCCAACGTCCCGTATAAAAACAGTGCGAGCTGGCGAGCTTGATTGTCCGCAGGACAATCAGGCGTAGCAAGCGAGCACGGAGTTTCGATTCAAGAACAAATTTAAGCATTGTTTTTATATGTTGTTGTAGGTAGGCTTTCTATTCTATGTTTTTGACTTCATATTCTAAGTTTTAGTTGATCTCCTTCTAAGAGAAAACCATAAGAACTTGACCACCTATCTCCACTAATATTAACAAACACTCTATCCGGGGACCTAAAATAAATGTGACCAAATCGGAAATCTGTTTCAGGACTTACCAGCCCGATTATCTGTCTTAATTTTTCTTCTTTTATAAAGAGATTTTTTATTTATCTTACTATGAAAAGGTAGATCTCGTATTGCACCTGAGGAGATTTTCGTATCTGGTCAGATGAAGTGTTTTTGGCTTAAGCTTGTTCAATAATTCAAATTCATTGGGGTGCAGATACACAAGCGCTTCATAATCGAGATCGGGATAGAATTCTGAATTGACACCATAAACGTCTGATATCTTCGATGACTCTGTCCGAATCGATTAAATTAATCTCGGAATGTTGAGCGAATACCGATTGTAGTGAAGTTATTACAGTCGCTATTAAAATTATATTTTTCATTTTCTTTTTTTAGCTGTTCGTTAAGGCACATAGTTTACAAAGTTAAAGGCACATGCTTTACACTAGATTCTGACTTAGCCTAATTGATACTTCTTTATCTCTTATTTTCTTTTCATTAAAGTAACCTAAAAAAACTTCTCTGTAAAATACCCTCCAGATTCCATTTCCCTGGTCTTCGACACCGATGTATTTTCCCTTAAGTCCTGAGGTTAAAAATACCCAGTAAACCGACTTCCAACGCAAGGATCCATTTTGACATACTTTCATCACTTTCATGGTCGAGGGATAGTCATAATTTCGGATCTTTTCAGGGTATGGTCTGGTGGAAAAATCATGACAATCTGCAGGTGTTTTCATCCCTAAAGATTCATGAGGTCTAACATGATTATATTCTTTTACAAACCGGTTTAAACTACGTTGTTGAGACTTCAAATCGAATGATGAAGGTTTCGCACAAGCTGCCTTTAAATCACGGTGCATACGCTCGTGACGACCATTTTGATCTGGTCTTGCCGGATCGGAATAAACCGGATCGATTCCCAGCTCAATAAACCAGTAGGAGAGCCTGGTATATCTTTGAATAGCAGATACAGATCCAAACGGACTTCCATTGTCGGTATGTATTTGTTTAGGGATGCCATATTTTCTAAAAACCTGCGTAAACTCTTGCTTGACAGACTGAAAGTTCTCTTTGTAATGTCCTTTTGCGGTAAATAAAAATCTACTCTTAGAATCAGCAATGGTAAGTGGATGACAGTATATTTTGTTCCCCATTAAAAACTTCCCTTTATAGTCTGCGCTCCAAACTTCATTACACTTCTTAGGATCAAAAATGGGGAATACCGGCTTAACCCTGCGGCTTCTCTTTTGAGGTTTAACCAGACCATTTTTAGAGAGGATGTTGTGAACCGTAACCACACTTGGAATAAGTTCTTCAGGATACTGTTTAAACAACAAAATCCGAATCTTTTTAGCTCCCCAAAGCATATGTCGATCCTTCAGTTTTAGTATTGAATTTTCAACTTTAGAATTGGTTCTGTTGGGATGATTAATTGGTGCTCTTTCTTGTTCAATTAACCCTGATAAACCCATTTTTTCATACCTGGAAATAAGCTTGTAAGCGGTTGGCCGGGATATATTAAATGACCTGCAAAGTTCTGTGATGGTGTACTTCTGAGTTAACCATTCATGAATAAATTCTACCTTTTGTTCCATTTTAGTTTTCGCTTTCCAGACCATGATAAATCACTTTTTCAAGTAATTTATGAATCTTAAAAGTGTAAACTATGTCCCTTTAACTCTGTAAAGGATGTCCCTTTACCGTACCTATGTTTACAACGTCCCGTATAAAAACAGTGCGAGCTGGCGAGCTTGATTGTCCGCAGGACAATCAGGCGTTGCAAGCGAGCACGGAGTTTCGATTTGAGACAGGTTTTAGCATTGTTTTTATATAGTGTTGCCTGCAGGCTTTTTTTAATTTTGTAACTCTTTTCCCTTAATCATTGTAAATACGAGTACTGCAAAAGTGAAAATCAGGTAAAGAATTATTACAAAATCCAACTTCTGAAATTTCTTATCTGAAACAACATTTTTCGAAATTACCTTTTTATAACGACCGTTATGAACGAATAGAAAATAATCGATTGTGAGAATTAAAAACATAAACAGAATGTGAAGCCATTTCGGATAGAGCTGAACATCTTTAAGAACAAATGTGTAAAAAGCAAAAATGACTGCCGAGAAGTTCAGAATATGGAAAATTGATGTTCCTAAAAGGGCTGAAAGTAATGGAAGATCCTTTTCCTTTACAATGTGAACATTCCACCAGTAGATTCTGTAAAAGAGGTGATTTGAGAATCGTAAAATCATTTGTTAATCAGGTATTATGTTTTTTAAAATCCGTTTGTCAGTCGTCCGCTCTCAATTTTTTAAGTCCGTTTTTTTAGCTTGCAGGCAACGTCCCGTATAAAAACTGTGCGAGCTGGCGAGCTTGATTGTCCGCAGAACAATCAGGCGCTGCAAGCGAGCACGGACTTTCGAATTGAGACAGGTTTGAGCATTGTTTTTATATGTTGTTGCCCATAGTTTTATATTGTATCTATCAATCTTTGAACAATTTCACCATTCAACACGACCCAGGTGATTTCATAGAAGCCAGCTCCATCACCACATTTTTGTTTTACATACAAGGTTTGTCCGTTTTTGTAAATCTTGAATTTGGTATTGTCTGTACTGGAATATTTACCATCTTTAAATGTGATATTATACAGGTCTTGGAAAAATTTATCCTCGAGTTGTGTTCTTTCTCCATTCCAAGTGATAAACATCTTATCTATTTCGTAAGATTGGTCTAAAGGGATTTCAAGACCGTATAATATTTCTTTTGAATTTTTTCTCGAAGTCTCTGCTTTTGAAATCCTAAAGTCAAATTTAATGATGTTATCCGCTTGTTCAGGTAAACTGTCGACACGGATTATATCGGATTTTCGTACAAATCCATTGATGAAAAAATCTTCTATACCCGTAGAACTTTTTGAAAATTTATTCCGTGATATATCCACTAAGATCCACTCGAAATTATCGTCAATATTTTCATTGATTAAGAAGACTTCATTTTCCTGTATAGTATAAATAGGCTTAGAATTAATTGTGTCGGAATAAGCCACGAGATGTGTGTTATTGGAAATGACTTCTACTTGTTTTTGACATTTTGCAGAAAGTGAGAAAAGGAAAAATATAAAAAATAGTTGTTTGTTCATTTTTTTAAATTATGGGCAACGTCCCGGTGTCGAGTAGACAAGGGGAATTTCACCCCAAGCCTCTCACAGAACCGTACGTGATAGTCTCCCATCATACGGCTCTTGTTATACAATCGAAATTACAAATTACCATGTATACCCCACCTGCCAATGATAGAATAGTTTAGGATATTGTTCCTTAACCCTTTCAAACCATTGATAGGCACGTTTTATACTGGTTTTTTAACGTTTATACCTTTTTCTTGCCCATTTCACTATACGATTATTCAATAACTTGAAGACTTTGTGTAGCATTGAACTTCTGAATTTACTATAGTAGTTCACCCACCCCCTAATCATTGGATTGAGAATGGCAGCAACTCCTACTATACGATCACAAGTCATTCGCTCTACTTTCAGTTCTTCAAGTTTATCTGCAATTCGTTTTCTCGAACTTATACTTATGCCGCAATCAAAGCCAAGATAAAGTCCCTTTGATTTCTTAGATTTTGTAGTTCTGGGTTGATAAGAATAACCCAGAAAATCAAATTTTACATTGGGATACTTTTCTTGCCTTCGGTAATCTCTACAGTATACAATTTTGGTTTTCTCTGGATGTAACTCCAGACCAATCTGGTGCAACCTGCTCTTGATAGCTTTAAGTGTTTGTTCTGCGTGATTTCGACTTTTACAGTTAACAATCACATCATCGGCATATCGTGTAAACTTTACCGCATTGTCGTTCTGTTCCAGCCATTGATCTAATCCATAGTGAAGGAAAAGGTTTGCCAGTAATGGACTTATAACACCTCCCTGTGGAGTTCCTTTTCCTGGGTTAGTGACTAGATTTCGCGACTTTGTCATTACTGGGCTAGCGAGCCATCGTGCTATATATAACTGAACCCATCTTTCAGGAACGTGTTTTTCTATAGCAAGCATCATTTTGTTATGGTCAATGTTGTCAAAAAACCCTTTAATGTCCAGATCAATGACCCAATCCATTTTCCAACAGTTTTTCCTGACCTGTTCAAGTGCCTGATGGGCACTTTTATTTGGTCTGTAACCGAAGGAGTTTGGATTGAATACATTTTCTAAACGAGGCTCCAGGTACATTTTCACCACCATCTGCCCTATTCGGTCACTTATCGTGGGAATACCTAATTTACGGACTTTACCATCCTTTTTCGGGATTTCCACTTCTTTGACCGCAGGGGGAAAATAACTTCCCGATGCCATACGATTCCAAAGTTTATACAGGTTCTTAGATAAGTTCTCATCGAATTGCTCAATGTTTACCGCATCGATCCCTGAACTTCCTTTGTTGGCGCGCACTCTTTTATAAGCTTGCCATACCATGGCTTTGCTTATAGGTACTGATTTTGTTTCATTGCATAAAGTCATCCTCAAAAACTGAGTTGTTAAATGTAACGTAACTGTATAACCTAACCCCTTCACTCCATTCCCATTACAGAAACTTCATCGCTACTACGGGTTAGTCCGTCCCTGAAAACAGCATTGGTATTCTACCTCTAGGTTGAGCCTATTGTGTATTTCCCTTAGCATCTGTAGTCAGGTTCCCGAGTTCCATAACTAAGCCTGAATAAGAGTCATGCCCCCTGAATGACGCCTGCCGTATAGCCAGTAAATAGGTAACCGCTATACTCTTTAACCCCGTGCGATACTTCGTGGCTTTTGACAGAATGTAGCAACTTCTCGACACCTCAGAAGGGGTTCACGTTTGTTCATCTCTCTTATCCGTACCTGACCAATTCTTGACCGGCCGTTTCCCAAACGCTCAATACCTTGGCTCTTTACCAAAGCACCTTTGGGTGGTTTAATGCCTTCTCCTATAAGACGACATTGGTAGGTCGGTTCTACCATCTTAATTATAGTTCGCAATGACTACTTATTGCCGGTCATTGTTTGCTCGGCACACTAACGCAAGTTGCGGGATGGACAGAAAAAACTGTCCGATAAACTCTATTTTAAAAGGTAGTCAAAAATGCAAGTTTTGACAGGTATTCCGCAATTTGTGTTATTCATTGTTGGCAATAGTTACTTATTCCGCTTTTTTGTAAAAATGATCATCAGTGGTTAAAAAGGACTTTTTGTCTATCTTTTTAATGTAGTATATAAAAGTTGTGTCCGAAATTTTATTTGGTTGTTCAGGATAAAGAATTACCTCGATTTCTTTGGTTGCATCATTTTTTACTGTTATATCTATTTTTTCATAAAAAATAGACCCTACTTTAAAAGTTTCGGTTCTGGAGTTTTTGGGTTGACTAATAGTCGCGTGGCCATCCCGATTTGAACTATTTTGTTTTGAAACAGAAATGTCTTCAGATACATTGTGAATAAAAGCTCCGGGAAATGGAATTTCATTGTTATGCCCATCATAAATCTTGAAGATTAGATCAATTGAATCGGTTTCTCGTTTATCTTTATGGGACAAATCTTTTATTGTGACTTCACTTTTTTGAATTAATGAGTCCTTATCAAAATCTAATTTTAAAGTATTTCTCATTAAAGAGTAATTCCCTTTACCTGTTATGTAAGTACCCAGATCCCCAGAAGTTTTGTAGGTAAATCGATTGTTCTCTTTAAAAGTCAGACAGGAAACATCATAGCCACTATTAAAACTGTGGCAGTATGCTCCCTCAAGTTTTTGAGCTTTGCAACTGCTGAAGAGTAGTAAATTAAAAATTATGATAACGAAATATCTTTTCATTTCCTCTTGTAATTATTGCCAACGTCTCGTATAAAAACAGTGCGAACTGGCGAGCTTGATTGTCCGCAGGACAATCAGGCGCAGCAAGCGAGCACGGACTTTCGAATCGAAACAGGTTTGAGCATTGTTTTTATATAGTGTTGTGGTTAGTATTTTGTTAGGTTTTATTCCAGGGTCTTACTTTGGAATTTTTCATAACTTCCTGGAAGGAATTATTTTTGTGCTGAATTATTTTCAATGTGTCGATTTGATTCAGGATCGGTGTGGGCATAGAACCTTCTCTTAAATAAACCTCGATTTCATAATTAAAATCTTGCCTTAGCTGGATCTTCTCTTGAACATATCCTAAGTAGGATATTATTAATTCTATATTCTGATCCTTTTTTTCCAGTACAAGGTGACCAAAACCAAGAGTGTCAGCAATAACTCCTTTTTTTGTTTCATTCACAAAAACATTTGCACCGCTTATTTTGTCTCCATCAAGATCCTTAACCTTTACTTTTAAATCAACTACAGGTTTCTTATTGATCCAAAATTTTAATTTATGATAACTAAGCTCTAAGGGTTTCGTCTGATGGTAATTTAAAATGAGATAATCGTCAATTTGCTCATAGGTTCCCGAACCGTATGATTCAATTCCTAAGTGTCCTCCTCCTTCATAAGAAAATTCATTTCCTTTAAATTCTAAACACTTATAAAAATCACCTGTCGGGTAATCCGCGCAATACTGACCGTCCAATTTTTCTTGACCTAAAGAAGACATTGTGTAAAGTATTAGAAGCAGAGTGCAAATTTTTTTCATATTGAGTGAATTATATTAACCACAACGGTACGTGTAAATGCTGTGGCCCCTTTTCAGGCTAATGATTTTGGGCCATTGCATTTACATAGTGTTGTAAGCTGTTTGGTTATCACATTGAAAAGATAACCAAAAAGGGACTGTTGGTTGAAGCGGCCGAAATTTAAAAGTCATTTTTTGAGATCCGTACCCCGTTTCCATTGGGTTTAGAAGTAGTTCTAAAGATTGTGGAATAAGGGGGTGGGCGCGATCAGTGGTCCGTCCAGATAAGGGAAAAATTAAGTTAGTTGAACCCATTGACTATATCAAAAATTTCAACTACCTTAACCTCAAGTATTTGTAACGTGATAACGTTTGGATAGTTAAAAGACTCTCCACGATCTCATCGCAACATACTTGGGGATAGTTCCCTATGGTCATATCCTTTTCTTTCCCTTATCTGTACTCCCCTATTAAACCAGCCCAGGACTTTCAAAAAATGCCCATCCGCGTAAAGCAATGGCTTACAACGTCTAGTATAAAAATAGTGCGGCGATTGACGGCTATGATTTTCCGTAGGAAAATCAGACGCAGCAAATACCCACAGATTCTCGATTCGACACTAAGATAGCATTGTTTTTATACATTGTTGCCAAATGCACCGCCCGCCCGAGTGAGCCGTTTCGCTTTTAATCCGTTGCGTGTTGCTTTTAAAGTTTAAATTTTCTTCCCACTCAAAAAGGGCATTTTTATATCCGATTGTTTTTCTCCAATTGAGTGAGAATGTCCGCTGAATTTATTTTTGAAACGCCAATATTCTTACCTCTCAAAAATGATATTTTTAGTGCTTCTTTTTTTCTCCGTCCGAGTGAGAAATCCGCTGCTTTTCATATCTGTTTAAAACAGGCACACTGAAAATCAGAATAAAACCAAATGCAAGTGTGTATTTATTTATATAATTATTGCCAAATATGTAAAGGGTGAAGATTATAATACTAACAACTAAAAATAGATACTTTAAGTAAGGCAAAAATTTCATAACTCTTTAAAATTGATTATTTACGTCCTGTTTATCAGCGGTGTTTTTGGCAACGTCCCGTATAAAAAATAGTGCGAGCTGGCGAGCTTGATTGTCCGCAGGACAATCAGGCGTTGCAAGCAAGCGCGGATTTTCGAATTGAGACAGGTTTGAGCATTTTTTTTATACAGTGTTGTAAAACGTTTTTTAACCGAGCCAACTGTGGATTAATAGGATGAAACCCGCCACCATAGTCAGTCCGAATAAGGTTTTAGCCTTTAATTTTTTATTTCTCAGGTTCCAGATTGCAAGTAAAAATAAAAATCCGAAAATAAGTCCGTAAGCCAGATTGACTATTGAGTAAAGTTCAGCAGTGCGGTAATAATATGGAACTGGTCCTTCTCCGCCAAAAGGATAAAATTCTGTTTCCTTTCTTATCGCAACTGTATAAAATTCGAAAAGGTGAATCAGAGTTAATACTCCACATAAAAGAATTGTTATGCTGTTGAGTAAATTGTTTTTCAAAGACTTTTTAAGAATCAAATTTTTTTAAATGTTTTACAACGGTACGTGTAAATGCTGTGGCCCCTTTTCAGGCTAATGATTTTGGGCCATTGCATTTACATAGTGTTGTAAGCTGTTTGGTTATCAGATTGAAAAGATAACCAAAAAGGAACTGTTGGTTGAAGCGGCCGAAATTTAAAAGTCATTTTTTGAAGTCCGTACCTCGTTTCCATTGGGTTTAGAAGTAGTTCTAAAGATTGTGGAATAAGGGGTGGGCGAAATCAGTGGTCCGTCCAGATAAGGGAAAAATTAAGTTAGTTGAACCCATTGACTATATCAAAAATTTCAACTACCTTAACCACAAGTATTTGTAACGTGATAACGTTTGGATAGTTAAAAGACTCTCCACGATCTCATCGCAACATACTTGGGGATAGTTCCCTATGGTCATATCCTTTTCTTTCCCTTATCTGTACTCCCCTATTAAACCAGCCCAGGACTTTCAAAAAATGCCCATCCGCGTAAAGCAATGGCTTACAACGTCCCGTATAAAAACTGTGCGAGCGGGCGAGTGTGATTGTCCGCAGGACAATCCGCAAAGCAAGCGAGCAAAGAGCTTCGACTCGAGACAGGTTTCAGCATTGTTTTTATATGTTGTTGTGCAACGTTTTTATTTCCGCTATAATATTACTAACTGGTTCTTTTTCAGCAACTACGACTCTTGTATTTGCAATCAAATCGCCAATTCTTCTATGTTTAGAAAATAAAGTTACAAGTATTTCAATTGGCCATAAAATACAGGTCAAATTACGAATAAAGCATTTTAATTTTGAGGCTTGTCTGCCAGTTGAATTATTAACCACTTGAAGTCCGACAATTCTTTTTGCGGGACTTTTGGCTCTCAAAATATCTTTATTTAAGTACACTAAAAACATTAAAAATCCAATTATCCAATTAAATCCAAAATCAAAATAACGCTTTAAAAAGAAGCTAAGAATTAGAAAAGGAATTGAAGCTATCGCAATTACAGATGCCATAATTATATGGTCAAGTAGCATACTGCCTATTCGGTTAATTTTTTTCATTGTTTTTTTAAATGTTGCACAACGTCTCGTATAAAAACAGTGCGGCGATTGCCGGCGATGATTTTCCGCAGGAAAATCAGATGCAGCAAGTACGCACAGACATTCGATTCGAGACTAAAATAAGCATTGTTTTTATATGTTGTTACCTCACGTTTGTTTGTCCGCTGTGACCATTCCAGCTATGAGTTAATTTTCATTATTACCTGGACGTTTGGCTTGAACCGACCGTCCGTTCCCTCGTCTGAGTAAAGTCCGCTTCGTGATCGACCAGAACCCTTGCCAAATAAAGGTCTCAAAAATGGCTTTTAGGAACCGACTTTTCGAGACCGAAAACTGCGACTGGAATTATCAGAAACCTTACCTCTCAAAAATGGCAAAAAATAACTGCCTTTCGAATGGATAATGTGAGGTAACGTCTCGTATAAAAACTGTGCGAGCGGGCGGGCGTGATTGTCCGCAGGACAATCCGCAAAGCAAGTGAGCACGGACATTCGATTCAAGAACAAATTAAGCATTGTTTTTATATAATGTTGGCGGGTCGTGCTTTTCACTCAAGCAATCCTTTCGCCCTCTCCGCAATAGCCCGGAAATCAGCTGCGTCTCTTGATACTTGGTCAGCAGACTTTGATAACTGAGATTTCATATTCATCGGAGAATCCAAATCCGCTGATTTTATCACTTTTCTCTGTCGACTTGAATCGGAAATTAATTCCAATTTGTTTATTAAAGTTTTTCGAAAATCCTGATTATCAATTTTTTCGTTATTTACAAGTGTGCGACAAGCAGCAAAGACTTCATCTTCTTTATCCGAGGTCAGAGCAATTTCAATTAGTTTGTCTGTTTCTGGAAATGGCAATTTGCTCATCATAGGATATCCCCCACCGTGAAGTTCAGAATCAGTAAAATAATATAGCCAATTATCCCCTGTTTCTTTGTCCAAATATGTGATTCTCCAGTTAATATTATCTCGATTTACCTGTTCAAACTGAGTGCTCAATTGATCAATTAGCGTTTGATCCGAAACAAGATATCTATCATATATTTTCATTTCAATTGATTTTGCATGCCCGCCAACGTCTCGTATAAAAACTGTGCGAGCTGGCGAGCGTGATTGTCCGCAGGACAATCCGCTATGCAAGCGAGCACGGACTTTCGATTAGAGATTGATTTGAGCATTGTTTTTATACGTTGTTACCCAACGTTTTTCTTCGGTGAGATATACTATTAAAACTGGTCTAACGCTTTACTCTGCTTTAAAGATTTTTCCTTTTCTATTTTTTTCGAGATTAAAATCCTGTCCTCATACATAATATGCCAATTATTTTTCAAGCCAATGACATCACATCTCACTTTATCAGTAAACCACACATACCTGTCCGTCCTACTATGGGATGTCGGTCCGTAAGCGGCGTTTAATAAATCAATAACTTCAAAATTTTTGGCTGTAATTATGTGAATTTGCATTATTAAGCCCTCATAGGTATTGACAAATATTCTGTAAATATCTGTTTCTCCAATAGAATCATATTCGTTACTGAAAAAAATATAATCATAATAAATTCCACCAAAATATTCAGCGTTCTCTGAGTTGTACGGTTGAAATTGATTGTAGTTACTGATCTTATCACCTAATTTTATTTCTCGGAAACCATTCTTTTCATCCAGGATTGACAGATCTTGTCCTATTATTTTTGTTTGGATTATTATCAAGAACAGATAGAGAATAAGGTATTTTAATTTCATTCAGTTTGTTTTAAATGTTGGGTAACGTCCCGTATAAAAACAGTGCGAGCTGGCGAGCGTGATTGTCCGCAGGACAATCCGCTGAGCAAGCGAGCCGGAAGTTATGATTCGAGACAGGTTTTAGCATTGTTTTTATATGTTGTTACCTCACGTTTGTTTGTCCGCTGTGACCATTCCAGCTATGAGTTAATTTTCCTATTTGCCTGGACGTTAGGCTTGAACCGACCGTCCGTTTTCCTGCGTCTGAGTAAAGTCCGCCGTCGTGATCGACAGGAACTTTTGCTAAATAGAAGTCCAAAAATGGCTTTTAGGAACAGACTTTTCGAACCGAAAATTGCGATTGGCATTATCAAAAACTTACCTCTCAAAAATGGCAAAAAATAACTGCCTTTCGAGTGGATAATGTGAGGTAACGTCCCGTATAAAAACAGTGCGAGCTTGCGAGCTTGATTGTCCGCAGGACAATCAGGCGTTGCAAGTGAGCGCGGAGTTTCGATTCGAGACTAAATTAAGCATTGTTTTTCTATGTTGTTACCTCACGTTTGTTTGTCCGCTGTGACCATTCCAGCTATGAGTTAATTTTCATTTTTGCCTGGACGTTCGGCTTGAACCGACCATCCGTTCCTGCGTCTGAGTAAAGTCCGCCGTCGTGATCGACCAGAACCGTTGCCAAATAAAAGTCTCAAAAATGGCTTTCAGGAACCGACTTTTCGAGCCGTAAACTGCGACTGGAATTATCAGAAACCTTACCTCTCAAAAATGGCAAAAAATAACTGTCTTTCGAATTGATAATGTGAGGTAACGTCTCGTATAAAAACTTTGCGAGCTGGCGAGCCTGATTGTCCGCAGGACAATCAGGCGTTGCAAGCGAGCACGGAGTTTCGATTCAAGACTGGTTTGAGCATTGTTTTTATATGTTGTTGCCATTTCGTTGTTTTAAAGGTTAGAATGAAAATTCGTTCCGGTTTTTTAAATGAGTCATCAGAAGCTTACAGATTAATACAAACCTTTGCCACATCTTTTCTCAAACTACCTCCCAGTCCGCTGGGATTTCACTCTTCTTGATTCTATTACTTAATCGGCATCTTAACTCTTTTTTTTAATAATAAACCACCTGATGAAAGTATTATCAAACCAGTATAAAGAAATTTATTGTTCAAATCACTGGCAGTAATCATTCCAGCAATAAATACGGTAAATATTACAAATATCATCTCCAACCAATCTAATTTAAAACCAATTTTATATTTCATAATCTATTCTTCTTTTTCATAATGAATGGCAACGGTACGTGTAAATGCTGTGGCCCCTTTTCAGGCTAATGATTTTGGGCCATTGCATTTACATAGTGTTGTAAGCTGTTTGGTTATCAGATTGAAAAGATAACCAAAAAGGAACTGTTGGTTGAAGCGGCCGAAATTTAAAAGTCATTTTTTGAAGTCCGTACCCCGTTTCCATTGGGTTTAGAAGTAGTTCTAAAGATTGTGGAATAAGGGGTGGGCGCAATCAGTGGTCCGTCCAGATAAGGGAAAAATTAAGTTAGTTGAACCCATTGACTATATCAAAAATTTCAACTACCTTAACCACAAGTATTTGTAACGTGATAACGTTTGGATAGTTAAAAGACTCTCCACGATCTCATCGCAACATACTTGGGGATAGTTCCCTATGGTCATATCCTTTTCTTTCCCTTATCTGTACTCCCCTATTAAACCAGCCCAGGACTTTCAAAAAATGCCCATCCGCGTAAAGCAATGGCTTACAACGTCCCGTATAAAAACAGTGCGAGCTGGCGAGCTTGATTGTCCGCAGGACAATCAGGCGTTGCAAGCGAGCACGAAGTTTCGATTTGAGACAGGTTTTAGCATTGTTTTTATATAGTGTTAGCCAATGGCTTTTTACTCATCCACGCGGTCAGATATCTGTTCTCTTACCCACTCAATATTTCTTTCTTCTCGGAAGTCAAACCATTCCTGTCTGAAATCTGATTCGTGGATCAGATAATTAAAATTCCTGAAAGGTTTTGGTCGGCTTAAAGCAGCAAGTAACTTTTTGCGAAATCCGTCCGCTTCCAATTGGTCGGCAAAAGATTCCATTACAGCAAAAGATTGGCTGGAATTCATTGGCTCGATCCGAATGTAATCATCCCAATTATTATCGAGTTTATCTATAACTTCTTGCCAGGGATTTTCCTCGTCTGGAAAAAGGTCCATTTCTGCTGGATGATACTCAAAATCACCGGTTATAGTATTTAAAAAACAAAGATTTCCGCACAGAAGGTGTTCCGCCATTTCTCGAATATTTGCTTCCTTAAATTTCATTTTTTTAGCTATTGGCTAACGTCTCGTATAAAAACTGTGCGAGCGGGCGAGCGTTGATTTTCCGCAGGAAAATCAGACGCAGCAAGTACACACCGACTTTCGATTCGAGAACTAAGATAGCATTGTTTTTATACATTGTTGCAAAATATTGCCGCCCACCTGAGTGAGCCCCCCTGTTGCTCTCCGTTTTCTTTTTGAGGTGTTTTTGGTCCAGTTGCCAGTATTTTATAAAAAAGCTACATTGGATTCTTCCATCCGTGTATTGCGTGTTCAAGTGTCCAGTCCAAGAATATTATTAATAAAATAATTAGAGCAATAATTGCAACTATATTGAAAAGCTTGACTTTCTTTTTGTTCATACTAATATGTCTTTTTCCTTATATTAATCGAGTCCGCTGTGATTTATTTAAAATTATAAATTTCCTTACCTCTTAAAAAAGCCAAATTTTTCTCCGTTTTTTCTCCTTCTGAGTGAGAAAATCCCTTGAAAATTATTCTTTGAAACCGAATTTATCTTACTTCTCTAAAATGATATTTTTCACGTTTCTTTTTTTCTCCGTTTGAGTGAGAAGTCCGTCGCCATTTATCTTTTTTAACTCAATTTATCTTTCCTTCCAAAAAGGCATTTTAAAAGTCTGTTTTTTATCCGAGTTATTTTTTAATTTTCTCTGCGTTTTGTTTGTCAGCGGCATTTTTTGCAACGTCTCGTATAAAAACAGTGCGAGCGGGCGAGCGTGATTGTCCGCAGGACAATCCGCAAAGCAAGCGAGCACGGAGCTTCGATTTGAGACTGGCTTTAGCATTGTTTTTATACGTTGTTGTAAAACGTTTTTTTGTTTCCTTTGAGTAAATCTGAATCGGATTTTTCTAATTTCTTATGCTGTTACTTTTTATTCTCAAATGCCAATACTTTACAGCTTAAAAATGTAAATAATTAATGCGATTATAATATAAATCAGTCCAACAATTAATAATGGAACAAATGTCCATTTCCATTTAAGCTTTTTGGTCAGATTTGAATTCCACAACAAGATCAACCCGATTATATAAAATGGCAATCCAAATAAAGTTGTATAAGGGAGCATCACAAATAATACAGAAATAGAAATCAGGATTTTTGTTGCTAACTTCAATTTCTTATCAGATATATTTTTTGATTTTATCAACTTCGTTTTTCTTAATGTTTTACAACGTCTCGTATAAAAACAGTGCGGCGATTGCCGGCGATGATTTTCCGCAGGAAAATCAGATGCAGCAAGTACGCACAGACATTCGATTCGAGACTAAAATAAGCATTGTTTTTATATGTTGTTACCTCACGTTTGTTTGTCCGCTGTGACCATTCCAGCTATGAGTTAATGTTCATATTTGCCTGAACGTTCGGCTTGAACCGACCGTCCGTTCTTGCGTCTGAGTCAAGTCCGCAGTCGTGATCGACAAGAATCGTTGCCAAATAAAGGTCTCAAAAATGGCTTTTAGGAACCGACTTTTCGAACCCAAAACTGCGATTGGCATTATCAGAAACCTTACCTCTCAAAAATGGCAAAAAGTACGGTCTTTCGAGTTGAGAATGTGAGGTAACGTCCCGTATAAAAACAGTGCGAGCTGGCGAGCTTGATTGTCCGCAGGACAATCAGGCGTTGCAAGCGAGCACGGACTTTCGAATTGAGACAGGTTTAAGCATTTTTTTTAGCATCAATGAAAAAGCAGTAAATCAAGTATCTTAAATAATAAAAATGCTAAGATATGGATACTCAATCTACTGCCTCAGTACCAAAGTTATACGTTGGTATTGACATTCACAAGAGAAGCTGGAAAATACACTGCAGCACGGATCTTTTTGCTGGCAAATCCTTTTCCATGCCGCCTGTTCCTGAACAACTGTTTCAGTATGTCGATAAACATTTTTCAGGTTATGAAGTTACTACTGCCTATGAAGCCGGATGTTGTGGATATTACGCCCATCGCTCTTTCGAGAGTTACGGCTGGAAATCATTAGTAGTTAACCCTGCAGATATCCACCGCAAGGGAAAAGAAAAACATACCAAAACAGATAAAATCGATGCCCAGCTCATCAGCAGGGAACTCAAAGATGGCCGTCTGGAGAGTATTGTGGTTCCCGATAAAAAACGAGAAGAGCTTCGCAGCCTGTTCCGTCGCAGGAATGATCTCGTTAAAGATTTGCGTCGCATCAAGTCTATGATAAAAATGCAGTTACTCTACTTCGGGATCAAAGTACCTGAAGAATTTGATAATGACCACTGGAGCCACAAATACCGAAACTGGCTGGACAACCTGCCTTTTGATTTCGGAACAGCCAGAGAGACCTTAAACAGCCGCATGCGTAGCTTCAGATTTATTGATCAGGAGAAACGTCAGGTTACTAATCAGCTACGGGCATATTGTCGTAAACATTATAAAAAGGATTATTATCTATTAAAAAGTATTCCCGGAATTGGAGGAATTGTTGCCGTGGGGATCATCTCAGAACTTGGAGATCTGCGCCGTTTCAATTCCTTAAAACACCTGGCTGGATATGTAGGTATCGCGCCAGGAGTACATCAAAGTGGTGCATCAAATAAAGCCATGGGAATGAATCCCAGGTCCCACCGCTTGATCAGATCTTATTTTGTGGAAGCTTCCTGGCAGGCCATCAGAACGGACCCGGTGATGCAGGCTTACTATCGCACTCATTTAGGAAAAGATGACAAAAAAATCATTATAAAAATCGCTCACAAACTCCTGAGTAGAACTCTTGCAGTTATAAAAACAGAAACTCCCTATGAAATAGGAGTAGTATCATAATATCAAGAAGAAGTAATATAAACCAGCTCAAACCACTTAAACCTGTATCACAAAACACTGTACGTGGCCAATTTCGGATCACACTTTTTAGCTAGTGGACAGGTTATTATAATCAAAATCATAATGATGCTGGTGGCATCGCCCAGGCGAGGACCACAAATAGGATGCTGAGCAGGTTATAAGTATTGAAATATTGACAAGTAAGCAAGTGCTGAAAAGACTTGCCAACATTTCAACACTCCAAAAACATCATCAATATGAAATAAATAGAAAATTAAATATTAAATTTGAGAGAAGGACTTATTGCTTTTCATAGGATACAGTGTTGTAAACAGTTTTAACTATTTTATTTGTTTCGCAATTTCCTCTGGCCAAATTACAAATTGTCCATATTGTCCATTTTTTTCAATTCCACCCAATTCTTTTCCACGTTTTGTTGCTTTCCAATCATCTTCTTTTTTATACATCAGTTTGTTGTCGGTTAACCAACTATTAACTTTTCTACTACTCAAATTTGTTAATTGAGATAATTCTTTTGTTGTAAGCAGTTTTGAATTTGAAGAAACTATGTTTGTCGGCTGTGTTTCAGAGTCTTTTTTATCAGGTTCTGTTTCGTCGGGAATAGAAGTGAATTCAAATCGTTCACTTGTTTCGTCAATAAAGTCTATTTCCTTATAAGCATCTTCAAATAATTCTATGTCAGATTCATCATTTTTGTCGATTAAAACTCCCATTTCTTTATTGTTATTCATTGAGAACTCATAAAGATTGAGTGATGTAATTATCATTTTGTCATCATTCAAGTAACACTTAGCGTGTAAGTCTTGATTGTATTTTAAAATAACAAACCTCAAACTTTGAAGGAATTTCATTTCGTTTGGATTTAGCTCTTGTTTTCCAAAAATTACAGTAGTGACTTTGTCTTTACTATTTCTATAAGTCAATAATTCTTTAAAATCTTTTGATAATTTTAAATAGGGTGAAATCAAAATAAGCCTTTGGTCCGCATCACGGATTAAATCTTCAATTTCAGATACTGCTTTTCTTGTGTTTAAAAATTTCGCCATTTATATTTTAGTTTTTTGGTTTTTTTTAAATTGTTTACAACGTCCCGTATAAAAAATAGTGCGAGCTGGCGAGCTTGATTGTCCGCAGGACAATCAGGCGTTGCAAGCGAGCACGGAGTTTCGAATTGAGACAGGTTTGAGCATTTTTTTTATACGTTGTTACCAAATTTGGCGACGCGTTTGAGTAAAAAGGCTTTTGCAGTCGTTTTTATGGCCGGATCAAAATGTCCGCTTCCCTGTCCGACTGAATCTTAGCCCTCTTTTAAAACAAGTCCGAAATCCAGCTTTTTATTAAATCCCAATTTGAAAAAATCGAATAGAAAAAAAGGAAGCTTAGCCCAACTGAAAAAATTTCTTTTTTACTAAAATGATTTTTCGGAGTGTTTTTAGTATTTGCCATTTTATAAAATTGTTTGATCTGATATTTTCTGGGAGCCATTTTTGGTAACGTCCCGGTTAACGCAAGTGCGGAGTAGGGGAACGAAATTTATCTTTCTAATTTCTATTTTTAAAGGTAGTTAAAAATGCCATTTTTGGCTGGTCTGCCGCATTTGTGTTAACCGTTGTTACAAAATGTGCCGCCCGTCTGAGTGGCATTTTTGATCTTCTTTTTTTTAAAAAAAGGAAAATCCTTTGTTCTTTTTATAAATTTTGGAATAAACTGAAATCGTTTTTAATGATTGGGAATCATACCAGTCTGTTATGCGGTGTATGAGGAAATATTCGTCATCAATTTCCTTTACAAGAAAATAATTGTGATTATCTTGAAGAATCTTTGAATATTCTGAGGTTTTTTCTAAATGTTCTGCATAGGCCTGAATAGTCGGATAATTGTGTGAAACATCTAAATTAAAATTTTTAAAATACTGTTCGATGTTCAGAGCAATAGGCACGTCATCTTTGTAAAAAATATCATAACGTACTTGTTGATTAGGTTCAAGTATTTTTATATTATAATCTATTTCTCCCCAACCAGTATATTGTTCTTTAGAAAATTTTATTCCACAACAAGAATATTCCTGATTCTGCTCCAGTATGTTCTTTGCAAACGGCAAGAAATTCTCAGATTTGCCGCCTATGGAGTATCCATTGCAGTCACAAAAACCTTCCGGATTAATAAACTCAGTATCAAAAACTGAAAAGATATTTTTGTCACCATCAATTAATGAATGATTAATTAAATTTTGGTTCAAGTCCGATATTTTATATTCTTGGAAATAAAATATTGCAGTTATTGAAAGGAGAGTTACAATTATGCCTACACCTAAAAAAAAGAGATTTTTTAGCATTATTTTTCTAATAAGATTTTTCCAGTAACCAGAACTTCCACCACGGATTTTTAAAAATTATTTTTCTTTTTTTCTGATCACTGTTTAAATGATTTAAAAGTTCTTCAAGAGTTCTAAGATTATTTAAATTTAAGTCAAAAAGCTTATCTGAAGGAGATTCAAATGCAATGTTCAAGTCTTTTCCTAATTCAGATTTCACATCTTCAATCATTAATTCTGCGTTTATTTGGGAATTAAGACCGAAGACATCGAAAAAGTCTCTATAAGTGTATTTTTTTCCTTCTTTTAAAATATGGTCCAGCGAAATATTTATAAAGTCAGTTTTGTCAGATTGGTTTTCTTCTTTTTGCAATTTTAAATCATTTGTATTCGCTTCAAGGAATCTCCCTTTGTCGACATCTTCTATATTTAATCCTTCACTACAGGCAAGTTTTAATAAATATAACATATGTAGATCTGTTTGAGGAGTAATAAATTCTGCTAAAGAATGTAAATCATCTTCAATCAATAAAATTTTGTTTTTCAACTCTACAAGTGTGATCATTTATTTTGATTTATTTGAATTCTGGATTTTAATAATTAATATCGGGTTGTCAGCGGCATTTTTTGTAACGTCTCGTATAAAAACAGTGCGAGCTGGCGAGCTTGATTGTCCGCAGGACAATCAGGCGTTGCAAGCGAGCACGGAGCTTCGAATTGAGACTAAATTAAGCATTGTTTTTATATGTTGTTGTACAACGTTTTATCTATCCCAACCATCAATCAGATAATTTTTCTCTGTCAGCTTTTTCTCAATATCTGAACTTTCGGATTTAAACCACAGCTCAAATCGAGTCGGATAAAAATTTGAAAAAGTTCCTTCATAGATAACCGAACTTCCTTTGTATAACTTAAAGGCACTACCTAAATCCGTAATTTGGTTTTTAGTCCGTTCGGCTAATTCTTCTTCGGACAACTGTACATTTTGCGTTAGTTCAAATGCTTTGACAAATATTTCTCCCTTCGCAGTTGGTTTGTGCCACATATAAAAATTATAACCGTTGTATCCATTTCCGACTACAATAATTTTTTCCTGGTTAACATCCATAGATTCTAAAGAATCTATTTGTTTATCCGTCAGAAATTCAATTGGTTTTTCAAAATTCATATCCTCAGGAACTTCAATGCTAATAAATTTCGCTTCCTCCTGGTCCTCGGCATTAAGTTCGAAAACAACCCAGAATATAGCCAAGCCAATTAATACTAAAATTCCAATCGTAACTTTTTTAAATAAACTCATATTCTAATGTTGTACAACGGTCACGGCTATCGCAAGTTGCGGGAGTAGGGATGCGAACTTGTCGGATTAACCATTTTCTTTCCTGGTTTCTAAAATTACACTTTTTCGGTAATACCCGTTATTTGCGATGAGCCGATGTTAGCCATAGTTTTTTAACGGTTTATGAATTGAAACATTTCGTTTTCTTTTACCATTACAATATTATTCTCTCGAATTGAAAAGATACATTTTGTATCTGGGTCATTTTTTTCAAAACAATCATAAATAGTTACTGATGGATCTTCTAAATCTTTATTTTGAGAGATAATTTGATATATAATATTTCCAAATCCTAAGTTTACTGAAATTTTTGTTTTACTAATTTCAACAATGGCATTAGTTGGTATTTCTTTATTAAAAACGGGTTCATTATCTACTCTATCAAATTGGAGGACTTGATTAAATTTATATTTCTCCAATAGATTATTCGTGTAGGATAAATCGTCTAATTTGTGCCAGCCTTTTGTTATTTGGCCCGATTTATTTTCGAATAAACCAAAACCATAAGTTCCATTTTCTGAAATTTTGGAAATCTTAATTTTATCTCCTTTAACTAAATATGCTTTTCTTTTATTTTCGGAAAAAGGTTCTGCATAGAAATATGATTTGTCCGATTTTACTGTATAATTCCCAATTTTAGAAGTAGTTTTATTTTCTTTCCATAATTGGTTCTCATCAATTTTTTCTTGTTTTTCAGATAGATTTTTTTGATCAATCTTTGAATTTTTCTTTACTCCGTTTAGGTTGAGATAATTAACTAATTCTTCGAATTCTATTTCTGAAAAACCTAATAATTCAGTGAAATAATGAGTATCGGTTTCTTGAACTGAATATTCAAAACTATAGTTATAATCATTTATCAATTCTAAGTTACCTTTACAATCGCACTTTTTTAAATCAGGTTCAAGATTGATTGGTCTAGTCCCATTCAATTCTTTAAAATTATAATCAATCTGGCTTATTGATTCTTCAATTATAGAAATTTCATTAGGATCTAAATTTGTTTCTTGACCGTTCAAGAATTTTCTTATTTCGGACTCCATTTTGTTTCTAAGATTTTGTGATAAATCTTTATCTGAATATTGTTGAAGAGGCTCTAGAAATAATGAAGCAAAATTCAAATCCCCTTCCATTTTATACATTGTTAAGTTTACAATCATTTCCTCCTTGATTGAAGAAATAATTATATTTTTTACTTCGGAATTTGAACAGAGTTTTTTTAGTTCAATTTCAGTTCTTGTTTCGGTAGCCATTTCTCTACCAATTTTTTTTAAAGAATCCTTACAAGAAGAAAGTGAAATAATTAAGATTAAAAAAGTAAAGAATTTTTTCATTTGTTATTATTAGGATTAGTGATGAGAGTAATAGAAGTTATTATTGAAAGGGATAAAATTGTTATATAAAAAAGAGTAGAACTTTCTTGTAAGAAATTTTTTGGAAAAATTATTGAAAATACTAGAGTTATGAATAATGTGAGAAATAAAAGTGCGAGGGAATAAATTAGTGCCTCACCACCAATCTTTATTTCTGTTTCATTATCCACCTTATTATTTTTTTCTTTTTCTTGTAATAGTAAGACACTCCAAAATATTATAAGTGGTTGTAGAATAATGGAAAATAATATTAATGAATCCAAGTTTCCTTGGGCTGCTAGAATTAAGCCGAGCAGCAAACTGATAAAAATCATTATTGAGGCTGCAAAAGTCGATGTGTAGAATAATCCAAAAGGACCAAAAAATGCTGGTAAAATTACAGCGAGTAATTTTTTCTTCATATTTAAAATTGGTTAGTTGTTATGGTTTTCAGAATGCTAATTTATTTAACTATAGCCATTAATAAAAATTATGGCTAACGGTACGTGTAAATGCTGTGGCCCCTTTTCAGGCTAATGATTTGGGCCATTGCATTTACATAGTGTTGTAAGCTGTTTGGTTATCAGATTGAAAAGATAACCAAAAAGGAACTGTTGGTTGAAGCGGCCGAAATTTAAAAGTCATTTTTTGAGATCCGTACCCCGTTTCCATTGGGTTTAGAAGTAGTTCTAAAGATTGTGGAATAAGGGGTGGGCGCAATCAGTGGTCCGTCCAGATAAGGGAAAAATTAAGTTAGTTGAACCCATTGACTATATCAAAAATTTCAACTACCTTAACCACAAGTATTTGTAACGTGATAACGTTTGGATAGTTAAAAGACTCTCCACGATCTCATCGCAACATACTTGGGGATAGTTCCCTATGGTCATATCCTTTTCTTTCCCTTATCTGTACTCCCCTATTAAACCAGCCCAGGACTTTCAAAAAATGCCCATCCGCGTAAAGCAATGGCTTACAACGTCTCGTATAAAAAATAGTGCGAGCTGGCGAGCTTGATTGTCCGCAGGACAATCAGGCGTTGCAAGTGCGCACGGAGTTTCGATTTGAGATAGGTTTGAGCATTTTTTTTATACGTTGTTGTGTACCGTTTTATTTTCCTATACTCATTGTAAATTGCAAATGCTGAATTCTGTCCGTTTCTAAAATTTGCGATATGTCCTCTAAGCTTCCTAAGCTAAATTTAATTGGTTTATCGGTTTTATTGTTCACTAAAATCCTATATTCATTTTGGTATTTGTATTCCCAGGTCTTGTGAAATAATGTCAGTGATCCGTTATGTTTCCATTTGTCATAATATTCCACGGCTTGTGCTTGGAACTCCATTCCTGACTCTTTGATTTTGGATTTGAGCCTTTCCATAAACTGTGCGGGATTGCTTATCACTAAAAAATGAGACCCGAATTCTTTCACTTTTGGATCAACTCGAAAAATCCCATCAACAAAATCAGAGTGCTTAATGCCATAAAGTGAATATAAATTACCAGGAGATAAGTTTTTGTAGCTCAGAAATAGTTCACCAGGTTTTTTGCTAAAGGATTTTCCAGTTTTAGTGTCGGTAAAAGTGAGTGTATAATTTTCTGGATTTGGAAAATTTTTAATGTGGACTGTCGCCTCCTGTGGATCTCCTCTATAACTATTATTTTCCTGGAATTGAAAATACTCGAGGGTATTCAGATAGACTGTTCCGTTTTTGTATAGATCTTCTATATTTTTTTTACTTCCAAATTTGAGTAAAAGATGAATCCGATCTTTCATTTAAAATTTAGTTTCTGATAAATGGTACACAACGTCCCGTATAAAAACAGTGCGAGCTGGCGAGCTTGATTGTCCGCAGGACAATCAGGCGTTGCAAGCGAGCACAGAATTTCGAATTGAGACAGGTTTAAGCATTGTTTTTATATGTTGTTCTACGCAGTTTTCTTTCACTATGAGATCTGAATTGGTATCACAATAAATTTTGGTCAGCCGCATCATGAGGTTATAACCGTGGTCGGGATTCTTTACGTTCAAAAAGTCCGAAGACCCATTTTAAGTTTATAAAAATCAAAATCAGTAAGAATATCCCCATGATAATGAAATCATTTGTCTGTAGATCGTTTGAAGTCGGAGCTTTTATTTCCGCTATTAATGAGATGGCATAACCAATAGACAAAATAACCGTCAGAAGTACAAAAAGTGATTTTCCAATAGATCTAGAAATTTTCAAAAGTCGTCGTTTGTTCATGTGGTTTAGAATTGAAATTGCGTAGAACGTCCCGTATAAAAAATAGTGCGAGCTGGCGAGCTTGATTGTCCGCAGGACAATCGGGCGTTGCAAGCGAGCACAGACTTTCGAATCGAGACAGGTTTGAGCATTTTTTTTATACAATGTTACCTCACGTTTTATAATCCGCTGTGCCCATTCCAGCTAAAATTTAATGTTCATTTTAACCTAAACATCCAGCTTGAACCGATCCGTTAACTCCGCGTCTGAGTAAAGTCCGTCGTCGTGATCAACCAGAACCGTTGCCAAACAAAAGTCTCAAAAATGGCTTTTAGGAACCGACTTTTCGAGCCGAAAACTGCGACTGGAATTATCAGAAACCTTACCTCTCAAAAATGGCAAAAAATAACTGCCTTTCGAATTGATAATGTGAGGTAACGTCCCGTATAAAAACAGTGCGAGCTGGCGAGCTGGATTGTCCGTAGGACAATCAGGCGTTGCAAGCGAGCACGGAGTTTCGAGTCAAGACAGGTTTGAGCATGGTTTTTATATGTTGTTGTAGCTAGTTTATTTAAGTTATTGGAATTATAATGACCCAGATGATAAAGAAAAAAATAAAGAATAGATAGTCCAGCAGGTCAATGTTTCTGTTGTCAAATATATCAAATGAACCGCCCCAAGAAGGTGCTACTAATTCGGTATTCTTTATCTTTAAATGAACAATTCTTGCCAACTGAAAATAAAGTAGAAAAGGAAAAATATACAATAATCCGTCAACGGCATACTCGTGCGAAATGTCAAAGTATAGTTTATCCTGAATTACAAAATAAAGCCCAATATGAAATAATGAGAAAATCAGCCAAATCACGTAGACGATAAAATTCCTTAAAGATTTATAATTAATTAAGTACAAAAATAGAGGTGTCGAAAAGGCGTAAATTGAAATAAAATGTTCTTTAAATTCATAACCTTTTTGTCCGACAAAAAGAATGGACATTGAGATTAAAAAATAAACAGTCAGAGATATTATATCCCACGTGCTTAATTTGTCGTAACGGATTATGTTGGTTTTCATTTTTTAAATTAGCTACAACGTCCCGAATAACGCAAGTTGCGGTTTGGAAACTTGAATTTGTCAGTTTTAACCTGTTCTTAAATAGTAGTCAAAAATGTCATTTTTAAAGGGTATTCCGCAATTTGTGTTATTCATTGTTGTGCATAGTTTTTTATCCGTAAATATTTGGATTAGTAAGAATTGTAGCTAAAACATTTGAAGCCACATCACTACCAAACTTTTTTAATTTATCCGCAATTTTCGTCTTTTTAGACTCCACATCATCCTCACTTTGAAGGACTTCTTGTAATTCTTTCAATTGTTTTCCATTCAATTCATCCTGAATCGATTCGACAATTAGACTTAATTGAATATTAGTTGATTGATTAGAATTTTGAGTGATGTTAATATTATATTTTTCATTGTCAGGAACCATTTTATCAGGTAATCCAAATCTCTCAATCTCCTTTATAAGTCCTTCCACTAAATTATACGCTTGTTCTTTCCGACGGTAAGCATTATTCCCTCCGTCCACATACCAGAGGTAAGACAACGAATTAATTTGTTTCTCTGGTTTGCTATCTCGTCCGTATACTCTAATAATAATATTGGTGGCTTTATTTTTCCAATCAGTTAAAGTTTCCCCGGAATCTATTTTTTCCGTGTCCTTTTGCAGTTCGTGTAAAGCTTCTAATATGGTTTCTTTCATTTTTTTAAATTATGCACAACGTCTCGTATAAAAACAGTGCGGCGATTGCCGGCGATGATTTTCCGCAGGAAAATCAGACGCAGCAAGTACGCACAGACTTTCGATTCGATATTAAGATAGCATTGTTTTTATGCATTGTTGTGAATAGTGCTTTTTGGGCGCTTATAACAACTTGCTAATCGTTCTTATAAAACCTTCATTCCATTTCTTATAATCATGTCCACCCTTAAATACTTCCAGCTCGAAAAATGAGTTTGAATTTTTATATTCGGTTACAAGGTCCTCGGTTTCCTGTTTAAAGACAAAGCTTTCTTCATCTCCATATTGTAAATATAAATCCGGATATTTTTCTTCGCGGTGCCATTCATTTCCTTTGACATTTGAGCCTAATGTAGAATAACAAATGTACGTTCCTATGACATCGGGATATTTGTTGAGTAGATTCGCACCAAAACCGGCTCCATTAGAAACCCCATAGAAAAACCTATCTTTCTTTTGGAGGTCTTGATTCAATTTCTTTTCAACTTGAGAAATCAATTCATCCTTAAAATAAAGTAAATGGTTCTTAAATCTATTGGAAAGGTCTGGGTCAAATGTTCCAAATTTAAAAGTCTCTACATATTCAAAATTTCTATAGTCGATTTTAATTTTTTTACCATCTCCAGCATTCTTAGTGTCCGCAATCCTGGGATTCGAATGACTGGCAATATAAATTGTAGGTTCTATGATTTTATTTTCAATTAGTGAATCCAATGTTACTTTGTAAAAGTTTCTTTCTAATGACGTACTTCCGTCAGTTGAATAAATAATTGGATACTGATGTTGTATATTAAATCCTTTTGGTAAATACACATTATGTTTTCGATATTCTCCCAAATTCTTGCTGTAGATCGAATCGGTATAAAACTGGGAATCCGTCAATGCAGTGACATTTGTCGTCTGGAAAGAAAAACAGACGGTTCCTAATAATGTCAGAATTAGGATGTGATATACTTTATTCATGTTTTTCTTTGCATTATTCACAACGTCTCGTATAAAAACAGTGCGGCGATTGCCGGCAATGATTTTCGCAAGAAAATCAGACGCAGCAAGTGCGCACGGAGTTTCGATTCAAGACAGGTTTTAGCATTGTTTTTATATGTTGTTGTGCACTGTTCTTTTTCAATATCGGTATCCAAAAACTCTCTTTTGCTGATATTTTTTGTAATACCTGAAGGAGAACAAGATTAAAATTAAGATAGTAAAATAGACCCACCTTCCTGTGATTAGTAGAAGAAGATAGTCCAGGACAATTCCTATGGTCAGATATACGGCAAATTTTAAAAGAAATGCTCCGCCACCGATATAGGAGAACTTGTGGTAGGAAGACATATAGTTCCCCAACGGTTTAATGTATTCATTGAAATATTTGTCTGACAAGTCATCCGTCACTCGTTTTTCTTCCTCTAATTGTTTAAGGTATTCCAAAGTCAATTCTTTTTTCCTCACCCTGCTCAATGCAATTCTATTGGAGTTGTTCTTTGAATCTGTGTCCTGTGCAGAGGTCAGAGTATGAACAAAATTGGAAAGAGAACGCAAATGAATCATCTTGCTGTTTTCCCGATACATACTTTTGATTTGAATCAATGTTTGGATCAATTTTTTATCTAAATCCGCTTCTTTCAACCTTGGTTCTTTATTTTAGGTTCTGGTGAATAGTGCACAACGTCTCGTATAAAAAATAGTGCGAGCTGGCGAGCTTGATTGTCCGCAGGACAATCAGGCGTTGCAAGCGAGCACGGACTTTCGAATTGAGACAGGTTTGAGCATTTTTTTTATACGTTGTTACCCAACGTTTTTATTTTGTTCAAATTCGGTTTGTATTAATTTCTCAAGTTCTCTAAAAATCAACTTCAGAAATTTCAGGCGGAATAAACCGGAAGAATTTGAAACTGTCAACTATTCCATTTCAGTCAATTATTAATCTTTCTCTTTATTAAAAAGTTTTTTAATTCCAATAATACCAGTTAAGCCGAAAAATAAAATACCAGTTACACCAATACTTTTAATTATAATCGGATTCCTCAGAAATTCTATATTGATATCTTTAAAGTAATCAGGATTCAAGAAGATCAAAATTCCTGTTATAATAAATATTAAAGAACCAGCTATTTGCCGATAAATCTTGTTTCTGCTGAATAGGATTTCATTTTCTACTTTCATTTTAAAATCGGTTTGTTTGGTTTTTGGTCAAATTCTGACTAACGTCAAATTAGTTGGTTGGAACTAAAGTTGGTGAAAACCCCAGATCTTCTGGTTTGAGTTCCAATTTAGCTATATTTTTCTTTAGCCGTGTCACCATCTTTAATTTACGCTTTTGGTCCAGGAACAGGTATTCAGTTGGAGGAAGATATGGCACTTTTTTTACCATCATGTTCCAAATTATTACTGCCAGTTTTCTAGCTGTTGCAGATACTGCGGCAGTCCTACCTTTTCTAAAAGCTACTCTCCTAAAGAAATTCGACAGATGTGTGTCTTTTAAGTTCCCTATTGAATTGGCCGCCTGTCGAAAAGCTATTTTCAGACGGTTACTACCTTTTGGTATTCTGTGGCTTAAGATCTTTCCTCCGGATATCTTGTTATTGGGTGCTAATCTTAACCAGGAGGTGAAGTGTTTAGCAGTTTCAAATTTCCTGAATCCTTCCGGCCCAATCTCACCCATTATAGATACTACTGTAGCATGGCTCAAGCCTTCTATGGCTAAAAGGTCCACACCTTCAAAATACTGATAGGCTACCTGGTTGAGATTTTTAATCTTTGGAGCATTTTTGTTGATCCTTTTGTATGGTTTTTCGGTGGTCTTAAGTGCTCTTTTAGCAGGGAATTTTTTGAGCTCTGCATTGATAAATTTTTCCATCTGTTTATCACACTGATCGATCTTCTTTTGCAGGAACAGGTATGTTTCGTATTCCTGCTTTAGACCAAAAAGATAATCTTCTCTATTATTACCGTGTAAGGCTCTGGCTATTTCTTCTTCTGATTTTCTACAGTTGTAATGCCGGTGCTTTGCGAGTTTTTCAGGATCTAAATTTCCTTTGCAAATATCTCCGATAATTGCAAGTCCTGTAAGGCCACATATATCCTGAACCACTACATCAAGTCGAAAATTTAAAAACTTAAGGAATTTCTGCATTTTCTGAGTTGTAGAAGCTGCCTGATCTACCCAGTTTCCACGCTGCCTGCAGTAAGTTCGGAGTTTCTCTGTAGTTTCATCTGGAAGAAAGCTACCGGAGAGAAGCCCCAGGGTATGCAGTTGCTGGATCCACCGACAATCCTTCACGTCTGTCTTCTTCCCTTTAGCATGCTTAGTGAATTTCCCGTTGACCAGAACAACTTCAAATCCTTGCTTAATCAGTTCGGCAAACAGGTTTTGCCAGTAATCACCAGTAGATTCCATCGCCACAGTGGTAATCTTCTTTGATTTCATCCAATGTCCAAGTGCAGTGAGATCTTCGGCATAAACCCCAAATTCCTTTACATCTTCAGCAAATTGTCCAACCGCCACGTAATGTGAACGACTGCCAACATCAATCCCGGCTGCATTGGGATTAATGATTTCCATAGAAAGCTTTTTTCGTCCCATAATTAAATATTTTAGAAAAAGACCCTAAGGAAATGTATCTTTGATTTGAACAATATTCTGAACGGGCTCTCCAAAAAGGGGCACCACTGAAATTATCAACAAGCTCCTGAACTACGAATTCAGGAGCTTTTTTACATTTCGACCAGAATGTTGCACGGGCTTAATTACCAGCGCCAATTTAAAAAGCGGCCACACAAAGAGTCTACTAGTAAATTTAATAAAGGAAGGTGATATTTTGCGCCACGTTAGCCGAAGAAATTAATGGAGTTTCTTCATGTGGGGAATGTTGGGTAACGTCTCGTATAAAAACCGTGCGAGCTGGCGAGCTTGATTGTCCGCAGGACGATCAGGCGTTGCAAGCGAGCACGGAGCTTAGATTCGAGACAGGTTTGAGCATTGTTTTTATATATTGTTGTGCACTGTTTTTTTCTCTGCTTCAGTTATTGAAAACTCGAGATGTTCTAGTCTGTCCGTTTCTATAATTGTGGAAATTTTCTTCAAATTTCCCAACTTCAATATTATCGGTTCGGATCTCGAATTACGAGTTATAATTCTGAATTCTTTTTGATATTCGTGTTCTATTTTCTTGTGAAATAGTGACAAAGGTCCGCTGTAGTTTTTGTCATTATAATATTTTACTACGCCTGCTCTATAGCCTAAATTTTGATCTTTAAAGACTTTTTCAAACCTCCGTTTAAATTCCTGTGGATTATGAATAAATAAAAAATGAGAACCAAAATCTTTCATTTTTTCAGATACTCTGTATTTTTGACCTTTCTCAAGTTCTGTATTCTTTATGCAATACATCGAATATAAATTTCCAGCACTTAGATCTTTATATTCTTTTGACAAGGATTTTGGTGTGTGAGAAAAGGTTTTTCCCGTATAAGTATCCGTTATTTCTATTCGGTATTTTGAGGGATCAGGGTAATTTTCTAAGAAAATTGTACCTTCTTTTCTATCCCCACGATAATTATTTTTTTCGGTTACCTGGAATTGTTCGAATGGGCTTAAATATAACGTTCCATTCTCATACAAGTCTCTTATATTTTTCTGTGATCCGAATTTTAGGAGAAAAAGAATCCGTTCTTCCATTGGAGCTGAATTATTTTTTAAAATAGTGCACAACGTCTCGTATAAAAACAGTGCGGCGATTGCCGGCGATGATTTTCCGCAGGAAAATCAGATGCAGCAATTACGCACAGACATTCGATTCGAGACTAAAATAAGCATTGTTTTTATATGTTGTTACCTCACGTTTTAATTGTCCGCTGTGACCATTCCAGCTATGAGTTAATGTTCATATTTACCCAAACATCCAGCTTGAACCGAACCGTTGCCTTTGCGTCTGAGTAAAGTCGGCTTCGTGATCGACCAGAACCGCTGCCAAATAAAGGTCTCAAAAATGGCTTTTAGGAAACGACTTTTCGAACCGAAAACTACGATTGGAATTAACAGAAACCTTACCTCTCAAAAATGACAAAAAAGAATTGTCTTTCCAGTTGAGAATGTGAGGTAACGGTACGTATAAAAACTGTGCGAGCTGGCGAGCTTGATTGTCCGCAGGACAATCAGGCGTTGCAAGCGAGCAGAAAGTTTCGATTTTAGACAGGTTTGAGCATTGTTTTTATATAGTGTTGCGAGTCGTCTTTTTTTTAAAGTCCGTCGCAAATAGGTCTTAAAAATGGCTTTTTTGGAAGGTGTTTATGGTAATCGGCACCGGCCAAAAGTCAGATATTCACAAGCTATTACATCCAAAATTACCAAAAAAAAGCGCTGCTTGCGTCTGAGTGTTCTATTCTAACCCGCAGCTTTTTTTTCATCCCGGAGAAACTACAGTTCCTGGTAAACTTAAAAGCGCTTACTGCGCTTTGCTTTGATGACTCGCAACGTCTCGTATAAAAAATAGTGCGAGCTGGCGAGCTTGATTGTCCGCAGGACAATCAGGCGTTGCAAGCGAGCACGGACTTTCGAATTGAGACAGGTTTGAGCATTTTTTTTATACGTTGTTGTGGGTAGTTAATTTAATCTGGACTTATATAGGAAACCAATTTTCCTTTCTCCGTTGCCCCAATAAATCCAATTCCTTTTTTATAAAAATAGTCGTATTCATCGGAAAATGTCGATACTTTGACGACTAGCAGATCCTCATAATCACAATGAGGCGTGCTCAATTTGCCAGATAGACTTAAAACCACGTGTTTTTTTTTAAAATCAGCATTTAACCATTCTGCGCCTTCAATAATTTCATCTGGTAATTTAGTGGTGTCATATTCACAACATTCTTCATATTGGCGAATCATTCCATCTTCTTTTCTTAAATAAATTACGTTGGTTGATCCGTCTTCCCAGTTTTGGACAAATTTTGTATAACTCTTATTCTCTATAACAACTGTATCCGTTAATATCTCGTTATAAAAGGTATCCTTCCAGATAATTTTCTTTTTCTTGATGTCTAAAGGGAAATATTGATCACCTTGAAATTCACCACAGATGCCTTCAAGATTTGACTGGGCGTGATTGCAATTAAAAAACATTAGAGTTAGAATCAGTAGTTGGAATTTCATTGCTGTATTTTTGTTTTAATTACCCACAACGTCCCGTATAAAAACAGTGCGGGGATTGCCGGCGAGGATTTTCCGCAGGAAAATCAGACGCAGCAAGTACGCCAAGTGTTTCGATTCGAGACTAATTTAAGCATTGTTTTTATATGTTGTTACCCAATGTGCCGCCCGCCTGAGTGAGCCACCCGAGTAATCTGCGTTCTTACTTTTCATTTTCCAGGTCTGAATGAAAGTCAGCTGCGTTTTGATTTAAATTTTACATTTCTTCCCTCTCAAAAATGGCATTTTTAATTCAGATTATTTTTCTCCGCTTGAGTGAGAAAGTCCGCTTTATTTTATTTTGAAACTCTGATTTTCTTACTACTCAAAAATGATGTTTTTAGCACCTTTTAATTATCCGCTTGAGTGAGTGATCCGTCGTAATTCTTCTTTTTAAACTCAATTTTTCTTTCCTTCCAAAATGACATTTTAGAAGCCCGTTATTTTTATCCGGGTCAGTTTTATTTTTCCCGCGTTTTGTTTGTCAGCGACATTTTGGGTAACGTCTCGTATAAAAACAGTGCGAGCTGGCGAGCTTGATTGTCCGCAGGACAATCAGGCGTTGCAAGCGAGCACGAACTTTCGACTCGAGACAGATTTGAGCATTGTTTTTATATGTTGTTACCCACAGGTTTATTTCTCTATAGAAGTATCCCAGCCGTCATACTCCCCATTTAACTCTTTAGCCTTCTCCCAAAGTGTAAGAGTGTATTCATCAATTTCATTATACCCTACTTTGTCAATCCTGGAAACAATAATAACAAAATTGAAATCGTTGGGTTGATCCGTTTTTTCTTTACTTTTTGTTTTAAAATTGAGATCCTTTGCGAAACTTTCAAACTGTTCAAGTTCATCCGCTGTTTTGAAGTAGATGTAATGGTTTACTTCTCTCGGCTTAGTCAGATTGTCTCCACCGTTTTCTAATTGTTGAAGAACACGGCTGTTTTGTATACTTTGCATTTGCCTTGGTGCAGGATATAGAAAGTCCGTATAACCACCCCATTCTTTGTCTAGTTTATGTCCGAAATCAAATTCAAATTTTGGAAATGCAGCCATAGTTATCGAAACCTGCTTCTCCATTAAGATGGTGTTGTCACCGTAAAAATACAAGTCTCTGAATCCGTTGGATGTCAATCGACCAACAAAGGTGTAATTAAGGTTAGTTGTATCAAATGCTTTTATTATATCATCTTCAATTTTCCAAAGATCCTCTGCATCTTCATTACTTGATAAACCATTTTCTTTTGGATTGGGCATTTTGATGGAAACGTAAACCACATTTTCTTGTCCCTTTTTTGGAGCATTATTTATTAGGTTCAAATCTGTCCCAATGGTACTAAGGTTATTGTCTACATTCGTAAAGTAAAAAGCCCAATCAGGTTGATAATCAGGCTGGTTTTTTGATTGTCCGAAAATATTATTCAAAAATCCCATAATTAATATTAATGTCAGTAGTTTTCTCATTGGTGGTTTAACTTGTGGGTAACGTCTCGTATAAAAACTGTGCGAGCTGGCGAGCGTGATTGTCCGCAGGACAATCAGGCGTTGCAAGCGAGCACGGACTTTCGATTCGAGACTAAATTAAGCATTGTTTTTATACGTTGTTGTGAAATAGTGCCTCCCGCCTGAGTGAGCCGCCCTGTTGCTCTGCGTTTTTTTTCAGATCTGAGTGAGAGTCCGCTGCGTTTTGTTTTTAAAGTTTATATTTTCTTACTTCTCAAAAAAGGCATTTTACGTTCGATTTTTTTTCGCTTGAGTGAGAAAGTCCGCTGTATTTAAATTTGAAACTCTCATTTACTAACCTCTCAAAAATGATATTTTTAGCGTTTCTTTTTTTCTCCGCCTGAGTGAGAAGCCGTCGCCATTTATCTTTTTAAACCCAATTTATCTTTCCTTCCAAAAATGGCATTTTAAAAGTCATTTTTTGCTCGAGTTAGTTTTTAATTTTCTTGCGTTTTGTTTGTCAGAGGCATTTTTCACAACGTCTCGTATAAAAACTGTGCGAGCGGACGTGCGTGATTGTCCGCAGGACAATCAGGCGCAGCAAGCGAGCAGGAAGTTTCGATTCGAGACTGGTTTGAGCATTGTTTTTATATGTTGTTGGCGATAGTTTTTATTTATCGCTATCTGCTTCACTACTCTTTTTCACAAAATAAGACATCAATAGTCCTAAAATTGAAACTGCAATTCCTATAACTATGGAGAATTCAAATTCATTTTCCTCAATTACCCTTTTAAAACTATTAGTATTGAAGAATAACTCTGACCCTAATGCAGTCAAAAAACCGAGTATCGTTACGATAGTAGCAGTCTTTGCAAAAATGCCAGAAGTACTTTCAGATTTTTCCTGTCTTTCTATCTTTTGTAAGATTTTCTCTAATTCACTTTCTAATTTTTCTTTATCTATTTCTTGAAGTAACTCTTTTGAGACAGTATCATTCTTAGGAACTTCTTTGATCAAAAGCCGTTGAGAAAGTAACTTGAGATTAGTGATATATTTTTCTTTATTTTCCTGTTGCAATAAGGGGTTAGCAATAATTTCTGCAATAAGATCTTCTAGTATTTCAGAATTTCGAATAGAGTCAATACTTATTTTGGCTTCACGACATTTTGAATTTATAACTGATTTTATTTCGAAAATGGAGACTAAGTCAGAATCATTCAGTTGAGCAAGGAGAATTTTGATTATATCTCTTTTCACCTTATCTCTTTTTTCTTCCTTACTTCTTATGAAGAAATAGAATCCTAAGGGGATCGAAATTATGGAGGCAACTGCTCCAATAATTGATAAAACACTGTTCATTTATTGTTATATTCTTTTAAATTATCGCCAACGTCTCGTATAAAAACAGTGCGGCGATTGCCGGCGATGATTTTCCGCAGGAAAATCAGATGCAGCAAGTACGCACAGACATTCGATTCGAGACTAAAATAAGCATTGTTTTTATATGTTGTTACCTCACGTTTTAATTGTCCGCTGTGACCATTCCAGCTATGAGTTAATTTTTCTATTTGCCTGGACGTTCGGCTTGAACCGACCGTCCGTTTCCACGTCTGAGTAAAGTCCGCCGTCGTGATCGACCAGAACCCTTGCCAAATAAAGGTCTCAAAAATGGCTTTTAGGAACCGACTTTTCGAGACGAAAACTGCGACTGGAATTATCAGAAACCTTACCTCTCAAAAATGGCAAAAAATAACTGCCTTTCGAATGGATAATGTGAGGTAACGTCTCGTATAAAAACAGTGCGGCGATTGCCGGCGATGATTTTCCGCAGGAAAATCAGACGCAGCTAGTACACACAGACTTTCGAATAGACTCAGACTTCCGCATTGTTTTTATATAGTGTTGGCAATAGTTCTAACTTTTGAGGTATTTCTTTACGAACTTTAATTGCTCTTTGTTTTTAATTTCAACATTTGCGTAACATATGCTGGTCCGCAGTTTCCCAAGATCATCAACCTTTCCAAAAATCAGGTACCTTTTATTTTTTTTAAAAGTGTCGTCACAAAGAGACTTGTCTTCCGTTTGCTCAATCAGGCCTGGATTGGTTATCAGTTCCTTCCCTCTATAGAACTTGATGATTCTAAATTCTCCAGAATTATCGTATTCTCCAAAAAATATAATAGTTGCATTCTTAAAACTATCTTCTAAAAATAATTCACTTTGAGTTTTTCCATTAGTATACGGATAACTATTGATGCCGCACTCGCAAGCAAAGCTTACTGTTGAATATATTAGAAGAATTGATAAAATGATTTTTTTCATCTTTTTGGTGAATTATTGCCAACGGTACGTATAAAAACTGTGCGAGCTGGCGAGCTGGATTGTCCGCAGGACAATCAGGCGTTGCAAGCAAGCACGGACTTTCGATTTGAGACTAAAGTTAGCATTGTTTTTATATTTTGTTGTGAGCCGTTTTAATTTTTAAAGTCCGCCGCAAAGTGGTCTCAAAAATGACATTTTTGACTGGTCTTCCTGGTAATCTACATCGGTCAGAAGTCCGCTTATTCACAAGCCATGACCTTCCAAAAATGCCAAAAAAAAGCGCCACTTGCGGCTGAGTTATGTTTTACAACGTAGCTTTTTTTCATCCTCTCAACACTGACAGCTATACAAAAGCCAAAATTTCCTGATTGCGCTCCGCTATTAAATGGCTCACAACGTCTCGTATAAAAACTGTGCGAGCCGGCGAGCTTGATTGTCCGCAGGACAATCAGGCGTTGCAAGCAAGCACGGATTTTCGAATTGAGACAGGTTTGAGCATTTTTTTTATACAGTGTTAGCCAATGGCTTTTTACTCACGCATGCGGTCAGATATCTGTTCTCTTACCCACTCAACATTTTTATCTGTTGGAAGTCAAACCATTCCTGCCTGAAATCCGATTCGTGGATCAGATAATTAAAATTCCTGAATGGTTTTGGTCAGTTTAGAGCACTAATTAACTTTTTGCGAAATCTATCCGCTTCCAGCTGGTCGGCAAAAGATTCCATTACAGCAAAAGATTGGCTAGATTTCATTAACTCGATCCTCTCAAATTCGCTTAAACCTCGAAAAATCCTATATGGGTTTTCTTAAGAAATGCCAGTATTGCTATTATTAAAATAAGGGTAGGAATACTCAAACTCCAGAATTTTTCCGATTTAGTCCTGTTTTTTTTCATTTTATTTCGTTTTTGTTACTTATAGGTAAAAATTTATCCTATTATGTTACACAATTATTTAAAAATCAGGTTCCTTTTTTATAGCTGTTGGCTAACGTCTCGTATAAAAACTGTGCTTGCTGGCGAGCTGGATTGTCCGCAGGACAATCAGCTAAGCAAGCGAGCACGGAGTTTCGAATTGAGACTGGTTTGAGCATTGTTTTTATATGTTGTTATGCACTGTTTTTTTCTACTCCTTTGGCTCCCCCTTTTTCTTAGGTGCAAAATATTTAAATGAAATAAGCAGTGCTATTAAAAATATCCCCCCACTAAAAGCAAAGTCCATTGGATCGTATTCATTTAAAAAAATCAGTTCATCACCTTGTTCATTGGTCAACATTATTACCGTGTTTTTTCCCGAAACAAAATGGCAGTATTCCAAATCAGTTCTCTTTATAAAAACATTCTCATTATACTTGATTTTACTGTAAGGAGGTCTCCTGCCAAGATTTTCACAGGAATTTGGCGCCTCTATTACCTCTGCTAGAACTTGCTCTCCCCTATCTTTTATAGTTTTCTTTTCGTATGTTTTTAAAATACCTATTAATGATACTGTCACCATAAGTATGACGCCACCAATAAATATGTAATCAAGTACTTTTTTATTCATTTTTATTCAATGAAGGTTTGAATCGGATTTGCTGTTTCAAGTATTGTGCTTCGCCGCTGAGATTAAATAGTGCATAACGTCCCGTATAAAAACTGTGCGCTGGTGAGCTTGATTTTCCGTTAGGAAAATCAGGCGCAACAAGCAAGCACAGAGTTTCGATTTGAGACAGGTTTAAGCATTGTTTTTATATATTGTTGGCAAATCGTTTTTTATTTATTAGGTCGTTTTAATTCCGATGTTTTCAAACAAATTTTTCATTTCTCTAATATCAGATTCTTTTTTCATTTCCATTAAGTCTCTCAACTTCCCGTTTGTCAGTTTTAGACTGAACCTTTTTCGTCCCAAAAATTGCTTTTCGGTTAGTGCACTAATGTCCGATAAGTTCAGTTTTTCAGATGCCGTTTTCTTTAAAATGTGATAAATAAAAATTCCCGCTGAAATTATTCCCAGAAATATCCAAATGAACCCCATCCATTTTAATTGCTTTTCGTCTAAAACAAAGACTGGAAAAAGAATAGAATTAATTAATGTAAAAATCAGCGACATTTTCAACAGAAAATATTGTTGTTTTAATCCGTCTTTTATTTCAATTGTCTTTTCGTCTTCGTTGAATTTAATTTTCATAGTTCTGTTTCTTTTAATGTTTGCCAACGTCTCGTATAAAAACAGTGCGGCGATTGCAAGCGTTGATTTTCCGCAGGAAAATCAGACGCAGCAAGTACACACAGACTTTCGATTCGACACTAAGATAGCATTGTTTTTATGCATTGTTGCCAAATAGTGCTGCCCGACTGAGTGAGCCGCTTCGTTTTTCAATCCGCTGCGTTTTGTTTTTAAAGTTAATTTTTTCTTACCTCTCAAAAAAGGCAATTTTACGTCCGGTTTTATTTCTCCGGTTGAGTGAGAAAGTCCGCTACACTTTCTTCTAAAACCCAATTTTTCTTACCTCTCAAAAATGATGTTTTTACCGCTTCTTTTTTTCTCCGCCTGAGTGAGTGATCCGCCGCAATTCTTCTTTTAAAACTCAATTTTTCTTTCCTTCCAAAAATGTCATTTTAGAAGTCCGTTTTATTTGAGTCAGGTTTTATTTTTCCCCCGTTTGGTTGGTCAGCAGCATTTTTGGCAACGTCCCGTATAAAAAATAGTGCGAGCTGGCGAGCTGGATTGTCCGCAGGACAATCAGGCGTTGCAAGCGAGCACGGAGCTTCGATTCGAGACTAAATTAAGCATTGTTTTTATACGTTGTTACCTGCAGTTTTGTTTCTGGTCAGAGATTCGTTGATAAATTTCGAGGTCAGTCATTACTCCAAATTCAACTCTCGGCTTGCATTTCGGATGATTAAAAATAACTCCATAACTACCATTTTCCATATCGGCTCTATTTATAAAAACAGTTCCATTTTCCCCCTCCATTTTTAATATTTGATCCGTTGTGAATTCTATCTTGAGGTCAGTAGAGGAAAGAGAGTCGCTTACTTTACTGGTGTAAAATCCAAAATCAGAATCAACTTCGTAGAGTCCGGAATCCTGTCCGTGTATTTCTAATAAACGGCTGAACTCTTTTTCACTTGGGTGTAGAAAAATCAGATCATAGTTCTCTACAAGTAAAGTGTCTCCCTCAATCGGTTGAGAGACAACAGCCACTTCACTTTTTGGATTTACCAAATTATTTTCTTTTCCTGCATTTTTACAGGAAATAATCAAAAGTGCGAATAGAATTGAAATTATCTTATTCATTGTTATCAAATTGCAGGTAACGTCCCGGCTATCAAAAGTGGCGTGTAGGGAAGAGTGCACTTTCAGTTCGACCGGCTGTTTCTTATGGAAATAAATGTAGGAAAATAGTTCTCAAAAAAGCCATTTTTGGATAGCCATTGTTGGCAACTGGCTTTTTCTTATACACCATGTTTAAAGAAATCGGTAATTGGCCATAGTAATAATCAAGTTAAATATTCATTTATAAAATAAATCAAAACCAAAGGTGCTGCAAGCGATGCTAAAAAATAGAAATAGGAGGAAATTTTAAAAAACAAAGTTAGTTTCAGGTTTTTTCTTAGCACGATGTCTTTTCTATCCTTTATTTGGTACAAATAGAAATTGAACAATGTCATTACTACGTCCAGAACAATAAAAGTCTCAGGTAAAGGCGAGAACTTAATGCTTAGAAAATAAAAGATCAGAATTAAAACAAAAAAGAGATTTACGGCTTGTACAGTAGAAAGTATTATTATCGGAAAATATTCAGGTGTATCATCGCTGTTCTTTTTCAGATTATAATAATAAAGAAAAAGCTTGTCGTAAAAATTAAGTAATTGATCCATTGTTTTCAATACAGGCTTTTTTTGCGTATTGTTTTTTTAGCTTGTTGCCAACGTCTCGTATAAAAACTGTGCGAGCTGGCGCGCGTGATTGTCCGCAGGACAATCAGGTGTTGCAAGCGAGCACAGAGTTTCGATTTGAGACAGGTTTGAGCATTGTTTTTATATAATGTTGTGTGTAGGTGTTTTTAATCCAGTTTTGTCATTCCATTTTGGTCAATCGCTTGTTTCCCATTTTCTGCGAGTGAAAAACTTAAATCAGTCCAGGCTGTTCCCTCTATTCCTTTGAGTTCAATTCCTTTATCAGTTCTGGTTATGGTAAAAAGAAAGTCAGCAAGATTAGAATCCTCGTTTGATGAAACATTATTCAAATCAGTCATTCCATATTCGTCAATCGCTTGTGGTCGGTCGTTATTTATAGTAAATGACAAGTCAATCCAAGCAGTTCCTTTGACACCTTGCATTTTAATTCCACTTTCCGTTTTCTCTACCACCAACTTAAAGTCATTCAAATTCGTCGATTTTTTTTCTTGGGCAACTGATCCTAAACTTGCAGTCAAAACAAATAGCGGAATAAATAAATTTAGAATTGCAGTTTTAAAATTCGATTTTGTTTTCATATCCATAGTTTTAATTTAAGTCAGACTTTTTTCACACTTACACACAACGTCTCGTATAAAAACTGTGCGAGCTGGCGAGCTTGATTGTCCGCAGGACAATCAGGCGTTGCAAGCGAGCAGGAAGTTTCGATTCAAGACAGATTTGAGCATTGTTTTTATATTTTGTTGTAAGTAGTGCTTTTTTAATATTCTTGATCAAACCATTCCCGAGATTACATACCCAAATGCTGCTAGAAATAAGAGTATTAAGATTAAATTCCCTCCAATCCCAATCCGCGTAATTTTACCTTTTCGTTTTCCCTCCGCTATTCCCGCAAAGAAACCTCCAACAGACAATCCGAAAATGACTATTCCAATTAGCCCGAGGTAAATGTTTTCATTGTCAGTCAGTCCGATTTGAGTCCAGAAATAAGCTGCCAGATACGTTAGAATCATCAGCGCAATATTCAAAATCAGAATTTTATTGGAAATGCTTTTCATTTATTTTGATTTAACTTTTTTGCATTACTTACAACGTCCCGGTTAACGAAAGTGGCGAGTAGGGAAGAAATCACTTTCCGGCGTAACGGGTTATTCTTATGGAAATAAATGTAGGAAATTAACTCTCAAAAAAGCCATTTTTGTTAACCGTTGTTGTGCAGTCGTAACTCTACTACAATATCTTTTTCACCTCGTCGAGCTTTTCTTTTATTAGTGGTAGGATACTCTTTGATAGCCTAAATACTTGTGTAGAACCTAATTCGGGTGTGCTATCTTTTTCCCTATAATTTTTTTCTGCATTTTGGATAGCTTCTTCAAGAAAAATAGGATGTCTTTTAGACTGAAATCCTCCAGGAATAGTATGGTTTACCAACCTCTTCCACTTTGTACATTTTTCTTTATTTGAGATATCTGGATTTTCTTCTTTTACGTGATAATACAACCAGACTTCAAAACAGGGATTGCTTTCTACGATATACCAATTACTATTATTGTCACATTCTTCCCTGACTTCCTCAATTTGACTTTTTCTAGAATCGAATTTATCTTTATCAGAATCTAATACTATCCATACTTGATCATTGTCCAAAAAGTTATACTTTGGGTTTGGATTTTCCTCCGATTGAATAATACAATTTTTGGCGATTTCAATTAAACCTTTGGGTGAATTGTCATCATTTGGTTCCAACTTATGTATTTCTACATTAATTCTGGAATCCATTTCTTTAAAGTATTCGAAATATTGATATTCCCTCTTTATTCCCTCACAAAATATAAAGATACTTCTGGCCTCACGAGTAGGAGGTGTTCTCTCAAAGAGCCTATTCGTTAGTATCATAATTATGCCAATTTAAATCTTTTAAATTACCTAAGAAAGGAATAGAACCATATCTTCCATTCAAATAGCCTTTTCTAATATCAATTGTTTTATGTTCTTTGAAATCGTTTAAAGAATACAAATCAGTTGAACCGTTTTTGTTTTTTTCAGCAAACCAAATTTCATCTTGACGAAAAATTTCCTGGTCAAGTAAATTGGATTCGTGAGTAGTAAAAATTAATTGACCATTAGTTTCTGAATCTGCAGAGAATTTCTTCACAAGTTCCTTTATTAGTAAAGGATGAATACTTCTTTCGATTTCGTCAATTATGTAAACCTTCTTCTGAGAAATTACGTTCTTAAAAGCTGGAATAAAATCCAAAAGCCTAACTGTGCCATCTGATTCTTCATCTAAATCAAATAAAACCTTTTGATTTTTTGCTTTGTGTTCTATTTGAAGGTACTTGACCCAATATTTTCCTTCTTCCTTAACAACAATAAGTTCATCACCTCTATGACTTCTTAATCCAACTATTTTCTTTGGAGATTCTTCAACATCCTTTTTTAATCTATCAAGTTGGTTTTCATCATCCTTTCCAAAGAATTCTTCCAATGGTTTTTTTTCTGATGTCAGTCCGGTAATGCCTATATTAAACGAGCACATAAAGTCTTCTGCATATTTTTTAAACTCGATATCTTTATCCACTTTATTTGCGAGAGCTCTAGGTTTTGCATTGGGAGTTATAATTTGAAGGGTTTCTTCAAACCATAAATAAGCTTTTTTTAAGTTAGTGAAATATGCGTTATCACGGTTAGATAAAAGCTTTAGAACTGGTTCATTTGGTTTTACGAACTCTTCTAGAAGAATAGACTTTAAGAGTTGACTTTTTTCATCATTTTCAAATTCATTTAAAAATTTTATATCAGTTTTTTCATTTTCATCTGTTTTTCTTTCATAAACCAATTCATCTTCTTTATTCCCTAATCCTGAAATATAAAGTTCTTCTGTTCTTATCTTGTTTTGAAAAATTTCTATTCCATAATAAAATGGAATATCATCTTGAATAAATTCTATAGCAAAGACTTGATTTCTAGATTCAGAATTGAACTTGAATTCGGAATCTTTAAGTTCGAAAGGTATTTCCTCATTCGTAATTAAACGTTGAAATAAATTCAATGATTTAATTAAATTGGACTTTCCGGCTCCATTTGCGCCATATACGGCTGAAAGTTTGAGAACTTCAAACGGATTAAAATTATATTTATGACTTTCCAAGGTCTTAAGACGCTTATTTGGAATAGTGGTAAATTCCTTCCTTTCACCAAAAGAAAATAAATTCTCTATAACAAATCGAACTAACATATCAACGTGATTATTTCACGCAAATATATTGATTTAAATCGATTACGATCTTAAGATTAATGTAAATTTTCAACTGGTGTGAAAAAATCACCTAGAGTTATGCTGCACAACGTCTCGTATAAAAATAGTGCGAGCTGGCGAGCCTGATTGTCCGCAGGACAATCAGGCGTTGCAAGCGAGCAGGACGTTTCGATTCGAGACAGGTTTAAGCATTGTTTTTATATGTTGTTGTAGCCAGTTTTAATTTATTTTTTCGTAATATTTATCAAATTCACTACTCAAAAATATTCTTGAATTTTTTCCAACTTTTTTAATTAACTCCGTTTCTAAAGAAGCTTTCCCAAATTCATATTCATATCTGATTCTTAAGTCTCTTGCAAAAAATCCAAAATCCGTTTCATACGTTCCATTTCCATAGTAATTACTGCTGAAGGTTTTGTCCGCTTTCAATATAAGAGTATCCCGTTGAGTCGGAAGTTCGGGTAAGATTTGTGTGTCAGGATTTGAAAAAACATAAGTGCCTACTAAATCAGATTCTGTGATCGGAAAACCTAATTTCCAGAAATAAAAGATTATTCCTCCTAAAAGTGCTAATCCGATAATCATTTTTTGCTTCATTTTTTTCAATTGGCTACAACGTTTAGTATATGAAAAGTAGGCGATTTCGAAGCACTAAACTTTCGGTTAAGCACAAAGTTTGATACGAGCCACAACCCTTGAATTTACTTCTGTTTCGCCTATTTTTTATATACATTGTTACCAACTGGCTTTATATTTTATGTTCATATCCGATTTCGTTTAAATCAGATTTCAATTGTTCAAAATCATCTAATTCAGGATTTAATTCGAGAACCAATTCTTTTGTTATTACAGTTCCGTCATAAATCTTTTCTACAAGTTCTAATTTAAGTGCTCTGCTGTCAAATTCTTCTTCATAATATTCTTCTGCCCAATTTTTATAGGTCGAAGGATTCCCATCTAACAATTGAAGTAAATCACTTGAACCGTCTTTATAGTCGTCTTTTGGTAAATCTACTTTTCCGATTTTCCAATTATCATCGGTTTCAGTTTGCCAAATGCAGAAGGTTGTCCCAATACTTTTTACGGGTTCTCCAAATATGAATTCATTAAAAACAGCTGGTAAATCACCAAGAACTCCTTTTTGAACGATTTGAGTCAGTTTTGTTTTGGTTTCTTTTTTTGAAACAAATAGTTTTTCTAAAATTGATTTCTTTTCTTCAATCGGAATATTTCTCCAACCGTTCATTTCGCTTTCGTGAGCAAATCCATTAATACAAGTTCCTTTATTACTGAAAACTATTAACATTTGGTCTCCTTGTCCGTTTCTCATTTCGCAAAATTCTTCTGTCTCACTCCAATCCTTTTGATAAGAATAATATCTGTATTCCCAATCAGGACAAATAATTGCTTCCAATGCAGAAACTGATTTGCAAATCTTTTGTAGTTCAATTGGATTTGGTAGAAGATTTAGGTTTTCAGTTGAAAGTTTATTCATTAGCAGGATTTTTTTCAGCTTGTTGGTAACGGTACGTGTAAATGCTGTGGCCCCTTTTCAGGCTAATGATTTTGGGCCATTGCATTTACATAGTGTTGTAAGCTGTTTGGTTATCAGATTGAAAAGATAACCAAAAAGGAACTGTTGGTTGAAGCGGCCGAAATTTAAAAGTCATTTTTTAGAGTCCGTACCTCGTTTCCATTGGGTTTAGAAGTAGTTCTAAAGATTGTGGAATAAGGGGTGGGCGCAATCAGTGGTCCGTCCAGGTAAGGGAAAAATTAAGTTAGTTGAACCCATTGACTATATCAAAAATTTCAACTACCTTAACCTCAAGTATTTGTAACGTGATAACGTTTGGATAGTTAAAAGACTCTCCACGATCTCATCGCAACATACTTGGGGATAGTTCCCTATGGTCATATCCTTTTCTTTCCCTTATCTGTACTCCCCTATTAAACCAGCCCAGGACTTTCAAAAAAATGCCCTTCCGCGTAAAGCAATGGCTTACAACGGTACGTGTAAATGCTGTGGCCCCTTTTCAGGCTAATGATTTTGGGCCATTGCATTTACATAGTGTTGTAAGCTGTTTGGTTATCAGATTGAAAAGATAACCAAAAAGGAACTGTTGGTTGAAGCGGCCGAAATTTAAAAGTCATTTTTTGAAGTCCGTACCTCGTTTCCATTGGGTTTAGAAGTAGTTCTAAAGATTGTGGAATAAGGGGTGGGCGCAATCAGTGGTCCGTCCAGGTAAGGGAAAAATTAAGTTAGTTGAACCCATTGACTATATCAAAAATTTCAACTACCTTAACCACAAGTATTTGTAACGTGATAACGTTTGGATAGTTAAAAGACTCTCCACGATCTCATCGCAACATACTTGGGGATAGTTCCCTATGGTCATATCCTTTTCTTTCCCTTATCTGTACTCCCCTATTAAACCAGCCCAGGACTTTCAAAAAATGCCCATCCGCGTAAAGCAATGGCTTACAACGTCCCGTATAAAAACAGTGCGAGCTGGCGAGCTTGATTGTCCGCAGGACAATCAGGCGCTGCAAGCGAGCACTGACGTTTCGATTCGAGACTAAATTAAGCATTGTTTTTATATAGTGTTACCTCACGTTTTATTAATCCGCTGTGACCATTCCAGTTATGGGTTAATGTTCATTTTTGCCTAAACATCCAGCTTGAACCGATCCGTTGCCTTCGCGTCTGAGTAAAGTCCGTCTTCGTAATCGACCAGAACCTTTGCCAAATAAAGGTCTCAAAAATGGCTTTTAGGAACCGACTTTTCGAACCGAAAACTCGATTGGAATTATCAGAAACCTTACCTCTCAAAAATGGCAAAAAAGTACTGTCTTTCGAGTTTAGAATGTGAGGTAACGTCCCGTATAAAAACAGTGCGAGCTGGCGAGCTTGATTGTCCGCAGGACAATCAGGCGCTGCAAGCGAGCACGGACTTTCGATTCGAGACTAATTTAAGCATTGTTTTTATATGTTGTTACCCAATGTGCCGCCCGCCTGAGTGAACCGCCCGATTAATCTGAGTTCTTATTTTTTAATTTTCAAGTCTGAGTGAAAGTCCGCTTCATTTTGATTTAAACTTTAAATTTCTTACCTCTCAAAAATGGCATTTTCAAGTCAGATTATTTTTCTCCGCTTGAGTGAGAAAGTCCGTTGTATTTTATTTGAAACTCTGATTTTCTTACTACTCAAAAATGATGTTTTTAGCACCTTTTAATTATCCGCTTGAGTGAGTGATCCGTCGTAATTATTCATTCTAAACTCAATTTTTCTTTCCTTCCAAAAATGACATTTTAGAAGCCCGTTATTTTTATCCGAATCAGTTTTATTTTTCCCGCATTTTGTTTGTCAGCGGCATTTTGGGTAACGGTACGTGTAAATGCTGTGGCCCCTTTTCAGGCTAATGATTTTGGGCCATTGCATTTACATAGTGTTGTAAGCTGTTTGGTTATCAGATTGAAAAGATAACCAAAAAGGAACTGTTGGTTGAAGCGGCCGAAATTTAAAAGTCATTTTTTGAGAGTCCGTACCTCGTTTCCATTGGGTTTAGAAGTAGTTCTAAAGATTGTGGAATAAGGGGGTGGGCGCAATCAGTGGTCCGTCCAGATAAGGGAAAAATTAAGTTAGTTGAACCCATTGACTATATCAAAAATTTCAACTACCTTAACCTCAAGTATTTGTAACGTGATAACGTTTGGATAGTTAAAAGACTCTCCACGATCTCATCGCAACATACTTGGGGATAGTTCCCTATGGTCATATCCTTTTCTTTCCCTTATCTGTACTCCCCTATTAAACCAGCCCAGGACTTTCAAAAAATGCCCATCCGCGTAAAGCAATGGCTTACAACGTACGTATAAACACACTGGTACATTTATATATACTTTGTCTTTATTGTACTTTATTTTACTTTATTGGCTAAACTAGTAGATTTTTTGATCTTCAAAAAAATATTTGTGAATACGTGCATATACGTCTCGATGGTTTTCGTGCTTTGAGGTCCTTAACAGTTTCTCGATGATATAATTCATATGAACTCCTCACTCCATTTAACTTCTAGAAGATCATTCACCAGAGCCTGTACCACCTTGTCTGCAAAAAAAATTAATGCACTTCTCCTGGCTTATCAATAAATTCTTGAATGTCACATATGTCCAGTCCATTAATCCTCTTTTAAGTAAAAGTAGACTAGGAAAAACTACAAGGCGTTTATTATCCGTATATTATACGACTAAAACGGTAGAAATTTGATCCCAATTTCTTTACCTACTTTTGGTAAAACAACCCCGGGGATGTTAATCTTTTCGTTTATGAGTTCGGCTTTCTCTCGCGAATTGAAAACAATAAGAAAAAATACATTCTTGTTACCTGGCAGCGCGATATATGGCAAAATAAATCAACATCTTTCGCCACTTAATCCGATTTTTTTCCACACCTCCGGTTGCTGAGTCCCAAACCGGCACCAACAGATGCAGCTAATCTAATGTTAATTAAAAGATAAAAATTACGGTTTTCCTCATTTTTGATACTTTTTTCCTACATCCCTTTAATATTATCATTTTCACTATTAAGAAAAAGGTCCTCACCACATTCCCCTTCATTTCGGTTCTCTTCATTGCGGGAAATGAGGATCGTCGAAAGGTCTTGGACACAGGCACAAAAACTTTTCCTCCCGTTCCGCTATTCCGCCCCGGAAAAATGGAGCGGAAGCGCTTCACTCCCGGAACATTTTTATGCCCGAGTCCGCCTAATCCTGCTCCAATATTTTTTACAGAAAAAAATTACCTCTTTCCATTCAAACTGTGATCTACTCCTCCATTATCGCCTATGCTTTTCACCTCTTTTGATGACAAAAAAACAGAATTTAGAAGTTAGCCCGGACTGCATAACCGGGCTCCTCCACCCCCGCCCTTTTATAAGTCCTCTACTAATTCTAAATCCTAAACCAGGCTGTGCATCAAAAAAGGTAACAGCGACGGCTCTATGGGAAGTAAGAATCTTGAAAAATTTACTTTTTCATTTCAAGATTTCCGGTACTGTAATTTCGAAATCAAAAAAGGAAAACGCTCTGGATATAAAAAGTAAGATGCTAAGATTCGTATAAACTGATCAACCCTTCCTAAGTAAAGACAGTTTTTCCTTACAAGTATGGACTTATTCGCAAAATGAAAATTGAGATTCCAAAGAATTCCTGCTTCAAAAAGGAAGCTTCCTCCTCTACTTTGATTCATAAAAGTCCGCCGGGGCGGACGAAAAGGAAAAGCAAGAGGGGAACACGCTGCCGCATGTTCGATTTTATTTCCTTTTAGCATTTAACTGAATATCAAATAGTTATATACATAAAGCTTTTGTAATAAACTCCTTATAGTTCCCAGAATTAGTAAAACCCTTTGGGAAACCCCGAATTCAGGTAATTGTTTTAGTAATATTAGAAATTTCAGCTACTTTATAAACCAGCGCATATAACAAGCTTGGAGGTGTGTAAACCAAAGACTTTCCTCCACTTTACTTTTTGAATGATTCACAGTCTTTCCAGATAATCATTACAAATTCCATTAAAATGATTGCGAAAGTTCTTAAAACCGGAAAGTGGTTTTTTCCCTCTGCCATAAATAACCTAATTTTTACCTAAACAACAGGTTTTTAATGGATAACAAGCTCTACATCACCTTAAAGATCAAACCTAGAACAGCAAGGGAATTCAGGATCTATTGCAGACAACTTGGAAAGCAACAGTCTGAAACTCTTCAATTGATGCTGGATTTTTTTAAGTACAATGGTTTTTCCCCCTTGGAGGACCTGGGTCCTAATATTATCAGCCTGGAGAAAAAGATTAAAGCAAGGATAAATGCTGCTGTAGCTATCCTAAAGGACATCGAAAAAACACAGACAAAACCCACGCATTCCATGCTTCAGGTTCTCTTTAGGGAGAACCCGGTCAAGAAACCAGAATTGCTGTTGGAGAAAACTCAACAGGAAACTTCTGCGGAACTAAATATCCAACAGGAAATTGCAGCATTTCGAACCGCTGAAAATGAACTAAGGAAAAAACTTTCGGCAAGGACACAGGATCTAAAATCCATTCTTGACAGAGTTACCGTTGTCCGCAGTAGCTTCGGAAAGGCACATCTTCGCCTTAACCTCTCCCGGGAAGAATTTGAAGAATTAAAATCCACCCTAAAATAGATGATATGTACGTTACTATCACCCCTCAAAAGCTGTCTCAGAATTTCTCCCAGAGTGTACGGGATTTTGTTTCCTACCTGGAAAAGGAAAATGAAGACCGGGAACCGGATCAAAAAGAAATGTTCTTTAACCAATACCAGGATAGTATATATGCTTCAACAGTTATCCGGGAAATTGATTCCAATTCGGCAAAGCTTAAAAAAATTGAACCTAAATACTACTCCATTACGGTAAATCCATCCAGATATGAGCTGGAACATATCGGGAACAATTTAAACGCTCTTAAACAGTATACTCGCGAGCTTATGAAGGAGTATGCAATAGCATTTAACCGGGAAATAAACGGGCGGCCAATTCAGGTAAATGATATCAAGTATTTTGCAAAGATCGAACAGACCCGTTTTTTTAAAGGAACAGATCGGGAAATCAAAGAAAATTCACCTTTTATTAAACAGATCGCAGCCCTCGAGAATCAACTTCAAAAAGTGAATCGCGGGGTCCTCCCCGGGAATTCTTCTGAAATCGAACGACAACTGCAAAAACTTCGAAAGGAAGCTCCTCACAAGATCAACGGAAAGCTCATAGAGCAGGGGATGCGAAAGGAAGGCTTGCAAACCCATGTGCATATAATTGTAAGCAGAAAGGATGCTTCCAATTCCTACAGCCTGTCCCCGGGCAGTAAATACAGATCTTCGGAAGTGATCATGCACGGGAAAATTGTCAAACGCGGTTTTGAACGAGACCATTTTTTTGATAAAGCGGAAAAGACTTTTGACAAACTATTCGGGTACAACCGAAATTATGTAGAGTCTTATGAAGCACGAAAAACTTTTATTAAGTATCCACAAAAATACTACTCTCACCTTAATAGCCTGTCTGTACCCGAAAAACGTATTGCTTTTATGTTGCTTGGGCAAACCGGGATTTCAATGCCGCACCTTAACCTAGCCCCCAACCAGGTCTCCTTTGCCCTCCGGCAACTTAAAAAAGCCCTGTCAGTTGGCGTCAGGTCCAGTTCTATTGGTTATTGATCTCATGATGTCTCCTCAGTTCTTTTCCATAGCCCTCTACCTCTTTTTAGCAGGGGCAGTATTTTACGGGCTGCTTAAATTACATAGGCTGGGTTACCTGTTCAACTTATTCCTAATCCTGGTTTTGTTACTGCTTTTAATGATATTTGGAGTGCAGCATCTTCCTGTTTCCAGATTAATACTTTTTTATTTAATTCCTGCGCTTTTCCTGAATACACTGCTATTTGTTTTTATCACTCCTCATCCTAAAAAAGAAATTCCCCGGAAATACCGGATCAAATTTTTATTAAAAAAAGGAAATTTAGTCATTGAAAATTTCCTAAGAGGGGTCTCTATCATTGGTGCTGCAGGGAGTGGAAAAACGGAAAGCGTAGTTTACAATTTTTTAAAGCATTTAAAAACCCATGCTTTCTGTGGAGTGATCCATGATTATAAAAACTTTGAACTCACGGAGATTGCATACCCTCTTTTTAAAAATGGTGATATCCCTTTTTATATTATTTCTTTTGATAGGATCTACCACAGGGCGAATCCCATTGCTCCCCGCTATTTACCCGATGAAGAGAGCGTAAACGAAGTGTCCAGGGTTTTGCTGGAGAACCTCCTGGAACAAAAAGACTCCCTTTCCTCGGGCACTACTAAATTCTTTAACGACGCAGTTGAAGGCCTCATCTCCGGACTCATCTGGAAATTAAAATCCAGTTACCCACAGTACTGTACCCTACCCCACCTGATTGCTATATATCAACACCTGAATACCGAAAGTCTTGTCAGCTTTTTAAGATCCAACCACACTTCCAAAGCCATGGCCAGTGCTTTTATCAGCGGCATAGAATCTGAAAGACAAACTGCAGCAGTAAAAAGCACCCTGGCAAACGCCTTAAAAAAGATCAGTACACATCGAATATTTATGGTACTTTCTGCAGATGATGTTCCCCTCGATATCAATAATCCCGAGACTCCTGCCATTGTTTCCATTGTAAACAACCCAAAATTTGAAACCGCCTACTCCCCTGTCATTGCCACTCTTATCCACACTATTACCAAACAGATGAGTGTGCGCAACAGGCAATCTTCCTTCCTGCTTATGGAAGAGGCTCCGACGATCCGCCTTCTCAATATGCATCGTATTCCCGCCACGCTTAGGAGTTATGATATCGCAACTCTTTACGTGATGCAGGACAAGATCCAGAACGAGCTGCTATATGGGGAAAAAGCCAGCAGGGCTATTCTCAGCAATCTGTCATACCAGTTCTTTGGAAAGGTCAATGATCCCGATACCGCTAAATATTACGAGCGTTTCTTTGAAATTGTGAAACGTCAAAGCATTAGTATCAATCAGGGCGAGGGACTCGATTTTGATACCAGGATCACCAGGAGTGAACGGGAGGTATCAAAAATACGTGCCGATGCCTTCTTTAGACTCGAACCAGGAGAATTTGTCACCTTCGCCGACGGAAAAGACAAGTTGGTTCATTTTAAACTGGAACAGATCCAGAAATTCCTCCCGGTTAACTTCACCGGATATAGCCCCCAGGAAATAGAAGACAATTATAACAGAATTCATCTGGAAGCAAGATCAATTTTTGGATCTAAAGAAGAAAATGATTCAATATTACAATCTCCGGGTCCTACCGTTTGAAAGAAAAAGAGCAAAGTTTTTTCCTTGCTCTTTTTCTATCATTGTGTTCGATGGCAAACGCAGAATAATCATCAGGGCTGTTTAAACCTTAACTTCAGGTATCTGTTCCCTCTTTTTTCCCTGACTTCAACCGCAATCCTTCCATTTTCTCCAACAGTGAATTTTGGCAATACATACACAAACCTTCTCCGCTGTCCATTCTTCACCACTTTAGGAAAGCCATAAATATGTAAAGGATCTTTTAAGACTTTTTGAAAAGAAGCATTGCGTTTGCTGCTGCCACTGGTTAGATAAACATTTAAATAATTCAGTTCAAAATCTATCCCGGATTTGTTTTCCAGATCAAATACCATGTAGGTTTCATGCCCATAATACTTTAGTTCTTTCACACTGAGTTTGATTTTGGATTTCTTTTTTGATCTCAAGTTTCCGGTAGCAGAGTGCATGTAATAGGCCGAACGTTCTTCATATAAACTCATCCTGGCAATACTATCCTTTAATACCTTCCTCTCCCCGACTGTTGCCTTAACTTCTCCTGCATGGTCTGAATTTTTTATTTGAGGTACTTCGTTTCCTATACTTTCTGACTCACTGATGAAGTAGGTAAGCCTGGATATCTCCTCACGGTATTTCAAATAGTAAGAGTATATCTGACCGTCTGCAGTTAAAACCAAAAGGCTGCTATCGTTTCCCGGAGCAGCTTTTAACAACCCAAAGTATTGCGGGGTCTCCTCATTAAAACTGAAAGTAAAATTCGCCGCTCCCACAATTCCCTGTCGCACCGGGCTTTGAAAAAATAGCGATACATTATGGAAATCATTAGCAAAAATGGTGTCCAGGGAAACCTTCTCCTGGGCAAAAGAGCCGTGACCTACAAGTGCTAAAAAATATAATAGATTTTTCATAATTGAGGTTTTAAAATAAGTTGGTATTGGTCCATCACTGTTACCTTTAGATTTCTGTTGCTACGCCTAAAAATATCTTTGATCCCGCCGATTTGCGGGAAGCCCGCCACATTAATGTCCTGGATCACATCATCCAGCACTTCCCGGCTTGCCTCAGCACGCAGCCTGTTCTCTACATAGATTCCTTCATTGCTGTCCTGCAGGTCATATGCTTTCATTTTAACCGGCCGGTTTTCAATATGTGTAATCTTGATATGTACCCGATTGGCCTGAAGGTTCACGAAACCATATAACAGCGTGTTTGTGGGATAGACCCGGCCATTGATCCTGGCCTCTGCAGTCAGGATAAGCTCCAGCCTGTCATTCGCCCTTACAACCTGATTTCCATGTACCATGGCATTGATAAGTGTATCACTGCTGCCGTTCTTTGGCTTATAAGGTCTTTGTACTAATCCCGGTTTAAAGAAATCTCTATGCCCCCCCGAAAGATCCTGATCAATTAAATGATCCACTTCAGGTTCTTCAGCCGAAAAGTTTTCTTCTGAAGAAACCTCTTCCTCCGGATACTCCTCCCTCCACGTCTCCTCCTCATAGTCAATACTCCCATACCTGTATATACTGTCTATTACCCGCAAGCGGTCCTTTTCTTCCAGGGCCGGATCAAATACCCCTAGAGAATCAAGGAGTTTTTCAGAATAAATACTGGGGGGATCATTGTGGCGTACTTCCTTAAGATCATCCAGCGCATCGATCTTTGAGGTATAACTTTTATTTTCCTCCTTAAGTGCAGGTACCGCCGGATGCACCAGGTTCTCGGTTTCCCCCTCCTCCCCGGTAAGGTACAGCGAGGTGTAAGCCACTATAAATAATATTACTATGGCTATCACGCTGAAAAAGACAATTTTATTTTTCTCAATGCTCATCTTGTATCTTTTTTAAACTGTTCTCAAAAAAATTTGTAATTAATAATCCGTGGGTGTTCCTTGGAAAATGTCGGTCTACTTTGATCAATTCGCCCGTGGTTACCAGCTCATATGAATCTACTACAGACCCCCTGTTGATCTCAAATAAGGTGGTAGTGCGAAATTTGTATGGTTCAGAAGTTAGCTCGAGTTCGGTATCAACCTTCTTCACCTTCTGTACAAGGGAATACTGGATCAACCGATTGTAAAGTCCTTCGGCCTTTTTTTGCCTGTAGGCATTGTCCACCGAACTATTACCCAGCCAGAGTGCCTTTTCCAGATTGTGCTCGTAATTACTGGTATCTATCCCGTAAAAGAACTGGTGGAACAGATCCAGGTGGGCCCGTGCCTCTACTTCAAGGTTTTCCTTTTCTGAAGTCAGTTTTAAAGGAATAACAGAGCCATCCGTATTTACCGCAAACATGCTGTTTAGCATTTTCCGATTCATATTAAAGACCGACCAGAGAGAAAAAGCACTGCTCAAAAATGCTACTATTATCACGCTTAACACAATAAAGCGATTGATCTTTAGTACTGTATAAATGTTCTTATAGGGTGTTTTCATTGTGCTTGATTAAAGATCTTAGGAACCAAAGAGCCGGAATGTAAAAGAGATGGCCCTCCTGTATAGTTTAAATTTTAAAAAGACGATAAAGCCAATGGAGCCGAGCTGCACAAGAGGTGCGAAAATGCCACTCTCCGATCCCGGGCCCAGCAGATTTCCCCAGAAATTTGTATTGATCTCCTCATACAAAAGATTGATAAATACGTTGACCAGGAAAAAAGCGGGTACTATCATATAGACTGCCGCATATAATTTGAAAAAGCGGTAGCCCATTTCTCTGAACTTCTCAAAGACGGCCATCGCCATTACAAGAGGGAAAAATGCCTGCATCAGCCCTAATAAGAAGTACCTCTCTGCCAGGAACAGGGGATATATGAACAGGTCCATAAGCCATAGGAAAAGGCCGAGAATAAAAGCAACGACCTTCATCGGGTATAGCGGAGTGACTAAATATTCATACAACATCCCCAAAGCCTTTGAAGCAGCCTCAACAAAATTGATATCCTGCTCGATCTCCAGATCCTGCATCTGCAGCGGAAGAAGTGCCGGCGCAGTATTTTTGTACTGAGCTTCAATGGAGATCAAAATCCCGTCAAAATACCCGAGGATCTGTGTTGAGAAGATCACCAGCAGAACGATGACAAAATTCTTGATCAGGTCTCCGGGATTTAATCCCCAAGTGTAGCCATCACTGTTCACTGCACCTTCGTTGTACTTCTTGATGATATTGATCAAAAAGAACAATACGGCAAGCGCTTTCATCCCCGCAATGGTATACTGGGAAAAACTGCTTTCTTTTACGGTGGTAAAGACAGCATCTACATACTCGAGCCCTATCGACAGTACCATCTCTGATTAATAATTACCGGTTCTGTTATTCAACTTGCTTTGTGCTTCCCGAAAGGCAATGATGGAGGTGTATCTCATCTTCTTTAACTCTATCTGAGAAACCATCTCGCGAGACCTCTCCCGCTGTTCCTCCAGCAGAACAAGCCTTTCGGCATCTGTCATGCTCAGCATATTACTAGTAAGGAGCTGCTGCATGAAATTTAGATCCTGCAACGAAAGTTCAATAATGGAATTAAAAGAGACAGAGATGCGATTCACCTCTTCCGGCTTGATATAAGGTGAATGAAGGATTTCCTTAAGATCGTGCTGTACCATATTGAACAGCCGCTGGTTATTGTTCACAATTTCCTGTACTGCCTTTAGCTGCTTCACCGCATTGCTTACCTGTTCTACCCTTTCCTTCTGTTCCTTTAAAAAATTGACGGTCTTTAGTAAATTTGAAGTCTGCTTGGCAGATTCTATCAGTGATTTTCCAAGGGCAATAAAGTTGGTGTTGTCATAGACAGGCATGCCCTGAGAGCACATTGTTTGCCCGGTAACGAATACCAGCAGCAGTAGTAACATTAGCTTTGTTTTCATAGTGTTTAGTGTTTGTTTATAAATTGTTTAATGGCTTTTTCCATAGAACCTAATTGTTCATAGGAGTTCAATAATTCTTCATTCTCCTTGCCGTCTGTCAAATAAGCGGCATACACTTCTTTTGGAACCTCCAGCCTGAAAACATTACTCTCCCGGCCAATCTTGATAAACATCTCGGTGTACTTCATATCTCCGGTCAGTTTGTTCTTGATAGACTTCAACTGGTTCAGATCATGGCTGGAAAGATTTAGCCGCTTCTGAAGTTGATCATATCCCTTCTCGTTGTGCAGGCTGTAGATCACCTGAGTATTCTCCAGGATACTTGCGGAAGTCCCATTCTGCGGCAGCTGATTGATGGACTGGAGAATGATTCCAATGGCACCGTTTTGTTTCCTGATGGCCTGGTAATAGAATTCCACACTTTCCAGTACATTTTCAAATTTCAGCTGCTTTGCAAACTCATCAAACAGGATGACTCCCTTCTCTGCCCTGTTTTGCCAGATGGTCCTCTGTATTGCTGACTTTATCAGCTTCAGCATGACCGAAAGGATCTCCTTATTGTCCTTGATCTCATCCAGCTCAAATACAATCAGCCTTTTTTCTTCGATCCTAAAACTCTGGTCCTCCTGGATCTCAAAAAGGAAACTGTAAAGCCCCTCCTTAACATATTCGGACATGATGTGAAGAAAATTGTCCACACTGAAATAATCCGGATGAATTTGCAGGTGTACCAACAGGTCAGTGCGATTTGCTTCTATAAAGTCATAGAAGGTCTCCATCGAATAAGGTCCAGGAACGACTTTGTAATAGTGCCGGATGATCTTCTTGATCGCTACCTCCTGTGCCTTGGAAATTTTCACCCCCGAGGCAAACAGCTCCAGCAGAAAAGTAGCCAAATCTTCCAGGTGCTGAGGATTCAGATCCTCATTAGTGACGATGTAGAAAGGATTTATCCCGAGGTTCTTACCCTGCTCATATCTTAGGATGAGATGATCTTTAGGATAGAGCTTTGCAAACTTGCTATACGAGCCTCCCAGGTCGATAATGACCAGCCTTATCCCGCTCTCGAAATACTGCCTTAAGATGTTGTTAGCCAGGAATGACTTCCCTTCACCGGTAGGGGCAAAAATGGCAAAATTCCTTGCCTTTATTCTTTTCTTTTTCTCATCCCACACATCTTTTAATACCGGAATATTATGCTGTCGGTCATTAAAAATGATTCCCTGTATATCAGATTTGTAATTGGTGTTGTTGATGTACAGACATAAAGCATGTTTCAGATCGGTGACAAACAAATCCCCGTCACAGAAATTGGAAGAGAAACAGAAGAAACTATTTAAGAAATAGTTCTTCCGTTCTTCTCCCAGGGGGAAATGGGGGACTATATCCAGTTCTTTGAATTCAGTTTTAATTTTAGAACCTATCCTGCCCAACCCGGCCTCTCTCTCATCCCAATAAATCAAATTGAGATGGCCCCTTATGACCCTGGAGTTATCATCTTCATTGATCTGTTGGAGAATATGTTGGATCTTCTCGAGGATGACTTTATTCTGGCTGCCAAAATTAGAGCTCTTCCTAAGTTCTTCAGTACGACTTTCCAGCATCTTCCGCCACTTCTGCCTGTCATCCATATAGATCACCTGGTTTATGATGTGGTTCTCGTTGAGATCCAGGGCTAATCCGTCCAGGAATCCCTGGTGAAAAACAAAATCTTCAGATGTAAAATGCTCATTGGTTTTACTGGACTGTAATCCTTCTCCAAAACACAGCTCACTGTTGATGGCCAACACCTCGAAAAAATTCCGACCAATCTGTAAATGAGATTTGTTCAGCAGAATATCGGTACTCAGATCTTCATTAAAGCCGTTGAAATAGGACCTGCAAAAATCCTGGATAGTATCCTCTCCAATTGGAAATACCCCCAGTTTTTTGCTGTTGTTGATAAAGCCGACGGCATCATTCACCTCCCTTTGAAATTCCGCCAGTTCTTGCTCCTGCTGTTCAGGGATCTTCTTTGGAATTTTAATGAATGGATTTACATACCTGGAATTATTCAACGCCTTATTCCTGGGAATGATGAAAAACAGGAAACAGCGATGAACCAGGTGTTCCCTTCCCTGAAAATAATCATGAGTCGCCTTTTCTAAAAAACTACCGTTTGGAAGTTCTTCGGATGTATAATGCATCTTTCTGTATACGTCCTGCTTGTGAACCACACAACCCGGCCTGAGAGAGCGCAGCGCCTGGAACCAGATCCCGTGAAGATCCTCAAAGTCTTTTTCTGACAAGGAATACACCTCCGGTAAGTCTACTTCATAACAGAATACGGCGTTGCCGTTTGTTGCCAAAACCAAATTCTCTCTGATGTCAGCAATCGGGTAATATTCTGAAAGATTAATCTTCATAGTCAAGGCCTGAGATTTTTTTGTTGGATATTAGTGCCGGAAATACTTTTCTGAAATTCAACAGCTGTGAATTTTCGGTGAGCCTGGAAAGGAAAATATAAGCAACCAGGTTAAAGACAACAGCGGTGATAATCATTGCAAAACTGAAGGAGAAAATAATCACCAGCATGGAGCCGATGATAAACATCATCATCAGAGCAAACAGCGGAACCGATAGGCCATAAATAAGAGCCTTCTTCCTGATGTTCCTATAGATCTCATAGCACTTCATTACACTACAATTCCTATGAGGTAGGTGAAGATTCCTACTACAGCACCCGCAATTAGAACAAAGACCAATACCCTGGTGATCCCCTTCTTCAAGTCAGCATTTTCTCCAAAAAAATGACCCGCATTGAACAGGAAACCTACAAGAAAGATCACCCCAAGAATAATGGGGAATACTGCCCTGATTGTGGTGGCAATATCATCAACAGAGTTTTCGATTCCTCCTATTTGTGCCAAAGCAGGAAGGGAGAAAAGAATTGTGCCAAGGCAGGCGTAAAATGTTTTTTTCATCGGATTTGATTTAAAAATTAATACGATGAGAAAATTAGAAGGGAAAGTTTTCTGGAGGAGCCGGAGAAAAAGAGTTTAACTCTTTTAGGGGGTAAGAATTATTGAGTATCTAACAAAAAATGAAAATCCCTCATAATTCTTTAATGACAAAATGGATAGAAAAAAATAAACCGGTCGAAATTTTTAATTTGGTTAAGTTTTTGATTTGATTGGAATAACAGATTTAAAGATTTTTAAAATGGCCTTAACGGAAATTTACGACAGGATCGAAGAACTACTCGAAACGATTAAGAATAACCCTGAAGATCAGGATTGCCTTTTTAATAGCGAGATGGAGATATCCTATCTGGAAAGTATAAGAGAAGAATTAGAGAGCAATTGATAGTTGAACTGAATAAGCTGATATTTTTATCAGATCAATTTCTCCCGATTGGTTTATTCCTGCCCCCAGGGCTGTAAACCTATTATAAGTCCTGCCTAATTCGGTAATTTCAGGAACTCTTAAAACCTGTACCCCTCCTTTTTAAAAGGATTATCTTCCTTCTAATTTATTATATCTTTTATAATAAACAGGATTGTAACTTTCCCACTTTCTAAAGTGTTCCTCTCTTATTACAAAATCCCGCATAAGGCTCATTACCAACACCCTCCCTGTGCTAAGGTCCGTCAAATGCTGTTTCACATGGTTCTTAATGCAGTTTTTCCAAGTTTCCCTGTTACCATGGTACCAGGATTTTCTAATGAACACGTTCTCTTCCCAATCCCTTACAATACTTGTTATATGAAGTTCAATCTGTTTTCCTGAACCCATTTTTTTACCTGTGTAGTAGAAGTCATATTCGACCCCTCTGATACTTTCCTCAATGGCCTCTTTTGGATGGAAGTCTTTGCGACCACTCTCTCTTAGCGGGGAATCCAACATAATAAAATTTTCTTCCAAAGTTAATACAGGTTTAGGAATATCTCCTACTTATAGGTTGGAAATATTCCATGTCTTAGAAATTTATCCAGATCAGGGGATGAGAACTCGCTTGATTCTGCTCAGAAGTTACAGAGCTATATATCCTGTATTGATCATTTTTTGAAGGATAAATTCCCTTCCTGTTAAGTCCCGAAGCTATTACACCATTAAAAATTGCAGGAGACAACAGTAAATAATCCCTTTGCCTTGTATTCACACCCATTCGATAAGCTCCAAGGCTAAAATAACCTGCATCTTTACCTTCGTCCAGATCTACATTAAAGGTTTTGTGTTTCTTTATTTCTTTAAGATCGGTGCCCCGCAGTAAAGGACTCAGGGAATCGCAATAAGAGGGAGTATTAAATGTTCCTGCAACTATGATAAGTTCATTACCCTCTCCGCGTTTCTGCTCATAAATCTCAGCTACTTTCTCTGCCTGTTTCTTCCGGAGCAAAAAAGCTGCATCACTCTGCTTCTCCTGCTCTTTAAAACAAGCTGAAAAAATGGTGACTTTTTCTTCCTTCCCTCTTCCAACCTCATAAACCTGAAAATCCTGATCAAAAAGGACTTGCCCGGATTTTAATATTTTATTTGGGTAGTTACTGGAGGACAATATTTTAAAGTCCTTCTTACTCATGATCCCCATCTCTCTCCCAAACTGGTCGTTGCCCCCCAAAACGTAAATATTTGAAAATTTCACTTCCTCAGGTAAAAAATGGTTATTAAAATCTAAAAGAGACTGCCGGTCTTCTACTTCCTGAACCACAAGAATATCAGGGTTCACATCTGTGATCAACTTTGCCTTGTTCAGAACTGCAACTTCATCAATTGGCCGGGAACAGAGTTTGATCCACCCATTCCACCCTGTAAAAGACGAAGCTTTAAGCTCAGGCATACCTGTCCTTCTTTTCATGTAAAGCTGCCCCGCCTTTCTTCGCAAGATCACGTATGGTTCCAGGGCAGACTTGTGAAAGCCCAGCAGAAAAGATAATTCTCTCATTCTTACATACTTATTCTGCACCCTTGACTCTTTGCTCATCAATAACTCAAATTCTTCCATCCAACTGGAAAGACAATGACTCACACAGTTCTTTATCAGGCGTTCATCCCTGAAGAAGATATTTTCCATATTAAAAGTGGCGACTTTCATAATTTTCTTATTTGCGTTTATCTTCTGTTTTTTCACTAAAGGCAATCAGATTGAACATGCTCCGCATTCTGCTTCTAACCCTCGAACCATACCGTTCTTCTATTTCATCAGCATTGAGGTTAGTAGTGCCATGGGTCTTCACCTTGTGCTTGAGGTAAATTTCATATCGCGAAAGAAGAACCTCCCCCAAAACATTACAGTCCTGTCCAAAAAACCTGCCCTGGGGTTCAATTCCAAGATCATCAAAACAATAAAACCCGCTGTTGCCATAGTCTTCAACGGCTTTGTACCCTATGTGGTTAAAGGAAAAAATTACATTCCTGGTGGGAATCATTTCGTATTTCCTTTCAAAAGGAACAATATGGGGAAGCAATTTCATGATGCTGGTCTTACCACAACCTACCGGTCCGGAGATAAGCAGTCCCTTCGCAGGATCTACTCCAAAACTCTTGCATTTCTCAATATCTTTTATAAAATAATTACTAAGCCGGTAAAGGATCTCCTTATCCTCCTCATAAATCCTGAACTCCTTGCCGAAAAGTAATTTACCTTTGGCCTCGAGGTAAACTAAGATTTTTGGGAAATCGTAAAAAAGTTGTTTCCCTCTCCTGGATGCAAGACAATATGAATTACCTCCCTCCTGTATTTCAAAGCGGTTTTCCATAATTTTTTTTCTTTTTGATCTGTAGGTTATCAACCCTAACACCTGTTTTCGTTAAACCAGATCTTATTTCCAGCTCATCTGTTCTCAGTACCCATTTTTCTGCGACTGCCTGCCAGTTGAAAATTTCTATTTTTCCACCCATCTTCCATCCAACTGCTTCATAATGACAGTAAAATTTTTCAGCTTCGAATAATGACCATTTTTTTTCCTTAAAAAAATTTATGACTTCGTGCTTGCTTTGTGGCCTCTTTAAATTATTTTCTGTTTGTTTTAATTGTTTTATTTTAGATACCGGAGCTTTTTCCACTACTCTTACATCTGTCTCACCACTGCTCTTTCCACTACTTGTTCCAGTAGTTGTTCCACAGCTTGTTTCAAATTTGACGAACTTGATCTGACTGTTTTTGAATGGGTTATGAGTGGGTATATAATGGATATAATCCCACTTATGAAGCTGCTTAAGACATTTATGATAGGTACTCATAGAACCTATCTTGGACATCTTCATTACTTCCTCCCTGTTTATGTAAATCACTTTTGAAAAGTGGTTATGATTCCAGAATTGAAAGAGGGCCATATATAAACTTATATGGGTTGGGTTCAAACGAAAATCCTCAGAGAAGCTTTTCATGACAGCATTAAGGTGAAGAATGTAATTCATAATGCACCAGGTTAAATATTCACTACCTTATTTTTCTCAAGCAGTTTTTCGATTTCTCCAGAATCATAATAGATCAACCCTCCTATTTTTGTAAAAGGTAAGATCCCGTTGATTCGAAAGGTTTGGAGAGTGCTGGAACTGATCTTCAGCATTTTAATAACCTCATTAGACTTAAGCCACTTTTTTGGTCTTTGCTGTCCCTGCTCTGTAAGCAGAATCCTGATCTCTTCCAGGAGTTCCATTTTGAACTCCCTTAAATCATCTGTGGTAATAATGGATGTTGGCATAACGTGTTGTTTTTAATTTAACCACTTCAAATACCGCGGTTTAAAGTTATCTGGAACAAATATGCCACCCATTCCTAAATTAATTCGCCAAGGTGTATCCAAGCTGCCTCTTTTATTTCTGTAGAAAAACTTGCCCCTGGAGAATACATTTCGACTAAAAAAAGTACATTTCTATTGTAGAATGTTTGGTATTATTATAAAAACAGAGAAAGCCAAGTTGCCTTTACCTTGGCTCTTTTATTGATCTAACTCCTCCATCCTTTCAGCGAGTCGTTCTTTGATCAGGTGCAAAAATTTTAATGGCTGGGAACGCTCCCGTAGACGCACAAAAGTATGGTGGTAATCTCCCAGATCGAAACCCATAAAAGTCTGGAATTCCTCCACGATCTCTTTCAATGTTATATTGCCATTGTTAAGGGCACCGCTCTGATGAAGTGCATATACTAATTCAGTTAAAGCCACCTTTGAAGAAGTCCACTTTAGCTTCCCTGCGTGCTTTAATTCGATGGATCGTGTATTGAGCTCCTCATGAAGAAACTTAAGAAAACTCTTATTTGCTCTTAACTCACTCAATAATAGATCCCTCGATGAGCTAAAACCCGGATCCCGGTAATACAAATGAACTGGTGACCAGGAAACGTTATAAAATTTGCGGGTATAGTACACTTCATCCAGGTATTCGGCATCCAGTTCGACATATTGTTTGAACTCAAGATTGGCCGAGTCAAATTTGAAGAGAGCTTGCATACTGGAAATTATGAACTCTTTCTTTTGAATTTCCTCTGTTGGAACTTCTAATTCATAAGCTTTCAATAAAGAATAGTAAACCAAAGTTTCTTGCGGAATCTGTTTCTGATGTTTAAAGAAATTAATCTCTGAGGTGAGATTTGCAAAACCGTCTTTAATGACCGTAGCCCGATACCTCTCCAAAACTTGATGACAAAACCTGATCACCTTTAAGCATGTTTCTAGTCTTTTGCCAGAACCTTTTTCAATAGCCTGAACCTCCAGTTCAAATTTCTCTTTATTAAAAAAAGGTTCCATCTCTATGATTTAGATTCTATCCTCTAAATTTCAGACAATTTGCAACCTTAAAAAAAACACCTTCAGATTCATTTATAAAAGAGTAGTCCCGGTTTATAAAGGCTAAGCTTTAATAAATCGGGACCAGAGAGTTTGACACTTAAATTAAGTTATTTAACCATATTAGATTTAGCGAAGAAAAATATCTTACTGTACTGTTTAACTACATCATCAAATTCTCTATAATTCTCATGCCCATTTTCAAAATCTATATCCAATAAAACTGTCGAGCCGGATTTGTTGACTCGTTGAAGTTTAGCTATGTATTTTCCGCTGTCCCACAATGGAATTCGGTCATCTTTATAACTGGGCATTATTAGAGTGGCAGGATATTCTCCATCTTTAATATTCAAATATGGATCCATATTAAGTAACCCCATAAATTCAACACTGTCTTTTATGCTTCCATATTCAAGGTAACTTGAACTGCTAGCTGTGCTGGAAGATTCCAAACCGAAGGGATGAAGCCTGGGTACTTCTGCTATAAAAGAAGAATAAAGATCAGGACGCTCATTCACTGCCATACCTCCAGTAATACCTCCTGCACTGGAAGTGTAAAGAGCAATAAGACCTTTTTGAGTAAAGCCTAAATCTATAAGGGCCTGTACACAAGAATTCAAATCTTTCCAAGAATTGTACTTTAAATCCTTCATACCGGCCTTATGCCATTCCTTTCCTTTCTCTCCTCCTCCACGCACATGTGGAAATGCCAAAATCCCTCCCCTATTAGCCCAATCAAGAAAAATTGGAGAGTAAAACGGACTCATATTCTCACCATAGGCACCATAAACATAAATGAATACTTCATTTTTTGAATTCATTTTAATTCCTTTCTTATAAACCAGAGATAAGGGCACTTCCTCCCCATCATGTGAAGACACCATGATCTGTTTTGATATTAAATCTTCATATTTAGAAAGAACAGGTTCCTCAAGGAGAGGTTCTCTGAATATTCCTGCCTCCTTTATTATATACCTGGCATAGTCCGAAGTCCATCCGTCAATACCAATTATAAGCTCATTGTTTTTCTGAGACTCATCTAAAAAAGACAAATATCCTGGAATATAGGGTAGATTTATTGGGATATCGCCGTTTAAAGTATCTAGTTCATATAGAGATACTTCAACTCCATATCTTGTTCTAGTATAGTAAATTTTATCTTTAGTTACTGCAAATTTTGAAATAGGAGACTCTTTATTTCCTTCAGCCAATATAAAAGGTGCTTTAAAATTCGGATTTTCAATATTGGTCAAACCAATACGATTTCCCGCTTCAGACTCCTGTCTAAAAATAAAATTGTTTCCTCGAATTTCTCCTTGATCAAAATAAACTCTATGTCCCTCTTTAAAAAATGGTTTCCAAATGGGGTTACCTTTCTTTAAATCAGAAATTTGAGTAATATAGGCATCATAAAAATCATTTGAATTAGCCACATAACCAATTGCGTATGAATTCTCTCCTGATCCAATTTTAACTTTTGGAAAAAATTGAGGAGAAATTTTTAAGTTGGTAGTACTTCCAAAGATTGGAAAACGTCTATCAAAATTATCAGTTAAATTTTGAAGAACAGAGTATGCATTCTTTTTAAACCCAATTTTATTTTGGTCTACTACTGGGAAATATAAATAGATGAACCCTGAATCATCAGGCAACCATTCTATTCCTCCAAAATCGGGATTTATATTAGTAAGTACATTATCAAAAAGTTCCTTGGAATCAACCTCTAGAATATAAACTTTGGAAGAGAACCCATCTCCTGCATCAAAACCTATGGCTATATATTCTCCTGACCATGAAGGGTTAAGATAAGTTATATCACCATATAAGGTAGGATCAAATAATTCAATTTCCGGAGCTTCCAAATTCTGCCGAAAATAAAGCTTGTCAACCCCTGTAATTTCATGATTTTTAAGATAAAAATAATGACCATTTTCACTCATTCTCACCATACTTATAGCAGCATTATTTTCAGATTCGGTGTCTCGGAATCTTTCAAGATAATCCTTATATAAATCCTCTGAATGAAAATATGCTTCCGCTATAGAATCCTGAATATTAAGCCATGAAATAACATCATCATTATCTAAATTAGATAAATTTGCATACTGGTCTACAACTTCTATCCCAAAAAAAACTTGCGATTGATTTTGTTGTTCTATTGCAGGATACGACGGTTCAGTTTTCTTGTGCTGCTGCCCCCAACAGGTGAGAAACAGCAGTAGAAAATTTTGAGTTAAGAAGACATGTTTGAATTTCATATCGAATTAATTAAGGACCCGAACTTTTAAATTCGGGTCCCGGTTAGTTACAGTCGAAAAATTACCTTTTCCCGTTTTTAGGAAATTTAATTTTATCTCGATCTATGGGTGAATCTTCTCCCCCACCTCTAACATTGCCCAAATTACCCAGAGCTCTTTCTTGATAATCTTTAACTGATTTTTTCATAATAACAATTTTTAATGGTTAATAATCGAAGTAAATTAAAATCAAAGTTTCTCACTAAACAACGACCTTAAGACGTGCATTTATAAACGAAGGTCTCCTTTTCGGCTTTTTAACTCGCTTAAAAAACTTGAAGGGTATACTCCAGTCTTTTTGTAAAAAGCCTTTGAAAAAGAATCTGCTGTTTTAAATCCAAAAATTTCTGCAAGTCCCTGGTAATTATATTTTAACAAATCTGGCTCTTTTTTTAGTCTTGATATTGCCAACGATATTTTTAGATCTTTTAAATAATTTGGAAATGTCATTTTTTTATAATGATTAATGACAATGGATAGGTACGAAGTATTAGTTCCAAACTCCTGAGCCAGAATTGACATATCAATTTCTTTCCTCAGGTACAATCCATTTTCTTCAAACTCCTCAAGCTTTTTTAGAATATTCATCCTGATATCATCCGGAATAGAAATTGGATGTTCAACGTCCCCTCTTGTAAATTTTTTTTCTTGTGTACTATCGTCTAAAAGCTGTTTAAGCTTAAACTTAATTTTCTGGTTCCTATAATAAAAAAATAAGCCAGAACAAGTAGCAATGAAAGCCAATGCACCTACTCCAGTAATGGCTACAGATTTTATTCTAAGTTCTTCCTCTGCTTTCTTCTTCTGATGCTTTAAATAAGGAATATCATAAGCTACAATTGCCTGATTGGTTATTTCCTGCTGTTCTGTGGACAGAATACTGTCATAATAGATAAGTTTTGAAATATAGTAAATTTGCTCCCTGGGGTTTTTCTCCATACTTGAATGTATTAATAACTGCTGGTAAACATCTTTAATTTCATTAAAGGGGTCCGCGGTTTTTGTCACAATAGAATCTATTTCTAAAAAATATTCAGTCGCCCGCGACTTATTTCCTAGTTTTTGTTCTATTTTACCCAAATAGTAAAGCTTTATTGCCTTATTGGTTCCATTTAAAAAAGTCAAATACTGCAGGATTGTATCCTTTGCTTTTTGATAATCTTTTAAATAGTAATTAAGTTGTGCATCTACTAGCACAAAATCCTGAAAGTTGAGCTTATCCTTGGAGTTCAGGGAAACCCTGAACCCTTGATCTATATAGAATTTGGCTGAATCGAACTGGGATAGTCGGATATGAGTAAGGGATAAGTTAAAAAGTAAAATAATGTAATCCTCGTAGTGTGTGATTTCATAATCATTCTGTTTTTGTAAAAGCCGGAGCGTCTCGTTGTAAAGTTCAGCAGCTGCAGAATGTTGCCCATTAATATTTCTAATTGCAGCTATTGCTAAGGAAACTTCCCTTTGATGTTCCAAATTTTCCTTTTCAATCGAAAGATTATAAGCATTTAGATAGTTGGCGAGTGCAGCCTGAGCTCTTCCCTCTCCATATTGAATACTCCCCTTTAAAATGTACCCCAATGTTGGGTAATTTTTATGTTCAGAATTTTTAGTAACAGATATTATTGAATCGGCATATGCAATTCCTACTTCTGGTTCCTCTATTACAATTCGGTAATAAAAAGCCCTTGCCACTTCAATGGAGTTTCCTTCTTTACGAGCCTTCCCCGCATGAATCTGGATTAACTTTCTCAGATTTTCAAATTTGTTTTCGCTATAAGCCTCTTCTTCCAATTTTTGAAGGTCACCATAGGAGAGTTGTGAGGCTTGTTCTTGACTAAATCCTAAATACGACAATGAGAGCACAACAATGCAGGCTATAATTCCCCCTTTCCAATCTATACTGTTCATAAGCACTAAGTTTTTGAATTATACCACAAGTTTCGGAACTGATAGAATATCCGCTGTATCAATGAAAATTCATCCAGTATTATTTCAACTTTACCAGAAAGATCTTGCTTGAATTCAAGAGTTTTACCGTATGAGGTTGTTAGATCAGGGATTTCGAAGTACACTACACTGAGAAAGTCATCACTCCTTCCAGGGATTTGTGCAAAATTCTTAACTGTGACATTCACTGTTCCCCATTCCCGGGGAGGATAATTGTCTAATCTTATGATAGCCTTTTGGCCTATTCGCAATTTGCCTGCATTTCCTCCTGGAACAACTGCCTTACCCACTAGTTTCTGTTTTTGGAGTGGACTTATTGTAAACACAATTTCTCCAGAAGACACTCTGGATATTTTGCCCCACTCATCTACAAAAGAAACCTTCCCGGTAATAGGACTCTTTAGGACAAATTTATTTTCCCAGTCATTAATCGAATTTAAAAGTTCCTGATGGGCCATTAAAAGCTCCATATCAAGAGTATTTTTGTTCCTTATATAGATATTTGTTAACTGGTTTTCTTTATTTATATAGTCACCCTCTTGAGTTAGAAGAACTTTATACTCATTCATTATAACATTCATTTTTGTTTGCTCATCATTCAGCTCTTTTTCGACAGTTTCAAAATCACGTTTAGATATAATTCCTTTTTGAAACAGGATTTCGTTTCGATTATAGTTCTCAAGAACAATTTGCATACTTTTTTGAAACAACTTCAACTCCTTTTCTTTTGTCTGCACAGAAATATTATGTGCATCTTGTTGGCCTAACAGCTGTCTTTTAAGTACTTTATCATCTCTCAAAGCACCATCCATAATTATTTGTTGATACACTCTCAGAAAGTCCGTGTAAAAAGGTTGTATAGAACTACCTAAACTTAGGGAAAGGGGAAACTGAGAGCCAAGTTCCCCCATAGTACTTAAGACGGTTTTATTCGAAAGAAGCTGTTTCTTAAGGAAATCAATATCCTTCTTGGAAGCGGGATTTTCTATAACGGCCAAGACTTCATCTTTCAAAACTGAATCCTCTATATCTAACTGAAAATCAAGTAGTCTTCCGGTGTGATTTGCCTGAACATAAACAGATGGATTATCGGATGTAATTATAATTTTTCCACTTGTCACTTCATTGTAGGAGAAAAAAAAGGATAAAGTAATCAGGATGCAAAAGAATAAGGTAATTACCCAAGTTCCCCATCTAAAAAACCAGGACGGCTCTTCATAAATCCTTTGGAATATTTTTGCATTTTCCATTTTATCGAACTTAGAGTTGATTTTTTATAAGGCTGTGGTAAACCCCCTCTGAGGCAACTAATTCGGAGTGCGTACCCTTTTCTACAAGAGAACCATTATTCATAACCAGTATTTGGTCAGCATTTTTAACAGTAGAAAGTCTATGGGCGACAATAATGACCGTTTTATTCCCATAAAATGTTTTTAAATTTTCCGAAATAACTTTTTCATTTTCAGAATCAAGGGAACTCGTAGCTTCGTCAAAAAACAAATAATTAGCATCCTTGTAAATTGCCCTTGCAATCATTAACCGTTGCTTCTCACCTCCACTTAATAATTGGCCCTGCTCCCCAATTTTGGTTTCAAAGCCTAGAGGCAAATTTTCTATTAAGCTCGAAAGGTTGGCCATTTTAATAGCAACAGACATTCTTTGCCAGTCGGTGGGTTCTCCAGATCTGGATTCTGTAATATTTCTTTCTATACTATCACAAAACAATACTCCATCTTGAAGTACTGTACTGCATAGGTTTCTCCAATCAGCAGCTGATATATATTTTAAATCCTGTCCTTCTATTTCAATAGAACCCTTAGAAGGTTCATAAAGTTTAAGTAAAACTTTTAATAGAGTGGTTTTTCCAGAACCGCTTGGGCCGACAATTGCCGTTACTTTTCCTTGGGGGATAACCACCGAAATATCCTTTAATAGGTATTCTGTTCCAGCTTCTTTTATTTTATAGCTTAGCTCATTTAACTTTAGATCCCCTTTTACAATAACTGATCTGGGTGGCAAGTTTTGATCTTCCTTCCTCTGACTATGGATCTCAGATAATCTTTCCAAAGAAAGGGTAGCATGTTGAAGACCTAATACAAAATAAATAGAATTGGTTAAAGGAACGGTTATACTGGCAATGATAAACTGAATGGCTAACATTGTACCAAGGGTGATCTCTCCAGCAATTACCGATTTAGCCGACCAGAAAATAATAAAGATTTGAGTTAGCTCCCTAATAGCCCGGCCACCGTTAATCTGAAGCTGATCAATTTTTAATAGTTTCGACTTTAAGAGAAACAGCTCAATCTGGATTTTCTCCCATTCAGTTTTCCTTCGATCTTCTGAATTATTGAGCTTTATCTCTACCACAGATTTGAAGATTTGCAGTAAAATGGATTGTTCTTGTCGATAAAAATTAAAAAGTCTGTGGTCCAAAATTTCCTTCTTTTTCATAAAAAGAAGCGACCATCCAATAAAGGCAGAACAACCCAAAAAGAAAATTAGAAAAATATTACGATCAAAAAGGCTAAGTACAATTCCGAATGAGATAATACTAAAGAGGTCAAAAGGTATTGTAAGGAACCTTCCACCCAAAAATTCATCTATTCTACTATGATCATTTAACCTCTGCATAAAATCTCCAGTAGTTTTAGAATCAAAAAAGGAAACTGGTAATGTTAGAAGCTTATCAAGAAAATCAGAAATCATTTTTATATTAATCCTGGTACTAATATGTAGCAAAACCCAATCTCTGATTATTTCAATAAAAGACAACGTAAGGAAAAGAACAACCTGAGCAATAAGCACAAGGTTTATAAATTCAACATTTTCATAATTTATCCCCTGGTCGACTAGTGTTTGAGTGAGAAAGGGAAGAATTAACTGAATAAGAGAGGTCACCGTTAATCCAAGCAAAACCTGTCCAATAAAAGATGAATAGGGTTTAAGATATGCAATCAAAAAGGAGATACCTTTATAGTTTTTGTGAAGATGATTCTCCACTTCATACAATCCAGATTCTTCCACCAGCAGCAAAATTCCTTCTTTGTCCGAATTCTGCCCCCATTTCCTGACAAATTCCTTGTGGGTATATTTCAATTTTCCTAATGCAGGATCTGAAACATGAATGAACCTGGAAGTTGTTTTATATACCACCAAAAAATGATTCCCCTCCCAATGCGCAATTGCAGGCAGAGGCACTTCCTTTAAAAGTTCTTGAAAACCTGCTTTAATTGCCACAGAAGACATTCCTAATTTGTTTACAGCCTCAGACAGCCCTTCTAAGGACACCCCTCCTTTCTGAAGAGAAGAAATGTCCCTGAGGTAATTCAATGAATAATTCCTTCCATAAAATTCTGTAATAATTTTCAGGCAAGTTGGTCCACAGTCCATTTGATCCAGCTGCCGGTGCTCCGGGAAATAAGTGGTTCTAAACATAATAATGAGTACAAAGCATCTCCTACTTTGAAAATGAAAAAATCATCAATTTAATTTCACTTAAAATTACCCGAAAGGTTCCCTTCCTGAATTCACAACCACACACTTATAATGGCAGAATACTTTCTGCTCATCAAAGTTTAATTCCTTTTTAAAAAAGGACGGAAAATGTCAAAAGTTTGAAGTATATGTTCTGGGGAGAGGTCGATTGATCAACTAGCACATATTTTTCATTCTGGTATCTAATTCGAGAGGGAATTCATCTGGGAAATAAATCCACTTTTGAACAGAGACCACCCACTAATTAATTGATAATGAAAATAATAAAAAAATCCATTCTTTCAACCTATCAAAAATAAAATCTAAAAAAAATCATCATAAAGCGGTTAGCACAAAATCTTGAATTTATATTGATGTATGTAAAAAGAGGAAATTCAAACCATCTCTATAAAAACATCCGCTGAAAGAGCAAGGTATTCATCCTTTAATTATTTAAAAAGTTGCCTGTAAAACACAAAATTTTTTCTATTTTTAAGACCTTGTTAACAAAATAGATAGAAACCTCCCCCTACAGGTATATGTCTCAAACTAACCCCCAATTTCTGCATGCAGACGGAACAGGCGATCAACTCAGGGAATTTCCATATACTAAAACCACGTAAGGCACTTAATAAAGCTTATTTAAAGGTTAAGCCGAATCGCTCTGAGATAGAACAGTTCAAGCAGAACCTTATCGAACTACTTGACAGGACCAACGAAACAGAGTCTGAAGAATTTCACAAGAACCTTGTGACCGATTTCCTTAAGAGAACCTGGTACCACCCTAACCACTTTATCAATACCAAAGGTCGCACAGATCTTGTCATCCATAACGGCAACAAGGCAAAGACGAGCGTCGGCGTTATTATTGAAGCAAAAAAGCCCACCAACCGGGCAGAGATGCTTAGCCGCGAGAAGATCAACTGCAAGGCATTTCAGGAGCTGGTGCTGTATTACCTGCGGGAGCGCATCACGCACAAGAACCTCGAGGTGAAATACGTGGTGGCGACCAATATTAACGAGTGGTTCATCTTTGACGCCAACTTCTTTGAAAAGGCCTTTGCGCAGAACAAAAAATTAGTCGCTCAGTTTACCGATTTTGAAGCCGGAAGGCTGGCCGGGAAAACGACCGACTTCTTCTACAAGGAGATCGCGGAACCCTTTATTGCTGAAATGCAGCAGGAAGTGGAATTCACGTACTTCGATATACGGAACTACGATAAACCACTGCGGAACAATAATCCGAAGGACGACAATAAGCTCATCGCGCTCTTTAAACTGCTCTCTCCGGAACACCTGCTGAAATTGCCATTTTTGAATGACAGTAACAGCCTGGACAAACGTTTTTATGGCGAACTGCTGCACATCATCGGTTTAACCGAAACCAAGCAGGGCGGCAAGAAGATCATTGAACGCCAGAAGGACGGGCAACGGAATACGGGTTCTTTTCTCGAGAACGCGATCATTCAGCTGGACAGCATGGATAAGATCGGGCGGCTGGAGCAGCCGTCGCAGTTCGGCGATACGCATGAGGAACGCCTTTTTTCCGTAGGGCTGGAACTAAGCATTACCTGGCTCAACAGGATCTTGTTTCTGAAGCTGCTCGAAGCCCAGCTCCTCACCTATCACAAAGGCGATAAATCCTATGAATTCCTCAGCCTCGACAGGATCCACAACTATGACGACCTTAACTCGTTGTTCTTTCAGGTGCTGGCGCGGCAGTATTCTGAAAGAAATGAAGACGTAAAAGCCCTTTTTGAGAAGGTACCATATCTCAACTCTTCGCTGTTTGAGCCTACAGATATTGAGCACGCCACGCTGTTCATAAGCAACCTGCGCGATGACAAGACGCTGCCCATCTACAGCGCCACCGTGCTGAAAGATAAGAAAGGCAAAAAACGCAGCGGCGAACTCAACGCGCTCGAATACCTGTTCGAGTTCCTCAACGCCTACGACTTTAGCAGTGAAGGCGGCGAGACCATACAGGAAGACAACAAGACGCTCATCAACGCCTCGGTGCTGGGGCTTATTTTTGAGAAGATCAACGGCTATAAGGACGGCTCTTTCTTTACGCCCGGCTTTATCACCATGTACATGTGCCGCGAGACCATCAGGAAAGCTGTGGTACAGAAATTTAATGAGACTAAAGGCTGGGATTGCAAGGACCTGGATGCGCTTTATGATAAAATAGAAGACCGGCAGGAAGCCAATGAGCTCATCAACAGCCTGAAGATCTGTGATCCCGCGGTAGGGAGCGGACATTTCCTGGTTTCGGCGCTCAATGAGATGATCGCCATCAAGAATGACCTGAATATCCTGCAGGATCGCTTCGGAAGAAGGCTGAAGGAATACCAGGTGGAAGTGGTCAACGACGAACTCATTGTGACCGATGAAGACGGAGAGCTGTTTGAATACAACCCCTCCGGAAAGGAAAGCCAGCGGGTGCAGGAGGCTCTTTTCCACGAGAAACAGAACATCATCGAAAATTGCCTTTTTGGAGTAGACATCAACCCCAACTCCGTCAAGATCTGCCGCCTGCGGTTGTGGATCGAACTGCTGAAAAGCGCCTACTATAAGAACGACGTCAGTTCGAGCCACGCCGTCAGTTCGAGTGGTCCGACGTCAGTCGGACTGTATCGAGAACAAGGCGGGGCCCAAGCTCCACCGGCCCTCGAAACCCTCCCCAACATCGACATCAACATCAAATGCGGCAACTCCCTCATCTCGCGTTTTGACCTGGATGCCGACTTAAGCAAGGCGCTTAAGGACAGCAAATGGAGCATTGACAGCTACCGCGTGGCGGTGGACACTTACCGCAACGCCCACAACAAGGAGCAGAAGCGGGAGATGGAAAAGATCATCCACGACATCAAGAACGATTTTAGGAGCGAGATCTCTACCAATGACCCCAAGGTGAAAAGGCTGGAAAAGGTAAAAGGCGAGATCTTTTTAATGGCCAACCAGACCCAGCTGTTTGAGCAGTCAAAAAGGGAAAAAGCCGCCTGGAACAAAAAGCTGGACAAGCTCTCCAAAGAGAGTAAAAAACTGGAAACCCAGATACAGGAGATCAAAGACAACAAGATCTATGAAAACGCCTTTGAGTGGCGCTTTGAATTTCCCGAAGTGCTGGATGACAACGGGGATTATGTGGGCTTTGATGTGGTGATTGGGAATCCGCCTTACATACGGCAGGAGGAATTGAAGGAATTTAAAAATTTTTTCAAAGGGAATTTTAGTCTTTACTCAGGAACAGCTGATATCTATATTTTCTTCATTGAAAAAGGATTTCAAATACTTAGGGAAAGTGGAACATTCACATTTATCATGCCTAACAAATTTATGCAGGCAGGATATGGACAGGCCGCCCGGGAGTTCTTTTTGACTTATAACCTTTTGGAAATTATAGATTTCGGAGATATTCAGATTTTTGATGGAGCAACTACCTATCCTTGTATCTTAATAGCACAAAAATTTGAGCCGTCTTCACATTTTCAAACTGTAGCAATAAAGGATACAGAATTTAAGAATAACTTTTCAAATTATGTAAGGTCCATTCGCGGCAGATTTGAACAAAGTAGACTTACTTCAGAAACTTGGATTATATCAAGTGTAGAGGATCAGAAACTACTAAATAAGATCAAGTCCAAAGGAAAAAAATTAGAAGATTTTCTTCATGAGGGTGCGAAAAGAGGTGTGCTAACAGGGTTATCTGAAGCTTTTGTCATTGACAAAAGTAAAGCTGAAGAAATAATTTCTAAAAATTCAAAGAGTGAAGCTCATTTACATGAATTTCTTCAAGGAAGGGAAGCAAAATCATATTCACCAGTTACTCCATCGAAATGGTTAATAAAGTTCGGAAAAGGATTTACTGATGCAAACCGAGGAGAGCTTTCTCCTGAGGAATGGATAGAGATGGAATTTCCAGAAATTTTGACCCACTTGCAAGCCTACGAAGCCAAAGCAAAAAAAAGAGGAGATAAAGGAGATTATTTCTGGGAACTTCGAGCCTGTGATTATTATAAAGAGTTTGAAAAACCAAAAATTATGTATCAGGTTTTTCAGGTAAAACCATGTTTTGTTTATGACGATTCGGGCATGTACTGTAATAACTCGATGTGGATAATTCCAACGGACGATAAGGTTTTACTAGGTATTCTAAATTCACGACTAGGTTGGTGGTTAATTTCAAAATACTGCACTGCAATTCAAAATGGTTTCCAGTTAATTTGGAAATATTTTGGGCAAATTCCAATAGTTGAAGGTTCCATAAAGGATAGAGAGAACGTAACCGCAAGTGTTGAAAATTTAATAGAAACCAAAAAAAAAGACCCCGCCACCGACCTCTCTTCTTTAGAAGCAGAAATCGACCATCTCGTTTATGAGCTTTATGGGTTGACGGAGGAGGAGATTGAAATTGTTGAAGGGAGTGTGGGATAAATTGAGGGACAATTAATTTAATATAAAAATCATGGCAAAAAAGACAGTACCTGTAAAACCACACAGAAGATCCACACCGTCACCAACTCCAAGAAAAAATCCTAATGCACCGAAACCTGGACCGAAAACGGTTCCAGTTGATCCACACAAACGAACTCCACCTAAGAGATAGTTGGATAGTTGGAGTGGTTCCAAGGACTGAACAGGTTATTAATTTTATTTTGTTAAAGAAATAAAGAGATTAAAACTTATAAAGTTTTTTGTAAATGATAGAAGTAAAAATCGAAGATAACTATTTGAATCTTTATAGAGACGAGGAAGAATCGCCAATATACTTTATTGCAATTTCTGATTTGTCTCGAATAAGAATCGCACATAATAATAAGATTTCTCATTGGATAGAACAATTGCTATCAAAAACGTGGATCAATGAGGAAAATTTATATCAGATTGCAGCTATTACTCAAAAACAATTTCCTGAAAATGATATTGATTGGATTGCAACATTCTTTCCAATAGAAAAGAAACAATATGTAAACCATATTCGTGCAACTAACCAATTAATAACAGGAGATACCGGTTCGGATGATACAGCAGAGCGCTTAAGAATTAGTGTGCAAGAACAAAATCCTTTTGTAATTGATAATATTAAAGAAATAATTAAAAATAAACTTGTTGAATATGGTGTTTAATCATGCCCAAGGAAGAACATCAACTCGTAATAAATTACGAGTACTTCCTATAAAGTGTAATTATAGAAACCCGAAAGGAAATGTCCTAACTGAGAAATCGGAGTCCCTATTCACACTACTCCATAACCATAATTAACAGAAAAATTTAATAAAAAATAAAATAAAAAATGGGAGACAATATAGATTTAGATCAAGAATTTGAATGGTACGAATCATCTGAAGATGATACCTCAGATAATGAAGATATTAGTTTTACAGAATATGACATCTCAGCCTCGCCTAATGATTTCAATATAAAAACCTTATTTGATTTTATAGATTCTGGGATAGTCAAAATACCTGGTTTTCAAAGGAATTACGTTTGGGACATTAAAAGAGCTTCAAAATTAATTGAATCAATAATAATCGGTATTCCAATACCTCAAATTTTTCTTTATGAAGAAGGTAAAAATAAATTTATTGTTATAGACGGTCAGCAAAGATATATGACGATCTATTATTTTGTTAAAAAAAGATTTCCTCGAAAAGATAAAAGATTAGAGTTGAGAACTATTTTCGATGAGAATAAAGGAATTCCGGATGAAATTTTGCACAGCAACGAATATTTCACTGATTTCAATCTTAAACTTTCTACAGCACAACCCAACCAAACTAACAGGTTTTCTAAACTTAATTATGCTACACTGGACGACGACGACAGGACCACATTTGATTTAAGAACAATAAGAAATATAATTATTAAACAAAATACTCCAGATGATGGACATTCTGTAGTTTTCGAAGTTTTTAATCGACTGAATTCAGGAGGTGTAAATTTAAAACCTCAGGAAATTAGAACAAGTTTATTCCATTCTGATTTTTATGATATGCTTTATCGAATAAATTTATTAGAGGCTTGGAGAGAACTAACGCCATCCAAAACACCAAATTTACACATGAGGGATATTGAGATTCTTCTTCGTGGATTTGCAATGCTAATTGATTCCGAGAGCTATAAACCATCAATGACAAAATTCTTAAATCAATTCTCTTTCAAAGCAAAATCATTCCCTGAAGAAAATATTGAGTATCTGGAAACTTTGTTTATAGCTTTTATAGCAGGTATTCCCGAGCATGACAAAAGACTATTTTTTAGTAAAAATGGTAGATTCAATTTATCTGTTTATGAATCTATTTTTGTTGCTACTTGTGAAGAAGCTTTTGAAAATAAGAATTTATCAATTAAATCCATTAACTCTGAGAAAGTTGAAAATTTAAAGGAAGATGAAGACTTTGTAGAAGCTACTCAATCTGATACTGCGAGTGAAAAAAACGTCAAATTTAGATTGGAAAAAGCAAAAGAAATCTTGAGATAATGAGCGTAGTAGATAATATAAATGATGAATACTTAAGTATTGAGAATTTTTTGGAACAACAAAAACAACCCTCTTTACAAAGTGATGTAAACAAGCATTTTAAAAAAATTCTTTTACTCTCATCAGCCAGCTATTTTGAACATGAAATACAGGACATGCTAATAAACTTTATTACTACTACTTCTAATAATGATATTCGGGTTATAAATTTTTTAAAAAAAAAGGCTATTAGTCAACAATATCATACATTCTTTAACTGGGGAGAAAAAAATAATCCAGAGAAACCAGGAAAAAATGCTAACTCTTTTTTCGCATTATTTGGTGATGCTTTTAAAAAAGAATTAGAAAGTGAAGTCAAAAATAATGAAACCTTAGATGATGCTGTTAAGGCCTTTTTAGAAGTAGGTCATCTACGAAATATACTAGTGCATAGTAATTTTGCAGCTTACAGTTTGGATTCTAAAACTTCAAAGGAGGTTCATGAGTTATACAAGAAAGCTTTAATTTTTATCAACTACATCAGAGATAAGTTGAAATAACCTCTGCTCAACATCAATGAATGTGCGCAATACCTACTCCCGCAACTTGCGATAATTTAACTCCAGAAAAAATCGTCTAAATATAAAAACAGTGAAAAATGCCTGAATGTATTCAGTGTAAAGCTTACACAAAATTTGAGAATGGATTATGCTACAAATGCTATAAAAAAGAGAATAATCCAGTAGAAATAATTGAAAATTATGTTGAAGAAGAGATTATAGTAGAAGCACCTGTAAAAAAGAAAAAAAAGAAAAAAGAAAACCCCTGGATTACCGGAGTCATTAAGGGTAGAATAGCCGAAACAATTATTGAAGAATTGTTCAGGTCATTGGATTTTCAAGTGTTCAGCTATGGCATGGAAAATTCAATTCCTGGAATAAAAGATCTTTTAAAAGGGATAAAAGATGATGTCGCCAAAAACATCAGGCAAATGCCCGACTTTGTTGTTTTCAAAGATAAGCGAGCTCATTTTATAGAAGTGAAGTATCGTGCGAGTGGAGAACTTAAGTTATCTGATATTGAAAAACATGGAGAATATCCTTTTGAGAATGCTCTATTCGTTTTAGTAACCAAACAACATATTAAATGTATCTCTTATTCCGAATTAAGGGCCGGAAAGGAAATCAAGGAAGGTGATCGTAAATATTTGGGCAGTCGCGAAGAATTTGATACTGATAAAGAGAAAATTATCGAGTACTGTAAATATGCGGTGAAATTTTTTGAAAACGTGTGATTGGTAGTTACGGAGAAATAAATCAGCTTAAAAAAATATATTTCAACATGTTTTTTTCACAGTTCAGTAAGCTACTTGTATTTCTACCTATTGGTTTCTTTTGATAAATAATCTAATTATTATAATTATGAGAACATTCTTTTACCTGCTTTTGATGATTTTAGCTTTTAGCTGTAATAGTAAGCCTTCAGTAAATAAAACCACTGCAGAAGTCAAAAACGATCCACAGGTTCAAATTAGAAATTTCCCAGCAGAGAATCATTTATTTCTGAATTTCTATGCAGGTATGAGCAGGGAAGAAGTAAAAGAAATCCTTAAAAAGCATATTGGGAAATCGGATATTTACAAACTGAAAAAAACTTCCAAAACTCCCTGGAGAGTGGACCGCGAACATTTGATGGAATTGTCGGTAAGTAATATTGACTCCATTAATTTTTTCCCCGGGTTTAAGCATTTGTATTATAAGTTCTCCAATGGAAGTGAAATTTATTATGCATTCCTGGATTTTGAATTCGCTTCCTACTCATCATTAGGAAAGATCTCCCTTTTGCTTCCGGATTATGCACCACAAAGTGAAACCAGTGCTGACAGAATCAAAAAACAATTTGAAAAGTCAAAAATTTTGAGCAGCTCGGTGCATAAGCTATATCGACAGAAATATGGCAATCCTACCATTGAGCAAGGATACAGAAGCAAGTTTAAAGAAATATATTATGACGTAATGAATGCGAAAGAAATTTATGATGGAGACTTCCACTATTTGGAGGATATAAACAGGTATAGAGAGGGAAATAAATTAATTGAAATAACTCATTCCATAAATTCTCTCCAAATAGTTTATCTGCTATATTCGGATCATTTAAAAAAGAAACGCGAGCGGGAAGAAAAATTGCAGGAGCAACAAAACAAGAAAGAAGACATTTTTCAAAAAACCATGGAGGATATTTAAATTAAAATTTCCCTCTATAAAATGACATTTTTGACACCTCTTTAAATTTTGCCAAGGCTAAAAGCTTTCTGAGCGGCGGATTCATAATCCGGAGGGCAGAGGCTCAAAAAACTCTAATAAACATGCAGCTTTTATCCAAAGCTTTTCAGAAACATCTCAAGCTTCAATTGCCACAGCCTTTGGAACAGTCGGGTGAGGTTCATCATAAGAATTTCAGGTTAAAATATGATTTTATAAAAGAGGCTTCCGAAGAAACAGCGCTGGATTTTCTCATTTTTGAGAGGGACGCTTTTTTAAAAATAGTAAATGATTAAAAAAATTAATATTGAGGCAAGGTCAAACTGCCAACTTAAGACTGCGCACTGCATACTACATCCATTACCTTTAAAAAATGCCATTTTAGGCACTAATAAAGATCAATAGAATGAAAGAAAATCTACTCCCCCGCTACTGGAAAATGAGTGCTCCAGGAATATTTTTGGTTTTGATAACTACTTTAAGTTGCTCACCTAAGATCGGGACGACTGAGATCGACAATTACGAAACTCAATTCTGGACATTAGAGAAAGCTAAAAAACAAGCGGCTGATTTTAATTCCTCCGAAACCTGGGACACTGAAACCCTAAATATGGAGATTGAATATATTGATGCTTTGACTTCACAAGACCTTCCTCTTTTCCCTTCACCTTTCCCAACCCCGATGTATGATTCCCCGGGAAATGGCAACGGATCTATTAACACAGAATTTGCAGGAAAATCTTTTGAAGGGCATTACGCCATCATTGGAAAAGGGGAACACAGTAAGCATTTATTTAAAAATCCGGAGGATGAATCTATAGTTTACTTCTCCATTTTAAGTATTGCAGACGGTAAAGAAAATGAAAATCCGGTTTCAGCAATATCAAGAAATCATCCTCATTATTTATCACAAGGGAGCATAAACACGTCTACCGGGAGCAGGGTGGACTGGATTGCAGTACAATTAGCCGATCAAAATGCATATGCAATAGTTAATTCACGGCTCTTCGACCTCAGGGCAGGGAGACTTATTTTAGTGGCACCGCAAAAAGACGGATCAATCCGCTTTTATCAGACAGATGCCCCTCCAATGAATATGGAGGAACAGGAAGAATATATCCGGAATTTATCCCATCAAAAAAAGCTGACCGACTTCCTGAACAATGAAAATAATATTTAAAAATAGTATTTAGTCTCAGTTATAAGCCACAGCCTTTGAAGCAGTCGGGCGAAATTTCAAGTGTATTAAAAATCATAATTTAAAATGAATAGAATAATCTTCACTTTATTACTGCTAACCAGCTGTTATTCCCACTCACAGGTCGCTAATCCTGAAGAGGATCAAATAAACCCTCAACTTAAGGAGGAACTTGAAAGAATATACCTGATGGACCAGGGAATAAGAGAAATTATGGACGGGAAAACACCTGAATGGAGAAAAGCCCTGTTACTAAGGAAAATGGACCTGGAGGAAAAGGATATTGAGCGAAATAAGTTGTACTCACTAATGCGGGAAATTGATAGTACAAACTTGATAAAGGTTGAAAGGATCATTCAGGAGTATGGTTACCCCGGAAAATCCCTTGTGGGAGAGCCTGCTAATAAAGCAGTTTTTTTGGTTATCCAGCATTCAGATAAAATAGATCGATACCTGCCTTTGGTGAGAAAAGCAGCTGAAGAAGGTGAGTTGTCTAAAACCTACCTGGCAATGATGGAGGATAGAAATTTAATGGATCAGGGCCTGGAACAGATCTACGGCACCCAAATAAAGGGACAGGCTAATAAAGAAGGGGAATGGATCTTCTTTTTATGGCCGGTAAAGGACCCCGGGAAAGTAAATATTCTCAGGAAGAATATGGGAATTAAAAGTTCCGTTGAGGAATATTTAGAAAGAATGGATATGGAGGTGAAGTTTTACACCCTTGATGAAATTGATGATCTTTAAAACCGGCAGCGGGAGTTGCCGGATAACCAGAAAAAGTGAAGCTAAAGGACAGGCTAAGAAAGACCTAACAGGTTTTGAAAACCTGTTAGGTCTGCAGGCAAAACCACAACAAGTACCTCTCATAAAATGACATTTTTCACACCTATTAAAAAACCTATTTTAGAACAAGAATATTCTGGTTGATATCCCCCAAATTCATGAAAAAACTATTTCTACTTCCCTTGCTCCTTCTTTTGTTTTCCTGTTCTTCCGAAGAAGCTCCAAAAGATCCCATAGTAGGTCACTGGCAACTTTGGGGCACCATGGCATTCCCTGAGACCGGTGAGCGGAAAGAACATGGGGCAAATGAATGTTTTAAGAAGGAAACAATGACCTTTAAAAACAACGGAGAACTTTATTCGGTTCATTACTATATGAACGAAATCATGGAGTGCAAATTGAATGAATACGCCACCATGACTTATGAATGGACAAAAGTATCTGAAGACATCTATAATCTAAAGAGCGTGTCGCCCGGGGAAAGGGACTTCAGGTTTAGCTTTCCGGACAGCAACACCATGTGGATGCACAATGGCGGACCTTATGAAGTGGATGGTGTAAAGTATGAAAGTGATGTACGGGTTTTTAAGAGAAAATAGATTCCGGCTGTTAGTCTTTTAGAAATACTATAAAAAAATGATTGGAAAAGCTTTTCTTTTATTTATCATCCTATTATCCCTGCTGCTCATACTTTTGGGAGAATTTCAATTATTTGAGCTCGGAGAGCCAGAAAATTACAAGTACATGAGGGTCTCTGGTTATTTGTTACAGGTTCTGTTCTGGATATTATTCTGGTACAAACAAGCAAGATCCCAAAATGAAAAGATTTAATGAATTTTTCTGAGGCCTTTTAATTGAAACAATATAAATTAAAATGAAAAAACAAGCCGGCATAGATACCTTAACAAATCTATTGTGGATTAGCTTTGGATTGATGGGTGGCTTTAGTTATTACTTAGATGAGGACTACTGGATTTGTGGAATTTTCTTTTTAGTAGCCGTGCTCTACGGGTATAAACTTATTCCATCGCAGTGGGGAAAATGGCAGAGTCGCCGTAGATAAGATCCAGGAATAGGTATGAGTTTTCGAACCGGGTGTCTTAAATCCCTCACATGAGAAATATTATATATTGGGTATTACTTTTTGGAACAGGCTTTATTTCTGTTATTCCGCACCTGTTGCCCCAATTCTGGTTCGCAGATATCTTTTCGCATTTCAAATTACAGTATTCCATATTTCTGCTCCTGCTCCTCCCTGCTCCTTTCTTTCTGTTCAGGAAAAAGCTGTTGCCTCTAATCCCGGTTTTATTGCTGCTGTTGTGGAATTCCTGGTTTATAATTCCGCTGTACCTGGAGGAACCCAATGAAGAAAAGGCTTCCGGTGAGCAGCTTTCCATTCTTGCTATGAACCTGCTCGCTTCAAACACGAACTACGGTGAGGCTCTTGAACTCATCGCAGAAAAAGACCCCGATCTCGTCATACTTTTAGAAGTAAGTCCGCAGTGGGAAGAACAGGTTAAGGGTTTGTCTATAGAATTTCCATTTCGGCACCTGGTGCCGCAGGAGAATAACTTCGGAATTGGCATCTTGAGTAAAACCACGCTGCAAACAGAGGTCACTTATTTTAATAAAAACTTTCCGCCTTCTTTGCTCAGCAGGCTCGATATCAATGGTCATTGGGTTTCAATTTTAGCTACCCATCCGGTGCCGCCGGTTAGCCAGACGGCATTCGAATTGAGGAATGAGCAGCTAAGTGCAATTCAGGAATTCAGCATATTACAAGACGGGAATTTTATTCTTGTGGGCGATCTTAACACTTCCTCCTACTCCTCACATTTCAAGGAACTGCTGCTGAAGGGAGATCTAAGGGATTCTCGCAAAGGCTTTGGAATTGCCTCTACCTGGCCGGCAGATCTTTATTTCATGAGAACCACCCTGGATCATTTTTTACTGAAGGGGCCAATGAAAGTTCTCGAAAGAACAACAGAAAAAGACATTGGGTCAGATCATTTACCCATTTTTCTAAGATTAGAACTTTAGAAAATCGCGACTCCTGGATCACCTTCCAAAAATGTCATTTTTGCGTATCTTTAAAAATAATAAGAAGACGAATTCCGGCCCCTACTCCGCACGTACTTAAATCAGGACCTTATAAAGAAAATTCTGATAAGGGAAATGGCTACTTCAGCCTGCGAATATTAAAAGATAAAAAAATGAGAAAAATTAGCATTATCATTTTAGCTCTTGTCTTTTTAAGCTGTGAGAGTGATCCTATTGATGCAGGTGTTGAAACCACTGTCCAGGGAAATGTTTATGACAGCCGGAATGAAATTCCGTTTCAAAATCTCAAACTAAAGGTTGCCGAATATAAGGATGATACTCAGTCGGGCATTTACCATACTTTAAGATTTATACAGTGGATTGATTCGACACATACCGATTCTGAGGGGAATTATAGTTTAAATTTTAAAACTTCAGGACGCGGGGATCGTTATAAGCTTCACATAGAAAATCAAATCGATATCAGGACCCAAAACAATGGGGTTCAGGATATTTTTGGTATTGGAAAAGATGTAAGGATCGATGTCGATCTTTTACATCTTTATCCCATTAACCTGGTCATAGAAATGAACAACATTAATCATCTTCCAATTTCAGGAAGTACTGGATACTATCCTAAAATGGAGGAAATCAATACTGCTAATGGAAAAGTGGAAAGAAAAATTTACACTGATAAAAACAGTGACACCCAAATTTATTTTAGCCGAAAAGTTGCTGCAAATTCTTATGAATCTTACACCCACATTATTCCTGCATCAAACACTTCTGAACTGACAACCTATAATTTGACTCTGAACAATTCTGATTTTAAACCTAATGACTAAATCTACCTTCAGCTGTGCCACATCTGTTCCCGCTGAATTTCTCATGTTAACGTGAAGTGAATTCCTTAGCACCGACAAAATCCTTACTGGAATTACCTGCAGTAAAATAAGAATTGTTTTGTTGAAATAACCCGAAACAGGAAAGCCATTTTTGTGGGAACAACACTTTAGCAAAAAAAAACCTCCCGGAATGGAAGGTTTTAAGATCTTTAAAGAACTGATTAGATCTTCATCCGAATACCGACTCCAATGTCCAGGCGGCTCAGATTTTCTCTTTGCTCCTCCTCCAAAGTAAGGGTTTCCGTGGTATAGCCGTAGTCGACTTTCACTTTACCAAGGCTACCCCCGGTCAAAGAAGCTTGTGCCCCAAGAGTGAGGTACTTTGAGATGGCGTAGTCATACCCAAGATCCAGGGCAGCACCAAAGGTGGCACCTGTGATCTTCAAATTCTGGTCTACTAAAACAGCTTTATCTGAATAACCTAAATAACCAAGGCTAATACCTCCAAAGAAGGTGTGGTCCGGATTTCTGGTAGTGTATTTAGACACGTAAGACGGACCAATAAAATCTATTGCAATTTCATCGGAAATGTTACCGTTTGCACCTGTACCATCATCGTATGTAATGTTCATATTGTTCATAGTCCCGGAGGAGCCGAACCGGCTGTACTTCAATCCCACACCCCACGAAGGCTTAAGGAAGTAAGCTGCATCCAGACCAAAACTGTAACCCGATTTCAGGTCGTTTGCATAATCTTTTAAAGCAGGAGGCGTGTCTCCCGAAAGCTTAGCAAGACGGTAGGCATAGCCCCCCTGAAAAGCAATCCGTATTTCCTTTTTCAAAGGCACGGAATCCTGAGCAATTTGTCCAAAAGATAATTGGGAACCCAGGAATAGTAAAAGCAAAAAAGTAGTTTTTTTCATAATTTCTTGTTGTTATAAAACCAAATAAATGTATATAAAAAACAATCACACAATCAGAAAAATTTAGCAGGAAATAAAAACAAAAAATGCGGCCTTTTTTCGGGATCTATCCTCAGTTAAATCTCGCATCTTCCTTGGGTTAAATGACGTACGTAGCTCAGCTGAATAATGAATGTTACCGCTGAATGAGGTGCGGGATTTTGTTCCTTACCTTCACAAATCAATCTTAATATTCAAGAAGATGGCAGTTAAACACACACCAACACAAGAAGTTCACAGTGGCAACAAAGGCTTTAAAACCGGATGTGGCTTTAACTATTGAACAATCCAGTCATTGGATTAAAACGAGCGAAAAAATTACTTGTTCAAAAAATGGATGTAGGTAGAAATTGTGAGGCTCAAAAGTATTTTAATTGGACCTTTTTATTCTTTTGAGATCCTAATTTCATTATACCCAATTACAAGAACAAATCTATTATGACAAAAAGGATATCATTCGTAACATGTTGTTTCATTTTTTTCAGCACATTGACATTCGGGCAAACTATGGAAAGAGTGGTGGTGTCAAAAGAGGATCCCTATGGGTTATATAATTTTGAACCAACTGACACTGAAAGTCTTTTCTTCATCAGAATCGTTCCCAAAGCTAAACCTGTTGGTTGCCTGGTGATCTTGCCTTCAACAGGAGAATTGGTGGAAAGTGTAATGAAACAAATTACATTACACGAGTTTGCCGTTCAACAAGATCTTTTGGTGATCTTCCCATCTGTAAATTGGAGTTCAGCAAAATTCACAAATGCCCACGAATTTTTAGATTCTGTTTTTAAAGAGGTAGTTGAAGAATACGAAATACCAAAGAATAAATTTATTCTTGGAGGGCTTTCCCTTGGCGGCATGATCTCCCTTACCTACGCCGAAAAAGCGAACAGAGAAAAGGGCAGTACCTTCATTGATCCAAAAGCTGTATTTGCACTTGACCCGCCCCTTGACTATGCACATTTGTACAGGCAAGCCGAACGGGACGTTAAACGAAATTTTTCCGAAGCCGCTGTTACCGAGGGAAAGTGGCTAATGGAAATGTATGAAAAAGAATTTGGAGGCACCCCGGAAGAAGTTCCTGCAGAATACATTAAATATTCCATTTATTCCCACAGCGAAGAGGATGGAGGAAACGCCAAATATTTAATAGACACTCCTGTAAGAATTTACACAGAACCCGCGATCGAATGGCAAATGAAGAACAGGCAAAGAGATCTTTATGATCTAAATTCAACTGATATTTCTGCAATGATCAATTTGTTACAAGGAAAAGGAAACAAAAATGCAGAAATAATTGTCACACACGATAAAGGAATTGGCCCCGAAGAAACGAAACATCCCCATTCCTGGAGTATAATGAATGAACCCGGTTGCTTAAACTGGGCATTGAAACATTTGGAATGATGATTAAAACTTCGACAGGTTTCCTTAGACTATGAAAACGATAAGTTTGATTTAATTTATAGTTTAATATTAGATCTTTAGTACAGGATCTACTGGTGCATTATATACCATTACCTTTTTACATAGTACTTATTTCTTTACTTGATTTTGTTCTTGAATTACTTCCATTCTCTCTCGTAGTGCAGCCATATCATCACTCACCTTCCTATCCAGTATCTTTGCGTAATGCTGAGTCGTTTGTAGGTTTTTATGCCCAAGCATTTTACTTACACTCTCTATAGGAACCCCATTAGAAAGAGTTACTGTAGTGGCAAAAGTATGCCGGGCCAAATGAAAGGTTAGGTTCTTTCGAATTCCGCAAACATCAGCAATTTCTTTTAAATAGGCATTCATTTTTTGGTTACTTAAAACCGGTAGGATTCTTTTACTGCTCACATCAGGGTGCTCCCTGTATTTTTGTAGAATAACCTCTGCAGTAGGAAGTAGTGGTATATTACTTCTAATTTTCGTCTTGGTTCTATTTGTCTTTACCCATCCATTTCCATCGATTCCAATGACTAAATCATTTTCAGAGAGCTTCTTGACATCAGCATATGCCAACCCAGTGTAACAACAGAAGATGAATATATCTCTAACTAAGCCCAACCTGTCATTCTTGATCTCCTTTTCAAGCATAAGTTGAATTTCTTCCTGCGTAAGGAATTCCCTATCCACAACTTTTAAAGTTCCTTTCCAGTTCGAAAAAGGGTCCCTTGTAATCCACTCATTCGCAAAGGCAATACGAATGATTTTTTTAAAATTAACAATATACTTAATAGCGGAATTGTGGCTACATTTTCTCTCAGTTTTGAGATAGTATTCAAAACCTGAAATAAATTTGTGATCCACTTGTTGAACTGGAATATCATGCTTTTTATATTCCTTCTTAATGTAGTTCTCGACATGCATCTTGGCCGTACGGTAACGTTCTGCAGTACCTGCAGCAAAATCCTGGCCAATAAGCCTGTTGACCTTTGCGTTATGTTCCTCGAAAATTTCTAGAACCTGTTTTGGTGTAGAGTCTTTTACATCCTTTCCTAGGTAATGGTCAATCAGATCTCTGGCCGTAAAAGAATTCCCTTTTTCTAAGAGTTTCTGATGTGCTATATACAGATCATTTTCTATTTTATTCAGGTAACGGTTAAGAATTTTTGCATTCTGAGTATTGCCGTTTGCTCTTCCAGCAGAAGAATTCCATAATTGCATCGGAATTTTGCGGTTTACGCTCCATTCTGCACGCTTACCTCCAACAGTAACCCGCAAGTAAATTGATACGAGTTCGCCTTTACGGCCACCACGTATATAAAAAATGTGAAAAAAATTAGAGTCCATAGCCTTAGATCCTTGAATTACTGACAACTAAGGTACAACATTAGACAATTCAAAATACTTGGAAAATATGAATGTTAATTATTTTTGTAGGAATATTCATCATAAAGGTGTCACTCAATTTCATGACCCTAATGCCACCGAATCGTTCACCGCGAAGAATGATATAAGATGAAATTATTTGACATTTTTAAAAATAAAAAAGCCCGAAACACTAGTGTTTTCGGGCTTTTTACTTTTCATTGGTTTGTAACCAGCGGAGGAAGAGGGATTCGAACCCCCGGAGGTGTTACCCTCAACAGTTTTCAAGACTGCCGCAATCGACCACTCTGCCATTCCTCCATTGCGGGTGCAAATATAAAAAGCTTTTTTAAATAAAACCCAAAAAAGAGATTTTTTTAAAGAGAGAAATTCAGGTAGAGAAATAGATCCGGCTTCCCTAATGAACCCCTGTCCCGTTAATATATTGAATCTCAACTTTTCATATCCTTATCCTCCTCTTTTCCTGAAAAAATTCCCATTAGGGCATTGAAGATCCTGGCTCAGGTTTTTTCTTTCTAAAGTAATTTTTGGACCTCTCTTTTCCTTTCCGATACTGGTCATGGCAATAATGTTTCTGCAGTACTGCTTATTGCATTGACAGGCTTCATGTTGCCGACTTGCTTTTATTCCGAAAATAATAATTTGAAGAATGGGGATATATGGATAATGGACATTTGCCCCGGGTTTTATTTTTCTCTTATAATCCTCCCTAAAGCACAAGAAGTTAAAGCAATACTAAGAACCCCAAAAAACATCCCCGGAAAAAAGATTCTAAATGAAAAAACCGCTTCCCCAAGCTTAAAGAAAAACAGCAAAACTTGACCTGAATCGTTTAACCAAAAAACTAGAAGTGGCTCGAATTTTCCTTCTATTATTTAATTGGGCAAATGTATGTCTCATTTTTGGTGGAAAGTTCCTACATGTACTGTTAAATGGAGGTTAAACCGCGATTTAACAGATACTTTTGTTGATAGAAATGAGTTATTTTGAGGTAAAGGAATTTGCCTGTAAAGGCACTACAAGTGAGAAGCGTACCCCCCTACATTACTCTTCTCACTTTTTTTATTTGTCCCAATTCATGCATTGGAAGGATTTTGCAGAAAAAATCTTATTATATCTGTAGTAGTAACTATTCCGGTAAGGCAGTCATCATCCACTACAGGCAAGGCATGAAATTCATAGTTAAGGAATAATCGGGCTACTTCATCAATGGTACTTTTAGAAGAAATATATTCTACCTTCTTGGTCATGACCTGTTCAATGGTAAACATATCATAAACGGAAGTTTCAACTTCCTCATCTTCCACATTTACTGCATCGGCAAAAGAAATTCTTAGCAGGTCGTTAAGACTTACCATACCCACAATATGTTCATTTTCCACTACCGGAAGATGCCTTATATGGTTTTTCTTCATTAGAGATTCAGCTGTAGATAAATTATCAGATAAAGACAGTCGCAAAATATTTCTTGTCATAATCTCGGAAACTGGGACGGCATTTTTCATTGGTATAAGAATTTACATCATGTACTTAAAAATACGACAAATCTGTTTTATTATCTATTAAGGACCTCGAAATCTTTTATAAAAATCAACGTTCACAGGCTTTTGAAAATAGAATTCCTTTAAAACTATTATCTTGCCGTTCTTATCATAAAACTCAAATTTAAACATGAAAAAATTATTTTTGTTATCCCTTGCAGTGGGCCTTATAGGATGTAAGGCACAACAGCCCGGAGACATTTCGGAGGCCAATCCAATGGAATATGCAAATACAATTACTACGGAAGAATTAAAAGAGCACCTCTACATTTTTGCCAGTGATGAGTTCCAGGGAAGGGAAACTGGAGAACCCGGGCAAAAATTGGCTGCCGAATATCTAAAAAAGGAATACCAGACCCTTGATATTGATTCTCCCTTAGGTGAGGATGATTATTTCCAGGAGGTACCGGGTAGTTATTTTACCCGCGGAACTGTGAATGATACCGAAAATGTTTTGGCCTATATCCAGGGTAGCACTAAGCCGGAGGAGGTCCTGGTGATCTCTTCTCATTATGACCACGTGGGGATCGATGATGCAGGAAACATCTACAACGGCGCCGATGATGACGGGTCGGGTACTGTGGCCATTCTTGAGATCGCCGAAGCTTTTAAAAAAGCACAGGAAGATGGTTTTACTCCTAAGCGCTCTATCTTGTTCCTGAATGTCACGGGAGAAGAAAAAGGCCTGGTAGGATCAAAATTTTATTCAGAAAACCCTGTTTTCCCGCTGGCTAACACCGTGACCAATCTAAATATAGATATGATTGGGCGTATAGGAACAGACATGGAAAGTGCGGGTGATTATGTATATCTTATTGGAAGCGATAAATTAAGTACAGAGCTGCATGAACTTAGTGAAGAGGTGAACGAAAAATACCTTAACCTCAACCTGGATTATACCTATAATGATGAAAATGATCCTAACAGGTTCTACTACCGTAGTGATCACTACAACTTTGCAAAGCATGATATTCCAATTATCTTTTATTTTAATGGCGTACATGAAGATTATCACCAGCCTACAGATACTCCCGACAAGATCGAATATGACCTTTTGGCCAAAAGAGCCAAACTGGTATTCCTCACGGCATGGGAAGTAGCAAACAGGGAAACTCGTCCTTATGTGGATAAACCTACTCTTACGACAGAAGCTACAGAGTAGTATTTATAGAACTTACAATGAATCCGGACCTAACAGGGTTTCACAACCTGTTAGGTCTTTTTTATTCTTACCGCCAACCACTCTCAATTCTTACTTCAAGAAACTCCTAAAACAAAAAAAGCTCCTTGTTTTCACAAGAAGCTTTCTGGGTGGAAGACCGGGTTCGAACCGGCGACCTCTGGAACCACAATCCAGCGCTCTAACCAGCTGAGCTACAACCACCATTTTAATCGGATGCAAATGTAGTATAAATCCTTTCTTTTACAAAAGAAAAAAATCAAATTTTTACAGAAGATCAAACAGGGAATCTACCGCTACGTGACGGCTCACGTTATACCCTTCGGCGTACTCCACATCTATTAAACGGCCTAAATCCCTGGCCCTGTAGGTGATGCTGTCAAAGAAATTGCTGCTCGAGATTGGCGTTTGGGGTTCTTTGCTGTCTTCATCCCAAAATTGAGAGCGATAAGCTTTTACAGATTCCATCTTTTTATCCATAAATCCGGTGACATCAACCACCACATCTGGCGTTAAATTCTTCCACTGGATGTAATGAAAAACATTTTTTGGACGCCAGGCTTCCTGGGATTCCCCATTGTAAATTGTCTCAATCTTTCGCAGGCCGCTTAAAAAACAAGCATCGGCTACCAGTTTCGCCCCTTTACCATGATCTATATGACGGTCATCAATGGCGTTGCACAATACCAGGTCTGGCTTATATCTTCTAAGGACTTTAATGATCTCCAGTTGATGCGCTACATTGTTTACAAAGAATCCGTCGCTAAACTCGAGGTTTTCACGCATTGAAAGCCCAAGAATTTTGGCAGCATCAGCAGCTTCCTTATCTCTTATTTCGGCCGTACCACGGGTTCCCAATTCTCCCCTGGTAAGATCAAGAACACCCACTTTTTTTCCGCGGGAAATTTCTTTAGCAAGCGTGGCAGAGCAACTTAACTCTACATCATCGGGATGGGCTCCAATAGCCAGTATATCTAATTTCATTTTTTCTAATTTCTCTTCTGTGTCTATATATGTGCCACGAATACACGAATAATTTTTTACTGTTTTCAACTTAATTATGTCGCTCCTCTGGAGCTCTGTATGCAATTCCGGTTATTATTCTATAAATATATCGCTCCTCCGGAGCTTGATTCCTAAAATTTCTGAACACTGATCATTGAACACTGATCACTCATTTAATGTCGCTCCTCTGGAGCTCTTTTTAATTAATAATTTTCCGCTATAAACATATCGCTCCTCCGGAGCTTCTTATTCAGATGATCTGAAAACTGATCACTGAATACTGATCACTTCTTCCTCTTGTTTCTTTTTTTAGCCACGAATACGCGAATATTCCCAAACAATCTGATCACTGATGCACTGAACACTTATTCAATCGACTCCTACAGCCTCACGTCCAGCATGTCCTTACGGGCCTCTTCCAACGCCTGTTCTATATCGGCAATAAGATCTTCGGGCTCTTCAATCCCTACAGAAAATCTCATAAGGTGGTCACTTATCCCCTGCTCTGCCCTTTCTTCGGGCGTTAATAATCCGTGAGAGGTTTTGGTTGGGGACAGGATAGTGGATTCTACTCCCGCAAGGCTCATTGAAGGCTTGATAAGCTTCAGGTAATTCATAAAGGTCTGGGAGTTGAGATCCTTCAGTTCAAACGACATCATCCCTCCAAAGCCGTGCATTTGTTTCTTCGCCAGCTCATGTCCTTCATGGGAAGGAAGACCGGGATAGTAAACTTTTTTCACCAGCTCATTTCCTTCAAGGAATTCAGCAAGCTTTTGAGCGTTTTCATTCTGCGCCTTTACTCTTAATCCCATTGTTTTAAGACTGCGCTCCAGGAGCCATACGGTATAATCACTTAGACTGCCGCCAAAATTCTTTGCAAGCTGAAAGATCCTGTCCACATATTCTTCCGTAGAGATCACCGTTCCCGCCAGGATATCGCTATGCCCGCCCATATATTTTGTAGCCGAATGTATCACCACATCAATACCAAAGTCAATAGGATTCTGGTTAACAGGAGAAGCAAAGGTATTATCGATCATACTCACCAGCCCATGCTTCTTTGCGAGCTTCGCCACAGCTTCAATATCTGTAATGGTCAAAAGCGGATTCGACGGGGTCTCAATATAAATCACCTTTGTATTATCCCGAACCTCTTTTTCAAAAGCTTCGGCAGAGAGGTCATTTGCAAAGGAATATTCAATTCCGAATTTTTCGAATTCCTCCACCACCAGATTACTCGTTCCCCCATACAAGGTCCTTTGAAGCACCACATGGTCTCCCTTTTGTAAAAAGGCAAAAAGGGCGGTGCTTACTGCAGCCATTCCGCTTCCAAAGATAAGAGCAGCCTCCCCGTGTTCCAGGGCTGCCATTTTTTGGGCCAGTCCCCGTTGATTTGGAGTGTTAAAGTAACGTGGATACCGCTTCACCTCTACATCTTCATAAGCATAAGAAGTTGACATATATAGCGGGGAAACAGCCCCTTTGAATTGTTCGTCCTTTACCTCTCCCACATGGGTACAGATGGTATTTAGGCCTGGCTTTTTTTGATTCATAGTTGTTGGAAAAATTTCTTTCCCAAGTTAAAAATAAATACTGAAAAGACGGGGCTCCAAAAGTGGCATTTTTGAAGGTCCTCTTTGGCAGGCCCTGTAAATTCTCAACACTTTCCTATCTTTACGATATGAAAACCATCTTTAAGAACATTAAACAGCTCGTACAGGTGCGGGAGGAAACCCTCAAGCCACTAAAAGGCAGTGAAATGAAGGAGCTTCCTGTGATTGACAACGCCTGGTTACTCGTGGAGGACGGAAAAATTGCCGACTTCGGAAAAATGCAGGATCTACCCACTTTTGAAGGAGTAGACGAAGTTGATGCCTCCGGAAAGTTCCTCTTGCCGGGTTGGATCGACTCCCATACGCACCTCGTTTACGCCGGAAACAGGGAACAGGAATTCATAGATCGTATCAACGGCTTCACTTATGAAGAAATTGCTGAAAAAGGCGGAGGTATCCTCAATTCGGCAAAAAAGCTTCAGGAAACTCCTGAAGATGATCTTTACCTGCAATCGGCAAAGCGGCTTGAGGAGGTGATGAAAATGGGCACCACGGCCATTGAGATCAAATCGGGATACGGTTTGACCACAGAAGCCGAGCTAAAGATGCTTAGGGTTATAAGAAAATTAAAGAATAATTACGATCTGCCCATTAAAGCGACATTTTTGGGAGCTCATGCCATTCCGCCGGAATATAAAGATGACAGGGACGGTTACCTTGACCTGCTCATCAATGAAATGATGCCAAAGATCGCCGAAGAAAAGCTGGCAGAATTTGTGGATATTTTCTGTGAAAAAGGCTATTTCAGCGTAGAGGACACCCACCGTGTCCTGGAGGCGGGACAAAAATATGGACTCAAACCAAAAATTCACGTCAACCAGTTCAATGCTATTGGCGGGATCAAAACTGCGGTAGAACACAACGCCCTCTCTGTAGATCACCTGGAAGTGATGGAGCCCGACGATCTTGATGTATTGGAAGACAGCGATACCATGCCTGTAGCACTTCCCTCCTGCTCTCTTTTCCTGGGAATACCTTATACGCCTGCAAGGGATATTATTAACGCGGGATTACCTCTCGCTCTTGCAACCGATTACAACCCGGGAAGCACTCCAAATGGAAATATGAACCTGGTGATCTCCCTGGCCTGTATCAAGATGAAAATGAATCCCGAAGAAGCCATCAATGCAGCTACAATCAACGCGGCATATGCGATGGATATTCTCGACACCCATGGCAGCATCACAAAAGGAAAGGCAGCAAACCTCATCCTCACAGATGAGATCCCCTCCTATGGATTCATGCCCTACTCTTTTGGTGCCAATCATATCAATTCGGTGTACATCAACGGAAAAAAAGTCTAGATGAGCCGGCTCAAGTTCTATTCTGAAAAACAGATCCACAAGCTTGTTTCCCCCAGGCCGGGGGAAACCAAGCTGGGGGAAAGGATAAAAGTTGCTTCCGCTCTTGAGGACCTGGAAAAAACTAATGCTCAATTTGTCATTTTTGGGATCCCTGAAGATGTTGGGGTCCGGGCAAATTACGGTAAACCGGGCACTTCAAATGCATGGCAGGAATTCCTGAAAGCCTTCCTCAATGTGCAGGAAAACCAATATAATTCCGGGGGAAAAATCCTGCTGCTTGGGGAGCTCAATACTTCCGAAGTAATGCAAAAAGCAGGAAACATAGACGTTTCAGATCCTAATTATGTTCAGAAGCTCGGGGATCTTGTAGAGCAACTGGATTCCGCAGTAAGTGAGGTGGTCAAAAAGGTGATTTCTGCAGGGAAATTTCCCGTCATCATTGGCGGCGGCCATAATAATGCCTACGGAAACCTTAAAGGTGCCTCTGAAGCTTTTGGTCATCCCGTAAATGTCCTGAACATTGACGCCCATACAGATCTGCGAAAGATCGAACATCGCCACAGCGGAAATGGTTTTAGCTATGCTCTCAAAAATGGCTTTTTAGAGAAGTATTCTGTCTTTGGGCTGCACCGTAATTATACTCCGCAATATATATTTAATGACATGGATGCTTCCGAAGCATTTCATTACAGCCTGCTGGAAGAGCTTTCGCAAGAGCAGCGTACAGCAGCATTTCACGACAATTTGGATTTTGTAAGGGAACAAAAATTTGGACTGGAACTGGATTGCGATGCTATTTCAAATTTTCCCAGTAGTGCAATCTCACCATCCGGCTTCCATCTGGATGAAGCCAGAGAGCTTATAAGAAAGGCAGCAAAAGAAAGAAATTGTTGTTATCTTCATATTTGTGAGGCTATGGCAAACGACAATTACCCCACCGGGAAAGCGCTAAGCTACCTTGTTACAGATTTTATAAAAGAGAAAAAACATGCATGAATCTATACAATATTATGTAGAACTGGCAGCATTAATTATTGAGGTCGCAGGTGTTTTAGTAATGGTCATAGGACCGTTTTTTGCACTTTGGCGCTACTTCTTTGATCAACATGAGGATGGCAGCACCTACAGGACTTTTCGCCATGATCTGGGAAAAGCCATTCTTTTAGGTCTGGAATTTTTGGTCGCCGGTGATATTATTGCTACAGTAAGCACAGCTCCAACAATGGACAATGTACTGGTCCTGGGGGTAATCGTATTAATCAGAACCTTTTTAAGTCTATCATTGCAGGTAGAACTTGAGGGGAAATGGCCCTGGCAGAAAAAAGAAATAGGACAATAGTTAATGGAGATCATTTCATATGAAGCTCAGTATGCCGAAGACTTCAGGCAGCTGAATATTGAGTGGCTGGAAAAATATTTTTGGGTAGAACCTCATGATGAAGAGGTTTTAGGAAAACCCGAAAAGTATATCATAGAACCCGGCGGAAATATCTTTTTTGTTCGTGAAGGCAAAAAAATTATTGGTACGGTGGCCCTCATGAAGATTGAGAACGGCATTTTTGAATTGACAAAAATGGCTGTGGTCCCGGCCGCACAGGGCAGGAACATTGGCCAAAAACTCATGGAGCATACTCTCGACTTTGCCCGGCGCAAAGGCTGGAAAAAGCTCATCATTTATTCGAACCGTAAACTGGAGAATGCGATTCACATTTACAGAAAATACGGTTTCAAGGAAATTCCCATAGGAGAGGGCAATCCATATTCCCGGGGTGACATCAAAATGGAGCTTCCGCTTTCTTAAAGTACTATTAAACCTGTGGCAAAAAGCTTCATTTTTAAGTAGTTTTATGTAAAACCGTATAATTATGAAGCGAATTTTAATTTTACTTATAGCCCCTGTGTTTCTTTTTTCCTGCAGAAATGAAAACAGGGAAGAACCTATTGTTACCGAAGAAGAGGTGATGGAAGGCGAAACTGCAGCAGCCACAAACGAGGAACAAATAGACATTCATCCAATTTCTCATGCCACGGCTGTGATCAATTGGGGAGAGACCACTATCTACCTTGACCCGGTGGGAGGTGCTGACGCTTTTTCCGGAATGGATGGGGCCGACCTTGTCCTCGTTACAGACATACACGGTGACCATATGAGCGCCGAAACTTTAGGAGCCTTAAATTTGAACAATGTTCCCATCATTGCACCACAAGCCGTAAAAGACGAGTTACCCGATTCTTTAGGAACAAAGATCACGGTGATGAACAATGGAGAAACTTTAGATCAAAATGGTATCTCTATTGAAGCCATTCCTATGTACAATCTTCGGGAAGAAGCAAAACAATACCACCCCAAAGGACGCGGGAATGGATATTTATTGGAAAAAGATGGTAAGAGACTTTATATAGCCGGGGATACCGAGGACATCCCGGAGATGAGAAATCTTCAAAACATTGACATTGCCTTAGTACCAATGAATTTACCGTACACCATGCCTGTAGATGCTGCGGCAGATGCTGTCATTGAGTTCGCACCCCAAAAGGTTTATCCATACCACTTTCGTGGAAAGGACGGCAAGGCCGATGTGGAACAATTCAGGAAACTTGTAAACGAGGGTAATCCTAATGTGGAAGTAATAGTAGCTAACTGGTATCCCGGGGATTAAGTGATCAGTGGTCAGTGGTCAGTGGTCAGTCTTAAGTCGTCAGACACCAACCTTGAACCTTGAACCTGGAACCTTGAACCTTGAACCTTGAACCTTGAACAAAACAAGAGCCTCAAAAATGGCATTTTTGAGGCTCTTGTTTTTTCTATCTTACCAGCTTTTTGTACTTTATTCTTTTTGGGGTTACATCTCCCAGACGTTTCTTTTTGTTCTCCTCATATTCAGAGAAACTTCCCTCGAAGAAATAAACTTCAGAGTTTCCTTCAAACGCGAGGATATGGGTACAAACCCTGTCCATGAACCAGCGGTCGTGGGAAATGATCACCGCACATCCTGCAAAATTCTCCAATCCCTCTTCCAGGGCTCGTAAGGTATTTACGTCAAGATCGTTGGTAGGCTCATCCAGAAGCAACACGTTTCCTTCTTCCTTCAGCGTCATTGCAAGGTGAAGACGGTTTCTTTCCCCACCGGAAAGTTTACTCACTTTTTTGTTTTGTTCACTTCCACTGAAGTTGAACCTGCTTAAATAGGCTCTTGAGTTTACCTGACGGCCACCCATCAAGATCAACTCCTGCTCATCGCTGAAGTTCTGCCAGATGGTTTTTTCAGGATCGATATTGGCATGGCTTTGATCTACGTAAGCTATTTTTGCAGTCTCTCCTACTTCAAAAGTTCCCTTATCGGGTTTTTCCTCGCCCATGATCATTTTGAAAATGGTGGTTTTACCTGCACCGTTAGGCCCTATAATTCCAACAATTCCCGCTTGCGGAAGCTTAAAGTTAAGATCATCATACAGCAACTTGTCGCCAAACGCTTTACTTACACCTTTAGCTTCGATCACATTTGTTCCTAATCGAGGTCCGTTAGGAATATAGATCTCAAGCTGTTCGTCCATTTTTTTCTGATCCTGACTCATCAACTTATCATAGTTGTTCAAACGGGCCTTTTGTTTAGCCTGTCTTCCCTTTGGGGCCATTCTTGACCATTCAAGCTCTCGCTCCAGGGTCTTTTGGCGTTTACTGGCCTGCTTTTGTTCCTGTGCAAGACGCTTTGCTTTCTGGTCTAACCATGAAGAATAATTCCCTTTCCACGGAATGCCCTCTCCCCTGTCAAGTTCAAGGATCCAGCCTGCAACATTATCAAGGAAGTAACGGTCGTGAGTTACGGCGATCACTGTTCCTTTGTATTGCTGAAGGTGTTGTTCCAGCCACAATACAGATTCTGCATCCAGGTGGTTGGTTGGCTCATCAAGCAGCAACACATCGGGCTCCTGAAGCAACAGTCGGCATAAGGCCACTCTTCTTCTTTCCCCTCCAGAAAGTACCCCTATCTTCTTGTCAGAATCGGGAGTTCTCAATGCATCCATCGCGATTTCAAGCTTGGTATCAAGTTCCCAGGCATTGCTGGCGTCAATTTGGTCCTGCAGCGCAGCCTGCTTATCCATAAGCTTCTGCATCTTGTCGGGATCCTCATAGACTTCAGGCAGACCGAACATATCGTTGATCTTATTATATTCTTCCAGGATGGCAACAGTTTCGGCTGCACCTTCTTTCACCACCTCAAGTACTGTTTTTTCCTCATCCAGTTCGGGCTCCTGCTCCAGCATTCCCACGGTGTAACCCGGTGCAAAAACAACATCCCCCTGGTAATTCTTTTCCTTTCCTGCTATGATGTTTAAAAGGGTAGATTTACCTGAACCGTTAAGCCCCAGGATACCTATTTTGGCTCCATAAAAGAAGCTCAAATAGATATTCTTTAAAACCGGTGTATTCTCTCCTTTGTATGTCTTTGTCAACCCCGACATGGAGAAAATTACTTTCTTATCATCTGCCATAAATTTTGTTTTTCTTAATGTTTGCTGAAGGTTTTAAGAACCTCCCTGTAATTCTAATTAACAGACAAATATCACAATTTTAGAATTGATTTTAAGGCTGCCGCGGAATAATTTCAGGAAGAATGTAGTCCCAGGTGCCTTAAGAGAATTAAAAGCTGCCCGCTGTGATAAGCAGTGTGCTCAATAACCAATAAGATCTCCCTCATAAAGGTATGATCCCCACCTGAAGGTACAGTCTCCAGGAGATCTGTTTCTTTAGAAAGCACAAGCGCTTCCAATTCCTCCCGATCTTTAAAATATTCCGATTTTAGTTGATCCCAGGAGCTTTCATTTTCAGGTTCCGGGTGATCGGGCCAATAATCCCGGGGCCAATCGGGTGATTTGTAATTTTCCCTTCTACAGTATTCTAAAATGTCATTTTGAGTGAACTTTATATGGTAAAAGATCTCGTAAAATGAATAGGGAAGCCCGTCCGGTCTTTTTCCGAGTTCAGAAAAAGGGATCTTTTTCAGGATTTCATCCAAAGGCATAAAAGCTTCACCTCCACGAAGATGTTTCAGCATTATTTCTTTCATATTAACTTTAGAGTCCATAAAAATTTAAAGATTTCTCTAAAATTACTCATTAATGGGTATTGCAGCCTCTTTAATAATAAAATATATTTCCTTTTCAATTAAAATAAATCCATTATGCGAAAAATTACAACTACTTCATTTTGTTATCTAATGCTGGCTGCCATGCTGTTTCAGTTCAACTTTGCACAGGCTCAAACAGACACACCTGTAGAAAGGGATTATAAGGTGAGACCGGTGCGGCTGGGTCTTAAATTAGGATTTCCCAATTTGGTTGGAGGAAATGTTGAATATGTGACCCCTCTTTTAAATGACAAACTTGCAGTAAGTCTGGATTATTCGACTGTAAAATCTGATTGGTTTCTTTCTGAAGAAGACAATGATGACAATACAGATCTAAATTTCTCTTATATAGAAGGTGGGGTGAATTATTATTTTTTCAAGGCAGGAAAAGGGCTGTATGGTGGTTTAAGCTACAGTAAATTTAAATTTGAAGGACAAACCTCTGTTGAAAATGATGGGAAGGAAGGTACGGGCCAAATAGACTACGACCATAATACGGTAAGTGTAAAATTAGGAGCCAAAATTGGTGGCTTATTCTATCTTAGACCGGAAATTGGCTATTCATTTTCTTCCTTGCCCGAAACATTTGAGTATACTGCTGAGTATGAAGATGGCACTTCCGAAACAGAGACCTACGACCTGATTGAAGAATTATCCGTTCCTGATATCTTTTTTAAAGGATTCATGGCCAACATTGGTATTGGCTTTGCATTTTAGATTATTTGGATAAACCATAAAGAGGGGGTGAAACATGTTGATTTTACCCCCTCTTTAATTTCTACCAAGTGCTGCCGATAAGCAGGCCTAAATAATTAAACCCTGCCCTTCAACGCGTTGAAGGCCCAGGACACTATAAAGAAACCTATTCCGGCTGTGGAAAAACCTATAGCATAGTCCCTGTATTTTAAAACTCCCAGTAAAACAAGGGCTATTCCAACCAGGAGCATGCAAAAGGATGCCCACCCAAAAATCGTATTCTTATTCATTCCCATAATAGCAGCAAGTAATTAATTGTATGGCAGTCTTCACCAATTTGAGGCAAAAGTAATATTTGTGGAATAAGCTCTCCTATGACAAATATCGTGTTTTTATATCTTTTTATAAAGATTTTTAGTTGCAGGGTTTTTGTATTTTAGCAACCATTGAAAAAACTGCAGCATTTGGAGATCGCCAAATCCATGCAAAACAAACCTAAAAACCGACTATTAGCTCTTATAAATGGATATTGAATTCAACAAGAACGAAGACCACAACAAATTATTAGTTTCAGATCTTAATCAGCGCCTAAAGAAGGTAAAACTCGGCGGCGGGGAAAAGCGAATCGCCAAACATCACGCCAAGGGAAAAATGACTGCGCGGGAACGGGTGGATTATTTACTCGATGATGCAAAAGAAGCCATAGAAATAGGTGCTTTTGTAGGAGAAGGAATGTATGAAGAGCACGGCGGCTGCCCAAGTGGTGGTGTTATTGTAAAAATAGGAAAGATATCGGGTAAACAATGTATCGTTGTTGCTAATGACGCCACTGTAAAAGCAGGTGCATGGTTCCCAATTACCGCAAAGAAAAACCTTAGAGCACAGGAGATTTCCATAGAAAACAGGTTACCCATAATTTACCTGGTGGATTCTGCCGGAGTTTACCTGCCAATGCAGGACGAAATTTTCCCCGACAAAGAACACTTCGGAAGGATTTTTAGAAACAACGCCGTAATGAGCAGCATGGGAATCACCCAGATCTCTGCCGTTATGGGTAGTTGTGTTGCAGGCGGTGCTTACCTGCCAATTATGAGTGATGAAGCTCTTATCGTTGAGAAAACCGGAAGTATTTTCCTTGCGGGAAGTTACCTCGTAAAGGCTGCCATTGGAGAATCTATTGATAATGAAACCCTTGGTGGAGCCACTACCCACAGTGAAATTAGCGGGGTTACAGATTATAAGTCCAAAGACGATAAAGATGCTCTTGAAACCATCAAAGGTTTAATTGACAAGATTGGAGATAGCGACAAAGCAGGATATAACCGCAAAAAACCGGTAAAACCGGCGAAGGATCAAAAGGATATCTACGGGATACTTCCAAAGCAGCGCAATGAACAATATGACATGCGGGAAATTATTGACCGGCTTATAGATAATTCCGAATTCCAGGAATATAAAGAAGGTTATGGCCAGACGATTATCACCGGTTATGCCCGAATTGACGGGTGGGCTGTAGGTATTGTTGCCAACCAGCGTAAGATCGTCAAAAGTGCTAAAAAAGAAATGCAGTTTGGGGGAGTGATCTATTCAGATTCGGCCGATAAAGCTACCCGCTTCATTGCAAATTGTAATCAAAAGAAAATTCCGCTGGTGTTTCTTCAGGATGTGACCGGATTTATGGTTGGAAGTAAGAGTGAACATGGCGGTATCATTAAAGACGGTGCAAAAATGGTAAATGCCGTAAGTAATTCGGTAGTTCCAAAATTTACTGTGATCATTGGAAATTCCTACGGAGCAGGTAATTACGCCATGTGTGGAAAAGCCTATGACCCACGTCTTATTTTCGCCTGGCCAAGTGCCGAACTTGCCGTTATGGGTGGTACACAGGCCGCAAAAGTCCTTGCACAAATTGAAACTGCTGCGATGGAAAAGAAAGGTGAAAAGGTAGATGCAGAGAAAGAGAAGAAAGTTTTCGAAGAGATCAAAGCCAGGTACGACAGGCAAACTTCGGCATATTATGCCGCCGCACATTTGTGGACAGATGCTGTGATCGATCCCCTCGATACAAGAAAATGGATCTCTACGGGAATTGAAGCAGCAAACCACGCGCCTATCGAAAAAGATTTTAACCTGGGAGTGATCCAGACCTAATACCTTTCAAAAATGCGTTTTTCAGCACTAGTTTTTTTAATGGCTTTGATCGCCGCGCCTTTACAGGCACAGGTTGTCACCAATAAAGATCAATTCACTGAAGCAGATACCTTACGTGGTTCCCTGCGGGCCGAAAGGAACTATGACGTCCTTAAGTACAACCTTCAGGTAAAGGTTGTTCCCGAAGAAAAGTACATTTCAGGGTTTAATAGTATTTCTTTTAAAGCTGAAGACGGGTTGCCGGTAATGCAGGTTGATCTATTCAGGAATATGAATGTAGATTCAATTCTTTTCCGCGGAAAAAAAATGAATTATGATCGCAGGCATGATGCTGTATTCATTGACCTGGTGCCGAAAATGGAAAAAAATGAAATTGATTCCATTCAGTTTTTCTATTCCGGAAATCCAATAGTTGCGAAGAATGCTCCCTGGGACGGGGGTTTTGTGTTTGAAAAGGATCAACAGGGTAACCCATGGATCGCAGTTGCCGTACAGGGTACAGGGGCAAGTCTCTGGTACCCCAACAAAGATCACCAGAGCGATGAACCCGAAGAAGCGCTTATTGGAATTGCAGTTCCTAATGAACTCATGAATGTTTCCAATGGCCGGTTTTTGGGGAAAGAGGTTCTCGATAACGGCTATACCCGTTGGAACTGGAAGGTGAACAACCCCATCAATAATTACAATATTGTTCTGAATATTGGCAATTACGTACATTTTAAAGATAAGTTTCGCCACCTCGATCTGGACTATTATGTCCTTCCCTACAACCTGGAAAAGGCGAAAAAACAATTTGAGGAAGTGAAGTTCATGATGAACTGCTTCTATGAAAAGTTTGGGGCTTATCCTTTTGAAGAGGACGGGTTTAAACTTGTGGAAACTCCCTACCTCGGGATGGAACATCAAAGCGCAGTCGCCTATGGGAATGAATACAAACTGGGCTACCTGGGGAACGACCTGAGCGGTACAGGAATTGGCTTAAAATGGGATTTTATCATTATCCATGAAACTGGTCATGAATGGTTTGGAAACAGCATAACAGCCAAAGATATTGCCGATATGTGGATTCATGAAGGCTTCACCTCCTATTCTGAAGCTGTTTACATAGAGTGCCGCTGGGGAAAAGAGGAAGCTCTTGAATATCTACAGGGAATAAGAAACAACATTGGCAACACGAAAAAGATAATTGGCACCTATGGAGTGAACAGTGAAGGCTCCGGGGATATGTATTATAAAGGAGCCAACCTGTTGAACACCATAAGAAGTATTTACAATGATGATGAATTGTGGTGGAAAACCTTAAAAGATTATACCGAAAGCAATCGCCATAAGATCATTACCACCCAAACTACCGAAGATTTTTTCAATGCTGCCATTGATTACGACCTGCAGCCGGTATTCGATCAATATCTAAGACATGCCTCCATACCCGAGCTACAATTTAAAAAAGAGGAAGGCGAGATTTTCTATAAATGGCAAGCCGACGTTGAAGGCTTTGATATGCCGGTAGATATTTTGATCAAAGGGAAAGAGATCCGGCTTTACCCGACTCAAAAATGGCAAAAAATGGAGCAACAGGTAAACTCTCCTGAAGATTTACAGGTTAAAGAGAAAGAGTTTTACATCAAGAGGAAAAACCTGAAGCAGGTTTAAAAAATGACATTTTTGCCAACCTATTAGATTCCTTTCTTAAAAAATTTTAGTTTAAATAACTAATTTTCAGTAAATTATAACTTCAAAATCCTGAGGTTATGATGACGATCAAATCTTTAAACAAATGGGCCAATGCGCATACTTATTATCCGCTTGACCTTCTAAGAGTAGCATTGGGTGTCTTTTTCTTCCTTAAAGGGATACAATTTATTTCTCAAACCCACATGCTTACCGAACTTATTGAGCCATTAAAAGGATATGGCGGGGTAATGCTGGTTATACATTATATCGCACCCGTTCACCTGGTAGGTGGTGTTCTTATTGCTTTCGGACTTCTTACCCGCTGGGCTCTTGTAGCACAATTACCAATCCTCATTGGCGCTGTGTTGATCAACTTTATGGGAATTATGGATGTGACCAATTTACTGCTGGCAACAGTGGTACTTGCCGCAACCATATTTTTTATTTTCTATGGTGCGGGCAAGCACTCGGCAGATTATTATTTTAAAATGCAGATGTAGCTTAGGTTATCCTGCTTTTAAGAGTGTTGGCGCGGTGTATCTTGCCATTGGCAGTTTCTTCAAATTTCTCTACAAAGTAGATCTTTTTAGGGATTTCATATTTTCCGAGTTTGCGGCAGGCCTTGATCTCTCTTTCCAGGTTGTTTAATGCAGTTTCTGAAAACTCACTTTCTACCATCAATACCAGTTTCTCCCCAAGTGCAGGATCTGGCAGGGAGGTTACAAAGAACCTGTGTGCAATGATCGGTGCCAATTTTGCCTCGATCTCTTCAGGATAAAGTTTCACTCCTCCGGAATTTATCAGGTTGTCTATTCTCCCTTTCCAGATGAATTTATTTTCAGAAATTAACTCTACCACGTCATTTGTGATCAGCGTTTCATCAGATAATTGTGGTGCCTCAATGATAAGGCAATTCCTTTCATCAATGTCGATCTTCACATTGGGAAGTATGGTAAATGGCAATGGCTCCTCAAGTTTCTTACCCCTGGCATTCACATTGCGGGCAGCAATATGAGAAACAGTTTCTGTCATTCCGTAAGTTTCATAAACTTTGGTATTTATGCCCTGTACCAAATTGCGCAGATTACTTGAAACGGCTCCCCCTCCAACTATTAGTTTTTTAATAAGATGTAGCCGGCTAAGGGAATTGTCCAGCTGGAATGGGGTCATGGCGCAAAAATCGTAAATTTTGAATATACGGTCCAGAGGATTGGCTTTAGGTAGCTCAAGGTCCAGTTTCCAGCCTAAAAGCATTGCTCGTACCAGCATCATTTTACCGGCAATAAAATTCGTGGGAAGGCAATGTAGCGCGGTAGTACCCGGACCCAGATCAAAGAACTTCCCGGTTGCCCGTGCACTGTTGACCATTTGCTGCTTCTTAATTGAAATCACTTTGGGAGGTCCTGTGGAACCGGAGGTTTTTACCTCGATATAATCTTTATCATTAAGCCAGTCAAGCAGAAAATTTCCGGCCTGACCTTCATATGGTTCCCCTTCCTTAATAAGACTGTAGGCTACCGCAGACAGTTCTTCATTGGTATAGTAAAGACCATTAAGCCTAAACTCGGGATGTGTTTCCGGTAAACTGAATTTAGTTTCCATAACTCTAGTCATATTTAACGCTTAAATGCTAAAGTTAACGAATTGTTCAGAACAAATTAAGTCTCTTCAGGATACTTTATGGTTTGCGGCGGACTCACCTTTCCGAAAAGCCTTTCCTTCCAGTTATTCCACCTATAGGTTCTTGCCATTAGAAAAAGAAAGACAGGATAGACAACCAGAAGTGGAATAAGAATATCCCATCCCGCTGAAGGATCTGAAACATCTTTTAGTACAGAATTGGTTTGAAATGCAGTCCAGTCGGCCGTAATTAATAGTGCTCCAATAAGGTTATTACCTGCGTGGAACCCCAGGGCCAGTTCCATCCCTTCGTCCATAAGTGTCATTATTCCCAGTAGAAAACCGGTACCAATATAATATGCCATAATAATGTATCCCAGTTTCTCAACCTCGGGATTGAAAATATGCATGCCTCCAAAGATCACAGAAGTTATGACCAGTGGCATCCATCTGTTCCCGGCTAAAACACCTATTCCCTGCATAAGGTAGCCTCTAAAAAGGTATTCTTCAAAGCTGGTTTGCAATGGGACCATGATTAGGGCAATAGCTAACAGAATTAGAAAGGGAACCGTTTTAAAATTCCAAAGATAATCCTCGGGTTGCATGTTATAATCAACAATCGTGGTAACAAGTGAAAAAACGGCAACTATACTGAATCCAAAGAAAAACCTTCCCCAGTCCACTTTTTTTCGCGAAGTGGTAACGTCTTTGATCTTTTGTTCATGCAGAAATTTAACGACGAAAAAAAGTGTTGCCAGGCCTACAGCAAAAGACAGTAATAAAAAGAAAAATGTAAGATTTGAATCCAGGACCTGCATCATCTCCCCCTGGGTAAGTGTAAATACCTGGGGACCTGCCTCAAGAACAAGAAGGCCCAACCAGGGCAAAAATCCAAATAACTGCCACCCCAAAAAAATGATGATGACACCAATTAGATATCGCCACCATTCGGTTTTTGCTTTATAAGCTAATTTAATAAACATGATAAAATCTATAGGTTAAAATTCCATTTGTTGGAGGGCTGGTACCACAAATTTCCTTTCCTCACTTCAAGAGGAGAACTAAAGTTGTTGGTATATAAACCTCCTGTACCAAGGCCTTGTGGCATTGGATTTTTAAGATTGAATGTATATTGTGCTATGGCATTTAACCCTACATTACTCTCCAGTGCACTGGTGATCCACCAATCGGTCTCCCTTGAGACCAGTAATTCTATCCACTCATTTGTTCCTTTTATACCTCCTATTAAACTGGGTTTAAAAATTACATACTGTGGTTTTATTATTTGTAAAAGCTCCCTCTTTTCTGTTACACCTGTCACTCCAATTAATTCCTCATCCAGTGCTATGGCTAGCGGGCTGGCTTCACAAAGTGCCGCCATTTCCTGCGGTTGCCCTTGTTTTATGGGCTGCTCAATACTGTGAAGTTCCAGTTCACTAAGACGCTTCAGTTTTTCAAGGGCTTCAGAAGGCTTAAAAGCCCCGTTGGCATCTACTCGTACTTCTATTTCTTCTGAAGTAAATTCACGCCTTATGAACTTCAGCAATTTCATTTCAGTTTCAAAATCAATGGCGCCAATTTTCAGTTTTATACACCTGAAGCCATCTTCTATCTTCTCAACAATTTGTTCCTTCATGAACTCCTCCTCTCCCATCCAAACAAGTCCATTTATAGGAATAGAGGCTTCACCGCGGGTAAAGTTTGAAGGAAAAAGTAGAAAAGGATCTTCAGCAGCGAACGACCTAAAAGCCATTTCCACTCCAAACTGTATACTGGGGAATTCCCTTAGCTCCTCCCATAATCTTTCTTCCCCCAGATGAATATTCTCGCACACCCATTTAAGCTTTTCCTCATAGTCGGGGCGATCATCGTAACTAAGACTTCTTAAAATTCCGCATTCCCCGATCCCTGTTTTCCCATCCTGATTCAGAATTAAGAACCAGGTCTCTTTTTGTGTAAGAACGCCCCGGGAAGTACCACTGGGGCGTTTAAAATTCAGAATATATTTGTGATAATTTGCCTGCACAGATTTCTTTTAGAGCTCAATACTTTCCCCAGTCTCCAGCAACATGAGGTCTTTCCCTTTTTCGTAAAACTTCCTTTTTGCCTCCTCATGATCAATTTCAATATACCCAAAGGTATCATAGTGGCAACCCAATACTTTATCGCACTGCACAAAATCACTGGCGATAATTGCATCTTCTATCCCCATCGTAAAGTTATCACCAATTGGAAGTATTGCAAGGTCCAGTTTGGTGTGTATTGGGATAAGCTTCATATCCATAGTGAGGGCGGTATCACCCGCGATATAAATATTCTTATGTTCCCCTTCTATGACAAAGCCCCCGGGTTGGCCACCGTAACTGCCATCGGGAAAGGAGCTGGTGTGAATCGCATTTACGTATTTAACAGTGCCAAATTCAAAGCTCCATTTTCCGCCGTGGTTAAGTGGATGTACTTCCAGGCCTTTATTCTCATAATGGGTGGCGATTTCAAAATTACTAATGATTACAGCTCCCGTTCTTTTGGCAATGGCTTCGGCATCGAGCGTATGATCTTGATGTGCGTGCGTTAGCAGAATATAATCTGCCTTAAGATCATCAATATTTATCTTGTCTTTTACCTTCTCGTTCCCCGAAATAAATGGGTCGACCAAAAGATGAATTCCCTTTACTTCAATTGAAAATGTGCTGTGCGCGTAATGAGTGATTTTCATGATGTGATGTTTTCCAAACAAATTACAAAATCCTAACGGAAAGACCTTCCGAAAAAGCCATTTTTGGAACCTATAATATTTGGCCTATCCCAAACAGAACAGCCAATAAGAAAGTTCCTAAGGCCAGAATCTTAAGTTCGGGATCCAGCAGTACGGGATTGGTATTTTCCATAACCCTTTTTAAGTGAAGCAGTAATGGAACAAAGGCAATGAGATACAAAAGATCATCCATTCCCCTAAAAGAAAAGGCCGAATAAAGAATGATACAGGAAAAAGCCGCCAGCAGGAGAAAGTAATGATATTGCTTTGCACGAGCTGCCCCCATTTTTACTACGAGCGTATTCTTGCCTGCTTTAGCATCGGCAGCCCTGTCGCGCATATTATTAAGATTAAGTACCCCCGAACTAAGGAATCCAAAAGTAGCAGCCGGTAAAAATACCCGCCAGTCCCATTCAAGAGCATAGAGGAAGTAGCTGCCGTAGACCGCCACAATTCCAAAGAACAGAAAGACAAAAACATCTCCCAGTCCCCTGTAACCGTAAGCCGAATCCCCTACAGTGTACTTAACCGCTGCAGCTATGGCAGCTATTCCTAATAATAAGAATACGATTCCGTAGAAAAGACTTCGTGTTCCAAATGCTATGTAAATGAGGGTAACGGCAAAGAAAAATGTAATTATCCCTGTACCCAGCATACCCCAGAACATTTCTTTTCTGGTTATCATCCCGCTTTGGAGTGCCCGTTGTGGTCCTACCCTGTCTTCATTGTCTGTACCTTTCACGAAATCCCCATAGTCATTGGCGAAATTGGACAAAATTTGTAGCCCGAGCGTGGTGGCCAGGGCCAGGGCAAAGATCACTGTATTAAACACATCATGAGCTACGGCTATAGAACTTCCCACTAAAATTCCTGAAACAGAAAGCGGAAGCGTCCTTAATCTCGCGGCACCTACCCAGGTATCTATTGTTGCCATACTAATTAAAAATTTTTACAAGCAGCTCTTTTAAAAGATCTCCCTGTGGCACATTGGCAGCCCCTACTCCTTTTCCCTTCATATCGGCTTCCCTCAAAAAGGAAATAATACTACTCACCTTTTTCATATTGTAATTCCGCGCGGCGGAAACGTAGTCTTTTACAAAGAAACGGTTGACCTTAAGCGCCTTCGCTACATTGGCTTCAGATTTATCATTAAGAGCATGGTACTGCTGCAATTGAACAAAGAAACTAAACAACATTCCAACAGTCATCACCATAGGATGGTCTTTCTCATTTTGAGAAAAATAGTTTATAATGCGGTGAGCTTTAAAATTGTCTTTACTCCCAATCGCCTTGCGCAGCTCAAAAACGTTGAAATCTTTGCTTATACCAATATTTTCCTCAATAAGCTCGGGGGTAATTGCAGTTCCCTTTGGAGCAATGAGCTGAAGCTTCTTTAGCTCATTATCTATCTTGTCAAGTTGATTTCCTAAAAACTCCAGGAGCATTTGTGCAGCCTTGGGAGCCATTTGATATCCGCGGGTATGCATCTCCTTCTGTATCCAGTCTACTACCTGGTTCTCATAAAGCCTCTTGTTCTCGTAAACAACCCCGGTTTTAGCAATGGCCTTGTGCAGTTTCTTGCGCTTATCCAGCTTTTTGTACTTATAATTAAAGACCAAAACAGTCGTAGGCTGCGGATTTTCGGCATAAGCTACCAGTTGTTCAATGGTGCGGGAGAGATCCTGGGCTTCTTTTACGATAATAACCTGTCGTTCGGCCATCATGGGAAAACGTTTGGCGTTACCCACAATTTCATCTACGGTCACATCGCGCCCGTAAAGCACCATCTGGTTAAAACCTTTTTCTTCTTCCTGCAACAGGTGATCTTCAATATAATCTGAAATCTTATCAATAAAATACGGCTCTTCTCCCATTAAAAAATAGATAGGTTTAATATCTCCTTTTTTAATGGCAGTCACTATACTTTTTACGTCATCCATTTACAGCTGGTTTTCGGGAGGGGATTTAAAGAATTTTCTTCTGAAAAGTTCTACTTTTGAGCATGCATACACTTAACTTCCCCCGGTACTCATTTCGGTTCAAAAATAGCGAAAATAAAGTAGCTGTTTTTGATGAGCTTCGGAAAAAATTTGTTTTCCTCACGCCCGAAGAATGGGTGCGGCAACACGTGGTGCAATTTCTTATGCAGGAAAAGAAATTTCCCAAAAGTCTGCTCAATGTTGAGAAACAGCTGAAGGTGCACGATCTCATTAAAAGATATGATGTCCTGGCTTACCGGCCCGATGGCAGCATTCACCTGGTGGTGGAGTGTAAAGCAGCTTCTGTTCCCGTAACCCAGGAAACTTTTGACCAGATTGCCCGGTACAACCTTGCACTGCAGGCAACATACCTTATGGTTACAAACGGACTGCAGCACTACTTTTGTCAGCTGGACTATGAAGCCGAAAAATATCACTTCCTTCCCGATCTTCCGGAATGGAGTTAAAAACTACCCTTTTTGACACCCGCTGATGGAAGAACTCAAAATCCCTCATTTTTGCTTTAATTTGCAGCAGTGAAAGTAGCAGTAGTCATTCTTAACTGGAACGGAAGAGCATTGCTTGAGCAGTTCCTACCTTCGGTCGTTAATAATTCTCCTGAAGCCACTGTCTACGTAGCCGACAATGCTTCAACAGATGATTCTGTCCCATTCCTGAAGAAGAATTTTCCGCAGGTAAAGATCATTCTCAATAAGGTCAACGGCGGATTTGCCAAAGGCTATAACGACGCCCTAAGAGATCTTCAGGAAGAAATCTTCGTACTCCTTAACAGCGATGTGGAAGTCACGCCGGGATGGCTCCCGCCATTAATCGCCGAAATGGAAAATGATTCGGCCGTTGCTGCGCTCCAGCCAAAGATCCTGAACTATCGTAAAAAAGACTTTTTTGAATACGCAGGTGCCGCGGGAGGTTATATTGATGCTTTGGGATACCCCTACTGCCGTGGCAGGATCTTCGAAAACCTTGAAAAGGACCTTGGTCAATACGACGATACACGGGAGATCTTTTGGGCATCAGGGGCCTGTATGATGATAAGAAGAAATGCTTTTTTTGGGGCAGGTGGATTTGATGAAGATTTCTTTGCTCACCAGGAGGAAATTGACCTTTGCTGGAGACTTTTTAATAAAGGCCAAAAAGTAAAAGCAGTGGGTACATCCCGGGTTTTCCATCTGGGTGGCGGCACTTTAAATTCTATGCACCCCCGCAAGACTTTTTTAAATTTCAGGAACAGCCTTTTTACGGTTCTTAAAAATGCTCCTAAAAGAAAGGTTTTCATTCTGCTTTTCCTTCGATTAGTACTGGATGGGCTCGCCGGAATAAAATTTTTGATCGAATTTCAACCCGCTCATACTGCTGCCGTGCTCAAAGCACATTTGGACTTTTACAGGCAATTACGAAAAATGTGGAATAAAAGGATTTCTTCTTCCAAAAACATAAAATATTACCGCACTTCCTCCGTTGTACTTGCATATTATCTGCAGGGTAAGAAGACTTTTAAAGAAATTGAAAATATTTGAATTAAGTACTCTTTAAATTTCGCCGTGCCAACAGAATTTGTATTTTTGACACGTTTAACATTTAATCACAACAATTAAGAATTATGAAAAAATTCATGCTTTTATCGGCAACCGCTGTCCTTCTTTTTTCTTCATGTGTATCCTCGAAGAAGTATGCGGAGCTCGAAGCTCAACAAAAGGAGACTCAGGACAAGTTAAACACTGCCACTGTTAAACTTAATTCCTGTTTAGACGAAAAAGAACGTCTAAACCAACAAATTGGCCAATTGAGCAATCAAAATACTGCTTTATTGAACAACGTTGGAGATCTCGCTACTCTATCTAAAAAAGAAGCCGAAAATCTTGAACGCTCTTTAGAAAGCATCAAGGAAAAAGATATGAAGATCCAGCGTATGCAGGATGCTATCACCAAGAAAGATTCAGTAACACTTGCTTTGGTAACAAGCCTAAAAGGTGTGCTTGGAAATATGAGTGATGAGGACATCCAGATCAACGTAGAAAAAGGTGTTGTTTATGTATCTATTTCCGATAAACTTCTTTTCGAAAGCGGAAAATACAATGTATCCGACCGTGCTAAAGAAGTACTTGGTAAAGTTGCTACTGTTGTGAAGAACCGTCCAGATATCGAGTTTATGGTAGAAGGTCATACAGATGACAAGCCAATTAGAAACGCAGTGCTTCAGGACAACTGGGATCTTTCTGTGAAGAGAGCAACTTCTGTAGTTCGTGTATTACAGGAAGACTTTGGAGTTCAGCCACAAAGAATGACTGCTGCTGGTAGAAGTTATTATATACCGGTTGCTTCAAATGAGACTGCCGAAGGTAGAGCTAAAAACAGAAGAACACGTATCGTGATCCTTCCAAAACTTGACCAATTCTACAATCTTATTGAAGAAGGAATGCAGACTGCCAAGTAAGCAAAATTCATTATATACCATATAAAAGCCCGGCAGTTGCCGGGCTTTTTTGTTTTTTTATTTATTTTAAATACTTCCTTCAGCTTACTATTCCCTGAATTTTACAGAAACGGATGCATCTTTTTCCTTGGAGTTTATAATACTTCAAAAAGGGATCTTATACTTTAACCGTTACAAGGATTATAGTATTTCAATACTGCCCTTCCCTTCCCGTATGACTTCAGGTTCGGGAGTAGTCAGATCTATTACTGTGGACGGAATATTGTCTCCATAGCCGCCATCAATGACTATTTCTACTAGATTATCCCATTTTTCAAGAATGAGTTCGGGATCTGTGGTGTATTCCAACACCTCATCTTCATCACGAATGGAAGTGGAAACAATTGGATTACCGAGTCCGCTTACAAGTGCCCGGCAAATATTATTATCGGGAATACGAATTCCTACTGTTTTCTTCTTTCTAAAAACTGCCGGTAAATTGCTATTTCCGGGAAGAATAAAGGTGTACGGCCCAGGCAGGTTCCTTTTCAGGATCTTAAAGGTCCTATTATCTATTTGCCTCACATAATCGGAAAGATTACTCAAATTTTCACAGATAAAAGAGAAATTTGCCTTTTCAAGTTTCACCCCCCTAACCTGTGCTATGCGTTCTAAAGCCGCATTATTTGTTATATCACATCCAAGACCGTAGACCGTATCTGTAGGATAAATGATAAGGGCACCATCTTTCAAAGCTTCTACAACTCTTTTTATTTCTCTTGGATTTGGGTTCTCTTCATAGATCCTGATTAATTCTGCCATAATTAGTTTAGTTTAAATGCCTCCAAAAATTACGAAAATTCGGTACCATTTAATAATGGTTTCACAGAAAATTAATCATTCCTCTCCACCTCGCTCTCGAGTTTTAGAACTTCATTGCCATTTTCCTGCTGAATGAACAAAGCTTTATTGTCTGGTTTTCCTTTTCGGGTGACCTTCGTCCCTTTTATGGTGTGAGTAATTTCGTGATCAAAAGTGTTCTTTACCTTTCCATGGGCAATCCCTTTGCCCCACTTCCATTTAACTGCTGTGCCTTCTCTAATCATTTTTATTTTAAATATAAAAACACGAAAACACCTAACCTAAAGAATAACAATTACTTAACCTCAGGACAACATTTTGAGCTTTGCAAATTTGAGGAGCAGCTTCTTGATTCCGCCGGTCTCAAAGTCGATTTCGGCCTTTTTATCCTGGCCTACGCCTTCAATACTTAAAACCTTTCCTTTACCAAAGCGCATATGCTCCACTTCATTGCCGGCTTCCAGTTTTATGACCTCTGCAGAAGGAGCCGAAGTCTCGGGCGTGGTGGCAGGCCGCAGCTTTCTTAACTTTCGCAGCTGTTCATCTGTAGGTTTATGCGACGGCGGCGGAGTTCCTTTGACAGGTTTGTTCTGGCGGAACTTGCTCTTGTCTACCTCTCCAAATATGTCGGTATCGATAAGCGGCTTGTACTTGTAGTCATCCTGCGGAATCATAAAATCGAGGAACTTTTCATCAATTTCCTCAATAAAACGACTGGGTTCGGCATCTACAAGTTTTCCCCATCTATATCTCGATTGTGTATAGGTAAGAAAAGCTTTTTTCTCGGCCCTGGTGAGAGCCACATAAAATAATCGACGTTCCTCTTCAAGTTCCGATCTTGTGTTCATACTCATGGCCGAAGGAAAAAGATCCTCCTCCATTCCCACGATATACACATAAGGAAACTCGAGGCCTTTAGCGAGATGTATGGTCATAAGAGCAACGCGATCATCATCACCGGAGTCCTTGTCCATATCTGTAGCCAGAGCCACATCTTCGAGGAATTCGGTAAGGGAGCCGGTAGCATCGGCTAGCTCTTTCTGGCCTTCCACAAAATCCCGTATCCCGTTAAGCAGTTCCTCTATGTTCTCTATCTTGGCAATACCTTCGGGTGTACCATCCTTTTTTAATTCCTGAAGCAGGCCGGTCTTTTTAGCAACAGTTTCAGCAAGAGTAAAAGCATCGGCAGTTTCATTCATGATCTGGAAGCTTTTTACCATATTGATAAAATTCTCCAGTTTATTTTTCGTGCCCCTGTTGATCTTCAGGTCAATTTTATCAAGGTTCTCAATCACCTCATAAATGGACCTTTTGTAGTGGTTTGCCGCAATGGTAAGCCTGTCTACGGTTGTCTGCCCAATTCCGCGGGCAGGAAAATTGATCACCCGTTTAAGGGCTTCCTCATCTTTAGGATTGATCACCAGCCTTAAATAAGAAAGCACATCTTTTATCTCTTTTCTTTGATAAAAGGAGAGACCACCATAAATTCGGTACGGAATATCTTTTTTCCGCAGAGCGTCTTCCATGGCCCGACTTTGGGCATTGGTACGATAAAGAATGGCAAAATCCCCATTGTTCATCTGGTTCTCCATCCTGGTTTCAAAAATGGATCCTGCAACAAACCTTCCCTCTTCCCCATCTGTAAGCAAACGGTTCACCACGATCTTTGGACCGTCATCATTGGCTGTCCACACAACCTTTTCAAGCCTGGTCTTGTTCTTTTCAATAATGGAGTTGGCGGCTTCAACTATATTTTTTGAGGAACGGTAATTTTGCTCAAGACGATACATCTGTACGTCGTCATAATCCTTCTGAAAGTTTAGAATATTGTTGATGTTCGCCCCACGAAAGGCATAGATACTTTGTGCATCGTCACCCACCACGCATATATTCTGAAATTTATCTGAAAGTGCTTTTACAATAAGGTATTGGGAGTGGTTGGTATCCTGGTACTCGTCCACCAGAATATACCTGAAGCGGTTCTGGTATTTATGAAGCACATCGGGAAACCTGTTAAGTAATTCATTGGTCTTCAACAGCAGGTCATCAAAATCCATAGCTCCTGCCTTGAAGCACCTGTCCACATACTCCCTGTAAATTTCCCCCAGCCTTGGCTTTTTTGACATGGCATCGGCTTCCATTAATTCGGGATTTTGAAAATATGCCTTAACAGTGATCAGGCTGTTCTTATAAGAGGAGATACGGGAATAGACCTGTTTGTACTTATAAACATCTTTATCCAGTCCCATTTCCTTTATAATTGCGGAGATAAGGCGCTGAGAATCCTGGGTGTCATAAATGGTAAAATTGGAAGGGTAACCTAATTTATCGGCTTCAAACCTTAGCATTTTTGCAAAGATGGAGTGAAATGTTCCCATCCAAAGGTTTTTCGCCTCACTGTTACCCACAATTTTCGCGATTCGGGTTTTCATTTCCCGTGCCGCCTTGTTAGTAAATGTTAAGGCAAGAATATTAAAGGAGTCTACCCCCTTGCTCATGAGGTACGCAATCCTGTAAGTAAGCACCCGGGTCTTCCCCGATCCCGCACCCGCAATCACGATCATAGCCCCATCCTTCTGCAAAACAGGGGCTCGCTGAGCATCATTTAACTCGGCTAAATAATTTTCCAATACTAACTTCTTTTAAGGGGTGAAAATAATTAAAATGAGGCAAAAATTAAGCCGTCAACTCATATCTTTTTAGGAATTCTCCTCAAGTGATTTTCCCATTTTACAATTTTTTTAAATAAATATATTTTGGAGGTGCAGCTATATGGAGTAACTTTTGATTTTTGTCAAAAATGTGGTTTATGGATAATGTTTTGGAATTTTTGGGAGATATCTCCTGGTGGATGTGGCTTCTTATTTTTATTGGGCTTGTCGTTATTTATGACATCTTTATAAACAAGAAACACACCATCCTCCATAACTTCCCTCTGGTTGGTCATTTTCGATATATGCTCGAAAGCATTGGTCCCGAATTGCGGCAATACATCGTGGCCGGAAACCGGGAGGAATTGCCATTCAACCGCATAGAACGAAGCTGGGTCTATGCATCTTCCAAAAATGAGAATAACTATGAAGGATTCGGGACAGATCAGGACATCTATGATGTAAATTACATCTTCATCAATAATGCGGTCATTCCCTATTACATGCCCGAAAAGCACATTAACAGGGAAGATCCATACTTTGTAGCATGCGCAAAGGTAATGGGGGAATACCATAAGCGACGTAGACCTTTTCGGCCTGCTTCGATCATCAATGTCTCCGCGATGAGTTTTGGTTCCCTTTCTGCCAGGGCAATAGAATCTTTAAATCTTGGCTGCAAAAAATCATATGCTTTTCACAACACCGGAGAGGGCGGGCTGTCCCCTTACCACAAAAAAGGAGCAGATGTGGTTTTCCAGATTGGAACAGGTTACTTTGGGATTCGCAATGAAGATGGCAGTTTTTCCATGGAAAAACTTGTGGAAATGGTAGAGGAATACCCCAGCGTGAGGGCTATTGAAGTAAAACTTTCCCAGGGGGCGAAACCGGGAAAAGGCGGAGTACTTCCTGCTTCGAAGATCACTCAGGAAATTTCCGAAATCAGGCATGTACCCATGGGGAAAGATGTGCTTTCGCCACCTGCACACAGCACCTTTAATGATATGCAGGGACTGGTGGACTGGATAGAAGAAATTGCCGAACATACAGGCTTACCCGTAGGCATAAAAGCAGCGATAGGAAAACTGGATGAATGGCGGGAACTGGCAAGCATTATGGCCGAAACCAACCGTGGACCAGATTTTATTTCCATTGATGGAGGGGAAGGAGGAACCGGGGCTGCCCCTCCCAGTTTTGCAGATCATGTTGCCCTACCCTGGATCTATGGATTTACAGATGTTTACAAGATCTTCCAGGCAAGGGATCTTACCAACCACATAGTTTTTATAGGCAGTGGCAAACTTGGTTTCCCCGCAAAAGCAGCAATGGCCTTCGCCATGGGAGCCGATTGTATTAATGTGGCCCGGGAAGCCATGTTAAGCGTAGGCTGTATACAGGCCCAATCCTGTCACACAAATACCTGTCCTACGGGAGTGGCAACACAGAATCGTTGGTTACAGGCCGGTATAAATGTCAAGGACAAAGCAGAACGGGTTAATTATTATTTCAATAATTTTAGGAAAGAACTTCTCGAGATCACCCACGCCTGCGGATATGAACATCCTTGCGAATTTACTATGGATGATGTGGAGATCAACTTAGGCGACAGGTTCATTGCCAAAACACTTGCTGAAACTTTCATGTATAACAAGACAAAAGTTCCGTTTGATTCTGTTGCTACTTTGGCAGGATGTCCTAACTTAGGCGGCTCATACCGAAAAGGCAAAGAAACCGATGTGAAGGAAGTAGAAACTGAAGACACCTCGGTAGCAGATCAATAGTAGACCTATGACAGAAGATTCAATTTTACAATTGCTGTTCTATCTTTTACCGGCAGTTGTTGTTGGCGTTATCGCTTTCTATTTTTTCAACCTCCACACGCGCAATGAGGAACAGCGCAGGCGTTTCCTGCTTCACAAAGAAACTCAAAAACATGCATTGCCTTTAAGGTTGCAGGCCTATGAAAGAATGGCTCTTTTCCTGGAGCGCATCGCCCCGGGTAATCTCCTGGTGAGGATTAAACCTTCGGGAAATGATAAAGAAGCCTATTCAAACCTTCTTATCAAAGCTATTGAACAGGAATTTGAACACAACCTGGCTCAACAAATTTATATAAGTGATGAGTGCTGGAACGTGATAAAAGCATCTAAGAATGCCACGATCACCAACATTAGGAAAACTTCGGCTCGCGAGGAAATTACTACTGCAAACGAGCTAAGACAGCAAATTGTTAGCTCTCTCATTGATCAACAGCCACCCAGCGAAACCGGTCTTTCTTATATCAAAAAGGAAGTAAAGAATCTTTGGTGATTCAGGTGGAATTACATTTTCTATAAAACCTTATTTTTGCAAAAATTAGTATGATGAATAAATTCTTCTATTCAGTTGCATGCATTCTCTTTTTCATTGTGGGAGCGTGTAAAAATGAAGCCGGTGAGCCTTCTGTTTCCAAAGAAGAGGTTGTTGAAAAACAGGAGAAGACTACAAAAATAAATGCTCAACAGGAACCATGGACCGAGCAGCAACTACTGGAACCAAGGGATCTCGCACAAATCGTAGAGAATCCCCAGGACAGCCTGGTGATCTTTAGCCTTGGTGCGGGCGGTATAATTCCGGGGTCAAAAGACACCGGTCCTTCCGGAGAAGAACAAAGCCTTAACAACCTGAGGAAGGAACTGGAAAAACTTCCGAAGGATTCCGATATTGTGATCTATTGTGGCTGTTGTCCTTTTAATATTTGTCCCAATGTACGCCCGGCTTTTACTCTGCTTAACGAAATGCAGTTCACTAATCATCAACTGCTAAACCTGCGCGATAATATAAAGGTAGACTGGATAGACAAAGGTTATCCGGTTGCCAATTAACTATTCAAGCTCTGCCAAAAGTTGATCGAAGTGCAGGGCTCTGGAAAACATTTCCAGTGAGCCGTCCCTTTTGCGGGGCCATTCTCCTTTAGGGCGGTCATAATAAAGCTCTACTCCATTCCCATCGGGATCATTGAGATAAAGTGCTTCGGACACCCCATGATCTGCTGCACCGGTTAATGGATACCCGGCATCCAGGAGCCGCTGCAGAACTACAGCCAATTCCTTTCTTGCTTCGTAAACAATAGCTGTGTGATAAAGTCCCACACCATTCTTAACAGCTTCGGGAGCTCCTTTGCTGTGCCAGGTATTAAGTCCAATGTGATGGTGATATCCACCGGCCGATAAAAAAGCTGCCGAATCGCCTAATCTTTGTGTTACCTCAAATCCTAAGATTCCGTTGTAGAATGACAAAGCTCTTTCAAGATCTGAAACCTTTAAGTGGACGTGACCAATTCTTGTTTTCTCAGGTACTTTGTATTTCTCGTTTGCTGCCATCAACCTTCTTTTATTCAGATAAACCGGGAACAAAAATTTCTTAACCCCTCTTAACTTCCTGACTATTAAATATCAGTCAAAAATGGCATTTTTAAAAGCTATTTCTGAAGAAAATTTGTTCTTTCACTTCTTTATTAACCTGAAGATCAATGCGAAAACGAAAATATATCAAGCTTAAAAGGACACATACCTACGAATAATAGATATCCACAACTTCTGCTCCCTCTTAAAAATAAATTACTTCAGCTTTCTGAATATCTTCCCGAATTAGAATAAATTTATATTAATCAACCTCTTCGTTATGCAAACAATTTTAGGAGCCGGAGGTCCGGTGGCGAATGCCCTGGCCCTGGAATTAAAAAATTATACAAGAGAAATTCGGCTGGTAAGCCGAAGTCCGAAAAAGATCAATCCAGATGATGATTTGGTGAAGGCCAATTTATTAAAACCGGGAGAAGTTATGAAGGCCGTCGAAGGCTCTAAGGTTGTTTTTCTCACCGCCGGTTTGCTCTATGATCATAAGATATGGCGAAGAGACTGGCCGGTAATTATGGAAAATGTGATCAATGCCTGCGAAAAATATGACGCAAAACTGGTGTTTTTCGACAATGTCTACATGTATGACAAAAAGGAGATCCCGCACATGACAGAAGAATCACAGGTAGATCCTCCTTCCAAAAAAGGAAAGGTACGTGCAGAGATTGCAGCAAAATTGATGCAGCGGGTGCAAGCCGGAAAGCTGAAAGCATTGATTGCCCGCTCGGCCGATTTTTATGGCCCTGAGAGTGCCGACAATAGCATATTGATGGAAACGGTATTTAAACCTCTCTCTAAAGGCAAGAAAGCAAACTGGCTGGGAAAAGCCGACAAACCTCACTCCTTTACCTACGTACCCGATGCCGCCAAAGCCACTGCCTTGCTTGGAAATTCTGATGAGGCCTATGGGCAGGTATGGCATTTGCCCACTGCCGCCAACCCTCCCGCAGGAAAACAATGGGTAGCAATGATCGCCACGGATTTGCATGTGAAACCAAAATACCGGGTGGTGCCAAAATGGATGGTATGGATCATGGGCTGGTTTATGCCCATTATGAAAGAAACTGTGGAAATGATCTACCAGTATGACCGGAACTATGTTTTTGACAGCAGCAAGTTTGAAAAGAGCTATAATATAAAACCTACTTCCTATAAAATGGGCATAAGGGAAGTTGTTAGCAGGAATTTCGAATAAATTGAAATGATCTTTTGAAAAAAATAGAGAATTGGAAATGGGGAGATTAGATTGGATCAAAAAAATGGATAGCTAATCTCCCGGATCAAAAGGCTTCTTAAGAATCTTTAAGAGCAGATTAACAATAACTTAACCACGGGTACACCTTCAGCAGTTGGCAAAATCTACTTTTCTTTGGAAATTGTCAAAAACTCCGGTATGATCTCCATTCAAATTGAACACAATATTGTTTACACAGTTGCAGAGGGAAAATTAACCAATGAAGATTACGAACGTCTTATCCCATTGTTGCAGGAGAAAGTAAGAAGCTTCGGAACCATTAGATGGTACTTTGAAATGAAAGAATTTGAGGGTTGGAGCCTTAGTGCCATGTGGCGGGATATAAAGTTTGATTTTAAGAACCTGGAGAACCTGGAACGTATTGCCATGGTTGGGGATGAAAAATGGGAAAAAGAACTAACTCAATTGATGAAACCCTTTACAGGCGCAACCATTAAATATTTTAATCTAACAGAAAAAGACGAGGCCAAAAATTGGATAAAGAAGATAGAAGAATAACCACCGGCGACTCTTATAACGCCTGGGCAGCATCATATGACTCTATGGAAAATAAAACCCGTGACCTGGAGGGAGATGTACTGCGCAAAACTTTCTTGAATCCGCACTACGGTAACATTCTGGAGCTGGGTTGTGGCACAGGAAAGAACACCGGCTGGCTTTCAAAAAAAGCCGATTTTGTCAAGGCACTGGATCTTTCACCTAAAATGATCGCCAAAGCCAAAGAAAAGATAAAGGCAGAAAACGTAGAATTTATTGAAGCCGACATCACCCATGACTGGCCTGTAAAACCGGGTTGGGCAAACCTTATCACCTGCAGCCTTGTGTTCGAACATGTCGAGGACCTTAATTTTATGTTTGCCGAAGCAGCAAGAGCATTAAAAAGAAATGGGAAATTTTATATATGTGAGCTTCATCCCGGGAAACAGTACGCCGGGAGCAGAGCCAGATTTGAATCCGGGCAGGGAACGCAATTTCCACCTGCCTTTACCCACCATCTCTCCGACTTTCTTAATGCGGCCAAAGAAAATAAATTCAAATTACTGGATCTTAATGAGCACTTCGATGATGATGACTCTAAAAACGTGCCCCGCCTACTATCTTTGGTCTTCGAAAGTGGAATCTAACTTACCTGATATTCCTTTTCGAAAACGGCCGAAAAGAATCTGAACGTATCTTTTGCTTTTTCGATAGCCTCCTGTTCTTCGGTTTCTGAAAAGTCATATTCCTCCAGCTCTTGCTTAAAATTCTTCCAGTCCAGAAGATTTTCCTTATCACCACTAAAAAAATAATGCCGGTCAATTTCCTGCAGTGCAGTACATTTTTCCAGGTTCTTTGCCAGGACCATTCCGCCCAGTGCAGATCCTTCCACTACATATGCTGCTCCAAGAGCTTCGGCTTTAGAATGACATCTAAAAGTGTCACTTTTAAAAGGACTTTCTACAGGTACACCTAACTGTTCCAGGTCCTTTTGCAACTCCAGGTGTTTTTTTCCGGAGTAAAGCGGCAGGAACTTCTTGATTTCAGATTCGGTGGTACTGTATGCGCGATAATTCTGGAGCAACAACAGCTTGTATGTCTCCAGGTCTATACTGTGATCAAGAATTTGCTTTGCGAGGTTCTTTTCTTCGATTTGCTCGTGCAATTCCCGTGTTTCTTTCTTAAGCTTTTCTATCATCTTCATCCATCCACAAGTTATTTTTTCTAATAGTCTCTTTTATTCTGCCAATATTTTCCTTTTGTTCGCGATTATCGGCATTAAGGTTGTCCAGGTAATCGTAGATCTGGTTAACCGCAATTTTGTTGTTCCTAAGCCGCTCCCTTACTCCTTCTCTTTCAGAAAGTTTGAAAACTACTTTTTTAAGCAGCGGCCCCAGTTTTTCCTCAAGGTTGTTCATATGCTTTTTAAGGATAAAACCCGAAGCTCCGGCTAAAATGGTGTTTGCAGCGAGCTCTTCATCATGCATAGTCCCTGTGAGGAAAATAAAAGGCAGGGCAGGATTTTTTTCGTGCACCAACTGTAAAATCTCAAATCCTGTGCAAGTAGGAAGATTATAATCGGAGATCACCACATCGGGGATAAAACTATTCAGTTTATCTCTGCAGGAAGAAAGATCTTCGACCACATCAATTTCGGGGTTTTCCACCAATTTTTGAATGGTACGCCGGGTGACCATCACATCGGCTTCATTATCTTCCACCATTAATATTCTCAAAGGGATCGTGATCATTTTATGCTCTTAAATTAAAGCTTAAGATAAAAATAAAAAATAGAACCTTTCCCTTCTTCGCTTTCCAGCCAAACTTTCCCCCGGTGTTTTTCTACTATCCTCTTCACAATTGCCAGGCCTATTCCTGTGCCTTTAAACCTGCTCCCGACTCCTCTTTGAAATGTTTCGAAAATCTTCTTCTTCATTTTCTTCGGGACCCCGATTCCATTATCCTTAACATAGAAAACTTCCCGGCCTTTTAGCTGCTCTGCACCTACTTCCACAAAGGGATTTTCTTCTTCTGAAGAATATTTCAAAGCATTGTTTATTAGGTTAGACCATAGCTGAAAAAGCATACTGCGATCGCCTTTTATCTCGGGTAACTGCGGCTGAATTTTCACGGTTGTTTTTGGGTAACTGCCCTGTACATTCACAAATTTGAGCACCTCCCCTATCAATTCTGAAGTATTGACAGCTTCTACTTCCAGACCATCGGAATGATTTAGCCGTGAATATTCAAGAATATTATCAATGAGATCATTCATTTTTTCATTGAGATCCCTGCTCATTTGGAGCAACTCCTGGCCTTCTTCACTTAACTCTTTCCTGTGATCTTCGTCCAGAATGGTGAGAATTCCTTCCATACCTCTCACGGGAGCCCTTAGATCATGTGAAAGCCCATAGCTGAATAATTTAAGTTCTTCATTGGCCTCCATTAATTGAGTATTTAAAGCCTCGATCTCCTTTTGCTGTTGGGCTAATAAAATATAGCTGATATTCTCTCTTAAAGCCCGCGCTACATCCCTGTCATTTTCCTGCCAGGCTTCAGAAATTCCAGTAAGTTTTTCAGACCATTTTTCAAATGATTTACGGGGACTAAGCCGGTCTTCTTTTTCATTATAAAAGGCCTTGTCCTGAGGGTTACCTCCCCAATTCACCTCCTGAACCTGTTCAGGTTTAAACCAGAAAATATATTTATAATCAGCGATCTTTAAACATAAAACCCCCGATGCAACTTCTTTATAAGCATTTGCTTCAGGAAATAGTGCAGAAAGCTTACTGGTCCAAAAAAGGTTTTTTGGCTGCTTTTTTATGAAATTGAGCAGGCTTTCCAGTTGCTCTGCTTCAGGAGTATTTCCTACTAAGTTTCCATTGATCTTTTATGAAAATGGCACCACCACCGCAGGAAATAATTTGGGTGAACTTTACATTCCCTTCAGAAAGCGCTGCTACCACATCATTCTCCTCCTTCATTTGCACCACCAGTTGCCGCCGAATACTTTCAGAAAGTTTTGCCTGACTAATTAAAGCTGTGGTTTCCTGTAGAGAAAGTTCTGTAGAGAACATTTGGGCTAAAAACCGACAACTCTCCCGCTGATAAAAATCCAGGTATTTCGCGGTCTTATGGTGACAGGCGATCAATCCCCAGAGTTTCCCCTTTACAATGATCGCAGCCGAAAGAGAAGCGCCCACTTCCATGTTTTTAAGGTATTCAATATGAATTGGTGATACTGCTCTAAGGCCGGACCGGGAAATATCAAGAGGCTCCTTATTAAGAGGAGATATTTCGGGGGTAATTGGAACCGGAGTGTAATGAACATCGGTAATCACCCGTACTTGATGCTTCAGAAAAAGCTGCCTGGATTGCGCGGGAATATCTGTAGCGGGATAATGTAATCCCAGCCATGATCCCATATCTTCCTCTTTAGTTTCGGAAATTACCTCCCCATTCCATTCCTCATCAAACCTATAGATCATCACCCTGTTGTACCCAAACATTTCTTTGGTAAGAATAGTTGCGGCATTGCATAATTGATCAACAGATTTTGCAGCTTTAAATTTATTGAGTACCCGTGTAAGCTGTCTTTGAAAATGATAGGAGCTATCCACCTCCTGCAAGGGTTCGAAATCCAGAATAAGATTAGGTCCTGAATTATGGGCCAGCATCAAAAATTTAGTGTTGTTGATCAACACCTCACGTGGAACTGAAATTTCTTCGGAGTTTAGCAACTCCACAAATCCTGTCATTTGTTCTTCTCCCAGGAGAGAAGTGAGATCTTTTCCCAACAAACTGTCAAATGTCTTCCCAAAAAACTGAGTTGCATTCTCCCCCACCTGGATGATCTTAAAATTTTCAGGATCAACGGATACAAGTACTCCATGCGCCTGAGTTTTGCCAATAATATGAATTGGCTCCCGGGCACAGTTGTCTAAATCTAACTTGCCTGGATACTCAGAGATGTGGGTCATATTTATGCTTTTAATTTAAAGTAGAAAGAACTTCCTACTCCTTCCTGTGAATCCACCCAGATAGTACCGTTGTGAAGAAGCACAATCTTTTCCACATGGGCCAGACCAACGCCTGTCCCTTCATTATCCTGATTTTTCACCCTATTAAATATAGTAAAAATATGTGCCTGATCCTCTTTGGAAATTCCTATTCCATTATCAACTATGGAGAAAACCCAGTATTTTCCTTCCCGGTAAGCAGAGATCCTTACTTCGGGAGACCGTTCTTTTGGTGTATACTTAATGGCATTGGAGATAAGGTTCTGGAAGAGAAGTCTCAATTCCACTTCATAGCCCATAATCTTTGGCAACTCTCCGCTATGTACCTTTGCATTGGTGTCTTTGATCCTTTTGCCAAGATCATATTTTACCACCTCTACAATTTCTTTGGTATTGACCAATTTCTTCTTTCCGTTCCTGCCTATTCGGGAGTGTTCCAGCAAGGCACGAATTTGTTCCGAAAGACGTGTGGAAGCCTGTTTGATGTAAGAGACATAGTTCTGTCCTTTTTCATCCAGCTTAGGCGCATAGATCTTTCCGAGGATATCAATTCCAAACTTAATGGTTGAAAGTGGCTCCTGCAGGTCGTGAGAGCAAATAGAAACGAACTGCTCCAAATCACGATTGGCCCTTTCAAGATCGGTCTTTTGTTCCCGAAGCTGATCTTCGGCCATTTTTAGAGCTGCAATTTCCACGAACGTATAGCGAATAGTGAGGATGTTGTCATCTTCATCTGTTTCGGAAATTGCATTAAGGATCACCGGCAGGGCTTCTCCTGTTTTGGTAAGAATACTCTGCTCCTGGTTAATCAAGACGCCATTTTCGGCAAAGGTTTTACTCGATTTGAGCGCTTCCACCTGGGCTTCTTCATTATAAAGGTCGTAAATAGATTTACCTACCAGCTCTTCCTTGGAGTCGTATTTTAGCTGCTTCACTGTCATTTTATTACAGTGAATGATCTTAAAGGACTGTGGATGAACGCTTATGTGCATCACAGGATCTTCTTCGTAAAAACTCTTAAACCTCTTTTCGCTGGCCTCAAGTTTTTCTTTGGATTTTTGAAGGTTTTCAATATCAATAAAGGTGATCACAACCCCTTCAACCTTTTCATGGGAATTAATATAGGGAGAGATCCTTCTTAGATAATGCACACCATCTTTGGAAGTTATAGATTTTTCAAGTGTAATTCCGGTTCTTAAGACCTTTTTACATCTTTCTATCAAATTGCTTTTTCCCATTGTACCAGTGAAATGGCTAATTGGTCTTCCAATATCAGAATTTAAAAAGCTAAGGTGTTTCTGGATCGCAGGAGTGAATTTTCGGATATTTAATTCTGAGTCTAAAAATATTGTTCCTATCTGGGTGCTTTCCAGGAGGTTATTAATATCGGCATTAAGCGCCGCGAGATCATCCATTTTTTGAAGGTTCTCTGCGTTTACCGTATTGATCTCCTCATTCACACTCTGCAATTCTTCATTGGTACTTTGCAGTTCCTCATTTGAAGCCAGCAGTTCCTCATTGGCTGCCTGTAATTCTTCATTACTGGTCTCTATTTCTTCAAGCGAGGAATTGAGCTCTTCCTTTGTTTGCTTAAGTTCCTCTTCGAGATTTGATACATATTCCTGTGTGCGGGTGGTAAGAGTTACATTGTCTACCGTCTCTACATTCTCAAGATTAAGTTCCTTTTCAAGGAAGGTGATCATAAAAGTACTTCCAAGGTCTACTCCCTCCATGGAAAGGGGTTTTACAAATACATCTACCGCTTTTTTCTCTCCATGAAGCTCAAAAATGGCATCTTTATAGTAAACTTTTTGCTGAAGCTTTTTCGCCTTTTTAAGACTGTTCTGCACCAGGTATTTTAAATCTGAACCCAACATATCCAGTAGGTTCGTAGAGAATCCACTCACCGGAAGGCTGGCGTATTTCCTGAATTCGCCTATAGCCTCAAGGATATTGTAATTTTGGTCCACATAAACACTTGCGGCTTTAAAATGATCCAGAACGGTTTCATTGAAATCACTGGTGAGCTTAGTGAAGTTTGAGGTCACGGGTTCTCTGTGTGAAATCCTCTCTTTTACTTTTTTGTTTTCAACCAGTTTCCCGGTAGAGGTAGGAGTATGAGATAAGCCGGGCTCCAGCCTCTTATTTGCCCTAATGTTCTTATAAATTTTCCACTTGCGGCTAATTTCTTTAAAATTATCCTGTTGTGTATAAACGCTTTCACTGGTCCCCAACACTAAGAATACCATCCTTTTTAAGGCTGTAATGAAGAACTTTTAATGCTTTGGTTTGTATTGCATGCTGAAAGTAAATAAGAAGATTGCGACAGGAAACCAGGTCCATGTTGCTAAACGGTGGATTCTTGATCACGTTATGTTTTGAAAAGATCACCGCCCTTCTTAACTTTTCAACTACTTCATATTTTTGAGGTTTACTCACGAAATATTTCAAAAGAAACTCCGCAGGAACATCTGCAGCGATACTTTCTGGATAAAAACCTTTACTTCCTATTTCCAGGTGTTTTTCTGCAATGTCTGTAGCAAAGATCTTTAGTTCTATATCTTTTCCCTGGTTTTCAATTTCGTTGAGAAAGCACATAGCAAAAGAGTAGGCTTCTTCTCCTGTACTACAGGCCACATCCCAAACTTTTATAACATCGCCATCTTGTCGTTCACTTACCAGGGCAGGAATAACCTTGTTGCGTAATTCATCCCATACCTTACTGTCCCTAAAAAATTTTGTGACACCAATAAGGAATTCCCGGTAAAGAATATCAACCTCTTTCTCTGTGGAGGTGAGATAGGTAAAATATTCGGCAAGGGAACGACATTTACACACACTAACTCTTCGGGCTACCCTTCGGGCAAGAGTTGCTCTTTTGTACTCCCTAAAATCCAATCCTGCCTGTTCATTGACATAGTTAAGGATCTTCATGAGTTCCGACTGGTCATTAGCCACATCTCCATCCTTGAAATGGAAAATGGAAGGAGCCGAAAGGAAGTTATTCAATTCGTCCCCCATCTCCTTAACCGGAAGAACATAGTCTACCAGACCGGTATTTATGGCACTTTTAGGCATTCCGTCAAATTGTGCCTCGTCCGGTTCCTGTACCATGATCATTCCATCATTCTCTTTTATCGCACGTGCACCTCTGGTCCCGTCACTGCCTGTACCACTAAGAATCACCCCAATAGCCATTTCCTTATGCTCCCTCGCCAAAGATTCAAAGAACATGTCTATAGGCAGGTTTAGCGTCTGGGTTTTGGGTTTATCCAGGAGATATAAATGATGGTTCTTGATTATAAGATTGCTAACTGGCGGAATTAGATAAATATGTCTCTGCAAAATCTCCATGCCATCCTGCACTTCCACAATAGGTAAGCCGGTACTTCGGGAAAGAAGTTCTCCCATCATACTCTTGTAGTCTGGAGAAAGATGCTGAATAATTACAAAGGCACTTTTTGTATCCTCGGGAACATTTTCAAAAAAAGCTTTAAGAGCTTCCAGTCCTCCTGCACTGGTACCCACTGCAACGATTCTTGCTTTTTCGGGAATACCGGAATTATTGTTTTTTTGTATAGTCGGAGAGGTATTTATCTTCTTACTCATAGCGGAACAGGGGGCTCTTTAAAAAACCTGCACCTTTAAAAAAGTCACAGGTAAGCCTACTCATTGAGAGCAGGAAGTTAAAAATAGCCAATTCTTGAAAATTATTCCGCGTAAAATTACTTCTAAACAGCTTTTATTAATGTTAATGATCTGTTAAGTAACTATTGGAGATAAAACAAATCTTAACTCATTTCGTACTATTTCAGGTATTTTAAGCTTTTTTATTCACTGGTTAAAGTAAAAAGTGGAGTGTGGAAGGGAGAAAGTTGGGGAGAAGTAAAAAACTCAAAAAAAGAAGAGAGAGATTGACAAACCTTCTTCCCCTATATAAGGTTTGCCAGCCCTGACTCTCTTCCTGTAAAACTAACCACAAACATGTAATTAGTTGATTTTTAGACTAATAAATATAAAGAATTTAGTAAAAAAATAAAAAATTATTCTGTGGGAATTTCCCCCATTTCTACTCTTAAAATTTTCAAACTCTATCTTAACAATTAATTAAAATTCAGTATCTTAGAAAGAGTAATCTTTTTAAAATTATGCGCCATGAGAAATCAAATTATACTTTTCGCAAGGCCCCTTATAATCCTGCTATTTTTTAGCCTGTCATCTGAAGTACTGGCCGCACTTCAACAAACCACAGACAGGTTTACCGAATATAAAGGACAGGTAGTAAACAGTCGGAATCAGGATCCCCTGGCCGGGGCTTATCTTTCTGTTCAAAACACTAATATCTCTACAGTGACAAACAACGATGGAGAATTCTCTTTGAAGATTCCGCAGGACCTGGAAAATGTGAATGTATTGGTATCTTATCTTGGCTTTCAAAGTCGCACACTTCCCTTAGAGTTTTTCCAAAAGGGCAATGTGGTCATTGAACTCAAAGAATCTCTGGAAGAGCTTGAAGAAGTAAGTATCTTCACCTACACAGACCCTAAAGCTTTAGTTCGCAACATGCTGGACAACAGGGGCAATAATTATTTCACAGATCGTACTACCATGACGGCTTTTTACAGGGAAGCCATAAAAAGAGGACGTAAAAATGTCTCTCTTTCTGAAGCCGTGGTAAAGATCCACAAACAATCCTATAATTCTAACGCCGATGATGATATAGCTCTTGTAAAAGCACGTAAAACGGCCGATTATGACCGGCTGGATACTGTGGCTTTAAAACTCCGGGGTGGTCCTTACAACCCTTTGAGCATTGATCTCATGAAAAATCCAACCCATATCTTTAATGAAATGGATCTATCCAACTTCAAATTCACCTTTGATGATCCTACCAAGATTGATGATCAATACCTGTACGTGGTTGACTTTGAAGAATTGAACAAACAAATGCCCTGGTATTACGGGAAACTGTTTATTGATGCCAACACTTTCTCTTTGGTGAAAGCTTCCTTTAACCTTAACGTCGACAACCGCTCGGCCGCTACAGATCTTTTTGTAAAGAAAAAACCGGGTGGGACAAAAGTTTATCCTGTTGAAGTCAATTATGACATCACCTACAGGCAAAAAGACGGTCGCTGGTATTTTGGGTATGGACATACTCAGCTGGAATTTGTGGTGAACTGGAAACGAAAACTCTTTAATTCCCGCTACAAGGTTGATAGCGAACTTGCAGTAACAAACTGGGAAATCAACAAGGAAAAAGTTAAAAAAGACGACAGCTTTTTAAGCCGAAGAGTGATCATGAATGATGACGTTACCGGCTTTGCAGATCTCACCTTCTGGGGAGAGAACAATATCATTGAGCCCGATGAATCCATAGAAAGTGCAATAGATAAGATACGGGACAAGCTGGAGAACAATTAGAACAGTTTCCTAATACCTACTTCTGAAAAATGCCATTTTTGACAGGTGATTTACTTGCGACATGTTTTGTCGCAGGAGTGATTAACTTTGCAGGACATTAAGCTTTCCTTTACCTTCGGAAGCTGAAAAATTGAACCTAATGAAGATCCTGCATACGGCCGACTGGCATATAGGAAAGAAGCTGCACAAAACCGAACTGGCCGAAGATTTCGACCTCTTTATTGACTGGCTTTGCAAGACCATTGAAGAGGAAGAAATTGACCTGTTGCTGGTTTCGGGGGATATTTTTGACCTTGCCAATCCATCATCTGAAGCACGCCGACAATATTACCGCGCCCTGGTTAAGATGAACCGCTTTAACTGCAAGATCATCCTCACCGGTGGAAACCACGATTCCCCTTCCATGCTTGAAGCTCCCAAAGAGATCCTGAAGGAGCTGGATATCGACATCATTGGCGGAATGCCCTCTAATCTCGAGGAATTGATTATTCCCGTTAACGACAGCAACGGTGATCCCGGCCTGGTGATCGCTGCCATACCTTTTCTAAGAGATGCCGATCTTCGAAAATCAGGCGATGGAACCACCTACGAAGACCGACTCGAAGCCCTTAAATATGGTATCCAAAACACCTTTTTTGAGGCTTCAGAAATTTGTGCTTCAAAATATAAAGGAGTTCCTGCCATTGCCCTTGGACACCTGTTCACCGCGGGAATTGAAACTTCAGAAAGTGAAAGAGAAATTCAAATAGGGAACCTGGCAGCTTTTGAAGCATCGAGGTTTGGAGAGTACTTCAAATACATTGCCCTTGGCCACATCCATAAACCACAGCGGGTTGCAGCGGCTGTTCCGGCATTTTACAGCGGCTCTCCCCTGCCCCTTTCCTTTAGTGAACGAAAGGATGAAAAAAGGGTTTTATTAATTGACACCAATACAGGCTGGGAACCACGGAGTCTTCCTGTACCTGTCTTTCGCTCCTTGTTAAAAATAAGCGGTGACCTTGAGGAGCTAACCTTTAAATTACAGGAACTACAGGAGAAAAAACAACTCGAAAGCCTTATTGAGGTAGAGCTTAAAGAGGAGCAATATGATGCTTTAAAGATCTATGCACTGGATGAATTAGTATCCAATTTCCAAAAACAGGGCTACAGGATTGTAAAGCATCGTGCAAGTTTTGAAAATCAAATCAAGGGCGCTGCCCAGGCCTTTGGAGGAGACCAACAGTTGCAAGACCTGCAGCCTAAAGATGTGTTCCTGGAGCTCATTGCAAAACATGAGTACGACGGGGAAACAAGGCAGGAAATATTAGCAGCCTTTGACGAAATTTTGGAAGAGTTGCACCGGGACGAAAATGCAGAAATATGAAGATCTTAAAAATTGAATTTGAAAATATAAATTCCTTAAAGGGAAAGCACGAGATAGACTTCACAAAAGCACCTTTTACGGTAAGTTCCCTTTTTGCGATCACCGGTCCCACAGGAAGCGGAAAGAGTACGATCCTGGATGTGATTTCCCTCGCCCTTTTTAATATGGTCCCCCGTCTTGGGAAGATTAGTAAGAATGATATTATCAACAAAGGGGCTCTTCTTACGCGCAACCAAAAAGAGGCAAGTGCCAGGGTAACTTATCAGGCGAAAAAAGGGATTTTTGCTTCAGAATGGAGCATTTCTACGAACCGCAATAACAACCTGCGCGATTATGAAATGTTCATCTACGACATGGCTACAGAAAAGCCGCTGGACTATAAAAAATCTGATGTTCCTTCAAAAAATGAGGAGCTCATTGGGCTTAATTACAATCAGTTCATAAAATCTGTGCTACTGGCCCAGGGAGATTTTGCACAATTTTTAAAAGCCAAAAAGGACGAACGCGGGGAGCTCCTGGAAAAAATTACAGGCACGGGGATTTACCGGCAGGTAGGGATAAAGGCATATCAAAAGTTCAAAAGCGAAAATGCCGAAATTGAGGAAAGGCAACGGGAAATAAACCTGCTCAAAAATGACCTTTTAGAGGAGGAAGTTTTGAAGGAGCTAAAATCAACTTTAGCAGAAAAAACAAAGATCTGTGAGCCTTTGGAAAAGGAAATTCAGCAGCTGGACAGGCTTATTCAGCTTAAGAAAAATATTTCTGAACAGGAGGCACAGATCCTCACCCAGGAAAAATTAAAAAATGCTAGCTGTAGAAAACATCTCTCTTTTTGAAGAAAGAAATGGCCAAAAATTAAAGCAGCATGAAGAGGTTCAGGTTTTTGCCGAAGACCTTCGCACCTGGCAGAACCTGGATAAAACCTGTACAGAACTTAAACAGGAACTTGCCGCCCATAAGCGGGGCGAAGAGGAAAATACGCAAAGTCATTTCCACCTGCCTGGACAATATTAAGACCTTCCTCAAATCTGAACCCGAAACCGGGGAAATCGAAACTCATTTACAGACCTTTTCTAAAAATGTAAGGAAGCTGCAGCAGCAACGGGACGAAAAACTCACCCAGTATCGGCATCTTGAGAACCAGTTCAATTCCGAATTGCGGGAAGTACCATTCAAGCTGAATGGCAACCTGGAATCTGAAGAATTAAAACTGAAGGAATTAAAAGCTGCCGGAGAGAACAACCTGGAGCAACTAAAGCAAAACCTGAAGCAGGTAAACCTGGAAAAACCTGAAGCCGAAAAAGCCCGGTTAAAGCAGATGCTTCAGCAGGGACGAAAAGCACAACAGGAATGGGTGGTGATCGAAAATCTTTCCGCAGAAGTTGAAAAGGCAACAAAAGAGGAGAAAGAACTGCTTCCGCAGGTAGAAGTGCTTCCGCGGGAGATATCTTCAGCAAAAAAAGAGATGCAAATCCTCCAGAAGGATGTCGAAAACCTGCAACTTAAAAGGGAAAACGAACTTCTTAAAGCCAGCCTGGAAGAACACCGGCACAATCTTACAGACGGCCAGCCATGCCCTCTTTGTGGCAGCACAGAGCATCCTTATGCAAGCGACTTACCTGTCAAAAATGACAATTTACAGGAGGAAATTTTAAAGCTGAAAAAAGAGCTTTCTGAACTTGAAAGACAGATCACAACCCGGGAGACCAGCCTTGCCCATCATCAAAAAAGGCTTTCAGAACTTCAATTGCTCATAAAGGAAAACAACAGGAAACTGGAGCTTCAAAAAAGGCATTTTGAAGAGGAATTCTTAGAGATCAATCCATCGGGTGAAAACTGGGAAGAATTCTGTAGCAGCAGGGAGAAAAAGCTTGACCTGCTTGAAAGGTTTGAGCAGGAAAAACGGAAACTGAGTGCTGTCCTGGCGGGACTTCCAATAATTTCTGAAATTAAAGCTGTTCTTGTACAGGGGAGACAAATCAAAGAAGAACTGGACAGCCTGTACACCGGTAATGACATAGAAACCGACTGCCTTGAGCTGCAAAATTCATGGACAAAACTGCAGCATGAGAAAGCATCCATGACCAAGCAGGGAAAAGAGCTCAACCAAAAGATGGATGAGAGAACTACCGCGCTTGAGAAGCTTGAACAAAGCCTGCAACCGAAAATCACCGAAGCGAATTGCCGTGAGATCAAAGAAGCGCTGCAAAGACTACTTTCGGAGAATGAATATTTACAGCTCCGAAAGAAGCGGGACGAATTAACTTCGGAAAAGGCCAAAATTGAAGCCTCTTTAAAAACTCTAAGGGAACAGCTGGGGCAGCTACAGCAAAAGGATGTTCCGGAACCTTCAGCAGTACTTGCAGATAGGTTGAAGGAAGTGAATTCACAGCGCACCCTGCTTAATGAACAATGCGAGGAGCTTAGAAGAAAGCAGCGAAATGACAAGGAACGCAGGGAAAAGATCGAAAACATTGAAGCCCTTCTAAAATCCACAAAGACCCGAATCAAAAGATGGGAACTGCTCAACAATTTAATAGGCGATGCCACGGGGAAAAAATTCAATGATTTTGCGCAGGACCTAAGCCTGTCTCAGCTTCTCGTGCTGGCTAACAGGCGGCTTATTGATCTTAGTGACCGTTATCGCATAGATAAACCTCTGGATGAGGAAGATGACAGCCTGGTGGCAATAGATGAACATATGGGCGGGCAGCGACGATCTGTCAAAACCTTGTCGGGCGGGGAAACTTTCCTGTTAAGTTTATCCATGGCCCTTGCATTAAGCGACCTGGCCTCTAAAAATGTGGAGATCAATTCCCTCTTCATTGATGAAGGCTTTGGCACCCTTGATCCTGAAACCCTGGACCAAACCCTTGATACCCTGGAAAAATTACAGGCAGAATCTTCTAAAACAATAGGAATAATTAGTCACGTTGATTCCCTTAAAGAAAGGATCGCAACTCAAATACAGCTTAGCAGGAATGGACAGGGATACAGCTCGCTGGAAATAAAAGGTTAAGGTTATTGGCAGGAAATATTAATTAAAAGATAAAGATTTGGCTGCTTCGGGAGGATTTGGTAAACTTCATTAAAAGAAAAATCAAGTTTTATGAAAAAGATACTCGTTATCCTTACCTCAAACAGTGACCTGCTCAAGACAGATTCCCATACCGGCGTTTGGCTTGGGGAATTCACAGACCCTTATTACGAATTCATTGATAAAGGTTATGATGTAACCCTGGCAAGTCCAAAAGGAGGTAAACCGCCCATAGACCCCAGAAGTCAGTTAACAGAAAATGTAACTTCTTCCAACCGCCGCTTTAAAAAGGATGAAAAGGCGCAAAAGGATTTTGAATTCACTCAGAAGCTGTCGGAGGTTACAGCCGATAATTTTGATGCGGTATTTTTCCCTGGTGGTCACGGCCCCATGGGAGATCTTGCCACAGACGAAGATACTTCCCGCCTTGTCATAGAATTCTTTAAACAGGACAAACCTATTGCCGCGGTGTGCCACGGCCCGGCAGCATTACTTACTGCTGCTACCGAAGAACCGGAACTATTACAGGGAAGAGAAGTTACCGCCTTTTCAAATAATGAAGAAAAGCTGGTAGGCCTCCGGGACAATATCCCTTTTAGCCTGGAAGATCGTTTAAAGACTTTGGGCGCTAAATACAGTACGGCTACATTACCATTTACCTCCAAGGTAAAAGTTTCAGGTAAACTGGTGACAGGACAGAATCCGGCTTCGGCAGAAAAAACTGCAAAGGAGTTGATCAAACTGTTAGAATAGTTTTTAATTCCTCATTGAGCCAACATTGGAAAAATTTCCATACTGAAAAGATCAAAAGACCGATTAGCAATAAGAGCCGGGAACTAAAAAGTTTCCGGCTCTTATCTTATAACACTATCCTGTACTTAAAGATACAGGCCGAAACTATTGACCTTTCATCGATTTGCTGAAGTTAAATTCCCTACAGAATTTAGATTTTGCTAATTTTAGTAAAATTTAAACCGAAGATTTGGAGAAAACTTTTGAACAAAAGCTGGAAATGTTTTCCGGTTGCGCCGAATTTATGCCATGCGTCATCGTAATTCATGAACTGAGAAAAAAAGATTTTAAAGTAGTCTTTATGAGTTCACAAGGTCTTGATCAATTGGGATTAAGTTTGCAGGAACTTTCAGGTATGGGACCGGAATATCATGAAAGATTCTTTAATAATGAAGACATGGAGGACTTCATGGTAAAACTGAGAAAACTGCTTGAAGAAAAAGATCCTGATGAGACTTTTACATTTTTCCAGCAAGTGAGGTTTAAAGATAGGAAAGACTGGGTTTGGCACATTGCATCTGTTCGAATTTTCCACCAGGCGCCAGATGGAACTCCTACTCACATTGTTACAGCCGCTATTCCCATTAACAGGATGAAACATATCGAGAATAAGGCAGAGCGCCTTTTAAAGGAAAATATGTTCTTCAAAGAAAATCTCTCCAAGTACCTTTGTCTTGGAAAAAGGGCAAAAGAAGTTTTACGATTGGTCGCGCTTGGAAAGAGTTCAGCCGAAATAGCCGAGGAACTTAGTATTTCCATAGATACCGTGCATACCCATCGCAAGAACATCAAAAAGAAACTGGAGATCTCTTCCAGTTTTGAGTTTACAGAATACGCCAGGGCCTATGACCTCATATAAAGACAAAAAAAATCGGGGCCCCCTACTTCCCCGATTTTTTACTCATTGTATCTAATTCATTTCAGAATTAATTGCAATACAATTTGATATGGTAAAAATAAGCGTTCAAATTGCTTCCTCCAATACCCACTTTTGGGGATTTTTTAGTTAATCCTATTAAAAAAGGGACGAAACTTATTTTCATCCCCGAGCACTTAAGTTTTATCTTTGTAATATTTTATGCACAGACACTTCAGGATATATAAGCCTTACGGATTTTTAAGTCAGTTTATCACCAATCAGCGAACCCGCAGGAATAAAAGAATGCTTGGTGAGCTCCATGATTTTCCGGAAGATACCATGTCTATTGGTCGCCTTGATGAAGATTCCGAAGGGCTTCTATTACTAACCACAGATGGCAAGATTAGCGCAGAAATCACCGGGAATAGTGTGGAAAAAGAATATTATGTACAGGTGGACGGGGAAATAGACAGCAGTGCCATTGCAAGAATGAGAGAGGGAGTGGAGATAGGAATAAACGGCAATAAATACCTCACCCAACCTTGTGAGGCTGAAATCTTAATTGCTCCTCCAGCTTTTCCGCCCCGTTCAAGACCTATACGGGACGCCAGGCATGGACCAACAAGCTGGATCTCGGTTACGCTCACAGAAGGAAAATTCCGCCAGGTTAAAAAAATGACCGCTGCAGTAGGATTCCCCACCTTGAGGTTAGTGCGGGTAAGAATAGGAGATGAATATTTAAATAATATGCAGCCGGGAGAGGTACAGGAAGTTTCCAGTTTTAAGTGTTGAACAAATCACAATTTTCATCTTTTCCAGGAGGTTTTTTCGTAACTTAACAGAGGAAAAATTTGGGCCATGAAAAATGTGATTATTCCAATGGATTTTTCTTCATCATCTACCCGGGTGATCCATTATGCACTTGGTTTGATGAGAGAAGAGGAATGCACATTCTTCATGTTAAACCTTCCTGAAGCTGCCGCTTATAGCTCCACAAAATTTGAGGATAAAGAATGGATCAACTGTATCCAGAATGAGGCCGGTCAAAGACTTCAAAAACTTCAGAGAGAAATTGCAAAGATCTACCCTTCCAAAAATATCAAAATACAACTTCTTTTTCCCGGAAAAGTCCTGGAAGAGCAGGTAGATCCCGATTTCCTTATTATTGGAAGTACAGCAGTATTGGAAAAAACATTGCAGTTGCCTTATGAGTTCTTCCGGAATTCAAAATCACCTTTACTTTTTATTCCGCAGGAGAAGAAGTTCACCCTTCCTAAAAAGATCCTGATTACACTGGAACCTCATGTGGAAATAAGACAGGCCACTCTAACTCCTTTTAAAAAGCTTTTTGGAAACCACGACCTGGATGTGGAGATTATCAAAATGTATTCAGGCAAAATTGATCATTCCCTGGTAGCGAGAGATGAATATGAACTAAATCAATTGTTTGAAGTTTATCATCCTAAAGTTGGAACCTTGATTACAGATCACGTTGCCAGCCATTTAGGCAGAACTATGCAGAAGGACAATTATGATTTGCATATAATCCCTCTTTCTCAATCAATTTTTCCTGCCGGGCCAACTACCTCCCAAATTATGAATGCAATAGCCGACAGTAAAATTCCGGTAATGATTTTACAGGGAACCCCACAAGAGCAGCAAATACCATTGAGAAGCCCCGGAAGAACCAGGAATAAAACTGCTATAGTTCAATGAAAATTTTAATCTCACTCTTATTATTATTACACGCTATTCTACACCTAATGGGGCTCGTCAAGGCTTTTTACACAGATTTCCTTCCCACAATTTCCAGAAAAATAAGCATTTCTGAAGGTGCTCTTTGGTTCGCATGCACTGTACTTCTCATTTTAGCTGATGTTTATTTCCTTAATGATTACCCCTTCTGGCCTGTTTTATCTATAAGTGGAGCTTTGCTTTCGCAGTTTTTGATTACCCTTAACTGGGAAGATGCAAAATATGGCACAATAATAAACCTGTTGATCCTGGCCGTCAGTTTTCCCGCTTTAACCTAGTTATTGGTTAAGGGCTTCAAAGGTTTTTCCCATTGATAGATCTCCGGTTTGATATCCTTTTGAAAACCATTCCATACGCTGTTTGGAGGTTCCGTGAGTAAAAGCATCGGGCACCACACGGCCAGATGTTCGTTTCTGAATTGCGTCGTCTCCCACAGCACTCGCAGCACTCAGGGCTATCTCTATGTCTCCCTGCTCAAGGTATTCCCTGTTGTAGTGTGCCCATATTCCGGCATAAAAATCGGCTTGCAGTTCGAGGGCTACAGAGAGTTCATTAGCTTCGGTTTGATCCATTCCCTGTTGTAATTGCCGTACTTTTCCCGAAGTACCTAATACTGTCTGAACGTGATGCCCCACCTCATGAGCAATAACATAGGCTATAGCAAAGTTACCTTCTTTTGCTCCAAAACGGGTACGTAGTTCTTCAAAGAAGCGAAGGTCCATGTAGATCTTTTGATCTGCAGGACAATAAAATGGCCCAGAAGCAGCTGAGGCTCCACCGCATGCTGTTTGCACGGCATCACTAAAAAGCACCATCCCTGGTTCGGGATAAGAGGATCCACTCTGCTCAAAAAGGGCATTCCATACATCCTCTGTGTCGGCCAATACTACTCCCGCATAATCCCCAAGTTCCTTTTCTTCTACCGAAAGTTCCCTGGTTTCCCCTGCGGGCACCTGTTCCTGGAACTGGTTTAAGATCTCCGTAGCATCACCGCCTGAAAAAAGCTGAATTGCAATAAAAATAATGGCAATGATCCCTCCCCCGGCTGCAATTTTACCTTTGGAACTACCTCTTCGATCTTCTACATTACCACTCTTTCTTCGGCCCCTCCATTTCATATTTTCTAAATTTTGTTACAAATTAGAAAATTATTCTTCGGGATATTCTTGTGGTTTTCTTAATTCTTCTGCTGAAGTTAAAAAGAATGAATTTTCAGAAGTATTTACTGAAGCATTCGGTCTTCACAATTTAAAAGAGTTTAATTTTCCGCATTATGATCAATGATCCTACCGTCTTCCATTGTTATGATTCGATCTGTACGCTTTGCAAAATCATTGTCATGGGTAACAATTAATAAAGATAGCCCCTGTTCATCACTCAATTGCCTGAAAATCCTAAGCACATTTTCTGAGTTGTGACTGTCGAGATTCCCGGTGGGTTCATCCCCCATAATGATCGCAGGATCATTTATGAGAGCCCTGGCAATAGCAACCCGCTGTTTCTCGCCACCCGAGATTTGAGATGCTTTTTTCACTGCAAGATTTTTAATGCCGAGCATATCAAGTTTATGGAGGGCATTCTTCCTAATCTCTTCAGTAGATCGTTCTCCCAGCTTTCGGGCGGGAAGCATCACGTTTTCAAGCACGGTGAATTCGGGCAGGAGATAATGGAACTGGAATACGAAGCCAATATGTTTGTTTCTTACATAAGCCAGCTTATTGGGATGTTGACCTGTAAGCAAATCTCCGTTAAGGAATAGCTTCCCCTCATAATCCCTATCCATTGTTGATAAAATGTAGAGAAGAGTAGATTTTCCGCAGCCCGACTTTCCCATGATGGAAACAAATTCTCCGGAATTTACGCTGAAATTTATATCCTTAAGCACATGAAATTCTACCGGTTTCCAAAAATGTTTATCGATATGACTGGCTTCGAGAATTGGCTTCATAACTATATTCCTGTTATGATCTTCACAGGATCAATTTTTTTGGCTTTACGCGAAGGGAGATAGCCCGCAAGAAAGGTAAAAAGCATTGCGAAACTAATCCCAAATATGTAAAAGCGGATATCAAAATTTACAGGATAGGTTTCCACTGTTGGCAGTGCCTCGGTATTAAAGGGAGTATGGCTAATTAAAACCGAAAGGCCATACCCAAGCAGAAGACCTAAGATGCCACCTAAAAATCCTATAATTAGTGCCTGACTCATAAAAATAAGCTGTACATCCCTGCCCGAAAAACCAGTTGCCTTTAAAATAGCGATATCATTCATCTTTTCGTAGATCAACATGTTGAGAATGTTGTAGATCCCGAAACCGGCCACTACCAGCAGCGTAACCGAAACGGCATAGGTAATAAGATTTCGTACAGTGGTTCCCGTTTCAAACTGGGCATTGGCTGTTCTTACGTCAATTGCAGTTAGATCGAACTGCTCCTCAACAAATTCTGCTATGGAAACTGCCTCTTCAATATCATTCAGCTTTACATTTATATCTGTAATGTAGCTACCGGGTTCTCCCAGGATGCGTTGAACTGTATGAAGATTAGTAAAGCTTTGCACATTATCGATTTCAATGATCCCGCTTTGATAGATCCCCACGATCTTTAAAGGGAAAATATCCCCTTTTACAGTAGTTACCTGCACCCGATCTCCTATTTCCAAAGACAATTTATCTGCCACTCCTGCTCCAAGGATAATCCCATTCGAGGTGTTATGAAGATCCCGGGCGCTCCCCTCTACTATATAATCTCCAAGATTAAAAAGCTCTTCTTCTTTCAGGATCTCTACTCCCGAAAGATTCCCTCCCAGCTCTATAGAACCTGAAATGTAAAAAACCTGTGTCTTCACCTGCGGAATGGCTCCTCTTACCCGGGGATCCTCCTCAAGGTATTCCATTAAGGGTTGGGCGTTATGGATCTTCTTTTGAGTAAGCTGGGGCCTAACTGAATGTATTACCGTTAAAGATTCATCCATGCCTTCATAAAGTGCTACCGGCTGGTCCTGGGTAGGCTTGATCTCGTTGAAGATATGAACATGAGGAGTTTGATTTAAAATAAGATCATCCAGCATCTGGTTAAGGCCCGTCATAAAACTTACAAGTGTAATATATGAACCAATACCAAAGGTCACCCCGAGAGCAGCAATAAGGGTTTGCCGCAGTTTGCTCACCAGGTGCGTTTTTGCAATGCTCAATATTACCCGGTAGTTTCTCATTCCTCTGGTGGAAATAATTTGGTATTTGCTGTAATTCCTTTCTTAACCTCAACGGAGTCAATACTCTCCAGGCCGGTGATAACCTCAACTATTCCGTCTTCTGTTCTTACACGGTTATTTCCAATTAAAAATTTCCGCGGAATAACCAGTGCTTTTTCCCGTTGTGCCACCACAATGTTCCCTTCTCCAGAAAGTCCCGGCAAGAGTACTTCGGGCACATCTTTAAATAAAGCTTCAACTAAAAAGGTCTGATTCCTTTCATCCTTCTTGGGATACACCTTATCAACTTCAGCTTTAAAGATCTTTTTAGGATAGGCATCAAGGGTTAAGTAAACAGTCAATCCCTTTCTTACTCTTACGATATCCTCTTCATCTACAAGCATCTCCACAAGAAATCTATCTGCACTACCTAAAGTTACCAGTGGCTGGGAGGCATTGACTATCTCCCCCGGCTCTTTATGAATGGCATATACCTTTCCGTTTATTTTACTGGTAACAGAAAAATCGGTAGTATTAATTAAAGAGGATCTATAAGTATTCTCTGCCTGTTTTAGCTGGGTTTCCAACTCGTTTTGAGTGCGTTGGTATCTGTTTTGAAGTATTTCAAGGGCGGCGTCAGATTTTTCAAATACGAGTTTTCTGCTTTCCAGGGTGGACCGGGAACCAATTTGCTGCTCCCAAAGCCGCTCCTGCCTTCTATAGTTGACGGAGTCATTGAGAAACTGAAGTTTTGCCGCTTTAATTTCTTCCTCCAGGCCCGAAAGAATTGCTGCGCCTCCCTCAAAGTTTTCCCGTGCCAGCTGCAGGGCCAAAAATGCGTTTTTTGAAGCCAGTTCGGGATTGGTTTTAATAATCTGAACCAGCACATCGCCCTTTTGTACCACATCACCTTCCTCCACAAGGTTCTCATCCAAAAGACCATTTACCACTGCAAATGCCTGATAAAGACTATCGGGCTGCACCGTGACCGACGCATAAACAGCTTCGGTGATGGAGGTCTCCACCGGAAATACCGAATCTTCCTGCTGGTCACAGGAAATTAGACTGACAAGAGCTACAGCCGGTAAAAAATATTTCAACATGGGTAATACTTTTAACCAAATTTAGCTGAAAACCCCTGTCTTTTGAATGATATTCATCAGGTCATAAGAACCAATTATTTACTGGGCTTCTTTCTTCCGGTAGGTAAAGCTTTTTTCCTCCCCTTTTCTCATAACAAACTCTTCTTCATTAACCACAACTTTTATTAGGTTTTGCCAGCCACCATGGCTTTTAAGAAATAGAACATCCTGTGTGAGTTTTACTTCCAGCCAATGCCGCCGGTATCTACATCTAAAACTTATTTCTTCAACATCTTGAGGTAATCCCGGGTTGAAATACAGGCTTTCTTTTTTAAATTCAATTCCCGTGTAGCAGCGGTGAATGAGATCTACAGTGCCCGCCATGGCTCCCATATGTACACCTTCGGCTGTAGTCCCTCCCTGCACGTCTGAAAAATCGCTGATAAGAGCTTCTTTGAAATCATGCCAGGATTGTTCCCGGTGAGACCTGGCATAAACCCAGGAGTAAACCACTTTACTCAAAGTAGAACCATGAGAGGTGATCGCCTCGTAATAATCAATATTTGCGGGAATTTGCTCTTTTGGATCAAAGTGGTAATTCATAAGATCAAAGAGTTCTTTAAGCTCTTCGGAAGAAAAGAGAAAAAAGAGCATTAAAACATCAGGTTGTTTTACTGCCTTGTAGTTTTTCACATCATCGCCCTCCTTCTCAAGGATACGGTCCAGTCTCATGGTCTCCCCATATTTTTCGTGGTACCATTTCCAATCTAACTCCTTCAGCTTATCAAAACCTTCAAATTGTTCAATTATCTTTCCATCCTCCAGAAACGGAATGAACATATTTTCACAAATGTTCTGCCAGCGGGAAAGTTCTTCCTCATCTATTTCCATAAACCTTAAGAGGTCAGTTGCTCTGCGCTTATTCAGTTTTTGGATGGCGAGGAGCGCGTGTTTCAGAGTCCACACCGTCATTATATTGGTGTACGCATTGTTTCGAAGACCGGGTTCTGAAGAATTGGGATAAGAGGTATGATACTCATCGGGACCCACAACTTCATGTATCTCATATTTTCCTCTCTCCTCGTTGTACTTCACTTTACTGGCCCAGAATTTAGCAATATCGAGCAGTAGTTCTGCACCATAAAAGGCCAGGAATTGCAGGTCACCGCTCACCTGGAAATACTGCCACACATTATAGGCTATAGCTGAATTAACATGCCGCTGCAAATGAGTATTATCTGGCAACCAGTTTCCTGATTCGGGGTTAAGGTGAATAACTTGTGTTTCTTCCCTCCCGTTGCTCCCACTCTGCCAGGGAAACATAGCCCCTTTGTAGCCTTCGGTACTGGCTGCAAATCGTGCTTCGGGTAATCTCCTGTAGCGGTACATGAGCAAGGCCCGGGTGAGTTCGGGAATAGTAATATTGTAAAAAGGAAAAATAAAAAGCTCATCCCAGAATATATGTCCGCGATAGGCTTCCCCATGCCAACCTCGTGCGGGTATACCTACATCTTCATCAATGGTTTTCAAGCTAAAGGTTTGAAAAAGGTGAAAAATGTGCAGCCTTAACAACAATTGGTCATTATTCCCATCAGCTTTCAACAGGATATCACTTTGCCCCCAAAGTTCCTCCCAGGCCATTTTGTGAAAACGCAGAAGCTCCCCAAATCCCGAAATTCTTGTTACCAGCTTCTTTGCCTCGCAAAGAGGATCGGCAATGGCCATATCTCTGGAAGTATAAATAGCAATGAGCTTTTCAACAGTTATGGCCTTATTTTCCCGGGCCTCAAAAATGAGCTCCTGGGCCACGTAATCCTGCTCAATGATACTTCTCCTTTCCACAGAAGGTTCATAAAGTTCAAAACTTACCCGGGTTTTGCAGGCCTGGACCATTACAATTTCTGACTGACTGCTTCTCACTTTAAGATACATACCGTCTTCTTCAAAACTTCCTGTATCAAGCGGGACAAGATGTTGACCATTAAGGGCTCTATACCTGGCAACACCTGAATTGGACACTTTCCCATTTAAGGCGGAATGAATCGTAATTGAACCTTCCCAGTTTAGTGGTTTTAATTCCCACTCAATTGCTGCCAGATGCATTTTTGACATACTTACCACCCTGCGACTACTTAACTGAGTTTCCCTGCCCTCTTTGTCCCTAAATTTCATTCTACGCTCCAGGATCGCTTCTTGAAGGTTAAGAGATTGTTCAAACTCAAGGATCTCTACAGCATCTATGTTAAACCAGTCGCCATTTTCAAGTCTAAACCTTAGCAGCGTCCAGTCCGGCCAGTTCACCAGGTCTTCATTTTCAATGACCCTGCCGGCTATGGTGGTTTCGAGACGGTTGTAACCCCCGGCGAGATAAGTGCCGGGGTAGTGATTTTCTCCAGCTACAGAACCCTCTGCAGCTGCCCGGGTAGCGAAATACCCATTCCCCAGAGTGCAAAGCGATTCTCGCAGCAACTCCTCCTGTGGAGAATAATTATCATATTTTAAGATCCAGTCTTCCATTTTTCACACCTCAGGTTTTGATAAGTTCTCTAAAAAAGGTTTTTACTTCCTCCAGGTCCTGCAGAGAATAATCGGCGAAGGTGGCCTGGCCGTGTTCTCCCACAAGGATCCCCAGCCCATGATCCACTTCTCTAAAGGCATCTTCATCTGTGACATCGTCACCCACATAGATCGAAAAAGGATTCTCCTGATTTGAAAGTTCCCGCTTCAGGAATTCAACTGCTTTTCCTTTATGCCAGTCAATATTGGGTCGTATTTCAATCACTTTCTTGCCCCCTGCTGCGGTAAGTTCGGGGTAATCCTTCAGTACCTCGTTGACCCTGTCATGCACTTCCTGCTCGAATTCGGGCTTTACCTGGCGATAGTGAATAGCAAGAGTAAACTTCTTTCGTTCAAAATCCACTCCTTTAATATTCTGAAGCTGCTCCCTAAGAATAGGTTCAATCTCGTCGAAAAGCGGAAGGACTTTTTGAGCTTCCTCATTTTCTTTAAAAAACCCATCTGGGCCGGAGATCTCATAACCATGACTCCCGGCATAGTAAAGCCCCGGAAGGTTGACCCGCTGCTTAACATCGGCCATTCCCCGACCGCTTATCACCGCCACCGGGTAAACTTCTGCCAATTCCCTCACCAGTTCCCTCATTTCTTCAGAAATAGCTGCGTCTGCATGATGTTCTACTATAGGTGCAAGAGTTCCATCAAAGTCGAGAAACAGCAAAGGCTTATTCTGCAGATATTTTTTCTTTATCTCCGGAAAATTCTCAATTGCCGAGGGTAGTTCTTTTGGTTCCCGACCTTTCTTAAACTCCAGATCTAATTCCTGAAGATTCTTCACTGCCAAATGCGCCCCATGTTCCAGTAATTCCTCTTTGGAAGAAGCATTTTCAATTCCTATTACCAACCTGAAATTTCCTTTTCTACCTGCTTCTACTCCGGCCTGTGCATCTTCAATGATCATAGCTAGTTCGGATTTAACACCCAACTCTTTTGCTGCTTCCAGGAAGATATCTGGAGCCGGTTTCCCCGGAATGTTCCTTTCTGCGGAAGTAATGCCATCTACTACGGTGTCAAAAAGGCCATTTTCAAGACCCGCTATTTTCAGGATCTCCCTGCAGTTCCTACTGGAAGAAATGAGTCCGATTTTAAGCCCCTGTTTTTTCCAGTCCCTTAACTGCTGAACGTTTTTTTCATATATATCAACTCCTTCTTCATCGATAACCTTCCTGAAGTTCTGGTTTTTCAGATTTCCAAGCCCGCAGACAGTTTGGGATCCCGCGGCATCTTCGGGGGTGCCATAAGGGAGTTCCAGCCCTCTGGAAACAAGAAAATTATTTACTCCGTCGTAGCGCGGAATCCCATCTATGTGCCGGGCATAATCTTTTTCAGAAAAAGGAAGAAATTCTTTTTTTCCTTCTTTTTTCCGCCGCTCATTATAATCATTAAATGTTTTCCTCCAGGCTTTTTCATGTTGCCGGGCGGTACTTGTGATCACGCCGTCAAGATCTGTTATTATGGCTTTTATGTAGTATTTCATATCAATGATTTAAAAGTCTTTTTTAATCAATTTAATAGTTTGAATTACCAGGGTTGGTAAAATACTGGCAATAGCAATTAGTCCCCAATGTTTTGCCTGTAGAGGCTGTAAATTAAGAACCTCGGCCACTACAGGAATGAAGTAGGCTGCAAATACAGCAGCTATACAAAAGATCACCGCCATCCACACATACTTGTTACGCGTAACCTGGTTATTGAAAACCGGTTCCCAGCCTTCACGCATATTCAAAACGTGCAGAAACTGGGAAAAAGCCAGACTTAAAAAAGCAATATTATTGTTGATCCCTTCTGTCTCATCCCAATAAAAGTGGGAATAAAAATAAGCTCCTGTTACACTTATTGCTATAATTACCCCGTAAACAACAATTTGCAGCCAGTTCTTTCGGGTGATAATAGGTTCTTTGGGATCTTTTGGCGGCATCTTCATTACATTAGGGGTACCTTCCCCAATTCCCAGGGCCAGAGCCGGAAAAACATCTGAAAGCAGGTTAAGGAAAAGCAACTGCAAAGGCAGGATAGGCAGAATAAACAACGAGAAACTTACAAGGGCAATAAGGATGATCTCGGCCAGGTGATAGGAAAGTTGATAAAGAACAAACCTTCTTATATTTCCAAAAATGATGCGCCCCTGCTCGACTGCTGTGACAATAGAATTAAACGAATCATCTTTTAGCACCACATCTGCCACTTCCTGGGCTACCTGTGTGCCTCGTTTTCCCATAGCGATCCCAATATTTGCTTTTTTGAGAGCCGGGGCATCGTTGACACCGTCTCCCGTCATGGCCACTATTTCTCCCAGTTCCTGAAAATGGCTTATAAGGTTTAACTTCTGCTCTGGATCCACGCGTGAAAATATCGGGGTGTTCACCAGTTTTTCAGGGTTCTCCCGCTCAAATTCTTTATTCAGATCCTTTCCATGCAGGACGGCTTCCCCTTGTTTTTCTTCTTCTTTTGAAAAGATCTTTACCTCCCGCCCCACGTTTGTGGCTGTTCCGGGATGATCCCCGGTTACCATCACCACTTTTATGCCGGCAGCTTTACAGGTTTCTATGGCCGCGGTAACTTCTTTACGGGGAGGATCGAGGAATCCCAGCAGTCCCACAAATATTAGTTCATGCAAAAAATCTTCAGCCTCTTCCCCGGTAGGCAGATCTTTTACTTTTTTATAGGCAAAACCCAGCACCCGAAGACCATCTTCTGCCATTTCATTGTTCCTATCCTTCCATGTTTCTTTTTCCTCTTCATTCAATTCTTCGGATTTTCCATCTTTAAGGATCTTTGTGGAACGGGCCAAAATAGCATCTGTAGACCCTTTCCCGGCGACGTATAAATCTCCGTCATCCCCATAAATAGTCCCCATCACCATAGATTCTGAGTCAAAAGGATCGTGTAGTTCCCGCTGCAATTGTTGCAGTTCCCCATATACTTCCGGATCAAATTTGCTGACAAAATCAAGCAGAGCAATCTCCAGAGGATCTCCTTTGGCAGATATTTCCCCGTCCTCTGCTTCGGCTTTATCATCTGAACCTTCGGAAGCTTTAGGATCATCCATCTCTGACTTCTCTTTAACTTCAGAACTTTCCGAAGTATTTTTTTCCGGTTCCTTTAGGGAGGCATCATTGGCCAGAACAGCAATTTTTAGCATCTCCTTAAAATTGGCTTCGCTGCTTTGTTGCTTCTCGCCATCCAGTTCAGGTTTACTCCCGTGCCAGTCAACCTTCAACAGCTGTTCCTGAGGCAGGCAAAAGCTATGGACGGTAAGTTCATTCTTGGTAAGAGTTCCGGTTTTATCGGTAAAGATCACCGTGGTCTCTCCCAGCGTTTCAACAGCACCAAGGCTTTTTATCAAAACGCTCTTTTTGGATAGTCTTACCATTCCCCGGGCCAGGGCGATGCTTGCAACAATGGGTAGACCTTCAGGAATGGCAGCAATAGACCAGGCAATAGAAGTTTGTACCAGTTGATACAGGTCTTTCCCTGCGAGCCAGCCAAAGAAGAAAAAAGCGGCTGCCATAGCAAGGATTACCCAAATAAGCTTTTTGGTGAGTTTGTTCAGTTTGCTGTTAAGCGGGGTCTCTTCCTTGTCCTGCTCCTCTACCAGGGAAGAAATATTTCCAACTTCGGTATCCATACCGGTAGCGAAGACAAGGGCGATTGCAGTTCCTGCTGTGACGGCGGTACCTTTGTAAAGAATGTTCAGGCGATCGGCTACCTGTAATTCCTCCTGAATTACTTCAGAATTTTTCTCTACAGGAACAGATTCTCCGGTTAATGGGGATTCGTCTACTTTAAGCTCTGTAGCTTCGAGGATCCTGGCATCTGCGGGAATGAGATCCCCGGCTTCTATTTTAATAATATCCCCGGGCGCTATTTTTTCTGCATTGATTTCCTTTTCTTCAGAATTCCGGATGACCGTGGCCATAATCTTATCAAGTTTCTTAAGCGCTTTCATGGACTTTTGTGCCTGAAATTCCATCCAGAAACCTATAATGGTATTGACGAGAAGCACTATAAAAATTGCAATCCCCTCTGGAATATCACCGAAAATAAGTGCGAGGGCAGCGGCTGCAAAGAGCAGGTAAATTACCGGATTGTTGATTTGTGATAGAATAAGGTCCCAGATACTGCGCTCCTCACCCTCCTTTAATTTGTTCAGACCATGATTTTTCAGCCGCTTTTCCGCTTCCTCTTCTGTTAGGCCTTTTTCAAGGTGTGATGAAAGGTCGCCAGCCACTTCATCCCCCGTTTTGCGGTAAGCGTTTTTGCTTTTATGTTTCCGGTCTGTACCTTCTTCCATGATCCCTTATTTTTTTGATTTTATTCTCAAAGCGGAAAGTTTTCCATTTCAGATCTTTTTACCCTTTCCCATAGTTTGTTTGAGCAGCTTTTCATGAAGAACCTCCACATCTTTTTTCTGAAGTAACTCGGTACCCGGGGATTTTATAGTAGCACTGCCACAGGCTAACCCATATAAAATAGCTGCTTCCACGGGATGTCCTTCCGCAAGGCTGTAGACCATCCCTGCAACCATGCTGTCTCCTGCCCCAATAGAACTTACATGCTCTACCTTTGGTGCAGGATAATGCCACACCTCACCCTTTGTGGCCAAAAGTGCTCCTTCTCCTCCCAGCGAGAGAACGATGATCTCCACGGGGTATTCGTTAAGGATATGCAGTAAAGCTTTTTTTTGTTGCTCTAAGTTCTCTGCTGCTTCCCCCGTGATATCCTTAAGTTCATTTTTATTGGGTTTTAAAAGGAAAGCTCCCTCCTCCAGTACGCCCTTATAAGATTTTCCGGAAGTATCAAGCACAAAATTAAGTCCGCAGCTATTTGCTCTTGCCGCTGCCCTGGCGTAGAAGTCGGATGGTGCACCGGGTGGAAGGCTTCCGCTTGCTACAAGGAATGATCCTTTTTCGCACTTATCAACTTTTTCCAGTAAAGCTTCATATTCAGAATTCTCCAGTTCGGCTCCGGGAAAACCGAAACGGTAAAGATTCCCGGTGGAGGTTTCGGTAATGGCAAAGTTCTGTCTCAGGTCATTCTTCACCTTTACAGGATCCTCATTTACACCCTCTTTTTTTAGCAGATCGGAGAAAAGCTTGCCTGTATGTCCGCCTTTAGTATAAACAGCTATTGATTCCCCTCCCAGTCTTTTGATGACCCGGGAAACATTCACTCCGCCTCCTCCCGGATCAATAAGTGGTTTTTCGCACCGGAGTTTTTCATTTGGCTCAAATTTCTCTGTTGTCGAATAAATATCAAGGGCAGGATTGACGGTTAGAGTGATGATCATTGCTGGTTAATTAATTAATAAAACATTCTCTCTAATTTACTGATTAGTTTTACATCTGTATAGCTCTTACTATAATTACTGTCAATTTCAAGAGCTTATATAAGGGCAAACAGATGCTTTTATAGCTTCCAATTTCTTAAAAGAGAAAGCTCCTGACTCGGCCGGAATTTGGGATCTTTTGCTTTTCAACTGAAGAGGAATCTGGTTTAATACGAAACCGCACTTAATTCCATTGATTTTCTCCCTTCACCAATCCATAATCAAATATCCTTACCCAAACGTTGTCTCAAAATGCTCTTTACCCTTGGGATACTCTCCACATCAAGCAGGTTTAAAGCGGGAACACCGCAAAGTTTTTCTACCAGCTCCCTACCTCCAAGAGTATTGGAGGAGATTCCGGTGACTATATCTGGTTTAAGATGAAATGCATCCATTATGCCCATAACAGCATAGGGATCTGACGCGCTGAGAACAACACATTTCACCTGATCTTTTATTCCCTGATATGCCAGTTCGCCATTATAAGGCTCCAGCGGAGAGGCGCCAATTTCAATTACCGCGACATCTGGAGCCTCTGCACTTATCCTGTCCAGCATATACTCAAGTTTTTTTGAATATTCTTCGGGAGGACAAATCGAAGACGGCAGTCCCGCATCCACGAAATCGAAAACAGCATCGGCTCCTACATCCTTAACTGCCAGAATATCCTTTTGTCTCCCAGTGCCGGTAATTTTTGCACCTACAACTTTTAATCCTGCCGCTTTAAGGATCCCTGTCACTATGCGGGCACTTGTAGTCTTGCCGGAGGACATGGAAGTACCAATAAACAATATCACGGGAGTTTCAAACTTCCTGTGTTCTACAGGTTTTACAAAATCCTCCATGGTTAACTTTTTTCCAGCTCTGCATGCATGACCCAAATACCGAATTTCCATAAATCTGGGCATGAATATCGACCTGGAGGTGAGTTTACCTAATAAACCTCCCCAGCTTAGAACATGAAGTATTCCGTCCTCACCCACCTTTTTCCAGGTTCCGGTAGCCTCCAGGGTGGCATGTCTTATTCCCAAAGCTCCTACCAGTACATCCCCTTCCATTACTCCGCGTAACCTTCCATTGGTGAGTTCAAGTTTTGCATCATTGGTACCTACATCTGTCAACTTACAGACTACATAGTCTCCCGTGGCCCATTTCTCCTTATCTAATTTTTTAATCTCAAATGGATTATCTGCAAGATCTGAAGTTCGGGTAAGGGCGGTATAAATATATTTATAATCCATTTTCTTAGGTTTTCAGGTTAAAGGTTCCTCCAGCAACAGCACTGTAAGGAGCGCGGTACGCTCTGGAAGTTGTTTGGTAAAGATGAATTCATGTTGTGCATGCGCACCATCCCCGGTTGTTCCCAAACCGTCAAGGGTAGCAGTATAGAGGCTGGTTGTGTTTCCATCAGATCCTCCACCGGCAGTGGCCTCCTCCAGTTTGAGATCGAGCAGTTCCCCTCCCGCCTTTGCACGGTCCCAAAGAATCCGGTTTCTTTCAGTCTTTTCCATAGGTATACGCCTTATTCCTCCCTCGATCTTCATCACCACCTCCTTATGAGAAGGTTTTAGGGATAATATCTTCCGGGATATGTACTTGGCATCTTCCTGGTTATACACCCGTACATCTACGACGGCACTACTTTCAGAAGCTATTACATTGGCTGAGGTCCCTCCTTCGATCTTTCCTACATTTATAGTTATTCCTTTTTCGGGATCGTTCATTGCATATAACTTCTGTACCTGTTTGGAGAGCTCTACAATGGCGCTAACTCCCTTTCTCAGGATCCAGACCGGCATGTGCTGCACGGCCCTGAACTTTAATGGTAAACTTCCCAATTCCCTTTCTTGCAGTCTTTAACTTCCCTTGCAACCCGAGTGGAGGTTCAAGAATAAATGCTCGGTTCGCAATGGCAGCCAAACGGGCAATAGCAACAGTAGATTCCAGGCTCCCAATCTCCTCATCTGCATTGATAAGTACCGCAGGCATTACCTTATGGGCAAGTCCAAGGTCCCTGATGCATTGAAGGGAAAAAAATATTTCTGTAAGTCCGGCTTTCATATCATAAATTCCCGGCCCCATAAATTTTTCATCTTCTTCATGCACCGGCATTTTCTTCAAACTATCGAGCTCCCAAACAGTATCACAATGACCTATCAACAATTGTATAGGAGCATGCTTTTCTCGGTTTTTCGGCCTCGCATAAAGGTAGCCTCCTGTCTCCTTTCCCGGAACCCGCAAGCGTGTAATAGCCCAATTGGTTAAAAGCCGATTCGAGGAAATGCATTATTTTCTCCAATGCCTTTAGATCCCGCGAGGGTGATTCCATGCTTACCAGCTCCCTAAGAAATTCTTTCATTGGTCCTGCTTCCGACTCCAGATGGTCCCGGATCTCTTTTGCTGTATGGGCGGTAGTCGTCATTTTCTAAAATCTTTAGGATAGGGAAATTGGTAGGTTTCACTTATCCGGGCAAAGCGGTCGGGAGCTATAAATGCCAGCAGATTATGTTCTACCAACTGGTTTTGGGCATCACTATCTGAAACCCTTCTATAATCCTTTTTTACAAAAGCAGCTTTGATCTCGCCGGTGATGATACTGTTCTCTCCAAAGCCGTCCACGATCTTATATGCCGAACATTCAAATATGAGGTAAGCATCACGAAGCACCGGCAGATCCATTGTTTCAGCCTGTACCACAGGAAGATTACTTACCACCTCGTGATATTTTGAAATTATTTCCTCTCTTGATGTGGCGCTAAGAGCTACTGGAATGACATCATCGGGTAAGGGAAAACTCACTGTGAATTCCTTGGTTGCCTTAATATTTTGATAGGTTCCGTGTTTGGGAGTACAGACAAAACCGAAATAATTATTAAACCCTGCGGGAAAGGCCATGTGCTTGGGTGCCATATCATATTCTGTTCCTTCACGGGTTCCCACCACAATTAGAGGAGCAACCATAAATATCCGATCCCACACAGCAGTTGAAAGATCGAGAGAGGTGTATTTATTTTTGTCTATAGTTTCCATAGCGGCCTACTCTTATCTTCTTACAATTTACTGATATAAAAGAGTTTTATTAATGACAATAATCAGTTTCCCATGTTTCCAAAAATGAATATTTGTATATTACATTATTCATAATGCTTTTTTAAAAGGAGCTTTTATGAGCATAGGGTTTCCGGGAAACCTGAGAGATATCATAGTTCACTCAATAAATATGAAGTAGTTTTAACATAGAAATTTTGCGGTATGACCCGAAATTTTCCCATGGTCGCTAACATTTCCTCCTTTTTTACGGAAACAGGAGCACTGGCACGTTTTGCCGGGCGATTCTTCAGGGAATTGGTCAGTCCTCCCATTGAATTCCGGGAATTTTTGAGGCAGTGTTACCAAATGGGCAACAAGTCCCTGCTATTGGTTGCAGTTACAGGCTTCATACTCGGACTTGTTTTTACCCTGCAATCCAGGCCTACTCTGGAAGAATTTGGAGCCTCTTCCTGGATTCCCAACATGATAAGTATTTCCATTGTTCGGGAAATAGGACCGGTGATCATAGCTCTTATTTGTGCAGGACGTATAGGTTCAAGTATAGGTGCTGAACTTGGTTCCATGAAAGTTACCGAACAGATAGACGCCATGGAGGTTTCGGGAACCAACCCTTTTAAATTTCTTGTTGTAACGCGTATTCTTGCAGCAACACTTATGCTGCCCCTGCTCATTCTTTTTGGAGATTTTGTTGCACTTATAGGTTCGGCCATTGTGGAAAATGTAAAGGGGCAGGTTTCTTTCATCCTGTACTTTAATCAGGTTTTTGAGGCGCTGTCCTTCAGCGACCTCCTGCCGGCAACTGCCAAATCTTTCTTTTTTGGTTTTGCGATTGGATTAGTAGGATGTTTTAAAGGCTATAACAGCAGTAAAGGAACAGCCGGCGTGGGCCGGGCTTCCAATTCGGCTGTGGTATATACAAGTATGCTGCTTTTCATTATAGATTTTATAGCAGTTTTTCTTACAGACCTTATATACGGATGATATGAAGGAAGAAAATACATATTCCTCCTCTCATAAAGGAAAGCCGGTAATACGAATTCATAACCTGCAGAAGCAATTTGGAGATCAGGTTGTTTTGAACAATTTCAATCTTGAAATGTATGAAAATGAAAACCTGGTTCTTATGGGGAAATCAGGTTCAGGAAAATCGGTTATGATCAAATGTCTGGTAGGATTAATGGAACCTGATAGCGGAACAATAGAAGTACTGGACGAGGATATTAGTAAGCTGGACCAAACCAAAATGGATGAGTTAAGAGCGGAGATAGGTTTTTTATTTCAGGGCAGCGCATTATATGATTCCATGACGGTGAGGGAGAACCTCGAATTTCCCCTAAGACGTCATACCAAAAGAATGAATATTGATAATACCGAAGAACTTGTACTGGAAGCGTTGAACAATGTGGGATTGGCAAAGACGATCGATCTCATGCCCGAAGAACTTTCAGGCGGAATGCAACGAAGGATCGCCCTGGCCCGTGCTCTTATCCTTAAACCAAGGATAATATTATATGATGAGCCTACCACAGGTCTGGATCCTATTACCGCTAAAGAAATTATTAAGTTGATGATGGATATTCAGAAAAAATACAAAACTTCCTCCATGATCATCACCCATGATGTGGACTGCGCCAGGGTTATCTCAGACCGAATGATACTGTTACTGGAGGGAACCAATTACGCAGAAGGAACTTTTAAGGAACTATCAACTTCTGAAGACCCGAAAATTCAGGCCTTCTTTAAATGAAAAAAGATGAAAAATTCAAACACACAAAACCTGAGATTGGGAATCTTTGTGATCCTTGGAATCGCCATCTTTGTTGCTGCAATTTATTTTATTGGTAACCGCCAAAACCTGTTTGGAAATAATAGTGTCATTATTTCGGTCTTTAAAGATGTTAGCGGCCTGCAACGTGGAAACAACGTGCGTTTTGCCGGAGTCAATGTAGGAACAGTAAAAGATATTGAAATAATCAATGATACCAGTATAGCAGTGAGTATGAGGGTTGATGAACGCACCATGAACCTCATTCGAAAAAACTCTCTTGCCACCATAAGTTCCGATGGATTGGTGGGCAGTATGGTGGTTAATCTCCTGCCGGGGGAAAATAATTCGGCCCCGTCGCCTCCGGTAGAGTTTGGAGATACTATTGCTTCTATAAGTAAAATTGCCACTGCCGATATGCTCACCACTTTAAATACTACAAATGAAAACGCAGCGCTCTTAACTGCCGACCTTCTAAAGATCACGAATAGTATAAACAAAGGAGAAGGTACACTCGGGGCTTTAATTAAGGATGAGGAGATGGCTGGCAATTTTAAAAAGAGCATAGAAGGCCTGCGGCAATCCACTCAAAATGTTTCTGCAATGGTCAACCGTATCAATGCTATTATTAATGAAGTAAGTTACAAAGAAAGTGTTGCAGGGGTATTACTTAGCGATACCATAGCTGCTAAACAGATTGAGGGGATCATTACTAACCTGGAAATTTCTGCTCTGCAAATAAGCAACATGACTACTAATCTCGAACAGATATCTTATGATTTAAGAAAAGGTGAAGGCACTCTTGATTATTTACTCAATGATCCCGGGGCAGTGGATAAACTAGATGCCACCCTGGAGAATATTGAAAAAGCTACCAAAAAATTCGATGAAAGCATGGAAGCGCTGCAGCACAACATTCTGTTCAGAAGGTATTTTGAGAGGCAGGCGAGAATAAAGCAAAGGGAGGAAGCAAAAATTGATGAATAAAAAAAGGCTTCCCGGTGAGGAAAGCCTTTTACATTTTTGATGAATGTGATATTTATTCTACAATAAAATTCCCACGCATTTGGATGTAATGTCCAGGGAAGCTACAGATATATTCATAAGTTCCCGGCTCTGGAGCAGTAAACTCGATAGTAGTCTCTTCTCCACCACCAATCATCTCTGTATGGACAATTACCGCGTCTGTTCCTTCAGGAATATAATCATTACCTGAAGCGGTAGCAGCTTTTTGAGCAAAATCCACTACATCTGTTCCTTGCTTTAGCAGCACAAAATTATGCCCCATAGCATTTTCGGGTAGTTGTCCCACATGAGTAAGTGTAAGACGTACTTTCTCTCCTGCCTTCACCTTGATTTCGTTGAGGTTGTACTGCATTTGGTCATTACCGGTCAGGTTCACCTGTACTACCCCATCCTGGCGCATCACAGCCTCTCCAGATTGAGCATCTTCGGTAGTTGTCTCTACAGTGTTTTCACCCATTTCAACTTCTTCTAAACTACCTTCTTCTCCAATAGTTATTGTTTCCTGTTCTTTCTTTTCATCACCACAGCTTATTAAAACTATAGTCAATAAAAGCGCAAGAAATCTCGTAAGATCCTTCATTTTAATCGTTTTTTGGTTTATAATTTTACCTCAATTTTTGAGATAATGGTCAAAGGTAGATAATTAAACGATTTTTTCTAAAAAGCTTAAGTTAAGGAAAGTCTAAAGTGAGGATACTAAAGAATGTGAGTCATCTTCCATCTTTTAAGATCTGGGAGGATTTGGATTACCTGATGGGCTTCTTCAATGCTCATTTCATCATGGTGCCTGGCCATATCCAGTAGCCTTTTTTTCATGTCCTGTATAGTGATGTGATGATCTGTGTATTCCCCATCTTCAAAACAACCCAGGCAATAATCTGAATTTTTACTCTGGTCCCTGTTAGTACCTCTCATCTTTTCTGAAAAAGGAAGTCCGCAGGATTGACAAATAAGTGGTTTCATAGCAAATTTTTTAAATAACTCCTGTTCAGGCCGTTAGTTTTATAAAGGGTTTCTTTAAAGATAAAAAACTGTGAGCAAAAAAAAGAGATTTTAAGGTCTTAAATATTTCCTAAATAAACTTTTCTAATGTATCTTTATTACGGTTATTAACTACCTGATAATGAGATATGTTTTCACCAAAAACTCCTCCTGTATTAGACTGTAAATCAACACAAATGGAAAGTTCGGTCCTCCTTATAGAAGATGATCTTGTGCTTGCCGAAAATATTCAGGAATTGTTGGAGCTTTCCGGTTACCGGGTTATGCTTGCTCACGAAGGAAAATCCGGTTTAATAAAGGCATTTAAAGAACTTCCCGATGTCATAATTTCAGATATTATGATGCCTAATGTGAATGGCTATGAAGTATATCAGGCTCTTCAGCAAAATCGTTACACCAGGCATATTCCTTTTATCTTCCTCTCTGCTAAAGCAGATCCAGCCGATGTTCGCCGGGGAATGAATCTTGGGGCAGATGACTATATCACAAAACCTTTTAATGAAGAAGATCTTATTCTTGCCCTCGAAAGACGCATAGCTAAACGGACGCAAATATTGCAGGAGGAAGAAGAAGAAAGAAGAAAGAAGCCTCAATTTCACCTGGAAGAATTCAAGGAGTACATTCGAACTTACGGGGAACAGATACAGGTAGAGAAAAATGAGGAAATCTATATGGAGAACTGGATGGCTTCAAACGTATTTCTTCTTGAGCACGGCCTGGTAAAAACCTTTAAGCTGGATGAACATGGAAAAGAACTTATAACGAGTATACCCCAAAAAGGAGATTTTCTGGGCTTCTATAGTTTTAAATTCTCCCGGTATCCGGAAAGTGCACATGCCCTGGAAAGAAGTATCCTTTATAGGATTTCGCTTGAAGAATTTATACAGTTACTAAAGAAAAACCATGAATTGACCCTGGAATTTGCCGAAGTACTTTCTCACAATCTTGATGTTTTAAAAACACATCTACTCGAGATGGCTTATAGTTCGGTACTTAGGAAGACTGCCAGCACTTTGCTGGAATTTGCTGAAAAAGTAAAGAAGGATGCTACTCCAATAATCAAAGTTTCCCGAAGTGACATGGCAAGTGTAGCAGGGATATCTACAGAAAGTTTTATAAGAAGTTTATCCTGTCTAAAAAGAGACGGATTGATTGACATAATAGGACGAAATATTAAGATCCTTCAGCTTGAAAAATTAAGAGAAATACATTAGGATTTTTCGCACTTTATTTTTTACTAAACATGACATTTCTCATTCTATTTAAGGCTAATGCTCTGTAAATTAGAAAGAAAAAATTACTAACAATAAATTCTAAAGTCATGTCATTAGTAACCACAAAAAGGCGAAATACTCCAATGTTGAGTAACGCCTTTCTCAATGATCCTTTCTTTTCCGATTTCTTTGATCGTCGCGGAATGATGAAAAACTTCATGAAAACAAACGGAGATCTGGATTTTAGTCCGGCAATGAACGTAAAGGAAAAAGAAAAAGAATTTGAAGTAGAGCTTGCTGCACCCGGTCTTAAAAAGGATGATTTTAAGATCACTCTTGAAGATGGTATTCTCACTGTTTCTGCTGAAAGAGAAGAAAAAAAGGAAGAAGAAAAAGAAGGTTATGTAAGCAGGGAATTTAGTTATAATTCCTTCTCAAGATCTGTAAGCATTCCTGAATCTGTAGATGAGGATAAAGAAATCTCTGCCCGTTACGTAGAGGGGGTTCTTAAACTTACACTGAACAAAAAAGAAGGCAGGGAAGCCAAAAAACCAAAAACTATTAAGGTTTCCTAACCTGGGAAGAGACTGCCATATTGGTAAAGAGTCGTCATTATAATAATTTGCATCCTAAACAGAAGCAAATTGCTCACTGAACAAGGTTTGGTTTGACGAGAACTTATCACTACGACAGTCTCTTTTTCTTTAAATGACACCCGTCATGTTTCTTTTAGGAAACTTTCTCTAACTTTAATCAAAACGCCAGGAAATGAGAAAGATAATTATTCCTACCGACTTTTCAGAAAATGCATTTAATGCATTAAGATATGCTGCAGAACTCTTTAAATATGAGAGAAGCGAATTTTATGTGCTGCACGCCTATGCCGATGAAGTTTACAATTTTGAAGGAGTAATTACCCAGGATTTTCTGGAAGAATATAAAACAACCGTAAAAGAAAAATGTAGCCGGGAGCTGGAGAACATTATCTCCCGGATAAAAGAATTGTATTCCAACCCCAAACATTCCTTTCATCCCGTCCCGGCTTTTGGACTTTTAATAGATGAAGTGAATGATCTTGCCGAAAAAGAAAATGCCGATCTAATCATTACTTCCACCCGTGGGGCAACCAATGACCGCAAGTTAACTTTTGGCAGCAACACCCTGCAAATCATTAAATATGTGCAATGTCCTGTACTAAGTATCCCCGAAAATTACCAATTTTCAGATCCCAGCCGGATATTGTTTCCCACAAATTACCTTCTGCCCTATCAACGCCGGGAACTTAAATTAGTGGGTGGAATTGCCCGGTCTTTTTGTTCAGAGATTCACATGCTGTACGTTTCGCGTTTTGCCGAGGAGACATTGAGACAGAGAGATATTAAAGAAGCCATATTGGAGCAATTCTATGATCTAAAGATGCATGATCATCATGAAAAGGAATTAGAAAAGACACAGGCCATTGATAAGATGATTGACAACCTCCACATTGATCTGCTCATCCTGGTTAATTCCCGCCACAGCTATCTTGAAAACATTTTATATACCTCAACTATCGATAAAATAGGGCTCCACCCAAAAATCCCCTTTCTGGTACTCCAAAATTTTTATCGTCTTTAAATTATTAGGCCATGAAAAAGATCCTGTTGCCAACCGACTTTTCAGAAAATGCATATAATGCAGCGAAATACGCCGTTCAGCTTTTCAATGGGGAGGAGTGTACTTTTTACTTACTCAACACCTATACACCGGTGCTATATGATAACGAGTACCTTGTCTACAGTGCTACTCAACCCACTCTGACTGAGATCTACCAAAACAAATCCATGGAAGGACTGGAAAGGGTGCTAAGAAGGATCAAGCGAAATTTCAAGAATGAAAAACATCACTTTGAGAAGATTTCCTCCTTCAATCTTTTAAATGATGAGATCAAAGACCTGGTTTTAGAGAAAGAAATAGATCTTATTGTAATGGGAACGAAAGGAGCTACTGGAGCTCAAGAGATTCTTTTTGGCACCCATACGGTGCACGCAATAAAAAAAGCCCGCTGCCCATTAATGGCAATTCCGGCACATTATGATTACAAGCCTCCCGGGGAAATACTTTTCCCTACAGATTATGAAGTAGAGATCCCTAAACTATTGGAAATTTTAAAGGAGATTGCATTAAGCCATTCCTCCAAGGTCCATATCCTTCATGTATATTTTGGGGTAAATCTTTCCCCTACCCAAACCAGCAGAAAAAAATCGTTGGGAAGGGCATTTAAAGATATTGGTCATCACTTTTACAGCATAACCGAAAAAAGTGTCACCAGGGCTATTTACGATTTTCAGGAAGAAAATGAAATTGACATGCTGGTAATGATCAATAACAAGCATTCCTTTTTTGAAAATCTCTTATTCACACCTGTTGTCAATGAAATAGGTTTCAATGTGAAAGTACCATTCCTCGTCATCCCGTCTAAAAAAAGGAAGTAAAATGAAAAAAGTGCTTTTGCCTACAGATTTTTCTGCCAATTCCTTGAATGCGGCAAGATATGCCCTGGATATGTACCTGGAAGAAAAAGTGAATTTTATAATAATGCATGCATACAAGGTTTTCGATTATCATGAAAAAAGTCAGTTATCTGCTACACCGGGTAAAGCTGTACTGGAAAAAACCCGACAGGAAGCAAATTCTAAGCTTAATAAGGTAGTCGAAGAATTAAAAATCACTGCGGGAAAGGACCATTCATTTGAAATCGCGGCACACAATTTACTTCTTACAGATGCCATATTAAAAGAATTACGAAAAAGAAAAATAGAGTTGATCATTATAGGAAGCCAGGGCCATACCGGGGCAAAAGAAGTTATCTATGGAACAAATACCTTAAATATTATGGAAGAGATCGAAAATTGTCCGGTCTTATCGGTCCCTTCTACTATGGTATTTCAACCTCCAAACGAAATTGTTCTTGCCAACAGCTTTAAAGCAGAACTAACGCCCGATGATCTTGATTTCCTGATTTCCCTTGCTAAAAAATTTAAAGCCGCTCTAAGGATTCTTCACATAGCCGAAGAAGGTGGCCTTAACAGGTCTCAGCATCATAACAGGAAATTGCTTAGTGAAAAGCTCGAGGAGGTAAAACACTCCTTTCATTCCCTGGAATACCTTAGTGTACCTCTGGGCATCTATTCCTTTTTAGAGAGCCGGGGAAGTGGATTGGTCGCATTTATAAATAAAAAACACACCTTTTTGGAAAACCTGCTCCTAAACCCTTTATACAAGAATTTGGCGCACTATTCAAAAGTACCGGTTTTGGTACTCCACCAGCCTCAAAAGGCAGATTAAAGAAAACGTCATGAAAGTTATTACCGCCTCGGGGGAAAGATCAGAGTTTTCGGAATCAAAAGTGGCCTCTTCCCTAAGAAGAGCCGGTGCACATGAGCCCGTCATCGAAGATATTCTAAAAAGCCTGCGCGGGCGATTACATCCCGATATTTCCACGAAAGAAATATACAAGCAGGCTTTTGATCTCCTTCGAAAGCAGGATGGTCTCACTGCCTCCCGATTTAAACTTAAAAAAGCTATCTATGAATTGGGGCCAACAGGATTCCCTTTTGAGAAATTTGTAGCTGCCATTTTTGAAAATAGCGGGTACAAAGTGGAAGTAGGGAAAATTCTCCAGGGTTCATGTGTTAGCCATGAAGTAGATGTAGTAGCCGAACTGAAGGACCTCAAGATGTTCATGGAATGTAAATTCCATGGTGAACAGGGAAAAAAATGCGACGTGAAAATTCCGCTTTACATCTATTCCCGGTTTATAGATCTGGAAAGCTTTCATCTAAAAAAACATAAAAACGAAGGATTCCGTCATGAGGGTTGGGTGGTTACAAATACCAGGTTTACTCAGGATGCCATTACCTATGGTAAGTGTGTAGGTTTACAACTTTTAAGCTGGGACTATCCAAAAGGGAATGCATTAAAGGAAAGAATAGACAAATTAGGGCTTTACCCCATTACCGTTTCCACTCTTTTGTCTGGCAGGGAAAAACAATTTCTCCTAAGCCGGGATGTAGTGCTGTGCAGGCAACTATTAAAAGACAACTTTTTTCTCGACCAGCTGGAGATAAAAGAAAATAGGAAGAGAAGAATTCTGCGGGAAATGGAAGAACTGGTAATGCCCTGGAAAAAAACAAATGGCTGAAAAAGTAAATATCCGTTTTTTGGGTGCCGCAGGTACCGTAACAGGCTCAAAGTTCCTGCTTGAGACCCCCTGGATGAATATTCTCATTGATTGCGGATTGTTTCAGGGACTCAAGGAATTAAGAGAACTCAATTGGAAACCTTTTCCCTTTCCTCCGGAAAAAATTGACCTAGTACTTCTCACTCACGGTCACCTGGACCACACCGGTTACCTGCCAAAGTTAGTCAAGGGCGGCTTTACCCGCGAAATTCTGGGCACTTCTCCCACGCTGGCTATAGCCGAAATTATTCTCACAGACAGTGCTAAAATTCAGCAGGAAGATGCAAAGAGGGCTAATGAAGAAAATTATTCAATACATGAGCCGGCATTGCCCCTTTATACCGAAGAAGATGTTGAAGAAACCGTAAAATTATTCAAATCTGTTAGGACAGATGAATGGATGGAGGTCTCAGAAAAGGTGAAATTTCGCTTCCTTCGGAACGGGCACATTCTGGGAGCTACGTTTATTGAATTAGATATTAACAGTAAGATCTTCGTCTTTTCAGGAGATATTGGCCGAAACTCAGACACGCTTCTGGAAGCCCCACACAAACCGGGACATGCAGATTTCCTGTTTATGGAGAGCACATACGGGGATAGGATACATCCGGAGGAAGATGTTGATGAGATCCTTGATTCCTGCATCACAAATACCATTGAAAACAATGGAACCTTAATTATCCCCAGCTTTGCAGTAGAGCGTCTTCAAACATTAATGTACAGGATCTATCTACTTTATCAAAAGAACAAGGACCTAACAATTCCCGTTTATATTGACAGTCCCATGGGCAACGAGGTGCTTAAGGTCTTTAGCAGTTTTATGTCCTGGCACAAATTAAATACCGAAGAATTTAAAAAAATGAAAAGATTCTTCAGGATCATTACTCAATATAAAGACACCTGGAAGGTAATTGACGATCCTCAACCCAAGGTTGTCATAGCGGGTAGCGGGATGGTCACAGGAGGCAGGGTCCTAACTTATTTGAGATTTCACCTTAAAGATCCCAATACCACCATTCTTTTAGTTGGTTTCCAGGCCGAAGGAACAAGAGGAAGACAACTTCAGGAAGGCGTGGCCGATGTAAAGATCTTTGGAAATTATTATGAGGTAAAAGCCGTAGTAAAGAACATAAACAGCCTTTCTGCACATGCAGATCAACATGAATTGCTGGACTGGTTAGTCGACCTCGACAATAACCCGGAACGGATTTTCCTTATCCACGGCGAGAAAAAAGCTTCAGATGTTCTTAGGGTTAAAATTAAAGACCGTTACGGCTGGCATGCCGAAATTCCACACCTGGGAGATACGGTAACGGTAGAAGTTTAAACAAAAAAAATCCGTGGCTCTCACCACGGATTCTTGTTTGGACATTTTTAGATGCCCGGATTTCTTTAGAATTAAAATTATTCTACAGAAGGAGTATTTGTAATGTCTTCTACTACAGTACCGCCAGTGCTTGTTGTATCAACAACAACTTCTTCAGTCTCAACAGCCTCAACCTCAACAGGAGCCTCAGGAGTTTCGATAACTTCTACTGTAGTGTCTTCAGTGGTTTCAGTAGTTGTTTCTTTACAAGAAGTAAATGAGAATACTAATGCGATAGCAGCAAAAGTCAAAAAGGATTTTTTCATTTTTAATGAATTATTAATTGTTTGAGGGGTCAAATGTATATCATTTTTTGACACTCAATACAGCGGTCAAAAATATTTTTAGTTAAATTTTATAAGTCTTTTAAAATGCGGGATTTTTTCTTCTTTTACTCCCAAAAAAAGTTTCTTATCTGACATTTGTCAGTTTGATGAACGGTTTTTATTCTTACCTTAATAACTTAAATACAGCAGATTATGAGCCGGAACACATCCAGAAGTTTTTCCGCAAATGAAAAGGACATAGATCGCCTGTTAAAAGAAAACAGCAGGTGGAAAGAAAGGTTAGCCTATTTCAATGAAGAAATCAACTTCTTAAACCTGTACCTGGGTGCAGATATCTTTCAAAAGAATATACTAAACCTATATGAGCGGCTTCAGCTTTTCTATGATGCCCTGCAAAACTTTAAACGGGAGAACCTGGAGCTTACCAGGGAAGTCCATAACCACCGCTATGACATTGAGGGAATACTGGAATGCGAGGATATAAGCTGTGAAGTCTTTTACCACGATGAACATTTAAAGCTCGAACAAAGGATCCTGGATTTTGCCCATAAGTTCAGGGAATTTAAACTGGAAATTTATTCCTATACCGGCCGCCTGTTACGACGAACCAGTAAGGAGCATTAACAAGTCTAATTTTTTTGCCATGAAGAATAAAGCACATAATTACAGGTACATCGAGTGGAAAACACCCGATGAAATGCATTTCTCCTCCTTACAGTGGAAATCTGAACTCAGCTTCATTAAGGATGAACATCGCTTTTTTGAAGATATGCTTAAAGAATACACGATGCCCATTATTGAATCTCACCTCTTCTCCCGAATAAAGGAACTTATTGACCAGTTAGGCCTTTCGGGTAAGGATCTAAAGGTTTTAGAAAACAGAGTTTCGGAACATATTAACAGGCTTCGCAGCTTGCTTGAAAACCTGGATGAACCAAGAGAAGGACGTGTATATCGCAAAGAACATAAGGAAATTCTTAATGACGTTAACCACTTTTCAAGACAGTACAAACGTCTTAAAAGGGAAATTTTTGAAACCGTAAGTAAAGCAATGAAACAACAAAAACAGAAAAGGCTACTGGCCTAATTCAACCCCAAATTTAAAGAGCACATTGTTTTATTTTGAAATGGAGGCTGTCTAAATTGCTATTGATCGTTGATCTGAATTTATTCTGAAGCTTATTCAATTTTTCAGAACGAACCAGAACCTGAAACTGCTGAAATTTTAGGTGGACGTAAAATGGCTTTTTGACAGTCTCCTTTTTTTAAGCCTCATTATGGTTTAAAGCCTTTTGAAGAACTACGGAAAAAGCACCTGTTAAATTAAAGTTACCGGTAATACTTCCCAAAAAAGGCAATTTTGGAATAGCATTTTTGAGTACTTTTTTCTGAAGAAAATTTATCTTTAGAAAAAAGTTATGTGCTTCAGGACAAAATTAAACTCAAAGATCATCGAGATAGAAAAAGCTTTTGAGGCTACTTTCGTGGAACCGGACCTTTATACTCCTCAAGAGGAGATCAATGGCTTCGACTTTTTATCCAATCCTGTGGTCACAAATGATGCCCCGGGAGAGATCCTTTTTTTTAACTGGGGCCTTATCCCTTTCTGGGCAAAAAATGACAGCCTGAAGAAATCCACCCTCAACGCGAGAATAGAAACCCTCGACGAAAAACCTGCTTTCCGGAATTCGGTAGAGAATAGATGCCTTATAATCGCAAATGGGTACTATGAATGGCAGTGGCTGGACGAAAAAGGAAAAACCAAGCAAAAGTATCTCATAACATCAACCGAAGAGGATATTTTTGCTTTCGCCGGGATATATTCTCACTGGCAGGATCCTGCAACCGGCAACTCTATTGGCTCTTACAGCATTATCACCACTCAGGCGAATGAATTGATGAGCGAGATCCACAACAACAAGCAGCGCATGCCGGTGGTGCTTCACCACAAGGATCAGTCCGCATGGCTTGAGGGAGCCTCACATAAAGATTTTGCCTTTCCTTATGAAGTAAATCTAAAGGCCCAAAAAGTGTAAAAACCTTTTATATTTCAGGAATAATCCTGTGACTCTGCCGAAGAATCTTAAATTTGCTTCAGAAAATGCCATTTTTAAACCTTCTATGGGAGAAATAATAGATATACGCACGGTGACCGTTTGCCGTTATATCACCGCTTTACGGGAGGGTGGCTCTCTCCCTGCACTAGCCGAGGCCGATGACGATTTCAAGTACGTCCTGAAGTTTCGAGGTGCTGGACATGGGGTTAAAGCATTAATAGCCGAATTCCTTGGAGGAGAAATTGCCAGGGCTATTGGGCTTAGAGTTCCCGAGCTGGTATTCGCTAATCTTGATGAAGCCTTTGGTCGTACCGAAGGGGATGAAGAAATTCAGGATTTGCTTCAGGGTAGTAAAGGGCTCAATCTTGCCCTGCATTTTCTTTCAGGGGCAATAAATTTTGACCCTGCAGTGACGATTGTAGATGAATTAACTGCCTCCAAAATTGTGTGGCTGGATGCTTTTATCACGAATGTGGACCGCACCTTCAGGAACACAAATATGCTTATGTGGCACCAGGAGCTTTGGCTAATTGACCATGGAGCTTCCTTTTATTTCCACCATTCCTGGACCAACCTGGAGAAGCATGCACAAAGCCCTTTCAGCTTAATAAAAGATCACGTATTGCTTCCCCAGGCTGCTCAACTTAATGAAGTAGATGAACAGATCAAACAGCTGCTGAAAATTGAAAAAATCAGGGAGATCGTAGAATGTCTACCCGATGAATGGTTACAATGGAGGGAGACCGATCTTTCCCCGGAAGAGATTAGAGCAGCATATATTCAGTTTCTTGAAATTCGCCTTAGGAATTCAAACATTTTTATAAAAGAAGCACAAAATGCAAGACAAGCACTTATATGAATATGCTACCATAAGGGTGGTACCACGGGTGGAACGGGAAGAGTTCCTCAATGTGGGGGTTGTGGTGTTTTGTAAAAAAGAGAAATACCTGCAGGTCAAGTACAAAGTGGATTCAGAAAAGTTGCACATGCTTTGCCAGGATCTTGACCTGGAACAGCTGGGAAAGAACCTGGAATCTTTTGAAAAGATCTGCCTTGGTTCCAAAGATGGAGGCCCAATTGCCCAAATGGACATTCCCTCGCGCTTTCGATGGCTCACGGCCGTACGAAGTTCGGTGATCCAGACTTCGAGGCCTCACCCGGGCTTGTGTGTTGATCTGGACAAAACTCTTGACAGGCTATTCTCTGAGTTGGTATTATAAAAAAAGCTGCCAAAGCAGCTTTTGTAACTTACCTCTCAAAAAGGGTATTATTTACTTCCCTTTTTAACCCAACTTCCCATGGTCATGGTTCTCTTTACCTGGTGGGCAACCGCTTTTTTCACCTTATCCCCCAGTTCTTCCTTACCTGCCGTTATACTTACTCCATAAGGATTTCCTCCGGCATTGAATATTGCTTCATTTGTATATCCCGGTGCGGCAACTATTGCTCCCCAGTGAAACATGGTTTTGTACAAAGAAAGTAAGGTGGATTCCTGCCCCCCGTGAACATTACTCGCACTGGTCATTCCACTAACCACTTTATTGGCCAGTTTCCCGTTAAACCAGAGTCCGCCGGTCATATCGAGGAACTGCTTGAACTGGGATGGCAAATTTCCATATCGGGTTGGAGCGCTAAAAATATAACAGTCTGCCCAATCCAGGTCATCCATGGAAGCTTCCTGAACATCTTGTGTGGCTTCCAGGTGCTTCTTCCAGTCCTTATTGGCCTCTATAGCCTCTTTTGGTGCCAGTTCCTTTACTTTTCTAAATCTCACCTCAGCGCCATTCTCTTTGGCGGTTTCCTCCGCCCACTTTGCGAGTTGATAATTTGTTCCTGTAGAACTGTAATAGATCACAGCTACTTTTAAATCTTCCATAGTCTATCTTGTTTTATTGTTTTTAATTCATTTTCAATAAGATAACCTGAAAAATTCTACTTTTCTGCTAAACAAATTATAAAAGTTGCTGCGGGAGGGCACAAAAAAAATCCCCTTTAAAAAAGGGGATTTTCAAGATATATTTTTTGAAAAGATTATTTTTCCATTGCTGCAGCAACACCTGCGGAAAGCCTTCTGTAAGTACCATTTTCGAATTGTTGAAAAAGCAGAAGGTTCAAAAATTTTGAATTGCGCTTTAGTAATGGGAAGGGAAAAAAATAAGAAAAGAAGTGAAAATTAAAGAACCTAAAACAAACTGACATCAGAAGCTTAAGGTATAACTAATTCTCATCATTTTTCTTTAGTTCCCTCTTATTACGTGAATCTAATTTTGCGAATGTTAATCTACCTTAAACTGAAAAGTTTGTGAGTCTGATGTATTTCCTAAAGCATCTGTTGTGATTACTTTCCAAAAATAAACCTCACCTGAATTTACAGAAGTACTAAAATTATTCACAGTTGAATTACCAGCCTCGGTTAGTGGAGGATTAATAGTATCCAGTAAAATGGTGAATCCTACAATATCGTTATCCACATCTGTAACTTCCCACTGTAATGTAATTTCGCCTTCACTAATGCTTGCACCATATTGTGGGTTTATTGCTTCAGCAGGAAATGGAGGATGGCTTTCTTCCGGAAGGCCTGTATTATAAAATTTCCAAATTTCACTTTCAGCTAATTCATTACTACCACTAATCCTGGATTTTACAGACCAGGAATATGGTGTTCCTCTCAAGATGCGTATCAAAAATTCGTTTGAATCGGTTTTGATTTCTCTTGAGGAGCCTGTATTTAAATTAGTAATGGATAGAATGTAAGAGCTGGCGTTAGTGGCTTCATCCCATTTAAATAAAACATCAGTTTCGGTTTCTGAGATTATTTCACCCTCATTGCATTCTTTATTGTTTTCGGGAAATATAAGATTCGCAGCAGTTGGTGGATCAACCGGAACAATTTCATTCTCCTCATCTGTACTACAAGACGTAAGTAGAGCCATAAGGAATAAACTTGTTGCTATAATTTTTATAAACTGTTTCATTATTTAATGATTTTATAATTAAATGTCTCTTCAGATGTTACTATTTTCAAGATAAAAACACCGGTGGGTATACTGGATACATCTACTTCTAAAGGATTAGCAGGCGTAGCGTATTCTTTAGAAAATATTAGTTTTCCTGATAGGTAATATATTTCAACTATTCCGGAAATATCCTGGTTTTGACCAGGCGTAATATATAATTTGTCGTTAATCAATGGATTTGGACTAACTATGGGTCGCACAGTATTCAGTATTACCTCCTCATAAATTCCCTGGCAGTCTATATTAGTTTTTACATTTACCTTATTTACTCCTTCAGTCAATGGCAATTCTATTTGTCGTTCAGAAGTGATGATTGTTTTATCATTTACGCTTACATAGTATACGTCACTGCCTGTTAACGACAATTCCAATCTTGATGCAGAAGCATCCACATTTGAAGTAACGACCAATTCATCTGGTTGTGTCACTACGGCCGTGAAGCATTGCTCATAATTTGGGTATTCGGATATGGTAATACAAACGGTATAAGTTCCAGCCGATAAATTATCAAATTCAACTTCGGAATTAAAGGTTTCGGTAACTGAGTTACCCTCGCCAGACAATGAAACGGTGTAATCATAATCCTGAACTGCAGAAAGCGAGATACTTCCGTTATTCTGAGACCTACAGGTCTCACTGGTTATTAAAAAGGAATAATTATCCACGGGCATGGTAAATACCGGACATCCTTTTATATCTACTGCAGTATTCTCCGCAGTATCAGGACACTCATCTACATCGTCCAGGACTCCATCACCATCGGTATCAGGATAACCAAATTCCAACCAATTGAAATTGAAGCCTCCACTTAAGATTCGCATCCTTAGGGTATGGGGGCCTTCCTCAATAAATAAATTGGATGCAAAGGTTTCCCAGGTTTGCCAACCATCTGTAACGGGTGTAGTGACTATTACCAATTCTTTTTCTTCTCCACTCTCATCTACTGAGTAAAGTCCAATTTTACCTTCGTCAAACCCAGCCACTCTAAATTTGATCCCGTAAGTTCCAGATTCAGGTACGAAAATAGAATAGTCTGCATAATCTCCCTCATCTGTATATCCAAAGTTTAATCCGCCACCTTCATCCTGAGTTTCTTCTTCTACAAGACCAATCATAAAGTCATAGTCTTCCACTTCAATTCTTACAGGGATGATAGCACGTTTTTTAGTAACGTTATTTATTACTAGATCAGAGAAAGTATTTAATTTCTTGTTAGATTTAGACTTAATGGAAGTGCCTGTATAGCTTACTTTAATTTCATCACCGTTTACAAGGAATTCATCAAGGTTAAGAATAATTGAGCGGTCTTTAGTTTCATTGAAAGATATGGAGGTAATGTCTTTTTCTTCCCCATTTACAAAAACAGTAAATTGATCAATAGAGCCCTCCAAAGACTCCGGTGCAATGCTTTCACTAATGGCAATTTCTACAGACCTCTCATCTTCCCCGGTTTCACCATTCAAAGCAGTTAAGGCAACGTCTTCTACCGCCCCAATTTTTTCAAACTCGATACTGCTAATATTGAATGGGGTGTCATTGTTAAAATGTAATTTTAAGTTATGCTCTCCTTCGGTAAGTATGATATTTGAGATTTCGAAGGTGCTGAAATCGGTCCAACCCCCTGTTGAATTTACCGCCTGAGTTGTAGTTATTTCCTGATCATCTATGGAAAGGAAGAACTCACCACCTGTTTCCTCTGAAGCTAACCTAACTTTCGCTTTATATGCAGCGGTTTCATTTACATGTACAGTATATTTTGTCCATTCACCTTTGTTAGTGAAACCAATGTGATATCCATTGCTATTTATAGCATCGTTATTTTTTTCAATATCTACCCCATCATTTCTGTAAGACCATCCTTTGTTCCAGGCCTGGAATTGACCTGTTGATTGGTTGTAATCGGCAACATCGGTATCATAATAGGCAAATTTATTTTTACCAAGATCATAATCTGTCATAAATATAACCCCGGGAATTAGAGCTGGTGCGTCATTATAAGGGATGGTTTTGTCTGTGTTGTACCTGTCTTATCAGAGCATCTGGCACATCCTTCCTGAATTTACTATTTTCTATCAATAGATTTTCGGCTAATTGCATCATTGCATCGAAGGCTTCCTGCTCGGTAGGTTGTGGTCCATTCCCCTGCCAGTAATCCAGTATCTCCTGATAACCTGGGTTTATTTCAACTGCATATGGACTATCGATATCCCCTATTTTTCGCATGGTCCACCATGCCCAACCTATTCCGTTTTCTTCAAGTAATGAAACTGCATCTGTAAACCAGGTATTAGAATTTTCACCAGATTCCCCCATCCACAAGGGCACATTATGTTCTTCTCTTAGCGGTAATATCCAGTCTAAATCGTTCTCCTTATTATAATTCCAATATTTATGAAAGCTATATACCATATTATCATCCCATGGAGGAGTAAGACCGTTGAAGTCATTAGCATACCAGTTACCTTCAATAAACAAGATATGATCTCTGGTCCACAGTTCGTATACCAGCGGTAATTTCTTCATACAGTTGTCTTAGATCTGTTCCTCCAGGTAAGTCCCAATGCGGTTCATTTATAAGGTCATACCCCCCAATCCACTCATTGTCTTTGTACCTATCTGCAATTCTTGTCCAGAGCGCAACGAGTTTATCTTTGTTTTCCTGACTCTCCCAAAGGGATGGTTTGTCTGGGTCATAATCATTAATTTCAGATCCAGAACCCTGGCCGCCGGGCGTAGCATGCATATCCAATATAACATACATATTATGTGGTGCAGCCCATTCCAGCACATCATCGATTAGTTCAAATCCTGCTTCTTTCCAGGTATTTTCACCAGCTACCGGTTCATCCTCGATAGGAAGAGTAAATAGATTGTAGTGCATAGGAATACGAATACTATTGAACCCCCAGGCTGCCAATGAATCTACGTCACGTTTAGTAAAATGGTTTTCCCTCCATTTTTTGAAAAACGTTTCCGTTTTTTGCTCGCCCATTAAATCTATCAACTTTTCTTTGATCTCATGTTGTGAACCAGCAAAACCAGAAGTTTTCATCATATAACCTTCCATGATCTGCCATCCTCCCGGGCCTATCCCTCGAAGGATTATTTCTTCGCCATTTGAATTTACAATAGCTTTTCCTTCAGTTCTAAGACCCTGGGCCCATTGGAGCGATGTTATGAATAACAAGCTTGTTAAGAGTAAAATTTTTTTCATTTTATCAATGGTATTTGAATTTTAAGGGCAATCATTTTGCCTTAAATGTTGTTTCATTTCTTTATGTTGCTATCCCGGCCAGGATCTGACCGGGAAAACAACAAAGGCTTCAATCATTCACCCGTATTTTTGAACGTCTTTAATTAGTTCACAGGAATCAGGGATATATTGTCTATAACTATTCCATCTGTACCATAGGTTGCCCCACCGGTTCTAAATAATAAATAATAAACTCCTGCTGTTGAAATTTCAAATTGTCCGGGATTTTCTGCACTGTCACAACCAGATTCTGAGGCTAAACCAGAATAAGTTTTAATGTCTTGACAGTCCCATGCATTATAAGCTAATAGTACCTGTTGGTCTCCACTGTAATCACTTCCCTCAACAGGTTGAGCTGTTCCAATATATACTTCCCCCCATACGTCACTGATTTCTGAATAAGACATTTCCATATCGAATTGGTAGGTGCCCGGTTCCAGATAAACTGATGTATAGATACCCATATGCTTCCAATCAGTATTCTGGTTTCATCAAATTTTGCAGCGCCATCGGCAATAGTTACCTGGCCGTTTGTATTGGCCGCTTCATAATGGTTGATAATGGTCCAATCACTATCGTCATCAAAAGTTCCATTTGAAAGAAGATTGGAGCTGGTTGCCGCTGTAAGTGTAACTTCGCTCGTAGATTGATCCGCTTGGTCTCCGTTTATTGCAGTTAAGGTAACTGTAAAAGTTCCTTCACTGGCATAGGTGTAGGTAGGGTTTTCATCTGTAGATGTTCCAGTGTCATCACCAAAGTCCCATGTATATGTTGCTGCATTCACAGAGGTATTGGTAAATGTGGCCGTAAGACCTGAGGTTTCAACAGTAAAGCCTGCCACAGGCCCTGCCGTCTCATCTTCTACAGTAACTTCTTCTGAAAATTGCACAGATTCCGTATCATTACTTGCAGTCAAAGTAACAGTATAAGTCCCACTTTGAGCATAGGTGTAATTTGGGTTTTCATCTGTTGAAGATCCAGTGCTATCGCCAAAATCCCAGGAATAACTGCTGGCGTTCGTGGAGGTATTTGTGAAAGCGGCAGAAAGACCTGTGGTCTCAAAGTTAAAACCGGCAGTAGGTGCTGGTTCACCTTCATTTACAGTAAGCTCCTGAGTATAATCTGCAGATTCTGAACCATTGCTTGCAGTCAATGTAACCGTATAAGTTCCAGGTTCAGCATAGTTGTAAGTAGGATCTTCATCAGTAGATGTTCCTGTGTCATCACCAAAGTCCCAGCTATAACTTGTAGCATTTGAAGAAGTATTTGTAAAGATCACTTCAAGATCTGAAATTTCTGCAGTAAAACTTGCGCTTGGTGACTGCACCGGTGGTTCAAGAACTTCTGTCGATTCCAGTGAGCGTACAGCAACGTTATCTATAGTAACCCCTGCATCTCCATAACTGGCTCCACCACCTTTTATAACCAGGTAAACGGTCCCGGCATTAGGCATTTCAAAAGTAGCACCGCTGCCCACGCAACTTATCTCTGTTAGTTCTCCTTCAAATGGTTCACCACCACAGCCGTCCCAGGTATTTAGACCTAGTCGTATACCCCCATCATTATAATCAGTACCGGCAACAGGCTGTTCTACACCTATGTAAACCTCAAACCAGGAATCTGATAGTGGCCCACCTTTAATATCCATGGAAATTTGATACTGATTATTCGCCAGCACCTGAATTGGTTGATAAATACCAGCTTGCCCCCAGTTTCCACCAGTCCAGGAAGCTTCGCTATTTTCCAGCGATACATTTATACCATCAGAAATAGGGAATACGGTCCAAAATTCGATTATCATTGAACTCTCCATTTTTGATAATATTAGGACCCTGAAAATCTTCATTAATCACTATTGTTTGAATAGATTCTGCAGTTCCTCCTTCAGTAAAAATTTTAAACCTTACGTCGTAATCTCCTTTCTTTAAGTAAATTTTACTCGCTTCAAGACCTTCGGCAAAAGAATTATCACCAAAGCTCCAATGTGTGTTCCAGGTTTCTACAGCAGGGTCTGCTGTGAAAATAACCTTATTTGGATTCTCACTATCAAAAGTATAGGTGAATGCCGCATCTTCGCTAATAGGCGCAACTACAGTCTTATCATCATCAGAGCATGCTGAGACAATCAAAATAAGAGCTAATACTAAAAGCCTGTTTAATAATTTGTACTGTTTTCATCGCTTTCGATTTATATTAATCCTTTAGTAACCAGGATTCTCTTTTTAGTTTACTATTGTTGTTTGTTCTATCCTGCCCAAGGGGTAGGTAATAATGGCGCTCGAAGAAATCCATTTTCTTTTGGTTCGGCATCAAACGTTTCATAGGTAAAGGTGGCCTGGCCCTGGTTCATCTAAATGCCTTAGTGTTTTGACCCCTTGAACCTGGATACTAAGAGCTTCTTCAGCAATACGCCATCTTCTTACATCCCAATACCGATGATCTTCAAAAGCTAATTCTAACTTTCTTTCATTACGAATCCTATCTCTTAATTCGGTTCCTGAATAAGGCTCTAAACGAAGATTGGCAGTTAAACCGGCTCTTGTTCTTATGGGTTCAATGTAATCTCTTGCCGCAGCCTCCTTATTTAATTCTATGGCAGCCTCTGCAGCGTTTAGGTAAATCTCACCTAGTCTGAAAATCAAAACAATCCTGACCTGAGTAATATTTCTGGAATGAATAACGGATTCGGTCCATCCTAATAAATATTTTTTAACATAGAAACCGGTTTTGGTGGCATCAGGATGAATTCCCAGACCATCTTTTCCAATTCCAGTTCCCCTATTCGTGTCAATTTCACCATTGGTTTCAGTTCCATACCATACTTCAACAGGAGAGCCCTGGAATATATCATTATTGGTAAGTATGGTCGCCTTAAGACGTGGATCACGATTATCCATAAGGATTTGCCGCGTCATACCCTGAGCCATTTTCAGAAGGTAGAAGTCCCGTGCTCAACATCTCATAGCTATCGACAAATTGTTTGGTAGGTGACATACTCGAACCCCAATCTAACCTATAACTAAAGGGTACGTTGTGAAGGTCATATGAATGTCCTTTTTCATAAGGAATCCAGATTTTTGTGAAAATTGCTTCGTTAGAAGTTTCATCAACAAATAAGTGATAGTAATTATCTGTAGGATCTGGATACTCATTGAATAATGTATACCCACCTTCATTAATAATACTTGCAGATGCATTTAAAGAAATCTCATAATAGGCGTTTGCATCACTAGCAGGGATCCCTACCAAACCATCTAATTGAACTGTGCCATATTTGGCAATACTGCCTGCATATAATGCTGCTCTTGATTCTAAAGCCTTTGCCGCCCATTTTGGAGCTCTACCTTTTTGGGCAGACCATCGATTTGGCAATAATTCAAAAGCTGTCTGAGTATCTACCAATATCTGGTCATAGACTTCTTTTTCGGTATTTCTTGCAGGAAAATATTCCTCCTCAGGTGTTATATCCGGGTTCTGTGGCTCTAAGTATAATCGGAACACCTCCATAACGTTTAGCCATAGCAAAGTAGCAATATGCCCTCAAAAAATACATCTCTCCCAATCGGTTATTTCTTTCCTCTTCAGAAAGTACGTGATCAGGCACAGACTCAAGATTTCTCTTGGAATAATTTATTTTCCAGATATTAGAATATCCCCACCAGTCTAATGGCCAGGTATTGTTTGCAGTGCCCCAAATTCCTGGTCTAAATTGGTTCGTTGCCGGTGTCCATGAATAAGTACTTCTCGCTAAATCGCTTAATGCATCACGCTGAGCGCCGCCACCTGCTCCACCACCAAAATCTTTTAGATAATCCCACGGCATATTTTCATAAATTTGAAAAAGATAGGCATCCATCAGAGCCTTGTCATTCCACACATCATTTTCAGTAATTCTGTCTAAAGGTGGTTCGTTCAGAAAATCGTCACTGCATCCAGTAAAGAATATCAAGGGGAGCAGAATAATTATTAAGTGAATACGCTTCATAGTAAGCTTTATTTTATAGTGATACATTGAGGCCAAATGTTATTGATTTTGTTTGAGGATAATACCAACCTAGAGAAGATTGCATTTGAGGATCAAATTCTTCCTTATAATCCTTTATTACAAATAGATTATATCCTGTCACGAATAATTGTATTTCATCGAAGCCCGAGTTTTTTCCAAATTCTGGCAAGGTGTAACTAAGGTTTATGTTTTTAAATCTAATATGCTTACCGTCTCTTAACCAGAAATCAGAATACTTAAAATTGTTATCATTAAATCCGCCATCGGTTATCCTTGGGTAGTTTGCATCTGTATTTTCAGGAGTCCAATAATCCAGTTGATAGGAGTAACCGTTAAATCCATTGCGTAATGGACTTTGAGCTTCTCCATCCAAATAAATGTCATAGCCGGCTGCACCAGTTAATAATACAGATAATGAGAAATTTTTATATTGAGCACCTAGGGTCAATGAATAATTAGTAGCGGGTTTATCTCCGTTACCAAAAACCTTCTGGTCCTTTACGTCAATAATATTATCCCCGTTCAAATCTACATATCGAACATCACCTGGTTGCAAGCTTAAATTGTCATTTCCATCCTGGACCGGACTTTGATCAATTTCTTCCTGAGATTGAAAAAGTCCGTTAGAGATATAGCCTCTCCTTAAGTTAGTATAACCTCCAGTTATGGTTAAATTTTCTCTCATAAATGGATCTTCCTGCAAAGTTTCATCGATAAAAACCGCCTTTTCCCTTGCCCTGGAAAAATTTAGATTAGCATTGATCTTGAGATCTTCATTAAGTTGTTTATCATAGTTTATTGTAAATTCAAATCCTTCGTTTGAAAATTCATATAAATTCTGAGCTGCTAGTCCTACACCCAGGGTACTGAGCACAGATGCTGAAGCAAAAGCCAATACATCTTCCCTTCTTCTAAAGAAATAATCAAATGAAAAATTGAGGTCACCTTCGAAAAGTTCGGCGTCTAAACCTACATCATAAGTGGTTATGGTTTCCCAGGTTATATCCTTATTTGCTAAGGCAGTATTATCTATTGTGGAAGAGCAGTATCGTTAATTGCGTAGAAGAAACTATATGTAAAACCACTCAGCCATTGGTAAGCTGCGGTACCATCGTTCCCAGCTGTTCCTAAAGATGCCCTCAACTTCAGGTTAGGAATAGTTTCTTTTAAAGGCTCAAAAAACGCTTCTTCAGATAATCGCCAACCTGCGGAAACTGAAGGAAAAAATCCCCATTCGTTTCCAGGTGCAAATCTTGATGAGCCGTCATATCTAAATGATGTTTCAAGAAAATACTTAGTTTTGAAATCATAGCCAAACCTTCCTACAAGGCCTAATCGGTTCTCCCTGAACTCTCCATCATCAGCTCCCTGATTCTCGAGAGATCCGGCAAATAGCTGGTCAATTAGAGTAGATTGAAAATCCTGTCGTCTCCCAAGGAAATTCTCTCCCTGGATTTTTTGAATTTCTGTTAAAAGAAGACCTGAAACACTGTGGTCCCCAAAGGTCTGATCATAATTAATAGATTCCTGTAGCACATAATGGTTACTGTAATTTGTTGATTGAATTAAAATCGTTTCACTAAATGCACCTTCGGGAGTTGCCACGAATACATCATATTCGCCGGTTTGCCTATTCAAAGTGTAAAGATTATAACTTTTACCCCACTCTTTACTTATTGAGGTATCGTAAACCAAAGAAGCGTAAGATTTTAAACTTAAACCCGGAATTTGGTTAATATCCCATTCAAGAGATAATTTAGCATCCATGTTGTTATTCTTTGATCTGTAATAACCAGCGTTGAAATCTTTGATCCCTTCCTGAATGTGATTTGGGCTAAAGCTTGGTTTTGCAGGAGTTCCATCTGGATAATAATCTAAGTCTGTAGGCAAGGCACGACTCAGTTCCCGAAAAATATCATAAGCTGAATATGCCGGTGCTTCATTTATCCTTCTTCGTCCAGCTAAATTGAAATTTAATTTCAGGTTGTCTGTGATGTTTGCATCTAAGTTAGATCGCAAATTGTATTGTTGGAAAGAAAGTACATCTGCATTATAATTTGACCCCTGATCCAGATAACCGGCAGAAGCAAAATATCTAACATTCTCCGTTCCTCCTGAAAGGTTTAAATTATGACGTTGCTGAAACCCCCAATCTTTTAACACCAGGTTTTTCCAATCGGTATTAGGGTAATTAACCGGGTCTGATCCTGTTCTAAAAGCTTCCATCTCTTCTTCCGTATAAAAGGGATCCTGATTAGCGTTCGTAAGGCCTTCATTTAAAACCTCACCATATTGGTAAGAATCAAAATAATCTGGATAAGAAGTAAACGAAGTATAGGTGAATTGGTTGCCATATGATAATTTTGCCTTTCCAAATGAACCATTTCTTGTCTCAACCAAGATAACCCCATTTCCACCCTGCACACCATAAACGGCCGCTGCAGCAGCATCTTTCAAAACAGAGATACTTTCAATTTCGTTAGGATCAAGTTGGTTTATGTTTCCAGGGGCCCCGTCTACAATGACCAGAGCATTTCCAAAATTCCTAATTTCAAATGAAGATTCACTAAATCCCGGTTCACCACTATTTTGTCTTACAAACAAACCGGGTGCTAACCCCTCCAGAGCATTACTCACTGTAGGTACCGGAATCTTTTTTAAGGTTTCTTCATCCACCACAGATACCGCTGAAATAAGTTTTGATTTAGATTTACTACCATAACCAATTACAACGATTTCGTCCAGGCTTCCAGGATCTACTTCGAGTACGATACGAAAATTTGTTTCCTCTCCAATCTCTATCTCCTGGGGTAAATAACCTAAATAGGAGATCACTAAAACCTCTCCTTTATTTACTTGTATAGAAAATTGTCCGTCAAAATCCGTTACAGTTCCTGTATTCGACCCTTTTATGAGAACATTTGCACCAGGAAGGGGAAGATTGTTTTCTTTAGTAACAACAGAACCGGTAACCGATACTTGTGCCCATAACAAAGGACTATAAAAAAATAGTCCGATCGTTAGCAGCATCATCATTCTATAACTAGTTAAACAATTAAATGGTTGTGACTTCATGAATTTTGCTATTTATTTTGAACAAAAAATTCTTGATTTCAGGCATTTATTTTGAGAGAAGAGGGTTAAAAAAGATCTCCCCCTGAAATAGAATTATTAGTAACGAAGAAACGAGAATTTAAGATTATATTAGCAAAAAAGAATACTATAAAAACTCATCATGCCACTAGTTTTACCTCATCAAAAGTACTATAGTCGGCTTATTGAAATTTTTTAAAATATATAATATCAAACACTTGCGTCCATTTGTAAGTGATCACAATACAAGAGCATGAAGAATTCAATACTCACCTTTATATTCTTATTAACTTTTCTTTTAGATGGAATTGCTCAAGCAGACCAATCTCTAATTTTGAATAAAATACCCTTAAAAGTACACTTCGATACAAACGATTATCATGGAGGTATTCAGAGCTGGTCATTTGATCAGAATAGTGGAGGAATTCTTTATGTTGCCAACAATAAGGGGCTTCTACAATTTGATGGTAGAAAGTGGACAAAATATGATGTGCCATCCTCTACCAGGTTAAGGGCAGTAATGGTTGATAGCCAAAATAGGATTTTTGTGGGAGGGCAGGGGCAAATAGGATATTTTTCAATGACAAAGAATGGTCTCGCTTTCACTTCTCTCATGAAAAAGCTTGAACTTGAGAACCATATGGTCGCAGAAACCTGGAAGATAACTGAAAGTAAAAAACGGATTTTTTTCCGAACTGAAAGTCAGCTGTTGGTGCTCAAAGACTCTGTTTTTAAATCGCTTAATCTACCAGGCCATATTCAACGGGAATTCAAGTTGGGTGATAAATTAATATTTCAGTTTTATAGTTTAGGAATATATGAACTTATGGGGGATGAGTTTTTTTATGTTGAGGGAACATTAAATATTCCAGAGATCATCGCTATTTTACCAAAGTCTGATGGACATTATTATTTTACAAGATCAGGAGAGGTTTTTGAGGATAATGGGAAAGAAGGGTATAGAAAGATTTCACTTTCTTATACAATGGGCAGTATCAATGAAGTAATAAAATTAAGTACTGGTGATTATGCAATAGGTACTCAAAATAATGGCCTCTTCGTTTTGAAACCGGACCTGTCAATTAAGTTACATCTTACTAAGAACCTCTGACTTTCAGACAGAACAGTAAATTCTCTTTACGAGGATGATTTTCACAATTTGTGGTTAGCTCTTAATAATGGGATTGATTATTTGGAATTACGGTTGCCATTTTCATTGATTAACGAGGAATTGGGGGTAGAAGGAACCGGGTACGCTGCGAAAAAATTTAATAATCAAGTCTACCTGGGCACAAGTAATGGCCTTTTTACTCAAAAATCATCAAGTGAGGATTTCTTAAGTAAAGAATATAAAATTTTTCCGGGTAGTGAAGAGCAGGTTTATAATTTCTCCGAGATAGGAAATGAACTTTTTCTAAACCATCATCGAGGCTCCTTCAAAATAAACGGCAGTAATCTTATTCAATTTGATGAAATGGGAAGTTGGAAGGTTATGGGTACTACTATACCGGATCTTCTGCTTGAAGGAAACTATAGAGGAATCACTTTTTTTAATAAAAAGGAAAACACATTTTCAAAGATAGAATCCGTGCCAGGTTTAAATGAATCTTCCAGAATAATGGAATTTGAAAATGATTCAATACTCTGGATGACTCATGGTTCAAAAGGTGCATTCCGTATTCTTTTTAACAAAAATATGAAGGCCAAAAAGATCGATCATTTTGGAGTTGAAGATGGGTTTCCATCTAATTTAAAGATAAGTGTTTACTCCATAAATGATAAATTAGTATTTACTGGGGAAAATGGCATGTATGATTTTAACAAGGAAACTCAGAAATTCGAAACCAATAAATACTTCAATAGATTATTGGGTGAAGACCACGTCAGTGAAATTGTTTCAAATGGGAAAAATTCTATTTACTATATTCAGAATGCTCAGGTCGGGCTACTCAAAGAGGAATCTTTTGGAAAATTCAGTAACGAGGAGAATATTTTTAATCATATAAATGAGTTTGTAAACGACGATCTTTCAAACATTTCAATCCTCGATGATCAAAATGTTCTAATTGGTGCAAAAGAAGGTTTTATTCATTTTGATCCTCAAAAGGAATTTAATATCAAAGAGGATTTTAAAGTGTATTTAACGACCTTTAAAACTGGCTTATCTGCGGATACTTTGTCAAATCAAATTGTAGCCTTAACCGAAAAGGTAGAACTAAATAAAAACCAGTCAGTAAAGTTCGAGTTTAGTTCACCTTATTTCGATGGTTTCCAGGATTTAAAGTATAGCTATCGCATCGTGCCCTTAGATGACAATTGGTCTGAATGGTCTTCCAAAGGAGAGATGGAGTATAAGCATTTACCTTATGGCGATTACACCTTTGAGGTTAAGGCGCTAAATGTTTATGGCCTTGAAAGTGATATTACCAGCTTATCATTTGAAGTATTAACACCATGGTATTTTACAAATATCGCTATTGGCATTTATGCAGGTACTGGCTTGCTATCACTTTTGCTGGTACCGCTGATTCAAAGACGGCTTCATAATAACGAAAAGAATACATTGACTAGAAATAAAGAGCGGGCACTAAAAATCAAGGATGAACAGATCAGTCAAATTACCATGGATTCAAAACTAAAGATGGAGGAAATGGCTAATGAAAAACTAAAATCTGAAGTAGCTCTTAAGAATGACCAGTTGACTACCACAACTATGCAATTATTGGATAAAAATGAGTTTTTACAGGATGTGCGAAAAAAAATTAAAACAAGCCTGGATAACAACGGATCAAAAGAAGTATTAAAAGGAGTAATAAAAACTATAGATAAAAACCTTTCAAAAAATGACGCATGGGATCAATTCGCTTATCATTTTGATCAGGTCCACGGAAATTATCTGGAAAAGCTTACAGAAAATAACATTAAGCTCTCACCAAGGGAGATAAAATTGGCAGCATTTTTAAGAATGAATATGAGTTCAAAAGAAATTGCCAATTTGATGAATATTTCAGTTCGTGGAGTTGAACTTGCACGATATAGACTTAGAAAAAAATTGAAACTAGAGCGGAATCAAAATTTAGTTGAATATCTTATTGAACTAGATGTAAAATAAACCGCTGAAAAAATTATTCATGGAGAATTAGTGAAGATTAAAATTCTTCTAATGAAAAAGCAATGCAAAGTTGGAGAAATGGATGTGTGTCATCTCTAAAAAATTCACATTAGGTCCAATTTAATTGAAATAACAAGGCCTGCTACTTATTTTCTTTCCCCCTAATAATAACCCCTGTAAATTAATTATTTAATAGGCCTTAAGAATACTTGAGGAGGTAAATACTCCTCCCAAAAAGGGTAATTTCGGTCATTGTTTCCTGCAATCTCACTCGATAAAAAATCAAAAAAAATCCCCTTTAAAAAAGGGGATTTTCAAGATATATTTTTTGAAAAGATTATTTTTCCATTGCTGCAGCAACACCTGCGGAAAGCCTTCTATAAGTACCATTTTCCAGGCGCTCACGTAATTGCTGAAAAAGCAGCCAATGTGATTTCCACATCCTCTAAGTTATGCGTAGCTGTTGGAATCAACCTTAGAAGGATCATTCCTTTAGGAATTACCGGATAAACTACGATAGAACAGAAGATCCCGTGATTTTCCCTAAGATCGTTGACCAGGGCCATAGCTTCAGGAATACTTCCCTCAAGATAGACCGGAGTCACACAACTTTGGGTTGTTCCAATGTCAAATCCGCGATCTTTAAGACCATTTTGAAGAGCATTTACATTCTCCCAAAGCTTCTCTTTAAGTTCGGGCATTGTTTTAAGCATCTCAAGACGTTTAAGTGCACCAATTACCAGCTGCATTTGCAGGGACTTGGCAAACATTTGAGAACGAAGATTGTACTTCAGGTAATCCATGATCTCCTGGTCTCCGGCGATAAAAGCCCCGGTGCTGGCAAGAGATTTTGCAAAGGTTGCAAAATAAACATCGATTTGATCCTGCACTCCCTGCTCCTCACCTGCTCCTGCTCCAGTTTTACCAAGAGTACCAAAGCCGTGAGCATCATCGACAAGAAGTCTAAAATTATATTTTTCTTTAAGAGCAACGATCTCTTTTAGTTTTCCCTGCTCTCCTCTCATTCCAAATACACCTTCAGAAATAACAAGGATTCCGCCACCGGTTTGCTCTGCAATTTTCTCGGCACGTTGGAGGTTCTTTTCAATGCTTTCCATGTCATTGTGCTTGTAAGTAAAGCGCTGACCTAAGTGCAGGCGCACCCCGTCAATAATACATGCATGAGCATCTACGTCATAAACAATAACGTCTTTTTTAGAAACAAGAGCATCAATGGTAGAAACCATTCCCTGGTAACCAAAATTAAGCAAGTATGCAGCCTCTTTGTTCACAAAAGAAGCGAGTTCCTCCTGCAGTTTTTCATGTAGAGAGGTGTGACCACTCATCATCCTGGCACCCATTGGATAGGCAGAGCCCCATTCTGCAGCGGCTTCAGCATCTACTTTGCGCACTTCGGGATGATTTGCAAGTCCCAGGTAATCGTTGACACTCCAGGTAATTACATCCTGACCACGGAATTTCATACGATTGGAAATAGGTCCTTCCAGTTTGGGAAAAACAAAATAACCTTCAGCTACTTCACTCCACTTCCCTAAAGGCCCTTTGTCCTTATATATTTTATCGAATAAATCTGCCATTTTATATATTTTTCACTTCAGCAAAAGTAACAAATAAATAGCAACTGCAGAATCATGGCCGGTCAACTGCATTGAAAAACATGCACTTTCCAGCTTTATTTTTAGGAGCACCTGCTCCCAGTCGCTATTTAAACCGAAATTGTTTGAAAGAAATTAGTACAGCAGCCCAACAAAGGCCTGTTGCTGTTACTTTATAAATTCTATTTGGTTTTCTGCCTTTTCGTTCTTGCTGTCGAAGAATCCCTGCTCATTCATCCAGTCATCACTAAAGACTTTGCTCATGTAACGGGAACCATGATCGGGGAAAATTATAACAATATTGCTATTTTCGTCAAATTCACCTTCTTCGGCCAGCTGTCGCACTCCCTGTAAAGCAGCACCACTGGTGTAACCCACAAAAAGTCCTTCGGTACGGGCAAGCTCACGTGCAGCATGTGCACTGTCTTCATCGCTTACCTTCACGAATTTATCTATGCTCTCAAAATCTGTAGCTGTTGGGATAAGATTTTTACCTAATCCTTCAATGCGATAAGGATAGATCTCTGCAGCATCAAATTCTTTGGTTTCATGATATTTTTTAAGAACAGAACCATAGGCATCAATTCCGAGGATCCTAATGTCAGGATTTTGTTCCTTTAGGAATCTTGCAGTTCCCGAGATCGTTCCCCCGGTACCGCTGCAGGCAACCAAATGCGTGATCTTTCCTTCGGTCTGTTTCCATATCTCCGGCCCGGTAGAAAGGTAATGAGCTTCTATATTGAGCTCATTAAAATATTGATTAATATAAACCGAACCTTTTATCTCGTCATGCATTCTTTTTGCAACCTGGTAATAAGATCTTGGATCATCGGCGGTCACATTAGCAGGACATACATAAACCTTTGCACCCATAGAGCGCAGCATATCGATCTTGTCTCTGGAAGATTTTGAGCTCACCGCAAGGATGCACTCGTAACCTTTTATAACGCTAACCATAGCAATACTAAAGCCGGTGTTCCCCGAGGTAGTCTCAATAATAGTATCTCCCGGTTTAAGAATTCCTTTTCTTTCGGCTTCTTCTATAATATGTAGGGCTATTCTATCTTTGGTGGAGTGCCCGGGATTAAAGGCTTCCACTTTAGCGAAATAGTGTCCTTTAAGATCCTGAGTAATACGGTTTAAATGAATTAGAGGGGTATTACCAATTAATTGTAATACATTATCGAAAACCTGTAAATCTTCTCTCATAAATTGAAGTTATTTACAATAATCGCATTCAGAAATTTTATTCCGAATGCGATCACAAACGAAGCAAATTTAAGTCAAATATTTTAATTATTCGCGGATTCCCTCTAAATCGAGGAGAAATGCATACTCTTCGGCTACTTCCCTTAAAGCCTCAAATCGTCCTGATGCTCCTCCATGGCCCGCGTCCATATTGGTATGAAAAAGTAGTTTATTCGAATCGGTCTTTAACTCCCTCAATTTCGCCACCCACTTCGCCGGCTCCCAGTACTGCACCTGCGAGTCATGTAAACCTGTGGTAACCAGCATGTGCGGATAGTCCTGCGCAATGACATTATCATAAGGCGAGTAGGATTTCATATAGAAATAGTACTCAGGATCATTTGGATTTCCCCATTCATCATATTCCCCGGTGGTCAAAGGAATGGTTTCATCCAGCATTGTCGTTACGACATCTACAAATGGAACCGACGCAATAATACCTTTGTATAGCTGCGGAGCCATGTTGGCTATTGCTCCCATTAACAATCCGCCGGCCGAACCTCCACTTGCGTACATATGTTCACTGGAAGTATAATTCTCCTGAAGCAGATGCCTGGTACAATCTATAAAATCTGTAAAGGTGTTCTTCTTTTTCAAAAGTTTACCGTTATCATACCACTGCCGACCGAGATATTCCCCACCTCTCACATGAGCTATGACAAAGATAAAACCGCGATCCAGAAGACTTAATCGAACATTGGAGAAGTATGGATCAATGGTAGAACCGTAAGAGCCATATGCATATTGTAAAACGGGATTTGTTCCGTCTTTTTTAAGATCCTTTTTATAGACAAGGGTCATCGGGATCTTAGTTCCATCCTGGGCAGTTGCCCAAATACGATCGGAAACGTAATTCTCTTTTTTAAACTTCCCTCCCAGGACCTCTAGTTCCTTCTTGACATCTTTTTCTTTGGTGCGCATATTGAAATCAACGACCTGGGTAGGAGTTGTCAAAGAATTGTACATGTACCTAAGGATCTCTGTATCAAAATCGGGGTTGGTACCGGTAAGTGCGGTATAAGTTTCGTTGTCGAACGGCAAAAAGTAAGAATCTGTGCCATCCCATCTGCGAATATGGATCTTGTTCAATCCCTCACTTCTTTCACTTACCACCAGGTATTCCCTAAACAGGTCTATATCCTCCAGAAGTACATCTTCCCGGTGTGGGATCACCTCTTGCCAGTTCTCCATTCCCGGATTATGAACAGGAGCTTTCATTAATTTAAAATTGGTAGCCCCATCCAAATTGGTAAGGATATAAAAACAATCCCTGTAGTGAGCGATACTATATTCCACCCCTCTCATTCTTGGCTGTACAATCTGCACTTCCCCATCGGGATCATCGGCAGCAATAAAGCGATATTCCGAAGTTAAGGTACTATCAGATCCTATTATTATGTAACGATGAGATTTTGATTTATAAACGTAAGTGTGAAAGGTTTCATCTTCCTCAAAGAAAACTAGCTCGTCATCTTTAGCTTTGGTTCCAAAATGGTGTTTAAAGATCTTGTTACTGCGAAGGGTTTCTTCATCCTTCCGGGCATAAAAAAGGGTTTTGTTATCATTTGCCCATGTAGCGCCACCGGTAGTATTGTGTATCCTTTCGGGATAAATTTCCCCTGTCTCCAGGTTCTTAATATAGATCGTATATTTTCTTCGGCTAACTGTATCTACCGCATAGGAGATCAGTTTATTATTAGGGCTTACGCTTAGGCCGCTTAACCTGTAATAGTCGTGACCTTTCGCCATTTCATTTACATCAAAGAGTATTTCTTCGGGGGCATCAAGTGTTTCCTTTTTTCGTGAATAGATAGGATAATCTTTCCCTTTTTCGAAACGCGTGATATACCAGTAGCCATTCAGTTTATATGGAACAGAAGAGTCATCCTCTTTTATCCTTTTCTTTACCTCCTGAAAAAGATTTTCCTGCAGCTCCTTGGTATGAGCCGTCATTTCATCATTATAAATATTTTCCCGCGTTAGGTAATCCAGAACTTCGGGGTTGTCACGTTCGCGCAGCCAGAAGTAGTCATCTGTACGCACATCTCCATGTTTTTCAAGCTTTACCGGAACTTTTTTGATCCGCGGAGCAATTATTTCTTTAGCAGCAACTTTCATTTTTCCCATCTTAATTTTACCGGCTGCAAAGTTACGATTTCTAATAAAGAAAACTTAAAACTGTATCTATAAGTTCTCTAATATGACCTTTTTAGGTAATTTTGTTACAACCATAAAAATGACACTATGTTTGGAGATATGATGGGCATGATGAATAAGATCAAAGAGACCCAGAAAAAAGTTGAAGAAACTAAAGAAAGGTTAAAAACCGTAATGCTCGATGAGCAGTCTGCCGACGGACTTCTAAAAGTAACAATTACCGCAAGCCGTGAGATCAAGAACATCGAAATTGCCGATGAACTTCTTGAAGATAAGGAACAGCTGGAAGATTACCTGGTGCTAACCATTAATAAAGCCGTTGCCCGTGCCACCGAGGTAAATGAAGCCGAACTTGCAGCCGTTGCAAAAGAAGGAATGCCCGATATTCCCGGGATGAATGATATGCTTGGTCAATAGATATTAGATACGAGACTTGAGATTTGAGACAACTCTTGAATCTACCGTCTACCACCTAAAGACTACAGTCTAAAAAAATTACCCGCCAAAAATGACATTTTTGACGGGTAATTTTTTATAATTCTATTCCTCTCAATACCTCCAGAAATCTTTGATGCATTTCTTCGGAATAATCCAGGTGAGTAACCACTCTTAGTTTCCCCTGTCCCATATTGCTAATCCTTATATTCTCCTTCTGAAGAGCTTTCATAAAAGCAGCTTCATCTGAAGCATTTTTTAAATAGAAAATGACAATATTTGTCTCAACAGGCTCTACTTCCCCAATATAACTTTGCTCTTTTAGGGTTCTGCCAATTTCTGAAGCTCTTTTGTGATCTTCGGCTAAACGCTCCACGTGGTTATCAAGAGCATAGATTCCGGCAGCGGCCATAAAACCTATCTGGCGCATTCCGCCACCAAGAACTTTTCTCACCCGCATGGCATTTTTCATAACTTTTTTGTTCCCTATAAGCACAGTTCCCAGCGGAGTTCCCAGCCCCTTGGAGAGACAGACGGAAACTGTATCAAACACCTTCCCGTACTCCTTAGGATCTTCTTTTTTGGCAACAAGAGCATTAAAAAGTCGTGCGCCATCCAGGTGTAAGCCAAGATTATGCTCATCACATACCTTTCTAATCCTTTTAATCTCTTCAAAATCATAACAGGCTCCGCCACCCTTATTTGTTGTGTTTTCCAGACATACGAGTGTGGTAAGCGGACTATGATAAAAGTCGGGAGGATTGATATTTTCCTCCACCTGGGCTGCAGTTATCATTCCGCGGTCCCCGTCCACCAATTTGCAGGAAACTCCGCTGTTAAAGGAAGCGCCACCTCCTTCATAATTATAAACGTGAGCCCATTTATCACAAATTAATTGATCGGCCGGTTGGGTGTGCAGCTTAATGGCCGCCTGGTTTGCCATACTTCCGGTAGGAAAGAAAAGTGCTTCATCCATTCCGAACATATCGGCCAGTTTTCTTTCCAGCTTATTTACTGTGGGGTCTTCTTTATAAACATCATCCCCTACTTCGGCGTTGATAATAGCCTGCATCATACCTTCAGTAGGTTTAGTGACTGTGTCACTTCTAAGATCTATTTCTTTCATGATTTAATTTTAAACGTTTGACCTTCAGAAAAAGAGCCGGAAACCGGCATTTTTGAAGGTGTATAAAACTATAAAATATTCGTAAAATAGTTTCCGGGAACCCTCATAAATTCTATTTTTGTTGAAAATTCAAGTATGCTTACTATAGATACTATTAAAGATCTCAAAGATCGCCTGGTTGCGTTAAGGAGGTATCTTTGACGTTGATGCCAAAAAAATAGAGATATCCAATCTCCAGGAAAAAACCCTGGCACCCGACTTCTGGAACGATCCAAAAAAGGCTGAACTTCTTCTAAAAGAACTCAATTCCCAAAAAAAATGGGTTGATGATTATGAAGAGGCAGTCACTCTTGTGGACGACCTCGAAGTGATTTTTGAATTCTACAAAGAAGGGGAAGCCACCGCCGAAGACGTCGAGGAAAGACATGAGAAATCCAGAACTTTAATTGAGGACCTGGAATTTAAAAACATGCTTTCTGAAGAAGGAGACAACCTGAGTGCGGTTCTTCAGGTAACTGCCGGTGCCGGTGGTACCGAGAGTTGCGACTGGGCAGAAATGCTTATGCGAATGTACCTGCGCTGGGCCGAAGATCGCGGCTACTCTGTGCGCGAGCTCAATTACCAGGCCGGGGAAGTTGCCGGAATAAAAACCGTCACCATTGAAATAGAAGGAGAATTTGCCTTTGGGTGGCTAAAAGGGGAAAACGGGGTGCATCGCCTGGTGAGAATCTCTCCTTTTGACAGTAACGCCAAAAGACATACTTCCTTTGCAAGCGTCTATGTTTATCCTTTAGCCGATGACACTATCGAAATTGACATCAATCCTGCAGATATTTCCTGGGAAACCATGAGATCTTCGGGTGCGGGAGGACAAAATGTGAACAAGGTTGAAACCGCCGTAAGGCTTCGTCACGCTCCTTCGGGAATTGTGGTAGAAAATTCTGAAACCCGTTCTCAATTGGATAACAAGACCAAGGCAATGCAGTTGCTTAAGAGTCAGCTTTATGAAATTGAACTTCAGAAGCAACAGGCACAGCGAAGGGAAATTGAGGATTCAAAGATGAAGATTGAGTGGGGGTCGCAGATTAGAAATTACGTGATGCACCCATATAAACTGGTGAAGGATGTGCGAACCGGCGAAGAAACCGGAAATGTAGATTCGGTGATGGACGGAGATATCAACCAGTTCCTTAAAGCCTTTCTCATGATGATGGGACAAAAAATCGAATAGTTTAAAGTTTAAGGTTCAAGGTTCAAAATTAATGAATCAGCAACTGGCAACAAGAAACTGGTGACCCGCAACAGGCAACAGAAAAACAGAAATCACTTATAACTAAAGAATAATGCTAAAGATTTACCACAACGCCAGATGCAGAAAATCAAGGGAAGGGCTGGAGATCCTGAAAGAATCTGGAAAGGATTTTGAGATTAGGGAATACCTGAAGGAACCGCTAAGTGAAAAAGAAATTGCAGATCTTCTTCAGAAACTGAACATGGCTCCTATTGAACTGGTGCGGACTGAAGAAAAGATCTGGAAAGAAAATTATCGCGACCGGGACCTCAGCGACAAAGAATTGATAAGGATAATGGCAGAACATCCTAAACTTATTCAGCGCCCGGTGGTAGAAACCGATAACAAAGCCGTAGTTGGACGACCGGCCTCCAATATTGAAGATCTTATTGCTTAAAAAGCAAACTTCGCTTTGGCAGAAGGCATAATTTCCTGCAGAGATTTAATTTTTAGGCACCCGTATATCCATTTGATGACTACACTCTAACTCCTTGTTAAACAGTGGTTTATAAAAAATGTTTATTTTTTTTGAGAAAAAATTAAACCATTTGGTTTTTTAGCTGTCCAAGAATAAAAACCAAATATGATTGCGAGCATAAGCCGGCACCGCTGCAGTGCCTTATTTTTTTCCTTCTTTTTTCTTCTTTCTTTATCAGCCTTTGCACAAGGCTCCCAGTATGAGGTTTCGGGAAAAGTGACCGATGAGCAGGGAACACCTCTGGAATACGCCACCATTTCTTTTCAAAGCACCAATGACCCTAATAAACTGACGGGAGGGATCACAGATGCGCAGGGAAACTTTGCTATTGAAGTACCGGAAGGAAATTATGTTATCACTGTAGAATTTATAGGTTTTAGTCCAAAGAAATTTCCCGCCCGCCAGATCAATTCGGATATTGAAATGGGCCGGATTGTATTGGGAATGGCCGCCGGTGAACTGAAAGAAGTGGTTGTAACAGCAGAAACCACCCAGGTTGAAGTTAGGCTCGACAAAAAAATATACAACATAGGAAAAGACCTTACCACGGTAGGAGGCACAGTGGCCGATGCACTTAATAATGTACCCTCTGTAGCTGTAGATATCGAAGGTGGAATTAGTTTGAGAGGAAATGCAAACGTGCGTATCCTAATTAACGGAAAACCTTCGGCCATGGCCGGGTTTGGAAATACAGATGTTCTCTCACAACTGCCCGCAGATGCTATTGAGCGTGTTGAAGTGATCACCTCCCCTTCAGCAAGATATGACGCAGAGGGCACAGCGGGAATCCTTAATATCATCCTGAAGAAAGAAAAGACCCTTGGCTTTAATGGCTCTGTTTCAGCCCAGGTAGGACATCCGGATCAGGTAGGACTTTCGGCCAATGTGAATCTTAGGACCGATAAATTCAATATTTTCAACACCACCGGTTTCAGATATTTTGACGCTCCCGGAAATGTTTTTTCAGATACTCGTTATTTGGAGTACACCAATGAGGAAGGTGAATTAGTTGACCCGGTCACAGACAGACTTATTGAGGACAGAAGAATGGATCGTCTTAACCGAAACTTTTATACCAGCCTGGGAATGGAGTATTATATTACAGATATGTCATCGATTACCGCTACAGGATTCTACAGGTATGGAGAGGACGAGGATCTTACCTCTAATAAAAGCACTCAGTTTGTGGGTGAGGGAATACTGCAAACACTTCGGCAAGAAAATGAGATCGAGGATGATAACAGTTACCAGTTTGCTTTGAATTACATCAATAAATTCAATGACAGTGGCCATCAATTGACAGCCGATCTTCAATACGAGAGAGACGAGGAAACACAAATTGGTGACATAAATGAGAAAATAATTTCAAATACCACAAAACTTGACCCTTTCTATCCACTGGAAGAAACTTTTACAGAAGAAACCCAAAATGAGTTCCTTATCCAGGCAGATTATGTTAGGCCTATTGGAGAAAATGCACAGTTTGAAGCGGGATACCGTGGAAACTTTGAAGAAGAAGTAACCGATTATCAACTCCTGCTGGAAAAAGAAGCTTCCGGTATATTGGAGCTTAATCCTCTTTCTAACATATTTACCTATACCGAGAATGTTAACTCTCTTTATTCCCAGTATGGTAATAAATTTGGAGATTTTTCCTTCCTCTTAGGATTAAGGCTTGAAAACACCCGGTTAAAAGGATTAATAGAGTCTGATCTTACCGAAGAAGAATTACAGGAGGAATTTAAAATCCCGATTGATACAGATTTTGACAATAACTACCTGGACTTATTCCCTACTGTTAACCTTATTTACGAACTGGACGAAAAGGAAAATATCACCCTTGGTTACAACAGGAGGATCAACAGGCCTCGTGGGTGGTATATAAACCCCTTCCCTTCAAGAGCCAGCAGGACCAACATTTTTCAGGGTAATCCTAATTTGCAACCGGCTTATTCAGATGCCTTTGATCTTGGCTACCTTAAAAGATGGGAAAAACTTACTTTAACATCTTCAGTATATTACCAATATGAAACGGACTCTTTTGAAAGGGTAGAACAAATTTCTACAGCTATTGACGGGACACAGGTAATTAGAACAATTCCTATCAACCTGTCAACCACCGAACGTATTGGGGCCGAAGCCGGATTATTATACAACCCTGCAAAATGGCTAAGTTTGAACGGAAGTGTAAACTTCTTCCAGTTTGATTCCGATGGAGATTATAATGGCATAGATTACAGCGCAAAAAATACCAGCTGGTATGGACGTTTTAGTTCAAAAGTCACACTTCCTGCCAAAGTTGACTGGCAAACAAATGCCTTTTACAGAGGTGCTACTGAAGGAGCACAAACAGAAACTCAAGGCTTATTTATGATTGATATGGCTCTGAGTAAGGAATTATTTAATGAAAGAGCTTCTCTTACGCTTAATGTACGGGATTTGTTAAATTCTCGAAAAAGAGATTCATACACTGTGACCGAGGAATTTGAAAGAGAAAGCGAATTCCAGTGGAGACAGCGCAGTGTTACCCTTTCCCTTACTTACAGATTTAATCAGCAGAAAAGAGATCAGAGACGTAATGAGCGGAACTCTGGAAATGGTGAAGACAATGGAGGGGATGGAGAGTTTTAGGATCCTTGAAACTATATCAATAAGAAAAGCCGTCAAATTGACGGCTTTTATATTTTAATACGGCCTGAGAGTGCCAAAAAAAAAGGACATGAAGTCCTTTTTAAGCTTTTTCTCTTTCCAGGCGTTTCTTTTCTTTCCTTTCGTCGAGCATTTCTTTAACGGCTCCTCCAATCCAATAAGGAATTATGGCTGTTAAGAACAACATTACCCAAAACCCGATGAGTAGTATAATAAGAAAAGCTAAAAAGCCCAGATATTGATCAAATTCAAACATGTTTCCTATTTTATTGAATCTTTGCCAAAGATAGAAACTCTGGGAGGTTATCACAAAAGTTTTTATTTTATTTTTTGTTCACTGGGCTTCAGAGATTTTGTGGGATTTTTTTCTCTTGTGCCATCTAATTTTGTTCTTTTTAAAGTGCTTAAATTTTAGCGAAAATGTAAATTTGTAACAAACCTAATACAATCATGGAATATAGAATAGAAAAAGATACAATGGGGGAAGTCAAAGTTCCTTCAGATAAACTTTGGGGAGCACAAACAGAACGCTCCCGGAATAACTTCAAAATTGGTGCTCCCGGTTCTATGCCTCTGGAGATCATTTACGGCTTTGCCTACCTTAAAAAAGCTGCAGCTTTTACCAACTGTGAACTTGGTGCTCTTACAGTAGACAAAAGAGATTATATCGCCCGGGTATGCGACGAGATCCTTGAAGGAAAGCATGATGATCAATTTCCTTTGGTGATATGGCAAACAGGAAGTGGGACTCAAAGTAATATGAACCTCAATGAGGTCATAGCAAATCGTGCCCAGCAAATTGCAGGCAAAGAGATTGGAGAGGGTGAAAAGGTACTTTCTCCCAATGATGATGTGAATAAATCCCAATCCTCAAATGACACTTTCCCTACAGGGATGCACATCGCAGTTTATAAGAAGATCGTCGAAACAACAATTCCCGGAGTTAAGAAACTGCGCAATACTTTAAAGAAGAAGTCGGAAGAATTTAAGGACGTGGTAAAAATTGGTCGTACCCACTTTATGGATGCCACTCCCCTAACCCTGGGACAGGAATTCAGCGGCTATGTTTCCCAGCTTGACCATGGTTTAAATGCTCTTGAAAATACTCTGCCCCACCTTTCGGAACTGGCTTTGGGAGGAACAGCCGTTGGAACAGGTTTGAATACTCCAAAAGGTTACTCTAAACGTGTTGCAGAATTCATTGCGAAATTCACAGAGCTCCCATTTATTTCTGCACCAAATAAATTCGAAGCTCTTGCTGCACATGACGCTTTTGTGGAGACCAGCGGCGCTTTAAAAACACTTGCAGTTTCCCTTAATAAAATTGCCAATGATGTTCGAATGCTGGCATCAGGTCCAAGAAGTGGTATTGGAGAGATCCTTATTCCCGCTAATGAACCGGGATCCTCTATTATGCCCGGTAAAGTAAACCCAACCCAGGTAGAAGCCCTAACTATGGTTTGCGCCCAGGTAATAGGAAATGATGTTACCATCAATGTTGGAGGTATGCAGGGACAGTTTGAACTAAATGTATTTAAACCGGTAATGGCAGCCAATATCCTTCAAAGTGCACAACTTCTTGGAGATGCCTGTGCATCTTTTGATGAACATTGTGCTGCAGGAATTGAACCTAACAAGCCAAGAATACAAGAGCTTCTTAACAATTCCCTAATGCTGGTAACTGCCCTAAACACAAAAATAGGATATTACAAAGCAGCCGAAATCGCAAATACTGCGCATAAAAACGGCACTACATTAAAAGAAGAAGCAGTGAATTTAGGATATGTCTCTGCCGACGAATTTGATGAATGGGTGAAACCTCAGGATATGGTGGGTTCTCTAAAATAAATTCATAACTACATCAAAAAGAGGGTCTTAAAACTTATGTTTTTAAGACCCTCTTTTATTTAAGAAAATCCTGATTTCAGTCTCCTCATATTTCAGTAAAAAATCCTATTTTCACAGCCTTATTCCCTACACCTAATGATAAAAAAAGTTGAACTCAACTGCGGAGTGATCTGGGTTCATGACAGGATACTTATAAATGAAATGAATGAAGGGGCTCTACTGGATGTGGAGACAAACAGGAAAATCTTGCAAATTGGTCATGATAGTTTTAATAATGACTTTTTTGGATACATCTCCCACAGGATAAACTCTTACGCCGTAAATCCCATGGTATATAGAGAATCTGCAGAAAACCCTCAATTAAAAGCAATAGCTGTCGTTTCCAAAGATCCCGTGACCCGTGAAACTGCACTTCTTGAACAGCAGTTTTATGCAAACAAGAACTGCTTTAAGATCTTTAGCTCGCTTGAAGAAGCCACAGCATGGATGTTTGAATTGATTAATTCCTATTCAAATGCAAATTCTGTAAGGTTGTAATTCTTTAGAAACTTCCTGGCTTTCTGGATATAAGGTGCCATCACAACATCCTCCTTCACTAAAGGAACTTCCTTTCGGAAATCCTCGATGAGTTTTTGCAGCATAGGAGAAGTTTTGTGTTTTCCTCTATAGGAAAGCGCCTGGGATGCATTATAAAGTTCGATCGCCAGTACCGTAGCTACATTATCAATTACCTTCACAACTTTTGTAGCCGCGTTAGCCCCCATACTTACGTGATCTTCCTGCCCGTTCGAAGACACAATAGAATCAATACTTGCAGGACTGCAAAGTTGTTTGTTCTGGCTAACAATGCTGGCAGCAGTGTACTGCGGAATCATGAATCCGCTGTTGAGGCCGGGAGCATCCACCAAAAAAGCAGGCCCTCTCAAGCCCGAAACCAGTTGATAGATCCTTCTTTCTGAAATATTCCCCAGCTCTGCCATTGCAATGGCAAGGTAATCAAGAGGCAGGGCGATTGGTTGTCCGTGAAAATTCCCTCCGGAAATGATCTTATCGGCATCCACAAAAATGTTCGGGTTATCGGTGACCGAATTGATCTCTGTTTTAAAGCTTTTATAGACAAAATCAAGAGTGTCCTTACTCGCACCATGTACCTGCGGAATACACCTGAAGGAATATGGATCCTGCACATTCTGTTTTACCTGTCCCGCAATCTCACTACCGGCCAGGATCTTCCTTATTCTTTCGGCTGTTTTTATTTGTCCCCGGTGCGGTCTTACAAGATGTACCAGCTCATTAAAAGGAGAAATATTACAATCGAATGCATCCACAGACAATGCTCCTATGATATCGGCCCACATAGAAAGCCTGTTGGCCTTAAGAAGTGCATAAATTCCGTGAGCACTCATGAACTGAGTACCGTTTAGCAAGGCCAGCCCTTCTTTTGATTGTAAAGTGATAGGTTCCCATCCGAATTTCTTCAGCATTTCTTCCGAAGGAATTATTTTTCCGTCGAGATAGACTTCTCCCTTTCCAATTAAAGGCAGCGACAAATGCGCCAGCGGAGCCAAATCGCCCGAAGCTCCCAACGATCCCTGGGAGTATACAACCGGCAGCACATCTTCGTTAAAAAAGTCTATTAACCTGTTAACCGTCTCCATTGACACCCCTGAATGTCCATAATTCAGTGACTGAATTTTAAGCAGAAGCATCAATCTTATGATAGGTTTTGATACTTTTTCCCCTGTTCCGCAGGCGTGAGACATTACAAGGTTCTCCTGAAGTTTAGTAAGATTTTCAGAAGAGATCTTCACATTACACAAAGATCCAAAACCTGTATTTATTCCATAAATGGGAGTTTTATTCTCCTTCATCTTATTATCGAGATACTTTCTCGCCTTCTCGATGTGATAAATAGCCTCCTCACTTAAAGCAAGACTTTTTTTCTTTTCCAGTATCTCTCTTATTTCTTCAATATCAAGAACAGAAGAACTTATATAATGACAATCTCTCATTAGGAATTGTTGGTTTGTTTGTTTTCAAAAAGGTCAAAAATGGCCGCTCCTGTATTTTTGGCAATATCTCCTGCTATTACTCCTTCATAGCTAAGTTTTTCGGCTGCAAGATCGCCCGACTTTCCATGCAGGTAAACTCCCAGTACTGCTGCGCGTAAAGGCTCATAACCCTGTCCAATAAGGGCTGTAAGTATCACCCGTTAAGACATCCCCGCTACCTGCTGTAGCCATCCCGGGATTTCCGGTTGTGTTGATAAAAATATCATTTGGGGCCACAGTAAAGGTGTATGTGCCTTTTATAACCACCACGACCTTATATTTGGTGGCAAAGGATCTTACCTTCTCAAGTTTTTCAAAATCATCTTTCCAGGAACCAATTAGTCTCTCCAGTTCTTTAGGGTGAGGAGTCAACAAACTGCCTTCGGGTAAATGATCAAGTAATTTATTATTTTTCGAAAGTATATTTAGCCCATCGGCATCTATGACCATGGGTTTTCTGTAATTTTTCAGCAATTGCTCAAAAGCCTTTACTGTTTCTTCATTAGTCCCTACTCCTATCCCAAATCCTATTACATCGGGCTCAAGATCAAAATCCAGATTTGTAAGCATCTCATTATGAGAGTCGGTTAAGACCATAGCTTCAGGAAGTGATGTTTGAAGTATTTCATAACCGCATTTAGGCGCAAAAATAGTCACCAGCCCGGCACCCGCTCGCATTGCGGCAGTTGCTGAAAGACAAACGCTGCCAATTTTACCGTAGCTTCCGCCAATAATGAGGGCATGGCCGTAGGTGCCTTTATGGGAAAACCTTTTACGGGGAGTGTAAAGTGCTTTGGCTTCAGGTTTTGAAATTAACTGGGCTGCAGCCGGGGCATTCTGAAGAAATTCAATGTCCAGGCCAATATCCAGAATTTGAAGGTCCCCCACAAAAGGCGCAGTACTGGGCATGTAAAATGCCATTTTTGGCACCTGAAAAGTAATGGTATAGCTGGCCCGAATGATCGACTCCTCGTCTTCAACAGCAGCATCGGCCATAAGACCCGACGGCATATCAATAGCCAAAACAAAAGCACCTGAAGCGTTAATGTGCCTTACCAGCGATGCAACCCAATCGGGCAGTGGACGGTTTAGTCCTACTCCAAAGATGGCATCCACCACAAAGTCCCCGTATTTTATTTCGGGGAAATCTTCTTCAGATTTTAGAAGTATGGGCCATTCTTTACTATGATTCTTAACCCGGTCATAATTCAGCAAAAAGTCCTGGGAACGTTGGTCGCTGTAGTTTACGATATATATGGTAACATCGTAACCTGCTTCTATTAACTGCCGGCCAACTACCAGGCCATCCCCGCCATTATTACCTATTCCGCAAAAGATCTTGACGGGAATAGGAGCTCCCTCCAGTCGCCTGTGGATCTCCTTAAAAACCAGGCTGGCAGCTCTTTCCATGAGTTCGGTGGAGGATATCCCCTGCTTTTCAATGGTGAGCTTATCGGCCTCCTTTATCTGTTTGGCGCTAAGGATCTTCATTGGTCTTTGCTTTTTGAAAAGTTATACAAATATAGAATTTCCATTGGCCCTATCCCTGCCTTATCTCTTTCTGTTGAAAATTTCCTTAATAAACCCTCATTCTTTTCTGAAATTAATAAATTTGCGCAAAATAATTTTTAAATGAAAAATACTGCCCTTACCTCTACCCATATAGAACTTGGAGCCAAAATGGTTCCTTTCGCAGGTTATAACATGCCCGTTTCTTATGATGGTGTAAATATTGAACACGAAACCGTAAGAAAAGCGGTAGGTGTATTTGACGTTTCTCATATGGGAGAATTCCTCATCACCGGGGAAAATGCCCTCGCATTGATCCAGAAAATAAGTTCCAACGATGCTTCCAAACTTACAGATGGCAAGGCCCAGTACAGCTGTATGCCCAACAACGAAGGTGGTATTGTAGATGACCTTATCATTTATCGCTTCAACGAAGAGAAATATTTACTTGTAGTAAATGCTTCAAATATTGAGAAGGACTGGAACTGGATCTCTCAACACAATACTATGGATGCTACCATGCGCGATCTTTCAGATGAATACTCGCTACTGGCCATCCAGGGACCTAAAGCTGCCGAAGCTATGCAGTCCCTTACAGATGTTGATCTTAAAGAAATAAAATTCTACACCTTCGAGGTGGCACCTTTTGGCGGAGCCGAAAATGTGATCATATCGGCTACGGGATATACCGGCAGCGGCGGATTCGAGATCTACGTAAAGAACGATGATGCCCAGCGGGTATGGGACAGGGTTTTTGAAGCAGGTGCAGACTATGGTATAAAACCGGTTGGTCTTGCTGCAAGAGATACTTTGCGACTGGAAATGGGCTTTTGTCTCTACGGAAATGACATTGATGACACTACTTCTCCAATAGAAGCAGGCCTTGGGTGGATCACGAAGTTCACAAAGGACTTTGTAAATTCTGAAGCTCTTAAAGAACAAAAAGAAAATGGCCCCGACCGAAAGCTGATTGGCTTCGAACTTAACGAACGCGGAATTCCCCGCCAGGGCTATGACATCGTGGATGATAATGGCAAGGTTATTGGCAATGTAACTTCAGGAACCATGTCTCCATCTCTTGAAAAAGGTATTGGAATGGGCTATGTTCCTGTAGAGTTGGCCAAGCCGGGAAGTCAAATTAATATTCAGATACGCAAAAAAACCCTTCCTGCTACGGTGGTCAAAATGCCATTTTATAAAGGATAGTTTTTGAAAAAAATATTGATCTTAGGGGGAAGCGGCTTTATCGGGAATTCCCTGTATAAAGAGCTTTACCCCTATTTTGATACCCACGCTACTTACCGCACAGAAAATGCCTTTTTTGCGAAGAACCAAAAATTCCATCAGTTCGACCTGGAGCGGGAAAGTGCAAGTATTATTCTGGAGAACCTGCGTCCTAATGTAATCGTTTCTGCTCTCCGCGGAAATTTCCTCGCACAGGTACACACCCATTTTGAGATCATAGATTACATTCAAAAGAACAAGAACACGAAGCTCATTTTTCTCTCTTCGGCCAATGTTTTTGACGCTTTTACAAATTACCCTTCTTACGAATACGACAAAACACTTTCTCAAAGTGTTTACGGAAGGTTCAAGATCAAAATTGAAAATGCACTGCTGCGACTGCCCAACAATAAATATGTTATTGCCAGGCTGCCTATGGTTTTTGGAGCCAACTCTCCCCGCGTGAACGAGATCAAACGCCAGCTGAAGGAACATGAGGCTATTGAAGTTTTTTCCAATGTAGTTGTGAATGCTACTTACGAAGCTAAGGTAACCCAGCAACTGCACTATATCATCAATAGAAACAGGCAGGGCGTATTCCACCTTGGAAGCAATGATCTTATTCATCACAATGACCTGGTAGGCGAAATTTGTGAAGCTCTGGGAGAAAAGAAGCCACTGCTTAAGAATGTTTACGACTCCAACTTTGACCGCTTTCTGGCCGTCATTCCAAAAGATAACCTGCTTCCAAAGAATTTACAGATCTCTATCCAGGATGTAGTGGCCAGCACCCTGGTTTCCTAGTTGTTAATCTTCTACTAATTCCATTTTGACCTCTGCGAGGTTATGTAACTTTAGTAAAACTAAAACCTGAAGCTATGCAAATTCTAGACAAAAAAGAGATCAACAAGAGACTGGAAGACCTTGAAGGATGGGAGTTTAAAGATGATGCCATTCATACCTCCTTTCAATTTGAAAATTTCAAAGAAGCATTTTCGGTTATGGTAAGGATCGCCTTTGAAGCCGAAGCCCAGCAACACCATCCCGACTGGTCGAATGTTTACAATGAACTTCAAATTTCCCTCTCCACCCACGATGCCGGCGGAGTGACCGAAAAGGATTTTAAACTGGCGCGGAGCATTGAAAATATAGTAGATGCAGGGGAATAATCTTTTTTAAGAGCTTGATGATTTTTCCTATTTTTACGCGACAATTAATACAAAGAAATGGGAAGAGCATTCGAATTTAGGAAAGCACGCAAAATGAAACGTTGGTCTGCTATGGCCAAAGCTTTTACTCGCATTGGGAAAGATATTGTAATGGCCGTAAAAGAAGGCGGTCCAGATCCCGACACCAACTCCAGGTTGCGGGCCGTGATCCAAAATGCGAAGAGTGTCAACATGCCCAAAGATAATATTGAACGCGCTATTAAGCGGGCTTCAGATAAAAGTCAGGGCGACTATAAAATTGTACTTTTTGAAGGTTATGCCCCACACGGGATCGCTGTGCTGGTGGAAACCGCTACAGATAACAATAACCGTACGGTTGCCAATGTTCGGTCATATTTCAACAAATGCGACGGAAACCTTGGAACTTCAGGTTCTGTAGAATTCATGTTTGATCATTCCTGTAACTTCAGGATCCCAAAAGAGGGTCTTGATGCCGAAGAACTGGAACTGGAACTAATCGACTTTGGTGCCGAAGAAGTTTTCGAAGATGAAGATGGCATTATTATTTATGCTCCTTTTGAAGCATTTGGAGCCCTTCAGAAGGAATTGGAAAGTCGCGACATTGAGATCATTTCTTCAGGATTCGAATACATTCCGCAGGTGACAAAGAAAATATCTTCCGAAGAAGCAGCCGATGTTGAGAAACTTCTGGAAAAGCTGGAGGAGGACGATGATGTACAGCATGTATATCACACCATGGAAGAATCTACTGAAGAGGAAGAATAACAATAAGAGCCTGTTTTAAAAGCCTGATTTTTGTTAACCTGAACTTGTTTCAGGTTAACATCATTACTGAAAGATCAGATTATTATTAAACTGAGAAAAGGCGTTTAAACTCTTTTCCAGCAGCCTCTTTAGATGAAATTCCATGAAAACCGAAGCGCACCAAAAGGCAATCAAAGCCTCTTATTACAGCATTTTTGGTAATGCGGTTTTAGCCGTAATCAAAGGTGTGACCGGTATCTTCGGAAATTCTTACGCTCTTATCGCCGATGCCATAGAATCTACCACCGATGTTTTTTCGAGCCTGCTCGTGCTTTTTGGTTTAAAGTATTCTGCCCGCCCGGCAGATGAAAATCATCCTTACGGGCATGGTCGTGTAGAACCTCTTATCACCTTTGCCGTAGTGGGTTTCCTGGTTGTTTCGGCTACCATTATTGTAATGGAAAGCATTGAAAATATACAAACCCCGCACAAGGTACCAAAGCCTTATACCCTTATCGTCCTGGCGGCAATAATCTTAACCAAAGAGATCTTTTACAGGTTTATCAATAAAAAAAGTGAGGAGACAAAAAGCAGCTCTTTAAAAGCCGATGCCTGGCATCATCGTAGCGATGCTATTACCTCCCTAATGGCTTTTATTGGAATTTCCATTGCCCTTTTTATGGGAAAAGGATACGAAACTGCCGATGATTGGGCGGCTCTTTTTGCTTCGGGATTTATTCTGTACAACGCCTATCTCATCTTAAGGCCTGCCCTGGGGGAAATAATGGATGAGCATCTTTATGATGACATGGTTGAAGAAATTCGGGAGATCTCTCAAAAGGAGCAGGGAGTCATTGAGACCGAAAAATGTTTTATCCGCAAAACCGGAATGACTTTTCACGTAGATCTTCACGTAATTGTTGATGGCGAGCTTTCGGTTAACCAGGGTCATGAAATTGCTCATAATCTTAAAGATCGCCTGTTGCATGAAATGCCCGAGGTGGCCGATATCCTCATCCACATCGAGCCTCACGATACAAACCACTCCTGAAAAATGCCATTTTTGGCATCCCTTTTTTTTCAGCTTACCCCTCTGCTAAATAAATACTAATCCTGCTCCCCCGTCTGCAGGGTAGAAGTCAATTCCCTATCTTTATAGGATAATCAAGAAATTTTGAATTAATGGATGTAAAATTAGCGGTATTAATAGACGGCGACAATATACCTTCGGCCTATGTCAAGGAAATGATGGAAGAGATCGCCAAATACGGCAACCCAACGATAAAAAGAATTTACGGTGACTGGACCAAACCCCATCTTGTAAAATGGAAAAATGTACTGCTTGAAAATGCAGTCACTCCTATTCAGCAATATGGATATACACAAGGAAAGAATGCGACAGATTCGGCTATGATCATCGATGCCATGGATATTCTTTATTCACAAAAAGTAGATGGTTTTTGCCTTGTTTCGAGTGACAGTGACTTTACCCGACTTGCGACGAGATTACGGGAGGCCGGAATGAATGTGATTGGAATTGGGGAAAAGAAAACCCCCGATCCTTTTATCGTAGCCTGTGATAGATTCATTTATATCGAGATCCTAAAAAATGAGTCCAAGGAATCAAGCAAGGAAAAGACGGCAAAGAAAAGTGATTACGACAAGATCACCAATAAAGTGATCAAATTGATAGCTTCCACGATCTCTGATGTTGCCGATGATGACGGCTGGGCATTCCTTGGTGACGTTGGAAGTTTACTGCAAAAAAAGCAGCCAAATTTTGATTCCCGTAACTACGGATTCCAAAAACTAACCCCTATGATCAATTCCATAGATAAATTTGAGATTGAATCCCGGGAAAATCAAGGCAGGGGAAAATATAAACTCATCTACGTACGTAACAAGGAATAGGTCCAAAAATGACATTTTTGACACCTCTTAAAAATATTGCTTAATGAGAACCATTAAAAGAACCTATAAAGCGGAATATCGCCCCATAGCCGATCTTATTACCTATTCTCCAATGCCCACAAGGTCGTTAAGAATGATAGATCCATTTCTTTTCCTCAACCACCATGGGCCACAAAGGTATTCCCCGGGAAATAAAGGTTTGCCTTTTGGTCCTCATCCTCACCGCGGAATGGAAACTGTGACTTTTATCCTGGACGGTGACATAGCTCATAAGGATTCCGGCGGAAACAATAGTGTGATCGAGAGTGGCGGCGTGCAGTGGATGACGGCCGGTAAAGGGCTAACTCATGCAGAAGTTTCTTCGGAAAAATTTAAAGCAGAAGGCGGACCACTGGAGATCCTGCAGCTCTGGGTAAACCTCCCGGCCCGTCTCAAAATGACAGATCCAAAATATAAGGGGCTTCAAAAAGAGGAAATTCCGGTGACCTCTTTTGAGGATGGCAAGGTTAAAGCTCAGGTTGTTTCGGGACGTTTAAATGATACCGAAGGAGCTTTTGAAACCCCTACCGGTATTAACCTCAGCACAATATTCTTTGAACGCGAAGGCGTTTTTACCGTCACTATTCCGAAGGACCACAACATCCTGTGTTATGTCATTAAAGGAGAGATAAAGATCAATGGAGAGATTATCCAGTCACTCCACCTGGTGGAATTCAACAACGATGATGAAGAGCTGCGAATAGAAGCCCTGGCAGAAAGTACAGTATTATTTGGTCATGCAGAACCCTTTAATGAACCCGTGATCGCACAGGGACCATTCGTCATGAACACGGTGGAAGAGATAGAACAGGCCTATGCCGATTACCAGCAGGGGAAGTTTGAATAATTTCAGGAGTTGCCAGTTGCCATTATTTTAAATACAAAATCTATAACCTGCCTCCCGAACCTTGACTATGACAAACAGGTTTCGGAACAAATATCGCATTACCACAACCAGGTTGCAGCATTGGGATTATTCTTGGGATGCAGCATATTTCGTAACAATTTGTACAGCAGAAAGAAAACCATATTTTGGTTCAATATCAATTGTACAAAAGGAAATGATATTATCAGATATAGGCCACATTGTATTTGACCTATGGCAATTAATTCCTGAAAATTTCCCATTCGTCACGTTGGATGAATTTGTTATAATGCCCGACCATATTCATGGAATTATTGTTATTAATAAAAATGGCGGTTGTAATGTTGGTAGAGGCGCGATTAATCGCGCATCTACCATTACCAATAGAATGTCGGGTGGGGTTACAGGAAATAAAAATCCAATGTTGCACGACAATTTATCCCGGATCATTCGATGGTTCAAAGGACGATCAACATTTGAATGCAGAAAGAATAATGAACATTTTTATTGGCAACCCAGGTTTCATGACCATATTATTCGCAACCGGGAATCACATGAACGGATTAAAAATTACATTCGGAATAATCCATTGAATTGGGATCAACCCTAACTAAAAAATCCTGCTTTTTCAGCAGGATTTTTTAGTTAATTCTTTTTCTTCTTTTTCTTCTTGATATAATCTGCAGTTAGTCTGCTGCGGTTGCCCTTTTTATAGTATTTAGTGAACCTCCAATAAGACACTGCCCCTAAAATGGCTACTACTACTACAGAATAATAAACGAAAGTTGGGGTGATCACCTTATCTCCGCTGGCATAGGAATGCAGACCGGAGAGATAAAAGTTAACACCAAAATAGGTCATCATAATACTGGCAAAGGAAATTACTGCCATAAAATTGAATAACCAGCGACTTCTCATTCCCGGCACCAAGGCGCATGTGGATCACAAAAGCGTAAACCATAATACTCACCAAAGCCCATGTTTCTTTTGGATCCCAGCCCCAGTAACGGCCCCAGCTTTCATTCGCCCACTGTCCACCAAGAAAGTTTCCGATGGTTAACATCACCAAACCAATGGTGAGAGCCATTTCAGTAATAATGGTGATCTCTTTAATGGTTAGGTCCATTTTCTTTTTGTTCTTCTTTGTGGTGAAGATCATAAGAAGCAAGGCCACCGCCCCAAGGATCATCCCCAGAGTAAAAGGTCCGTAACTACCAACAATAACCGAAACGTGGATCATCAACCAGTAGGAATCCAGTACCGGCTGTAGATTGGCAATAGAAGGATCCATCCAGTTCCAGTGTGCGATCATAAGGATCATGGCAGTAACAAAAGCCGTGGATGCAATAGTAAGATCACTTTTTCTTCCAAAAAGGAGCCCAAAGAGCATAGTTGCCCACGCGACGTAGATCATCGATTCATAGGCGTCACTCCATGGAGCATGACCCGAAATATACCAGCGGGCTGCTAGTCCTGCAGTATGTAAGGCAAAGAGAACAATGATCACCACCTTACTTGCCGTAATAGATCCTTTGATGAACTTATTATCCCTAAAGATCTGGAAGATCACGAGGATCAACATGAGTACCCCCGCCAACATGTACATCCAGAACAAATTCCTGAATATATCGTACTTGTTGTAAAGTATCTCTGTTTTTATCTTCTCTTCAGAAGGTATTACTTCTTCTCCAAATTTCTTTTGAAAGCCCTTGATACTGCTTAGTAATTCATTTGCCTGAGCATAATCTCCGGTTTCCTTGGCAGTTTGCAGCGCATTGAAATACATTGGAAGGATCTGCCTCGTATATACTGAGTCCATTCCTTTAAAACCTGCTTCGGCAGCTTCGGGATAGGAAACCCACTTGTTGTTCTCGTGCTCCGGAATTGGAAAAATTCTCAAGATCTTCCCCTGCAGGGCGTTGTAAAGAAGATTCACCCGCCTATCGGTCTCGATGAAATCTTTTTCGAACTGATTAGGAACCGACGCCATATATGCCCGCTCCAGATAGGGAGATAGTTTATAATTTCCTTCCCTGTCAAAAAAGCTGGTTAAAGCAATAAATTCCTGTTCCTCGGAAACACCCACGATGTGACGAATACTATCATTGTCTTTTTTGACCTTGATTATGGGGACATTATACCAGATAGTTGGATTTTCTGTAAGGGAAATGATCATCTGGTCCGAAGACAAACCTTCATATTCTGAACTCTTACTAAGCTTCCGAAGTAATTCGGAAGAATAGGTATTGACAGGCTTCATTCTTCCGCCGGCATCCTGCACAACAAGTTGGCCGAATTGCGCGGCATGCTCTTCAGAAACTACATTGGCTTTTATGATCGAGTCGATCTGCGCCTTTGGAATAGTTAAAGGATTCTCATGCTCATGTGCATCTTCCTGTGCAAAACCTGCAGTTGTAGAGAACAGCACCAGTAGAATAGCCGTAAGTTTGGATTTCTTTTTCTTCACTTTTTCCAGCATTTGCTTAAGTTCCCCAAAGCGGGATCCTTTTGCGAACAGGATCCACATTAAACCAATGTATAATAATGTGTAACCGATATAAGTAATCCAGGTGCCCCAGAAATCGTGGTTTACAGAAAGAACAGTTCCTTTCTCATCGGGATCAAAGGAGGCCTGGAAAAATCGGTAACCTTCATAATCCAGAACATGGTTCATAAAAATCTCGTAATCAAAAGTTTCTTCCTCGTCGATGACCGTCACTTTACTTTTAAAAGAAGAGTAACTTTTTTCGGTTCCGGGATATTTTTCGGCAATAAAATCGTTGAGCTTAATGGAAAATGGAAGCTCATATTCCTTAGACCCGTATCTCACATAAAATTCGAGTCCGCCAAGGTTAAGCTTCAAAGGATCTGTGATCCTTCCTTGCCCTCCTAATAATTTAACCGTTTGAGATTCCCCGGCAGTGGTGACACGCACAACCGCAGCATCCTGTTGTCCTTCGGTCTTTTCTTCGGTAGGAATTACGTCATATTTCCCTCTTATCACAGGATCGGGTAATACGAATTGCATTCCCGCCATATTGTAAAGGGAGCGCAGCAAAAGCGTTTGAACAGAGTCGGCCGCTACTTCACCCTGCAGTTGATCGGCCATTCTCATATAAGTTCCTTCAAAGGGAGAAGAAATGGAGTATTCTCCATTTTCATGGGTAATATTAATTGCACCTTCGGTAGGCTTGTTAAAGGCGAATAGAACATTGTGGATATTGGAAACCTCGCCTTCCTTAAGAAAATGGTCATGCCGGTCACCACCTCCTGCTTCGACGATCTTAAGGTAATTATCACCTTCGGGATCTTCTACAAGACCTTCTTCGGCTCCATGAATGTAATCAAGGATCTCCAGTTTTACCGGCTGCCCATCATAATCTGTATTGAAAGAAAATTCATTGGAAGCACCGGGTGCCAAAAGCACCTCATTTTCCACTACCCTTCTTCGCGGCTCCCCATCCATCTCACCGTCGATGAAAGTCATCAAATATGTCTTTTCTGAAAGGAAAGTATTTTCGGTCGCCCCTTCTCTTATAGGCATCATTCCTTCGTAACTAATATAACGGGTGACAAAAGCACCAACAAGGATAAAAATGAAGGAAAGATGGAGCAATAAAGAGGACCATTTTTCTTTCTTGTGAAGCCGGTACCTGAATATATTTCCTAAAAAGTTAACAACGAATAAAGCCATGATGACTTCAAACCAAAGGGCATTGTAGATCCATACCTTAGCTGTCGCCGTACTATACCAATTTTCAATGAAGGTTCCCAGTCCCAGCGCTACGGCAAAAACAATAAAAAGGAAGGCCATTAACCGGGTGGAAAAGATGATAGAAGCTATTTTTTTCTGCATCGAGGGGTTGTTTTTTTAAACCCTGCAAAAGTAAGGAATTTATGAGGAATTAAGATTTTATTAATACTACATTTTCTCTCCTGCAGCAGCAGCCATCGGAGTAAAAGAAATTTGGTATTTTTGCCGCATGACAGAAATTGTACTTTTGGGGACAGGCAATGTTGCTACACATCTTTTCAAAGCTTTTACAGCTGCGGAAGAAATCCATGTCAAACAGGTCTACAATCATTCTGATAATTCCCTGGATTACTTCAGAAATAAAACTGAAGTGACCACAAAAATTTCTGAACTCACCTCTGCCCATATTTATATTATGGCTCTTAAAGATGATGTCATTCCTGAAGTTGCCGCAAAACTTCAGCAAAAAGACGCACTGGTAGTTCATACTTCGGGCTCTGTTGCTATTGATGCCCTGGCCGACTGCCCCCGAAGAGGAGTGTTTTATCCGCTCCAGACATTCTCTAAGGACAATGAGGTAGATTATTCGCAGATCCCGTTTTGCCTGGAGGCTAATTCTCCCAATGACCTGGAGTTGCTTAAACAGGTTGCGGGAATGATCTCCGGGAAAAGCTATGAGATCTCTTCGGTACAAAGAAAAAAATTACATCTCTCGGCCGTTTTTGTGTGCAACTTTGTAAACCACCTGTACGCGGTTGGGGAACAGATCTGTCAAAAAAGCGAAATTCCGTTTGAAATTTTGAAGCCCCTCATTGCAGAAACTTCAAGGAAAGTCCAGCATGCATCCCCGGCAAAAGTACAAACGGGACCGGCCATAAGAAATGACCGCTCGACAATTGATGCTCATCTACAACTCCTGGAAACTTCAGAAGAAAACCGGGAAATCTATAAACTCTTAACTTCAGCAATTCAAACCTTCCATGGAAAAAAGCTATAAAGAATTCCTTAGCCAGATAACAACATTCATTTTTGACGTAGACGGGGTCCTTACCGATGGATCCATTCAAATAAGCAGCAACGGCGATCTTCTTCGCACCATGGATATCAAAGATGGTTACGCGATGAAATATGCGAGAGACAAAGAATACACCATCTGCATCATCTCTGGCGGAAAAAATGAAGGCGTACGCCACCGTCTTAAAGGTCTGGGAATTACCGACATTTATTTGGGCTGTCCAGACAAGGTGGAGCAAATGGAAGAATTTTTTGATATCTACGATATCAATCCCGAAGAAGTGCTTTATATGGGAGATGACCTTCCGGACTTATATGCAATGAAAAAAGTAGGGCTGCCTTGCTGCCCACAGGATGCTGCGCCCGAGATAAAGGAAATTTCCCGCTATGTTTCTCACAAAAAAGGCGGTAAAGGTTGCGTACGGGATGTGATCGAGCAGGTTTTGAAAGTACAGGGCAAATGGAATGACCACAAATGAATTGGTTCCTCCTCATTATCGCAGGACTCTTTGAAGTAGGTTTTGCAACCTGCCTTGGAAAAGCCAGGGAAACAACCGGCAGCGCTTCTTTTTGGTGGATGACAGGTTTCTTTGTCTGCCTTAGTTTAAGCATGGCGCTCTTATACAAAGCAACTCAAACCCTCCCAATTGGTACTGCATATGCAGTGTGGACGGGAATAGGGGCTTTTGGTACGGTTTTGATCGGGATCTTTGTTTTTAAGGAACCTGTTCATTTTTGGCGGCTGTTTTTCCTTTTTACACTTATAGCTTCGATCATCGGACTTAAATTCGTTTCAGCTTAATCCATGCCTGTATTTGCATTTTTGAAGCTGATAAGGCTACCGAATCTTTTGATGATCATTCTCACGCAGGTACTGGTAAAGTATTTCCTGTTTGAGCCTTTTAATATTGAGACAGTCCTTAGACCATTTTAGTTTTTCTCTGCTCGTCCTTTCCATGATCTCTCTGGCTGCCGCCGGGAATATCATCAATGACATTTACGACATAGCGGCCGATAAGATCAATAAGCCTCATAAGTTAATTATTGGTCAAAAGATTTCAGAAAAAACAGCCTGGAACTGGTTTATTGCTTTGAATATCATTGGAGTGGGAATAGGATTTTACCTTAGCAATATTGTTGGCAAACCTTCTTTTGTTGCGCTGTTTATCCTGCCGTCTGCTTTTCTTTATTTCTATGCTACCCAGATCAAGGGCACAGTCCTGGTTGGGAATCTTGTGGTAAGCGTGATGGTCGCCATGATCATTGTTATGGTGGGAATTTTTGATCTCGTGCCTGCAATCACCCCCGAAAATCTCTCCACTCAAAAAGTCATTTTTTTGATCCTGGTTGACTATGGTATTTTTGCTTTTTTAGTGAATTTTCTTCGGGAAATGGTAAAAGATCAGGAGGATATAACCGGCGACTACAATGCAGGGTACAATACGCTACCTGTGCTACTGGGCAGAGGCCGAACTAACTTTATAATTTTTATAATTGCCCTGCTACCACTACTGGGAGTGCTTTATTATTTATATACGTACCTTTATGAAAGCCGGGCTGCCATGCTTTACATCATGTTTGCCGTGGTAGGTCCACTCCTCTATTTTCTGGTAAAGATACTGGGAGCCGAGACTAAAAAAGATTTCCACCACCTTAGCCTGGTGCTTAAATTAATCCTGGCCGCAGGTATATTATCCATCGGCCTTTATAGATTTGTATTACTATAATATGTTACAGGAAAAACTAAAAGACCATCATATCATTCTTGCTTCAGGTTCTCCCCGCAGGCAACAATTCTTCAAAGAACTGGAGATAGATTTTGAGATAAGACTAAAGCCGGTAAAAGAAGAATATCCTTCAGAATTAAAGGATGTGGAGATCACTAATTATCTGGCAGAACTCAAAGCTGCAGCTTTTGACGGCGAACTTTCCACCAGTGATATTCTTATTACCAGTGACACCATTGTATGGCACGAAGGAAAAGCCTTGGAAAAGCCTAAAGATCCTGCCCAGGCACTGGAAATGATCAAAGCTCTTTCGGGAAAAACGCATGAGGTCATTACCTCTGTTTGCTTTAAAACGGTAGAAAAGCTACGAACCGTACATGCGATCACGCGAGTTACCTTCAGCAGGCTGGAAGAGGATGAGATCAAATATTATATAGACAAATACAGGCCTTTTGATAAAGCCGGAGCTTACGGAATCCAGGAATGGATTGGCCTTATTGGTGTAGAACATCTGGAAGGCAGTTATTTCAATGTGGTAGGCCTGCCCACTCACCTGGTGTACCAGACCCTGCGGGAGATCGCTGAATAATTTTCAGCTTAATTTCAGCATGCTAATCCTAAAAAGTATCTTTACAAAAATTCATTTTCAGGAATGTTAGACATCTTTTTTCTCAACCGGAATCAAATAATTACCACTATTACCATTCTTTTGGGATTATGGATCCTGCAATTCATTATGAAAAAGGCAGCCCACAGGGTTGGCCACCGCAGTGAAATTCATATAACCCGTACCAGGCTTATGTTTAAATACATCAATATCCTGGTCACAATAATCGCCATCTTTTTACTTTCCCTTACCTGGGGCTATAATGCGCAGGAAATTGCTCTTATTTTTTCCTCCCTGTTCGCGATAATCGGGGTGGCCATGTTTGCTATCTGGTCAATATTGAGTAACATTACTGCAGGTATTATCCTGTTCTTTTCCTTTCCATATAAAATTGGAAGTCGCATAAAGATACACGACAAGGACCTGCCTATAGAGGCTATAATTGAAGATATTAAGGCATTTCACCTGCATTTAAGAACACTCGAAGGGGAATTAATCACCTACCCCAATAACCTCATCCTGCAAAAAGCAGTTTCTTTAATTGAAAAAGAATATCATGCAGATGAAGGGAAAGATGCTCTCTAACATGGTTTAGTGAGGATTCTTGTTATATTTGAAAGCATATCAATAGAAACTCCCATGCGAAAGCTCTTTTGCCTTATCCTCTTTCTCATCACTGCTCTTGTTCAGGCTCAAAAACCTGAAAAATTAAGTTCTTCCGAGATATATTCTGAAATTGAAAAACTCAATTTTCTGGGTTCTGTTCTGTATGTAGCTGCCCATCCCGATGATGAGAATACCCGGCTCATCTCCTACTTTAGTAATGAACTCGACGCCCGCACCGCGTACCTTTCTTTAACTCGTGGTGATGGCGGCCAAAATTTAATTGGCCCACAACTCAGGGAGCTGCTTGGAGTAATTCGCACCCAGGAACTTTTAGCCGCAAGAAAAATAGATGGCGGGGAACAATTCTTCACCCGCGCAAATGACTTTGGATACAGTAAAACACCGGAAGAAACCCTCAACATCTGGAATGAAGAAGAAGTTCTCAAAGATGTAGTTCGCACCATAAGATCTTTTAAACCCGACATAATCATCAACCGCTTTGATGCTAATTCGGCCGGGGAAACTCACGGCCATCATACCTCATCGGCCATCTTAAGCAGCCGCGCATTTGATCTTGCCGGGGAAAAATCAGCCTATCCAATGCAGGCAGAGGAGCTGGGAACATGGCAGCCAAAAAAGCTCTTTTTCAACACCTCTCCCTGGTTCTATGATTCCCAGGAAGCATTTGATGCAGCCGATAAATCCCATTTCCTCACTTTTGATACCGGAGTCTATTTCCCGCTGAAAGGTATGTCGAATACCGAAATTGCTTCCCTTAGCCGAAGTCAGCATCAGTCCCAGGGCTTTGGAAGCACGGGAACCCGCGGAAGTGCTGCGGAATATATTGAGCTCCTAAAAGGAGAACATCCAAAGAACAACAAAGATATTTTTCACGGCATCAACACCACCTGGACCCGCGTAAAAGGCGGAAAAGAGATTGGAGAGATCCTCGCCGAGGTGCAAAAGAACTTTGATTTTGAGAACCCCGCGGCCAGTGTACCTGAATTAGTAAAAGCTTACCGGCTAATCCAAAACCTGGAAGACCAGCACTGGAGAGAAATCAAATCGGATCAAATAAAAGATATAATTGCGGCTTCCCTGGGTCTGTACCTGGAAGCTGTGGCCGGTTCTTCCCTGGCTACTCCGGGAGAAGAAATAAAACTCAACCTGGAAGCCATTAACCGAAGTGAAATTCCCGCAGAACTCGTCTCAATAAAACTACAGCCGACAGGAAGAGAAATCCCTACGAATCTTTCCCTTACCAATAACCGTCCATCAGTTGAAGAAGTGGATTTTATAATTCCTGAAAACATCAATTTTACAAGTCCTTACTGGCTTAATGAAGAAGGCAGCCTCGGGATGTATAAAGTCGAAAACAAGGATCTAACAGGTTTACCAGAAACTCCGCGGGAATTAAAAGTGGAATTTATGGTGAGGATCAATGATGAGCATATTCCTTTTGAAAGAAATATTACTTATAAGTTCAATGATCCCGTTACAGGGGAAACCTACAGGCCCTTCGAGGTGGTACCGGCAGTTTCGGTCACAGTAGGAACCGAGGTTATGGTCTTTGCAAACGGTGCCCCGGGAACGATCCCGGTTACTGTGAAGGCTATGAAAAATAATATTTCGGGAATACTTGAACCCGGAAAAATAAGCGGCTGGAAAATATCTCCCGAAAATCACATTTTTGACACCCTTCGAAAAGGTGAGGAAGTGACTTTCGCTTTTGAAGTGCACCCACCGGCTGTTCAGGATAAGGTGACTTTTAATCCTGTGGCTGTAGTAAATGGAACAGAATATTCAAAATCTGTCCTTCAAATGGATTATCCGCACATTCCACTGCAAACACTGGTGCTTCCGAATAAAACACAACTTGTAAAACTGGATATCCAAAAAAGGGGAAATTTGATAGGGTATATTCCGGGGGCCGGTGACGTTGTTCCGCAGGCGCTGGAACAAATAGGCTATTCGGTAGAAATGGTCGATCCGGGTTATATTTCTGCTTCCTCATTAGCCAAATATGACGCCGTGGTAGTGGGAATACGCGCATATAACACCGTGGAAGAATTGCGGCACAGGCAGGCCGCACTATTTGAATATGTAGAACAGGGCGGAAATTTGATCCTGCAGTACAACACCAGCCGCGGACTCGTGACCGAAGAACTCGCTCCCTATGAACTGCAACTGTCGAGAGACCGGGTGACCGATGAAAATGCTGAAGTTAATTTCCTGGCGCCAAATCATCCCATCCTGAACACTCCGAATAAAATTACTTCAAAAGATTTCGAGGGATGGGTGCAGGAGCGCGGTCTTTACTTTCCAGATCAATGGGGAAAAGAATTTACTCCCATTTTGGCGATGAATGACAAAGGAGAAACTTCAAAAAAGGGCAGTTTGCTTGTGGCGCCTTATGGTAAGGGCAACTTTATTTATACCGGACTCAGCTTTTTCAGGGAATTTCCGGCGGGTGTTCCCGGGGCCTTCAGGCTTTTTGCCAATATGATCTCCCTGGGAAAGAACGAACCTGCTCCTCCGGCGGATAATCACAATTCGAACTAATGGAAAGTCCGAAGAAATATCAGTGGAAAAGATCCTATACCGCAGTTCTTATAGCTAATGCCGTGTATATTTTCCTGTTTTACGTGCTCATGACAATATTCTCCTGATATGCAGCAAATCGACTGGATCATTTTAGCCGGTACTCTAGCTTTCATCGTTATTTACGGTGTCTATAAAACGCGCGGCAGCAAGAATGTCCAGGATTATATACGGGGAGGAAATGAAGCCAGGTGGTGGACGGTAGGACTTTCGGTCATGGCCACACAAGCCAGTGCAATTACTTTTCTTTCTACCCCGGGACAGGCCTTCCATGACGGGATGGGCTTTGTGCAGTTCTACTTTGGATTACCCATTGCGATGATCATTATTTGCATGGTCTTTATTCCTATTTATTACAGGCTGGAGGTCTACACGGCGTACGAATATCTCGAAACCCGGTTCGATCTTAAAACAAGGACCTTAACTGCTTTTCTCTTTCTTGTTCAACGTGGACTGGCGGCGGGAATTACCATTTTTGCCCCGGCTATTATTCTTTCGGCGGTGCTGGGCTGGGACCTTACGACCCTCAACATTATTATTGGGATCCTTGTGACCATCTACACTGTTTCCGGCGGAACCAAAGCTGTTAATGTCACTCAAAAACAGCAAATGGCGGTGATCTTCTCCGGAATGATTATAGCCCTGGTATCTGATCATCCAATATCTTCCGGAAGAGATCAGCTTCCCCGAAGCGCTTGAAATAGCCGGTGCCAGCGGTAAGCTGGATATTCTCGATTTCTCATTAGATCTTGACAACCGCTATACTTTTTGGAGCGGGATCATAGGCGGAACTTTCCTTGCCCTCTCCTACTTTGGAACAGACCAGAGCCAGGTGCAGCGGTATCTTTCGGGAAAATCTGTAAAGCAAAGTCAGCTGGGATTGATCTTTAACGGACTACTGAAAGTCCCCATGCAGTTCTTCATTCTGTTGGTGGGAGTCATGGTTTTTGTTTTTTACCAGTTCAATTATTCACCACTTAATTTTAATCCGGCAGCCACAAATGCGGTTATTAACTCTGAACATTCTTCGGAATACAACAACCTTCAGGCAGAACTGGAGCAAATTCAGGATCAAAAACAGCAGAAATCCCTTGATTACGCCAACGCCGGAAAATTTTCAGAAGGAGATCGTGATTCCTTTAAAAATGAGCTCGTGCAGCTCAATGCAGCCGAATTACAGGTACGGCAGGAGGCAACAGAATTGATCAACAGGGCGAATCCTGAAATAGAAACCAATGACAAGGATTATGTGTTCATACATTTTATCCTGAACAATCTCCCGCGGGGACTTATTGGATTGTTGCTGGCTGTTATTCTATCGGCAGCCATGTCTTCAACAGCTTCAGAATTAAATGCGCTGGCTTCGACCACCATGATAGACCTCTACAAAAGGAACGTGGGAGAAAGAACGCAGGAGCATTACGTACGTATGTCAAAATGGTTTACCCTTGGCTGGGGACTTATCGCCATTGCCGTGGCCAGCATAGCAGATCTTTTTGACAATCTTATTCAGTTAGTGAATATCATAGGCTCCCTCTTCTATGGAAACGTGCTGGGAATATTTTTGCTCGCTTTCTTTATAACCTACGTGAAAAGCAATGCCACCTTTATTGCGGCTTTAATAACACAGGCAATTATTTTTGTGCTGTATTTCCAGGAGGTGATGCCATACCTTTGGTTAAACCTTGCAGGTTGCCTCCTGGTCATAACATTGGCCGTGATCATACAGACTTCCCAACCGCATACTACAGAAATTGTAAAAAATGAAGACTGAAAAAATTAAATGGGGCATTATTGGCCCCGGAAAAATAGCAAAAAAGTTCGCGACCAGCCTTAAAGAAGTCAAAGACGCAGAACTATTTGCAGTGGCAAGCAGATCTACTGAAAGGGCAACAGCCTTTGCAAAAGAAGCCGGAGCTAAGAAAGCTTATGGATCTTATGAGGAAATGCTCCGGGATGAGGAAATTGATGTGGTATATGTGGCTACCCCACACGTCTTTCATTACGAACACACCCTACTCTGCCTGCAGTATGGCAAACCGGTCCTTTGTGAAAAACCTTTTGCAATAAACCGGGAGCAGGTGGAGGAAATGCTCTCGACAGCCAGAGAAAAGCAGGTTTTCCTCATGGAAGCCATGTGGACACCCTTCCTGCCTCACATACAATATTTAATGGAAGAGCTGCAAAGCGGAAAATACGGAAGCATCAGGAAGCTTACTGCCGACTTTGGTTTTGATGCGCCATTTTGACGAGAACGACAGGCTTTTTAGGAAGAGCCTTGGAGGCGGCAGTTTGCTGGATATTGGCATCTATCCCGTTTTTCTTGCTCTTCATACTTTGGGAGTGCCTGAAAATATTGAGGCCAATGCAAAACTGGGAACAACAGAGGTAGATGAAAATTGTGATGTATTTTTGACGTACCCGAATGGAGCAAAGGCTGAACTAAAAAGCAGTATCACAGAAAAAACTCCCACCACTGCCGAATTTGAACTGGAAAGAGCAAGCATAAGGATAAGTTCAATGTGGCACGAACCTTCTACTGTCTCAATTACTACAACCGAAGGAACTATAAACAAGACCTTTGATGTTGCTTCGTATGGCTATGAATATGAGGCAAAACACGTTCAGGATATGTTAAGGAAAGGAAGGATCGAGAGCGATGTAATGACCCCTGAAAAAAGTCTTGAACTAATTACGGTGCTGGATGAGATAAGGAAGCAAATTGGGCTGGAGTATTAAAAAGAAAAAGCTGCCTAAAAAGCCGGATTTTCGTCTATTTGAACTTGCTTCAGGTTTTAATTATTACCGAAAATAAGATCAATAAGATTCTGAAATAAATTCAGAATGACGTTTACCAGGTTTTTAGACAGCCTCTTTTTAAAAACTATTTTATTGTGCTCCCCACTCTTTTAGAGAGTCTTTATTCAATTTTATGTAATCTTTATTTCCTGCTTTTTCTGCTGCGGCAAGAGATTTTTTGGCTGTGGAAATAGCTTCTTCTTTCTTTCCAAGATCGGCTTCAATCAGGGCCTTTCTGCGCACTACCCAATAGGCATCTTCCCCACCTATTTCAACAGCTTTCTTGATCCACTCATAAGCCCTGTTAAGATCTTTTTTCTCATCGTGATAATAGGTAGCTGCAGAAAAATAATCTCCTGCCGAAGGGCCATTCATCACTCGCTGGATACTGGCCATAGCACGCTCGTCTGTAGGAACGTTAAATTCCAAAGTAGCCACAGTATTTTCCCAAATGAAATTAAGGGCAGCGGAATCATTTTTTAGTTCATCTATAAGAATGGTAAAAGTCTCCATAGCCATTGGCATTTCCTGTACTTTGGCAGTGGCTTTAAGCGCAACTTTATTCTCATCCCACTCCTGTGGAAGTCCCCAGTTATTGCTGTCTTTGTAGAAGATCACCTCCCATTCATTTTCCCCCGGAATGGTATATACAGCATAGGTTCCTTCTTTTAGCTCTTTCCCCTCAATCGTCACCTTCGTATCAAAAGAAATGGTGGTATTACTGTTGGCCCCGGTACGCCATTTTTCTCCGAAAGGCACAAGATCTCCAAAAATGGTTCTGCCTCTCATCCCCGGGCGGGAATATTTAATATCAACATTAGTAAGGCCTACCTCCTGCTCAATTTTAGCAGTGGGACTGGGCTGTGGGACTTCGATCTGGGCAGAAGCAAAGTTGCTTATTAGCCCTGCAAAAAGAACAAAAAGAATTTTTTTCATGATAATATTAGGTTGGTTTTCCCCAAAGATATAGATTTTCAGCATGCAGCCTGCACGAAAAATTCACCTTGATCAAGGGTGCCAAAAATGACAATTTTCAACCCTATTTTTCGGCAGCTATGATCTTCCTTGCTTCCTCGAGATCTTCAGGAGTATCTATCCCTACCCCTTTTACTTTTGTCTCGACCATTTTTATGTTTTTCCCGTATTCCAGGTACCGTATGCATTCAATTTTTTCCGTAGCTTCAAGTTTGAGCATTGGAAGGCGGTAAAAATCCAGTAAAGCCTGTTTTCTAAAGGCATAGATCCCAATGTGTTTGAACCAGGTAACGCCAGAATTCTCCTCACGGGGATACGGAATGGGAGAACGGGAAAAGTAAAGCGCAAAATCCTCTTTGTTGGTGATCACTTTGACATTATTGGGATTTTCAATGTCCTTCTTATCGACTAGCGGCGCTTTTAAAGAGGCAAGATCAATAAGATCGGCATCTTTTCCACGAAAAACATTTAGAAGCAGCCCCAGGCTGGCGGTATCGATCATGGGTTCATCCCCCTGTACATTAACCACAATATCCACATCCATATCTTCCACAGCTTCGGCAATACGGTCACTTCCACATTCATGTTCCTTCTTGCTCATAATGGCTTTACCTCCATTTTTGGTGATCTCTTCAAAGATCACATCACTATCGGTCACCACATAGACCTCCTCAAAAAGGTTTGTTCTTAGTGCGGCTTCGTAGGTGCGCAAAATAACGGTTTTGCCGTGCAGGTCCTGCATCAGTTTCCCCGGAAAACGTGTGGCGGCATACCTGGCCGGGATCATTGCAATTATTTTGAGAGGTTGTTGTGTAGACATAATTTATTGATTCTGTTATTCTGCCGAAAGTTTCGGTTTATTTTTAAGCAGGCCGTAAAGAGCCTTCAAAAATGGCATTTTTGACTAGTCTGCCGGGGCAAAGAAGTCATCTTTAAAGCCTATTAAATATAATTTTTCCTGAGCACGGGTTAAGGCGGTGTACAGCCATCGCAGATAATCCTTATCAATACCGTTTGGGAGATAAGGTTGCTCCACGAAAACAGTGTTCCACTGCCCCCCCTGAGATTTATGACAGGTCATGGCATAAGAAAATTTTATTTGCAAGGCGTTGAAATACTTATTGTTCTTCACCTTTAGAAACTTTTTATATTTTGATCGTTCTTCCTCATAATCTTTCATGACTTCCTGGTAAAGCCTGTTAGACTCGTCATAAGTAAGGGATGGATTATTACTTTCCAGAGTATCGAGTAAGACTACGGTTTCTATGGGTTGCATGTTTGGATAATCCACCATCTGGGCCTTAACTTCGGCAAACCTGAAACCATATAATTCCTTGATCGCAAAGATCTCCAACACCTTGATGATATCACCATTGGCAATAAAACCGGCTTCACTGTTGGGTTTAATCCAGAAGTAATTATTCTTCACAACCATTAAATAATCCCCTGCAGAGATTTCTTCCTCCTGGAAAAGTATCCTGTTCCTTATTTGCTGATTATAAAGATTTGCCCGTTTATTGGACCGAACGATTATCGTGGTGTCTTCATGCCCCAGGTTGCGATAAGAATCTTCAATGGCCTCCATTATTTCGTAACCATCTGTCAACCTGATCACATCCTTCTTGTTACTGAGTTCAAAACTGAAGCTTTCATAAAACTCTTCCCTAAGCGCCTCCCTTATTAAAGTAGCATTGTGCAGAATATCACTTTCTTCACTTTGGCGCACCACCTCGTCCAGCTCGATATGCGTCACCTCTTTTAGATAAGTATTCTGAAGTTTTTGTTCCTCAAGCGCCGGACTCACCTCCAGTTTTACGGGCGGCAATTGTGCTGTATCCCCTATCAAGATCAATCTACAATTATGGCCTGAGTAAACGTATTGAATAAGATCATCCAGCAAAGACCCATTTTCGAACATTTTGGCGTCATTATTAACATCGGGGATCATGGATGCCTCATCCACAATAAAAATGCTGTTGCGGTGCTTGTTGGGCTGCAGCACGAAACTTACTCCGGCGCCCGACTTCTTTTTCGGAAAATATATCTTCTTGTGAATGGTAAAGGCTTCCCTTCCGGAGTAATTTGCGATAACCTTTGCCGCCCTGCCTGTAGGCGCGAGTAGAATACCACTCTTTTTTACCTGCCACAGGTTTTTAACCAAAGAACTTATAATCGTGGTCTTTCCTGTACCTGCAAAACCTTTGAGGAGAAACAGGGAATCCTTATTTCCATCTACCACAAAAGAGGCCAGCTGCTGCAGTGCAATATCCTGTTTTAATTTAGCTTCAAATTTCAGGTCTTTTAGTAAAAGGTCGTAAAATACAGCAGCGTTGATTTTTTCCATGGTCATTTTCCGTCGAAGCCCAAAGATAACAAGGTTTTTTTCGGAAGAATCTTTTGTGAATAAAAAAAAATTGTAGATTTGCCTGAATACTTAATTAAATCATAAACTGCACCCGCATGAAACTTGTCATTCAGTTAGTTCTTTGGATTGTGATTATTTTCCTTGGATACCTGGTTTTTAATTCAATTTATGAGCCTATTAAATTTAATGAAGTCAAAGAGGCAAGATATGCCAAAGTTATTGAAAACTTAAAGGATATAAGAGATGCAGAGCTGGCTCACCGTACGGTGACCGGGGAATTTGAAGGAGATTGGGATAATCTTATTCGTTTTATTGACACCGCACAATTTACCCTTACTCAAAGAAGGGACACTACGGTAATGGACGAAGAGTATAGAAAAACCTATGGAGTTGATCGCAGGATCGAAATAGTAGTGGTCGATACTTTAGGATATAAATCTGTAAAAGATTCTCTTTTTAAAGGATCAGATCGTTACAAAAACATGATGAACGTTCCAATTAATGGAGTAGATGCAAAATTCGAGCTTGATGCAGGCACTATAGACAAGAGTGGAACCAAGATCCCGGTTTTTGAAGCTAAAGTAGCTAAGAAAGTTATTCTGTTTGATCAGGATAGTGACTTGATAAATCAGGAACAGGAAGTAGTATCTGTAGATAACGTGAACGGTCCATTTATTAGCGTTGGTTCCATGGGAGAAGTAAATACCAGCGGGAACTGGCCTTTAAAGTATGGTGACGCAGAATAAGGAAACAAAAAGCACAAATATAAAGTTGTCCATTCAGGTGAGCCTGAATGGACTTTCTTTTTGTGCCCTTTCCAAAGATGAGAAAAGGATCGTCTTCTTTAAGGACATGCTCTTTTCCAGACGGCTGAATCCTGCACAGGTGCTGCAGCAAATAGAAAAACAGTACGAACAGGAATCTTTTTTAAGAAAAGAAAATCCCGAAGTAATTGTTCTTTTTTCTAACGAACTATACAGCCTGGTGCCACAGGAGTTCTTTGAAGAGGAGAATGCTTCGGAATATCTCAAGTACAACACAAAGATCCTGGAAACAGATTATGTGGCACATGATGAAATATCTTCCGCAGAAATTGTCAATGTTTATATTCCCTACACCAATATCAATAATTTCTTTTTTGACAGGTATGGTGAATTTGAATACCGGCATTGCGTAAGTGTTCTTGCTGAAGAATTCCAGATCCAAAATCGCTTTCAGACAGAAGGCACAAGAGTTTATCTTAATTGTTTCCCCGGTGGTTACGACCTACTGGTGTATCAAAAAGGGCAATTATTACTTGCAAATACCTTTAATTGCTCAACCCGGGAAGATTTTATCTATTATTTGCTCTTTTGCGCAGAACAGCTGGATCTTGATCCCACAAGTTTTGAATTAATCTTACTGGGAAGGATCAAAGAACATTCAGATTATTACGATATCGCTTACAATTACGTGAAGGAAATAAAATTCCTGCAAACTTCTTTTGGTTATCTTTTCAACAGTAAGGAAGAGCCTCCAAAAGGTTATATGCATTATACACTTTTTAAAGTACTCGAATGAGAATCGTTTCAGGAATACATAAGGGAAAAAAAATCATCGCTCCAAAGAAGCTTCCGGTAAGGCCTACTACAGATTTTGCCAAGGAAGCTCTCTTCAATATTTTAAATAACCAATACCATTTTTCAGCATTAAAGGTCATTGATCTTTTTAGCGGAACGGGAAATATTACTTATGAATTTGGCTCGCGTGGTGCGACAGAGATTATCGCTGTTGATGCACATTTTGAATGCGTAAAGTTCATCAATAAAATGGTCGGAGAACTTGACTTGCCTGTAAGAACAGTTAAAAGTGATGTATTCAAATTCCTTAAGGCTACAGGAGAAACTGCAAACATTATTTTTGCAGATCCACCATATGATTTTGAAACCGAGTCCCTTCAACAGATTGTAGAGCTAACATTTTCCAGAAATCTTCTGGAAGAGGGCGGCTCCCTCATCATAGAGCATAGTAAAAGAATTGATCTCTCTCACATTGATCACTTTCGGGAGGTGAGGAAATACGGTAATTCTGTTTTTAGTTTTTTTTCTTAACTTAGAGAATGGCATTACCCCGCAAAATACTGGAACTGGAATTCACTGTCCTTGAATTCCACAGGGATTTTGTATTATCAAAACCACGGGAAGGACAGATCCTGGAGGCAAAAGAGGTCGCGAAACTTATAGAAGTTTGCAGCGATTTTTTTGACCGCGAATCTTTTGTGTACCTGTCCTATAGGGTCAATGACTACAATGTCAATCCAACAGTTTACATGAATCTGGACGAGGTAAAAAATCTGGCCGGTATAGGCGTGGTTAGTAAAAAAACCTCCTCCCTTAAAATGGCTTCTTTCGAAAAGAATTTCTGCAAACTCCCTTTTGAGATCTTTACCGATCTCGATGATGCCCTGGACTGGACCGGGAAAGTGCTGGAGGAGAAAAGAAAAAAAGCAGACCTGTAAGCCGGATTCTGTTCCTCACTCCCGATAGCTATCGGGATTGAAGTCCTTATCATTTATCTGAAACTTTTGTTACCAAAAGCCTTTAGCTGCCTACCCTCCGGCAACGGACGGGCAATCCTTAACAGCCGGTATACATGGCATTGCACCGCATAGAGTTTACCTGATTTCACTACAGCATTACCTGTACATCCTTTCTGTTGCACTGGTCCTGACCCCGATTTGCATCAGTGCCGGTGGGTGTTACCCACTATGCTGCCCTATGGTGTCCGGACTTTCCTCCGCCCCGCTTTAATTCGGGGCAGCGATAAGGCGGTCTGCTTGCGGCAAATATACAGTTTAAATGCCATTTTTGAGTGGTGTAAAAATCCCGGCTTATTGCAATAGTGTCAACAGGTTTTTGTGGATAAAAACACGGGGATTATTCCCGGCTTCGGTTTTGTATTTTTATATTTGTCAATCTAAAACACTTCAATGGAACACTTTGTAGTATCGGCCAGAAAATACCGCCCTCAAACCTTTAAAGATGTTGTGGGCCAGCAGGCTATTACCAATACGCTACTCAATGCCATTGAACATAATCACCTGGCACAGGCACTACTTTTTACCGGCCCTCGTGGGGTTGGAAAAACCACCTGCGCCCGGATTCTTGCAAAAAAGATCAACCAGGATGGCAACCAGGATCCTAATGAGGATTTTGCTTTCAACATCTTTGAACTCGATGCGGCTTCAAACAACTCGGTTGACGACATAAGGAATCTTATCGACCAGGTGCGTATCCCGCCACAAGTTGGAAAATATAAAGTGTACATCATTGATGAGGTGCACATGTTGTCCCAGGCAGCGTTTAATGCTTTTCTTAAAACCCTTGAAGAGCCGCCAAAACATGCCATTTTTATTCTGGCTACTACAGAGAAACACAAGATCATTCCCACCATTCTTTCCCGTTGCCAGATTTTTGACTTTAAAAGAATCACGGTAAAAGACGCAAAGGAATATCTTGGCTATATAGCACAACAGGAAGGTGTGGAAGCCGATGAAGATGCGCTACACATCATTGCTCAAAAAGCCGATGGTGCTATGCGTGATGCCCTTTCTATCTATGACAGGGTGGTAAGCTTTAGCGGAAAAAATCTTACCCGGCAGGCAGTAACCGAAAACCTGAACGTACTGGATTACGACACCTATCTTTCGGCTACCAATCTTATCCTGAAAAATGATATTCCGCAGTTACTTTTATTATTCAACGAGATCCTGAGCCACGGCTTTGACGGTCATCATTTTATTGCGGGACTGGCTTCACATTTTAGGGATTTACTTGTATGCAAAGATCCAAAGACCATCAACCTTCTTGAGGTGGGAGATAATACAAAGGCGCTGTATTACCAACAGTCGCAGCAGGCTTCTTCAGCCTTTCTTCTAAAGGGGATCGAACTTGCTAATGACTGTGATTTGCAGTACAAAAGCAGCCGAAATCAACGCCTGTTGGTGGAACTCTGCTTAATGCAACTCGCTTCTGTCACTTTTAGCGACGAAAAAAAAAAGGATAGCAGCTATATAATTCCGCCGAATCATTTTACCGGGGCTCCAATCCCTGCACCGGCACTTAAACTTTCCTCCAAAGAGAAGGAAGTAATAGTCAACAATGAATACGCAAAAGGAGATTCGGCCGCCCCGGCAGAAGCCCAGCTGCCAAAATCTGTACCCGGAGCCATGACAGACTGTGCTCCTGTAACTTCGGAATCTGAAGCAACAGAATCTTCTGTACAGGAACCTTCAGAAAGAATTAATACTTCTGAAGAAATTTCTAATCAGGCTTCGGCTTCTCAAGCTGAAACTATTGTAAAGGCTCCTCCTGTTGAACAACCTTCCGAAGAAAAAACGGAGGTGAAAAATGAGATCGCACCTAAAAAAGTTTCGGGCCTTTCCCTGAAGAGCATTCAGAAGAAAAAAGAACTGGAAGCCCAAAAGCGTGAAGCCAAGGCTGAAGAAGAAGTGGTGAAGAACGGAAAATTTTCCGAAGAACAGATGCAGGCCGCCTGGCAGGAATTTACTGAAGAACAGAATGAAAAAGGCGAAAAGATCCTGGCATCGATCATGCAGACGGACACTCCCGCACTTATGGGCAAGAATATTTGTGTAGAACTCCCCAATGAGACCATGAAGCTGGAGCTGGAAAGAGTGCAGTACCATTTGATGGGCTATCTTAAGGAGAAACTACAGAATACTCATATACAGCTGAAGGTAACTGTAAATGAAAAAGCTGAGAAGAAATTTGCTTTCACCGCCATTGAAAAATTTGAAAAACTAAGGGAGAAAAATCCCCTTATTGAGAAGTTACGTTCCACCTTTGATCTGGATGTATAATGTTAGGCTTAAAATTACCCACAGACCCTCGATGGGTCAATATCGTTGAAAAGAATATTGAGGAGATCCTCACAGATCATGCTTATTGTGAGCAGAAGGCTGCCTCGACGGCTATTTCCCTTATCGTCACCCACCCTGAATATTCGGAACTTGTTACCGAGATGACGGCGCTTGCAAGGGAGGAAATGGCCCATTTCAAAATGGTTCATGACCGTATCCTGGAACGGGGGCTAACCCTGGGCAGGGATCGAAAAGATGAATATGTATTAAAGCTGTTAACCTTCTTCCCTAAAGGCGGAAGCCGACTTACAAACCTTACCCACCGCCTGCTTTACGCGGCATTAATTGAAGCCCGCAGCTGTGAACGTTTCAGGCTGCTTTCAGAAAACCTTGAAGACAGGGAACTGGCTGAATTCTACAGAAGTTTAATGGTGAGTGAAGCTAATCATTATACCATGTTCCTCAATTTTGCCCGGAAATATGGGGATCGCAAGGAGGTGGACCAAAAATGGCAAAATCTACTGGAATTTGAAGCCGAAATCATGAGAGACCTTGGGAAAAAGGAAACTATGCACGGGTAGCTTCTTCCATACTTTCCTGATACAATGATTTAATAATTCCATCTGAAAGTCCGATTTTTGGAACATATATTCTTCGTGCCCGCGTCCACTTCATTGCAGAGAGGTAGATTTTAGCCGCCGGCACAATAACATCTGCCCTATCCTGATTAAGGTTAAGCTCGGTGATGCGCTCTTCGTAGGTAAAGGATTGTAACAACTGGTAATAGGAGCTTAAGTAGAAAAAGCTAAGAGGTTTTCCATTAGCCTTGCCGCTGCTTTTAAAGATGTTGTTGATATTCCCACCGGAGCCTATGAGGTCAATCTTGGAAAACTTGCGGGTAACTTCCCTTATCCACGCTTCTACTTCATCCCACATCTCCTGGGGGACAATATTCTCCAGAAGTCTCACTGTTCCGAGTTTGAAGGACCTGGAAGCAACGGTCTTACCCTTTGAATAAAGAGTAAATTCTGTACTACCACCCCCCACGTCTACATATAAATAGGTTTTATCTGATTGGATAAGGGCATGAAGATCGGTCGCGGCAATGATAGCGGCTTCGTCGGTCCCGTCAATAATGCTTATTTCGACTCCTGTTTCCTCCTCGATAAGCTGCACCACTTCCTCCCCATTTAGAGATTCCCGCATTGCCGAAGTCGCACAAGCCTTGAACCTCTCGATCTTATGTGATCGCATAAGTAGTTTAAAAGCCTGCATGGTATCTACCATGCGTTTAATATTCTCGTCGGAAATACGGTTGGTCAGGAAAACATCTGCTCCCAACCTAATGGGCACCCTTACCAGGGAGGTTTTCTTAAACAGCGGTTCTCTTCCCTCCTGCTCTGTGATGGTCATAATCAACAATCTCACAGCATTAGACCCAATATCTATGGCGGCAAACTTTCTTTGATTGATCAAACTTTTTCTTTTTCTAGTTCCAATTTCTTATAAAAATAATCATACAGGGCGAATTGAGATCTTAGGGGCGGCTTATTATTCCGGCGGTAGGCATTATCCTGTTTTACAGAAATAACCCTTGCTTTAACATTGTCGCTCCAGCAAATTTCAAAAGTTTCCATCAATTCCTTCTGGATCTCCTTATCATAAATAGGACAACTTACTTCTACCCTATAGTCCATATTCCGCGTCATCCAGTCGGCCGAGGAAATATATATTTTAGAGTCACCTCCATTTTCAAATATGTAGATCCTGGGATGTTCAAGGTACTTGTCCAGGATACTTATTACCTCAATGTTTTCACTCATTCCTTCCACTCCCGGTACGAGACAACAAATTCCACGAATTATCAATTTCATTTTAACTCCTGCCCTGCTGGCTTCGTACAACTTATCGATGAGTGAATAATCTGAAAGGCTGTTTAATTTAAGACGAATTCCGGAAGATTTTCCTTCTTTAGCATTGTCTATTTCTGTTTGTATCAGTTTTACTAAACTGCTTCGGGTGTAATGGGGAGAGACAATCAAATGTTTATATCGACTCACCTTGTAGTTTACTTCAAAAAAGTCAAAGACTTTATTGACTTCTTTCAGGATACTTTGATTGCTGGTAAAAAGAGTGAGGTCTGAATAAACACGGGCAGTAGATTCATTCAGGTTTCCCGTGCTTATAAAACCATATCGCCTCATCTTATCATTCTCCAGTCTTTCAATTACGCAAGCCTTGGAATGCACCTTAAGACCTTTTACTCCAAATATAAGGTTCACCCCTTCCCGCTGCATTTGTTCGGCGTAATTGATATTGGCAACTTCATCAAACCGCGCGCGGAGCTCGATCTGAACTGTTACTTTTTTTCCGTTCTTGACCGCATTAATAAGCGAACTGGCGATATGAGAGATCTTTGCCAGTCTATAAATGGTGATCTTTATTGACTTCACAGCAGGATCAAGTGCTGCTTCCCGTAAAAATTTTACAGTGTAGGAAAAAGTTTGATAAGGGGTATGTAATAAATAATCTTTCTTGGCAATTTCCTTAAAAAGGCTGGCCTGTAATATGAGCCCGGGTAACGGCAATGGCTCGTATTGTTTGTATTGTAATTCCTCTCCTCCCAAACTGGGGAAATTCATATAATCCCTCCTGTTGTGATATCGCCCCCCCGGAATAATACTATCGGTAGCATCAATACCCATTTTACTCATTAAGTATTGTAGGGTATCCTGGGCAATATTCATATCATATACAAATCTCACCGGTTCTCCCTCAATACGATCTTTAACACTGGCCGAAATTTTCTCAATAAAAGATTTACTTAGGTCACTATCAATATCCAGTTCAGCATCCCGGGTAATCTTGATCATATGAGCTGTCACACTCTCGTATTCGAAAATATTAAAGATGGAATGCAAATGGTAGCGAATAAGATCATCCAGCAGGATTACATGTTGCTTTTCTCCTTCCTTTGGCAGCACTACAAACCTTTCAATACTTCGTGGTATTTCTATAAGCACATATTTCTTTTCCTTAATGTGTCGGGAAACGACATGAGAATTTGCCCTTTTAGAGACGGTATTTTTCATTACCATTTTCACTGCCAGGTAAGCTGCACTGTCCTTTAGGCGCGGTAGCTCATCCAGGTCATTTAAGACTATAGTAACCAGGGCGGGACTAACTTTCTGAAGAAAGAAATTTTTGAGAAAAGGTTGTTGCGTTTTAGAAACCTGCTTCTCATTTATAATAAAAATATTATGCTCCTTAAGTTTATTCTGAATGGAATCCAGGATCTTTAAACTTTCACTCTGCTGATCAATTACGATCTGGGTTATTTCCTCCAGCAGTTGATTTGCCTTGATCCCTCCTAAAACGCTTTTCCCGCCTTTACCGGCAAGGTCGATACGTTTAATAGTAGCATATCTTACTTTAAAAAATTCGTCAAGGTTATTTGAAAAGATCCCAAGAAATCTCAGCCTCTCTATCAAGGGAACAGTTTTGTCTGCAGCCTCCTGTAAAACCCGGGCATTGAATTGCAGCCAGCTTAACTCCCTGTTGATGTACTGGTTTTCCTGCATCTATCTTAAATTCTTTGGGAATAAATACATTAATGTCTTTCCATCCTGGATTTCCTTCCAGTTTTCGGTTTCAAATTGGATCATGCACAATCCGGTGGTAGGAATATTTGAAAAATGTTGATCTCCCAATTCATTTGCCACCCCCGTAATAGCCGGGTTGTGACCAAAAACCATAAGAGTATCAACTTCGTCTTCACAGGATCGAATTATATCAAGAAGGCTTCTGCTGTCAAAAGTGTAAAGCTCATCTTTTACAGTAAAGTCTTTATCTTCCACCTCCAGCCTTTCTTTAAAGATCTTTGCAGTATCAAGTGCACGGGCGGCATAACTGCTCCACATCTTCAGCGGCTTTTCACAAAATCCGGAAAAGGCATTCAGTACAAGCCCGGCGTCTTTAAATGCCCTTTTCTTCAAAGGACGTTCATCGTCGGGCAGATCTTCCTCCCAGGAGGATTTGCCATGCCTAACAAGTATCAATTTCTTCATAATTATGGTGCTAATCTATCCATTTTCCATCCTTCATTCTCTTTGCTATAGTAGATACGGTCATGCAGACGATTGGGCCTGCCCTGCCAGAATTCGAATTCAGAAGGTATGACTTTATATCCTCCCCAATATACAGGTTTTGGAATATCTTTTCCTGAATACTCCTGCTCAAGAAGTTCCAGTTTTTTCTGAAGATATTCGCGGGAGGGAATCACAGAGCTTTGTTGAGAAGCCCAGGCTCCAAGCTGACTGCCCCGGGGCCTCGATTGAAAATAAGCTTCCGATTCTTCTTTAGAAGTTTTTTCGGCAATACCTTTCACCATCACCTGTCTTTCTGAAGTGGGCCAGAAAAAAGAGAGACAAACCTTCGGACTTTTAGCTATAGATCTTCCTTTTTCAGACTCATAATTTGTATAAAATACAAAACCTTCCTTATCATATTCCTTAAGGAGAACTACCCGGGTCATGGGAAAGCCATCCAGGCCAACTGTTGAAAGGTGCATGGTATTGACTTCGTCAACTTCCTTATTGCTTTCGGTTTCCCTTATCCAGATATGAAATAATTCAAATGGATCCTGGGGGATTTCCTCCTCCAGCAACTCATGTTTCTGGTAGAGCTTGCGGTAATCGTGGAGTTTATTTTTCATAATGCCAATTTACAAAATCTACTAATTACACGAAGTACATATCCTGGTCAAAAAAGGGAAATTTTGTAAGAATTAAAAATCCCCTTCAGCATTCATCTCCACCCTGAAAAAGGGTAATAAAACCGGGAAAAATGGATGAAAAAATAAGAAGAAATTAATATTCTTTTTCGCACATTTTTTACGGTTGTAAGATTACCTGCACAAGGAATTTTTCATAGAAAAATTTCCAATTCACCTTTATAATTAACTGTTGATGTGTCGTTTGTCCGTAAAACCTCACACTACATCTAAAAGATATTAAAATTTCCTTTTTTTAACAGTTTTTGCCTCCTACATTTACCTTGGAAAGTTAAAGAATTCAGATTTTACCAAGCTGCAGACTACCCCCAAGTTATCGATTGCTTTGTAAGAATTCTTGACCCAAAAACTTCAGATTATTCTCCCCCCTACGAATAATATGAACTTAACCTAAAATCAAAAAAATAAGACAATACAACCTAAAGGATTTTGATGCTCTAACAATTGAGATCAGAAGGTTTATATCATTCAAACATGACGACTATGATTTGGAAAACTACTCGCTTTTTACATTTTAGAAACAGCAGTCGAGGCAATTGTCTCCTGGGATTATTTGCTTTAGTAGCAATCTTGTGCTTTTCAGAAGCAGGTATTGCACAAAAAATAAAGGTAGATTCAAGTGTAAATGTAAATGTAAATGTTACGCTTCCCAGTGGAGGCTTTGGCATAGATGGTGACACTGAATCAAACAATCCTACTTCGGGAATTGGAGACTGGGTGAATGGCGGAACCGGCTCAGGAGGATATGTCCTTAATTCTAATGGAAGCGCTCTAAATCCAGGTATTTCCGAATTGTTTCGGGATGAATATAATTCTACTTCAGACAATACCTTTGCAGGTGGAGTTAAGGCATTTGACAATCCAACAAACTGGACCTGGAAGGAATCGGCCGCGGTTGATAAAGGTGATATCAACAATGCGATGTACCATATTAGTATAGACAATAATAATCAGGAGTGGTTATTTGTGGCTAGTGACCGGCTCAAGACAACCGGTACCAGTTATATCGATTTTGAGTTCCATCAGGCGGAATTGACAACTGACTTTGATTTAAATGGAGTAGGTAGATTTTATACAACAGGGACAGACAATGGAAGAACTATAAATGATGTATTGCTTACTCTCGAATACACGCAGGGAGGTACAGTAGGAAAGGCTTATTTTTATGTTTGGACTTTAGAAAACGGAAACTACTATTATAAGGAATATTCAACTTCTGATGTTACCGCCATTGTAAGAACAAATAGCAGCAGCACCTCTGCACCATTTGGTGCCTTTGGAGGTTTTTCTTATTCTCCTTATCAATTTGTGGAAGGTGCCATTAACCTTACCAAATTATTTGAAGCTTCTGCTGTTTTAAGTGGGCTTCAAGTTAAAACCCTCTTAATTAAGACAAAAAATTCTACCGCTACGTCGGCCCAGATAAATGATTTCATAGGACCCAGAAAAGTTAATTTTATTCTGGGAAATGCCAAAATCGGTTATCAGACACCTGTTTGTCATGATCTGGATGAAGCACAATTAATACAGACAGGAATAGGTGATGGCACCTACTCTGCTGTACCCGAAGGACTACTTATCAATCCAACAACGGGAACTATTGATATCAATAACAGCGATCCCGGTATCTATACCGTAAAATATTCTTTTACGACAAACGGATTCACAAGAACAACCGCTACAATATTTGAGATCCTTCCAAACCCTGAGGCACCGGAAACCACTTCTCTTTACAATTCAGGTGATTTCACGCAATGTGACAGCGGACAGGTTCTCGATGCAAATGATGCTATTGTCCCGGCTGCTGATCAAACAGTTACCTGGTATTCTACAATAGATGGCGACCAGACGGTAACCAATCCTACTCTTACAGGTATCGGAAGCATTACTTATTATGCCGAGGTTTCCAATACTGTTTCGGGTTGTGTTAGCACTGGCAGAACTCCTGTCTTATTGCAAATTAAAGAAGCTCCTAAAGCCAATAATGATTTGGCCGTGACTGCGGAGGAAGATCCGGTCACTATTCAAGTGCTGGATAATGATAGCGATTTTGAAAATGATCCACTAAGTATCACTGCTACCACTGCTCCGGCAAACGGGCAGGTTTTAATTAATACTGATGGAACAATTACATATTCTCCGAATGTGAATTTCAATGGCAGCGATTCTTTTACATATACTCTAACAGATAATGTTTGTGGAACCAGTACCGCAAACGTAAATATTACGGTAAACCCTGTCAACGATCCCCCTATTGCTGTAGATGATAAAGATTTCACAAATGAAGATACTGCCGTTGCGGTATCTGTTTTAGATAATGATTCAGATGTAGACGATGATGCTCTAAAGGTGACCACTACCTCCACTCCGGCTAATGGAAGCGTAACATCAACAATGACAATACGATCACTTACAATCCAGATGCCAATTTTTATGAAAATGACTCCTTCACCTATACCATTTCTGATGGCAAGGGCGGAACCGATACCGCCACGGTAAATATCACCGTAAATTCTGTGAACGATGCGCCTGTTGCTGTAGATGACACGGCCACTACCACTGAAGACACTGCCGTTACTGTATCTGTTTTAGATAATGATTTAGATGTGGATGGTGATGCTCTAAATGTGACCACTACTTCTACTCCGGCTAATGGAGGCGTAACGGTCAATATTGACAATACGATCACCTACACTCCAAACACCGATTTCAATGGAAGTGATTCCTTCACCTACACCATTTCTGATGGAAACGGTGGTACAGACACAGCCACAGTAAATATCACTGTAAATTCTGTAAACGATGCGCCTGTTGCTGTAGATGATATGATCACTACCAATGAAGATACTGCCGTTACTATTTCTGTTCTGGATAATGATTCAGACGTGGATGGTGATACTCTTAACGTGACCACTACTTCTACTCCGGCTAATGGTAGCATAATTGTTAACGCCGACAATACGATCACCTACACTCCAGATACGAATTTCAACGGAAATGACTCCTTCACCTATACAATTTCTGACGGGAATGGAGGAACAGACACTGCCACGGTAAATATTTCCGTAAATTCTGTGAACGATGCGCCTGTTGCTGTAGATGACACGGCCTCTACCGATGAAAGTACTCCGGTCACAATTGCCGTTTTGAACAATGACAGTGATTGGATGGGGATACTCTAAGTGTGATCAGCACCACCACCCCTTCAAATGGAACTGTGATCATTAACACTGATGGTAGTCTTAGCTATACTCCTAATAATACTTACACAGGTTCTGATTCCTTCAGTTACTCAATTAGTGACGGCAACGGTGGTACAGATGCAGCGTTGGTAAGCATCAGCATTTCTGATAAAAGTTCGCCTTCGCTAGTTTGTCCCGATCCTGTTTCTGTAAATAATGACCAGGGAATTTGCGGTGCGGAAGTCACTTTTGAATTACCACAATATTCAGATAATTCAGGTTATGCTGAACTGGTACAAACAGCCGGTCCTGCTTCTGGGGAAGTCTTCTCTGTAGGAGTAACTACCGTGACTTTTAGCGCTACAGATGCTACCGGAAACTCCGTAAGCTGCAGCTTCACAGTGACGGTAAACGATACAGAATCCTGAAATTTCCTCTATTGGAAATATTACAAAGAATGTCGATGCAGATTCATGCTCAGCAGTGGTTACTTATAAGGTACCAACCGCAATCGATAATTGTTCAGGGATTACTACCAGCATGACCGAGGGAATTGCTTCAGGTTCTGAATTCCCTCTTGGAGTTACTGAGGTAACTTACACTGCAACTGATGCTTCAGGAAACGAAGTAACCACCACTTTTACAGTAACTGTGATCGACAACATAGCTCCTGAAATCTCATATATAAATGACATTTCTGAGACTGTAGCTTCTGGCTAACAACTGCGGCTGTGACTTACGATGCGCCTGTTGCTTCCGATAACTGTGAGTTCACTGTAGAACAAACTGCCGGATTGGCTTCAGGAAGTGAATTCCCGCTGGGAACCACCACCAACACTTTTGTAGTGACCGATGCTACCGGAAATACTGCTACCTGTAGTTTTGCTGTGACTATCACCGATGAAGAAGATCCAACTATTTCCTGCCCTGCTCCTATCAATGTAAATGTTGATGCAGGTATCTGCGGAGCCGTGGTAGAATTTGAAACACCGGAAGTTTTTGACAATTCCGGAGAGGTGACTGTGACCCAGATCGCAGGTCCGGTGTCAGGTTCTGAATTTCCTGTAGGAACAACGACAGTGACCTTCCAGGTAGAAGATGCCTCCGGAAACACTGCCACCTGCAGCTTTGATGTGACTGTAAATGATAACGAGGCTCCGGAAATTACTTCAGTAGCTAACATCACTCAAAATGTAGATATCGACTCCTGTTCTGCAGTTGTGGAATATGAACTTCCAACTGCAACCGATAATTGTGAAGGTGTAACTGTAGAACTGACTGAAGGATTGGCTTCAGGATCTAAATTCCCACTGGGAGAAACCAATGTAACTTATACCGCAACTGATGCTGCCGGAAATGAAGTATCTACTACTTTTACTGTTACTGTAGTTGACAATATCGTTCCGGAAATCTCTTGTTTAAATGACATTTCTGACACTGTAGGAGAAAATGGAACTACTGCAGTAGTTACTTACGATGCTCCTGTTGCTTCTGATAATTGTACTTCATACTGTTGAACAAACAGCAGGTTTAGCTTCAGGAAGCTGAGTTCCCGCTGGGAACAACTACCAATACTTTTGTAGTGACTGATGCTGCCGGAAACACTGCTACCTGTAGCTTTGATGTAACCATCACCGATGATGAAGATCCAACGATTTAGTGCCCTGCTCCTATTAATGTAAATGTTGATGAGGGAATTTGTGGCGCGGTTGTAGAATTCACAGCTCCGGAAGGTTTTGACAATTCAGGTGACGTGACTGTGACTCAGATTGCCGGTCCGGCTGTCAGGAAAAGTTTTCCCTGTGGGAACTACAACTGTGACTTTCCAGGTGGAAGATGCTTCCGGAAATACTGCTACTTGTGGCTTTAATGTGACTGTAAATGACAATGAAGCTCCTGAAATTACTTCAGTTTCAAACATCACTCAGAATGTAGATGTGGATTCATGTTCTGCAATTGTGGAATACGAACTTCCAACTGCAACCGACAATTGTGAAGGTGTGGAAGTTACTTTAACTGAAGGTTTAGCTTCAGGAGAAGTTTTCCCGCTTGGTAAAACCACAGTAACTTACACTGCAACTGATGCTGCAGGAAATGAAGTAACCACACTTTCACTGTGACTGTGGTTGATAATATTGCTCCTGAAATTGATTGTCCAAATGACATTTTTGACACTGTAGGAGAAAATGGAACCACTGCAGTAGTAACTTATGATGCTCCTGTTGCTTCCGATAACTGCTCTTTCACGGTTGAACAAACTGCCGGATTGACCTCTGGTTCTGAATTTCCGCTGGGAACTACTACCAACACTTTTGTGGTGACTGATGCCGCCGGAAATACCGCTACCTGTAGCTTTGATGTAACTATTACTGATGATGAAGATCCGACTCTTGAATGCCCTGAACCGATCAATGTAAATGTTGATGCAGAAATATGCGGTGCGGTTGTGGAATTTTCAACTCCGGAAGGTTTTGACAATTCAGGTGACGTGACTGTGACTCAGATCGCTGGTCCGGTGTCAGGAGAGATTTTCCCTGTCGGAACTACTACTGTGACTTTCCAGGTGGAAGATGCTTCAGGAAATACTGCAACTTGCAGTTTCGATGTTACTGTAAAGGACAATGAAGTACCGGAAATCACTTCAGTTTCAAACATCACTCAGAATGTAGATGTGGATTCCTGTTCTGCTACTGTGGAATATGAACTTCCAACTGCAACTGATAATTGTGAAGGTGTGGAAGTTACTTTAACTGAAGGTTTAGCTTCAGGAGAAGTTTTCCCACTTGGAGAAACTACAGTGACTTACACTGCAACCGATGCTACAGGAAATAAAGTGACTACCACTTTCACTGTAACTGTGGTTGACAACATCGCTCCGGAAATTACTTGTCAAAATGACATTTCTGAGACTGTAGACGAGAATGGAACCACTGCCGTTGTAACTTACGATGCACCTGTTGCTTCTGATAACTGTTCTTATACCGTTGAACAAACTGCCGGATTAACTTCTGGTTCTGAATTCCCGCTGGGAACTACTACCAACACTTTTGTAGTGACTGACGCTGCCGGAAACATCGCTACCTGTAGCTTTGATGTCACCATTACTGATGATGAGGATCCAACGCTTGAGTGCCCTGCTCCTATCAACGTAAATGTTGATGCAGGAATTTGTGGCGCGGTGATTGAATTTGCAACTCCGGAAGGTTTTGATAATTCTGGTGATGTGACTGTGACCCAGATTGCAGGTCCGGCTTCAGGAGAAATTTTCCCTGTCGGAACTACTACTGTGACTTTCCAGGTGGAAGATGCTTCAGGAAATACTGCAACTTGCAGCTTCGATGTTACTGTAAATGACAATGAAGCTCCTGAAATTTCTTCTGGTGCAAATATCACTCAGAATGTAGATGTGGATTCGTGTTCTGCAACTGTGGAATACGAACTACCAACTGCAATTGATAATTGTGAAGGAGTAACTGTACTTAACTGAAGGTTTAGCTTCTGGAAGTGAGTTTCCCACTTGGTGCTACTGAAGTGACTTACACTGCAACTGATGCTGCAGGAAATACTGTGACTACTACTTTCACTGTAACTGTAGTTGACAACATCGCTCCGGAAATTACTTGTGAAAATGACATTTCTGAGACTGTAGGAGAGAATGGAACCACTGCTGTGGTAACTTACGATGCACCTGTGGCTTCTGATAACTGTTCGTTCACCGTTGAACAAACTGCAGGATTAGCTTCTGGATCTGAATTCCCGCTGGGAACTACTACCAATACTTTTGTAGTAACTGACGCTGCAGGAAATACTGCTACCTGTAGCTTTGATGTAACTATTACTGATGATGAAGATCCAACCACTTGAGTGCCCTGCTCCTATCAATGTAAATGTTGATGCAGGAATCTGTGGCGCCGTTGTAGAATTTTCAACTCCGGAAGGTTTTGATAATTCAGGAGACGTGACTGTGACTCAAATTGCTGGTCCGGCTTCAGGAGAAACTTTCCCTGTGGGAACTACTACTGTGACTTTCCAGGTGGAAGATGCTTCAGGAAATACTGCAACTTGCAGCTTTGATGTAACTGTAAATGATAATGAAGCTCCTGAAATTACTTCAGTTTCAAATATCACTCAAAATGTAGATGTAGATTCATGTTCTGCAACTGTGGAATACGAACTACCGACTGCAACTGATAATTGTGAAGGTGTGGAAGTACCTTAACTGAAGGTTTAGCTTCAGGAAGTGAATTCCCACTTGGAGTTACTGAAGTGACTTACACTGCAACTGATGCTGCAGGAAATACTGTGACTACTACTTTCACTGTAACTGTAGTTGACAACATCGCTCCAGAAATTACTTGTCAAAATGACATTTCTGAGACTGTAGGAGAGAATGGAACCACTGCTGTGGTAACTTACGATGCTCCTGTTGCTTCTGATAATTGTGAGTTCACTGTTGAACAAACTGCCGGATTAGCTTCTGGATCTGAATTCCCGCTGGGAACTACTACCAACACTTTTGTAGTAACTGACGCTGCAGGAAATACTGCTACCTGTAGCTTTGATGTAACCATCACCGATGATGAAGATCCAACTCTTGAGTGTCCTGCTCCTATCAATGTAAATGTTGATGCAGGAATTTGTGGCGCCGTTGTGGAATTCTCAACTCCGGAAGGTTTTGACAATTCAGGAGACGTGACTGTGACTCAGATCGCTGGTCCGGCTTCAGGAGAAATTTTCCCTGTGGGAACTACTACTGTGACTTTCCAGGTGGAAGATGCTTCAGGAAACACTGCAACTTGCAGCTTCGATGTAACTGTAAATGACAATGAAGCTCCGGAAATTACTTCAGTTTCAAATATCACTCAGAATGTAGATGTGGATTCATGTTCTGCTACTGTGGAATATGAACTTCCAACTGCAACTGATAATTGTGAAGGTGTGGAAGTTACTTTAACTGAAGGTTTAGCTTCAGGAAGTGAATTCCCACTTGGAGTTACTGAAGTGACTTACACTGCAACCGATGCTGCAGGAAATGAAGTGACTACTACTTTCACTGTAACTGTGGTTGACAACATCGCTCCGGAAATCTCTTGTGTAAATGACATTTCTGACACTGTAGGAGAGAATGGAACCACTGCCATTGTAACTTATGATGCTCCTGTGGCTTCTGATAATTGTGAGTTCACCGTTGAACAAACTGCCGGATTAGCTTCTGGTTCTGAATTCCCGCTGGGAACTACTACCAACACTTTTGTAGTAACTGATGCTGCCGGAAATACTGCTACCTGTAGTTTTACTGTAACTATTACTGATGATGAAGTTCCAACCCTTGAGTGCCCTGCTCCTATCAATGTAAATGTTGATGCAGGAATTTGTGGCGCCGTTGTAGAATTTACAACTCCGGAAGGTTTTGATAATTCAGGTGACGTGACTGTGACCCAGATCGCTGGTCCGGCTTCAGGAGAAGTTTTCCCTGTGGGAACTACAACTGTGACTTTCCAGGTGGAAGATGCTTCCGGAAATACTGCAACTTGCAGCTTCGATGTAACTGTAAATGATAATGAAGCTCCTGAAATTACTTCAGTTTCAAACATCACTCAGAATGTAGATGTAGATTCATGTTCTGCAACTGTGGAATACGAACTACCAACTGCAACTGATAATTGTGAAGGTGTGAAGTTACTTTAACTGAAGGTTTAGCTTCAGGAAGTGAATTCCCACTTGGAGTTACTGAAGTGACTTACACTGCAACCGATGCTGCAGGAAATAATGTAACTACTACTTTCACTGTGACTGTGGTTGACAATATCGCTCCGGAAATCTCTTGTGTAAATGACATTTCTGAGACTGTAGGAGAAAATGGAACCACTGCAGTTGTAACTTACGATGCTCCTGTTGCTTCTGATAATTGTGAGTTCACCGTTGAACAAACTGCCGGATTAGCTTCAGGAAGTGAGTTCCCGCTGGGAACTACTACCAATACTTTTGTAGTGACTGATGCTGCCGGAAATACTGCTACCTGTAGCTTTGATGTAACGATCACTGATGATGAAGATCCAACCCTTACCTGCCCTGCTCCTATCAATGTAAATGTTGATGCAGGAATTTGTGGCGCCGTTGTGGAATTCTACAACTCCGGAAGGTTTTGACAATTCAGGAGACGTGACTGTGACTCAGATTGCTGGTCCGGCTTCAGGAGAAGTTTTCCCTGTGGGAACTACTACTGTGACTTTCCAGGTGGAAGATGCTTCAGGAAACACTGCAACTTGTAGCTTCGATGTAACTGTAAATGACAATGAAGCTCCTGAAATTTCTTCAGGTTCAAATATCACTCAGAATGTGGATGTAGATTCATGTTCTGCAACTGTGGAATACGAACTGCCAACTGCAACTGATAATTGTGAAGGTGTGGAAGTATACTTTAACTGAAGGTTTAGCTTCAGGAAGTGAATTCCCACTTGGAGAAACTACAGTGACTTACACTGCAACTGATGCTGCAGGAAATAATGTAACTACTACTTTCACTGTAACTGTGGTTGACAATATCGCTCCGGAAATCTCTTGTACAAATGACATTTCTGAGACTGTAGGCGAGAATGGAACCACTGCTGTGGTAACTTACGATGCACCTGTGGCTTCTGATAATTGTGAGTTCACCGTTGAACAAACTGCCGGATTAGCTTCTGGTTCTGAATTCCCACTGGGAACTACTACAAACACTTTTGTAGTAACTGATGCTGCCGGAAATACTGCTACCTGTAGCTTTGATGTAATGATCACCGATGATGAAGATCCAACCATCACCTGCCCTGCTCCTATCAATGTAAATGTTGATGCAGAAACATGCGGTGCGGTTGTGGAATTTTCAACTCCGGAAGGTTTTGACAATTCAGGAGACGTGACTGTGACTCAAATTGCTGGTCCGGCTTCAGGAGAAACTTTCCCTGTGGGAACTACCACTGTGACTTTCCAGGTGGAAGACGCTTCAGGAAACACTGCTACCTGTAGCTTTGATGTTACTGTAAACGATAACGAAGCTCCTGAAATTACTTCAGTTTCAAACATCACTCAGAATGTAGATGTAGATTCATGTTCCGCAACTGTGGAATACGAACTACCAACTGCAACTGATAATTGTGAAGGTGTGGAAGTTACTTTAACTGAAGGTTTAGCTTCAGGAAGTGAATTTCCACTTGGAGTTACTGAAGTGACTTACACTGCAACCGATGCTGCAGGAAATGAAGTGACTACTACTTTCACTGTAACTGTAGTTGACAATATCGCTCCGGAAATTTCTTGTGCAAATGACATTTCTGACACTGTAGGAGAGAATGGAACCACTGCAGTCGTAACTTATGATGCTCCTGTGGCTTCTGATAATTGTGAGTTCACCGTTGAACAAACTGCAGGATTAGCTTCAGGATCTGAATTCCCATTGGGAACCACTACCAACACTTTTGTAGTGACTGATGCTGCCGGAAATACTGCTACCTGTAGCTTTGATGTAACTATTAACAGGCAGCCTCAAACTCCTGACGTTCCTGTAGTAGCCGCAATCTTGCAGCCAAATTGTGATGCAGCAACCGGATCCTTCAACATTACCGCTGTAGCAGGGTTGGAGTATAGCTTTAACGGTGGAGAATTTGGAAATGCTACTTCCTGGACCGAACTGGCGCCGGGAACATACACAGTAGTTGCAAGAAACGCTGCCGGACTCCTATCTGAAGAACTTGTAGTAACCATTAACGCACAACCTAATTCTCCAGCCACTCCCGTAATTGAAGAACTTTTACAACCTACCTGCGAAGATCCCACAGGATTCTTAGTTCTTGAACTGGTTGATAGTGTAACTTTTATCCTGACGGATGCTGACGGAACCGAATTCGCAGATGACAATGCTGATGGAATTTTCGAAGAATTAGCTCCGGGAACTTACACCGTTACCTCAACTAATGAGAATGGATGTGTTTCTGAAGGAGTTACTGTAACTATAGAAGAACCTCAGGGAAGTGTTACGGTGAATAATCCGTCCAGTCCTGTATGTGATGATTCGGGAGCTTTTGACCTAAATAGTCTAATAAGCGACAGTACCGTGACCGGAACCTGGATGGATACAGATCAAACAGGAGCTCTTACAGGAAGCACCTTAGATCCAGACATGGCAGCCGGCTTCTACACTTTCACCTATGTGGTGGAAGGAGCATGTGCCTCCACTACAGCCATTACAGTGGAGATTGAAGATTGCGGTATCGTTCTTCCATGTGAAATTCAGGATGTGAAAAATAGCATTTCAAAAGCTGTAACTCCAAACGGGGACAATATAATGACAAATTTGAAGTAGGAATAGGTATTGACTGTGGCTTTATTTATACTCTACAGGTGTTTAACCGCTGGGGAAATGAAGTGTTCAGCTCAAATAATTATACGGAGGATGGGATGGCATACTCCAGCCATTCATGTAACAGGAGATCAATTACCTTCAGGAACCTACTTCTACATTGTGGAGATAAAACAAAGTGGTTTGAACCAATCCAGGGATATATCTACTCTAGGAACAAAATAATTGAATAAACATGAAAAAATTATACCCAGTAATATTTCTTCTGTTTATTAGTGTGTGTGCCAATGCGCAACAATTGCCCCAGTTCACGCAGTATATGTACAACACTATTTCCATTAATCCTGCTTATGCGGGAAATCGAGACGCGATTTCGGTAGTTGGGCTTCACAGGAGTCAGTGGGCGGGACTTGAAGGGGCACCCAAACCCAAACGCTTTCTGTCCATTCCCCTTTCGGAATGAAAAAATAGGACTTGGGACTCTCGGTCATTAATGATAATAGCAGGGTATGAAAATTACACTTATGCTTATGGGGATTTCTCCTATACAATTAACGTTAACGCCTGACAACTTTATCTTTTGGTATTAAAGCAGGAATGAGCTATTACAATCTTGATGAAGAATTTACTGACGACGTGTCTGATCCTTTTTTTAACGGAGATACCTTTAATCGGTGGACCCCAAATTTTGGTGCGGGATTATTTTTATCTGCACAGGACTGGTATCTTGGATTTTCTGCGCCAAAATTGATAAACAACGACAACAATGAATTAAAGTGAATATTTGGCCCTGGAGCAGGTCCATTATTATTTAACTGCCGGCTATGTGTTTGATCTTAATGAAGATTTTAAACTTCGGCCTCACACCCTCTTTAAAACAACTAGTGGAGCACCACTTTCTGTTGATATCTCCGGAACTTTAATTTTTGACGAGAAGGTTTATTTGGGAGCAAATTATCGACTGGATGATGCTGTGGGGGGCTTTGTGGATTTTCAGATAGTGCCTTCCTTCAGGGTAGGTTATGCATATGAATATTCAATTTCAGACCTGCAGCCATATACTTCGGGTACACATGAGATCTTGCTCATCTATGAATTCCGAAGACAGGAATACGAAATACAAATCCCCAAGGTTCTTTTAATTAAACTACCAGGACTATGAACAAAAATTACTTTTTACTACTCCTTTTGATCTGCCAGTCATTTTATCTCTCGGCACAGTCGGGGATGCAAAAAAGGGCCGACAGGTTGTATGAGAATTTTGCCTACACTAAAGCAATAGATGTTTATAAGGAGCTGCTCGAAAAAGACTATAACGTAGATCACAACCAAAGGAAGCTTGCAGATAGTTATCTACGATTAAGGGATCCCGAAAATGCTGTTGTCCTCTATGCTGAAGTGGTTAAACAGCCGGATGTTTCTCCGGAATATTATTTTAAATACGCACAGGTTTTGCGTGGGGTGCGCCGCTATGATGAATCCAGAGAATGGCTAAAAAAATACCTGGAAGATGGTAAAAATGAAAACCTTGCAGAAAACCTGCTTACCGAAGAGAAGATAAAATTCTATCCCGGGCTGGAAACCTTCAGGGTTAAATCTGTTGATTTCAATTCCCAGTTCAGCGATTTTGGCGCTTATGAAAACAACGGTACGGTTTATTTAACTTCTGCCAGGGCCAAAGGAGCTAAAAATCCGAAGATCTATGACTGGAACGGGGAACCTTTTCTTGATGTTTACAGCTTACCTTCCAAAAATGGCATTTTAGAGACCCTTCCCGGAGATGTGAACACAGTTCGTCATGAAGGTCCGCTGGTGATTTCGAGGGATGGCAAAACCATGTATTTTACCCGTAATAACTACCTCAAGCGGGATGGGAAGAAAGATGATGAAGGTATTAATCACCTTAAGATCTATAAGGCTTCTTTGGTAGATGGCGAATGGGTGAATATTGAAGAACTGCCGTTTAACAATGATAATTATTCTGTTGGTCATCCTGCCCTTTCAAAAGATGAACAAACCCTTTACTTTGTTTCGGAAGCACCGGGCGGCATGGGTGGATCTGATATTTATAAAGTAAGTGTAAATAATGGCATTTTTGGAAACCCGGAGAATTTAGGTTCAAAAATAAATACTGCCGGTAACGAGGTTTTTCCTTTTGTTGCTGAAGATGATAAATTCTATTTCTCTTCTGACGGACATAAAGGCTTCGGAATGATGGACATTTTTGTCACCGATCTTGAAACTCAGGAAGACATTTTTAACCTTGGGGAACCAATCAACAGCAATCTGGATGATTTCTCATTTTTTATCTCTTCCGAAGATTTTTCAGAAGGATATATTGCTTCAAACCGGAGCGGTGGTAAAGGAAGCGATGATATTTATAAAATGCAGATGTTTGCGCCACTTCTACTTAAAGGTACTGTGACAGATTCCATAAATGGTAAACCCATTGCAAATGCCACCGTGAGGTTAATGGATGAAAACAACAACCAGATGGCCTTTTTAGAGACTGACAGCCTGGGATACTATGAAAAGCACATTAAAAGGGACGCCACCTATCCTATTGAAACCAAACATATTAAATACCATGAAAAGCAGGGTACAGTAAACAGTTTTAATATGGATGACCAGGTAGAACTTGTTCACAATATAGAATTGGCCCCTGTGCAGGATGTGGAATATTTGGCAGAGATCAACAAGATCTATTTCGATTTTGACAAGCACAATATTCGTCCCGATGCTGCTGCAGAGCTTGATAAGCTGGTCGATCTTATGAAGAACGATTACCCCGAACTCGTTATTGAAATTGGCTCTCACACAGATTTTAGAGGTTCAATAGAGTATAACCGTCGCCTGGCCGAAAGAAGGGCACAGTCGACCTTTGATTATCTGGTAGAACACGGAATCGCTCCCGAAAGGATTGTCACTTACAAAGGCTACGGCGAAGAACAACCCGAAATAGATTGTAAAAACTGTAATGAAGTTCAACACCAGTTGAACCGAAGATCCATTTTTAAAGTGGTGAAAATGGAATAAATAAATCTAACCGCTAACCAACCATTAAAAGGAGGCCCCAGGGCCTCCTTTTTTGCTTAATGCAATTCTATTCCTAAATGAGGTTTGAATGAGAACGGAATCTTTCAGAAGCTTTACAAGGAGGTAGAAATGAATTAGACTTCCAGTGGGTATGACAATGGCTACTGTAATCTATAAGGCACCATGGAAAACGATTATAGAATCTTACAAAGAGATTCTCCCGACTCCTGGTGCCGGAGTTATTAAAGAACCTCCTGTCTCGAAAATAAGTTCTGTATAGCGACGAATCATTCTATTCTTAAGGTCTTATCTGTTATGATCAGCATAAGAGAACCACTTCAGGTCCTGGCAAAAAAAAGGGGCTCAAAAAAGCCCCATTTAACTAACCTTAAATAATCAAGAAAAAAGTGAAATCTTTATTGTGAAATTATTTCTTAACGAAAATATTAGTAAAATATAGTTTACCATCCTTCCCTTCTTTGACTGAAACTCCAAAATGCGTGTGCTCACCTTCCATGTTCTTGCGGTGCCCCTCACTTTTAATCCACGCATTTACCGCGGCTTCTGCTGTATTAAAACCCGAAGCTACATTTTCACTTACCGATTTTGCACTAACAGATTTTACAAGTGCCTCGTAGCGACTTCCGAAGAAATCATGGCACACTTCATTGTTTTCTATCATGTGATCATTATGTCCTGCAGCTTCCACGGAGCTCTCATCTAAATAAAGTAGCTCAGGCAGACCTTGTTGACTGCGGTATGCATTTACCAATTCAAGAACATCTAATTCTATTGAGGAATAATTAACTGGAGCGAGTTTAGTGGTAAGGTTGGCCGAATCAACTTCCTCAATATTTTCTTTAGAACAAGAAGTAAGAGAAAACGCACAAATGGCCATCACATAAACGAAATAGGTTAAATTCTTCATAATGGTAGTCAGTAGGTTTGGGATAGGAAAAGTAAGAATTAATTCCGATTAACAAACAAAAAAATCGATGAACTACACAAAAATTATAAAATTTAACCCAAAAAGGCCTAATCCTTACAAAAATTTAAAGATTTTTACGCAAAGATTAAAAGCAGGATGAATCGACGAATGGCTAATTGGAAAAAGAAAGCACCTTTCCGTCATCGGCAAGATGTACCTCAGGAAATACCTCAGCAGCTTCTTTTTTAAAACCTTCAATAGATTCGTACCGGGTTGAATAATGCCCCAGAACAAGATGAGAAACATTGGCCGCTCGTGCAATGGCAGCCGCTTCGCGGGCTGTAGAGTGCCCGGTGGGAGCAGCAAGATAAGCGTGCTCTTCCAAAAAAGTTGACTCGTGATATAAAACGGTAATATCTTTTAACTGCTCAGCTAATATGGGATTGTAGGCAGTATCACTACAAAAAGCAAAACTCTCGGGTGGTTCAGGGTCTGCGGTTAATTGGGCATTGGGAATTATTCTGCCATCATCAAGTATAGCATCTTTTCCTTTTTTGATCCCGTTGTAATACGCTACATCGATATCATATTTTTCCGCTTCTTCCACTAAAAGTTTTCGCGGCTTTGGCTTTTCCCGGAAAAGATATCCGTTAGCATAAATACGGTGCTTTAGGGGAATGGTTTCTACCGTAACTTTCCTGGTATTAAGGATCACCTGCGGCTCGGTGGAGGTAAGTTCATGAAAGTATAATGGGTAGCCTGTCCAGGAATTAGAGTGTTTAAGCTGCAAAAGTACGATCTCCTTAATTCCTTTAGGTCCATAGATGTGAAGCTCGGTTTTTCGGTTCAACAACATGAAGGTGGATATAAGCCCAACCAGACCGTAGAAATGATCGCCATGAAGGTGGGAAATAAAAACGTGTTTGATCTTCCCAAATTTGATCTTATGCCGGCGCAATTCTACCTGTGTCCCCTCACCACAATCAATAAGGAAAAGTTCATTATTGATCTCCAGTACCTGGGAGGTAGGATTTGTAAAGGTTCTTGGAGTAGCTGCATAACAGCCTAAAACAGTCAATTTCATGGCTTGGGATCTTAAAATTAAAGAACCTAGAATCCCAGGTCTCTCTCAATCTCTTCCATTTGAATGATATCTTCGGCTTCCTGTAAAGTGGGAACCACTAAAAGCTCTTCGGGCACCTGTTCAATAATGATGGTGTCATTGGCAATAACAAAAGATTTCCCACCCTTACGATGCCGGTTGGACAGCTCTAAAAAGTTAAGAAGCTCATTAAGTTGTAACTCTCCATACTTAAGGATATCCACAACCACATTATCATTTTTGAACTTGGGATGAATGCTTTCCAGGAAGGAGGCAAATTCAGAAACATCATTTTTTTCATCTGCAAAGATCCTGTATCCTTCTTTTTCTGTTATAATCATTGTTGTTTAATTTTTGATGCCAGGAGATAAATCACTGCCATTCTTACGGCTACCCCGTTTTGTACCTGATCTAAAATAATCGCCTGATCGGAATCGGCTACGTCACTGGTTATCTCAACTCCCCGGTTAATTGGCCCCGGGTGCATGATCACGATCTTTTTATCAAGGGAATCCAGTAGTTGTTTATTAAGTCCAAAAAGCTGTACATACTCCCTGGTACTCGGGAAAATAATTTATTTCCATACGTTCATTCTGTACCCGCAACATATTAGCCACGTCACACCATTCCAGAGCTTTTCTTAGATTTGGCTCTACCTCTACTCCCAATGACTTTATGTGCTTTGGAAGTAAGGTGTAAGGACCGCAAACTTTTACCTGCGCCCCCTGTAGTTTCAAGGCAAGGATATTGGACAATGCCACCCTGCTGTGCAGAATATCTCCCACTATGACCACTTTTTTTCCTGAAACTTCCCCCAGTTTCTCCCGTATAGAGTAACTATCAAGCAAAGCCTGGGTTGGATGCTCATGCGCACCGTCTCCGGCATTTATGATACTCGCGCCTACATGTTTTGAAAGAAAAATTCCGGCCCCGGGATTGGGGTGCCGCATCACAACCATATCTACCTTCATAGACAGGATGTTATTCACTGTATCTATAAGAGTTTCTCCTTTTTTTACTGAAGATGAGGCGGCCGAAAAATTTACAACATCGGCACTCAGTCTTTTTTCGGCAAGTTCAAAAGAAAGCCTTGTACGGGTACTATTCTCAAAAAATAAATTAGCTATCGTAATATCTCTAAGGGAAGGCACCTTTTTAATCGGCCTGTTGATCACTTCCTTAAAATGATCGGCAGTTTGGAAAATGAGGTCGATATCCTCTTTTTTCAGATATTTTATTCCCAGTAAATGGTCAACACTTAACTCACTCATGTTTATACGTTACTTATAAGATAAACCACATCTTCTCCTTCGTTCTCCTTCCAGTTCACTTTTACTTTTTCCTCATTTATGGCATCCACCTGTCTTCCATTATAATCGGGCTGAATGGGCAAATGCCTGCTAAACCTGCGGTCGATAAGAGTTAGCAGCTCAATTTCACTGGGCCTTCCAAAAGATTGGACTGCTGTAAGCGCAGCCCTTATGCTCCTCCCTGTGTAGAGCACATCATCAATAAAGATCACCCGCTTATCCTCTACCACAAAATCAATATGGGTTTTATTGGCCTCCAACGGTTTATCGCTCCGCCTGAAGTCATCCCGGTAAAAAGTAATATCCAGCTGTCCCATTTTTACGGCAGAAATGCCGTATTCTTCTTTAAGGATTTTGTAGATTCTATTTGCCAGAAAAACTCCCCGGGGTTGGATACCAATGATCACAGAATTTTCAAAAGTATTGTGATTTTCAATCAACTGGCAGGCCAAACGGTGTAAAATGATGTTCATTTCTTTAGAAGCAAGCAACACTTTTTGGCTCATAATTACAGAAGTTAGCATAACAAAAGTAAGATTTTTTTCCTGAGAACAGCCTTCGACAGGATCAAATAAAATTACCGGCTCCCTTGGAAATTAAGCGATTTTTATAAGTTCCTCCTTCAAAAAAAGGCAAATTAAAGATTATCTTGCAGTAAAAATTTCATGCTTTACCTTTTACACGAACCAGCAGAAAAAGAAACTGTAGAAGAAAAGATCCTCCCGCTTTTAAAGAATATTAAGCATGAGCTGGTATCTTATCCTCTTGACAAAGAATTTGATATTGATAAAGACTCTTCCCTCATGCTTTATCTACCCGATGCTGACCTGAGAGAAATTATCCCAATGGCAGCAAGAAACAGCTGGTCTTTATCCATCCTTCCCCACCCCAAAAATAAATTTACATCAAAAGGCCTGGGTATTTCAGAAGATATTGAAGAAGTGATTACTCAATATGCCGAATGTGAGGATCCTTATGACATTGATCTGCTGTTTTGTAATGAGGTTCCTGTTTTTAGCTCAGTAAATATTGGGGACATCTTTATACTTTCAGAAAGAAACGGCAAAAAGAGCTTTTTTCAGGAGGTAATCAATATCATCCACAATATTCGCAGGGTTTCGTCACTTTCTCATCATTCTTATCAATTAAGTACAGATGGGGAAAAGATCATCCATACCTCAGCTCTTGGGATCATTGTTGTAGAACATGCTTCCAGTTCGCTAATTTCGAGACGCCTGCTCGAAGAGAGTTCCATTAGCGACGGCTCTTTTCAGGCTTTTGTTCTTGCTCCTCAGAACCTTCTGGTGCTTTTATGGTTCTTTGTTAGGAGCCTGGTCCCCAATACAAAAACGCTCAATCGCCTGCCTTCTTTTATAGGAAAAATTAAAACCCCCAACCTGCAAGTCAGTGACGATGCTCCCATGGATTATACCATCGATGGAGAGAAAAAACAGTCAAAAGAGCTGAATTTTGAGGTTCATAAACAGGCGGTCATCCTGAAACAAAAAAGCACCTACAGCGAAAAAGCCGAAAAAGAAAATGGAAGAAAAAGTATAAAATTTGAGGGACTTCCAAAGGGTGAAACCCGTAAAGAACTCATTAAAAGAAGTCTGCCGATCCTCCCCCGGGCCAGTACAGAAAAATTCCAGGACCTGTTCAAGGTTTTACGTACAAACTCGAGAATTAGCACTGCTTTTATGGTGATGATGATCCTCTCTACCTTAATAGCCACCTTTGGTCTTTTCGCCAACTCCTCACCGGTAATCATTGGAGCCATGATCCTGGCTCCTGTAATTGCCCCAATAGTTTCTTTTTCCATGGGTATGGTACGTTATGATGTACCTATGTTAAAAGAGAGCTTTCTTACAATTACTGCGGGAACATTAGTTTCCCTTGCGTTCGCAGCAGGGGTAAGTATTATTATACCCTTAAGAGTACTTACACCTGAGATTGAGGCCAGGCTTTCCCCTACCCTGCTCGACATGGGTATTGCCGTTTCTTCGGGAATTGCCGCGGCTTATGCGCATTCTAATGAAGGAATAGCCAAAAGTCTTGCAGGAGTAGCTATCGCCGTTGCCTTAGTTCCTCCACTTGCCGTGGCCGGAATAGGAATTGGCTGGTGGGACTGGGAGGTTTTCTCGGGAGCTATACTTTTGTACGCGACCAACCTTGCAGGAATCATACTCTTTGGAGGACTCACCTTTTTACTTTTGGGCTTTGCCCCTTTCAAAAGGGCAAAAATGGGACTTGTCTATACTTTGATTATTGTGATCCTGGTGGCTGTACCCCTTTCACTTTCCTTTGACCGGATCATGCAGGAGGCCAATATTACCCGCTCCCTTGAAGGAACCACAATAGAAAATGTGGTACTTAGAGATGTGCGTATAAGATTTGGATCCACTATGGTGGTATCTCTTCGATTAGTGGGGCCCGAGAATATCGAGTCTCAGCGAATACATGCGATTAAGAAAGAAATTGAAAAGAGGATAGACCAGCCGGTGAGACTGGAGGTGGTTTCGGCAATGGAATTCTAGACTTTCAAAAATGTCATTTTGAGCAAAATTTTTTCTGATACCTGCTGAAGAGTTAAGGTTTCGTTTTACAATCTGAATTTTGTCGAAACACCTTACCTGTTTTCTGAAAAGTTAAACTTACCTGAAGTTTTTTAGTCCACCTTTAAGATGCTTCAGGTATTACAGTATAATTTTACTAATTTTCAAGCTGAAGCCCGCTGTCACATGAAGAAATTTTTCCTCCTCCTCCTAATTCTCCTGCTCCTGTTCCTTGGCCTTACCTATTGGTCGGTCTCCATAGGCCCTTCAGAAGTTGTTATATCAAAAGTTGTAAAGCCTGAAGCAGCTTCAGCAGAATACACTGCCGGGGAAAAGGTCACGGTTATCACCTCAAATCGTTATGAAGCCAATGCCTTAAAACGGTTTATGCAAGGGGTGAATTATCGTAGAGCCTGGGAGGCTCCCGTGCCCGCAGAGATATTTCTTCTGGATTCGTTTGATATTCTGGAAGAAGGGGGAGGGAATCAAACAAAATCCCTTGATGTCTTAGACCAACAGGGAAAACTTTACAGTCTAAGAAGTGTCAACAAAGACCCGGATCCTTTAATTCCCGAAATTGCAAAAACCCTGGGACTTGAAAATATTGTAAATGACGGGATTTCGGCCCAGCATCCATACGGCGCAATCCTTTCAGCATCATTGTCTGACCATGTTGATATTCTTCATACAAACCCCAAAATTGTATATGTACCCAAACATGAGGCTATGGGCAAATATGCAGAAGATTATGGGGATCGCTTATTCCTGCTCGAATATGAAACTGAAGGGGAGATAAACTGGACCTCATATGAAAACGTGCAGGAAATAGTGGATACAGATGACCTCCAGGAGATGAAGGCCAGTCTGGGAAAAGAACTTGAAATTGATCTACGGAAACTGGTGCGGGCACGACTTTTTGACCTGCTAATTGGAGATTGGGACCGGCATACTAAACAATGGGGTTGGGTCCTTCAAAAACGTGAGGGCAAACTCGTAGGGATTCCACTTCCCGGAGACAGGGATAATGCCTTTTTTAGGATCGATGGTGTTATTCCAACTATTCTTACCAATCATTTAGTGCAGCCCATGGTAAGGCCATTTGAAAAAGATATAGATCACATTCCCGGTTATGTTTATCCTTTTGATCTTTATTTTCTAAAAGGTGTTTCTAAGGAGATCTTTATTGAGGAAGCAAAATTTCTACAACAGGAATTAACGAATGCCCGAATTGAACAGGCTTTGCAGGAATGGCCGGAAAGTCTTGTACAGCTCAATGGCAATGAAATAGCGACAAAACTTAAGCATCGAAGAGATAAGCTGCAGGAGTATGCCCTGGAGTTTAGAGAGGCAATAGAAAAAATGGAATATCCCGGGGAACCATTGAAAGGAAGTGAAGATTTAGACCTGCCAGACCATCTTCAGAAATGTTTCAATTGCACTGAATAATTACCTGAAATAGTTGTAAATTTAAAAGGCAAGAAGCCATAGCCTCCCTTATTAATTATCTTTAATGAGAATGAGGAATTTTGCAATAATATTCGCCTTAGTTTTCGTGTTGCAATCCTGCAGCAGTATTTCTTTTACCAATGCTCAACCCGAAGACACACCCATTATTCAGGAATTTCCGGAGAAAATTTTAGGACGCTTTTTAAATCAGGAAGATACCCTTGTTATCGACAGAACTTCTTTTGTTTTTGCCGATGGTGACATTGTCAGCATATCGGGAGATCTTACCCCTCCCGGTGCTGTTCTGAAAAAAATGGATGAATGGTACGTTCTGAGTATACAGGACGACACCACAATGGTGGGTCTTTCCCTTTAAAATCTCAAAGGATCGAATTACAGTTTACTACTCAGATATGGAGGAGGATGAACAAAAAATAATAGATAACTTTAAGGGAAATATGGAGGTGCAAAAGTTTTTTAAGGATGGAAAACTGGATTACTATCTCATAAGCCCTTCAAAAAGTCAATTTGCACAACTTCTTAAAAAAGGTATTTTTTCGGAGAAAAAGATTTTTAGAAGAATAAAATAAGACCGCTAATCCTGCATTTTCCTGCTTTCTGTAGCCATCAATTTATCCCAGAATGTGAAGTAAAGACCGTAATTGGTCATAAATTCGGTATGGTGATGATGGTGATGCGTGGCACCAATAAAAAGTTTACCAAATCTGCTTTTTTGGAACCAGAGAGGATAGATCTCTATGTCAAGATGATTTACAACACTACTTATGGTCATTACAAGCAGGTAAAATCCCAGCACATATACATTGACAGGTAAAAAAATCAGGATCAGGGGCAATACCAGTGCTTCTATGAGACTTTCCCAGGGGTGAAATGAAAAGGCCGTCCATGGTGTCGGGATCCGGCTGTCATGATGCACTTTATGTACTATCCTAAACACTTTAGGATGATGCATCCAGCGATGTACCCAATAATAATAAGTTTCGTGAATGAGGGAAACTATCAGTAGACTTACCGGCAGGTACCAATATCCATAAAGAGCCGGCTCCATGTATACAGCAGTGTGTCCTTCCAGCCATAACCAATAGGTCGCAGCACCAACGAGTGCAAAAATTGCCGATGATTTTATGCTCCAGGATATCTCTTTTTTAAACTGCTTTTTGTCTGCCAGTCTTTTGCTGAGTCGTCTCTTGTCATACTTACTAAAGTTCTTTACATAGTAGTAATAATAGAAAATTCCGGCCGCAACAAAATACCTGAAAAGGATCGCAAAAAAGAAAATCGCAGCATAGACCAGCAGAATTCCGGGGCTGTTGGCTTCTATGGGAAAAAAATCAGTCATGCCCTAAAATACTAATTACAATCTTAAATCTATGTCAAAAGATTAGAGCGAATAATTTCTGCTCTTTCAGAAATATTTACTGGAACCATTTAGTCTTGCTTTAGCTTTATTCTTTAATTTTACTAACTAATTAACCACTACAAATGATCCTACACAAGAGAAAATTAACTTAGCCTACCTTCAAAAATACAGTCAGCCGGAAAATTTAATCTATTCACAAGGAATAACTCAACCGGAATACGCCCATTACACCATAGAATTTTTTATTGATCAAAAATAAAGTTGAAAAATATGAATACCATTGCATTAATCGCACACAACAGCCGAAAAACAGACCTCCTTAACTGGGCAAAAGTTCATCGTGATGCCCTTCTAAAATATAATCTGATTGGCACGACCAACACTTCCAAGCTTCTTAGTGATATGCTTGATATTGAAGTAAAAGGTTTTGGTCATGGTCCCAGTGGCGGGGATATTTTACTGGCTGCAAAGATCCTTAAGGGAGAAGTACAAATGATCATCTTCTTTATTGATGCCGAAACTCCGCACGGGCATGAGCACGACATTCAAACTTTAATTAGGACAGCCGTGATCAACAATATCCCCATTGCTTTAAACCGGGCATCGGCCGACCTTCTTATTCTGGATGAAAAAGACCAGGAAAAATAAAATTACATGCAAGGGCTTTAATAGCTTTTCGAATCAATGTGATATTGAAGTAAACAAAACCGTTAGGAGGTTTTTCAGGTTGTAGAATAGTAGAACTTATCTATTCGGTTATCTGCTTAAGTGGTTGGTATGGAAGCCGAACTTTGACTATCTTTTCATATCTTCCAACAAACCTAAGCTTAAGCTATGAAAATCCTCCTCACCGGTGCTACAGGATATATTGGGAAACGTTTGCTCCCCATCTTAATCGATAAGGGACATGAAGTGGTTTGCTGCGTTCGTGACAAAAAGCGCTTTCCCACCGAGGGTATTTATTCAAACTCAAAGATCTCCCTGCTCGAGGTAGACTTTCTAAAAGAATTGCCCTCTTCAGAAGCAATAAAGGATATTGACGCTGCATATTACCTCATACATTCCATGAGTTCGGGAAGTGGTGATTTTGCTGAGATGGAAGAAGCTTCAGCAAAAAATTTCCTCAAACTGGTAGAGTCAACTTCTGTCAAACAGATCATTTACCTTACAGGGATCACCAATGAAGAAAAGCTTTCTAAACACCTTTCCTCCCGAAAAAATGTAGAAGAGATCCTAAACCAAAGCAGTGTTCCTTTAACTGCCATAAAAGCGGGAATCATCGTGGGTTCCGGAAGTGCTTCTTTTGAGATCATTCGCGACCTCGTGGAAAAATTACCTGTCATGATCGCGCCCAAATGGCTGAATACCAAAAGTCAGCCTATTGCTATAAGGAATGTCCTGGAGTTTCTCTCGGGAGTTCTTCTTAAGGAGGAAACCTATAACAGGTCTTTTGACATTGGAGGTCCCGATGTGCTTTCCTATAAAGAGATGCTTTTGCAATTTGCCGAAGTTCGCGGGTTTAAAAGGTATGTTTTCACTGTGCCTGTCATGACTCCCAGGCTCTCATCCTACTGGTTATATTTTGTTACCTCAACTTCGTATAAACTGGCAGTAAACCTGGTTGACAGTATGAAAGTAGAAGTTATTGCAAAGGATAATGAACTGGAAAAAATGCTGGGCATAGAGCCTATTTCTTATAAGGAGGCAGTACGGCTTGCCTTTCAAAAAATAGAACAAAACAGTGTGATCTCAAGCTGGAAAGATTCCCTGGCTTCCAGTTATGCAGATAATTCCCTTCTTGAACATATAAATGTGCCAACAGATGGTTGTCTTGTTGACCGCAGAGAGAAAAAAATTGTGGGTGACCCCGATTTAGTGCTGCAAAACATCTGGTCTATTGGCGGGAAACGCGGCTGGTACTATGGCAACCGACTCTGGAAGATAAGAGGTTTTATGGATAAGATGGTCGGCGGTGTGGGACTACGGCGGGGGCGCACGCATCCGCATGAAATCAATACCGGGGACACCCTGGACTTCTGGAGAGTTTTAGCTGCCGATAAAAAGAATCGTCGCTTACTCCTATACGCTGAAATGAAATTACCCGGGGAAGCCTGGCTGGAATTCAGGATCATAGAGAGAAATGGTGAAAATTTTCTTCAGCAAACTGCCACTTTTCGCCCCGAAGGTCTTGCAGGGCGATTGTACTGGTACTCGGTATTGCCGTTTCACTTTTTTGTCTTTGATGGTATGGCCGGGAACCTATTAAAATCCCATAGTTTACCAAAAACCAGTTAACAGCTGCTCACAACACAAAATTTATCAAAAATGTGAATTTCTTTGTCTATATTTCATTCCTCAATTCAGGAAGCTCATTTTATTTTTCTAAGGGAGCAATTTACGGAGACTGAAATTGCTGAACTTATTACTTTTATCACCTTTATTACCGCTTCCCAGAGGTTTGGGAAGGTAATGAATCTTACTGAAGATCTTCAGGAAAACAAGGTTACCAGCCTGGCAGAAATGGGTAATTTCTAATTTTATCTTTTCAACCCGTTCTGGAATGGAATTATCTGCGTCAATAGTTGGATATCCCGGGGGTTTATAGTATCTTAAAGGGAACTTTAAAATAAAAAATCATGAAAGAGAACGTAGGTAAAGAAGATCAATTGATTCGAAGTATTGTAGGCCCGGGCCTTATGGTGCTAGGCTACTTTGCTCTTAGAAAATATCAAAACAGACTCGGGGGAATAGCATCTATTGTAACGGGAACTTTATTAGCCGAAAGTGCCATCACCAGAGTATGCCCGGTAAATGAATTCTTCGGAATAGATACCAGGGAGAAAAAGAAAAGTCCGGTTCAAAAGATAAATCACAAGATCAAGGAAGCTCTGGCTTAGTCCTTACCGGTGAATTTTGTTTCTTAGCAATAGAAACAAAATTAGATGCCTAAATCCCGCCGGGTTTTACCTGTAATTGTATTTGCCCAATTTTGCTGCACCTCTCTCTGGTTTGCCGGGAATGGAGTTATGGATGATCTGCGACGAACGTTCGACCTTGATCTTTCGGCGCTGGGACATCTCACTTCCGCAGTTCAATTGGGATTTATTTCAGGAACCTTGATTTTTGCATTTTTAAGCATTGCAGACAGGTTTTCTCCGTCAAAAGTTTTCTTCTATTCTGCCATTTTTGGAGCCTTAATTAACCTGGGAATGATTGAAGAAAACAATAGTGTTGAAAGCTTGCTATTGCTTAGGTTCCTGACAGGCTTTTCCCTGGCGGGGATCTATCCCGTGGGGATGAAGATCGCATCAGATTATTACCAGAAAGGCTTGGGCGCATCACTAGGGCTCCTGGTAGGAGCCTTGGTTTTGGGTACGGCCTTTCCACATTTGCTAAGAGCCTTCATAGGAACGGTTATCTGCCCTGGAAGCTGGTTTTGCTCATTACATCTATGTTGGCAGCTCTGGGCGGGCTTCTCATTTTATTTTTTGTACCCGATGGACCTTACCGCAGCCCTATGTCGAATAAGGACTATTCTGCACTTTTCAAGGTATTTAAGATCCAAAACTTCCGGGCAGCTGCTTTTGGATATTTTGGTCACATGTGGGAATTATATGCCTTTTGGGCCTTTGTTCCTGTGATTCTGGCCACTTACCAAATTGTGCATCCTACTTCCGATTTCAACATCGCCCTACTTTCATTCCTGATCATTGGCTCCGGCGGAATTTCCTGCGTAGCCGGCGGATTCCTTTCTGAAAAATTAGGAACAGGAAAAACAGCTGCCGGTGCATTGTTCATGTCGGGTGTCTGTTGTTTATTTTCCCCTTTTGTTTTCCTTCAGAATTCGCAAAGCCTGCTAATTATTTTCCTTATTTTCTGGGGAATGGTAGTGGTGGCCGATTCCCCCCTATTTTCCACCCTCGTGGCCCGGAATGCTCCGCCCCATGCCAGAGGCACGGCATTGACTGTAGTTAACTCTGTAGGTTTTGCGATTACAATAGTGAGTATTGAACTGGTAAACCTTCTTACAGAAGTCTTAAGACCCGAATTCCTTCTTTTACTCTTGACTCCCGGTCCTGCGCTGGGATTATGGAGTTTTTTAAAGAAAAGGACTACTCATTTTTCGCCACCTATCTCCTGAAAAAGTTTAAATTTAGAGCAGGAGTATTGACCCTCGTGTATGAAATACGATTTTGATTATATAATAATTGGCAGCGGCTTTGGCGGTTCGGTAAGTGCACTGCGACTTTCTGAAAAAGGTTATAAGGTCCTGGTTGTCGAAAAGGGGAAATGGTTTAAAGCCGAAGATTTTCCCAAGACCAACTGGAACCTCAAGAAATGGCTCTGGATGCCGGCGCTAAGGTTCTTTGGGATCATGAAGCTCAGCATCTTTCGGCATGTTGCAGTAATATCGGGAACCGGCGTGGGTGGTGGTTCTCTGGTCTATGCCAACACTTTACCGGTGCCAAAAAAGGCATTTTACACCTCCGGTTCCTGGGGACAACTCGAAAACTGGGAAGAAGAATTAAGACCTTTTTATAATAAAGCGCTTAAAATGTTAGGTGCAGAACCAAATCCGCGGCTTTTTGATGCCGATAAGGCCCTCGAGAAAATGGCTGAGGATATGGGCCGGAAAGCACATTTTGAGCACCCACACGTGGCCGTCTACTTTGGGAAAGAGGGAGAAACAGTCAAAGATCCTTATTTTGGCGGAGAGGGACCGGAAAGGACCGGCTGCAACTTTTGTGGCGGTTGTATGACGGGATGCAGATACAATTCAAAAAATACCCTGGACAAAAACTACCTCTGGCTGGCCCAAAAACGGGGTGCAGAGATCCTCGCCGAAAATGAAGTCCTTGATGTGAAACCATTGCCATCTGGAGGTTATGAACTGAAGCTGAAGTCGAGCACCTCCTTCTTCAGAAAAACCCGAAAATTAAGTAGCAAAGGAGTGATCTTTTCAGGAGGAGTTTTAGGAACCGTGAAGCTTCTACTAAAACTGAAACAGAAAAGTCTTCCGAAGTTATCAGACAAGGTGGGAGATGATATCCGCACGAATAATGAAACTCTTATCAGCGTTTCTACAGCCAACAAAGAAAGTGATCTTTCAAAAGGGGTTGCCATAGGAAGCCTGCTGCACACCGATGAGAACAGCCATCTTGAGGTGGTGCGGTATTCCCGGGGATCGGGCTTTTGGAAATTACTGCACCTGCCAATGGCCCAGGGAAATACTCCGCCCCAACGCGTATTTAATGTTATTAGCCAGCTTTTACGTTCTCCGGTTTCCTGGTTTAAAACCTACTTTATTAATGGCTGGTCAAGAAGTACTGCGGTTTTACTTTTTATGCAAAGTGTCGACAGCACCATCAGGCTAAAAAGGAACTTTTTAGGATCAATGTCTACCGGCATTAGTTCGGGGACAAAACCAACATCAGATATTCCGGCGTCAAAAGAGCTCACCAAAAGGTACAGCAAAGTCGTCAACGGCAAAGCAACCTCCTTCGTGCTGGAAAGTCTCGCCGGCATTCCTACGACCGCTCATATTCTGGGAGGTGCGGTAATGGGAAAAGATGCTTCGGAAGGCGTCATCAATTCCAAAAATGAAGTTTTTGGATATGACAATATGTACGTCATTGACGGAGCTATGATCTCGGCCAACCCAGGAGTAAATCCAAGCCTTTCCATTACTGCAATAGCAGAACGCGCCTTATCCCTAATCCCTGCAAAATCAAAGGGTGCCAAAAATGGCATTCCTGAACCCTGTAGGCACAAATGAATCCATTTAACCGCTAATTCCCTTACTTGTTAAATAGAAAAAATTTATTGATTTTAAATAATCAATAGATAACCCTGCGGTATATTTGCAATGAAAACCTTTTGGGCCTGGATTCCCCTACAATCCTACCCTTTAGGTTTTTCTTTTTTTATGTCTGTAACAAGAGTCACTGCATAGTTCTTTCTAAAATCCGATTTTTGTAGTATCTTAATAATCAGACATAAAAACCACGATAATGAACTACTATTTCACGACTACCTTAAAGGACGATTTTGATACGGCCATTCAAAAAGTAACAGAAGAACTTAAGAAAGAAGGCTTCGGGATCCTTACCGAAATTGATGTAAAGGAGACCTTTAAAAAGAAGCTGGACGTCGACTTCAGGAAATACCGAATCCTTGGTGCCTGTAACCCACAAATGGCTCACCAGGCTATTTCTTCCGAAAGTAAGATTGGAACCATGTTACCCTGTAATGTAATAGTTCAGGAAACAGAAGACGGCAAAGTAGAAGTTTCTGCTGTAGATCCTGTCGCCTCTATGCAGGCAGTCGAAAATGACACTTTAGGAGGAGTAGCTACCCAGGTACGGGATAAGCTAAAAAAGGTAATTGAGCAGCTAAACTAAGTTGAGCAAAAGAATTTGATGATCCGGAATCTTTATAAGATTCCGGATTTTTTTTACCCAATCCTTATGTAACAAATGTAACTGTGCCAGAGGACATTCGATCTTATTTTTGTGCCGTTATAAAAACTGAATAAATATGGAAATTGAAAAGATTATTCGTTCCGGCGAAGGGACAATAATAGATGTAAGAACCAGAGGAGAATTTAATGGCGGCCATGTAGCCGGTTCAATAAATATTCCTTTGACCGAATTACCCGATACCATTGAAGAATTAAAATCTATGAAAGCTCCATTAATATTGTGCTGTGCCTCGGGCATGAGAAGTGGACAGGCCGAACAATATTTAACCAGGGCCGGACTTGAATGTACAAATGCAGGCTCATGGCTGCAAGTAAATTACTTACAGGCTAAAGCTTCCTAAGATGATAGATACACTTAAAAGAATATTTGGGCTGGGTCCCAAGACAGATTATGCCGAACTACTTCAGCAAGGAGCTGTAATTGTAGATGTGCGCACAAAAGGAGAATTCAACGGCGGACACATCAAAGGTTCAAAGAATATTCCGTTAAACAGCCTTGGTCAAAACCTTAAAAAGGTTGGAAATAAAAATAAACCGGTGATCACTTGTTGTGCTTCGGGCATGAGAAGTGCTTCGGCTAAAACCACCCTGGAAATGGCAGGATTTACAGAAGTCCACAACGGGGGCGGCTGGAGAAACCTTCAGAATAAAATAGGATGAAAGACAGGGTATTAAAAAACTGGACATGGGTACGTGCTGCCTATGTGATCATTGGGCTACTGGTAACCTTCCAGGCGGCCAGTGCAGAACAGTGGTGGGGACTTGGCTTAGGAGTTTACGTCGCCGCTATGGGAGTCTTCGGCTTTGGTTGTGCAGGAGGGAATTGTGCAGGAGGAAATTGTGCCGTAGAACCTGAAAAAGATCAGAAAATCTCAAACTAAACAACTTTAACTTTACCAATAAATTATAGTCATGGAAGAACATATCTATACCGTAGATCTTAGCTGGAAATCGGACCGTAAAGGGGAAATCTCCTCGCCCGAGCTCAATGAGAAAATTGAAATAGCAACCCCTCCCGAATTTCCAAAAGGAATGGCCGGCATCTGGTCTCCGGAGCATCTTTATACGGCCGCGGTGAACAGCTGCTTTATGACGACATTTTTGGCTATTGCCGAAAATTCAAAGCTTGAATTTAAGAGCCTTACCTGCCCTGCAAAAGGCAAATTGGCCAAGCAGGATGGAAAGTTCGTGATGTCCCAGGTCATTCTTGAGCCGGTACTTACCATCTTCAATGAAGAGGACAAAGAGAAAGCTGAAAAAATAATGATCAAAGCCGAAAGGGCCTGTCTTATTACAAATTCTATAAAAGCTGAAGTTATTTTAAGACCGCAATTAGAATTGGCAGAATCTTTGGTATAATAGTTATACAGTATCCCCCCACACTGTAGATCCCGCCTGAAGATATTTTTTTCTTCGGCGGGATCTTTTTTTTGCCATTGACCTTGTTTTAATCATTATTTTTAGAAGATTAATTCCATTTCAATGGATCAAATAGAAGAACAAACACCAAATTGTGATGTACCGGCGCTTTGGCTGGAACATAAAACAGCTCTTAAAAATTATATTCTTAAGAGGGTAAAGGACGAAGATCTTTCCAATGAGATCCTACAGGAAGTGCTCCTGAAGGTTTACAAATTTTGTTTATCCAAATCGGGCGTAAAAAATGTGAGGAGCTGGCTTTACCAGATCGCTCACAATACCATGATCGATCATTTTCGAAGAGAATCAAAAAATGCCGGACTAAAGACAGAAGTGGAACTTATTGAAGAAGATGAAAACCTCGCCTTCAAAGAAGCTCTTGAATATATCCAGCCTTTACTGGATTTTCTTCCTGAAGAATATGCCGCACCTCTACGCATGGCAGATCTTGAGGGCATGAAACAAGCCGATATTGCTAAGAAACTTGACCTTAGCCTCACAGCAACCAAATCCCGTATCCAGAGGGCACGCAATCTTCTAAAAGCTGAATTTATCACCTGCTGCCATTTTGAAACTGATGCTACAGGCGGCCTGGTCACTTTTTCAATCAAAGAATCCTGCACTCCTTTACAGCAGATCTCAAATAAAATTAAAAATTCTGCGTCTTTTTAAAACTTCTTACGTCTGGAATGTAAACCATAAAAATTTAAACCATGAAAACATTCCACGTACATGTAAGAGTAAAGGATCTAAATGAGAGCATTGAGTTTTACAACGCTCTGTTCAACACATTACCCACGGTTATAAAGCCAGATTATGCCAAATGGATGCTGGAAGATCCAAGGATCAATTATGCCATCTCTACCGGCCACGCCGAATTGGGTATCGAACACCTGGGCCTCCAAACCGATAATGCAGAAGAGCTTAAAGAGATCTACTCCAATATGCAGCAGGCAAAAGGTACTATTAGAGAAGAAGGAGAATGTACCTGTTGTTATTCCAAAAGCCAAAAAAGCTGGATCACAGATCCACAGGGAGTAGACTGGGAAGGATTTTTCACCTATGGAAGTGCTACCGTTTATGGAGAAGGAATAAATGCAAAACCGGCTCCCCAGGTGATGGAGCAATGGACCGGGAATGACGGAAAAGCAGCAGAAGAAATAAATAATACTGCAGCTCCAGAAGAAAAGTTTGAAAATATTTCAACTTGTAGTACTTCCGGCTGTAACAAAAATTAAACTTGGGAGTCTGTATAAAAAATAAGTGAAAAAGAAACATTTTTAAAAGGACAGGTTTTGAAGAAACCGAAACCTGTCCTGATTTTCAACTAAAATAATATCAACAAAATGAGAAGACTTTTTATTTGTTTGGCACTTTTTACTTTTTCTCTTAACCTTTTCGCAGGGGAAAAGATGATCACCACCTCAGACGGGGTACAGCTTTATGTAAAAGTGGAAGGTAAAGGGACTCCACTCCTGTACCTCCATGGTGGCCCGGGTTCTGGGAGCTATTGGTTTGAGAAATTGACCGGAGACTTTATGGAAGAAAATTTCACCATGATCTATCTCGACCAGAGAGGTGTTGGCAGATCCCAAAGTGCTGCCGATCAAAATTACTCTATGGAGAGAATGACGCTCGATTTTGAGGAAGTAAGGGAAGCATTGGGATTTGATAGCTGGTTAACATTGGGGCATTCTTTTGGGGGGATCTTACAAATGGGTTATGCTGAAAGATATCCTGAAGCCCATAAGGGAATGATCATGTTAAACTGCACCATCAATTTACAGGAATCTGCCTGTGAGAGTTGGATACCCAAGGCAGCTGAATTTGTGGGAGAAAATTATACCTGCACGGGAGATACGGTGTCAATTCCACAGAGAATGAATGAATTTGGTGGAAAATTGAGAGAAAAAGATCTATTCTGGAAAATGGGGTCAAGAGATCCGCAAACTTTTCCGGAGCTGGATAAAATTTCAGCTGAAATAGAAAACTTCAATTTTGACTTTGGGAGGTACGCCATGGATAATCCCGACTACTGGGAAAATTTTAAACCTCTGACTTCAACAATGGAAATGCCGGTACTTTATTTCTACGGCAAGACAGATTTTATGGTTGGACCGCAACATTATGAAGATCTGGAATTCAAAAATTTGTTATTATGGGAGAATAAAGGCGGTCATATCCCCTTTATAGAAGACAAAGAAGATATGGAAAAGGCAATTTTAGCCTACACTGCAAAATATAGTTTGTAAGATAATTGTTTGAGGGAACAGGTTGTCGGAAATTCGTTTCCGGCAACCTTTCTGTTTTTACTGAATAGTTTCCAGTCCACTTCGGGGAGGTGCCGAAAGTTCTTCGGAAGGAAGTTCGGGAAGATCAAAATTCCTTTTATCTCTCCGGTATTCGGTTACATACCTGCGAAGGGTTTTCAATTCTTCTGCATTCAGGTAGTTTGAATTAGGATCCTCTGCCAATTCCAGCCAGGGAACAGAACTATCAAAATCATAATCTCCAAACACCATGAATGGAGTTCCATTCTTTTTAACCACCTGTGGTTTTCCATCCAGCTTCCATTGATTCGCCCAATTGTAGATGGTTATTGCGTCATCTTTACGCAACCTTACACAGGCGTGACTGGCGGGAAAGCCGGGCATGGAATATTGATGCACTCCTACCCCTTCAAAATTCATAAAATTGAAATAGTAGGGCATTATCCACGATTGATCTACAGTACTTATTTTACTGCGAGCCTTGTAATTTCCATAAAAAAGTCCTGCAGGAGTTGGGGTAGATCTCTTTCCCGAACTCACCGGCCCCCATTTTAGCAACTTCCCATTTTCATACAAGGCAAATCCCTGTATCCTTCTTGAAATAAGTACGGCTTTGGGAATAGAGTCGAGCATTTCAAAATTTTGAGGAAAAGGCGAATAATCCAGAAAACTAGCGGTGAGGGTATCAGGAATTACCAGCCTGTCTCCTGCCCTTAAACGATAAGCATCTTTTCGGTTAATGCCAAGAATGAATTCCTGTTGCAGTTCAGAAAACCTGGTCTTGAAGCTGTCGATTTGTGCTATGTTCTCAAGGCTGTCAATATGGTAAGTCACAAAAAGTGGCAATTCTTCGACCTCCTGGGGAGGTGACGGCTTCACAGTATCTGTATGAATGATTTTAGAAGAATTATCCTGAATTGGAGAAGCCCCTTCAGATCGCTCACAGGAACTTGCTCCGGAAAGAACCAGGATTCCAAAAAGAAATTTTATCAGATATGTTTTGCCAAGTTCCATGGGGGTTGGGTTTTCGCCTGTATTTGTTATTGTTCCGAAAAATGCTAATTATTTCCATTAATGGGCGTTAACCGTTAGCCAAAGCTTATATAAATTTCCTTAATTTTTAAATCTTTTCCTAAATAACCTGAAGTTATTTAAGCTTGAAAAATGACATTTTTAGTAGCTGATTTTTAAGAAGAACGCAGAGAAGACCCCTCAAAAATTCCTTAAAATTTCCAAAATAATTAGCAAAATATTAATACCTTGTGAGCATCAAAAAAATGCGACTATGAAAATTCTGGTACTTTTTTTCTTTATGGTTTTAGGAACGGGAGTTATGGCACAGGAGGCCCCTGTTACTTTTGAAAGTAAAGGAATCACCTTCTCTGGTGACCAAAGTGTGCTGCGCAAGGACAAACAAATTGTGGAGCTTACCGGCAATGTTCATTTCACTACTTCTATAGTAGAAATTGAGAAGGCAGAGAAAATAGTTTATGACAAGAAAACAAAAACCTTTACAATAAGTGGCTTTAATGAGCTGATGCTAAATGGAAAAAAACGTTTGGCTTCAGATCTTGGTTCTACCACTCTTAAAATTGATCTTGGTGGTAGTATCGCATATCTAGTGGCCGAATCAAAAAATTGCAAAGACGGTAAGGGTAAAGGCTGCTAAAAGATAATGTCTACAGCTTATTTTAGGGACGAAGATTTTACTGCAAAAGATTTTTCTAGAAATCAACTGCCAGAGGGGGAATACGAAAACTGCAATTTTAAAACCCTTGATCTTTCCGGATGCAACCTCTCAAAAATGACATTTTCTGAATGTATTTTTGAAGCATGTGATTTAAGCAATTCCAAAATAAAAAACACCTCATTTAGAGATGTCTGCTTTAAAGACTGCAAATTAATGGGGCTGAATTTCAATGAATGTGATCCTTTCTTATTGTCATTTTCGTTTGAAAGTTGCCTCCTCAGCTTTTCTTCCTTTTCCAGACTAAAAATAAAAAACACCTCTTTTAAAGACTGTAAGCTTATACAGGCAGATTTTTCTGAAGCCGATCTTACTTCAGCAGAATTTACCAACTGCGACCTTAGCGGAGCCGTCTTCTCCAATACCAGGCTGCAAAAGGCCGATTTCGCCACGTCTCAAAACTTCAGCATTGATCCTGAAATAAATGATATTAAGGAAGCGAAGTTCTCTTTAGAAAATATTCCGGGACTACTGGAAAAGCATAAAATTAAGATAATCTAATCAGCCTTATGATGGATTTCAGCAATTCGCGTATTCCGGTCATTAACGGCGCGGTTGTTGCTTTATGTTATACCGGCAGATAAAAAGCTTATCTTTGCCATCTTCTTTACGAGAAACACGGCAGGTTGTAAGCCGGTTCAGAATTAAAAATAGCAGCTGTTTCAAGAAAATGCAACGTCTTTTCCAGCATTTCACATAATACACTTTCATGTCTTTTAGAAAATTAGAATTGGATGAGGCCTTACTAAAGGCGCTCGACACCCAGGGATATACATCTCCCACCCCTATACAGAAACAAGCAATACCGGTAGTACTTTCAGGTAAAGATCTTTTGGGAGTAGCCCAAACCGGAACAGGAAAAACAGCCGCATTTGGCCTGCCAATCCTGCAATTATTAAATGAAAAAAAGTTTTCGAACAAAGGGATCAAGGCTTTGATCCTCACCCCTACCCGGGAACTAGCCATACAAATAGATGAAAGCCTTGCAGCTTATGGAACACACACCAGGTTAAGCCATTCGGTTATTTTTGGTGGTGTCTCCCAGCATACGCAGGTGCAAAAATTGAAACGTGGGGTTGATATTCTTGTCGCCACTCCGGGCCGTTTACTCGACCTGATGAACCAGGGTTTTATCAACCTGAAGTCTCTTGAATTCTTTGTTCTGGATGAAGCTGACAGGATGCTGGACATGGGTTTTATACATGATGTAAAAAAGGTGATCAAAAGCCTTCCTGAAAAAAGGCAGACTCTTTTCTTTTCGGCTACCATGCCCGAAGAAATTCAGAATCTTGCCAAGATGATGCTTAAAAATCCCGTAAAAGTGGAAGTTACTCCTCCTTCATCTACGGTAGACAAGATCCAGCAACGGGTTTATTTTACGAACAAACCCGATAAACGGAAGCTACTGCTCCACCTTTTGGAAAGCAACGGTATTGAAAATGCTCTTGTTTTCACCCGCACCAAACACGGGGCCGATAAAGTGGCCAGGTTCCTTGACAAAGCAAAGATAAATTCGGCAGCTATCCACGGAAATAAAAGTCAGAATGCCAGGCAGAATGCACTCAAGAACTTCAAAAACGGAAATCTAAGTGTGCTCGTAGCTACCGATATCGCCGCCCGCGGAATTGATATTGATGAGCTGGGACATGTTTTCAATTTTGATCTACCTAATGTTCCTGAAACTTATGTACACAGGATTGGCCGAACCGGTCGTGCAGGAAACGAAGGGATTGCAATCTCTTTTTGCGCCGCAGAAGAACGCAAGGAACTTAAGGATATTGAAAAACTGGCTGCAATAAAGATCCCGGTAATCGATGGACATCCTTACCCTATGGACCTTAATGCAGAACCGGCTCCAGCACCTGCACAAAATCGAAACAGGAATAATAACAACAGGAACAGAAGAAGACGGTAATTATAGTGGTCAGTTGGCAGTGGTCAGTTGGCAGTAGAAATTTTAAAATAAGAGTCTATCCACAGGAAAAGACTCTTTTTATTTGTTAGCTTCGGAATTCAAACAAATGGCTACTGCTGTCATTCATTTTTACCTTTTTTTCCTATATTAAACACATATTTTGTCCTTCGTCGGAATGACACTGAATAAACATAATCCTCCTATTCATCTAATTGAAGAAAAGCATTTTTGTATCAAAACGATAGCGGCGCAACCTCCCACTTTATACTTCTACTGTCGTACTTCCATTTACCTTGCCAAATATCCTCCATCAATGGGATAATAACTTCCGTAGCAAATGAAGCTTTATCGCTACCCAGCCACAGGATCAATTCGGCCACTTCTTCACTGCGACCCAGGCGACCTATAGGGTGCAGGGAAATAAGCTGGTTCTTGATTTCATCATCCAACTGGTCGAGCAATGGAGTGTCTATAAATGCAGGTCCTACGGCATTGATCCTTATCTTTTGGGAAGAGTATTCCAGTGCTGCTGTACGGGTCATACCAACAGCGGCATGTTTTGCAGCCACATAGCCAGCAGATCCTTCAAATCCAACGCTTCCTAAAATAGAGGAAATGTTGACGATACTGCCCTGTCCATTCTTAAGCATAGCTTCGATTTGGTACTTCATGCCATAAAAAATACTGTGGAGATTAATATCAATTACCCTATGCCACCCTTCCAGGCTCATGTCCACAATCTTATTGGCTTCCCCGCCGATCCCGGCATTATTCACAGCGATATCCAGTTTACCGTAAGTTTTTACAGCGAAATCAACAAGTGCCTTATTTTCGGCTGCCGAGGCCACATCAGCTTTAAAGAAGCTGGCTGTTCCTCCTGCTTTGACTATGCGTTTCACCACTTCCTCCCCGGCTTCAGTATTAATGTCTGAAACTACAACCTGTGCACCTTCACGGCCAAAGAGGATCGCTGTGGCTTCACCAATTCCCGAAGCCGCGCCGGTAATTATTGCTACTTTATTTTTCATGAGAGATGTAATTTAATTAGTGTAAATTAAAAAAAGCAGCATTAAGAAAGCATGACCAAAGTCAGTAAGGCATAGGAAAGGCAACAAAAATTTGTTATTTTAGAGAGGTATGAAAAAAATGATTTCAGGAGTAAGCATTGAGCTGCGACAGGGGGATATAGCTAATCAGGCAGATTGTGATGCTGTGGTTAATGCTGCGAATGCCCAACTAGAATCTGGTGGCGGCGTGGCCGGCGCCATTCATCGCGCTGCAGGCCCCGGTCTTGCCAAAGAAGCAAGACCATTGGGACCTATAAAACCGGGGCAAGCTGTGATCACCGGCGCACATGATCTACCGAATAAACATGTTATTCACTGCCTCGGACCTGTTTATGGAAAAGATAAACCTGAAGAGGAACTACTTTCCAGATGTTACGGGAATGCTTTGGATCTTGCAGAACAGAATGAGGTGAATTCTATTGCTTTTCCTGCAATTTCCACAGGGATATTCGGCTATCCTGTTGAAGAAGCCGCAAAAGTGGCCTTTTCAACCATCATTGAAAAAATATCCCACCTCAAGAAAGTGAAAAGGATCATTTTTGTGCTTTACAGCAATCAGGATCTGGAAACGCACAAAAGAGTCCTCGAACAAACTTTACAGGGAAAGGATTATCCGGGTTAAAAAGTTGCGGGTTGCGGGTTGCAAGTTTGTGGAGTTCGGAACCTTTCAGTTTAAACTTTCGACTTTGACCTTTGATCTTAAAATCTTGAACCTTGAACTTTGAACCCGAAACCTTCTAGACCTTCACTATCATCTTACCCACGTTCTTTCCTTCAAAAAGACCAATGAAAGCTTCAGGAAGCTTTTCAAAGCCCTCTACCACGGTTTCATCATAATCCAGGCTTTCCTCTTTCAACCAGGTACTTAATTGCCGCAGCGCTCTTCCGAAGTCCTTAACATGATCCCGAACCAGGAATCCCTGCATTAAAGCTGTTTTCTTGATAAGAATACCTTCAGGTCGTGGACCGGTAGGAACTTCAGTCTCATTATAAAGGGAAATGGCACCGCAGTTTATAATTCGTGCGTCTTTATTAATATTTTGCAACACAGCATCGAGGATCTCCCCTCCCACGTTGTCGAAGTAGACATCTACCCCATCGGTACAGATACGTCTAATGGCATCGGCCATATTTTCTTCTTTATTATAATTGAGGCCTTTATCAAAACCGAATTTCTCCTCTATATGTTTTACTTTTTCATCGCTTCCGGCAATCCCCACTACCATACAGCCAAGGATCTTACCAATTTGTCCGGCTATACTACCTACTGCCCCGGCAGCACCCGAAACGACAAGTGTTTCTCCCGGTCTTAGGTTTCCAATTTTATCCAAAGCGAGAAAGGCGGTCAAACCTGTTAGCCCCAGCACCCCAAGAAATGCAGGTAAAGGTGCCATATCCCGGTCCACCCTGTTCAAGCCTGTACCTTTAGATAACTGCAATTCCTGCCACTTCAACATACCCGAAACAAATTCCCCTTTCTGGAAATTTTGATTTTTGGACTCTACGATTTCAGCAATAACCATGGATTCCATAGGTTCATTCAGCTTAAAAGGCGGAATATATGATTCCTCATTTCGCATTCTTCCGCGGAGATAGGGATCTACAGAAATATAATGCGCCTTAAGAAGGATTTCCCCCTCCCCGGGAACCGGATCCTTCTCCTGGATCAACTCAAAATCGGATGTAGAAGGTTTTCCAGCCGGACGATTTTTAAAAAGAATTGTTTTGCTCATTATTGGTTAGTTTGTATTGAAGATAGCCTTTATTCAGCATTTTTACAAGTGGGTGCGGCTAATTCAAAATGAATCTGAAGAGGAAAAAACCTTAAACCGGTCAAAAATAAAAAACCTCCTTAGTTGCCTAAGGAGGTTTTAATGATGTGAAAAAGGGGATTTTCTTTTTTCCAACAAGTGATTTAATCTTACTCTGAAGGTAAAGGCTCGGCTATCCAGGGTTTATCTTCTTCACCAAAGGTATAAGTACCACTCAACTCATTTTCAATTAATTCCCCTGTGAGAATATAATTATCTTGTTCATCATCGGGTATCATATCATAAGTGAGCGTATTTCCATCCATGCTCCATTCTCCCCACATGTCAAACATGCCGGGATTAGCGGGCTCTGTATAAAAAGCTGTGCCGTCCTCGTAAAAATCTACATGACCTATCCAGGAATTATCTTCACTATGAAGGTAAGTTATCTCCCAAGATGTTCCTGCCAAACCCGGGGTTCCAATAGATAGTTCTTCTCCATACGCTGTTCCAGCAGCGTTGGTAGCAAAAGTGCGAAAGTAATAGTTTTGTCCGGGAGTAAGACCATTTATTTTGACGGTAAATCCGCTGCTTTGAGATTGTTTGTTATACCTGTTTTTAGAAGTTGCTTGCGCTGAATTATCTCCGGGAAGGGCTACATTATCTTCAGTAGTAGGTTTAGCATTCATTCCCCATACAACTCCATAATTGGTGATTTCATCATCGTTTTCAGAGATGGCTCCTTTTATTTCAACTGAAGTATACGTGATCACAGCATCAGTCTCTGCAATACTGGTAGTTACCTCGGGCAGCTGAGGTTCTTCAGGCTCCTCTGAAGTTTCACAACCTACAAGAAAGGCTAAAAAAATTAGCAAAAAAAGCTTTTGAATAGTTTTGGTTTTCATAATCGATGGTTTTGTCATTAGAAGATTCAAAATAGTAGTCACAGCAGAAAAAAACAATACCTATTTATGGGTATTTAATTGATAGTCTTTGATTTACAAAAAAAACCTCTTTATAGGGTATAAAAAAACCTCCTTAGTTGCCTAAGGAGGTTTTAATTATTTTAAAACTTCAGAGAATTATTTCTTCCCTTCCATTTTATCTTTCAACGCTTGAAGTTCTGAGTTCACATCACCCATAGTGGTGTTCCCCTGAGACTGTTGCGCAGCAGCTTTCTTCTGAGCCTGCTTAACGATTTGTTGCTCTTCTTCCCTGTGAATAGCAGTGTGAGATGCTACCACTCTCTTGAATTCTTTGTTGAATTCAATGATTTGGAATTCTGCAGATTCTCCCTGCTTAAGTTTGCTTCCGTCTTCTTTTTCAAGGTGACGTTGCGGAACGAATGCAGTGATATCTTCATTAAAGTCAATCGTAGCTCCTTTGTCAACGATCTCTGAAATTGCAGCTGTGTGCGTAGTACCTACAGCGAATTCAGTTTCGTATTTATCCCAAGGATTAGACTCGGTTTGTTTGTGACCTAAGCTTAACTTACGTCCTTCAACATCAAGCTCAAGAACTACAACTTCAAGTTTATCACCTACGTTTGTAAATTCACTTGGATGCTTGATCTTCTTAGTCCATGAAAGGTCTGAGATATAGATAAGTCCGTCAATTCCTTCTTCAAGTTCTACGAACACTCCGAAGTTAGTGAAGTTACGAACGATACCGGTGTGTCTTGAACCTACAGGATACTTAGAAGTGATATCAGTCCATGGATCTGGAGTCAATTGCTTGATACCAAGAGACATTTTTCTGTCTTCACGATCTAAAGTAAGGATCTGTGCTTCAACCTCATCTCCAACGTTCACGAAGTCCTGAGCTGAGCGCAGGTGAGTACTCCATGACATTTCAGAAACGTGGATAAGACCTTCAACACCTTCAGCAACTTCGATAAATGCACCGTAATCTGCGATCACAACTACTTTACCTTTTACTTTGTCACCAATTTTTAGGTTCTCATCAAGAGCTTCCCATGGGTGTTTGCTAAGCTGCTTAAGACCAAGCTGAATTCTTGTTTTAGCCTCATCAAAGTCAAGGATAACAACATTCAATTTTTGATCAAGCTCAACGATCTCATTTGGATGGTTGATTCTAGACCAGCTAAGATCGGTAATGTGGACAAGTCCATCAACACCTCCAAGGTCAACGAATACACCGTAAGAAGTGATGTTCTTAACAGTACCTTCAAGTACCTGACCTTTTTCAAGCTGCCCAATAATTTCTTTTTTCTGCTCTTCGATATCTGCTTCGATAAGCGCTTTGTGAGAAACAACAACGTTCTTGAATTCGTGGTTGATCTTTACCACTTTGAATTCCATTGTTTTTCCAACATATGCATCGTAATCCCTAATTGGCTTCACATCGATTTGTGAACCAGGAAGGAAAGCTTCAATTCCAAAAACATCTACGATCATACCACCTTTAGTACGGCATTTCACGTATCCATTCACGATAAGGCTTTCATCATGCGCTTTGTTCACACGATCCCATGCCATGATAACACGAGCCTTACGGTGAGAAAGGATCAACTGTCCTGTAGCATCTTCACGAACATCGATCAATACTTCTACCTCATCACCAACTTTAAGATCTGGGTTGTAACGGAACTCGTTAAGAGAGATTACACCTTCACTTTTTGCATTGATGTCGATGATCGCATCACGATCTGTAAGGTTGATCACAGTTCCGGTAACAACTTCATCATTTAAAGTGTCAACGAAATTTTCTGCTACAAGCTTCTCAAATTCTTCCAGCTTTTGATCGTCGATAGGATCAATTCCTTCTTCGTAGTTGTGCCAGTTGAATTCCTTTAAGAATTGCTCAGGATCTTGTTGCTGCACCTCTGCATCAGGTTGAGATTTAGTCTCCATTCCTGCTACGGGTTGAATTTCAGCGTTTTCAGAACCCTGAACTTCTTGATTTTTGTTTTCTTCAGCCATTGCTGATAATTAATTTGTATCCTGTATTCTTCCGGAAGATGTTTGCAATAAAAGAACTACAGAAGTGTTTATAATATTGATTTTCAACCCTTTTAGTCCTCCGACCTATTGCTAAAAGGAGCGCAAAAATACAACTATTTTTTACAATTAACAATGAATAGATATGAGATTTTAGACGTGAGATTTGAGACAATAAAATTTGGTAGACAGGGGCCTTTCCAACACCGGATTTCTTTTGCCACGAATCACGAAAAATCTTTTTTAAAACAACATTACTGAAATCTTTCTTCCCTACGGGACGTGTTGTTTGCGGGTGGGCATTGTTCTATACCGATATGTTGTCCCTACGGGACATTTTGGTGGGGCGGGATCTTTTTCTACCTATATATTGTCCCTATGGGACAGGAGAAGAGTCTTTCAATAAAAGTAGTTTCTCATCTTCAAATCCTCAAATCAACAAATCTTCAAATTAAGCAATTGGAATTTGGCCCTCCTTCGCCTCTAGCTCCGGCGGGTAAAGCTTCAAATTTTGCCTTAACAAGAACCTCCCGACGAGCCTGTCCTGAGCGATAGCCGAAGGGCTCGAGGTGACATTTGTGAAAATTTGGAATTTGGTGCCTGGAATTTGGAATTTCCTGATTATGGATAGTTGCTAATTGTTTATTGCTTCACTGTAAAGCTCCAGGATCTTCTCGAACTGTCCTTCCAGGGTAAGGTGAGAATTGTCAATTTCTTTAGCATCTGATGCTTTTACGAGCGGGGAATCTTTTCTTGTGGTGTCTAAAAGGTCTCTTTCTTCGACATTTTCAAGAACTTCCTCATATGTCACTTCTTCCCCTCTTTCAGAAAGCTCTTTAAACCTTCTCTGGGCGCGCTCCCGGGCGCTGGCTGTCATGAATATCTTAAGTTCGGCATCGGGGAAGACCACCGTACCAATATCGCGACCGTCCATGACAATTCCCTTTTCCCTTCCCATTTCCTGCTGTTGAGCCACCAGCATTTCCCGAACTTCGGGCACTGCAGCCACTTTACTTACGTACTGGGAAACTTCCATTTGACGGATCTCCTTTTCCACATTCTCACCATTAAGGTACATTTCACCAAAACCAACTTCAGGATTGAAGATGAACTTCAGTTTTATGAGTTGTAGATCGGCAATAAGAGCAGCGAAATCGAAAGCTTTTTCAGAAATATATTTTTTCCGAAGTGCATAAAGCGTAACTGCCCGATACATCGCACCGGTATCAACGTACACGTAGCCCAATTCTTTTGCAAGCTGTTTGGCTACAGTGCTTTTCCCTGTAGATGAAAATCCGTCTATTGCGATGGTGATCTTTGTTGTCATAAATATGGTTCTTCAGCAAAAAAATTGAGAAAAAGCTCTCAAAAATGCCATTTTTGGCAGTTCAGCAAAAATAAGCATTCAAAGCAGGTTTTAAAGAAAAACCTCTCTAAATAAAAAAGGCCCCGGAATTTCCGGAGCCTTTTTCTAACATGGTGTTTTCTATAACTTCTTTGGATTCTTCACCTTTTCATCAAGAATAGCCAGATCTATAACTTCAGACATTTCCTTTACATAATGGAAGGTAAGTCCCTTTAGGTATTCCTCCTTGATATCCTCAATATCCCTGCGGTTTTCTACACAAAGTATGATCTCCTTAATATGAGCTCTTTTGGCAGCAAGGATCTTTTCCTTAATTCCGCCAACGGGCAGCACCTTACCACGCAGGGTGATCTCCCCGGTCATGGCGATATGTTTCTTCACTTTGCGCTGCGTGAACAGAGACACAAGAGAGGTCAACATAGTGATACCCGCACTTGGGCCGTCCTTTGGTGTAGCTCCCTCGGGCACGTGGATGTGTACATTGTACTTTTCCATTACTTCGGGATCAATTCCAAGTTCTTCGGCATTACCTTTAATATACTCAAGGGCAATAGTCGCCGATTCTTTCATCACCTTCCCAAGGTTACCGGTGATATTAAGAGATCCTTTTCCTTTGGAAAGAATGGATTCAATAAATAAGATATCCCCTCCAACCTGGGTCCAGGCAAGTCCTGTAACAACACCCGCTGTTTCATTGTCTTCATATTTATCGCGCTCCAGTTTGGGGCTTCCAAGTACGTCAAGAACATCTGAATCCTTGATTTTAATATTGTACTCCTCTTCCATCGCAATATTCTTGGCTGCATGTCGCACCATTTTTGCGATCTGCTTTTCAAGACTTCGCACCCCCGATTCGCGGGTATAACCTTCCACTATTTTCTCGAGCTGTTTCTTACCAATTTTTAGATTCTCCTTGGTAAGACCATGTTCTTTTAATTGCTTCGGAAGTAAATGTTGTCTTGCGATCTCTACCTTCTCTTCAATGGTATAACCGGTCACATTGATGATCTCCATCCTGTCACGCAGGGCAGGCTGAATTGGGCTCAGGTTATTGGCAGTTGCAATAAACATCACTTTTGACAGGTCAAAAGGCATTTCCAGGAAGTTGTCATGGAATTCGCCGTTTTGCTCTGGATCCAGCACTTCCAGTAAAGCCGAAGATGGATCTCCACTATGGCCAATACTAAGTTTATCGATCTCATCCAGCACAAAAACAGGATTGCTTGTACCTGCCTTTTTAAGGGACTGGATGATCCTTCCCGGCATTGCTCCTATATAGGTTTTTCTATGCCCTCTAATCTCGGCTTCATCACGAAGGCCACCTAGTGAAATCCTCACGTACTCTCTTCCCAGAGCCTCGGCTATTGAACGACCAAGGCTGGTCTTACCAACTCCCGGAGGTCCGTAAAGACAGAGAATTGGGGATTTCATGTCATTCCTTATCTTAAGAACAGCGAGATATTCAATGATCCTTTTCTTCACATCCTCAAGACCATAATGGTCACGATCAAGAATACGCTGCGCACGCTTAAGATCGAATTTATCTTTGCTGAAGTCATTCCAGGGAAGGTCAAGAAACAGGTCTAAATAATTCCGCTGAATCGAATATTCGGCCACCTGCGGATTCATCCGCTGCATTTTCGACAATTCTTTATTGAAATGCTCTTTTACATTCTCCGGCCATTTCTTCTTTTTTGCCCGGGCGCGCATTTCCTCCACTTCCCCTTCATGAGAAACACCGCCCAGCTCTTCCTGGATGGTCTTCATTTGCTGGTGAAGAAAATATTCCCGCTGCTGCTGGCTCATATCACTTTGTACCTTGCTCTGGATGTCATTTCTAAGCTCCATCTTATGGTACTCCACATTCATGAACTTAAGCGTGGAAAGTGCACGTTCCTTAAGATCATTTGTCTCAAGCAATTTCTGCTTTTCTTCCACTGAAAGATTCATGTTGGAAGAAACGAAGTTGATAAGGAACGACGGACTTTCAATATTCTGAATAGCAAAAGAAGCTTCCGAAGGAATATTTGGACTATTCTTAATGATTTGCAAGGCAAGATCCTTAATAGAATCTATTATAGCTCCAAATTCTTCGTTTTCCTGTGCAGGACGTGCTTCGGGCACCTCAATGATCTTTGCCCTCAAAAAGGGTTTATCCTCGATCACCTCATCTATTTCAAATCGCTTTTTACCCTGGATGATCACAGTGGTATTTCCATCGGGCATTTTAAGCACCCTTAGAATTCTCGCAACTACCCCAATTTTATTAATATCGGTTGCAGTTGGATTTTCTACCTTCTCATCCTTTTGAGAAACCACACCAATCACTTTTGTGTCGTTGTTGGCTTCATTGATCAATTTAATGGAGGCATCGCGACCTGCCGTAATAGGAATTACCACCCCGGGGAAAAGCACTGTATTTCTTAATGGTAAAATTGGTAGTACTTCCGGGAGGTCTTCTTTATTTATTTCTTCTTCATCTTCAGGAGTCATTAAGGGAATTAACTCTGCATCTTCATCCATCCCCTGTAATGACAGACTGTCAAGATTTGTAAATTTTGTTCTGCCCATATCTGTTTTTAAGTCAAACTGTCACTGCAGTTATTATGTCATTAATTTGCAAGTTACTTTAATACCTTTACTTTCATTGTAAAACAGGCAGTTAAAGCACATTTCACGGGCATTAATTCAATTGTTATGCCACGAAAAGAATAAATTTTAAAAGAAATTTCGGGTAAACTGTAACAAATGGAAAAGCAACCTATCTTTATTATAAAGCATTAATATTTTGACACTAACCACCACACATATTGATGAGCTTTTGGAGAAATGCCGTCGGGGAGACGAGCGGTCCCAGATGAAAATTTACAAAAAGTACAGCAAAGCGATGTACAACGTGGCGCTGCGCATTGTAAAGGATTCGGCCGAAGCCGAAGACATCATGCAGGAGTGCTTTTTAAAGGCCTTTGACAAACTGGACACTTTTGAAGGAACCTCCACATTTGGAGCATGGCTAAAGAGGATCGTGGTGAACCACAGTATTGGGGTGTATAACAAAAATACCCGCTATACAGAGGTTCAATACAACGACCAGTTCAAACATACTGCAGATGATAGTGAAGGAATAACTTCGGAAGAAGAGGACCAAAATCCTAAAGTAAAAATGATCTTAAAGACAATGGAATCTTTAAAAGAAAACTACCGGGTGGCGCTTACCCTTCATTTAATTGAAGGTTATGATTATGAAGAGATCTGTGAGATCCTCCACATTACCTACGCCAACTGTAGAACAACAATTTCACGGGCTAAAGAAAGCCTGCGCACCAAATTACTGAGCTATGAAAACTAACAACGACCTAAAAGATCTGTTTGAAGGGCTGGATTTCGATGTTGCCGAGCCTGCATCGCAGCACGAAGACCGTTTCAGGGAGAAACTGAGAAAACGGCCACAAAAGAAAATACCCCGGCACAATGGAGTAATTACCATGTGGCTCCCGGTAATGGCAATAGCGGCAAGCTTTCTTGTAGCTGTACTAATCTTCCAGGGCATCTTCACAACTCCCTTCTCACAGGAACAGGAACTGGCAAATGTGTCGCCGGAGATGAAGCAAACCCAGGAATTTTATTCTTCGGTAATCAGAACAGAGCTCGCAGCATTAAAGGAGCAAAAAACTCCCGAGACCGAAGCAGTTATAAACGATGCTTTAGCTCAAATGGATATTCTTGAAAAAGATTATGAAAACTTAAAAACAGATCTTGGAAAAAGTGGCCAGGATCAAAGAGTGATCTACGCCATGATCACCAACTTTCAAAAAAGAATTGACCTGTTAAAAATGGTTCTTGAAAAAGTAAATGACATAAACACCTTAAAAACCACCAATCATGAAAACAATATTATATAAAGCTTTGATCCTCTTCTTTCTTATCCCGGCCGTGGCCTGTGCAGAAGGAGATTTTAAGGGAAAGTACACGAAACAGAAGCGTGTAAAAAAAGAATTCAATGTGTCTCCTAATGACATGCTCAAGATCAATAACAGCTATGGAAACATTGACATAATAACCTGGGACCAGAACCGGGTAGTGATCGAAGTTCTTGTACAAACAAACGGCAACGATGAAGAAAAGGTAGAAAAGCGCCTGCGGGAGATAGATGTTGCTTTTAACCAATCCAGTGGACAGGTAACTGCCAGGACTTTGTTTGAAAAAGATAATAATAATTCATTCTGGGGAAGTCTCTTTGGCGGCAGCAATAGCAACGTAAATATGGAGATCAACTACAGAGTGAAAGCTCCGGTAACCAACCGCGTGGATCTTTCCAATGACTATGGAAGCATCAACCTTGACAAACTTGAAGGGGATGCGCACATCTCGGCTGACTACGGAAAAATAATGATAGGCGAACTTCATGGAAATAATAACAAACTTAATTTCGACTATACCCGAAACAGCAGTATTGGTTATGTAAAACGTGCAGAGATCAATGCAGATTATTCCGAGTTCACCATTGACGAAGCCGGCACACTGGATCTAAGTGCAGATTACACAGATTCCAATATTCATAAAGTAGAGAACCTAAGCTTCAACAACGATTATGGGTCTCTAAAAGTGGAACGACTAAAAAATATCAAAGGACAGGGCGACTATCTTGGAATAAAGTTGGGCCTTGTGTATGGAAGCGTGGATATAAGCATGGATTATGGTTCCCTGGTAGTACAAAAGATCATGCCCAGCTTTAAGGACATGAACATTAACAGTGATTATACCGGTATAAAAATTGGTTACGATCGCCAGGCCCCTTTTAGTTTTGAAGTGAAATCTTCTTTTGGAGGCGTGAATGGAATTAATAACAGTAGCTTTACTGTGAATAAGCGCAATCAAAGCGGCAGCGATAATTACTATCAAGGTTATTACCGCAGTGAAAACACCGGTGGAAGGATCTATGTGAACTCCAGCTTTGGAAGCGTTTCCTTTACAGATTAATTATAAAACTATATCAATCATCAAAATAAACATGATCATGAAAAAATCATTTATCACTCTTTTCCTTGCCCTTCTTTGTGTAACAGCAACCCAGGCCCAGTGGTGGCAGGGATCGAAAAAAATTGAAGGTAACGGGAATATGGTTACAAAGACCAGAACAGTATCAAGTTATGACGAAGTTTCCCTTACCGGCTCCATGGACGTGATCCTGGTAAAAGGCAGGGAAGGAGCAATAAAAGTTGAAGCCGAGGAAAACCTGCAGCAACATATTTTAACTGAAGTAGATGGAGGCAGATTAAAAATTTCGGTTGAAAAAGGCTATTCTCTAAATCCTTCCCGAAACCACGATATTGTGATCACTGTCCCTTTTACAGATATTGAAGGATTAAGTTTAACAGGATCTGGGGATATAAGATCATCAGATATGGTGACTGCGGAAAATTTCTCCATCGATATCACGGGTTCAGGAAATGTGCAGCTTCCGCTTAAAGCGAAAAATACTTCAGCAAATATTACCGGCTCGGGGGATATTGACCTTAAAGGAAGCTCGGTTGATTTTGATTGCAAAGTGACAGGATCTGGCGACATAAGTGCTTTCGATTTCGAATGCGAGAATGTGCAGGCTACGGTTACAGGATCTGGAGATATTGAAGTTTATGCTTCAGAATCTCTAAAGGCCAGCACCCCGGGTTCAGGCGATATTGAATACCGTGGAAATCCTAAAAAAGAAGATTTCAAGACTATGGGTTCGGGATCCATAAGTAAAAACTAAATACTATCAGCAGAATTTAAGCGGCTTAAAACCACTTTCACTCAGGTGTCAAAAAGGGGTTTTAAGCCGCTTCTTTTTTTGCCAGTTTCCCTGTGCGGGGAACCTTCAGCAATAAAAAGATTCCAATCAAAAAGAAGGCGGTAAGAAAAAGAACCGAGAACCTTATGCTGCCAAACACCTGGGTGACCAGCCCATAGAGGGACATTCCTATTACGATCCCTATTTTTTCTGAAACATCATAAAAACTGAAATAACTTGTGGTGTCTAAGGTACCTTCAGGAAGCATTTTTGAGTAAGTAGAGCGCGAAAGGGTTTGGATCCCGCCCATTACCAGCCCTACAAGTCCCGCAGCAATGTAAAACTGCATTGGCGTTTCCACAAAAAAGGCATAAATACATATTCCCATCCATATCACGTTCACCAGGATAAGCGTCTGGATATTTCCCATTTTTGAAGAGAGACGGGAGGTGATAGTCGCCCCTGCCACTGCTACAAGTTGAATTAAAAGTATACTTACGATCAATCCTGTAGTCGCATCCTGACCGGTCCAGTTCACTTCCTCGATCCCGAAGTAGGTTGCGATCAACATTACGGTTTGTACTGCCATGCTGTACACAAAAAAGGCTCTTAGGTACTTCTTTAACTGCGGGTTATTTTCAAAGGATTTCCATATCATTTTTATCTCTCTAAACCCATTAAAAAGCACGTCCCTCGTAAGCTTTTCCTTTTTGTTTCCCTTCGGAAGATAATAGTAAGTGATCTGGCTGAATCCTATCCACCATACCCCTGTGAGAACAAAAGACAAACGCGTAGGCATACCCTCATCTTCAAAACCAAACCATTCATAGTTGAGCACCATCATGAGACAAATGATCAACAGGACTACGCTGCCAATATAGCCCAGGGAAAAACCTTTTGCACTGGCTTTATCCTGTTGTTCAGGAAAAGCGATGTCGGGAAGATAGGAGTTGTAGAAAACCAGACTTGCCCAAAATCCAACAAGGGCCAGAAAATAACTCGTGAGACCAAACCATAAGTTCTCGATGGTAAACCAGTATAAACTTATACAGGACAAGGCCCCGAGGTAACAAAAGAATTTTAAAAAGTTCTTTTTATTCCCTACATAATCGGCAATGCCCGATAGGAATGGACTTATCAAAGCCACTACCATAAATGCCAGGGCTGTAACATAACTTATAAGAGAATCATTATTAAAGTTGAATCCCAATAGCTGCACGGTGTCATGCACTACTTCCCCTTTCTCATTTTTTACAATAGTAAGTGCCGCATAAAAAATGGGGAAAATGGTTGAGGCAATTACAAGACTGTAAACAGAATTTGCCCAGTCATAAAAAGCCCAGGCATTGATTAGTTTTTTACTTCCTTTCGGGAGCTTATTCATATGGGAGTAAATTAAAAGAGCTGCCAAAATTGGCAGCTCCTAAAATACTGTTTTTTTAATACCTCTTATTGAAAGGAAGTCACTCCATATTTACGAGCCTCGGCTTTAGCCTGGGGAGACCATTTTTCAATGTTCTTGATCCTGGTTTGAGGATTTGGGTGAGTACTTAGAAATTCAGGTGGTGCCTGTCCTCCACTGTTCTGCTCCATCCTTCTCCATAAATTGGCAGCCTCTGCAGGGTCATATCCAGCTATAGCCATTAAGGTTAATCCAATTCTGTCTGCCTCACTTTCATGGCTTCGGCTAAACGGTAACATTCCGCCAAGGTTGGTTCCCAGACCGTAAGCCTGTGCAATTATTTGCTGTGTACTTTCGCTTTGTCCACCCACTGCGGCTCCAACTACTGCTCCACCTACCTGTTGTAGCTGGGCAGCACTCATACGCTGAGCCCCGTGATTGGCCACGGCATGAGCTACCTCATGGGCCATAATGGCTGCAACTCCTGTTTCATTTTTGGCGATAGGCATGATCCCGGTATAAAAAGCGATCTTACCGCCAGGCATAGCCCAGGCATTGACTTGCTCGTCATCCTTTATAAGATTAAATTCCCATTGGTAATCGTTAAGATAGCCCTGATAGCCATTGGCATCAAGAAATCTCTCGGCCGCAACAGCTACTTTACGCCCTACATTCTTTATCATATTTGCTTCTGAAGTATTTCGTACCACCTCATTTTGTCTTAGAACTTCTTCATACTGTTGAAAAGCGGCAGGAAAAATCTGGGAATTGGAAACAAAGTTCAGGTTTCTTTCACCGGTAAAAGGGTTCGTCTTACATCCTGCCATAAGCAGAACTAAACCAACCATTATTGTAATTTGTCTAAGTTTCATAATAAATGATTTTTGTTAAAGTTACTAAATCGCTCCTGCTCCGCCGGAAGCTTTAAATTAGGTTTAACAAAATACCTGCCAATTTTGAAAAGCCTTGACCGGTAAGGCTTCATATTTGTATCTTGCGATCTTTCACCTTTTATGACAAAACAGAAAAAAGACAAAACACCGGTACAGAGGCTGCTGGTGCCCTCGTATATTTTAGCCGCCGGAAAAATTCTAACTACAATTTCCCCATTCCTTGCCAGCAGGTTTGCAGCTAAACTTTTTCTTACACCTTTTAAGTATAAGCTCCCTAAACGGGAACAAAAGATGGACAGGGAAACCCAACAGGAAAAATTAATCCTCCCTCACTTTCAACGCGAAATTATAGTATATCATTACGGTAATTCCCCAAAAAAGATCTTACTGGCTCACGGCTGGAGTGGCAGGGGAACCCAACTTGCTGTTATGGCCGAAGAGCTTGTAAAAGCGGGTTATTCTACCGTAAGTTTTGATGCCCCTGCACATGGAAAAGCTTCAGGAAAAATGAGTATGATGCCTCATTTTATTGAAGCCATAGAAGTTCTGGAAAAGAAATACGGGCCATTTGAAGCTATCATTGGACATTCCCTTGGTGGCATGGCTTCTTTAAAAGCCATTTCTGATGGGCTTAGTGTAAACAAACTTGTGATCATAGGTACCGCCAACAGTGTAACCCGCATCACAAAAGAGTTTGCCGGTAATATGAAAATGAACGATAAAGTGGCGGCAAAAATGAAATCCTACTTTGATAACAAATTTGGAGCGGACATGGACAGCCTCTCGGGCGCTGTTTCTGCTGAAGGCGTGAAAACCCCTACCCTTGTGGTACACGACGAGGATGATGTTGACGTAAGGATCAATTCGGCTTATGAGATCCATGAAAAACTGGAAAACAGCCAAATTTTTATTACCCAGGGACAGGGACACCGTCGAATATTAGGAAATCCCGAAGTTATTAATAGAATCATTCAATTTCTTTCGGTATAGTTCTTGATTCTTCAGTAAAAAAGAATCATGAAAAGTATTTTTATCGTAGTTTTTTCCTTTCTCCTGCTTAGCTGCAACAGCTCTGCACAGGATTCAAAAAAGCAAAAAACCTATCCCGTTTCTAAAACAGAAGCCGAATGGAAAGCCGAATTAAGTCCTGCAGCATTTAAGGTCCTGCGTGAAAAAGGAACCGAACGCGCCTTTTCCAGTAAGTTGAACCGCGTGGAAGAACCCGGCACCTTTGTTTGTGCTGCCTGCGGCAATGAACTCTACGAAACCAAACATAAATTTGACAGCGGAACAGGTTGGCCCAGCTTTGACCGCCCGCTTAGTGAAGCCAATGTAGATTACCGGCCCGACAGGACCGGAGGATTCTCTGCACTGGAAGTTATCTGCGCAAATTGTGGAGGGCATTTAGGTCACGTTTTTAATGACGGTCCCAGAAACACTACCGGAAAACGACATTGTATCAATGGGGTAGCAATGAATTTTGTTCCAAAAGGGGAATAGGTAAAGCTTTTACCAAAGAAAGTTTACCAATAGTTTAAGAGTACCTACACTCCCTATTTTTTATATTTAAAATAAACACTTATTAAATGGTCAAGAAATATCCAATAGAGCGTTCAGAATCTGAATGGCGAAAGCAACTTTCAGATGAACAATACCGTATACTTCGGGAGAAGGGAACAGAGTCGCCACATTCGGGCAAGTACAACATGCATTTCCAGGAGGGAGCATATTGTTGCGCAGCCTGTAACGCAAAACTTTTTGAAAGCGGTCAAAAATTTGAGAGCAACTGCGGCTGGCCCAGCTTTGATGATGCAATAGAAGGTGCCGTAGAATATGTGCAGGACAAGAGCTTTGGCATGATACGCACAGAGATCCTTTGTTCCAATTGCGGCAGCCACTTGGGTCACGTTTTTGATGACGGTCCTTCCGAAACTGGCCAGCGCTACTGCGTAAATTCGGCAAGTATAGAATTTGAATCTAAACCTAAATCCAAATAATATGAAAAAGATATCCTTTTTATTCGCTTTTATAGCATTTAGCCTTACCTCCTGCTCCAGTGATGAGCCGGGACCACAGGGACCTCCGGGAGAACCGGGAGTTAATATAGTAGGACAAACATTTGAATTCGAAGATGTAGATTTTGAATATTTTGAAGATGGGAATTTCTACGCTACCATAATTGATATCCCTGCAGAAATTGAAGTGCTGGAATCCGATGCTATTTTGGTATACCGACGGGAAGTTATTGATGGTACAGAAACCTGGAGTATGATCCCGCAAAACTACTTCCTTGAAGAAGGGATCATTCAATATGTTTTTAACCATACCGCTTCAGACATTGAATTGCTGATTGATGGAAATTTTGACCTTTCTACCCTCGATGGCGCTTACTCACAGAACCAGTTCTTTAGATTTTTTGTGGTTCCTTCAGACTTTGCTATAGATACAGGAGTAGACGTTTCAGACTATGATGCTGTTATGCAGGCATTGAAATAGACCTTAAGCAATTATTACTACTAATTCCTTTTTCCTTCCGGGAGAAAGGAATTTTTTTTTGAGAAGGTGTCAAAAATGACATTTTACAGCGCATTTCCCGAACCTATATACTTTTGGTTTAAGCTTAATTTCCGTAAATTCGCTGTCTTTAATTCAGTTATATAAAATTCCGAATATGAGTAAATACGACGTTATAGTTTTAGGAAGTGGCCCCGGAGGTTACGTGACTGCCATTCGCGCATCACAGTTAGGCTTTAAGACCGCTGTTATAGAAAAAGAAAATCTTGGTGGAGTTTGTTTAAACTGGGGATGTATCCCAACAAAAGCGCTTCTTAAGAGTGCCCAGGTTTTTGAATACCTCAACCATGCACAGGATTACGGGCTTAAGGTTGAAAAAGCTGAAAAAGATTTTGGTGCAGTTATTAAGCGAAGCCGAAATGTTGCCGATGGAATGAGCAAAGGTGTTCAATTCTTAATGAAGAAGAACAAGATCGATGTAATTGACGGATTTGGAAAACTGAAGCAGGGGAAAAAGATCGAGGTTACCGATAAGGATGATAAGAAAACAGAATATTCTGCAGATCATATTATCATTGCTACCGGAGCACGCTCAAGAGAACTTCCTAACCTTCCGCAGGATGGAAAGAAAGTGATTGGATACCGTAAAGCGATGAGTCTTGAAAAGCAGCCAAAATCTATGATCGTTGTAGGTTCTGGTGCGATTGGAGTAGAATTCGCCCACTTTTACAAAACAATGGGTACAGATGTGACCATCGTGGAATTCCTTCCAAACCTGGTGCCGCTTGAAGATGAAGAGATCTCAAAACAGTTTGAGCGCAGCTTCAAAAAGGCCGGAATTAAGGTGATGACCAGCTCTTCTGTAGAGAGTGTCGATACTTCCGGAGATCTTGTAAAGGCTAAAGTTAAAACCAAAAAAGGAGAAGAAACTATAGAGGCCGAAGTTGTACTTTCTGCCGTTGGAATTAAATCGAACCTTGAGAATATTGGCCTTGAGGAATTAGGTATCAAGACCGATAAAGATAAAATTTTAGTAAACGAGTACTACCAGACCAACGTTCAGGGTATTTATGCCATTGGAGATGTAGTTGCGGGACCTGCTCTTGCACACGTCGCTTCTGCGGAAGGGATCACCTGCGTAGAAAAGATCAAGGGTATGCACGTTGAGCCAATTGACTACGGAAATATCCCCGGTTGTACTTACGCCACGCCTGAAATAGCTTCTGTAGGAATGACCGAAAAGCAAGCCAAAGAAGCAGGTTACGAATTGAAGGTTGGGAAATTCCCATTCTCAGCTTCCGGAAAAGCTAAAGCTGCCGGTACTCCTGACGGATTCGTAAAAGTGATCTTTGATGCGAAGTACGGAGAATGGTTAGGTTGCCACATGATTGGTGCAGGCGTTACCGATATGATCGCTGAAGCTGTACTGGGACGTAAACTTGAAACTACAGGTCACGAGGTACTTAAAGCTATCCACCCTCACCCAACTATGAGTGAAGCTGTGATGGAAGCCGTAGCCGATGCTTATGGGGAAGTGATTCACCTTTAAAAGGTATATTGTATATTGAATATTGTATAATGTGGGGCTATTGAATCAGTTTCACAGAAAGTAAAAACCTCCGGAAAATTTTCCGGAGGTTTTTTGTTTTATCCTTCCCCTCCTGCGGAGGGGTGCCCGTAGGGCGGGGTGGTTTTTCGATCTAGGGCCCGAACAACTTCGTCAAGGCTTCGGCGGGTGAAAATTTGATGTTTAGAATTTTCTTTGCCTCTGTTCTCGATACTTTTTTCTTCGCCCCTATCGTGGCAAATAAAAAAACTCGAACTGACGGCAAATTGGAATTCGGTACTTGGTACTTGGTGCTTGGTGCTTGGTGCTTGGTGCTTGGTGCTTGGTGCTTAATATTAAATATTCAATATAAAATAATCAATCATTACTCCTTATTCCTTAGCCTTAAACCTTCAATATAGCTTCCATAGATATCCTTAAACTGCATACCTTCAGCAAACCTGAATTTGTTGAGCTTTTTATATTCTACAAGCCCCCACAAAACAAATTCCTTTAGAAAGTATTTATCTTCTTCAGAGATATTTGGCTGATATTTATTGATAAGCTTCTCCAGTGCAGGGATAGAATCCAAAGCTTCTTTATACTGTTCTTCAGAAGTTTCATCCAGTAATTCAAATCCGCTTTCAGAAAAGAACCATTCCACAATTTCGGAATAGGGATCTTCGGCATCTGGTTTCTGTAGCTTTTCGATCTTAGGGAACATCGTTGGAAATAGTGTTTTTACGGCTTCTCCAATAAGTTCCTGTGCAACTACCGCACTTCCCTCCTGCTCTCCTTCATAAACCAGCTCGATCTTCCCGGTAATGGAAGGGATGACCCCAAGAAAATCGCCGAATCTAAGCAGAGTTTTTTCCTCTCCATTTTTCACGGCTCTTCTTTCTGCAGTACTTAAAAGATTTTCATATGCCGTAATACTCAGCCTCGCACTTATTCCACTGCGGGCATCAATATATTCATGGTCCCGGGCTTCAAAACTTATTTGTTCCAAAAGATCTTTTGCAAGTTCGGGCACGTGCACCATATCTGTCTGCCCCTGCTCAAGCTTCGCTTCCTGCTGGGTGATCTTTTTTGCAGTCTTAACATCCAGTGGATAATGGGTGAGGATCTGCGAGCCAATTCGGTCTTTTAAAGGGGTAACTATGCTGCCGCGATTGGTATAATCTTCGGGATTGGCAGTGAATATAAACTGCATATCCAGTGGTAACCTCAATTTAAATCCGCGGATTTGTATATCTCCCTCCTGCAGGATATTGAAAAGGGCAACCTGTATCCTCGCCTGTAGATCGGGCAGCTCGTTGATCACAAAAATACTGCGGTTGGCCCGTGGGATCATTCCGTAGTGGATCACCCGGTCGTCTGCATAACTAAGCTTCAGGTTTGCAGCTTTTATTGGATCTACATCTCCAATGATATCGGCTACAGTTACATCTGGTGTTGCAAGTTTTTCATAGAAACGTTCATTCCTGTGAACCCAGGAGATAGGGGTCTTATCCCCTTTTTCTTTTAGCAGCTCCCTGGCATATCGGGAAATTGGATTAAAGGGATCATCATTGATCTCAGATCCTTCAACTATGGGCATCCACTCATCCAAAAGGTCCACCATCATTCTCGCAAGACGGGTTTTAGCCTGTCCTCTTAACCCAAGAAAATTAATATTGTGTTTTGAGAGAATGGCCCGCTCAAGTTCAGGTATGACAGAGTTTTCATAACCGTGTATCCCTTCAAAAGTGGGTTCATTCTTTTTTATTTTGTTCAGCAGGTTTTGCCGTAGTTCTGTTTTTATACTTCTACTTTGATAACCGGAGTCCTTCAATGCACCAAATGTGGTGAGCTTCTTTATATCCATGTTCTGCAAAATTTTTATTTTAAAATGGCTTTTTTGAGCCTTCAGTATTTTTATCCTTTGATCCTTTTCTTTCGGTTGGCTTCATAATCCTCAAAGATCATTTCGCCCAGTCCTTTAAGTCCGGTAAAGAATGCTTTCCCTTGATTCGCCTGCGTAAATTCCCGAACAAACCGCTCCAGATAGGGATCCTGTGCGATCATAAAGGTGGTTATGGGAATATGTAGTTTCCTGGCCTGGCTGGCAGCATTGTAACACTTTTCAACGATATAAGGATCCAGGCCAACGCTGTTCTGGTAGTAACTGCCGTCTCTTTCCCTAAGGCAACTGGGTTTACCATCGGTGATCATAAAGATCTGTTTATTGGTGTTTCGTTTGCGGCGCAAAAGATCCATTGCAAGTTCAAGACCGGCAACTGTATTTGTATGATATGGCCCCACCTGCAGGTAAGGCAGATCACCTATTGAAATTCGCCATGCATCATTCCCGAAGACAAGGATGTCCAAAGTGTCTTTGGGATATCGGGTGGTGATCAATTCGGCAAGAGCCATGGCCACTTTTTTCGCCGGAGTGATACGATCTTCGCCGTAGAGGATCATACTATGACTTATATCTATCATGAGTACGGTGCTCATCTGGCTTTTATGATGCGTTTCTTCTACAACCAGGTCATCTTCGGTCATATGAAAATCATCGGCACCATGTTGAATTTGTGCATTCCGAAGAGATTCGGTCATAGATATTTTATCCAGGGAATCTCCGAAATTATAATTCCGGAATTCTCCCGTGTGCTCATCGCCTAATCCCGATTGTTTAGTGTTATGATTACCCGATCTACTCTTTCTCAACTTTCCGAAGATCTGGTTGAGCGCCTGCTGGCGAATAGCCCTTTCGGTCTTGGCGGTAATAGCCATGCCGCCACTCCCCTCTATCTCTTCACGGATGTAACCTTTTTTCTTGAGGTCCTCAATAAAGTCATCAATGGTATAATTCTCATCGGTAAGTTTATACTCCTGGTCTAATTGTCGCAGCCAGTCTATAGCTTCATCAAAATCCCCGGATGTATGGGTAATGAGCTCTTTAAAAATCTCAAAAAGTTTATCAAAGGGAGGAATATTCTCTGCCTCAAACTTCTTAAAAATAAATCCTTTTCTCACATGTTGCCTTTCCATGCCCTAATTTAATTGATAGCGTCAATATCTCACAGAAGAGGAGGATAAATTTGTGTTAATTGAGTTAGTAGTGAGAAATTAGAATTGAGTATTGAGAAAGAGGCACCAAATTCAATTAATTCAATCGTAAATTTTAGAAACAATCCTGAATCTTGAATTTTAAATTCTGAATTATTTTAGGTCACAATAATAAAACCTGGTGTCCCAGGCTTCCGGTTCTTTTTTGAAGCAGTTGTCATCTTCATTTTTGACCGGCTCAAAAGATCGTTCCACAATTTCCCCTTTTTGAAAGGAAACAGGTTTAGAAAATATGGGTCCGTCGAAAACGAAGGTGTGGAATTCACCATTCTCCCCTGCGGGATCAACGCCTTTGGGTAAATCGGCCAGAAATTGCTCATCTATGAGCCTTCCGCAGAAAGATTGGTCAAGTACTTTTGCATTTACACTTACAGTAATTGCCTTAAATCCTGCAGAAAGAAATTCCTGCATTAAATCTGAAGTATTCTTTTTCCACAGCGGAAAGACCGGCTGCAAACCCACTTTTTGAAGCTGCTGTTCCCGGTATTCCTTAAGGTCTTCCAGGAAAATATCTCCAAAGATGCTGTGAGTAAACCCGGAGGCTTTTAATTCCTGAGTTTCCTGTTCCATGATCTTATTATAATCACTCATGGGAACATTACCAGGCAAAGAAATGAGCTGCAGGGGAATTTCTATACTTTGTGCCTGCTTTAGCAACAAATCCTTACGAAGGCCATGCATGGATACCCTGCTGTTTTCGGAATTAATCGTTGTTACCAGCTTTTCTACAGAAAATTCTTTTTGTTGCTGAATTACATAGAGGGCATATGCAGCATCTTTCCCTGAACTCCAGTTTAAATAAGCTTTTCTCATCCCGGGAAGGTACTTAAAAAGCATAAAAAAAGCGGAAGATTGATTTTCCGCTTTTATTATGTTCAATATTTTATTTAAAACATAAATCCAACTGACAGTTGAATCACATTATTCTTTTGAGAATAATCATCTTCATCTTCATAATCCCAGATATTGGAAAGACCTAAATTGTAACGGGCTCAAAAAATAGCCCCATATCCAATTGATATTCCAAACCAGCTGCTAATGCAAAATCCAATCCATTAATTTCATCCTTTAATATCCTCAGTTTCTGTTTCAGTTTCTCCTTCAAAGGAATATTCTACTTCCACTTCAGATTTTACAAGAAAGCCAAGCTGTGGCCCTGCATGAATGTTAAAATTAGGAGATACATAGTATTTTGCTAATAAAGGAATATTGATATAATCCATATTCAATTTCCCTTCATAAGAGGCTGTCATTCCTTCAAAGGTTTCACTACCTTCGGTTTTAGCTCCCTGAGAAGAATATAAAACTTCTGGTTGAAAAGCAAAGCTCTCCCCAAAAGGAATTTCGGCAACCAATCCCAAATGAAAACCGGTTTTCATATCCAGATCGTCTGTATCATCACCTCCAAGAGAAGCAAAATTCACCCCGGCTTTAGCTCCAAATTTTACAAACTCCTGGGCACTTAATTGTGCCGGCCGATAAGAGGACTGCAACAACAAAAATAATTTTTTTCATAATTGTTTGAAATTTAAGTTAGTAAGATCAAACATATATAAAATTTTCTTAAAATTACAAATGCAGTCCTACAAATTGGACAAAAACGTCTTTATTGACGTTCAAATCACCTATTGCAAAGAAATATTTACAAAAAACTCCTCACAGCCAGCTCATAACTCTGCAGCCCGAAGCCCAGGATAACTCCTTTTGCATTTGGAGCAATAAACGAACGATGACGAAATTCCTCCCGGGCAGCAGTGTTGGAGATATGAACTTCTACTACCGGCGTGGAAATTGCTTTAACGGCGTCCCCTATTCCTATCGAAGTATGAGTATAGGCAGCTGCATTTAAGACAATTCCATCAAACTCTCCATCGGCAGCCTGAAGCCTGTTTATAATTTCACCTTCTATATTTGACTGGTAGTAATCCAACTCCACATTTGGAAAGTTTTGCTGAAGCTTTTGAAAATAGGATTCAAAAGTTTCATTTCCATAAGTTCCAGGTTCGCGATTGCCCAGCAGATTGAGATTTGGGCCGTTAATGATCAAAAGTTTCATAAGGTAAATGTAAAAAATAAAGGCATAAAAAAAGGCAGATAAATCTGCCTTTCAATGTTCAGGTATATACCACCTACATTAAATAAATCAGGTGGTGATTTTAAAATTATTCTAGAATTTAAATTCGACTCCTAAATTTAGAGAAGATACATCAACAGCATCCTCGGTGATACCTTCATAAGAAACCATAAGTGCGAAGTTCATAAATTGAAAACCCACTGAAGGTCTCCAGTACAATCCACCGTCAAGTCCGTCACTAAGACCTACACCATACCCAAGATCAAAACCTGCAACGAAAGAGCTGGGAAGTCCTAACCTTCCGGATGCGGCGATAGGTAAATATTGAAAATCATCAAAACCATCTTTCCCAAAATAATGAGAATAACCCACCATTGGCCCTACCTGTACAATATCCATGAGGCTTATCATATAGGCCAGATCGGCTCCTGCCTTAAAACTGGCAAAATCATCGACGTCTCCAACGGGAATACCGGCGTTTACACCCACTCTCACACCTGTTAAACCTGTCTGTGCATGTGCAGCGTTAAAACTAAATAATCCAAGTACTGCAATAAGAAGTAATTTTTTCATCATTAAAGTTGTTTTAAGTTAACTACCACCAATTTAGTCATTTACAACCTACATTAATCGATTTATTAATTTTTCCCTGTAAGTGGAACCTTACACTTGTTTCCAAAAAATCATGATAAAAAAAGGGCAGTAAAAACTGCCCTTTTGATGAGTTTAAAAAATTAACTGTTAGAACAACAGACCTACACCTGCCTGTACAACTGAGTTTTTTACATCTACTCCTTCCACATCATAAATATCTGTCATCCCCGCATTGTAGCGACCGTAAACAAAAAATTTACTGAATTTGTAGGAGGCACCCAGTCCAACACTTAGATCAAAATCGTTCCTGTTGTCATTGAAAATTTCCTTTTCGGTATCTCCAAAGTCTATGGCCTCTTCTACAACAAAACCAAACTGCGGTCCTGCCTCAAGTGCGAGTCCTTCGAGTACATAAAGCTTTGCCATAACAGGAACAGTTATATAATCTAACTGGTGTTCAACATCATCGTTATTATCTCTTCTTACGATGTCAAATCCCTGGGCAGAATAAAGCACTTCCGGCTGGATCGAGAACCTGTCGCTCACCGGTACCTCGGCCAACAACCCTAAATGAAATCCTGTCCTCGAGCTTTCATCTTCAAAATCTGAAAATCCGTCTCCCGAGAAGGTTGAGAAGTTCACTCCTCCTTTTGCCCCAAAATAAACGAATTCCTGCGCAGCTACAAACGTTGTACTTAATAGCATAGCTGCAATAAATAAAATCGACTTTTTCATAGTTCTATGTTTTTAAGTTTGGGACAAATGTAGGAGGGATAGTGTTAAGAAAATCTCAGTTTATATTAAAGTACTCGTAAATCCTTACTTTTAGCGTCTATCTTTAACCTGTGAACTGGGAAAACGCTTTAAAGGACTACAAACATTACCTCAAGATCGAACGGGGTCTGGCTGCCAATACCATTGAAAATTATTCTTTTGATGTTGAGAAACTGGCAAACTGGCTGGAAGCCAATGAAATCAATGTTTCCCCAATATCTATTTCTGAAGAACAGCTGCAGCAATTCATTTATTCCCTGGCAAAACAGGTAAATGCGCGGTCACAGGCCAGAATCATTTCGGGCCTACGCGGATTTTTTAATTACCTGCTCTTTGAGGATTATCGAAAGACGAATCCGCTGGAGCTTATTGAGTCACCAAAGACCGGCCGTAAACTTCCGGATACACTTTCTACCGATGAAATTGATGCTCTTATTGCAGCCATAGACCTGAGCAAACCTGAAGGAGAACGAAATCGTGCCATCCTGGAAACCCTCTACGGCTGTGGGCTAAGGGTTTCTGAACTAATTGACCTGCGCTTAAGTGATTTATATTTTGAAGAAGGATTTATTCAGGTAACAGGGAAAGGAAGCAAATCAAGATTTGTCCCAATTGCTGAAGCCACTCGCAAATACATTGATCTATATCTTGATCATATAAGGTCACACCAGGATATTCAAAAAGGGCATGAAGACACCCTGTTTTTGAACCGCCGCGGAAAAAAACTTACCCGTGCCATGATCTTTACCATTATAAAACGACTTGCTGTCGCCTCGGGAATGAATAAAAAGATAAGTCCGCACACCTTCAGGCATTCTTTTGCCACTCACCTGCTGGAAAACGGCGCCGATCTTAGGGCCATTCAGCAAATGCTGGGGCATGAAAGTATTACCACAACAGAAATTTACGTCCACCTGGATCGCTCCCACCTGCGAAAAGTTATGGAGGAATTCCACCCAAGACGTTGATTGTGCGATTCACCTTCAGATGTAAGATTTTAACCAGAAAAAGGTTTGTTACATAATAGAAAAGTTTCTCCCCTTACTATTTGCTTTCAGTAAAAAAAGAATGGTCCGTGCTTTTTTATCCATTTTTGAAAAATTGAAAGTTAATTTCTAACCTAGTGATTCTACCTGATATTAAATTTCTGCTAAACCCGCTCAATTCCTTTGGGAGACGGCTTTTCATGCTTAAATTCAGGAAATAAATTTATACTATGGAAACACTAAAATTCAAGAACGGAGATAAAATGCCGGCTATAGGCCTTGGCACCTGGAAATCTGATAAAGGAAAAGTTGGAGAAGCAGTAAAAATTGCGCTAAACAATGGGTACCGCCATGTAGATTGTGCAGCAACTTACGGCAATGAAGCCGAAATTGGGAATGCCTTCAATGAAATATTTAAGGAAGGGAAGATCAAAAGAGAGGACGTATGGGTGACTTCCAAACTATGGAACGATTCTCATAAAAAAGAGCATGTAATCCCGGCCCTAAAGCAAACCCTTAAAGACCTGCAACTTGATTACCTGGACCTCTACCTAATGCACTGGCCGGTCGCGTTTAAGCATGGAGTATCTTTTCCTTCTAAAGATGAAGATTATCTTTCCCTGGAGGAAGTTCCATTGATCGAGACATGGAATGCCATGATCGAAGCTAAAAAACAAGGTTTGGTAAAACATATTGGAGTATCGAATTTCAGCAGTAAAAAGCTGGACGACCTCATGTCAAAAACTAATGAAGTTCCCGAAATGAACCAGGTGGAGCTACATCCATTCCTGCCGCAGCCCGAGCTTTTACAATTCTGTAAGGAAAATAATATCCACTGCACAGCCTACTCACCCCTTGGAAGCGGTGACCGAAGTGCGCAAATGAAAGCTGAGGATGAGCCTTCCCTTCTAAAGGAACCGGCAATTTTGGAAGTAGCTAAAAAACATGATGTTTCACCTGCCCAGGTCCTTATTAAATGGGCTGTTGCCCGGGGAACTGCAGTGATTCCAAAATCCACTTCGAAAGATCACATAATTTCCAATCTGGAAAGCATCAATGTGGAACTGGATGAGGAAGATCATAAGAAGATTGCAGGAATAAAACGTAACTTCCGCTATGTAAACGGGGAATTCTTTGTGACTCCCGGCAATTCATACAACAACATTTATGATCTGTAAATCATACTTTCCAAAAGTGGCATTTTTGACCCTCTTTTTGGTGCTTTCCGGTTGTAAAAATGATGACCGGGAGATGGAAGTTAAAACTTCAGAAATTGATTCCCTCACCCGGGAATTAAACCGGCAACAGGAGCTTAACGATTCCCTGGTCAACCTTCGGGAGATAGATTATTACGCAAATGACTACTCTATTTTCTTCGGAAAGGATTTTGAGGATATTGATAATCCCGAAGAGCACATTATTAATGCCCTGAAGAATAAAAAGGATCTAATTCCTTTAAAAGCTATGCTTGGAGGCAGCATGGAATTCCGGAAGGTTCAGGTAATTTCTGAAGATTGGGTGCTGGCAATTTATGATGATGGCCATGTGCAGGGAAAGTCAATTTTTGAATATGAACTTCAGGAAGATGGAGAAGTAGAGTTTAATGAGATTGCTATCACAACTTCCGGAGTAACAGCAGCTCCCTAAAATGCCATTTTAGGAACGTTATATTTTTTATAAACCCAAGATTTTCCGAAGCGATTTTGGTATCTTGGAATTAATATTTTAAGCAAAAAAGAAGATATATGAAGACTAACATTCAATTTGTACACACCGACACTAAAATTTCAGCTGAACAACTTGTTCAAAGAAAACTTGATAAACTTGAGAATAAATACGACTGGATCATCTCTGCAGATGTAATGTTCAAGGAAGAAAAATCTACTAATGGAAACGGGAAAGTTTGTGCGATCGAATTGAGCCTTCCGGGCCCAAAGATCCACGCCTCCTCAAACTCCGACAGCTTTGAAGCCGCAGCAGCAGAAACTGTGAAAGATCTTGAAAAGCAACTTAAGAAACGTAAAGCTGAAATGCAAAGCCACTAACAAGGGCTAAGGTTTAAGGTTTAATAATAAAAAAGGCTGCCGGAAAAATTACATTTTCCGGCAGCCTTTTTTATATCTATTTAGTCTTGGTTCTAGTCTCTTGACTCTTTGTTCTTTCTAATTAAGCTATTCGCTTGATCCTGGCTCCAATTGCCTGCAAACGCTCGTCAATATTTTCATATCCCCTGTCAATTTGCTCAATATTATGGATCACCGATGTTCCCTTTGCAGAAAGTGCTGCAATTAGCAGGGAAATTCCGGCTCTAATATCAGGAGAAACCATGGTAGTGGCTTTTAACTGAGATTTAAAATCGTGACCAATTACTGTAGCCCGGTGCGGATCACAAAGGATAATTTTTGCACCCATATCAATTAATTTATCCACAAAGAAAAGACGGCTTTCAAACATCTTTTGATGAATAAGAACGTCTCCTTTGGCCTGGGTAGCTACAACCAGCATAATACTCAAAAGATCGGGGGTGAATCCCGGCCATGGAGCATCGCTTATGCTCATGATCGATCCATCAATGAAACTTTGCACCTCGTAACCATCGGTATGAGCAGGAATGTAAATATCCTCGCCTCTTTGCTCCAGTTGTATCCCCAGCTTCTTAAAAGTGGCCGGAATAAGACCCAAGTGTTCCCAACCGACATTCTTAATAGTGATCTCACTCTTGGTCATGGCGGCAAGGCCAATCCAGGAGCCAATCTCAACCATATCGGGTAAAACGGTATGGGTACAACCACCTAAAGATTCCACTCCTTCAATTTCCAGCAGGTTTGATCCTACGCCGGAGATCTTCGCTCCCATGCGGTTAAGCATGTTACAAAGTTGTTGCAGGTAGGGTTCACAAGCTGCATTATAAATGGTGGTGTGACCTTTTGCCAGCACAGCAGCCATCACAATATTAGCTGTTCCGGTTACCGAGGCTTCTTCAAGCAACATATAGGTTCCCGTTAAACCGTTTGGTGCTTCTACTCCATAAAAACGCTCTTCCTTGTTGTAACGGAAGTCGGCTCCCAGTTTAATAAAACCTTCGAAGTGAGTATCCAGTCTTCTACGGCCAATTTTATCTCCCCCGGGACGTGGGATGTAACCGTGCCCAAATCTTGCCAGCATAGGACCAACGATCATGATAGATCCTCGAAGGCCACTCCCCTCTTCCTTAAATTTTTCACTTTTAAGGTAATTCAGGTCCAGTTCATCTGCCTGGAAAGTATAGGTGCCTTTCTTCAGCTTTTCAACCTTTACGCCCAGTTGTTTAAGCAGGTGAATGAGTTTATTGACATCCAGGATATCTGGAATATTATGAATTGTAACTTTTTCGGGAGTTAATAGTACGGCGCAAAGTATTTGCAGAGCCTCGTTCTTTGCTCCCTGGGGTTGAATTTCCCCTTTTAGAGCATGACCTCCCTCAATTTGAAAAGTTCCCATAAAGAAATTAAAATTTTAATGACGTTTGCGGCTGCGCGCTCTGTTGTGTGTTTTTTTAACCGGTTTTTTCGAGGTGAATTTCTTGTTGCTTCTCAAAAGTTCTGAAGCTTCGCTAAGGTCCTCTTCGGTATTTTTTAGATTGATCTTACCGTCACTTAGCTCCCTTAAATGTTCAAAGATCACTTTGTCATCTACAGAATCCTTGTTCCAGCTCAAGTAAGACTTCTTCATGTGATTTGCGATGGTGAACACAAGACCTTCTTTCTCGGGGCCTTCTTCGAATTTGTTCGCTTCATCGATCATCCGTTTGATGTTGTTTCCATAGAAACGATACTTCGGAAAGTTTTGAGGATAAGGCATTCGCTCGGGCCTTTCCTCCAGCATTTCCCGTGAAGGTTTGGAAAATGGACTTTCTACATCCAGTTTAAAATCACTTATGATAAATAATTGATCCCAAAGCATATGTTGAAAATCGGGCACGTCACGCAGGTGCGGATTAAGATTTCCCATTACCGCAATGATTGCTCTGGCTACTTTATTACGCTCTTCATCGTCCTTGATCTCAACGGCGTGTTCAACCATTTTTTGAATATGTCTTCCATATTCGGGAATGATGAGTTTACTCCTTTCGGAGTTATATTCTAATTCGTTTGTCAAAATGAATAATATTAGGTGATAATATACTGCAGAAGTTTATCGACTGCAAATTAAAAAAATTATTCAGGAAAAAAGGCGCTCTATCAAATTATCCTGCAATTATTTACAGGGAGATCACTCCTTCTATTTTTTGCCCTACTTCCTTGTATTTGGCGATCACCGCATCTGGATCATGCATTTTCACATTTACAGAAACACTGGTATAACTGCCTTTTTTGGATTGCTTTGTACTAATCACGGCTCCCATATTATCAAATATTTCCTCAATCCCTTTTATCTTCTCGGGTTCTGTAGGAACGATAAATTTGTACAGGTAAATGGAGGGCCAGGTGGCGGTATCCAGTAATTGTGACTTTAATTTTTTATAAAATTCTTCAGGATCTTTAGCTTCGCTCATAATGATCTTACTTCATGATTGATGCAAAGATACATTTTAGAATCTATTTTTTAAATTGATTGCAAATCGCGAAATTTGCCGGGTGAATACCAGAAAGATTGTAATAACCGGCGGCCCCGGTACAGGAAAGACATCTGTCATAGAAGCCCTTGAAGATCATGGCCACTTTTGTTTCCATGAAGTTTCACGGGAAATAATAAGACAGGCTCAAAAGAAAGGGATCGATCAATTATTTCTTAAAGACCCTTTGCTCTTTAGTGAAATGCTACTCGAAGGCAGGATCAAACAGTTCAAGGACGCTCATGATATGAAGGCCGATATGGTCTTTCTTGATCGCGGCGTACCCGATGTGGTCGCTTATATGAACTACTTTGGTAATGACTATCCTCCTGTCTTTAATAGGGTGTGCCAGGAATATTTGTACGACCGGGTTTTTATACTGCCCCCCTGGCAAAAGATCTATACTGAAGATAACGAACGCTACGAAACCTACGAACAGGCAGTTGAAATACACGATGAACTCGCCCGCAGTTATGCCTATCATGGCTATGAAGCTGTAGAAGTCCCGGAGGGCACCATTGCCGAGCGCACTTCCTTTATCCTGGAGCATCTTGGATAAGCCCGAAGAAATATTAAAACAATACTGGGGCTTTGATTCCTTCAGACCTTTACAGAAGGATATAATTTTAGAATTACTGGAAAACCGCGACGTGATCGCGCTGCTGCCCACCGGTGGCGGAAAATCCCTGTGCTTCCAGGTTCCGGCGCTAATAAAACCGGGTATTTGTATTGTAATTTCTCCCCTTGTGGCCTTAATGGAAGACCAGGTGAAAGCGCTACAGGCAAAGAATATAAAAGCCATGGCACTTACCGGCGGAATTGCCTTTAAGGAGGTTGATACCATGCTGGACAATTGCATCTACGGGAATTATAAGTTTCTCTACCTCTCCCCCGAAAGATTACAGCAGGAGCTGGTGCAGGAACGCATCAAACAAATGCAGGTCAACCTTATTGCGATAGATGAAGCCCATTGTATTTCTCAATGGGGCCACGACTTTAGGCCTGCTTACAGAAATATTGCCATTCTTCGGGAGTTAAAACCTGAAGTTAATATGGTAGGACTCACCGCAACGGCAACCCTTCCGGTGGTGAAAGATATCGCCCAACAACTGGAACTTAAGGATGTAAAAATCCTTCAGAAATCCTTCCGAAGGGAAAATCTGGCGTACATGGTTCGGGAAGTAGAAGATAAGAATTACTATCTCGAGCAATTGCTTAAAGAACATGATGAAGCAGCTATAATCTATGTTCGCACGAGAAAAGCTACCATTGAACTGGAACAATTTCTTGTCAAAAAAGGCATTTCTGCCACCTCTTTCCACGGGGGACTTCAAAAAGCTGAAAAATCCTCAAGGCTGCAGAAATGGCTTAAAGATGAAAAACGGGTAATGGTTGCCACCAGCGCCTTTGGGATGGGGATTGACAAGGCAAGTGTGCGCACAGTTATCCATATTAACCTGCCCGAGAGCCTCGAGAGTTACTTCCAGGAGGCCGGGAGAGCGGGACGGGATGGGAAACCTGCAAAAGCAGTGATCCTCACAAACAAGAGTGATATTCCGCTCTTAAAAAATCAGTTTTTGGCTACGCTTCCAGGGGTGGATATTGTAAGGCTGGTTTACAAAAAGCTGAATTCCTATTTCAGGATCGCTTATGGCGAGGGTGAAGGCGAAGAGCATTACTTCAACTTCTACCAGTTCTGCCAAAAATATGAGCTGAATACTTTACTTGCCTATAATGCTATGCTTCTGCTGGACCGGGTAAGTGTATTATCCCTTTCTGAGCAATTTCAGAAGAAAACCCGAATTCAGTTTTTAATTTCAGGAAAAAAAGTTACCTGGTATTTAGAGGGAAACCCTCAATTCGATCCTGTAGTAAAAGCCATTTTACGAACCTATGGCGGGGCTTTTGACAGCATGGTGGATCTAAATCTTGAGTTCATTGCAGGCAAAGCCGGCACTTCTTCGCAGGAGACCGTGAAACTGTTACAACAGCTTCACAAGGAAGGTATAGTTGAATTTGAGCATCATCAACATGATACCAAAATCACATTTTTGGTGCCCCGGGAAGATGATATTACCATAAATCCTTTGACGCCGTACATTAAACTGCAGGAGAAAACCAAGAAAGAAAAGATATCACAGGTGCTCGCTTATGTAACCAATGACAGGCAGTGCAAAAGCCAACAGCTATTACATTATTTTGGAGAGAAAGAAACAGAACCCTGCGGAATTTGTTCAGTTTGTGAGCCCTCGACTACCAAACTGACCAGGGAAGAAATGAAAAAGATCTATTTTGCAATCATAGGTCTGCTGGAAGAGCGGGAACATTCTTCGCGGGAAATGACCCAAAAATTGCCATTTCCCGAGGATCATATAATTAAGGTACTGGAAATACTGGTAGAGAAAGGAGCCCTGGCTACAACAACTACCAATAAATATAAATTAAAACATTTATGAGAGACTTGAGAATTGTCTTTATGGGTACGCCCGAATTTGCCGTGTATTCACTTAAAGCCATAGTGGAAGCAGGATATAATGTAGTGGGAGTGATCACTGCCCCCGACAGGCCTGCCGGAAGAGGAAGAAAACTTCAGGAATCTGCCGTTAAAACCTATGCAAAAGAACAAGGCCTTAAGATATTGCAACCGGTTAACCTTAAGGCTGAAGCATTCCTGGAAGAGTTAAAAGCTCTCGAAGCGAACCTGCAGGTGGTAGTTGCTTTTCGAATGTTGCCCGAAGCGGTGTGGAAAATGCCGGAATACGGGACCTTTAATTTACACGCTTCCTTACTACCCCAATATCGCGGGGCAGCACCTATAAACTGGGCTATCATCAATGGGGAAAAAGAAACAGGGGTTTCTACCTTCTTTATAGATGAGAAAATCGACACGGGGGAAATGATCCTGCAGGAAAAAGTAGCCATAGAACCAAAGGAGAGTGCCGGGGAGTTGCATGATAAGCTCATGGAGACCGGTGCCACCCTTATTATTAAAACTTTGGAGGAACTACAGCAGGGGCCGGTGAGTACTACCTCACAAAAGGATATTGTAGAATTAAAATCGGCTTATAAACTTACTCGCGAGAACACCCGTATCGACTGGGAGCAGCCACTGGAAACCATCTTCAACCTTATTCGTGGCCTTAGCCCCTATCCTACTGCCTGGACAACGCTCATCAATGGAAATGATGAAGTCATGCTTAAGATATATAAAAGCGAGCCCGAACCGGCAGAACATCATTACCCTGTAGGCAAACTTGCTGCAGGAGGATAAAAAGATTAAAGTGGCGGTTAAAAATGGTTTTTTGGTCCTGCAGGAAATCCAACTTCCGGGAAAGAAAAAAATGGCAATAAAAGATCTTTTGAATGGCTATGAATTTTATTCCAATGCCAAAGTTGTCTGAGGCCTTATGAATGCTGATATTAGCGTATTTCCGAAAAAATCAACAAAGGTTATTAACAATTTACCGAAGTTATTAACAATATGCGGCTTTTCCCTTGATATTACTTGCATGGGAAAGTTTTCCATATAAATTTGTAGAGCAAATTATTAAATGTTTAACCAACAACTATTAAAAACTCAAATTATGAACAAAACAGATTTAATCGATGCAATGGCTGAAAACGCCGGAATTTCCAAAGCAGCTGCAAAAAAAGCTCTTGAGTCTTTTCTTGAAAATGTAGAAAAGTCACTTAAGAAAGGAGATCGCGTTTCTCTAGTAGGATTTGGATCCTGGTCAGTTTCTAAAAGAGCTGCAAGAGAAGGAAGAAATCCACAAACAGGAAAAACTATCAAGATCGGCGCTAAGAATGTAGTAAAATTCAAAGCTGGTGCAGATCTTCAGAAAGCTGTGAACTAATTCTCACAAATGCTAACAAAATACTAAACTCTCCCCTCCGGGAGAGTTTTTTTGTTAAATATTTTATCCCTTCATTTGAAGCTGAACATTATTTTTATAAATTTAATTAATAGATTGGAGAAACTATTGACAAATGACTACACTTAAACCTGCAAAAGGACTACTTCTCATTGCGGAGCCTGCCATCACCGGGGATCTTTCCTTTAACAGATCGGTTGTGCTCATCGCAGATCATACCGAGAATGGCTCTGTAGGGTTTATTCTTAATAAGCAGCTTGATTTTACCCTTAAAGATCTCCTGCCAGACATTTCACGAAATTTTAAGGTTTACAATGGCGGACCTGTAGAACAGGATAATCTTTACTTCATTCATAAAATTCCGGATCTCATTCCCGACAGTATTGAGATAGCCAGCGGTATTTATTGGGGTGGAAATTTTGAAGCCGTGAAAGGACTTATAAAAGAAGATCTAATCAGCGAGAACGAGATCAAGTTCTTCCTCGGATATTCGGGTTGGGAATTTGACCAACTTAATGAAGAACTACACGCTCACTCCTGGATAGTGGCCGAAAATCACGACCATAAAGACATTTTGAACCGGAAGCCAAGAACCTTCTGGAAAGATAAAATGATGCAATTGGGAGGCAACTATGTCATTTGGTCAAACGCTCCCGAAAATCCTTCTTACAATTAACTCAGCCTTGCCAAAGTATTAAGCCTGCCCAGCAGTGTTTTTGCAACTTCTGACTGTAAATTCTTTTTTCCGGTATTTTTTCACCGGCTGTATTCCCATGACAACATTACTAATGAACATCTCATCTGCCTTTTGTAATTCAAAAGGAGAGATTGAGGCCTCCTCTATTTTGTACTCGGGCATTTTCTTTACGATCTCTAATATCTTACCACGAGTGATTCCTTTTAAGCAGCCATCTTTAAGAGGCGGAGTTTTTATCACATTATCAACCACCAGGAAAAGATTGCCGTTAAGGGCCTCAACCACATTTTTTTGTTCGTTAAGCAACAAACAATTGTCATAGTCATTTTCCTTTGCATAAATCCCTGCCAGTACATTCACTGCGCGGTTATTGGTCTTTAAGGTTGAAAGCAGACCTGCTGTGACATAATGATCTTTGAAGAGTTCCACTTCATAAAAGTCATCCTTGAACAGGTAGAAAGCATCTGCCAAGGCTTCAGAAGTAATTAAATAGTCTATTTCATTAGTTTCGGGCGTATACAAGCCTCCCGGTTTACGCGAAACAATAAACTTTACACGAGCCTGACTGTCAAAAAGGTCATTTTCCCGAACAATTTGCAGAATTTCGGCTTCAAGAAATTCCGGAGAAAAAGTTAGCGGAATTTCCATTCTCATGATGCGCATGGAAGCCATTAACCTGAAGTAGTGATCCTCCCAGAAAATGATCCTGCCATTAATTACCCTTATGGTTTCAAAAACTGCATCACCATAGGCGAAACCGCGGTTTGCTATTGAAAGGGAAGCCTCATCTTTTTCGAACAATTGTCCGTTAACATTAGTCATAAAAAAACCCGTTTAAAAACGGGCAAATGTACTATTTTATAAAGGATTTTTAAACTGAACCCAGTACTTGTTTCAGGTCTGAGATCATATTTTCCCACAACATTTTTCCTTCTTCTATCTCGTCTTCTTCAGCAAAATCGGTTATCATAATAGAGACATCTTTGGTGATCTCATCTACCTGAATACGTATTTCGAAAAAAAACTGGGTATCCTCATCGGCCAGCCAGCGAAATTTCACTCTTTCCCCAGATTTTTTACTGAGTAACTTTGCTTTTTCTTCACTGCCGTTCCATATAAAAGTAAATAATTCACCACGTGAATTTACATTGTCTGCATACCATTCACTTAAACCCGAGGGGGTTGCAATATAATTGTAGAGTAAAGAAGGGGAAGCCTGGATTGGAAACTCCATTTCATACTTTATCTTATCGTCCATTCTTCGAAATTGTTAGTTTCGGGCAATATAAATATTAATTATAAACCTAAAAAGAAATCATTTTAAATAATTCCGAAAAGATAGTTTGCGGCAACCCAAATTGTTTTTATATTTGCACCCGCTAAAAGGAAGCATAACCCTTACAGGTCCTGTAAATTTTAGTGAATGGCGAGGTAGCTCAGTTGGTTAGAGCGTCGGATTCATAACCCGGAGGTCACGAGTTCAAATCTCGTTCTCGCTACAACAAAAGCCGGAAATTTTTTCCGGCTTTTTTATTTCAGGTACAACCTCTCTTCCTTTGCCTGTTTTGATTGCCCTAGTAACCCACTCTCCCTGTTAACCTTATATTATTATCCACCTAATTCTTTCTTAAACTTCTTGTTATAGCCTAATGTATAGGTTAAATTTAAAATATGCGGACATCTTCTCCGGCGAAACCAGGATTTACTGAAGAATTTGTCTTTTCTGAAAAGTACGGATAACACCACATTAGTAAATTTTCAGATTAATAAATTCTTCAGAAGCAGGTTTCTTCTGAAGGAATATTAAACGGGAATAATGAAAAAGAATTTATTGATGTTAGCATTTGCAGGGATACTCGTTGCTCTCTACTCATGCGGGGACGAAACAGAAGTTGATCCCGGGGAAAATACTGAAGGAACGGAAACCCAGCGTGTTGAGAATACCGATTAATTTCAATTCAATTGAAAATATGAAAGGAAAAATCCATGAACTTGAGGACATAAGGGCCGAAGTTGAAAAACTAAATGTGAAAAAAGACGGGTTTGTAGAGGAGTTAATGCAGCTCTTAAACAAGACCACCAGTCAATTGAGCGAAATTGATGACCAGCAGGAAATCAACTGGACCTCCAAGAGTTTTGACATTGCAACAGACCTTAAAAACGGAGAAACAAATAAAAATTCCGAAGAGCAAAAGGATTTGGCGCTTACTTATCTAAAGGAAGCACTGGATTCGGTGATCATTCGGGAGAAAAAATACCTGGAATAGAAAACAAAGTGAATAAAAAGTTTCGTGCGATGGAAGAAGTTTAACCACCCGGAGCGATTTAAAATAATAATTTCCCAAACCCAAAAATAATTATCATGAAGAACATAAAAACAATGCAGTTAATATTAGGCTTAACTTTTACTTTCCTTTTTACAACACTGGGGTCCGCTCAGGATATAACGCAGAACAAACCCCATGAAGAAATGGAAATAGCGGCAAAGGATAGAGTTGATAAGTGGGATGATGAACTTTCCCTGACAGCAAAGCAAGCCTTACTTTTGCAAAAAAAGTTTGTGGAGTTTGATATAAAACGGGAAGAGGTATTTAATGCAAACATTCCTGATGAAGAAGAAAAACTCAATAGACTAAAAGACCTCAAAATATTAGAAACCCGGGAAATCCGGGATATTCTTACCCAACCGCAGTTTGACAGGTATATACGATTACTTGAAGAGGAAGCTAAAAGATCCAATCCCCAAAGAAGTTCTGGGTCGGGTAAATAATTAACAACTTCCGGAAGGCATCTTCAAAAATGCCATTTTCTGAAATGTTTCTTCTACCAATTCATCATAGCTTCATTTCCTGTAATCATTTAAAAAATTAAAAATCTGTTGATATGCAAAAAAAACCTCTTGGATCTACCGGTCTCGAAATCGCTCCCATAGTCTTTGGAGGGAACGTCTTTGGCTGGACCCTCGATGAAAAAGAATCCTTCAGGATGCTGGACAAGATCTTTGAAAAAGGATTCACCTCCATAGATACCGCCGATTCTTACTCTCATTGGGCTCCCGGCAACCACGGCGGAGAAAGCGAAACCATCATTGGAAAATGGTTGAAAGAAAGGGGCAACAGGGACGAAATCTTTCTTGCAACCAAAGTCGGTTCCAATCCGGGAAAAGAAGGAAGAGATATTTCAAAAAATTATATTTTAAAAGCTGCCGAAGATTCCCTGCGGCGCCTGCAAACAGATCATATCGACTTATATTTCACTCACTGGGATAATGAAAACACACCCGTAGAAGAAACCCTGGAGGCATATGAGCAGCTCATCAAACAAGGTAAAGTGGGTCACATTGGAGCTTCCAACTTGTCTCCGGAAAGGATTTCAGCTTCTTTAAAAGCAGCAAATCAAAATGATCTGCCAAAATATGAGGTAATTCAGCCTGAATACAATCTTGTTGAAAAGGACAAATTTGAAGGGCAATTATAAACCCCTCGCCGAAGAAAATAATCTTGCAGTGATTACCTATTTTTCTTTAGCCAGTGGTTTTCTCACAGGGAAATATCGCAAGAAAGAGGATTTGGAAGGTGCCCGGGAAGAAATGGTCAAGAAATATTTCAACGAAAAAGGGTTGAATAAATTAAAAACCCTTGATGAAATTTCTAAAGCCCACCAGGTTTCAAATGCTGCTGTAGCCTTGCGATGGCTAATGCAGCAACCGGCAGTAACCGCACCCATTGCGAGTGCGACCAAGGAAAGTCACCTGGATGCTTTTGAGGAAGCAGTTAATATGAAATTATCCCCCCAGGAAATGGAAAGTCTCAGTGAATAGACGAATCAGAACTGTTTGTAAACTTGAATCTAGCTAAGTTTTACGAGCCCATTTATTAACTGCTGACTTACCTCACGATATTCTTCCACCAAATTCTGTGAAGTAAAAGTGATAAACTGAACGGTGCCTGTAGAATTGGAGTAAAAATAACCGGAATAGGAAATTTTCATTCCGTCCATAGTACCATCAAGTCTAAGATAAAGCACTTTCTCCCCATTTACCATGCGATACTCCTGCTCTTTCACCTTAATATCGGGAGCGATTTGGCGTGCATTTTCAATGGCCACATTTTTGAGAGTTTCGAGAGGTACTTCAATCTTTTCAGTAATGATCACTCCGTAAAGGTCTTCTCCCTTGAGTACCACTTCATATTCGGCATCTGGATTTTCCTTTGATTCACCAAATGACCACAGCTTTGGATCCAGCCAAAAACCTACATTTACTTTCTTACTTTTCAAAAGAAATGAGGCATTTTCGGTTTTGGTAAAGGTTTTAGAACTGGTGGGTATATCAACAGCAGCGGCATCTTCGGCATTTATATATGCATAGGTGCCATTACTGTAAAGAACAACCTCCTGGCCTGTATCGGTTATTGCACGGGTTTGAGCAGAGAGGGTAATCCCAAATCCGAGAAAAAGGGCTAATAATGGAAAAGTTTTCATAGTGGTCAATGGTTAGAACCACTAATTTAACAAAACTTTAAAATTCACCAAGCTTTTTTATTGCCCGTCAGAAAAGGCAGCTTAAGGAAAAAATTCTGCTATTCAAGAATGTGTCCACACATACAATTTTTCTATTTTCCTGAAAATTATTTTGATGCATTTCGTACCTTTAAAAGGCCGTAAATAAGGAATGTTAAGCAACCGCATAACCCTCATTTTTACGACAAGTTGGTCTTAAAAAATTAATGGAAATTCTTTCCCGGCTTTAATTAAGATTATGAAACCTATTGCCATTTTATACTCGACAGTAGATGGGCAGACCAAAAAAATTTGTGAATATTTGGTTAACCACCTTGAACAACCGCATTCAAAAATCCACCTTTATTCCCTTGATGAATTTTACCAAGAAATTTCCAGTTATCACACCATTATCATTGGCGCCAGCATACGGTACGGGAAACACAATGAAGTCGTCGAAAGATTTATAAAAGAAAATCGGCAAGACCTTGAAAAAATCAACAGCGCTTTCTTTTCGGTAAATCTTGTTGCGCGAAAGGCTGACAAAAATCTTCCTGAAACCAATCCATACCTCATTAAATTCATGAAATCCATTGACTGGAAACCTGATCTTACAGGTGTTTTCGCCGGAAGTCTCGATTATAAAAAGTACAGGTTTTTTGATAGATTAATGATCAAGGCCATCATGAAATTCACCAACGGCCCAACCAAAACAGAAAAACCTATAGAATACACGAATTGGGAACGAGTTAGAGCATTCGCTGACAACATCAAGAGCCTTGAAAATAAAAACAGGTCCAATTCCTTACAGGAGGCAGCAGTCTGATCTTAACAAATCATCCTGAAGGAAAAGCTGACAAGAATTTAAACCCAATCCAGCGGTCCAGACTATTTTTCTAGTATCGAGATCAAATTTTCAAGCGAAACAGCCTGTTGTTCCCCGCTCTTCATATTCTTTAAGGTAAACTTTTTATTTTCTATTTCTTCAGCCCCGGCCAGTATTACAAAAGGAATATCTCTTTTGTTGGCGTGGTTCATTTGCTTTTTCATTTTGGCCTCTTCAGGATAAAGTTCGGCAGCAACTCCGGCAGAACGCAACTCCTTTACCGCTTTAAGACAGTACAGGCTTTCTTTATTTCCGAAGTTTATGAATAACGCCTTAATATTTCGTGCCACAGTCTCGGGAAAGAGGTTGAGCTCTTCCAGTACCAGGTAGATACGATCAAGACCAAAAGAAATACCCACTCCGCTAACGCCGCTCATTCCAAAGATGCCTGTAAGATCGTCGTAGCGACCGCCGCCGCCAATAGAACCCATTGCCACACCTTCGGGCGCTGAGACTTCAAAAATGGCTCCTGTATAGTAGTTAAGTCCGCGGGCAAGAGTCACGTCAAGATCAAGATTTGCAGTAGAAAGTCCTAATTCCTGTATGGCACTGTTGATGAATTCCAGCTCCTCGATTCCTTTTGTTCCAATTTCAGAAGTTGCTAAAATGCCTTTCAAGACCTCTATTTTTTCAGAAAAAGTTCCTTTAAGGCCAAAAACCTTCCGGATCTTTTGGATTGCTTCCGAAGAAATCCCCTTCTCCCCCATTTCCTTTTCAACACCTTCTTCGCCTATTTTATCAAGCTTATCAAGGGCTACAGTGAAATCTATAAGCTTATCGGACTCTCCAATGACCTCGGCAAACCCTGAAAGCACCTTACGGTTGTTCATTTTAATTGTCACCCCTTCCAAACCTAGGGATGTAAAGACAGCATCATACAACTGCACGAACTCCACTTCCTGCCAAAGGCTATCGCTTCCAACAACATCGGCATCACACTGAAAGAACTCTCTAAAACGCCCTTTTTGAGGCCTGTCTGCACGCCACACCGGCTGGATCTGGTAACGCTTAAAAGGAAACTCGATCTCATTCCTGTGCTGGACAACATAGCGCGCAAAAGGAACAGTAAGGTCATATCTCAAAGCCTTCTCACTAATCGAAGAGGTGATCTTTAGGCTATCTTTACCTTGATAGGCCTGCTCATCAACCTTTCTTAAAAAATCTCCTGAATTAAGGATCTTAAAAATGAGTCGGTCACCTTCTTCCCCGTACTTCCCCATTAGGGTTTCACTGTTCTCAAAACTTGGAGTTTCAATGGGTTGGAACCCGAATTTTTCGAACTGCTCTCTTATGCATTGAATAATAAAATTACGTTTTGCTACTTCGGAAGGGGAAAAGTCCCGGGTACCTTTGGGAATTGAAGGTTTTTGCGCCATTTTTAGTCTTGTTCTTTAAAGCACAAATATCTGAAAAATAAAAAGAACCCCGGGAGAGGATTTAGACAGAGTTTGTGTAACAACAGCCAATGAAATGCGTCTAACCTTTAAACTGAAACCTTCGCATGTTTCCACTTTTTAAAGAAAATGTTCGTATCGCCTTCTTTTCCATTAAGAGTCAGGTACTAAGAACTGTACTTACCGTAATGATCATAGCTATAGGAATCACTGCACTTGTAGGGATCCTAAGCGCTGTGGCCGCACTGGAAAATACCATTACAAGCGATTTTGCTTCTATGGGTACCAATACCTTTAATTTGCAACGTTATGACTCCCAGATAAGGGTGAACGGCGGGGAAAGAGAGAAGGTAAACCCAGTGATAAGCTATAGAGAAGTCAAGCAATTCAAGGACAATTACGTATATCCACAAACGAAGGTTGCAATTTCCTTTACCGGGACTTCAAGAGCCGAACTTAAATATGAAAGTGATAAAACAGATCCCGAAGCCAGTGTGCTGGGAGTGAATGAAAATTACGTAAGTAACTCGGGACTAAGTATTGAAGAAGGCCGTGATTTCAGCATTTTTGACATTGAGAACAATAATAATGTAGCAATTATTGGTGGCGATGTTAAAAATGGAATTCTTGAAGGACTTGAACCTTTGGACAGGATCATTTCTATTCGGGGAGTGAAATTCAGAGTAATTGGAGTTTTGGAATCAAAGGGGTCAACCTTTGGAAACAACCAGGATCTCAGGGTTCTGATTCCAATCCAGGTCGCCCGTTCGATGTTCACCAACCCCAATATCAATTACAATTTAAGTGTACGTGTAGAGAACCAGGAAATGCTCGAAGGCGCCCAGGACGAAGCTATTATTACCTTTAGGAACGTTCGCGGACTAAATCCTGTGGAAGAAAACAATTTTGGAATCGCAAAAAGCGATGACCTGCTAAACCGAATTTTTTCTATTACTCAATATCTCAATATCGCCGCATGGGTAATATCAATAATTACCATTTTTGGATCTTCTATCGCCCTTATGAACATAATGCTGGTTTCGGTAAGTGAAAGGACCCGGGAAATTGGAGTGCGAAAAGCTATGGGTGCGAAGAAAAATACCATCGCCATGCAATTCTTTATGGAAACCCTTATCATTGGTCAAATGGGTGGTGTAATAGGAATTATCCTTGGGATCTTAATAGGCCTGGCAGTCTCTACTTCTGTAGGATTTGACTTCACCACTCCCTGGATGGCAATTATATGGGCTACTGCAATTACTCTTATTGTAGCAGTTTTGGCCGGAAGTTACCCTGCAGCAAAGGCGGCGAAGCAGGATCCTATCGAGTCGTTACGATACGAATAGAACGAACGAACTAGCAGTGCGCAGCAGTAAGTAGGCAGTTGCACCTCTTTTCAGGGTTGACTATTGCAAGTTTTAATTTGCCTACAAAAGACAACACTTAAACTTGAATTAAGGTAGACTTAAAGGTTCAAATGCTTTTCAAAAAAACCATACAATTCTCCTTTCGTGATCACAGCCCCTTGCTGAATTAGCGCAAATATATCTTTATTGCGGTCATCACTTATATTTTTTGAGGAAGTGTACAGGTTTACCCTGTCATCCATTAGATTTTGCTGTAACCAGGCATAGCCATGGCGGGTAGTAACATCTATTGCCTCATTTTTCACCTCTACAGCGATAAGATTAATGGTCAATTCGGTTATTTTGAAGAGGTAGATCTGGTTAGGAGAAAAATGCTCTAAAAATTCTGCTTTATTTAGAACCCCTTCCCATACAAGATCACTAAAAACATCAAGTTCCTGTTCTGCAACTTCAGGTTTATTGATCTTTATATCCTCCCATTCATCCCCAGTAATAGATTGGGATGCTAGGAAATTAATGAACTCCTGGTGAAGTTCTTCAAACTGTTCTTTTGTTAATCTAGCGTACTTCATTGATTCAAAATTGAGAATTCTTGACGACAAAAATATATCAAGATCCTTTTTATAAAAAAGTCTTGGTTCTTGTCTCTTGGCTCTTGACTCTTTTTAATAAAAAAGCCCACTCCGTTAGAAGCAGGCTTTTATAAAATTTGTTCAGCAATTAAGCTTCTGCTACAACTTCAAATGCATAGTTTGTAACAACTTCACGGTGAAAACGCAAAGTAGCCTCATACTGACCTAAACGTTTGATGTTACCACCTGCAATAGAAATATATTTTTTATCTATTTCTACTCCTTCTTTTGAAAGAGCCTGTGCAAGATCGGCATCGGTTACAGATCCATAGATCTTATCACCGGCACCTGCTTTAGCAGTAAGTTTAATATCAATTCCCTGAAGTTTCGCAGCCTGTGCTTTTGCTTCATCGACTTGCTTTTTCTCTTTATAAGAACGTTGCTTCAAAGTTTCATCCAAAACTTTTTTCGCAGAAGGAGTTGCCAATACAGCAGCACCTTGAGGGATAAGAAAGTTTCTGCCGTAACCCGGTTTTACCGAAACAACATCATCTTTAAACCCTAATTTCTCTACGTCTTTCTTTAATATCAATTCCATAATAGCCCCTTTTTATTTTAGTAAATCGCCAACATAAGGCATTAATGCTAAATGACGTGCACGTTTAACGGCTACAGCCACTTTTCTTTGATATTTCAAAGAAGTTCCGGTCAAACGACGAGGCAATAATTTCCCCTGTTCGTTTACAAAACTCATTAAGAAATCTGGATCCTTGTAATCAATGTACTTGATCCCGGATCTTTTAAAACGACAGTATTTCTTTGTCTTGCTGGTCTCAATATTTAGAGGAGTAAGATACCTGATCTCTCCATCTTTCTTTCCTTTAGCTTGTTGTTCAATTGATGACATACCTTACGCTTTTTCTTTGTTTCTGTTTCTTCTCTTCTCAGCCCAGGCAACAGCATGCTTATCCAACTTCACAGTTAGGTAACGCATCATGCGCTCATCTCTTCTGAATTCTACCTCAAGTGGGTTAATTGCCTCACCAGGAGCGGTGAATTCAAAAAGGTGGTAAAAACCACTTTTTTTGTGCTGAATTGGATATGCTAATTTTTTTAGCCCCCAGTTCTCTTTTGATATCATCTCGGCACCGTTAGAAACAAGAAAATCTTCGTATTTCTTAACTGTTTCCTTTATCTGGTCGTCAGATAAAACGGGATTCAAGATGAAAACAGTTTCATAATGATTCATAAAAAATTTACTTTAAATTAAATTGGCTGCAAAAGTAACACTATTCTTTAATATTACAAAATAGAAACCTTATAGTCAAACTGTCTTTATTAATCGATGAAATCCCTTTTTTCTTTTTTTTGTGACTTTTTTTATTTATTATTGCTAATACTAACTGTTTATAAGTGGAAGAAGTTATACTCAAATGTGCGGTCGTTGATGATTCCAGCTTGCAAAGACTATCTATTGTCAGGCTAATAAAAGATCATTCCAATCTCAAACTCGTGGCCGAATATAACAATGCCATTGAAACCAAGAATGGCCTGCTCGATACCGAAGTAGATCTTATCTTTCTTGATATAGAAATGCCTATTCTTTCAGGTTTTGACCTGTTGGATGATCTTCCCAATAAACCACAAATCATCTTTGTAACCGGTAAGACAAAGTACGCTTTCAAGGCCTTTGACTATGATGCTGTAGACTATTTGCATAAACCTATCTCAAAAGACCGGTTCCTCAATGCAGTCTCTAAAGCTATCAACCTTTATCGCCTTAAACACGATGGTGCTCCACCAGAAGATGACAATTATATCTTTGTAAAAAGCAACCTGAAAAACCGTAAGGTTTTTCTTAACAAGCTTAAGTATATTGAAGCTCTTGGAGATTATGTTAAATTTGTTACCGAGAAAGATAATTTTGTAGTATTAGCTACCATGAAGTCTTTTGAGAGTCAATTACCTTCAAACAAATTTTTAAGGATCCATAAATCTTACATTGTTAATCTCGACAAGATCGAACGCTATAACAGCAGAAATATCGAGATCGACAAGCAACAAATACCCTTAAGCCGACACAAAAAATCCAATCTTATTGAAGCACTTGCTGCCAATCAATAAGGATCCACATTTATTACTGTCTTTACTCCCCTGTAAGCTCCAATTGCTTTAAAACTTTGAAGGATTCTACCAATAAGATCTTTTGTTTTAGATAAAGATTGTCCCTGCGGAATTTTTATAAGAATATTCTTATAGTATTCATTCCTTATTCTCGCAACCGGCGGAAATTCCGGTCCCAAAATATTTTCCCTGAAGGTATTTTTTAAAGAAATGGCAAGCCAGTCCGCTCCCTCGTTTACTCTGTTATAATCCCTGCCCTTAAGGGTGATCCTTATAAGCCTGTAGAATGGGGGATATTTATAATTACGCCTCTCTTCAAGCTGTTCCCTGTACATCTCATGATAACTGTTGGTAGAAACCTGCTGCACAATTTGATGATGAGGATTATAGGTTTGGATAAGCACCAGCCCTCTTTTCTCTGTACGTCCTGCACGGCCTGCTACCTGCAGCATTAATTGAAAACTTCGCTCATGCGCCCTAAAGTCAGGGAAATTAAGCAGGTTATCGGCGTTCATTATTCCCACCAGCCGAACATTCCTGAAATCAAGGCCTTTAGTGACCATTTGCGTTCCCACCAGGATATCTATTTCCTCATTTTCGAATGCCGAAATTATTTTCTCATATCCATATTTCCCCCGCGTGGTATCCAGGTCCATTCTCCCGATATTATGTTCCGGAAAGAGGGCTTTAAGTTCGGTCTCCACCTTTTCGGTTCCAAAGCCTTTTGTTGAAAGCTCCACACTATCGCAGGCCATACATTTTTGCTGCATTGCCATGTGATAACCACAGTAATGACAGCGCAATTGATTGTTATGGCTGTGATATGTAAGACTAACATCACAATTTGGACATTGTGGAGAATGCCCGCAGGTATTGCATTCCAGTATGGGACTAAAGCCACGCCGGTTTTGAAATAAGATCACCTGCTCATTATTACTCAGGGTTTCTTTGATCTCCTCCAGTAGTCTATCTGAGAAATGTCCCGTCATACGTTTCTTACGGTGCTTTTCCTTAATGTCCACAATTTCAATTTCGGGTAAGAGCACATCTCCATACCGGCGGTCAAGATTGACCAACCCATATTTAGAATGGTCGGCATTAAAATATGATTCCAGGGAAGGGGTCGCAGAACCTAAAAGCACCTTAGCGTCCTGCATCTTTCCCAATACTACGGCAACATCCCGGGCGTGATACCTGGGCGCAGGATCATATTGCTTAAAAGTAGATTCATGTTCCTCATCTACTATAATCAACCCCAGATCATGGAAAGGAAGGAAAATACTCGAACGCACGCCAATCACTATTCGTGCGTTTTCTTTGTTCCGAAGTACATTTTGATAGACCTCTACCCTTTCATTTACAGAATATTTACTGTGGTAAATAAGCACCTGTTCCCCAAAATAATTCTGAAGTCTCGCAATAAGCTGAGCGGTAAGGGCAATTTCCGGAAGGAGGTACAACACCTGTTTCCCCTGTGAAATCGCTTTTTCAATAAGCTCTACATAAATTTCTGTTTTCCCCGAAGAGGTAATTCCGTGGAGCAGACAAACATCCTGAGTCTCGAATGAGGTTTCGATCTCCTGTAAAGCCTGCTGTTGATGATCATTGAGCTGCACTCTTCCTGAAACTTCTTCCAGGTCGGGATTAAATCTTGAGGTTTCAATTTTTAATTCCTCAAGTATAGCTTTATCAATTAGAGTTTTTATCACTCCGGCTGAAGCCCCACTCTTTTTTGTTAATTCTGAAATCTTCACTGAAGCCTTTCCCTTTCCTGCCATTCCAAAAAGGGTAAAAATCACCTCTCTTTGTTTGGGTGCCCGGTTAAGTTGATCAAGCAATTCGTGCATAGGTCCTTCCTCCGAAAATCGCTCATGCAATCTTACATAACGCTCGATCTTCGGCTTGTACTGCTCATATATCTCCTGATTAACAGCTACGACATTCTTCTCTACGAGAGAATTGATCACCGGAAGCACGGTTTTTTTGTCCAGCAGCTGAATAATTTCATTGATCTTTAAAGAGGATTGTGCCTGCAGGGCTTCAAAAAGCAGGAATTCATCATCACTCAATTCCTCATCATTTACCTGCACCCCATTTAGCAACTGTACAATGGTTTCACTCTCCAAAAGAAAAGCACTGGGAATAGCTGCACGAAGCACTTCCCCTTCAGCACACATATAATATGAGGCTATCCAGCTCCAGAACTTCAGCTGAGTTTCAGTTACTACAGGAGCTTTATCCAGGATCTGCTCAATGGGTTTAGCTTCATAAACCGACGGAGGATTTTGATGAACTTCAGAAACAATCCCTGTATATATCTTTGATTTTCCGAAGGGAACTGCTACACGCATTCCGGGCCTCAGGAATTGAGCCTCATCTTGAGAAACACTGTAGGTAAAATGCTTCTCCAGTGGAAGCGGTAAAATTACATTGATGAAAAATGACATTTTGAAGCCCGGGTTTTAAGCAAAAATAGCAGGATTTAGGACAAAAAAATAAACCATTCCAGAAGAATGGTTTATCAAAGTTTGTAATACAAATATTAGTTCGGGGCCAAAAGATCATCTTTTAAGCCATCATCTGCAGGCCTGTTGGACAGCCAGATTCCAAAAAGAGCTTTTTTGAAGTCCTTTCCTGTCACGACGCCACGTTCTTTGCCGTTCTTAAAAGCCACAACTCCTTTATTTGGAAGGTAAACCAAATCAAACACATCATTTTTTTGAATGTCTTCTCTAAAGAAGCCTAAAAGCTGATTGATCTCATCCTGTATTGGTGCAGTATTTCCATTAGTGGAATTCTCAAAACCTTCGGTCACTGCCTCTACCATTTTATCGCTGGTGATCAATTTAGAAACAATATGAAGTTTTATGGCCATAGGTTTGTCTGCATTAAGTATCTCCTGGGCGTTTTGGTTCTTTTGATCCAGGTAAAGTCCGGCAGCATAAAGGTCAATCCATAGTTTCTCTCTCACTCCTGCCCCATTGAGCTGCAGGCTGTGATTTTGAAATGTTTGAGTTGCAGGAAGAGTTACTCCTCCCACCTTTTTCTGTGCTACCGCTGTAGAGGAAACCACAACAGCCATTAATAATAAAAGCAGGTTCTTCATAATTTGAGTTTTTAAATTAAATATTATTTTCATTTTCGTTTAAGCTTCATGAAAGAAGCATTGAGTTCAAAACCGAGCAACAATATATTAGAATTAATCCATATATAGAACATTAAGATCAATAATGCCCCAATTGAACCATATAACTCATTATAAGCTGAGAAATTTTCAATATACAACCCAAATAAATAGGTATTCAATAAAATAAAGATCGTACAAAAGAAAGCTCCTATTGAAAAGAACCTACTTAAACGGCTCTCTTTAGTCCCGAAATAATATAATGTGGCTACCGCCAAATATATCATTATCGTAAAGATGATATATCTCCCCAAATTTGCCCACATCACTGCGTCATTCACAACCTGAAGCATTTTCAAGATCTTCGGTCAAATAGGTGAGATATACCCATACTACTACTGTTATTAGCAATAAGAGGGCCAAGATTAAAGAAACCCCTACAGCAATAATATATTGCCTGATTATGGAGCGATTCTTTTTAGTGTGATATGAGAACTCAAAGCCCGTAAACACTGCATTTACGCCATTTGCCATAAGGAAAATGGACAGCAAAAAAACAATAGAAAGAAGACCTCCTCTTTTGCGGGCTGCGATATCATAAAAAATGTCATTGAAAAATTCGCTGGTTTCCGGCGGAAGCAAAGAGTCGATAAAAGCCAAAAATTCCAGCTGGAAATCGTCAATAAAGTTTATAAAGGGAATAAGGTTAAGAATAAACAGCAAAAAAGGAAAGAGAGCCATGAAAAAGCTGAAAGAAATGGCGCTCGCTCTTGCCGAAAATGTTCCTTTAACCAACCCGGCGTAAAAAATAATGTACAAATCATAAAGGGAAAGTCCTTCAAACCCGGGCAGGATAATTTTTTTTGCCCGGCTTGTCCACCAATAGGTGAAACCTTCCTTTTTTCTTGTAGTTGTTTTCTCGCCGTTGCTCATGTACTACACGGCCTTTAAACTGAGGTCCAGGTTGTAAACTGAATGTGTTAGCGCTCCACTGGAAATAAAATCGACCCCGCATTCGGCATACTTCCTGGCAGTTTCCAGGGTTATTCCCCCGCTGGATTCGGTTTCACAACGTTTGTCGATCAACTTTACAGCTTCACGGGTTTCGTCATAATTAAAGTTGTCCAGTAAAATCCGGTCTACCCCACCCGCATCCAGGATCTGTTTTATCTCATGTATATTCCTGGCCTCCACGATGATCTTTAGATTCAGCTTATTATCTGCAAGGTATTTATGGGTTTTGGCTATTGCTTTTTCTATGCCTCCTGCAAAGTCTATATGATTATCCTTAAGCATGATCATATCGTAAAGGGCAAAACGATGGTTTTCTCCTCCCCCAATTTTTACGGCCCATTTCTCCAGCGCACGAATTCCGGGAGTGGTTTTCCTGGTATCCAGGATCTTGGTGCCGGTGCCTTCAAGCTTTTCGGCAAAAGTTCGGGTTTTGGTGGCTATGGCACTCATACGCTGCATAGCGTTTAACACCAGCCTTTCGGCTTTGAGGATCGACTGTGAAGATCCTTCCACGTAAAAAACAATATCTCTGGGTTTAATGCGGCTGCCGTCCTGGATCTGGACGTCTATCTTCATTTCGGGATCCACTTTTTCAAAAACTCTTCGCGCAAAATCGACTCCGGCCAGGACACCTGTATCTTTCACCAGAAGTTTAGCCTTGCCCCGGGCATTACCGGGAATGCAGGCAAGGGAGCTGTGGTCTCCATCTCCTATGTCTTCTCTTAACGCATTTTCAATTATTATTTCAATTTCCTTTTCAAATTGTTCTTTTGAAATCATTGCAGTGCCTATTTTTGCTAAAGTTACAAAGTAAACATATAAATCTCATCATGACCATAAAATTGCTGACAATAGGGAAAACCGATGATGCCGCCCTTCAAAACCTCATCGACACCTACGTCAACAGGCTTGGACATTACAATAAGTTTGAACTTGAGATCATCCCCGATCTTAAAAAGACGAAAAACCTTTCTCTTGACCAGCAAAAAACTGCGGAAGGAAAGCTGATCCTGGATAAGCTTTCTCCTTCAGACTTTGTAGTACTATTGGATGAGAACGGAAAGCAGTTTTCCTCTGAAGGTTTTTCAGAATACATTCAGAAGCGGTTAAACAGCGGGATGAAGCAACTCATCTTTATCATTGGCGGCCCGTATGGCTTTTCAGAAGAAGTTTACTCCCGGGCCAATGGGAAATTATCCCTCTCAAAAATGACATTTTCACACCAGATGGTCAGGTTGTTCTTTGTGGAGCAGCTTTACAGGGCTTTTACAATTCTTCGGAATGAACCTTACCATCACAAATAATTTATCATGAAATTAGTATTCGCCACCAATAATAAAAATAAATTAAAGGAAGTGCAGGCATTACTTCCGAAGGAAATAAGGCTGCTTTCGCTGGAGGAGATCGGTTGTACCGAAGACATTCCTGAAACTGCACCCACTATTGAAGGCAATGCCATTCAAAAAGCTGAATATGTAAAGAAAAATTACGGCTACGATTGTTTTGCCGATGATACAGGCCTGGAGGTTGAATGCCTTGAACGGTGCTCCCGGAGTATATTCGGCCAGGTATGCAGGGGAAGAAAAAAGCAGCGAAGCCAATATTGACAAGCTATTGAAGGAATTGGAAGGAAAAGAAGATCGCAGTGCCCGTTTTAAGACAGTAATTGCACTTCATCTTAAAGGAAAGCTCCACACCTTTACCGGAATTTGTTCCGGAAGTATCATTTTTGACAGGAAAGGATTACAGGGTTTTGGCTATGATCCTGTCTTTCAAGCCGAAGGAAAACAGGTCACATTTGCCGAAATGAGCCTGGAAGAAAAATCTCAAATTAGTCATCGCGCACGTGCAACCCGCGAACTTATTGACTTCCTGACCTCTCAAGGTGAACAAATTTAAATGTAATAAGCTGCTAACTAATCCTTACCTTTGCAACTTATTAGATATGTATGAATAAATTTGAATTATTAGGATTGAATGACGCCTTGTTACAGGCAATTAAAGACATGGGTTTTGAAAGCCCAAGTGAAGTACAGGAAAAAGCAATCCCAATTTTACTGCAGGAGGATACAGATATGGTAGCCCTTGCACAAACCGGAACCGGAAAAACCGCAGCATTTGGATTTCCGCTTATCCAGAAGATTGATGTAAACAACAGAAAGACACAGGGCCTTATTCTTTCTCCAACCCGAGAGTTGTGTTTACAGATTACCAACGAATTAAAGAATTACTCAAAATATTTCAAGGGCCTTAATACCGTAGCGATCTACGGTGGTGCCAGTATTACAGACCAGGCTTCCCAGATCAAAAAAGGAGCGCAGATCATTGTTGCGACCCCGGGTCGTATGCAGGACATGGTGAATAGAAAACTGGTAGATATTTCAGCGATCGAGTATTGTATCCTTGATGAGGCAGATGAAATGCTGAACATGGGATTCTATGAAGACATTACCGAAATCCTTTCTCACACCCCAAGAGAGAAGAGCACCTGGTTGTTCTCGGCTACTATGCCAAAGGAGGTTTCTACCATCGCGAAGAAATTTATGCGTACTCCCATTGAGATCACTGTGGGTACCAAAAACATGGGAACATCAAATGTTTCTCACGAGTACTTTGTCGTTAATGCCCGTGACCGTTATGCGGCATTAAAAAGACTGGCAGATGCCAATCCAGATATTTTCTCTGTGATCTTTTGTCGTACCAAACGCGACACCCAAAAAGTTGCCGAGCAGTTGATCGAAGATGGATACAACGCTGCAGCACTCCATGGTGACCTGAGCCAGAACCAACGTGACCTGGTAATGAAGAGCTTTAGGGGAAGACAGATCCAGATGCTGGTAGCTACAGATGTTGCTGCCCGCGGAATCGATGTTGATGATATCACTCACGTGATCAATTATCAACTTCCCGATGAAATTGAAACTTATACTCACCGTAGTGGCCGTACCGGAAGAGCCGGAAAAAGCGGAGTTTCTATGGTCATTGTTTCCAAAAGTGAAGCAAGAAAGATCAAAGGAATTGAGCGAATTATCGGTCAGTCTTTCGAAAGAAAAGAAATTCCTGACGGTAGAGAGATCTGTGAAGTACAGCTTTTCCACCTTGCTAATGAAATTAGCAAGACCGAAATCAATCACGAGATCGATCGTTACTTACCAAGCATCAATGAGCTTTTTGAAGGTTTGACAAAAGAAGAATTGCTTAAAAAATTCTTTTCGGTGGAATTCACCCGTTTCTTCAATTACTATAATAACGCACAGGACCTTAATGCAAAAGCATCTAATGAGGTATATGAGGACGAAGGTGACAGCACCAGGTTCTTTATAAACGTTGGAGCAAAAGACGATTTCGATTGGATGAGTCTGAAGGATTTCCTTAAGGCTACTTTGGATCTTGGAAGAGATGATGTTAACCGTGTAGAAGTAAAAGACAGCTTCTCCTTTTTTAATGTTGACAGTTCAAAAGCTGAAGAAGTCATTCGGGTTTTCCAGGATTTCAAACACCAGGGTCGCCATATCAATGTTGAGATCACCAAAAAGAGCGCCGGTAAGGAACGTAGCGGTGGTCGCAAAGGTGGAGGATTTAAAGGAAAAGACAAGGGAAGCCGAAGCTTTGACAAATCCTCAAAAGGAGCAGATAAAGGCCGTAGAAGGTCTTCAGGTTCTCCTTCAACCGGCAAAAGAAGATCATCTGACTCAGGAACCGGCGGACGCGAGGGAAAGAAGAGCGGTGGCCGCAGCAGCAGCATTGAAAGTTCTATTAAAAGAAGAAGATCAAAAAAGTAATTCTTTAAGACATTTTTGGTACAGTTTTCCCTAGGTATGTGAGTAGCTTAGACCACAACATGAAGAAATTTTTAATCCCCCTGTTTTTACTTTTTAGCTTCCTGGCTTTTAGCCAGGAACCAACTGTGGTGACAGGGAAGGTTCTTAATGCGGCAAATGACCTGCCCATAGAAAATGCACACATTGTCAATCTTAATCAGGTAATTGGTGCAGTTTCGGGAGAAGAAGGAAATTTTGAAATTAAGGCAGAAGTAAATGATACGCTGTATTTTTCTTACCTGGGTTTTAAATCCATACGGGTGAGAGTTACCAACGACTGGCTTAAGTTTGGGGAGGTGAAAGTGAAAATGACCGAGCTGGGAATAGCTCTTGAAGAAGTTGTGGTGAGCCCAATTCAATTAACGGGCTACCTGGAGATCGATGCGAAGAATATTCCTATTTATGAGAATTACCGCTATAGTATTTCCGGCTTAAACCAGGGTTATGAAGGCGGTCAACACAGTCCAAATGCCATTTCAAGGGCTTTAGGTGCAGTATTTAACCCGGCAGATGCTCTTTACAACATCTTTGGGCAGCAGCCAAAGCAAATGAAGAAGCTAAGGGAAATGAAGCAGGATGACGAGATAAGGAACCTGTTGCAGAGTAAATTTGACCGGCAAACGTTAATGGCTGTATTAGGTATTAACAGGATGGATATCGACGAAGTGCTAAGGCGCTGTAACTATTCAACCGACTTTATTAATACTGCCAATGACCTGCAGATCCTCGATGCCATGAGTGGCTGCTATGAAGAATACAAGGTTCTGAATAGATAAAAGAAACTGAAAAACTAAGGTGCCGAAAATGAGAATTTTCGGCATTTTTTTTATCTGAAACCGATAAGTTTCAGGATAAACCTATTTCTTTTCCAGGTGATTCTTAAGATTATAAAGTCCCCTCTCAAAATCATCACCTAAAGCGCGCTCCATTCCGTAGAAAAGCATCACCACCGATGCGGGAAATTTATGGACTCCTTTGACGCCCCATACCATCTTTGTACGTTCCGGCTCCAGTTCTTTTACCGCCATATAATTAAGCGACAGGGATTTGTAGGGTTTTATAAACAATAATTGGGTTTCCAGTACCTTGCCTTCTTTTACTTTGACGATCTTTTGTATTCCTTCAATATTATTTTTCCCTTTCCAGTAGGAAGTAGCTCCAACTTTCCCGTCTTCCCCTTTAAACTTGATCACCACCTTTGGGTCATTTAGGTACCAGGGCATCCATAAGGGTTGTTTTTTAAGCTGTCGAATGAAGGCGTATACTTCGGCTTTTGGTCGGTTGATCACCACAGTGCGGCTTAGGTTGTATTCCTTCTTTGCCCATGCATGTAAGAATGCTACAAAGGTGATAATGCCAATAATGACATAAAAGAAAAGGGTCATATTCTTTAACTATAGGGACCTAAATGTAAATAAATTTATCGTGATGCCTCGAAACGGGCAATAATTTCGGTCGAATTTTTTAAATTCTTTTTCGCCCAGTCTAACCTCTTAAGAATTTGTTCCTCTTCTGAAAGTTCCCATTTTATCTCACTATTCCTCAATCTTGAGCTAACATCCTGAAGGATAATAGCTGCAGAAACCGAAATATTCAAGCTCTCGGTAAAACCTACCATTGGGATCTGTAGAAACTCATCGGCCTCCTGCATTACCTCTTCCGATAATCCTTCTGTTTCGGTACCAAAGAACAAAGCAGCCTTGCTTGAAATGTCGAAATTATGAAGCAAAGTTCCTTTATGAGGGGAAGTCGCTACAATTTTGTACCCTTTCTTCCGAAGCGTCTCGATAGAATCGGCAGTTGAAGTATAACGGTTTATATCGACCCATTTCTGGGCTCCCATCGCGATCTCCCTGTCAATCTTTTTAAGGTTCACCTCCTCCACTACATGCACATTTTGTATTCCAAAAACGTCGCAACTGCGAATCACAGCACTGGTGTTGTGAAGTTGGTAAACATCCTGGGTGGCAACAGTAAAATGATTGGTACGCTGCCCAATAACCTTCTTGAAAAGCTCTTTTCTCTTATCTGTAAGAAAGGATTCCAGGTAGGATAATAATTGAAGGTTCTCTTCCATGGCAGCGAAATTAGGAAAACCTACCTGAATTTACCCTTTTTGAGAGGTAATAAAAGTCGTCTTTACCATTATGAATTCTGAAGAAATCTGCTTATTTTTTAAAATCAAAATCCATCAAAAATGAAAAAGGTAGTGGTGCTCACCGGCGCCGGAATAAGTGCAGAAAGCGGAATTAGCACCTTTAGGGACGCAGACGGTCTCTGGGAAGGTCACGATGTAATGGAAGTTGCTTCTCCCATTGGCTGGGAACGCAACCAGGAACTGGTGCTTGACTTTTACAACAAAAGAAGACGGCAGCTAAATCAAGTTAAACCCAATGCTGCCCACCAAGCGCTTAAAGATCTTGAAGAACAGTACGAGGTGCATATTATTACTCAAAATGTGGACGACCTGCATGAGCGGGCAGGTAGCAAAAATGTCATTCATCTTCATGGGGAACTTAAAAAAGTACGCAGTACTTTTAATGAAAACCTGATTCTTGACTGGGAAAATGACCTCAACGCAGGAGACTTTTGCGAACACAACCACCAGTTGCGACCGCATGTGGTGTGGTTTGGAGAAGAAGTTCCTATGATGGAACCGGCGATGGAGATCACCCGAAAAGCTGATATTCTCATGATCATTGGCACCTCAATGCAGGTTTATCCTGCTGCAGGCCTCCTCTACTATGCCCCCGAAGATATTCCGGTTTATTTTATAGATCCCAAACCCTCTGTTAAGGAAACCCGCCACCTGCAGGTCTTTGCTGAAAATGCATCTACAGGAGTTCCAAGGCTGGTGCAGGAATTGCTGGAAAAAGCTAAATGAAACTAAAAGAACAAATACTTTTTACCATTGGGCCCGAAAATGTATCTTTAACCCTTAATTTTTAACTGCATTTCATGACCTCTCTTCAGGCAATATCTCCCATAGATGGCAGGTATTCTTCCAAAACTCAGCAACTGGTAGATTACTTTAGTGAACAGGCCCTCATTAAATATAGAGTACGGGTAGAAATTGAATATTTTATTTCTTTGGTCGAGCACGGGCTACCTCAACTAAAAGATATTTCAGAATCAAAATTCCAGGATCTAAGGAAGATCTATCATGATTTTTCGAGCGAAGATGCCTTGAAGATCAAAGAAATTGAAAAAACTACCAACCATGATGTCAAGGCGGTAGAATATTTTATAAAGGACAAGTTTGATGCTCTTGACCTCGCCCCATACAAGGAATTCATTCATTTTGGCCTTACCTCTCAGGATATAAATAATACCGCAGTGCCTCTTAGTATTAAAGAAGCAATGGAATTGGTTTATAACCCTGCCCTTAAGGAATTGCTTGAAAAACTAGAGCAACTCTCTGTTGACTGGAAAGATATCCCAATGCTGGCAAGAACTCATGGCCAGCCGGCCTCTCCTACCCGCCTTGGAAAAGAAATAAAAGTTTTTGCGGTAAGACTGAAAGAACAGATGAAATTCCTTAAGGATATTCCAAATGCAGCCAAATTTGGCGGAGCTACAGGAAACTTTAATGCACATAAAGTGGCCTATCCCGATATCAACTGGAAAAGCTTTGGGAAGGATTTTGTGGAAGGCTCTCTTGGTCTTTATCATTCATTTCCCACGACCCAAATTGAGCATTACGACCATATGGCTTCCCTTTTTGATGCTCTAAAACGTATCAATACTATCATCCTGGATCTGGATAAGGATATCTGGTCTTACGTATCCATGGATTATTTTAAGCAAAAGATCAAAAAAGGAGAAGTGGGTTCTTCGGCTATGCCACATAAAGTGAACCCTATAGATTTTGAAAACAGTGAAGGGAATTTAGGTATTGCAAATGCCCTTTTTGAGCACCTTTCGGCAAAGCTACCGGTGAGTCGTTTACAGCGCGATCTTACAGACAGCACAGTGTTGCGCACCATTGGAGTACCTTTTGGACACACTCTAATAGGTTTTTCTTCTACCCTTAAAGGTCTGAACAAACTTCTGCTGAACGAAGCTAAACTAAATGAAGACCTGGAAAAGAACTGGGCAGTAGTGGCCGAAGCTATTCAGACAATTCTTAGACGGGAAGGTTATCCAAATCCCTACGAAGCTTTAAAAGGCCTCACCCGAACAAATGAAAAGATCAACAGGGAAAGTATTTCTGAATTTATAAAACACCTGGATGTTTCCGAAGAGATAAAACAGGAGCTGCGACAAATCACTCCGCAGAATTACACCGGAATCTAAAAACAAAGAACCTCAAAAATGCCATTTTTGAGGTTCTTTGTTTTTACATACTTTGCTTTTAATCAAGAAAGCCGTCCAAATCGGGTAAACCGGCTACATTAAGATCTCCTTTTTCAAAAGACTTCAGGAGTCTTATCATAGCTTCAGGATCCATGTCATTGCCGGTCACCCGTGCAATTCCGAAGCCTTTTTCGTCATCACTTCCAAAGACGATCAATTCATCTATAGCATCTTCCTCTCCCAGGTAATAAAGCTCGGCTTTACGATTGCCTCCACCATAGCGCATAAGCTGTTTGTACTTGTCGGCTTTTAAGATGGAAGTTAGTCTTTCCTTTTCGGTTTCATAAGTTTCCTTATTCTCCTCTTTTAAAGGAAATCCAAGAACATTCACTTTTTTAATGGTCTCTAAAGTGGCCTTTTGTTCAGCATTAAGGGCAGAATTATCCCCTGTTAAAAGACTGGCAGGGATATCGAAGGCCAAATACTGGTTGTCATTTTGGTGCTCCACATAAAATTCCTGTAGGGTTGTTTCATTGTCACATGAAACAACCCCCAGGCTTAGTAGCACCATTATTATGAGTACTTTTTTCATCTTAATTCACTTCAACTTTTTCCAATTCCTTTCCTCCGGGAATCTTAAAATCATTTGCCAGTCTTGATACTTGCGAAAGATTGATTTCCCCGGTTATGTTAAGGATAACAGACATTGGCTTGTCCTTTTCCTCACCTTCCATGAACATGAACAACTGGCTCACGTAATCATCATTTTTACCCGGCTTGTAGTAGAACCTTACATTCTTTCCATCTTCAGAAACTCTCATAAGTTCTTGCATGTTGCCTTTTTTAATATAGGAAGCGACATCTAAAGCCATTTGTTGACGAATATCTTCTTTTGTGGTGGAGAGAACTTTCATCTCCTGAAGATTCTCGATTAGGTCAATGTACGCCTGGGTTTCAGGATCATCGGCATTAAGGTCAATTTTAGTGAGTAACTTGAACATCTTGCTCGTTACTACTACCGCATCTACTTCTTTCATGCTCTCGTACTTGTCAAAGCTCTGGGCATTTGCAAGAAAGGGTAATATAAGTGCCAATAAGGCTAAGGTTAACTTTTTCATGGTTTCTAATTTTAATTATTTTACAATTTTATCTTTAGTATTATTGAATTCTTCAATGTAGCCCAGGTCCTCTGTCCCCGAATTCATGTACACGGACACCATTTCCAAAGCCTCAAGGGTTTTTTGCATGGCCAGTTCGGGATCTTCATAAGTACCAAACTCACTAACCTGGTTTTCCTGCTGTACCACAATTCCCATGAGGATCGCTATGGAAGCTGCTATCGCCACCCAGGAATATACTTTCCTTTTAGCAGCCGAAAATTTTACGGCTTTAGGAGTAAAGGAGACCTCTTTGCTAAAGTGTTCGGTTTTTGCCTGCTCAAAGTAACAGAACATTGGAATGTACTGTTGCAAATGAGGCGCTACCTCTCCCGAGTTGAAGTAGGCCTTTAACCTGTCTTCCTCGGCTCCTGTGGTCTCGGCTTCGAAGTAGCGATCGAGTAATTTTTCAATTATTTGCGATTCCATAACGATGTCTTTTAATCATTTCTTCTTTTATTTTTTTGCGGGCTCTGCTTAATGCCACCCGTATGGCTGTTTCGTTCATTTGGGTCATTTTGGCGATCTCCTCGTACTCATACTGCTCAACTTCCCTTAGCTGAATAAGAATCTTTTGTTGCTCCGGTAATCCTGCAATGATCTTTTGGACCCAGTTAAGATCATCCTGGACCTCAATCTTGTGTTGCAAGGATGATTCGCCGCATTCGTAATTGCTGTGAACGATCCTAAGGTTATTGTTCTGTTTTAGCTTGAGCTGGTCGAGACAATGGTTTTTAGTGACCGTCATGGCAAATGCTTCCAGATTATTGTAAGAACTTAACTGCTCCTTTCGGCTCCACAGTTTTAATATCACCTCCTGGGTTGCATCTTCGGCGGCCTCTTTGGAAACAAGTAACCTTAAGGCAAGTCTGTACATCTTGTCCTGCACCGGTTTCATGAGGCTTATGAAAGTATGCTGTTTCATTTTGGTTTGGTTGGTCGAAGCTTTTTACTGCCCCTTTCCTTTACGACGGTTACAAATCAAATTTGTTACCAGTAATTTGAAAAATTTTAATTATTCCCTGTAAATTTAGGCTCAACTAATTGACTATAAAGCTATGAAAACTAACAGGAACCTTCTCTTAAGCTTCTTTCTGCTCCTCCTTACCGTAAGTTGTTATGATGACCTTGATGATGTTTTCATTCCAGCCAGTGACCTCGAAATTAAAAACTTTATTTGGAGGGCAATGAATGATATGTATCTCTACAAAGCAGATGTTCCTAATCTTGCCGATGACCGCTTTGCCTCACAGGCAGAACTTAATGAATTCCTGAAAGGCTTTTCATCTCCAGAAAATCTTTTTTACGATGGCCTTGTAGCCAATCATGATGAATTCAGCTTTTTGGTAAAAGATTACAGGGAGTTGGAAAAATCTTTGGATGGCATTAATCTTATCAATGGAATGCAATACGGAGTCATCGCTTATTCTGAAACTTCAGAGGAAGTTCTGGGTTATGTTAGGTATGTATTACCAAATACTTCAGCAGAAGAAAAAGGTATTAAAAGAGGAGATCTTTTTAATACAGTAGATGGAGTCCAGCTTACAAGAGAAAATTATTTTAGACTTTTGCAGCCTGCATCTTATACTATAGGCCTTGCAGAAATAAATGAGGATGAGATCTCATCTACAGGAGAAACCGTCACGCTTCAAAAAGAAGAATATTCTTCAAACCCTGTTTATATAGCAGAAGTTTTAGATACTCCTGAAGGCAATGTTGGATATCTCATGTATAACGGCTTTACCAGTAGCTTTGATGAAGTTCTTAATGAAGCGTTTGGTATGTTTAAAGCTGAAGGAATTGAAAATCTCGTCGTGGACCTGCGATATAACGGCGGTGGATCTGTGGAAACTGCCAGTGACCTGGCAAGTATGATCACAGGACAATTTAAAGGTGAGGTCTTTAGTAAGGAACAGTGGAATGAAGATTATCAAACCCTTCTGGAAACTACTGCACCCGAAACTCTGATCAACCTTTTTAACGACAGGATAAAAACCGGCGCTGCGATAAATAGCCTTGGATTGGGAAAGGTTTATTTTATTACCACCCTTAGAACAGCTTCGGCGAGTGAATTATTGATCAACAGCTTAAAACCTTACATTGAAGTTGTACAAGTAGGAGAAAACACAACAGGAAAATTCCAGGCCTCCACTACCCTTTATGACTCTCCAGATTTCCGGAGAAACGGTGCAAATGCAGGGCACACATATGCTGTACAACCTTTGATTTATAAAACTCTAAATGCAAATAATGTAAGTGACTATGTAAATGGCCTTGCTCCAGATTTTGAAATAAGTGAGAGCATTAGAGATCTTGGAACCCTTGGCGATCCCCAGGAACCCTTACTTGCAGCAGTTCTGGACATAATCGAAGGAAGGGAGCCTGCAATGAATTTGAATAATAAAAAACTTAAAGTGTTAGGAGAAAACCAAATGTACGACCCGCTTTATCAAAAAATGTATTCAGAAGAAATTTTAATAATTAAATAGATAATAAATGAAGAAATTATTTATGCCTTTGTTCCTTTTCGGAATATTTTTCACCTCCTGCTCCAAGGATGAAATTAAAGAAGAAATTGATCTGGGAACAAGGGAAGAGGTTGATCTTTTTATCCACAGTGCTATGGCCGACTGGTATTTGTATGAGAACGAAGTACCTGAACTGCAGGAAGGATTTTTTGAAAACACTCAAAAAAAGAATGAGTTTTTTGCAAATTTTGAATCTCCCGAAAAATTATTTGGCAACTTAAAGGCCTCACATGATAAGTTCAGTTTTATGTGGGATGATTACACCGAACTAGAAAAATTACTCTACAGCGGAATTGAAAAGACAACAGGAATGATCTATGCCTGGGGGCCACTGGGAGATGGGAATGATGTTTTTGTTATTACCCGTTATGTCCTTCCAAATTCTTCTGCAGACCAAGCCGGAATAAAGAGAGGTGATATATTTCTAGAGGTTGACGGACAACAGTTGACCAGGTCCAATTACAGGGATCTTTTATCGCAGAACAGCTTCTCTATTTCCTATGCAGAAGTTAATGATGGTTCATTAGGATTAAATGGTCAAACAGCACTACTTGCTGGTTCAGAACTGGCCGAGAATCCTGTACACCTGGCCAAAGTCATTGAACATGAGGGTTTAAATATTGGATATCTCATGTATAATGGCTTTACTTCAGATTTTGATCCACAATTAAACGAAGCTTTTGGATATTTTAAATCTGAAGGAATTGATGAGCTTATAATTGACCTAAGGTATAATGGAGGAGGATCTGTTGAAACAGCATCAGACCTTGCTTCTATGATTACCGGAGATTTTCAGGGTGAATTATTGGCCAAAATGATGATGAATGAAAAATGGAAGACAATTTATGAAAAGGAAGCCCCGGAATATATAAACTTCAGGTTCAACAATAAAATCCACACAGGAGAGGAGATCAACAGTTTAAATCTTGGAAAAGTCTATGTTATTGCAACCTTTGGTTCTGCTTCTGCCAGTGAACTTTTGATCAATGGCCTCGATCCCTATATTGAGGTGGTTCATGTTGGAAGTAAGACTGCAGGAAAATACCAAAGTTCAAGAACACTATACGATTCAGATCATGTCATGTTTGCCAAGCAGAACGTTAACCCTGACCATACCTACGCTCTTCAACCCTTAATTTCAAAATTAGCTAATGTTGATGGAAGAAGTGATTACGCTGAAGGATTAACTCCGGATATTTCGGCTGCAGAAGGATTAAACTACCTTCCATTGGGGGATCCCCAAGAGCCAATGCTAAAAGTTGCCTTAAATGCAATTTCAGGTGGAGGTCAGGAAGAACAGGCTTCTTCCAGTTTTAAAAAGAGGATTGACGACAGATATAAAATTGAAGGAGATAGCGAAATGTTTAGCCCTACCTATCAAAGAATGTATACCAATGAAATACCTCTATTAAATTAATCTTACACGACATATGTGAATTAAAAATCCCGCTAAAAAGGCGGGATTTTTCTTATGCTATGGCACTGTTTTCTATTCATAAAAGAACACTCCATTTGGGTTAATTCCTGTATCAAAGGTTGTCTGTAAGTTACCGGTAGCAACATCATATATAAACAATTTTCCATCTCCCGTATAATCTGGGCTCGCAGAAGCTGCATAAATCCTCCCATCATTTAATTTAAATCCATATAGATTCGTTGCCTCCTCCATGATGAACTCTGGTTCTAAGGGTAAAGTTTCCTCCCCTATGTCAAAGCTGTAAATCTCTGTACCTAAGGTATAATAGACAACATCATTTTCCAGGGTCAAATTTGCTGGATGCCAGGAGGCATTGGCACCTTCAAACTTCTTTACTACTTCAAGAGTAGAAAGATCTATCTTGCTTATAGAACCTGCTGTTTCTCCAGCATAATTAGGTAAGCCTGAAGAGGAAACCCATAAAAAGCCATTTCCTGCAGCCAATGAATTAGGTACTTCCCCCACTTGAATTACTTCTTCCACATCACTTCCCTAAAATCACACTAATAGTATTATTAAAATTCCATCCTCCTTTATGTGCAACAAAGACCCTGTTTCCCTCAGCGAGAATATTTCTCCGGGCCTTCTTCCACGGCGATTTTAGTAATAAACTCAAAAGTCTCGGCATTAAAAACAGCCACATAATCGTCAAAAGGATTGGAAGCGTCTCCCCAATTGGTCACATAGGCCATACCATCCAAAAAGGCTATTTTTCGTGGGTTTTCCAGGTTGCTTTCAATAGTTGCCATCTTTAAAAAGGTGCCATCTTCTACAACTTCAATTTTATTGGAAACATTTACCACCATGAATACTCTATCCTCATAAAAACCCAGGTCTGAAGCTGTGTCTCCAAGATCTACCCCATTAACACCCGAAAATATACTTTGACTTACTTCTTCATTGGCAGGATCTACATAAGATACCGAGGAGTTCCCCTGACCAAATACACCCTCATTAAGCACAAAAAACCCTTCTGAAAATGTGCCCGAATTATCCGGCTCCGGATTACTGTTATCATCGGCCTCACAAGAAGTAAGAATTGAAAAAATAAAGATCAGGTAAAAATAATTTCTGGTTTGCATTGGTTAGAATTTAAAAATTAATGAACTGTAATAAGCTCTTCCGGGCATTGGCCGGGATGGCATACTTTGATATGAAGTGTTGAAAATATTCTGGGTCTCAATCCCAATTTCTAAGATGATCCCTTAAAAGATCATAAGTTACACCGGCATTGGCGATATAATAAGGATCCAGCGAATACTTATTATCTGAAGATGTGAAAACTTCCCCGTTGTATAAAAATTGAAAATAGCTGCTAAACCTTTTAAACCCGTAACCGGCAGAGGCTGTTGCTTTATGCAGCGGAACGTAAATTAACTGCTTTTCAGTTTTTTGATCGACGGCCTTTGTAAAGGAGTAAGTGGAATTGATCTTAAGAAGGTGGCCATTAAAATTCTTATTCCAATCGGCAGTTGCTTCCAGGCCATAATTCAGGGTTTGGTGAGTATTTTCGGGACGCCACATACCATTTGTAGCTGGAACCCAACGCAGCAAATCCTCAGTATCGATTATAAATCCGGTCGCTGTTAGCTTCAGGTTTGAAAAATTCAATTCCTGACCTACCTCTGCCTGCAGGGAATTTTCCGGGCGCAGATCCAGGTTTCCGCCGGCGTACCAAAAAAGGTCATTTAAGGTAGGAATCCGGTAATTGCGCGAGATGTTCAGTTTCACCAAATAATCTTCGGTAACCGCATAAGAAGCACCGGCCGAAAAAAGCAAGGGAGAATCATAGCGATCGGAAAATTCGGTTCGTACACTTAATTCATACCTAAAAGGATAAAGGTCATGAGAAAACAGAAGACCTGCCGAACCTGTATTCCTTTCCTGAATTGCTTCTATGTTTGTCCCTTCCCCCCTGGTTTTACGGTATTCCAAAAGAGCGAATAGCTTTTTGTCGTAATGTAACCGGTACTCGAGTTCATATTTTGCAATGCCCGATTTGGATCTACCATAGCTATGTTCCTCCCGGTTCCTGTTTTCGAAATATCTATACTCTTCATCCAAATAGGCCAGGCGCAAAGTGGAAGTAAAATTGCCCAGGTAACTCCTCCACTCCAGTAAATTTTTGCTGTTAAGATCTTCGTACTTACTTTTTGAAGGTGCAGTAAGGGTTCCCGAAAACCCTCTGTCCCCATCATAATAATTGGTATAGAACTTCAGGCTATTTGAAGGATTCAACAAATAAGCAATTGCCGCATTAATTCCTGTATTGGAGTAATCTCCATTTTCGTTTAATTTATTCGATCCCGGGTAAGGAAAATCATTTTCACTTCCATGCTTAGATATACTCAGTTGTACGCTCAGATTTTCCTTAGAATATTCAGATTCAAGATTGCCATAATATGTATCGAAACTGCCGTAACGTATTTGAGCTTTATTTTGAAAGCCATTGTTAAACCTAAAGCGGTCGTTGAGATGGACGCTTCCCCCAATTGCTCCGCTACCATACAAGACGCTGCCCCCGCCAGACCTTATGGCGATGTTCTCATAGCCCGAAGTAAGAATAGTATTAAAATCGGTCTGCCCGGTAAATTGCGAATTAATATTGATACCGTTCCATATCACAGCTGTTTGTGAAGCAGTAGTCCCTCTAAATGAAGCCGAAGCTACCATCCCGGGGCCGTTCTCCCTAAAATAGATAGGGCTGTTGAATTTTAAGATAGAAGTAAGGGCAGGCGAATTATGCTCAAGTACAGAGTCATTCAGCACCTGGATGGTATTGCTGTTAGATCTCCGAAAAAGGTGAACATCACTTAGCACCACTTCGTCCAGGTGGTTAATAGAATCAAGCTGACTGTATCCCGGAAGGGAATACAACAGAACGAAAAATAAAATGTAGAAGACGCTTTTTTTCATCATCCGCAGGCTTTTTTCCCGAAAGCCAAAGGTTTTAATTAATGAAAATGGCAGGTCTCCTGGCTCGCGTCCTTTTGTTAACCTTCCCATCCCAATTGGAACAGTGGTATGAAGTCTACAAAAGGCATCCGCCGCGGCGGACTAAGCTTACAGTTGCGGGAACAGCTCAGGCTTGTTTGAAGGTAGATTTTAGAAGTTGGAAGTACGAAGTAATTTTATCTCCTTAGTCTCCTTCAAAGTTGAATGAACTTCGTACTTCTAAATTCGTACATCGTAATTCAACTTTCCTGATTCCCTTTTAATCGATGTCTTTTCTTCTGAATTGCTTCAGAAACAATCGAACCAAAATTTCAAAGCGAAAATAAACATTTCAGCGCTTCCGGCTTCATTAATTTTAAATAATCTTACTTTTGAACTGTCAATGAGAAAAACTTCTTACATAATGATCCTCCTATTTTTTGTGGCCTTTTTGGGTTGCAGACCTGATAAAGAGGAGAAAAAACCAATCCTCACACGGGAAGGAGAAGAGGTTGAAGTGAAGTATGCTTCAGGCTTAAACATTGTGGATTTTGGGGATCATATGATTATCACAGTAGAAAATCCATGGCCCAATGCAGACAGAACCTATCGTTACCTGCTGGCAGAAGAAAATGCTGATGTACCACAGGACATCAAATTTGATGAAAGGATTAAAATCCCAGTAGAAAAAATTGTGGTTACCTCCACCACTCACATCCCGTCTCTCGAAATTTTAGACGCTGAGAAATATCTGATAGGTTTCCCGGGTTTGGATTACATCTCTTCTGAAAAAACCCGCAAACTTATTTCTGAAGGTAAAATTAAAGAGGTTGGAAAAAATGAAGCCTTAAATACCGAAAGCCTGCTCGACCTGAAGCCCGATGTGGTGATTGGTTTCTCCATTGACGGCAGCAACAAAAGCTTCAATACCCTCCAAAAAAGCGGAATTCCAGTAGTCTTTAATGCAGACTGGACCGAAAGTTCGCCCCTTGGAAAGGTGGAATGGATAAAATTCTTTGGTGCTTTCCTGGGAAAAATGGAGGCTGCAAATGCCTTTTTTGAAGAGGTGGAACAGGAATATCTGTCTGCCAGGGAACTGGCAAAAGAAGCTAAAGAAACTCCTACGGTAGTAGCCGGCGCCATGTATAAAGATCAATGGTACCTGCCTGCAGGTAATTCCTGGCAAGCTTTGTTCATAAAAGACGCAAATGCGAATTACCTCTTTGGTCAAACCGAAGGTACAGGAAGTCTTTCCTTATCTTTTGAAACCGTCCTGGCCGAAGCAGCTCATGCCGATTTTTGGGTAGGGCCGGCACAGTTCACCTCTTATGAAGAGCTAAAAAATGCTTCACAGCACTATACCCGGTTTGAGGCTTTCAAGAACCAGAATATTTACACCTTCGCCAGTGAAAAAGGGGAAACCGGCGGCGTTGTTTTTTACGAACTTGCTCCAATGCGGCCCGACCTGGTCTTAAAAGACCTCATCTCGATTTTCCACCCGCAGCTGCTCCCCGACTACAATACCACATTTTATAAACCCCTGGAATAATTGCAAACCACCCGCACTTATACCACCGTATTCATTCTCCTGCTGGTAGCAACAGTTGCAGTCTGGTTCTTAAATATAAGCCTTGGATCTGTGAACATACCATTCAGGGAAGTGCTTGGAGTACTGTTTTCTTCGGAAGCGAGGCAATGACAGCTGGAACTATATTATCATGGAGTACCGCATCCCGAAAGCCTTCACCTCTGTTTTGGCGGGTTCTGGGCTTGCGGTGAGCGGGATGCTCATGCAAACCATGTTCAGGAATCCGTTGGCCGGGCCATACGTGCTGGGACTAAGCAGCGGGGCCAGCCTGGGAGTAGCGCTAGTTCTTATGGGAGCAACTATGTTTGGCGGGGTTGCTGCAGGTATCCTCTTTTCGGAATGGGGCCTTGTAATTGCCTCCAGCCTGGGAAGTTTGCTTGTTCTTTTAGCAGTAATGCTGGCATCGGTAAGATTGAAGGACACCATGGCCATTCTCATCATCGGGCTTATGTTTGCCAGTCTTACTTCGGCCGTTGTGAGCGTGCTGGCTTATTTTAGTCCCGCGGCACAATTGCAGCAATATGTCTTTTGGTCTTACGGAAGTGTTGGCGACCTAAGCTGGAATGAACTCGGAATTTTAAGCTTTTTCTGGTTTTTGGGTATTGCCATAGCTCTGTTCAGCATAAAAAATCTTAATTCCCTTTTACTGGGAGAGCAATACGCCCGAAGCCTGGGTATGAACATTAGCAGGAACCGGGCGCTTCTAATTATTTCAACCAGTTTACTGGCGGGTAGTATAACAGCCTTTGCAGGCCCAATTGCTTTTGTAGGACTTGCGGTGCCTCATTTAATAAGGCAGGTAATTCCCGTAAATGACCACAGGATCCTGCTTCCCGCTGTTATTTTAGGAGGAGCTATTCTCATGTTGTTATGCGATATTGTTGCCCAATTACCCGGCAGCGAACATACTTTACCAATAAATGCCATAACTTCCCTGGTAGGAGCTCCTGTGGTGATCTGGCTCCTGGTAAGGAAAAGAAAATTCCTTTTTTAAAATTTCAGAAAATAGAAACGGAAACAAAACATATCATCTTAAGAACTGAAGACCTCACAATAGGCTACAGGAAAAAGCAACAGGAGACAATAGTTGCTTCAGGAATTGATATTGCTGTAAATGAAGGAGAATTGGTAGCGGTGGTTGGAATTAACGGCGTCGGAAAATCCACCTTTTTGAGAACCATAAGTGGCGTCCAGGAAGCGCTTTCAGGAAAGATTGAGATCAAGGGAGAAAACCGGGAAAATATTTCTTCCGAAAAGCTGGCAAGGATGATAAGCCTTGTACTTACGGAGCAGCCGCTATCAAAAAACCTTAGCGTCTTTGAACTGGTAGCCCTGGGCAGGCAACCTTATACCAACTGGATAGGTAGCCTAACAACAGAGGATCGAAAAAGGGTAAAAGAAGCCCTGGCTTTGGTAAAGATCGAGGAACTACAGACCAAAAAATGTTATGAGCTAAGTGACGGACAGATGCAAAAAGTACTTATTTCCCGTGCTTTGGCGCAGGACACTCCTTTGATGATCCTCGATGAACCCACTTCACATCTTGACATGTACCACAAAGCACAGGTGCTAAAACTGCTGAAAGATCTAAGTTTGAGCACTCAAAAAGCCGTGATCTTTGCAACTCATGAGATCAATCTGGCCCTGCAATTGTGCGACAAGATCATTTTGATGAAACCAAAAGAAGTCGTCCAGGATACTCCGCAACAGCTCATCCAAAAAGGGCATTTTGAGAGCATCTTTCCCCAGGACCTGATTGTTTTTGACAGGACCACCGAATCCTTCAGAATAAAAACCTGAAAATAGTATCTTTGAGCAAACCTGCTGCTCATGACAGAACCCATCCTCCTTATAACTGCCTTCCTAATCCTCATTTTTGGAACCTTTATAGGTTATTTAGTAGCCAATTTTAGAAGTAAAAGCATTCAGAATGTCCTGAAAGAGAGGAATGAACAGCTGAACAATCAATTTCAGGAATACAAAACTCAAATTCAGGAACAGGTATTTCAGCTAAAGGAACAGGGAAAAGAGGAAAAAGAAGCGGTAAATAAGCAATTTCTGGACGCCTGCAGGGAACGGGAAGAAATAAGGAACAAAAAAGACCTTTTAAGCACCCAGTTGACCGAAAGAAATTCGGAGTACAGAAACCTTCAGACGAAACTTGAAGATCAAAAAGGAGAACTGGAAAAACTTCAGGAGAAATTCAGCAAAGAATTTGAGAACCTGGCTAACAAGATCCTGGAGCAAAAATCAGAAAAATTCACCAGCATCAATAAAGAAAATATTGAACAGATCCTGTCCCCGCTTCAGGAAAAGATCAAAACTTTCGAGGATAAGGTGGAGAAAAACTCGAATGATTTTATTGAACGCCATGCACAGCTGGGAAAACAGCTTCAGTATTTACACGAGCAAAATATTAAAATAAGTGAAGAAGCGAACAACCTCACGAAGGCGCTTAAAGGTGAAAACAAGACGCAGGGGAATTGGGGAGAATTGATCCTGGAGCGGGTGCTCGAGAAATCGGGGTTAGCCAAGGACCGGGAATATTTTTTGCAAAAGTCTCACGAAACCGAAGACGGCAAGAAATTGCTTCCCGATGTGGTCCTTCATTTACCCGGTGACAAAAGAATGGTTATTGACTCCAAAGTTTCCCTTGTGGCCTATGAAAGGTATGTAAATGAGGAAAACGAGGAAAAACGGGCGCGATTCCTTAAAGATCATTTACGCTCGCTTAACAGTCATATCCAGGACCTGAGTTCAAAGAAATATGAAGATCTGTATAAAATGGAGTCGCCCGATTTTGTGCTTATGTTCATTCCGGTTGAGCCCGCTTTGTACCTGGCCCAAAATCTCGACAGTTCCTTTTTTTATACAGCTTTTCAAAAGAATATCCTGCTGGTAAGTCCCACCACATTATTGTCGGTGCTTAGGACTATTGATACTTTATGGAGCAATGAAAAACAACAGCAAAATGCGCTGGAGATCGCCAATCATGCGGCTTCATTGTACCATAAATTCAAGTTGCTTCTCGATGAGCTGGAAACGGTTGGAAAGAGATTGAAGTCCACAACCACAGCCTACGATGATGCTATGAAAAAACTAACGGGTCAACAGAACCTTATAAAGGATATAGACCAATTGGAAGCTCTGGGTATTTCTCCAAAACAAAAGCTTTCACAAAAATGGCTTTCCCGCACAAATGAGGAAGATTCACAAAACCAGCTAAACTAAAGCATGAAGTTATTTAAGCTCAACTTCTTTCTCATAATTTTTGCGCTAAGCCTCACATAATAAAAGAATTTATAAACCTACTGAATCAAAATATAAAATGACCAAAGACTTTAAAACTGTTGCCGAATCACAGGTCACAATTTCTGAACTAATGCTTCCCTCCCACTCGAACTTCAATGGTAAAATGCATGGAGGTTATGTGCTTTCCCTTATGGACCAGATCGCTTTTGCCTGCGCCTCAAAGCATTCGGGTGTCTACTGTGTTACAGCAAGTGTGGATACGGTGGATTTCCTTAAACCCATCGAGATCGGCGAACTGGTAACCATGAAAGCCTCAGTAAATTTCGTGGGAAGTACTTCGATGCAGATAGGGATTCGTGTAGAAGCCGAAAATATCCAAACGGGAGAAATAAAACACTGTAACTCTTCTTATTTTACCATGGTTGCCAAGGACAGTGACGGCAAATCTGTCAAGGTTCCCGGGCTTATTTTGAAATCCACAGATGACATAAGAAGGTTTGCAAAAAGTATAAAGAGGTACGATAATAAAAGGGTTCGCCTTAAGGAATTCACCGAAACAGATTTTGTCTCGGAAGAACACCTGCACATTGTCGAGACCTACAATGTCAAAATTGAAGATTAGTGAAATTTAACGGATTCATTGCTGCCTTACTATTTGTTATTCTCTTGGCATGGTTTCTTCCGGAAGGCCCTGAAATCCTGCCGCTAAAGACCATTACTGACATAGGTATAGGTTTCATTTTCTTTTTCTACGGATTAAAACTTTCCCCGGCAGAATTTAAAGCGGGATTTTATAATTATCGGGTTCATATTTTAATTCAGCTAACCACCTACATCGTTTTCCCGCTGCTGGTGCTGGCATTAATTCCGTTTTTTGAAGGGGGAACGGGTTCATCCCTTTGGCTTGCCCTGTTTTTTTTGGGAAGCCTTCCCTCTACAGTTAGCTCTTCAATTGTAATGGTGTCACTCGCAAGAGGTAATCTTCCTACGGCAATTTTTAATGCCAGCCTTTCGGGGCTCATAGGGATCATAGCCACACCCCTATGGATGAGTATTTTCATGGCTTCCTCTTCCCAATTTGAATTTGGAGCTGTGGTGCAAAAGCTGGTAATTCAAATTATTTTACCTCTGGTAATTGGACTTTTCCTTCAGAAGTTTTTGGGGAATTTGGCCAGAAAAAACTCCAGGAAAATCAGCCTTTTTGACAAGTCGGTAATTGTGTTGATCGTCTATTCAAGTTTTAGCAGTGCCTTTGCTTCGGAATTGTTCAGCACAGTTGGGCTGGTGGATCTGCTAAAGCTCACCCTAATGGTTACCGTCCTGTTTTTTGTAGTTTATTTTGGATTAGGAGTGGTATCCCGTTGGATGAATCTATCCACTGAAGATGAGATAACAGCAAAATTCTGCGGCACAAAAAAATCCCTCGTTCATGGGTCGGTCATGGTGAAAGTGATCTTCGGAAACAGTGCTGCAAATGCTTTATACCTGCTACCAATTATGCTTTACCACATCTTGCAGCTACTGGTGATTGCGGTCTTTGCTGAAGGTTATAGAAAAAGAAAGAACCTCGGAGTTAAAACCTGATATGTTCTGCTATCGAAGCAACATTGATAGTGAAAAGGCTCCAGCCCATCACTAACAAAAGTCCGCCCAGAGGTGTAACAGGTCCCAAAAATGACATTTTTCGACCATTAGCTGCAGACAGCACAAGCCCATAAATACTGAAGGAGAAAAAGAAAACCCCCAGAATTAGAAACCAGCCCATGAGAATTTGGGAATATCCTACAAAAGGAAAAATGACGCCCGTCATTATCAAAAACAAGGCGTGATACATTTGATACTTCACTCCTGTCTCAAAACTCTTAAGTTGATCAACATCCAGATATTTTTTCAACCCATGAGCTCCAAAAGCTCCGAAAATAACTGCAAGAGTTCCATAAACTCCTCCAATTATTAAAACAAATTCCTTCATAATTCTAATTTTAGACATCTCTTAAAAAAGAATGCCATCTTAAAAAGATGGCATTCAAAAATAGCATTTTTGAGACTTATTTACTCAAATACATTTTCCTTCTTGAGTATAACTCGTAGAAAGTGTCGTCTCTTAAACTGTCAATAAAGAGAATACTTTCTCCAGTACTTTTCATCTCAGGCCCGAGCTGCTTGTTCACATGTGGGAACTTATTGAAAGAGAACACGGGTTGTTTAATTGCGTATCCTTCCAGTTTGGGTTCAAATTTAAAGTCGGTCACTTTATTTTCTCCCAGCATCACTTTAGTAGCATAATTTACATAGGGTTGCCCGTATGCCTTAGCAATAAAAGGAACTGTTCGGGAAGCTCTAGGGTTTGCCTCTATAATGAACACCTTGTCATCTTTAATAGCAAACTGGATGTTGATCAAACCAACCGTATTGAGCGCAAGTGCGATCTTTTTTGTATGATCTTTTATTTGCTGAAGTACCAGATCTCCAAGATTAAAAGGTGGTAGCAAGGCATTTGAATCTCCGGAGTGAATTCCGCAAGGTTCGATATGTTCCATGATCCCAATGATCTGTACTGTTTCCCCATCACAGATGGCATCTGCTTCAGCTTCAATAGCGCCGTCCAGATAATGATCCAGTAGGAGTTTGTTATTAGGTATTTTCCGAAGCAGGTCTACAACAGTTGCCTCAAGATCTTTTTTGTTGATTACGATCTTCATTCCCTGTCCTCCCAATACATAAGAAGGGCGCACCAGGATTGGGAAATCAAGTTCATCTGCAAGAGCCAGCGCTTCATCTGCTGTTTCAGCTACTCCGAAATCGGGATAAGGAATATCATTTTCCTGAAGCAGCTTTGAGAATGACCCTCTGTCTTCAGCAAGATCCAGAGACTCATAACTGGTTCCAATGATCTTTATTCCGTAGCGATCAAGTTTTTCAGCAAGTTTTAAGGCAGTTTGTCCTCCTAACTGAACAATGACACCTTCCGGCTTCTCATGACGAATTATGTCATAAATGTGCTCCCAGAATACAGGTTCAAAATAAAGTTTATCGGCGACGTCAAAGTCGGTAGAAACGGTTTCAGGATTACAATTGATCATGATGGTTTCATAACCGCATTCCTTAGCTGCCAGGACTCCGTGCACACAGCAGTAATCAAATTCGATCCCCTGTCCTATTCGGTTGGGCCCTGACCCCAAAACCACAATTTTTCTTTTTTCTGAAACTTTACTGTCATTTTCCACATATCTCACCCCATCTTTGGTCTCAATATCGGCTTCAAAAGTGGAATAGTAGTAAGGAGTTTCTGCTTTAAATTCGGCTGCACAGGTATCAACAAGTTTATAGATCCGGTTGATCCCCATTTCTTCCCTCTTCTTGTAAACCTGGCTTTCCAAACAGTCTACCATATAAGCGATCTGCCTGTCGGCAAAACCTTTTTGTTTAGCCTCCAGAATAAGGTCTTTTGGTAAAGAGTCAATAGTGTATTTAGAGATCTCCACCTCAAGGGCATATAGTTCCTCATACTGCTTTAAGAACCACATGTCGATCTTCGTGATCTCGTGGATCCTGGTTAGCGGAATTCCCAGCTGAATAGCATCATAAATGACGAATACCCTGTCCCAGCTGGCATGTTTCAGCTTATCAAGTATTACATCATAATTAGTATAACCTTTACCGTCGGCGCCGAGTCCATTCCTTTTAATTTCGAGAGACTGGGTGGCTTTATGAAGGGCCTCCTGGAAAGATCGACCAATTCCCATAACTTCTCCTACAGATTTCATCTGAAGCCCAAGAGTACGGTCACTACCTTCAAATTTATCAAAGTTCCATCTTGGGATCTTTACGATCACATAATCAAGAGTTGGTTCGAATAAAGCTGAAGTCGATTTTGTAATTTGATTGTGGAGTTCATCAAGAGTGTAACCAATCGCAAGTTTGGCGGCGATCTTTGCGATAGGATATCCCGTAGCTTTTGAAGCAAGAGCCGAAGACCTGGAAGTCCTTGGGTTGATCTCAATGGCCATGATCTCTTCCTTCTCATCGGGGCTTACTGCAAACTGAACGTTACAGCCTCCCGCGAAATCTCCAATGTTCCGCATCATTTTAATGGCAAGGTCCCGCATTCTTTGGAAGCAGGTATCACTAAGGGTCATGGCCGGTGCTACTGTAATAGAATCCCCGGTGTGTATTCCCATAGGATCCATGTTCTCGATGGAACATATGATCACCACGTTATCATTTTTATCGCGTAGCAATTCCAGCTCATATTCTTTCCATCCCAGTAATGCCTTATCTATCAATACTTCGTGGATTGGAGAAGCTTCAAGACCTGCTGTTAGCAATTCATCAAAATCTTCTTCTTTGTGTACAAAAGAGGCACCGCTTCCTCCTAGCGTAAAGGAAGCCCGTATCACCAGTGGAAAACCAAATTCCTGCGCCACTTCTTTTCCCTGAAGGAAAGAAGTCACTGTTTGTGCCGGGGCCACCCCAACCCCAAGGCGGACCATTAATTGCTTGAATTTTTCACGATCTTCTGTAATATTGATAGCATCAATATCCACCCCGATCAACTTTACATTAAAATCACTCCATATCCCCTTTTCCTCTGCTTCTATACAAAGGTTCAAAGCGGTTTGTCCTCCCATGGTGGGAAGCACCGCATCAATGTCACTATGTTCTTTAAGGATCTCAATGATGCTTTTTGTGGTAAGCGGTTTGAGATAAACATGATCTGCCATTGAAGGATCGGTCATGATAGTCGCAGGGTTTGAGTTTATCAGGACTGTTTCAATCCCTTCCTCCCTCAATGATTTTAGCGCTTGTGCACCGGCGTAATCGAATTCACAAGCCTGGCCAATGATAATTGGTCCAGAACCTATGATAAGTATTTTCTTTAGGTTTTGATTCTTCGGCATGAGAAAATATTTGTGTGGTGTTTGTAAAAATAGGAACCAATAGGGTATAAAAAAAGGCGTTACTTAAAAAAGTAACACCTTTATTATTTTCGGTAATTTATCATCTAGTGTTTATGCCTTTGCTCAGAGGAAACAGATAATTTCTTTCTTCCTTTTGCTCTTCTGCGAGCCAACACTTTTCTTCCATTAACACTTGCCATGCGCTCTCTGAAACCGTGCTTATTTTTTCTTTTCCTCTTAGATGGTTGAAACGTTCTTTTCATGATAATTATCTTTAATCTTCTTTGAAATCGCTTTGAAAAATTGTTTTAGGACCTCCTCCTAAAACTGCGGGCAAATATACAAAGAGTTTTTACTTAGGCAAACCCTATATTGAAATAATTTCCAATTGTTTTTTATACCTTTGCGGCCTTTAAAATCAACTGCAAATGTTCAATAAAGTCTATAAGTTAATCATTACAGCTATTCTCGTCGTCATTGCAATATGGCAATTTTTTGAAGGTAATATCGGGAATGGAATTTTCTTACTCCTGTTAGCAGGAATTTTTGTCTTCCTTTACTACAAGAATGAAATGATACTTATGGCTTTTTTAAGGCTTCGGAAGCAGGATTTTCCCGGCGCCAAAAAATGGTTGGACAAGATCAAAGATCCGGAAAAGGCACTCACTCAAAATCAACAGGGTTATTACTGGTACCTGCATGGATTAATGGTTTCTCAGACGAACATGACCCAGGCCGAAAAGTTTTTTAAAAGAGCTATTAAGCTGGGGCTTTCCATGAAGCAGGATCTGGCTATGGCAAAACTTAACCTGGCCGGGATCGCCATGACCAAACGCAGAAAGAGAGAAGCACAAATGTTATTACAGGAAGCTAAAAAGCTGGACAAACACAACATGCTTGATGAGCAGATCAAGATGATGAAGCAGCAGATGAAAAAGATCTAAAAAGCCATTTTTAGAAACCTTTAACTTTTGAGATTTCCTGTTAAGAACAGGTCTTCGTATTTCAACTAATTTCCCCGCAGTTAAACGAGTATATTTTAGTCAAGAGTATCGGTTCTGTAATTTAGTGCAGAATTTGGACTCTTAACTATTAGATGAGGAAATTATTACTTTTCATTCTTACCTTCACCTTTCTTCTGGCATCTTATGCTCAAGAGGACCAAATTACCTTTTCTGAAGCTCTTGGCCTTCACCTGGATAAATATAAAAAACACGCAGATAAAGCTTACCGCACTCAAAATATGGAACGGGCGGATTTCCTGTTTGATTCCCTGGTTGATTACGGTTTAAAAGGAACCCGACTTGATAACTTCAAGGTAAAAGATCTTAGAAAAAAACCGGTTCACCTGGATGAATTCAAGAAGCCTGTTTATCTTACAACTTATGCTTCCTGGATCGTTCCTACAGAAGGGGAAATACCCGCCCTAAATAAATTAGCCGAAAAGTATGGCGAACAAGTAGACTTTGTAATGTTGTTCTGGGATGATCATAGGACTACAAAGAAGCTGGCAAAAAATTACCATGAAAATATAAAAGTTCTATACGTCGATGAAATGCAGAACAACAGCCCTTACGTGGTGAAGATGATGAAGCATTCTCTCGGTTTGCCTACCTCATTCCTTCTAGATAGAAATAAAAAGATACTGGATATTAGAAGAAAGATATCTCATCCCTACGGAATTGAATTTGAAAAATCTTTTGATCTCAATTACGATTCTCTCTCCAGTGCTCTCTCCCTATTGTTGATTGACGACAGCAGCCGGTATTCCACGGCCGAAGAAAGCAACTCACCATAATTCACCAGAAACTCCCTACAATACGGTTTATCAAAAATCAGTTTCTTAGAAACAGATTTAAGGAGCAGGTGAATAATACCCCTCCTCGGGTAGCTCAATAAGATATTCTTTCCTGGATTTATTGTTAAGATGAGCTTCCCTCAACCAGGGATTGTGGATCTTTAATACTTTATAGTTAATCCCAAATTCTTGTGCAAACCTGGCAAAATCGCTTACTGCCGTGTCTACTTTTACTTTATAGGATGGGACATCCTGGTAAAGATCCTTTTCCCTAAAGTTAAATCCGTACTTCTTGGGGTTCTCCATAATTTCTTTTAATGCAAGGATCCTAAAAACATAACGCCCCGTCTCTTCTCCAAGAAGTAAGTCGTAATAGTCTCTAACATCCTGCCGGTCCCTCTGCTTATCTACACCGTAATTCCCCGCATTGTAGGCTGCTGCGGCAAGAGTCCAGCTTCCAAAACGCTCTTTTGACTTCTTAAGATATTCGGCAGCTACACGAGTGGATTTCTCAATATTATACCGCTCATCAACATTATCATTGATCTCCAGGCCATATTCTTTTCCGGTACTTTCCATGATCTGCCAAAATCCGCGTGCTCCGGCGGGAGAAACAGCATTGGTAAGACTGCTTTCTATTACTGCCAAATATTTAAAATCATCTGGCACTCCGTATTCAGCTAAAATTGGCTCTATAACAGGAAAATATTTGTTTGCCCTTTTGAGTAGTAAAAGGGTATTTGACTGCCAATAAGTATTCACTAACAGCTCCCTGTCCATTCTTTCATAAACATCGGGAATTTCAATCGGCACCTCTTCTCCTGCAAATTCAAGATCCTCGGGCATCGGGAGAGCATAGACATTATAATCATTGATCATCTTCCTCTCCTGGATTTCATCACTCGGTGCATCCTGCACGGCATTTATTCCCAATCCACAGATCACCAGCAAACTTCCTCCAATAAGTATATTCTTCGCTTTCATATTCAATTTGATAATTCTTTTTCTTTTTTCTCTTTCAAATTCCCGGTAAGGATTATTTCCTCAAGGTGATCATTAAACCATCTAAAACGGTTAATGATCATCACGTGGGTCCCTCCCTTTACGGTGATACACCCATCAATGTAACGATAAGGAAATATTTCATCCTTATCCCCGTGTATATGAACTACACCCGGAAAAGGCTCCGGCCTTTCCCAGCAAACCATCTGCTCGATCGCCCAGTCAAGATAACGGGTATCGGTAATAGATAAATATTTCTTGTACAATTTTGCCCGTTTCCTGGCAAAATCCCCTACCGCTACTTTCTCAAAAGCGTCAACATATCGTGCAAGGGAGGTAGGCAGTATTTTAAAAGCTTTGGTGCAGCGCGCAAATCTCATCCTCCTCGGCAACTCCTTTTCGCTCTTTACACTCGATATAATTATGACTCTGCGAACTTGCATTAGTTGCGCCATTTCCTGAACAATAATCCCGCCAAAAGACACACCTATCAAAACCGGGTTCTCATGTTCAACTTTTTTACACAAGCGAGCCGAATATTCTTTTAAACTTTCCTTCGGCCTGGGAAGCAACCAATCCAGCCAATGAATCTGGAATTTTTGTTCGGGCAACCTGATCATTTCAAAAATCGACGGATTTGCTGCCAGCCCGGGCATACAATAAACATGAATAACAGCTTCTTTCACCATACTTTATAAGCTTCTACAGCTAAATGTGCCCGAAAATTCTTAACTTTACTATCAAATTTAAGGGAATTTGGCCGCTCAAATAAATATTTAATATAAAATTTCCTTTTGGGCTGCAGCCCGGTCAGCCAGACAATAGTATTTTACTTTCTTTTTATAAAAATGGCTGATTTTTTGATACTTAAAAAATAAAACACTTACATATGGACCCTCAGCTATCTGTTACTGACAATGAATTCCTTCGTCAATTCGAACTTCAGGTTGAAGGAGAATTAGCCAAGATTGAATATGCCAGCCAGGATCGCAAGATATTTTTGACTAAACTCGAAATGAGTGATACTCTTAAAGAAAAAGGATACCTGGAACCTTTTATCGAAAAAGTTCTGGATATAATAAAAGAACGGGAAATAAGAGTTATGCCTACTAGTCCCTCTATTGCACGCTTTATGCGGAAGAACCGTCGCAAATATAAAGGAATGCTACCGGTGGGCATCAACATCTAGGTCAACACCTCTTCTTCAACATAAGAGAATCGTACCAAGCCATCTTCACCTATTTCCTGCAGTTCTATTTTGTGCAGGGTATTAACCAGGGAAGGATTCCAGGGGGTTTTTACTTTTACATAGTTTTCGGTAAAGCCATGGATATACCCTTCCTTATTTTCTCCTTCAAAAAGGACAGTTTTAGGTTTGCCTAATTGTGATTCATAAAAAGCTCTTCTTTTTTTGGCCGATAGCCCCCTAAGCATCTTGCTTCTCTTTTTGCGAACCTTTAAAGGCACCACAGCTTCCATTTCGGCTGCCGGAGTATTATCTCTTTCAGAATAAGTAAAGACGTGTAGGTAAGAAATATCCAATTCATTCAGGAAATTATATGTTTCCAGGAAAAGCTCATCTGTCTCGCCCGGAAACCCAACGATCACATCAACACCTATGCAAGCATCTGGCATGACTTCTTTGATCTTTCTCACCCGGTCTACATATAGCTCCTTCATATATCTGCGTCGCATAGCTTTAAGCACCTCATTACTTCCGCTTTGTAGCGGAATATGGAAATGCGGTACAAATGTTTCGCTTTGCGCCACGAAATCTATGGTTTCGTTCTTTAAAAGGTTCGGCTCTATAGAAGAAATTCGAAGTCTTTCAATTCCCTCTACTGTATCAAGCGCCTTTACCAGGTCAAGAAAAGTATGTTCATGCTTCTTATTCCCAAACTCCCCTTTCCCGTAATCCCCAATGTTAACTCCGGTCAGAACAATTTCCTTTATGCCTTTATCGCTAATCTTCTTTGCATTTTCAAGAACATTCTCCAAAGTATCGCTACGGGATATTCCACGCGCCAGCGGAATGGTGCAGTATGTACATTTATAATCACAACCATCCTGTACTTTTAAAAAGGCCCTGGTACGGTCTCCAAATGAATATGATCCCACATAAAAGTCGGCGTCTTCGATCTCACAGGAATGAACCTCCCCCATGTCATTTTTAGTGAGGTCATTAAGGTAATTCGTGATCTTAAATTTTTCAGTTGCACCTAAAACAAGGTCAACTCCATCTACAGCTGCCAGTTCCTCAGGTTTTAGCTGGGCGTAACAGCCTACAGCGATCACAAAAGCATTTTCATTTGCCTTTTGCGCCTGTTTTACAATGGTTTTAAAACGTTTATCGGCATTATCTGTAACCGAACAGGTGTTGATCACATAGATATCGGCAGCCTCACTAAAATCTACCCTTAAGAAACCTTCGTCCTTAAATGAGCGGGCGATCGTAGAGGTTTCAGAAAAATTCAGTTTACAACCCAGGGTGTAAAATGCTACTTTTTTGGAATCTTCCATTTCTTCTTCTTCTCAAGTTCTGACGGCTAACCTTCAGAAATTCAACTAAATATAAAAGCCTCTAAAAATCCCATTTTAGAGGCTGCAAAGATACCAACTTTAATTCAATGTCCAATTAACATTAAACAATGAACCATTTTCATTTTACAGGAAGATCAAATTTCCTTTTGTAGATTTTATCTGCCAGATCCTAAATTTCGGAAACTAAAAAAACTGGAACTAATCCTGCACAATGCTTACCGTAACTACTCTCTCCTGAACTTCCTTGTATCCTCAAACACTTTTTCGAGGATCGCTTTGTCTTCTTCTGAAAATTCAATATCTCTTCGTCCCATTACCTTTTCGGCTACTTCAAAGGCTTTATCGGTTTTATAAGTAGTGGTGCCTCCACTTCCACCCCAGCTGAAACTTGGAATGAAATTCCGCGGAAAACCGGCTCCAAAGATATTGGCGCTTACCCCTACCACTGTTCCTGTGTTGAACATGGTGTTGATCCCACATTTACTGTGGTCACCCATCATTAGTCCGCAGAACTGCAAACCTGTAGGAGCGAATTTTTCTGAAGCATAATCCCACAACCGCACTTCGGCGTAATTGTTCTTAAGGTTAGAAGTATTGGTATCGGCCCCAAGATTGCACCACTCGCCAAGGACAGAATTTCCAAGGAAGCCATCGTGCCCTTTATTAGAGTATCCAAAAATGACAGAATTGTTAACCTCTCCCCCAACTTTTGAATGTGGACCAACCGTTGTAGGTCCATATATTTTAGCACCTAATTTTAAGGTTGCATGTTCACACAAAGCGAAAGGACCACGCACGATGCTACCTTCCATGATCTCGGCATCTGCTCCAATATATATGGGACCTTGAGAAGCATTGAGGATCGCACACTCCACTTTTGCACCCTCTTCTAAAAAGATATTTTCAGGAGCTATTACCTGGTTGGTAGAAGAAATTTTTTCACTCTCCCTATCCTGGGTAAGAAGTTCAAAATCGGCTTCAATAGCTTCACCATTAAGTTTAAATATATCCCAGGTGTGCTCTACAAGAATCGCTTTCCCCTCCATTTCAATGTTTGTGCATTCCTGGAAATCTACTTCCTGCTCTTCATAAGCATGGAAAGCAACGACATCTTCTTCATGAAAAATACCTTCTCCCGGTTGAAGATTTTTCACCTGCTCCACAAGTTCGGCAGTTGGTAAAAAGGCGGCATTAATGATGATATTCTCCTCCATCTCCACCATTGGCCATTTTTCTGAAAGATAATCCTCGGTGATCGTAGAAGTAGTGGTATTGAGAAATTTTTCCCATTTTTCACGAATGGTAAGAATCCCTACACGAATATCGGCAACGGGCCGGGTAAAGGTAAACGGCAATAACTGCGACCGCACAGCCCCGTCAAATAATATATAATTCATTTTGATTGTTCTTTGGTAAGTAAAGGTACAAGTTAATTTAAACCGAAGAAAATGAAAGTACTGCTACCTTCTCTATATGTTTAACAAAAAAAGCCCCCTTTACAGGAGGCTTTTGAGCTATAATGACGCAAAAATTACTTTTTGAATTTCGCGTATTTGTTCTTGAACTTGTCAATACGACCGGCAGTATCCAACAACTTGGCTTTCCCGGTGTAGAAAGGGTGAGAAGTTCTGGAAATCTCCAACTTCACCAAAGGATATTTCTCACCATCAACTTCAATAGTTTCTTTTGTGTTCGCGGTAGATTTAGTCAAAAAAACCTCGTCGTTTGACATGTCTTTAAAAGCTACCAATCTATAATTTTCCGGATGGATTCCCTGCTTCATCTCTTTATTCTTTAAAATCTTGTAATTTTTCGAGGTGCAAATTTAATTAATTTTTCTAATTCAACAAGAATTCTCTCCTAAATTTTTGGTATAAAAGAATGCAACACCTCCTGTGTAACGTTTTGTTATATTTGCTTACTAATATCCAACTAACTAATCATTTTTTACAATGGAATCACAAAATACAATTTCTCCGGGCAAAGTTGGATTAAATTATGGAATTTATCTTGGCCTTATTATCGTTCTTATTCAAGTTATGATGTACGTAACAGGAATGGCCCTTGAAGGGGTTCAATGGCCAGTTTACATCTATTATGTGATCTTTGCCGTCCTTATCTTTGCTGCCGTTAAATCTTATAAGAAAAAGAACGCCGGTTTCTTAACTCTTTCTGAGGCTTTAAAAACGGGGCTCTCTGCCGCTGCAATCAGTGGAGTGATCTTTTTAATATATAATGTATTGTTCTTTTATATCATTGAACCGGGTTACGGTGAAATGGTGCTTGACGTTGCACGTGACAATATGCTGGAAGATGGAAATATGACCGAGGATCAGGTAGAAATGGCTTTGTCATTTTCAAAATACATGATTAATCCTTTTATTGGAGGTGCGTTTTGGATAGCTATGAGTGCTTTCTTTGGATTGATCTACTCCTTGATTGCAGGTGCCATCTGGAAACAGCAACGGCCATACGAAGCATAAACCCTATTAAATGCAATTATCTATTGTCATCCCTCTTCTTAATGAAGAAGAATCTTTAAACGAATTATACAATTGGATCGCAACTGTTATGCGGTCCAATTCTTTTTCCTATGAGATTATTTTTATTGATGATGGCAGTACAGACAATTCCTGGAAAACCATCAAAAAGATCTCGGCAGAAGATCCTTCGGTGAGGGGAATTAAATTTAACCGCAATTACGGAAAATCACAGGCCCTGCACGTAGGTTTCGCTAAAGCCGAAGGAGATGTGATCATCACCATGGATGCCGACCTGCAGGACAATCCTGAAGAAATCCCCGAGTTATACCACCTTATCACCAAAGAAGGCTATGACCTCATTTCGGGCTGGAAGAAAAAGCGCTACGATTCTGTTCTTAGCAAAAATCTGCCATCAAAATTATTTAATGCCGCGGCCCGAAAGACATCCGGGCTTAAACTGCATGACTTCAACTGCGGATTAAAAGCTTACCGAAAAGCGGTTATCAAGAATATTGATGTCTATGGAGAAATGCACCGCTATATCCCGGTTCTGGCAAAAAATGCCGGCTACTCCCGCATAGATGAAAAAGTTGTACAACACCAGGCCAGGAAATACGGTAAAACCAAATTTGGGGCAGAACGATTTATCAATGGATTTTTGGACCTTATTACAATCTGGTTCCTTTCCACGTTTGCCCGTAGGCCCATGCATCTTTTTGGAGCGCTGGGGGTTCTCATGTTTTTCTTCGGATTTTTATTCGCCGTGTGGATTGGCGCTTCAAAATTGTATAAACTTTACCATGGCCTCCCGAACATCCTTGTAACCGATAATCCTTGGTTTTACATCTCGCTTACCACCATGGTCTTAGGAACCCTATTATTCATCGCCGGCTTCCTTGGAGAATTAATTTTGCGCAGTAGCAGGGAAAAAGAGCGTTACCGCATAAGTGAAACTACAGGAGAGATTTAGCAGGCATTACCACATAAATCATTATTTTTGTTGCTGAAATAAAATATTTGGCATGAGTTACTATGACGTAAAATCTCGGGCAGAGTCCTGGTTAAATCCGGAATTTGATGACGAAACCCAATCGAAAATAAAAGAACTTCTTGAGAAAGATCAGGATGAACTAAAAGAAAGTTTTTATAAAGATCTGGAATTTGGAACCGGCGGAATGCGTGGCATTATGGGAGTTGGGACCAACAGGATCAACAAATATACCCTGGGGAAGAATACTCAGGGACTGTCAAACTACCTGAAGCTAAAATTCCCCGGCGAAGATTTAAAGGCCGTGATTGCCTACGATTGCAGAAAGAACAGTAAGGAACTCGCTAAAGTTGTAGCCAATGTTTTTTCGGCTAACGGAATTAAAGTTTTTCTTTTTTCTGAACTACGTCCTACCCCAGAGCTATCTTTTGCTGTAAAACACCTTGACTGTCACTGCGGAATTGTGCTCACAGCCAGCCACAACCCTCCGGAGTACAACGGGTACAAAGTATACTGGCAGGATGGGGGACAACTGGTGCCACCACAGGACCAGGAGATCGTGGAAGAGATAGGCCGCCTGGAATATTCCGAAGTGAAATTTCAAGCCAATGAAGATCTTATTGAATTAATAGATAAAGAAGTAGATGAAGCTTTTGTGGAAGCATCTGTCAAAAGTGGCAGTTTTGACACTGCACAAAAAGACAAAGACAACTTAAAGATCGTCTTTACTTCCCTCCATGGAACAGCCATAAAACTTAATCCAAAAGTTTTGGAAGCTGCAGGATATACAAATATTCATATCGTTGAAGAGCAGGCAGTACCAGACGGTAATTTCCCTACTGTAGAATCTCCAAACCCCGAAGAGCCCGAAGCTCTTAAAATGGCCCTGGAAAAGGCAAAGGAAATAGATGCCGATATTGTTATTGGAACAGATCCCGATGGGGACCGCCTGGGAGTAGCAGTAAAGAACCTTAAGGGAGAATTGGAACTTCTCAATGGAAATCAAACCATGCTGGTGATGACCTGGTTCCTTCTTGAGCAGTGGAAAAAACAGGACAGGATCAAAGGACGTGAGTTTGTTGGCTCTACTATTGTTTCAACGCCAATGTTAAGGGTTGTGACCGAAGATTACGGAGTACAATATAAAGAAGGGCTTACAGGCTTTAAATGGATTGCTAAAATGATCAAAGATAACCCAGGCCTGGATTACATAGGCGGTGGGGAAGAGAGTTTTGGTTTTATGGTAGGAGATTTTGTTCGCGATAAAGATGCGGCCACTTCTACTCTACTGGCCTGTGAGATCGCTGCTCAAATGAAAGCCAACGGCATTTCTTTTTATGAAAAATTGCTTGAGCTGTATAAAGAATATGGCCTTTACAAAGAAGAATTGATCTCACTTGTAAAGAAAGGTATTGACGGTGCCGCCCAGATCAAGAACATGATGGTGAGTTTACGTGATAACCCACTAACCGAAATTGATGGGGAAAAAGTAGTATTGGTAGAAGATTATCAAAGCTCTAAAGCCTTTCACTATGATCTTGCAGAAACAAAGATCGAAACACTTGATGTTCCAAAGTCGAACGTTTTGATCTATTACACCGAGAACGGAACAAAAGTAGCTGCCAGGCCTAGTGGTACTGAACCAAAGATAAAGTTCTATATAAGTGTAAATGCACCACTTGATGATGTTGCAAATTATGAGGAAGTGGAACAACAACTTTCAAATAAGATTGCCGGAATAAGATCAGATCTTAAACTGGCCTAAGCCACCCTGCATGAATTACTTTAAGAAGATTATGAGGTTCGCGATCCCCTACAAGAGGTTCGCGATCCTCAATATTATTTGTAATGTTTTTTACGCTCTTTTCAGCACCCTATCCTTTCCTGGCGCTTATTCCCGTGATCCAGATCCTGTTCGACAAGACTAAAAGAGTTGCTGTCGAACCAAAATGGGCAGGTTTAAGCAGCATAAAAGATTATGTAGTAGGATCTTTCAACTATGAAGTCACCCGCCGTGTCAATGAAGATGAAGTTACTGCGCTCCTTTTTGTCTGCGGAATTGTGGTGATTCTTTTCTTTCTAAAAAACCTTTTTGGATACATGGCTGCCTTCTTCATCACCTTTCTACGGAATGGAGTGCTGCGGGATGTGCGGAATGCTATTTACGATAAGATCCTCGCCTTACCGGTTTCCTATTTTTCTGAAAAACGAAAAGGAGACACCATTTCCCGAATTACAGCCGATGTGAATGAGGTGCAGACTTCTTTTCTATCAATTCTGGAATTGATCGTTCGCGAACCTCTTACGATCATCTTTACGATTACGGCCATGCTTATCATGAGCCCCTCCCTCACGATCTTCGTTTTTATTTTTCTACCTATTTCAGGATTTATTATTTCGGCTATTGGGAAAAAGCTGAAGAGCAAATCAAATCAGGCTCAGGAGGAGAATGGACATTTCCTGTCGCTCGTGGAAGAAACTCTATCCAGCCTTAAGATCGTGAAAGGATTTAATGCCGAAGATAAGTTCAGGAACAAGTTTCATGAGTCCACTAATAGATTAAAGAAAATCCTGGACAGTCTTATCAACCGGCAAAACCTCGCCTCGCCTACCAGTGAATTCCTGGGGATCTTTGTGATCGTGATCATCCTGTGGTATGGAGGAAATATGGTATTGGTAGAAGGCACTCTTGATGGAGCTACTTTTATTGCTTTCATGGGGCTTGCTTATAATATTCTTACACCGGCAAAGCAAATAAGCAAGGCAACCTACAGCGTGAAAAAAGGAGATGCAGCTGCCGAAAGGATCTTCCAGGTGCTAGATAAAGAAAGCAATATTACAGATGCCAAAAATGCAGTTGAAAAATCTGATTTTGAAGAGGTAATTGAAATAGAAAATATCTCTTTTAGATACGAAGAAGAAAATGTCCTGAAGAATTTTAGTATTGCGGTTCCTAAAGGTTCCACCGTTGCCCTGGTAGGACAATCTGGAAGTGGAAAGTCAACCATTGCCAACCTGGTGACCCGGTTCTATGATGTCAACGAAGGTGCAATAAAGATCGACGGAATTGATATTAGGAACATAACCAAAAAATCCCTTCGGAATTTAATGGGACTCGTTACCCAGGATTCCATTCTCTTCAACGACACGATCAGGAATAATGTAGGTCTTGGAAAAGACAATTCAACCGATGAAGAAATTATAGATGCTTTAAAGATCGCAAATGCCTGGGAATTCGTAAAAGACCTTCCGCATGGCCTGGACACTAACATTGGTGATAGCGGAAATAAACTTAGCGGTGGACAAAAGCAGCGTCTTTCCATTGCACGGGCCGTTCTAAAAAATCCGCCAATCATGATCCTTGATGAGGCAACTTCGGCGCTTGACACCGAAAGTGAAAGGCTGGTACAAAAGGCCCTCGAGAACATGATGAAGAACAGAACTTCAATTGTGATCGCCCACCGACTTTCGACCATTCAAAATGCCGACCAAATTGTGGTTATGCAAAAAGGAGAAATTGTGGAACAGGGAAAACACGACGAACTGCTGGCGAAAAAATCTGTTTATCAAAAACTGGTAGAGATGCAGTCTTTCGAGTAGTAAATTCCCAAAAAAAGTTAAAAAATAAGGTTCCAAAAATGTCATTTTTGGAACCTTATTTTTTTTGTAGGTAAACAAAAGGAGAAAAAAATGGATGAAGTAGGTTCATCCATTTTTCATAATCTCTGCACCACTATGGGGGTATGTGGCGAAAGAATCTCCAGCAATTGGAGCAAAAAAGATTACTTTTTCACAATGTGAATATACTACAAAAATAAACACAAAAAAATAATTTGTGTATTTTATCTAAATTATGTGTATTTCATCGATGATTTCAGAGAAGAAACAGCAATTGCTGCGTTTATAATCTTAAAGGATTTCCTCCTATCTTTAACCCCTCAAATAATTCCGGCATCGATTGAATTCTTCCGAAGAAAAATTAGTTCTCCGCCTCCAGGATCCCGAATCCAGGGATACTGCATTCCGGGAATTGCTGGAATTATATCAGGAGCGACTTTACTGGCAGTGTCGCAATATTGTAAAGAATCACGAAGATGCCGATGATGTCCTGCAAAATACCTTTATCAAGATCTTCAGGAATATTGAGAAGTTTAAAGGAGATAGTCAGCTGTTTTCATGGATGTACCGTATCGCGACAAATGAAGCTATCACCTTCCTCAATAACAGGGCAAAAAAGCAGAAAATAAGTTCAGAAGAGCTGCAGCAACAAATCATTGACAATCTTGAAAATGATGTTTATTTTGAAGGAGATGAAATTCAGCTGAAGCTACAAAAAGCCATAGCTACACTTCCGGAAAAACAACAACAGGTTTTTAACATGAAATACTTTCAGGAATTGAAGTATAAAGAAATTTCTGATATCTTAGGTACGTCTGAAGGCGCGCTGAAGGCCTCTTACCACCATGCTACTAAAAAAATCGAAGAATTTTTAAAAAATATTTAAACCTTAAGAGGAATATTCAGTCAAATAAACAAATGAAAGAGAACAGGTTACCATATGACAAAACAGGAGGATTTAAAGTTCCGGAAGGCTATTTCCAGGACTTTGAAGCCCGAATGATGGCGCACGTAACCGAAGAAGAGAAAAGCTTTGGAGAGAACCCCTTTAAAGTTCCCGAAAATTATTTCGAACAGCTTGGGGACAGGGTCTTTGAAAAGATTGAAAATCTCTCCGAAAGAAGGAAAAGTTGTTCCGCTTTTCAACAGGAAAATCTGGTCTTATGTGGCCGGTGTCGCAGCGGTCGCCGCAATCTTCTTTAGTTCTTTAGTTATAAATACCAATGGAGAATTAGGTTTTGAAGACCTTGAAATAACAGCTCTTGAAAATTACCTTTTAGAGTCCCTGGACATGGAAAACCCAACTCAGCCACCTTATGCTGAATATGAAGTAACTGCTTCGGCAAACCCTAATATTGATAAAGAAGCCCTTTTCGAATATTTAACCGAAAATATCGATGAGCCGGCACTCCTACTTAATGAAGATTAGAATGAAAAAGAAATTAATAATACTCCTTTTGTTTACCGGGTTTTTTGCCCATGCCCAGGACAGGGAGGCACACCGCGAGAAAATTAGAGCTCTCAAAACCGCCTTCATCACAGATGGTTTGAATTTGACAGCCCAGGAAGCTCAGCAATTTTGGCCGGTGTACAATGAATTTGAAGAAAAAAGAAGAGCCCTTTATCGCAGGGAAAGGGCCGAGGTTGAAAATATTGAGTGCCTTAGTGAAGAAAAGGCGAATTCAAAACTCAATGAATATGTTGAAATTGAACGGGAAGATTACCTGCTGAAAAAACAGTATTACAACGACTTAAAAAAGGTCTTTAGCGCCCGCAGAATCATGCAGCTAAAAAAGGTTGAAGATGAATTTAATCATAAAATGATGCGGGAATATCGTGAAAGAAAGGAATCAAATAAATAATTAAATGGTTGGTTGGTTAGTTGAAATGATCCGGTTGCTTAAAGCGCCGGATCATTTGTTTTTATTTGAATTTCAATTTTGCCAGCCTGTTTTTCCCTGCCGCGTAAGCTACAGAGTCATTGAGGAACCTGATGGTGTAAAAACCCTCTGAAGAAAGTTCTTTCCAGTTCTCCCCTGCATCTACCGAATAAGAAATCCCCGTGAAACCAACAGCGACAATTTCCTTTCCTTCCCCACCGGGAACATAGCGCACACTGCTCTTATAACCCGGATCTTTGCCTTCGGCAATGAGGTTCCAGGTTTTTCCGCCATCCATAGTAACCGCTTTATTAGCTTTATTTTCCCGGGGAGCAGTGTAATCACCGCCAATGATAATTCCCTGCTGTTCGTTAAAGAAATCCATGGAATATCCTCCCTGAGTACTTTCTCCCTGTACCAAAGGAGTTTCAAATACTTCCCAGGTTTTACCTTTATCGGGAGTAAAGAAAACTCTAGATCGTGCACCTCCCGAAAGTATCCATGCCTTCTCCCCTTCCACGGCAATATTAGAATTACTTGCAGCAAAAGCGGCTTCTCCATCTGCCGCTTCAGGAAATTGTTCGCAGGAAATTTTGCTCCAGCTCTTTCCGCCATCGCGGGTGATGATCACCGAAAGGCAATTCTCCACAGGATCGCCCATTGCAATTCCTTCTTTATCATTCCAAAAAGTCATGGCGTCGTAAAACACCTTTTCCCCCTCCTCTTTATACACGAGTTCCATTTCTCCGCTATCGCCGGTTTTGTACAGCAAAGCAGGATTAGCCACACTTAGCATAAAGAAATCTTCAGAAGTTCCTGCAACAGCCCTAAATTCAGGATAAATAGAATCATATTGCTGCCGGCTTACCCGCACCTGGTCCTGCTGTGAATTATAAATTCCGTAAGCGCCGTTGGAACCGGCAAAAGCCAAATCCTCTCCCATGATCTCAATTGCTCTTATACTTATGGAATCTTCGAGGAGCACCTCAACTTCCACTTCAGAAAAAACCTTTCTTTCTACCTGTTCAGGTTCAGATTTACATGCGGCAATGGCTAAAAAGAGTATAAAAAACAGACGCTTCATGAATAGGAATTTGCCTTCAAAGATAGATTTTTCCGAAGTTTAAAAAGCTTACCTTTGCGGCTTTAAATAAATTTTATGCGCTTATACAGAAACCTGGTGTTCGCAACAGTGGATGCCCTGGGAGAAATATTTAATGAAGGAGGATACGCCGATAAGGTGATTGCAAAAACCCTGAAACGTGATAAACGCTGGGGTTCCCGCGACCGCAGTTTTATAGCTGAAACCACTTACGACATTGTTCGGTGGAAACGGCTTTATTCTGAAATTGCCGAAGTAAAAGCTCCATATTCGAGAGAAAACCTTTTTCGCCTGTTCGCAGTTTGGGCTACCTTGAGAGGAATTGAAATTCCGTCTGACTGGAAACAGATCGAACCCGTTCCCACCCGCCGCATCAAAGGGAAATTTGATGAGTTGAGCCAGATAAGAAAGTTCCGTGAATCTGTGCCCGACTGGCTGGATGAGCTAGGTGTAAAAGAACTGGGAGAAGAAGTATGGGAGAAGGAAATACATGCCCTCAACCAACAGGCGCCAGTAATTCTTAGGACAAACACTCTTAAAGCGACAAAAGAAAAGCTACAACAGGAGCTTCAAAAAGAGGGAATTGAAACCGAATTTTTAAAAGGTTATCCCGATGCTTTGCAGTTAAAGGAACGTACAAACGTCTTTAAAACTGAAGCCTTTAAAAATGGTCTTTTTGAGGTACAGGATGCCTCTTCCCAACTGGTAGCCGAATTCCTTGAAGTCAAGCCGGGAATGAGAGTAGTAGATACCTGTGCCGGTGCCGGAGGTAAGTCTCTACACCTTGCTGCCTTGATGGAAAACAAGGGCCAATTAATTGCCACAGATATATATGCAAACAAGCTAAAAGAGTTAAAACGCCGCGCACGTCGTGCGGGAGCTCACAATATTGAACCCCGCGCTATTGATTCCACTAAAGTGGTAAAAAAACTCTATAATACTGCAGATCGTGTCCTTATCGACGCTCCCTGTAGCGGATTAGGAGTTCTAAGCCGAAATCCCGATGCAAAATGGAAACTGCAGCCGGAATTTATCGAAACTATCAAACAAACTCAGGAAGAGATCCTGAAGCAGTATTCAAAAATGGTAAAAGACGGCGGGAAGATGGTTTACGCCACCTGTTCTGTGCTACCTTCAGAAAATGAGGAGCAGGTGAAAAAATTTCTTTCTTCCGAAGAAGGGAAGAATTTTAGCCTTGCAAAAGAGCAAAAGATCCTTTCCAGCGAAACCGGTTTTGACGGTTTCTACATGGCGCTGCTCGAGAAAAAATAAGGTTTGGGCTAAAGCCCTTTTCAAGATATCTTTTGTTGCCTCCGGATAAATCCGGAGGCAATTTTTATTTGGAAAATGCCTACTGTTCCAGAAAATCCTTGATTTCTGCGTCTCAAAACCTATTACAATGTCATTCTGAATTTATTTCAGAATCCCTTCGACCTAACATAGGATCTAAATAGAACCTGAAACAAGTTCAGGTTGACGCGAAACACTTCTTTGAGACAGCTTATTTATTTTATAACCAGTTTTGTTCTTGCCACTATTTAAAATCTAAAATTCTGACATAATGCCGCCTTTAGGTGGAGAATTAATTCAGGAGGAGAAAAATGGATGAATTGCCTCCGCCTTCAGGCGGAGGATAAGATCAGGCTGTTCAAGGGCTTTAGCCCAAATTTAAAATCGACAAAACAAGCAACCTCAAAAATGCCATTTTTGAGAGGTATTTTTTTTACTTTCTTTTTGTTTTGAGGCTGAAGGAGTTCCTTCAAAAAATGTAAATTTGCTCCTCAACAACACAAAACCCTCAGAATGATCTTATTCTTCGGAAATCGTCCAAACAAGGTCTATGCGGTTGACACGCATAAGGCACTTTCGGCCGAAAACATTGCAAAATTAGACTGGCTTTTTGGAAACGCTCAATATTTAGAAAAATCTGCCCTGGCAGATTTTTTTGTTGGTCCCCGTGCCGCCATGATCACTCCCTGGAGTACAAATGCGGTGGAGATCACCCAAAACATGGGAATCGAAGGCATCCGCAGGATCGAAGAGTTCTATAAAGTTGACGAAAATTACCACGATTTTGATCCCATGCTTTCTCAAAAGTACAATGGGCTGGACCAGGATATTTTCACGATCAACATAGAACCCGAACCTGTTCGCGAAGTAGAAAATATTGCAGCTTACAACAACAAAGAAGGGCTGGCTCTTAATGAAGAGGAAGTTGAATACCTGGAAAAGCTTTCAGAAAGGATTGGCCGCAAACTAACCGATTCTGAAGTTTTTGGTTTCTCCCAGGTAAATTCTGAACACTGCCGCCACAAGATCTTTAACGGCACCTTCGAAATAGATGGAAAAGCCAAGCCGGTTTCCCTCTTTAAACTGATAAGAAAGACTTCTGAAGAAAATCCGAATGACATAGTTTCGGCTTATAAAGATAACGTGGCCTTTGTAAAGGGGCCAAGAGTGGAGCAGTTCGCCCCACAATCGGCAGACAAACCAGATTATTATAAAAAGAAAGATTTTGATTCGGTCATTTCTCTAAAGGCCGAAACCCACAACTTCCCAACCACAGTAGAGCCATTTAACGGAGCTGCTACGGGAAGTGGAGGCGAAATTCGCGACAGGCTTGCAGGCGGGAAAGGTTCGCTGCCCCTGGCAGGAACTGCTGTTTACATGACCTCCTACTCCCGACTTGAAGAAAACAGACCATGGGAAGACGCTTTCCCGGCAAGGCCATGGCTCTACCAAACTCCGATGGACATTCTTATCAAAGCTTCCAATGGGGCATCTGACTTTGGGAATAAATTCGGGCAGCCGCTTATTGCAGGTTCGGTCCTTACTTTCGAACATTCCGAAAACAGAAGAGCACTGGGTTATGACAAGGTGATCATGATGGCAGGCGGAATTGGTTACGGAAAAGCCGACCAGGCGATCAAAGGAGCTCCAAAAAAGGGAGATCAGATCGTTGTTTTAGGAGGAGAAAATTACCGGATTGGAATGGGTGGTGCCGCAGTTTCTTCGGCAGATACAGGGGAATTCAGCAGTGGTATTGAGCTTAACGCCATCCAACGCTCGAACCCCGAAATGCAAAAACGGGCCGCTAATACCATTCGTGCAATGGTAGAAGCCGATGAAAACCCAATCGTATCCATTCACGATCACGGTGCCGGCGGGCACCTCAACTGCCTTAGCGAACTGGTGGAAGATACCGGTGGAAATATTGATCTGGATAAGTTACCCGTTGGAGATCCTACACTTTCGGCTAAAGAAATTATAGGAAATGAGTCACAGGAGCGAATGGGCCTTATCATTTCTGAAAAGGATCTAAAGCAAATGCAAAAGATCGCTGAGAGAGAAAGGACACCGCTATATTCTGTAGGAAATGTGACTGAGGACAGGCAGTTCACCTTTGAAAGCAAAAAAACCGGGGCAAAACCTATGGACCTTGCTTTGGGTGATATGTTTGGCAGCTCACCGAAAATGGTCATGAAAGACAAGACCGTTGACAGGAAATATGCCGATGTAGAATACAGGCAGGAAGACCTGCACAGTTACCTTGACCGTGTCCTGCTCCTGGAAGCTGTTGGTTCTAAAGACTGGCTTACCAACAAGGTTGACCGCTGTGTTACAGGAAGAGTGGCAAAACAACAAACCGCAGGGCCGTTGCAGTTACCACTAAACAACTGCGGAGTAATGGCTCTTGATTATAAAGGAAAAAATGGCGTGGCTACTTCTATTGGACACTCCCCTGTTTCGGCATTGATCGATCCTGTAGCCGGTTCCCGCAATTCGATTGCCGAAGCACTTACTAACATCGTTTGGGCACCTCTTGAAAAAGGCTTGAAGTCAATTTCCTTATCGGCTAACTGGATGTGGCCATGTAATAACGAAGGAGAAGATGCGAGACTTTATGAGGCAGTGCAGGGAGTATCAGATTTTGCTATTAGCCTGGGAATAAATGTGCCTACAGGAAAGGATTCTCTTTCCATGAAGCAGCGTTATGAAGACGGAAATGTATTGGCCCCGGGCACAGTGATCATTTCTGCCGCTGGACATTGTGATGAGATCACTAAGGTTGTGGAACCGGTATTGCAAAAAGACGGTGGATCTATTTACTATATCAATTTTTCACAGGACACGTATAAACTTGGAGGCTCTTCCTTTGGACAGATCCTTAACAAAGTTGGCGCCGAGACACCTACAATAAAAGACGACAAAAAATTCGCTGCAGCCTTTAATGCAGTTCAGGAATTGATTCGGAAGGATCTTATCCTTGCAGGTCACGATGTGGCTTCGGGAGGATTGATCACGACCCTTCTGGAAATGTGCTTTGCAGATGTAGATCTTGCTGCCGAACTTAATCTTTCAAAACTGGGAGAAGAAGACAGCGTGAAATTACTTTTTGCCGAGAACTGCGGAATAGTTTTTCAGGCGAAAGATAAGAGTGTAGAAGCCATTTTGAAGGATCAGAAAGTAGAGTTCTTCAAGATTGGAAAAGCAACTGAAGGAAAGACCCTGAAGATCAAGAACGGGGGAGAAAACCTGAAATTCGATATTCCGAAGCTACGGAATACCTGGTCACGAACTTCTTTCCTGCTTGATGAGAGGCAAAGCGGAATAGACAATGCTACCGAGCGTTATAAGAATTACGCCAATCAGCCGCTGCACTTCAGGTTTCCGGAAGGTTTCAGCGGAAAAATTCCGGCTCTAAAAGAAGGACAAAGAATCAAGGCTGCCATTATCCGGGAAAAAGGATCGAATTCAGAAAGGGAGATGGCTTACGCTATGGACCTTGCCGGCTTTGACGTGAAGGACGTACATATGACCGACCTGATCACCGGGCGGGAAAATCTGGAGGATATTCAATTCATCGCAGCGGTGGGTGGATTTTCAAATTCAGATGTTTTGGGAAGTGCAAAAGGCTGGGCCGGAGCATTCCTGTACAATGAAAAAGCCAAGGCTGCCCTGGACAACTTTTTCGCGAGAGAAGACACCTTGTCCCTGGGAGTATGTAACGGTTGTCAACTGTTCATGGAACTTGGATTACTGCACCCGGACCATGAGGAGAAACCAAAAATGCTGCACAACGAATCTCACAAGTTTGAGTGTAACTTCACCTCTATGGAGATCGAAAAAAATGATTCGGTGATGATGTCTACCCTCTCAGGTAGCCGCCTTGGAATATGGGCTGCACACGGGGAAGGGAAATTCAGCTTTCCTTATGAAATAGAACGTTATAACATCATTGGAAAATATGGGTATGAGACCTATCCTTCCAATCCTAATGGTTCTCACTACAATACTGCAATGATCGTAAGTGACAACGGCCGCCACCTGGCAATGATGCCACACCTGGAGCGTTCTACCTTCCCCTGGAACTGGGCTCACTACCCAAAGGATAGAGAAGATGAAATAAGTCCCTGGATCGAAGCTTTTGTAAATGCCAGAAAGTGGCTGGAAAAAAGATAGATTAAAGTTTAAACAAAGAAAACGTCCGACAGATAAATTCCGTCGGACGTTTTTATTTTAGATCCATACTGTACTTCGGCCTCTCCGTCTACAAAATTGACTACAGTATTTTCTTCGTAAGTATAAGTATCGGTATCGTAGCCAATAATTTTAGTAGACCCAGAAAAAGTGCATCAAAAAAATTAAATCCGGATTTCTCTACGGTTTCACCTTTTACTAACATTCCTGCTACAATTTATTCCTTAACTTTTAAGGAAAAGCTTAAGAAATGACTGTAAAAGAAAAAGATAAAGAATACTTTGGACGAGGGAATCCGGCTCTGGACCTGGAAGTTGTAAAAGCAGAAGGAAGTTATATATATGGTGCCGAAGGAAAAGAATACATTGATTTCCTTGGTGGTGCTGGCGTAGGAAATCTGGGCTGGGGAGTCAGCGAGATAGAGGATGCAATTCGCAATGGCGAGCGCCCTTTCTATAGATCTTAAAGATGAAGATTATGCTTCTACAATTAAGGAAAAAGCCATGAAAAAGGGGCTGCTAATGAACACTGAAGGTTCCAGCCTGCTCTTTTTACCCAATTTTCAAATGACTAAAGAAACTGCCTTTAAAGGAATCGAACTATTAAAAAGTTGTGTCTAAAAATGAGATTTTTAATATTTTATTTGAAATAGATGCTTCTTTTGCTATTTTGCAGAGATTATAGTAACAAATCAATAAATGATTGAAATAAAAAGACTCTTTGATTTTCCATATTTTCAATTGGAAAATGCCCCTCTTGAAAAATCCCTGGTAACTAAGTATAATGGGAAGTGGGAACCCATTTCTACACAGGAATACATTGACAAGGCTAATGCTGTAAGCCGCGGGCTGCTAAGTTTGGGGATCCAGCCAAATGATAAAATTGCGGTGATCTCCACCAGTAACCGTTCCGAATGGAACATAATGGACATTGGGATCTTACAGCTCGGTGCCCAAAATGTGCCCATATATCCCACAGTTTCTGAGGAAGATTATGAATATGTACTCAACCACAGTGAGTCTATTTATTGTTTTGTTTCAGACAAGGAGATCCTTGACAAGCTTAATACCATTCGTGGCAACACAAAATTAAAAGGTGTTTACACCTTTGATGAGATCGCAGGAGCCGAAAATTGGACTGAGATCCTGAAACTGGGTGAGGACAAGTCCAACCAGGAAGAGGTTGAAGCCAGGAAAAAGGCAGTTAAAGAAGATGATCTTGCCACCCTTATCTATACTTCGGGAACTACCGGGAGACCAAAGGGAGTTATGCTTACCCATAAAAATATTGTAAGCGATGTGCTGCTAAGTTCAGAGCGGGTACCTTTTGATTTTGGAAGTTACGTCTCTCTAAGCTTCCTTCCTGTTTGCCACATTTTTGAAAGGATGATCCTTTATTTGTATCAATATTACAGTGTATCCATTCATTTTGCCGAATCAATTGACAAAATTAGTGACAACCTTAAGGAGGTAAAACCTCACGTAATTTCGGCTGTACCAAGGCTTCTGGAAAAAGTTTACGATAAGATCATCGCAAAAGGTTCAACTGTTGGCGGGATCAAACAAAAATTATTTTTCTGGGCAGTAGAACTAGGCCTGGAGTACGAACCTTATGGCGCTAAAGGCTGGTGGTATGAAACCCAGCTTAGCCTGGCCCGGAAATTGGTTTTCTCTAAATGGAAAGAAGGTTTGGGAGGCAATATTGAACTTATAGTATCGGGTAGCGCGGCTTTACAGCCAAGACTTGCAAGGGTTTTCGCTGCTGCGGGAATTCCGGTAATGGAGGGTTATGGATTAACCGAAACCTCTCCGGTAATAGCCGTTAATGACCAGAGAAACCATGGTTTTAAAATTGGAACGGTAGGAAGGGTCCTTAGAGATGTGGAAGTGAAAATTGCCGAAGACGGAGAGATCCTTTGTAAAGGTCCTAATGTTATGAAAGGCTATTATAAAGAACCTGAAAAGACCAAATTAGCCATTAATGGAGATGGTTATTTCCACACTGGAGATATAGGGGAAGTGGACAGCGAAGGTTTCCTCAAGATCACAGATCGTAAAAAGGAAATGTTCAAGACTTCCGGCGGGAAGTATGTTGCGCCTCAGGTCATTGAAAATCAAATGAAGCAATCCCGCTTCATTGCCGAGCTAATGGTTATTGGGGAAGGCGAAAAAATGCCTGCAGCTCTAATCCAGCCCGACTTTGAATTCTTGAGGGAATGGGCCAAAAGAAAACATATTGAAGTAGGATCAAGCAACGCAGACCTCATAAATAATACTCAGGTTAAAGCCAGGATCCAGGAAGAAGTGGATTTCTACAACCAAAAATTCGGAAGCTGGGAAAAGATCAAAAAATTTGAACTCACTCCCGATGTTTGGAGCATTGAAGGGGAACACCTCACTCCTACTATGAAGCTGAAGCGCAGGAATATCATCAAGCTTTACCAGAACCTGTATGACGGGATCTATGAGAAGTATTAAATTGGTGAAGAACTAATTAAAAATGTCCGGGTAATATCCCGGACATTTTTTTTATAATAATATCTGAATTTGAAGGAATCGGTAAAAGAGGATCTACAGGAAAACCGTAAATTAGAGTCCCAAAAAAGTAATAAATGACACTTATTATTTTTCAGAAAAACTACAGCCTTTCTATCAAAAAATTCTCAACAAAAAATAAATTATGAGTTCATATACTGCGGCCGAAGACCGCTACGAAAAAATTGAATATCGCCGTTGTGGAAAAAGCGGAATAAAGCTGCCTCTGCTTTCTCTTGGCCTTTGGCACAACTTCGGAAATACCACCAGTTTTGAAAATTCAAAACAACTCCTTCGAACAGCTTTCGACCATGGAATTACCCATTTCGATCTTGCCAATAATTATGGGCCTCCTTACGGTTCGGCAGAAACTAACTTCGGAAAGATCTTCAAAGAAGACTTCCAACAATATCGTGATGAGCTGCTAATTTCGACCAAAGCAGGCTGGGATATGTGGCCGGGACCCTATGGAAATTTCGGCTCCCGAAAGTATCTCATCGCAAGTCTGGACCAGTCGCTTAAACGAATGGGACTGGATTATGTAGATATTTTTTACCACCACAGGCCAGATCCTTCCACTCCCCTGGAAGAGACAATGGGTGCTTTGGACCAGATCGTGCGGCAGGGAAAAGCTCTTTATGTTGGCGTATCACAATATTCGGCCGGGCAGACAGCCAAAGCTGCCGAAATACTGCGCAACCTCGGTACTCCATTTATAATTCATCAGCCCCGCTATAACATGTTCGATCGTTGGGTTGAAGATGGATTGCTTGACACCCTTGAGAAAGAAGGCCTGGGCAGCATAGTATTTTCGCCCCTGGAACAGGGAATACTCACCTCAAAATATCTGCATGGAATCCCGGAAGATTCCCGTGCAGCAATTGAAGGCGGCTATCTGGATAAAACCAAAATCACTCCCCGACTTCTGGAGCAGGTTAAAGAACTGAATGCAATTGCCGAAGGTCGCAATCAATCCCTTGCTCAAATGGCAATTGCATGGTTACTAAAAGATCAGAGAGTCAGCTCCGTTTTAATAGGAGTGAGTAAGGTTTCCCAGCTTAAAGACAATATTGCAGGGCTCCAAAACCTGAAATTCAGCAAAGAAGAACTGGAAAAAATTGAGGGAATCCTTAAAAAAAATAATAGTGACAATTGAAAATGTAGAACCCACATTGAAAAGACAATAACTCTATGAAAATACCAAGTAATATTTTTCTCGTTACAATTTTGTTCAGTATTTCGGGAAAAGCCCAGGACAAGAACCTTATTGCCGATGGCGCAGAATTGCAGCTTGTTGCCGACGGTTTTGAATTTACCGAAGGCCCTGCCGCCGATACTCAGGGGAATGTCTATTTTACAGATCAGCCGAACAATCGCATTCATAAATGGTCTGTGGAGGACAATAAAGTGAATGTCTTTATGGAAGATGCAGGCCGTGCGAACGGTCTCTACTTTGATGCTGATGATAATCTCTACGCCGCTGCCGATAAACATTCGGAGATCTGGATGATTAACAGCAATAAGGAGGTGAGTGTGCTGCTCGGAGGATTTAGAGGACAAAGATTTAACGGACCTAATGATCTATGGATCGCCCCCAATGGCGGAATCTTTTTTACCGATCCTTTCTACAAAAGAGATTACTGGAAGCATACTGAACAGCCTATCAAGGAGCAGCGGGTGTATTATCTCACCCCAAACCGCAAAGGCCTTTTCATCGCAGCCGAGGGTCTGGTGAAGCCAAATGGAATTATTGGAACTGCCGACGGTAAATTTCTTTATGTAGCCGACATCGGGGATAATAAAACCTGGAAATACTCTATTGGAAAAGACGGAAAACTGGAAGACAAAACCCTTTTTACTGAATTGGGGTCTGATGGAATGACCATAGACGAGCAGGGGAATCTTTACCTTACCGGCGATGGTGTGACAGTGTTCAATCCGCAAGGAGAAAAGATCCTTCACATTCCAATCGATAAGGAATGGACTGCCAATGTTACTTTTGGCGGTAAGGACAACAAAACATTATTCATCACGGCCATGGACTCCTTCTATAGTCTGGAGATGAATGTTGGTGGCCTTTAGATGCTACTAAAATCAAAAACACCTTCCAAAAATGACATTTCTGGAAGGTGTTTTTGATTTTTACCTTTTATATTTAGGAGACATATACTTCAAGAAGTTCTGCTCCATTCGAATTGATTTGTACTTCAGAATTTTCTGCCGGAATTAGCAGCGTCTGCCCCTGAATAATTTTTTCTGAATTTCCTTCAATGCTGATTTCTGCTTCCCCGCTTACGCACATATAAATGACAAAGGAATCTAAATCTGAATAATCCTTTGTTACACTCCCCTTTACCGGAAGGAAGTTGGTGGTGAAATATTCGCAGTTGGCAATATTGGTGGAGCTATTCTCCTCCCGGGAATACTCCATTTTAAAATCCTCTTTTCTCTCAAAATCTATAGCATCCAGTGCAAGATCTGTATGTAATTCCCTGGAATTTCCTTCGGAATCCACCCGGTCCCAGTCATAGATCCTATAAGTTATATCTGATGTCTGCTGAATTTCGGCCAAAAGTACTCCGGCGCCAATGGCGTGAACTTTTCCGGTGTTGATAAAGAAAGAATCTCCTTTTTGTTACTTTTTCGAAGTTTAGCAACTCTGTGATCCTTCCGGAATTGAGGTGCTCGAGATATTCGGCTTCAGAAATGCTCTTTTTGAAACCCACGTTGATCTCTGCGCCTTCATCGGCTTGCATGATGTACCACATTTCAGTCTTTCCGAAGGAGTTGTGGCGTTCTCTTGCAATGCTGTCGTGTGGATGCAGCTGTACCGAAAGTTCGGTCTTTGCATCTATGAACTTGATCAAAAGAGGGAATTCTTCTCCAAACTTTTTAAAGTTCCTCTCCCCCAGCAATTTTTCTTTATACCTCTCTAAAAGGTCATTTAAAGTCTTTCCTTTAAGAGGACCATTTTCCACTACAGAAATATCACCTTTGACTCCGGAAATTTCCCAGCTTTCACCGGTATTTTCAGAGGTTGAGGGTTTATGTAGGATTTGTTTCAGTTTATTTCCTCCCCATATCTTTTCCTTAAGAATGGGTTCAAAACGTATTGGGTAATTCAGCATTTAATATTCTTTGATGTGGTAAAGATAATAATTGTAACGCTGGATTTTTAAAGGATTTTTTAATGAAGACACCAGGCACATAACCTTCAAAAATGTCATTTTCTCCACCTATTTTATTTTAAAGTTCTATTTTGTCCCGGATTAGCACAAAAATTTTGAAGTATCTCATTATTATTTTTTGCACACTTTTCTCTCTCAATCTTCAGGCACAGGAGAGATTCCCGGTGCGGGGAATAGTCAAGAGCCAGGAAAATCTGCTACAAAACGTCCATGTAAATAATGTTTCTTCAGGAAAATATTCAGTTTCGGGTAAAAACGGCGAATTTGAACTGAACATTAAATCTGGAGACACCCTGGTTTTATCGCATGTGGGAATGGAGGATCTTATAAGGTTTATAAAACAGGGATGACCTTCAGGAATTTCCGGTTGTTTTTGAGATGGTGGAAAGTTCGATGGAACTTAAAGAAGTGGTAGTCAATGAAACTTCAGAAATTAATGTCGTGAGCCTGGGTATCATTCCGAAGAAAATAGAAAAGCTTTCCATGAATGAAAGACGGCTTAGAACTGCCGGGGATTTTAAACTCATCCATTTATTGGGCATCCTGGGAGGATCCCTGGAAATTGATCCAATTTTAAATGCAATTAACGGCAGAACCAAAAAGTTAAAACGGAATATTGGGATTGAAAAAGCGCAAAGAAATATTGCCTTTTTTGAGATACATTATAAATCTTATATGGAAGAAACTATGGAGTTAAGTCAGCAGGAATCGGCACTTCTCATAGATTTCATGCTGGAAAGGAAAGAATTGCCCCGACTTTTGGAAGAGAACAATGATGCCCAGATCAAGCTCTTTCTTCACGATTCCTGGTTTCAGCTAAAGGATAAGATCCAAAGCACTCCCCGATAAGGCCATCTAAGCTAATTGTCGAAAAAACTGTCAAACTCCTCTTTAACGGGGAGTTTCTTTGTGTTTTTCTAATTATTTTAGGAGAGGTATTCCATAGAAGGAAAATATTTTTTTATTTACTATGCGTGCATAACAAAATTTTCTTAACTTTGAGATTCTATGAAAGAAAAAACCATTGATTATGTCCTCCGGGCGACCTGGATCTCAATCTCTAAAATGTATAATGAGGAGGCAGGTAAAGAAGGAAGTACAATGGCTACGGGCTTTGCCCTCTTGAGTATTGATCCAGAAAATGGCACCCCCTCCACTTCATTGGGTCCAAAAATGGGAATGGAAGCGACCAGTTTGTCGCGCACCCTTAAAACTATGGAAGACAAAGGCCTTATTACGCGGAAGAAAAATCCCGTTGATGGCCGAAGTGTGCTCATTTGTCTTACCGATTTTGGTAAGGAGATGAGAGACTATTCAAAAAAGGTGGTTTTGACCTTTGATGAAGCAGTGAGAAAAGAAATTCCGCAGGAAGATCTGGATAAATTTATTGAAGTAGCCTCCAAGATCATGGACCTTATCGCGTCCAGAAAAATTTATAATGAATAATAAAGGTCACCGCGGTGATCGTCAAAATTTATATTAACATGAAAAGACGAATTAACAAAGTTGCAATAATAGGCTCGGGTATTATGGGCAGCGGGATTGCATGTCACTTCGCCAATATTGGAGTGGAAGTTTTACTGCTGGATATTGTGCCGAGAGAGCTAACAGAAAAGGAAAAGAAACAGGGCCTTACCATGGAAGACAAGCAGGTAAGAAACCGGATTGTAAACACCTCTTTACAGGACGCCCTAAAATCCAAGCCCTCTCCTATTTATCATAAAGACTTTGCAAATCGTATTAAAACCGGGAACCTGGAGGATGATATCTCCAAAGTTTCGGAAGTTGACTGGATCATGGAAGTGGTTGTGGAGCGACTGGATATCAAAAAGAAGGTTTTTGATAACCTTGAAAAATATCGCAAGCCAGGTACTTTAATAACTTCAAATACTTCGGGTATCCCAATTCAGCAGATGAATGAGGGCCGAAGTGAAGATTTCCAGAAGCATTTCTGCGGAACACACTTCTTCAACCCACCGCGTTATTTAAGGCTTTTTGAAATCATTCCGGGGCCGGACACTTCCGAAGAAGTTTTGGAATTCCTGAATGAGTATGGTGAAAAATTCCTTGGAAAAAAATCTGTAGTAGCAAAAGATACTCCGGCGTTTATTGGGAACAGGATTGGTACTTATAGTATCATGAGCCTTTTCCACATGGTTAAGGAACTGGACCTTACTATTGAAGAGGTCGATAAACTTACAGGTCCTGTTATAGGAAGACAAAAATCTGCCACTTTTAGAACCGTTGACCTTGTAGGACTGGATACTCTTAAGCATGTTGCTGAAGGTTTGCACAAAGGAGTACCCACAGATGAAGAGCATGATCTCTACGCCATGCCCGACTATATAAATACCATGGTCGAGAATGAATGGTTTGGGAGCAAAAGCGGACAGGGTTTTTATAAAAAGATAAAGAAGGATGACGGTTCCAGTGAAATACAATCACTCGACCTCAACACTTTGGAATACAGATCTCAGAAAAAAGCAAATTTTTCTACTCTTGAACAAACGAAAACGATTGATAAAGTAGAGGACAGATTTAAAGTTCTTGTTGACGGAAAAGATAAAGCCGGGGAATTCTACAGAAAGAATTTCGCCGCTATTTTCACTTATTCCTCAAAACGTATTCCTGAAATCACAGATGAACTTTACAAGATCGATGATGCCATGAAAGCCGGATACGGTTGGGAACATGGACCTTTCCAGATTTGGGATGCCATTGGTGTTGAAAAAGGGATCGAGATCATGAAAGCTGAAGGCAAAGAGCCTGCAGCCTGGGTGAAGGAAATGCTTGAAAAAGGAAATAAAAGTTTCTACACAGTAAAAGAGGGAAATACCTGGTATTATGATATTCCTTCAAAGGAATACAAGAAGATCCCGGGACAGGATGCTTTCATTATCCTTGACAACATCAGGGAATCTAAAGAAGTATTCAGCAACAGCGGAGTTGTGGTAGAAGATCTTGGTGACGGGATCCTGAATGTGGAATTCCGCAGTAAAATGAACTCTATTGGAGGCGACGTACTTGATGGTTTAAACAAAGCCATTGATATGGCAGAAAAAGATTATCAGGGACTGGTTGTAGCCAACACCGGAAAGAACTTTTCTGTTGGAGCCAATATTGGGATGATCTTCATGATGGCTGTAGAGCAGGAATATGACGAGCTTAATATGGCTATAAAATATTTCCAGGACACCATGATGAGAATGCGCTACTCCTCTATTCCAACAGTTGCAGCACCACACGCTATGACTTTGGGTGGTGGATGTGAACTTTCATTACACGCAGATAAAGTTGTTGCCGCAGCTGAAACGTACATTGGACTTGTTGAATTCGGAGTTGGGGTGATTCCCGGCGGTGGAGGTTCCAAGGAGATGACTGTGCGTGCTGCCGATACTTTCCAGAAGGATGATGTGGAGTTGAACCGACTTCGGGAACATTTCCTCACCATTGGTATGGCAAAGGTATCTACTTCAGCTTACGAGGCTTACGACCTGAATATTCTTCAGAAAGGAAAAGACATTGTGGTAGTAAACCCCGATCGTCAGTTAGCAATTGCTAAGAAACACGCGCTGCTTATGGCAGAGAACGGTTATACCAAGCCTATCTTGAGAAAAGATATTAAGGTTTTAGGTAAACAAGCACTGGGAGCCTTTTTAGTAGGTACAGACCAAATGTTCGCCGGAAAATACATCAGCGAACATGACAAAAAGATCGCCAACAAACTGGCCTACGTAATGGCCGGAGGAGATCTTTCTGAAAACTCTTATGTGAGTGAACAATACCTTCTGGATCTTGAAAGAGAAGCATTCTTATCTCTAACAGGAGAAAGAAAGACTTTGGAGAGATTGCAGCATATGCTTCAAAAAGGGAAACCACTTAAGGAATTAGTATTGAGTACTGAGTATTAAGTATTGAGTAATTAAGAAGTATAGATTATGCACAAATTAAGCGACCTTAAGATCTGGAATAAAGCCATGGATGTAGCTGAATTGACTTATTTACTTTCAGCTAAGATTTCCTTCAGAAGAGAAATTTGGTTTAACAAGTCAGATTAGGCGCAGTGCAATTTCAGTTCCTTCAAATGTTGCTGAAGGAGCAGGCAGATCGACCAATAGGAGAATTTAAAAATTTCCTCAGCATTGCAAATGGATCTTCTTATGAGCTTCTAACTCAACTTATATTATCTCATAGACTCAAACTTGTACCGGAAGAAGATACAAGAGAAGTTATCTCTGAAGTTATCGAAATACAGAAAATGAATTATGCATTGATAAAATCGTTAGAAAAGTAAGTATTCTCAATACTCACTACTAACTACTAAATATCTAGAAAATGAATAGAACAGCTTACATCGTAAAAGGATACCGAACTGCAGTGGGAAAAGCACCACGGGGGGTATTCAGATTTAAAAGGCCAGATGAATTAGCGGCAGAAACTATCCAGTTTATGATGGATAAGCTGCCCGAATTTGATAAAAAACGAATTGATGACGTGATCGTGGGGAACGCGATGCCCGAAGCCGAACAAGGGCTTGAATGTTGGGCGCTTTATCTCTCTTATGGGATTAAAGACCGAGGACGTGCCCGGGATGACCGTGAACCGCTATTGTGCTTCAGGATTGGAGACTATAGCGATCGCCACATCAAAGATCCAAAGTGGAATGGCTAACTGCATTATCGCAGGTGGTGCAGAAAGCATGAGCTATATCCCTATGGGAGGTTATAAACCTGTACCCGATTATAAACTGGCAAAAGCCGGAAAAGAAGATTATTACTGGGGAATGGGATTAACTGCGGAAGCAGTTGCTCAAAAATACAAGGTTTCAAGAGAAGACCAGGATGAGTTTGCATTTAACTCTCACCAGAAGTCTCTAAAAGCCCAAAAAGAAGACCGTTTCCAGGACCAGATCGTACCAATCACGGTAGATCAAACCTATGTCGATGAAAATGGCAAAAAACAAACAAAATCATATACCGTCAATAAAGACGAAGGTCCGCGTGCAGATACTTCAAAGGAAGTACTTGCTAAACTGCGACCTGTATTTGAAGAAGGCGGAAGTGTTACTGCCGGTAACTCTTCTCAAATGAGTGATGGTGCTGCTTTTGTCATGGTAATGAGTGAAGAAATGGTGAAAGAACTAAACCTGGAGCCGGTTGCAAGACTTGTAAGTTACTCGGCAGTTGGTGTTGAACCAAGAATAATGGGGATAGGACCTGTTCATGCAATTCCAAAAGCTGTTAAACAGGCGGGGATTCAGCTGAATGATCTTGAGTTGATCGAGCTTAATGAAGCCTTTGCATCTCAGTCTTTAGCAGTAATTCGAGAACTTGGACTGGATATGGACCGCATGAATCCAAACGGAGGAGCTATTTCGATGGGTCACCCACTTGGATGTACAGGAGCCAAACTATCCGTTCAGCTGTTTGATGAAATGCGGAAACGTGAACTGAAAAATAAATACGGAATGGTAACCATGTGCGTAGGAACAGGACAGGGAGCCGCGGGAGTTTTTGAATTCCTATCGTAAAAAAGAAACAAGGACCAAGAGACAAGAACCAAGATGTATGTTGACTCTTGATTCTTGACTCTTGAATCTTTTACATAATTAAACATACTAAAACACTCCATAGAATGAGCACACAAACAGATAGTAACAAGAAAGACCTTCTACGCGGAGGGCAATTCCTGGTAAAGGAAACCAGTGCAGAGAATGTTTTCACTCCAGAAGATTTCTCCGATGAGCAAAAAATGATGCGGGATTCGGTACAGGAATTCGTGAATCGCGAATTGATGCCAAAAAGGGAAGAATTCGAAAAGAAAAACTATGAGCTTACCGAAGACCTTATGAAAAAGGCCGGGGAAATGGGCTTTTTAGGAGTTTCGGTTCCCGAGGAGTATGATGGCCTGGGAATGGGGTTTGTCACTACTATGCTTGTGGTTGATTACATTTCAGGGGCTTCCGGATCATTTTCTACTGCCTTTGGTGCACATTCGGGGATTGGAACACTTCCAATCACGCTTTACGGTAATGAAGAGCAGAAGAAAAAATATCTTCCGAAGCTTGCCACAGGAGAATGGTTTGGAGCTTATGCTCTGACAGAACCTGGAGCAGGTAGTGATGCGAATTCAGGAAAGACCAAAGCAGTTCTTTCTGAAGATGGAAAATATTACAATATCACCGGGCAAAAAATGTGGATCTCCAATGCGGGCTTCTGCAATATGATGATCGTTTTCGCCCGAATCGAAGATGATAAAAACATCACCGGATTTATTGTGGAATACGATTCCGAAAATCCAAATGGAATCTCCTTGGGAGAAGAAGAAAAGAAACTGGGAATCCACTCCTCCTCTACCCGACAGGTGTTCTTTAACGATACAAAAGTACCGGTAGAGAATATGCTTTCAGAAAGAGGTAGCGGTTTCAAGATCGCGATGAATGCTTTAAATGTAGGACGTATAAAACTAGCCGGAGCTTGCTTGGACGCACAACGCCGCTCAATTGATGCTTCAGTAAAATACGCAAACGATCGTGTACAGTTTAAAACTCCGATAGCCAATTTTGGTGCTGTTCAGTCAAAATTAGCCGAAATGGCAACTTCGGCTTATGCCGGGGAATCTGCTTCATATCGTGCTGCTAAAGATATTGAGGACAGGATTTCCATCCGTCAGGAAGAAGGAAATTCTCACCAGGAAGCCGAATTAAAAGGAGTTGAGGAATACGCCATAGAGTGTTCTATCCTAAAAGTTGCAGCTTCAGAAGACCTTCAGAATTGTACAGATGAAGGAATACAGATCTTTGGGGGAATGGGCTTCTCGGCCGATGCTCCTATGGAATCTGCCTGGAGAGATGCGAGAATTACCAGGATATATGAAGGTACTAATGAGATCAACCGCATGCTTTGTGTGGGAATGCTCGTGAAAAAGGCCATGAAAGGTCACGTGGATCTTCTTGGACCAGCAACTAAGGTTGGAGAAGAACTTACAGGAATTCCTTCTTTTGACAAGCCAGATTATTCAGAGCTTTTTGCCGAAGAAAAAGAAATGGTGAAAAAGTTGAAAAAAGTGTTTTTAATGGTTGCGGGTAGTGCTGTTCAAAAATTTGGACCTCAGCTTGAAGATCACCAGCAGTTGCTGCTGGCTTCTGCCGATATTCTTATCGAGATCTATATGGCCGAGTCTACCATTCTTAGAACAGAGAAAAATGTAAACCGTTTTGGTGCCGACAGCCAGAAAGAACAAATTGCAATGTCAAAATTGTATTTATATCACGCTGTTGACACTATAAACCAAAAAGCCAAAGAAGGAATTGTTTCTTTTGCTGAAGGAGATGAGCAAAGAATGATGTTGATGGGCTTGAAGAGATTCACCAAATATGAGAACCATCCAAACGTAGTGGAACTGCGTAAGACAATTGCCGAAAAAGTAATTTCTGAAAATAAATATCCTTTCTAAAATATAATTTGCGTCAATTAAATCTGATGAAGGTCGCCACTGGCGACCTTTTTCTTTTTGGTATTTCTTTAACAGCCTATATGAATTCCATTTTTTAGCTTGATATAAATGCGAAAAACAAACCCATGGGAGATATGACTCGCTACATTTTGATATTTTTCTCAGCCTTATTGGTTTTATACTTTATTTTACACTTTCTGCTCAAGAAACTAGGCAGGGATCCCAGTAATGTACTTCCCCAAAACATTGCCAGTCGCCTTAAATTTCCCATAATTATTCTTTTTTTGGCAGTTGCCATACAGGCGGTGCTTATAAACCATGATATCATAACCGATGAAGGGCAGGTAGATTTCCTTCAACAGGTAAGATCCATACTTTTCATTTTCAGTTTTACCTGGTTTATAATAGTCGCCCTAAGAATTGGAAAAAACCAGTTTTTAAAGCAATTTGATGTAAGCACAGAAAATAACCTGCGGGCCAGAAAATTTTATACTCAGTTCAATATTATTGAAAGGATAGCAATTTTTGTGGTCGTTCTTTTTGCATTGGGGATTGCACTCCTCACTTTTGACGGAGTTGAAGAAATTGGTGTAAGTATCCTCACCTCTGCCGGAATTGCCGGTATAATCCTGGGTCTTTCTGCTCAAAAAGTTTTTGGAACTATTTTCGCCGGTATTCAGATAGCGATTGCACAACCCATACGTATAGATGATGTAGTTATAGTTGAAGGGGAATGGGGGAAAATTGAAGAAATAAAACTCACGTATGTAGTAGTAAAAATTTGGGATAAGCGACGACTTGTACTTCCCTCTACCTACTTCATCGAGAAACCTTTCCAGAACTGGACAAGGAATTCATCGGACATTCTTGGTACCGTTTTTATCTATACAGATTTTGATCTTCCCATTGACAAACTAAGGGAGGAACTTACCCGCCTGCTCAATGCCACAGAACTATGGGATAGAGAAGTGAATGTTATACAGGTCACAGATCTTACCGAAAATACCATGGAACTAAGAGCATTAATGAGTGCCAAAGATGCACCCACCGCATGGGACCTGCGGGTGTATGCCAGGGAACATCTCCTTAAATTCATTCAGGAAAATTACCCTGACAGTTTACCGCGTACCCGTATTAATATTAAAGAAGATCTTCCTCCCCAAGAAGGACCTTCAAACGAGCCTCAGACGTAATGTTCTGAGAGAAATTCATTGCTGTTTCAATAAGTGCCAGGTGGGAATAAGCCTGTGGGAAATTGCCCAGCAAACGTTTGGTTTCAAAATCGAGATCTTCACTAAATAAGCCCAAATGGTTACTGTAGGAAAGCAATTGATCAAACATCTTCATTGCTTTTTTCTTTTCTCCAATTTTGTAAAGGCTGTTTATAAACCAGAAGGTACAAATAGTAAAAGATGAAGAAGGAGTTCCAAAATCGTCCTTGTTTTTATACCTGAATAAGAGTCCGTTATAGCTAAGTTCTCTTTCTGTAGCCTTTACCGTGCTTATATATCGGGGATCTTTAGCTTTGATAAAGCCATAATTCTCCATCAATAAAGTAGAGGCATCAAGATCTTTGGAACCGTATGACTGGGTGTAAGCCTGGACCTCCTCATTCCAGCCGCGGTGATAGATATCTTCATATATCTCCTGCCGCAAATCTTTCCACTTCTGGTCGTTGATCCCGTTCCTAAGGATCTCCCCAATTTTTACAGCCCTGTCGACAGCTACCCAGCATAACAATTTAGAGAAAGTGAAATGCCGCTCTTCGGTCCTGAATTCCCATATTCCCTTGTCCGGTTGTTTCCAATGCTCTTCAACAATACGCACAATACCCCGAACAATTGTCCAAAGCTCTTCGCTGTTAGCCAGCGTTGTTTCAAACCTTAGAAATTGCTGGTAAATCACTTCCATGAGAATTCCATAAATGTCATTCTGCTTTTGAATATATGCAGCATTCCCAACTCGCACCGGCTTAGAACCTTCATAGCCATCGAGGTGGGTAAGGATATGTTCGGTCAATTCTTTTTCACCGTTGATCCCATACATGATTTGCAGTTTTTCATCCTTATTCGGGATAAGATCGATAATAAACTGCAGGAAGTGCTCTGCCGATTCCCGGTGCCCCAGGCTGCTCATTACCTTTATCACCATAGAAGCATCGCGAATCCAGCAAAAACGGTAATCCCAGTTGCGCACTTCCCCAATGGTTTCGGGCAGAGAGGTGGTCACAGCTGCAAGAACCGCTCCCGTCTTTTGATAGGTCATAGCCTTTAGTACAAGAGCACTTCGGTTTATGGCCTCATCGTAATGCGGAAATTTGGTGGTGGATTCGCTCCAGTTCATCCAATAAGTCTTGGTTCGCTGAAACTTTAAATAGGCCCTTTCAAGGTTTTGTTCCCTTAGTTTTTCATGATATCCCATCAAAAAATAGGCATTCTCCTCCAGGGTTATCTCCTCCCCGTTTAATATCTGGTCCAGGTCCAGACTACTATATAGATACAGGGAATCATAAGTGCCTTCTTTGGTAAAGCTCTTAAGATAGTAGCGATGATTTTCGGTAATTGTTTCTTCCCGGGCATAATTCAAGCGGGGTTGATAGCTTACCTTAAATTTAGGGGAACCTTTTAAAAGGTTAACATATCTTACCACATCTGGCGGTGTATAAAAAGTTCCATCCTCCTCCTTGTAGCGAGGCATGAAATCTATCACCTGGAATGCAGCTTCTTCCGAAGCAAAGGTGGTGCACAATATATTAGTCTTCCGAAGGTATTTTTGAGAAATATTATAATCTGAAGACACTTCAAAAGAAAAATGTCCTCCTTTATCCTTATCGAGCAATTTTGCAAAGACCGAAGCCGAATTGAAATTAGGCAAACAACACCAGTCGAGGGAGCCTGATTTCGTGATCAAGGCAGCACTTTTGCAGTTGCCGATCAATCCATAATCCAATGTTTTCATTTAGTCTTAAAGTTCTTTTAAAATGGTAGGGGGCTTATTTAAAATTTCGGAAATTTAAGCAAAATGAATAAGATAGAACCCGCTTAAAATTTACTATGGGCAAAACAATAATAATCTCTAATCGCCTACCCTTACAAATAAATATTACTGAAGATGAAAAATTAGAAGTTACACCCAGTGTCGGAGGACTTGCCACAGGATTAAAGAGTTTTCATCAGGAAGGAGACAGCATATGGATTGGATGGACAGGCCTTTCTGCTGAAGATATTCCCGAAGGAATGGAGGAGGAAGTGAAATCTGAAGCCAGGAAACAGGGATGCATACCAGTCACTTTAACGACCGAAGAAATTGAAAAATTCTATTACGGCTTCAGTAACCGCACCATTTGGCCTCTGTTCCATTATTTTATGGAATACACTGAATTTCACCCAGACCATTGGGAGGCTTATAAACAAGTAAATGAAAAATACGCCGAGGCAGTTGTAGAGCATCTTGATGATGACGATGTAGTTTGGGTTCACGATTACCAGCTGTTGTTATTGCCAGAGTATATTAGAAAGAAGAATTCTAAGGTAACTATTGGTTTTTTCAACCATATTCCTTTCCCGTCTTCTGAAGTTTTCAGAACCCTACCGTGGAGAGAAGAAGTATTAAAAGGTATGTTGGGGGCCGATCTTATCGGTTTTCACACTTATGATTATGAAAGGCACTTCCTGCGCTCTGTCAACCGCATACTACGTTACGATATAAACTTTAATAGCGTCAATATTGGCGGCCGTATCGTGAGGTCAGATTCGTTCCCGATGGGAATAGATTATAAGAAATTCAGAACCGCCGCAAAAGAGCATTTTAATCAGCCGCGAAGTGAAAATTCCGATATTCAAAAAAAGCTGGATTATCACAAGTATGTGACCCGCAACACCAAATTGATACTTTCAATAGATCGTTTGGATTACACCAAGGGAATTGCCAATCGAATCAGGGCATTTGGATATTTCCTGGAGAAGTACCCCGAGTATCAGGAAAAAGTGAGGCTTATCATGCTGGCGGTGCCTTCGCGAACAAATGTTCCGCAGTACCAACTATTGAAAAAAGAAATTGACGAGCTGGTGGGCCGTATCAATGGTAAGTTTGCTACCATAAACTGGACACCCATTTGGTATTTTTACCGCTCCATGCCCTTTGAAAATCTTATTGATCTTTATACCTCCAGTGATGTTGCACTCATCACCCCTACCCGCGATGGTATGAACCTGGTTGCGAAAGAATATATCGCCACAAGGACAGACCAAACAGGAGTGCTAATCCTTAGTGAAATGGCAGGTGCGGCTCACGAATTAAATGAGGCGCTTATCATCAACCCTAATAATTTTGAACAAATAGTAGACAGTATAAAATTGGCTCTCGAAATGCCCAAAGAAGAGCAGGTTCGCCGTAATAAGCTCCTTCAAAAAAGGCTTAAGCGGTATAATGTAGAGAAGTGGGCTAAAGAATTTATGAAGAGCCTGCGGGAAACCAAAGATTCAAGAAAGGCTTTCAAGGCTATTCACATTACAGAGAATATTAAAAAGGACCTTTTTGACAAATACAGTGCGGCACAGCGCCGTATCCTGTTCCTGGATTATGATGGCACCCTTCGTAAATTTGTAGACAAGCCCGATGACGCCATGCCCGATCCCGATCTTCTTGAGTTGGTTTCAAGACTTGGGGAACAAAAGAATACCCGGGTAGTACTCATAAGCGGAAGAGACAAAGAAACGCTTGGAACCTGGTGGAAGAATGTTCCCATAGAGCTAATTTCTGAACACGGGGTCTGGAACCGGCCGGTAAATGAAAGCTGGCAATTAACAGAAAATCTCAACAATAACTGGATGTCCTCTGTTCGTCCCGGTTTTAGAGACCTACGTGGATCGAACTCCCGGCACCTTCATTGAAGAAAAGAACTTCTCTCTTGCGTGGCATTATAGAAAAGCAAATCCCGAATTAGGTGAAGTAAGAGCGAATGAACTTTCGGCAGTTCTTAAGGACATGATCTCAAATCACGGCTTAACCGTGTTACAGGGAAATAAGGTCCTTGAAATAAAGAATAGCGGAGTAAATAAAGGTAAGGCAGCCAATAAATTACTGGTGGAAAAATACGATTTCATCTTTGCCATTGGTGATGATTGGACCGATGAATACCTGTTTACCGAACTTCCGGATCAAACAGTCAGCGTTAAAGTAGGAAGAAATAAGACTGAAGCTAAATACTACATAGATGATGTAGATGAGGTGCGTGAACTATTAGGGCAATTTGTAAGCCTTACCCGCTAATATAGCGACCAAAACTGTTAAAAAGGAGCAAATATTATTAGTTATTTTAAATCAACCTTAACTCTGGTTTTCCAAACAGAACACCCAAATAAGGTATATTAGCATTAGGATATTTAACCATTATCGAATTAGAAAACAATAAGACATGAAAACAGGAAAAATTTTAGCAGGAATACTTTCAGGGGCCGCTCTTGGTGCTGTAGCAGGATTATTATTTGCACCAAAAAAAGGATCTGAAACACGTAAAAATATTGCTGATAAAGGCAACGAATATATGTACGGAGCCAAAAGCAAGTACAATGACCTAAGTGATAATCTTTCTCACAGGTATGATTCTGTAAAATCAAAGATTAAAGGAAAGTCTAAAGAACTTCAAACAGAAATGGACGGAGATGATAAGATCATCTACTAAGATTTCTTGAAGATTTAAATTAAAGCTGCATTTCATGCAGCTTTTTTTATGTATTATTTTTCCTATTTTGTAATCAGGAATCTAAAAAATTAATATGCTTAAAAATGCCATTTTTGCCACCTTTCTTTTTTGTGGTCTTACCAGCTTTTCTCAAGAGGTTGCTCCCCCACAGGTAGACCTTAGAATTTACGATATAGTTGAATCGGTTTCTGCCGATGAAATTGAGGCAGATATTCGTCGCCTCGCCGGTTTTGGAACACGAAATACCTTTAGCGATACCGTTTCAAATACCCGCGGAATTGGAGCTGCCCGCCGATTTATTAAAGCCGATTTTGAGAAAATTTCCAATGAGTGTAATGACTGTCTCGATGTATTTTACCAGAAGGATTTTGTCACCAAAGAAGGAAATAACCGCGTTCCCAAAGATGCATGGGTGGTAAATGTTGTGGCAGTGCAAAAAGGAACAAAATATCCAAACCGCTATGTTATCATGAGCGGTGACATTGATTCCCGGGCGAGCAACACAATGGATTTCACCACAGATGCTCCCGGAGCCAATGACAATGCCAGCGGAATGGCTGGAGTTATGGAGGCGGCACGTGTGCTTTCAAAATACGATTTTGAGAACAGCATTGTATATCTTGGACTATCTGGAGAAGAACAGGGATTGTTTGGGGGACAGGGTTTTGCTAAAATGGCCAAAGACGAAGGCTGGGACATCATAGGAGTCCTGAATAATGATATGATCGGAAATATTGAAGGAGTTGACGGAGTGATTGATAACCGAAGCTTCAGGATCTTTTCTGAACCCGTTCCTCCCACAGAAACCGAGGACGAAAGAAGAATGAGAAGGTATTACGGAGGAGAAGTAGACGGTATTTCACGACAATTAGCCCGTTATGTTCATCGCACTACCGAAACCTATATGCCCGAAATGAACCCAATGATGATCTACAGACTTGACAGGTTTGGTCGTGGAGGTCATCACCGGCCTTTCAATGATCTTGGGTTTGCAGGAATAAGGATCATGGAAGCCCATGAGAACTATAACCAGCAGCATCAGGATATTCGTACTGAAGATGGGATCGAATATGGAGATGTTATTGAACATGTAAATTTTGATTACGCCGCGAAATTAACGACTGTGAACGCAATCACTATGGCAAGTCTTGCATGGGCACCACCTGCACCTGAAGAAGTAACGATTGGTGGCATTGTAGAACCTTCGGCCAAATTAAAATGGGAAAAAGTGACAGGCGATAATGTAGCCGGTTATAAGATTTACTGGAGGGAAACCACCTCCCCTCAATGGCAGCATTCGAGATTTGTCGGGAACGTAGACAACTTTACTCTCGAGGGAATAGTAATAGATAATTTCTTCTTTGGTGTTTCGACTGTAGGGAAGAATGGAAATGAAAGTGTGGTAGTGTTTCCATCCAGCACCTTTTAGGATCAAAAAATAATTACGAAAGCATTTTTTATTGAAAGTCATATAGGGATCAAACGATCCCTATATTTTTTGAATGTCCAATGGCTTTTCCACTGTCTTTAAAATAGCAGGTGGCAACTCCAAGATCCTCAATATTTTCTAATACCTGTATTACTTTCTCTTTCTGCCGTTTTGAAGTTTGCCTAATATAAATAGCCCTAATGTTCAAGGGGAACATTTTTGTTATGCGCTCATACAGGTAAGCATCCTGCTGGGAATCATCTCCCATTAAAACATATTGAAGTTGTGGATAAAAAGAAATAACATCTTTGATCTTGATAAACTTATGATCATGGCCACCCCTGCCCGTAAAAAGAAAATCTCCAAGACCGGTTTTAATACTTTTTAATTTTATTACCGCTTTGGGAAGTTTATGTTTACGTGCAAACTGCAGAATAAATTCATATAAATTCCATTCACTGCTGGAAACATAAAAAAATGAATTAAACTGTCCTTCTTCCTGCCCGGCCCGGCTTAAAGCCTGGTAATGGGGAACAACATCGTCGAAAATCTCACGGTTGTCAATATTTTGGGTAAGGATCACATATAGCTTCTTGAAAAAGTTCTGGGTGTGAGAAATAAGAAAGGTATCATCAATATCAGATATTATTCCCAGTTTACCTTTAAACGGCTTAAGCAACTCCCCGGTCTCTACCACTCCTATCTCTCCAAATTGACAGGTGACCGAATACTCATGCCAACCGCTTTCAAGGAATTTGTTATAAGGCAGGTTAAACCTGAAGTACCCGTCATCTGTAGTTTTTGTAACCACCTCAAGGCTTCGAAAGTTTAATTTTACAGTGGCATTTTTGATGGGACTAATCGTGAACATCTTGTAAACAGATTTTGCATGCCTGTAACCCCTACGATCAATTTCATATTTATCTGGTGCCCAGGACTTAAAAACATGTCCAAAAACTACTAATTCCTGATCATTAACATAACCCCGGTAGAGCTTAATGTCTAACCTCATATTTAATATTTTTTAACTACCTATCCCTCCCAAATTAGTTATTTTTAGGCACAAGCTCAATAAAAATGACAGACTTTATCAGGGTTTTAATGGTGGTTAATCCAATCTCGGGTGGAATAGATAAATCAGATATCATCGAGGAGGTTAAAAAACAGGTAAAGGAGAAGGGTTACGACCTGGATATCTACTACACCACCGGCAAAGACGATGAAGAAGCCCTATTTTCCAAAATCGAAAATTATGCCCCTCATCGTATTGTTTCTGTAGGTGGTGATGGAACTATAAAATTGATTGCCGAACTTCTTAAAGATGATTCTGTTCCCATTGGCATATTCCCGGCCGGTTCTGCAAACGGTCTCGCCGAAAACTTCAACCTTCACGGCAGTGTTGAATATCTTACCAAAGTAGCTTTGGGGGATAAATTTGAAAGTCTGGATTCTATTCTCATAAATAATGAGCTTTGTCTACATATAAGCGATATTGGATTAAATGCTGAGTTGATAAAAAATTATCAGGAAGGTAATATCCGCGGAAAACTGGGTTATTTATTAAAATCTATCCCAACCCTTATAAAAAGTGACTTTCCTTTCCAGTTCGAAATTCAGGTGGACGGAAAAAAAATCTCCCGCAACGCAGTTCTTATAGCTGTAGCCAATGCGAGGAAATATGGCACGGGCGCCAATATCAACCCTCATGGCAGGTATAATGACGGTAAGTTCGAGATCCTCATATTTAAAGAATTCAATATTCCGGAAATCCTTAAAACCTTTAGCGAAAATGCAGAACTTGATGAGGATTTTCTGGAAATCATTTCTGCTGAAGAAGCACGGATCTACAGTGACAAAAAGATTCCATTCCAAATAGATGGTGAATACAGAGGAGATATTAGTGATGTAACTGCCACCATATCACCGGTAAAGATCAAAATTGCAGTTCCTTAAAAATAACTCTCTACATCTTCATCTACGCTAGCATTCTCGCAAACAATTAGCCATTTTAATGCTTAATTAACAATAATTTAGGCTGCCCTTAATTAAATTGGGCTGCCAAATGAGTAATTTAGAGGTACAATCTAACTAATTAAAAAAGAACAATTATGGCAGAGATTAAGATCGAAAAGAAGAAACCAATTTGGCCTTGGATTATCCTGGTACTGGTTATCCTTGCAATACTATACTTTTTAGTATTTGCCGATGACGATGATGACTTAGACGAGGTTGAAACTGAACAGGTTGAAGAAACTACCTGGGAGGAAGAAGACGCCGAAACAACCACCACCTGGGAAGACCAGACTGATACCACAGAATGGGATACCAGTGGAGGAGTTGAAGGTTATTTGGCCTACATCTCAGATCAGGAGAAGATGGGTATAGATCATCAATACACTAATAATGCTCTTATTGAGCTTATTAATGCCGTACAGGCAAAAGCAGATGAGATGAACTTCGACATTAGCGCCGATATGGAATCTGTAAGACAGGAGGCACAGGCAATAAAAAGCGACCCTATGGCTTTAACCCATGCAAATACAATTAAATCTGCAGGGACCAAACTGGCTAATGTGATGGAAAAAATGCAAATGGAAGAGTTTCCTAATCTTTCCAGTGATGTAACTGAAGTAAAAACTGCAGCACAAAACATTGAGGGATCTACTCCTACCCTTGACCAAAAAGATCAGGTAAAAATGTTCTTTGACGAAGCAGGAGACTTATTAAAGAAAATGAGCTAACCAAAAAAGAAAGAAATTATGACAGATAGAAAAGACAATAGAAAACATTTGTTTTACCTCAATGAGCTTTCCGACTTTAAAGTTGACAGTGACGATCCAGATGTAAGAGGATGGCCTGTAAAGGATGTTGACAACAAAGTAATAGGGAAAGTAGATAACCTGTTGGTAAGCAAAGAAAAAAGGAGAGTTGTATATCTCGACGTTGAAGTGGATAAATCCATAATTGATGCAAACCATGATCCATATGGAAAGTCTGCATCTGGAGACGTACACGAGTTTATAAACAAAGAAGGAGAAAATCACCTGATCCTTCCTGTAGGACTGGCAAGATTAAATGTGGATGACAAATTTGTCTATACAGATAAAATTGACCACCGCACCTTTGCCGAGACGAAAAGGATGGAAAAAGGATATGACGTAGACCGTGAATATGAGATGGTTGTTCTTGAATCCTACAACCGCGAAGATCGCCATGACAGAGACAGAGATCTTGGTTCACACGATAAGGATGAGGAAAGAAAAAGAATGAGAGATGCCGATAGAAAAAATGACCTTTCCGATAGAGATCGTAACGTAAGCGATCGTGAGCGTACCCTTACAGACAGGGATCGTGGAGCTGTAGATCGTGATCGTGATCCTCTAACCGGGAATGAATCTGGAAAACATTCTGACCGCCGCGGCAGCGGAACAATTCCGGAAGATGATTCTTTCTATGACAGAGGAGAATTCGATCAGACCAAATATCGCAGATAACAGGTAGTTACCTGTAGAAAGCAGGGCTTTTAAAAAGTATTCACTGTTTCCATTGTATGAAGCATTAAAGAAACCATTTGGACTTTGATGTAGAGATGGAATTCAGGATGCTTTTTAAAAGCCTTTTTTATAATTCAATATATTACCTATGAACTATAAAAAAATTAAATTTAAAAATTCAGAAGGCCTGGAACTTTCAGGTTACCTTGAACTTCCTCTTAACAGGCATCCCCACAGTTACGTACTTTTCGCCCACTGCTTTACCTGTAATAAAAATTTCTTTGCAGTCAAAAATATTGCACGGGCACTTTCAGCAAAAGGATATGGCGTGCTGCGTTTTGATTTTTCGGGTCTGGGAGAAAGTGATGGCGAATTTGCCAACACCACTTTTTCGGGTAATGTGGAAGACCTGCTTGCTGCTGCCGATTTCCTGAAGCAGGAGTATAAAGCACCCGAAATGCTAATTGGCCATTCTCTGGGAGGGGCTGCAGTTATTTTTGCTGCAGAAAAATTACCCTCCGTGAAAAGCGTGGTCACCATTGGTGCTCCCTCCTCCCCTGTTCATGTAAAAAACTTACTGAATTCCAGTCTCGAGGAAATTGAGGAAAAAGGTGTAGCTCAAGTGAATGTTGGAGGCAGGAATTTTACCATAAAGAAAAAATTCCTGGAAGACATCAATACCCATGACCTTACCAGTTTTGCAAGGGATCTAAAAAAGGCATTTTTGATTATGCATTCCCCGCAGGATTCTGTAGTAGAAATTAGCAATGCAGAAGCTTTATACAAAAGTGTGAAACATCCTAAAAGTTTTGTTTCCCTGGATGGCGCAGATCACTTGTTAACCAATAATGAGGATTCAGAATATGCAGGAAGCGTTATAGCCTCCTGGGCATCCCGATATCTCGAGATCCCGGAAGAAAAAGAATTGGAAACCAGCCATCAGGTTGTTGCAAACCTGGGCGAAGAAGGATTCACTACTCAGATGAGGGCAGGAAAACACTACTTCACGGCCGATGAACCAAAATCCTTTGGAGGAGAGGACTTTGGTCCTTCTCCATACGAACTTCTTTCTGCCGGCCTGGCAGCCTGCACCTCTATGACCATCCAGATGTACGCCCGGCGTAAAAAATGGCCCCTTCTTAACGTTGAAACCCACGTAGATCACCAAAAAAGTCACGCCGAAGATTGTGAGAACTGTGAAAGAAACACCGCGAAAATTGACATTTTTGAGAGGGAAATAGTTCTTGAAGGAAATCTTGACGAACAGCAGCAACAAAAGCTTTTGGAAATTGCCGATAAATGTCCTGTTCATCGTACTCTTTCAAACAAAGTGAAGATAACGACCCAATTGAAGAAAATTTAATCTTCTTTCAAAAAAAATTTAGGTCTTGAGCTTCTTTTGCTGTTTTAAAATACTTCAAAAAGTGCTTTTTATCTTTTCAAAATGCATTTGTTAAATGCAGGTGGTTGCAAAAAAATAGAAGGTTAATAAAAGCCTGAAAATCAACTAATACTTTTAAGGTTTTTAGACAACATATCTACAGAAATTTTTAGCTATTGTTAAGCTCTCCTTAATTTTTTGGCAAATGAGGTAGCATACTCTAATTTAGTGGGCTGAAAAATAATATTAAAATATCAACTATGAAACGAATAGGACTATCCCTTTTTCTTTTTACCGCTTTAACCTTAACCGGTTGCAAAAATGAGAAAGAATCTGCCGATGAGCGCGTAGATGAACACACTAATCTTACTCAGCAGGAAGAAGAGGCGGGACCTGATGATACTTATGTCCAGGATGAACTTACTGTACAAATGGAGCCTCGCAGCGGTAGTAATGTTTCGGGAACAATAACCTTTACTCAGGAAAATGGAGAAGTGACTATGACAGCAGAACTTGCAGGACTTGAGGAAGGAATGCATGCTATCCACCTTCATGAGAATGCCGATTGTTCTGCAGAAGATGGATCCTCTGCCGGAGGACACTGGAACCCGACATTTGAAGATCACGGAGAATGGGGAGATGCAGGAGGTTACCATAGAGGAGACATAGGGAACTTTGACGTGAACTCCAGTGGAGAAGGCAGTATTACTTTTACTACAGGTGAGTGGTGTATTGGTTGCGAAGATGAAAAGAAAGACATCCTGAATAAAGCAGTGATCGTGCACGCCGGTGTAGACGATTTCACATCTCAACCTAGTGGTAATGCAGGTTCAAGAATAGGTTGTGCAGAGATAAAGTTATAAAGGCCGTTAAAGCAAAATTTAACAAAAAGCGGCCTCCGGGCCGCTTTTTTTATTGCAGTTTTAAACCTTTTTCACAACCATTAAACACATATCTGTAGTTAAAAATTTTATTTTATTCACTAATGCTAACACTTATAACAATGAAAAAAACAAAGATTATTAATTACTGGAGTTTAATTCTATTCATTTCATTTCTAATGGTTTCTTGTGGAGAAGCAGAGGAAAGAAATGAGCCTGTTGAAGAAGTTGAAGAAACTGAAAACACCGCCATGGAAACTCAAAGAGAAGCGGATATAACTTTAACACAGGCAGAACGTGATGCCTTAATGCCTGCTGATGTAGTCGCAGAATTTAAGGGAGGAAATCTTCGATTTATTCAGGACAGCCTTACGCCAAGAAATCGGGAAGCCCGAAGAGGAGCAACAGGATCGGCACAATATCCTACTGGAATGGTTCTTTCATGTATCGACAGCAGGGTTCCTGTTGAAGAGATATTTGACCAGGGACTTGGTGATATTTTTGTTGGTCGTATTGCGGGTAATTTTGCAGATGAAGGTATGCTTGGAAGTATGGAATTTGCAACTAAAGTTGCAGGTTCAAAGGTAATAGTGGTAATGGGCCATGAAAGCTGTGGCGCAGTAAAATCTGCCATTGCAGGTGTGGAGCTCGGAAATATTACCGGGATGCTGAACCATATTGAACCGGCAATCGACATGACCGATAGTTTTTCTGACGATCAAAGAACTGCCGAGAACAAGGAATACGTGGACGCAGTAACACGAAACAACGTGCTTCACACTATAGATGTGATCAAGAATGACAGTTCCATTATAGCCGAAATGGCCGAAAATGGAGAGATAAAAATCGTAGGAGCTGTTTATGATGTGGATACAGGACGCGTAGAATGGTTAGAATAGGACATAAACCCTAAAATTGAACCGGCTCAAAAATGATCTTTTTGGGCCGGTTTTTTTATACTTTCTTCTGATCTACTTCCAGGTTCTCTTTATTACTTTTAAACGGCCTGATGATCAATCTGGCAGCTTTATCAAAGTTTACATAGTTGTAGACCCAGTTAAAAAAGGTTATGAGTCTGTTCCTGAAACCTACCAGAAAATAAAGGTGAATGAACATCCAGATGAACCAGGCAAAAAAGCCTCCAAATTTTAGTTTTCCAAGATCAACTACAGCTTTATTTCTACCCACAGTGGCCATGGTGCCTTTATCATTGTATTCAAAAGCCTGCATTTTTTCCTTATTCAGGATTCTCTTGATATTTTTTGCCAAATGTTTTCCCTGTTGAATTGCCGGTTGTGCAACCATAGGATGCCCTTTTGGATAATCTTCATTGCTCATTAAAGCAATATCCCCAATAGCAAAAATGTTCTCATAACCTTTCACCTGGTTAAATACATTTACCTCATAACGATCGGCCTTATCAACAAGTGCAGAGGCATTTAATCCCTCCACCGGGGCACCCGATACTCCTGCTGCCCAAATAAAAGTGGAAGTATAAAAAGTGAGATCTTCTTTATTTGTTGTCACCTTATTGCCATCATACTCCTGCACCATGACATTAAGATGGATATCCACCCCAAGTTCCCTCAGGAATTTTTCGGCTTTTTTAGATGCTTCGGCACTCATGGGAGGCAGTACCCTGTCAAGCCCTTCCACAAGATGTATCTCCATTTCGGCTGGATCAATATCCCGAAAATCCTTTGGTACGATGTGATTTCGTACTTCGGCTATAGCACCACAAAGCTCCACGCCGGTTGGACCTGCCCCGGCCACCACAAAATTAAGAAGCGCCTTCCGTTTTATGGGATCTTCGGTGATTACCGCCTGTTCAAGATTTTCCAGGATCAAACTGCGAATATTCAATGCCTGCGGAATTGTTTTCATCCACATGGCATTCTTCTCAATACTTTTATTTCCGAAGAAATTTGTCCGGGAGCCCGTAGCCAGAACAAGATAATCATAGGCAAGTTCGCCAATAGAAGTTTTGATCTTGTTCTCTTCAGGAATAATACGCTGTACTTCGGTGAGCCTAAAATAACCGTCTTTGCTGTGACGTGTGATCTTTCGAAGAGGGTAAGCTATGGAATCGGGTTCCAGGCCCGAGGTGGAAACCTGGTATAATAAAGGTTGGAAAGTGTGGTAATTATGTCGATCCAGCAGGACCACCTGTATTTTCTCCTTTAGAAGATGCTTTGCTATTGAAATTCCCGCAAAGCCGCCACCAACAATGACAACACGGGGGTACTCGGAAATTGGAATATTCATCCTTTATGAACCTTTATTTCAAAGTTAGAGCTTTCCTTACAGAAAATAGAAGATAAATAAATTTTAAGGGAATTGTAACAAGTACATTACTTTCGCTACTTATAGTAGTCTAAACAGCCTTGTGAAGAAACAACTGGAACATGAATTTGTGAGTAATCTTGAAAAGCACCAGAATATTGTGCACAAGATATGTCGCATGTACACCAATGATAAGGATTCACATAACGACCTGTTCCAGGAGATAACAATACAGCTTTGGAATGCTTACCCAAAGTTTAGAGGTGATTCGAAATTTAGTACCTGGATGTACCGGGTTGCACTTAATACCGCTATTACCCTTTACAGGAAATCTAAGAAAGAGCTGCATACCCAGAACTACGATGAGATAAGCTTTAAGATAAAGGCAGAAGCTTATAATGATGAAGTTGAGAAACAACTGCAACTAATGTATAAAGCTGTTAAAGAATTAAATGACATTGATAAGGCACTGGTTTTTTTATACCTGGAAGACCAATCTTATAGAGAAATTTCAGAAATGTTGGGGATATCTGAAGTGAATGCACGTGTGAAGATGAACAGGATCAAAAAAACCCTTAGAAATATTTTAAATCCGTAGTACCTACGATATGGATGAACTTGAATTTTTAAAACAAAACTGGAAAAAGCAGGAGGAAAATCTTCCAAGGCTTTCCTATGATGATATTTACAGTATGATATGGAAGAAATCCTCTTCCATAGTTAAGTGGATCTTTGTGATAAGTATTGTGGAGTTACTACTTTCCACCTTATTCACTATTTTCATGGCCGATGCCAATTACTGGGATCAATTGGAGCAGTTACATCTAAAGAAGGTGACTATTTTTGTGTATGTAATTAGCTACCTCATAACCTTCTACTTTATTTACTGTTTTTACAGGAACTACAAAAGAATTTCTACTACAGATGATGCTGCCACACTTATGCACAACATCCTTAGAACCCGTAAAACTGTAAGGACATATATCGCCTATGTTCTAATTTCAACAGGGATATATTATTTAGTCATTGGTTATCTCACTGTACAAAATCACCAGTTAATACAGGAAATAGAAGATACTTCCAAATACACCTTTGATGCTATGGACTGGGTGAAATTCACAGTGGTATTCGGTATCATTCTCGCTGTTTTTCTTCTGGCCCTTTGGCTGTTTTACAGGCTTATCTACGGAATTCTCCTGCGCCGACTCAAGAAAAATTACAGGGAGCTAAAAAGACTGGAAATATAATTAATGGAACTTCTAAGTTTAAATTCTGAAAAATTCGAAAAAGGAGGGGCGGCTTTAGAGCTTGAGTTACTTCTGAAGGACCTTGAGGTTCGGGAACTCCCGGAAGCCACGGTGGCTCTAATTAACGAGCAGATCAAAGAAGTGAACAATCTTTCTCCTGAAGCTAAGAACCTTAGTAAGAAAATAAAAACGGCAAAAAGCAGGATTTTAAACCTCCTTGCAAAAGGACCCGGAATTGTTCCGAAAAATTATTACACCACTTTGTGGCTTCCTCTTGGAATGAGCGCCTTTGGGCTACCCATTGGAACCGCAATCTTTGCTATAACTGGAAATGTTGCCTTTATAGGTATCGGCCTGCCAATAGGAATGGCTGTTGGAAGCTACTACGGAGCCAGCCTTGACAAAAAAGCTGAAAAAGAAGGTCGGGTTCTTAATATTGATAAGCAGTAGCTGAAGTTCCGCTTTTGAAGCCGGGGAAAATATCTTCCAAAAATGTCATTTTCGGAACCTAATAAAAAGGTACTACAACTAAACCAGGACGCACAGCCTTCTCCTGAACACTGATCACCAACTTCAGTATGAAATCTAATATTCCCATTGTCGGGTCTTGTTCAACTCTTCCATAACTTCGAGCTCTTCTCTCGGAATAACTTTCAGGAAAGAAGGATGTTGTTCAATTGCATATTCCAGCTTCTCTACGATCTCTTCCACAGTTTCATTATCATAATCGATAACAAGTGGTTCTTTAATCTGGAAACTCTGCAGAATACCTTTTTTCCGTATTCTCAGACCTTTTTTATCAAAAGAACGTCTAAACCCATCAATAACGATTGGGATCACTATTGGTTTGTACTGTTTGATTATGTGAGCAGTGCCCTTTCTGATAGGTTTAAAAGGCTTGGTTGTTCCCTGTGGAAAAGTGATCACCCAACCATCCTGTAAGGCGGTCCCAATGTTTTTATGGTCATCGGGGTTTACTTCCCGTTGTACTTCCTTTCCTTTTTCCCGCCAGGTTCTCTCTACCGAAACCGCTCCGGCATAAGCCATCATACGAGTGAGAAGGCCCGAATTCATTGTTTCCTTGGCAGCAACGTAATAAATATTGAGTTTTGGCTGCCATAAATAGCCAACGTTCTTAATAGAATCTACTCTTCCGCTTAATGCTGCATTAAAAACATGGAACATGGCCGTAACATCGGCAAAATAAGTCTGGTGGTTGGAAACGAAGAGAACATTGTTCCCGGGCAGGTTTTTGATAATTTCTGAACCCTCAATATGGAGTTCATTAAATCCCCTGTATCGTCTGTGTGAGAGCAATCCAAAGATTCGGATCAGCCATTTTTTAAAGAAAAGATAATGTCCAAAAGGATTCTTTTTCAATATCCCCATTTGTTCCCTTACATTTTAAAGAAAGAACAAAGATACTTAAATATAACTTACAGCAGCCGCCTCAGGATTTCTTTCATTTCGCTCAACATCATCGCGGTAGCTCCCCATACCACATGTCCATTAAGTAAGAATGCAGGCACTTCAATCTCTTTGGCATAAGAGGTACTAAGGGTTTCCTTGATCAAGCAGGATTCGCTCATAAATTCATCGAGTTTTATCTCCAGCACAGATTCCACCTCATCCTCCTGTGGCACCAGTATGGGAGTCTTTTTCATAATACCCATAAAAGGATGAACCCAAAAATTACTTGGAGGGATATATAACCGGGACATTTCCCTCATGATCTCCACTTCATGCTGTGGAATACCAACTTCTTCTTCAGTTTCCCGCAGGGCTGTATGTGCGAGATCCCGGTCTTCCACTTCTACCCTGCCCCCGGGAAAACCTACCTGGTTGGAATGCACTCCTTTGTAGGTCTTTCTTAGGATCAAAACAAAGTTGGTGTCCCCGCTCTCTGTTGGATAAAAAACTGAAAGAACTGCCGCCTGTTTTGGATTCTGCCTGTCAATATTGAGGTTTTCCAGTTCCTTCATCCGCAGCATAGGAGCCAATTTAAAGTGCGCCTCTTCCCCCGGAAGTGTAATTTTCCTTAAATTCGGGCTTAGATTTAAAAAATCCTGAAAATCCATGAGATCTAAATTTTTCCTGATAATGATATTGGTAGCAGCCGTTTTTGCAAGTTGTGAAGATAAGCAATCTTCATCACAAAACGAGGTGGAAAGCATGCTCGAAGAACCCGTTCAACCCGATACTGCCAGTGTTGATAACACGAAGACAGAAAAAATCGTGGAAGCCGAAGTAGAAGAGGAAGAACGTGAAGGGCCACTTTTGGTACAGGAAGAATTAATTCCATTTTTAACGAAATATTCACAGGAACATGACGAAAACAGGGTGCGAATAAAAACACGCTTTGGAAATATTGATGTGGAATTGTTTAGAGATACTCCGTTGCACCGCGGTAACTTTCTCTATATGGTCAATAACGATTATTATGACGGCACGTTCTTTCATCGCGTTTCGGAAGGTTTTGTCATCCAGGGAGGAAATTCCGATAACCCGGACACCAATCAAAAACGTCACAGGATAGGTGATTATCTTATTCCCAGTGAATTTGAAGCCGGCCATCGCCATGTGCGGGGTGCCCTTGCAGCCGCAAAATATTCTGAGCAAAACGTGAGTAAAGCCTCCTCCCCTTATGAATTCTATATTGTCCAGGATCCAGGCGGTGCACCACACCTCAACAATGACCACACAGTTTTTGGCAGGGTGATATCAGGAATGGATGTGGTAGATGAAATTAACAAGGTGCCGACAGATGGCAGCGAATGGCCACTAAGGAACATCCATATCCAAATGGAAATTATCGATTAATTAGTGCCTCGTATAATAGCTGTAATCCTTTAGGATAGTTTTTAAAAATTGCACCGAATTTTCTTCCGGGGTAACCTGCAGTAATTCCGATACCCTGTTGGACAATTTTGCTATCACCCTGTAATTGGAATTATGAAGGGAATGTTTATAGATCTCCTTGATTTCCTGCACATCCCGGTCAGAAAGCATGGTTACCTGCGGGTAGACCGGCCGGTAATCTTCAGGAACATTGACCAGGAGGGTTCTGTCCAGCCCGGTTCTCACTCTTTCAGAAATAACAGTGGTACCTGCGGCAAGATCTCCCAAGCGCTGCCCTTTGCCGTTCATTAAGATAGTAACTACTGCAACACTCCCGCTGGTTAAAGTGATGTCCACGATCCTTAAAAGCCAACGGACCAGGTAATTTGAAAACGCCGGTCTTGATCCATCGATCTTTACAACCCTTAGATCCAAAGCTGCCTTACCGGGCGATTGCCCATTCCATAAACTCTCCCATAACAGGAAGTAAAGGAGTAATGGCAACATAATTACACTTACGAAAAGCCATTCCTGCCCCTGGCTGGCATCAAGGCCTCCCAGGAGCATAATCGCAATGATGATATAGGCCAGCATAATGAGCCCATCGATTAGATACGCCAGGATACGCTCCCCTACCCCGGCAACATTTTGGGAAATGCTTATATTTTGGGCAGTTTCAATTTGAAAATTATCCATTTAATATGTTTCTTTGAGACAAAATAGCAAAGAATGCGCGAGGCTGCTTTTGTACGGCAAAATAAGGATAATTGGCAAAGATTTGAAAGCGCCCTGCAAAATAATGCAATCTTGTCTCCCGGTGAATTATCGGTACTATACCTCGAGGTGACAGATCATCTTAGCTATGCGCAGACTTTCTATCCCGGCAGCAATACATTTCACTACCTAAATGGCCTTGCTTCAAGAGCACATCAAAAGATCTACCGCAACAAAAAGGAACCCAAGAGCAGGTTCATTACTTTTTTCACCGAAGAATTTCCGCGGGAATTTTACCGGTATCAAAAGCAGTTGTTGCTGGCCTTCCTGGTTTTTGTACTATTTGTAGCAGCTGGAAGTTTCTCTGCCTCGAGTGACGGAGCTTTTGTTCGCTCTATCCTGGGTGATGCCTATGTCAACATGACTTTAGAGAACATTGCCAATGATGATCCTATGGCTGTTTATAAAAAAATGGGGGAAATGGAAATGTTTCTCGGGATAACGATCAACAATGTACGAGTAGCTTTAATGGCCTTTGTTTTTGGCATTTTTGCGGGATTGGGAACCTTATATATCATCATGCAGAATGCAATTATGCTGGGTTCCTTCCAATACTTCTTTTATGAAAAAGGATTGCTATGGGAATCGGTAAGGACCATCTGGATTCACGGCACCATAGAGATCTCGGTGATCATAGTCGCTGCCTGTGCCGGTCTCGTTGTTGGGAAAGGCATTCTTTTTCCCGGCACCTATTCCCGGCTCACCTCTTTTGTGAACGGAATAAAGGCCGGACTCAAGATCGTAATTAGCACTATTCCTTTCTTTGTAATAGCCGGTTTCCTGGAAGGTTTTGTTACCAGGCAAACCCAAATGCCCGACTGGCTGGCCATACTCATCATCACCGGCTCCCTGGCACTTATATTATTTTACTACGTTTACTATCCCATTTATTTAAATAGAAAACCACCCAATGTCCCAACCAATCGAATTTAGAAAACAGCGCGAGCTGGGAGATATCATTACCGATACCTTTAAATTTCTCCGTCAAAACCTGAAACCCCTGTTTATAAATATTCTTAAGATGACAGGGCCTGTTTTTGTGATCCTTATTCTTGCCATAGGATATTATTCTTACCTGGGAATGGATCTACTCTCCAATCCATTTTTAGTGGAGACTTCCGGGGTAAACGTTGAGACCTTCTTCATTTCGGTGTTTATCCTCTTCGTTTCCCTGGTGGCATTTTATGTGCTTCTTTACAATACAGTTCTGCATTATATTAAAAGTTATATTGAAAATTCGGGAGAAGTAGATCATTCTCAAGTTTCCCGGGGGGTTAAACAAGACTTTGGAAGTATGCTCGGGCTGGTAATCCTGGTTGGAATAATTACCGTTTTTGGACTTATGCTCTGTTTCTTCCCGGGAGTTTATGTGTGGGTGCCGCTATCCCTTGCGCCGGCTATGCTCATCTTTGCACGTACCTCGGTCATGGATTCCATAAGCTATTCCTTCAGCCTTATTAAAGACAACTGGTGGACAACATTTTTTACTCTTTTTGTAATCACCCTGCTCATATACATCATTGGACTCATCTTTCAGTTTCCGCTTATGATCTATATGTTCATTAAGGCTTTGGTAATGTCCCAGGAGGGAAGTATTTCCAATCCCGCCGATATCGTAGATTGGGTGTACGTATTTTTTAACGTGCTCTCGTCACTCTTCCAGTACCTGCTTTCGGTTATTGGAGTAGTAGCTTCTGCTTTTATTTATTACCACCTGGACGAAAAGAAAAATGCCACCGGTACTTATGAACGTATCTCAAACCTGGGGTCTTAAAAATGGCAAAATTCCTCCTCTTTTTCCTGTTCGGCTTCAATCTTTCGGTATCTGCCGGGGAGTTGGTGATGCCGGTACAAACTTCGGAAGAAGAGCTGGTGCCTTTAGATTTTTCTGAAGAAACCATTGAGGAGTTCAAACAAGATCCCGACTATGATTATTCCGAAGCAACGGCCGAAGATAACTGGTGGAGCAAATTTAAAAGATACATTGGGCTACAATGGGAGCGGTTCCTGGACTGGATGTTTGGGGATTATGAAGCACCCCTCCTGCTGGCCATTCTTCTTGATATCCTCCCTTACCTGTTGCTGGGGTTGTTGCTCGCACTCATTCTTTATCTCTTCGGAAAAATGAACCCCGGAAATTACCTTTTTGGAACTCCATCCCGCGGGGAACTTCATTTCAATGAAGAGGAAAAGATCATCAAAACGAGAGACATTAAAAAACTAATTGAGAAGGCGGTAGCGGCCGAAAATTACCGTCTGGCTATCCGCTATCACTTTCTTTATATCCTTCAGCAATTGTCGCGACAGGAGCTTGTGATCTACGATGCCTCCAAGACCGATGAGGAATACGTGCAGGAAATCAAAGCTCCCGAACTTCAACGCCGTTTCAAAAGACTTAACCGTATCTATGATTTTGTGTGGTACGGGAATTTTGCCACCACAGCCCTGGATTACGACAAGATCAAAAATGAGTTCCTTATAACCGAAGAAATAATTCAGCCACAGCATGAGCAAAGCCTATAAGATCACCCTTGCCCTGCTCGTTCTGCTGCTGGTCTTCCTTACCTGGCTGGAGGCCAATGAACCGCAGGAATTAAATTGGAGCCCCAGCTATTCAGCTCTGGATAAGATCCCCCTGGGAACAAAAGTGCTTTTTGATAACCTTAAAGAACAGGACCTGGAATTAAAGGAAGTTAATGTTCCTCCTTTTGAATTTCTGAATGACACCACTGTCACCGGCACTTATTTCTTCCTGAACAATGGCCTTGGATTTGACAAACACGAGCTTAAAAAGATCTTTGAATGGGTGGCAAAGGGAAATACTGCTTTTTTTATAGCCGAAGGGTTTAGCGCGAATCTTCTCGATACCCTTGATCTAAAAAAGGAAACTCTTGCGCCCGAAAAAGGTTTTTCCTCAAAACCTTTATTGAACCTTCAAGATCCTGCGCTCAAGAACTCACAGCCTTTCCTTTTTGACAAAGAGACTTACCAGGATATTTTTATAATTTCAGATTCCCTGCCTAAGGATGTTCTTGGGGTAACCCAACTTAAGGGGGATTCAGCTGAAATTACCTCTCCAAAAGTTAACTTTTTGAGAGATACTGTTGGAAAAGGCGTGGTTTATTTACATTCCACACCAAAAGCTTTCAGCAATTATTTCCTGCTGCAGGACAACAATGCAGAGTATGTTGAAAAAGTTCTGGCTTATCTTCCTGCTCAAAAAGTTGTTTATTGGGATCATTATTATAAAACGGGAAAATCATTCTACACCTCTCCCCTGTTCGTGATCCTAAATAGTAAGGCTTTGCGCTGGGCTTATTATTTTGTGATTATAGGCAGCGTATTATTTATCATTTTTGAAGGGAAACGCAAGCAACGTAGTATTCCCGTGGTCCAGCCGCTACGGAATCAAACTCTGGATTTCACCCGAACCATTGCTGGACTTTACCTGGACCGTGAAGATTACAATAGTATTGCATCAAAAAAGATTGCTTTATTTTTGGAATATGTTCGTACCCATTACCGGGTTCCCACAGGGAATGTAAATGAAAGTTTTTATGAAAACCTGGCGGTGTTAAGCGATAATAGTAAAGAAGAGGTCAAAAAATTATGGCAACTCATGCATAGGCTTGGAAAACCAACAATCTGTGTCAAAAGAGGAATTGCTACATTTAAACAAAGCCATGGAGGCTTTTAAAAAGAAATAAATGGAAAACGAGGAAATAAAGAACGACGAGATCACTTTTGAAAACCGCATTCCGCTGGAGGAATTAAAGTCGGCAGTAGAAAATGTGAAGGCTCAGCTTTCACATATCATCATTGGCCAGGAGAGATTTATCGACCTTTTGATCATTGGGTTGCTGGCCGATGGCCACGTACTCATTGAAGGAGTGCCCGGGGTAGCAAAGACGATCACTGCAAAATTGTTTGCCAAAACCTTAAAAACCGGTTTCAGTCGCATCCAGTTCACCCCCGATCTTATGCCGAGTGACGTTTTAGGGACCTCGGTACTCAATGCAAAAACTTCTGACTTTGAATTTAAGCCGGGACCCGTTTTTTCCAATATTGTTCTCATCGATGAGATCAACAGGGCACCGGCCAAGACACAGGCTGCCCTTTTTGAAGTCATGGAAGAACGGCAGATCACTATTGACGGAAAGCAGCACAGCATGCCACCGCCATTTATGGTGATTGCTACACAAAACCCTATTGACCAGGAGGGAACTTATGCCCTTCCCGAAGCGCAACTGGACAGGTTCCTCTTTAAAATAAATGTGGATTACCCGGCAATGGAAGAGGAAGTAAGAATACTGGAAACACATCACGAACGGCAGGGAGCCGCACCTCAAAATGAGGTTGAAGCGGTTTTAGATCCCGAAAAACTGCGGGTATTGCGTTCTCAGATACAGGGAGTAAGAGTTGAAAAGAAACTGCTTACCTATATCGCCGAAATTGTGAGCAAAACAAGAAATCATCCGCATTTGTACCTGGGAGCCTCTCCCCGTGCGTCTATTGCGGTTATGAATGCTTCAAAAGCAGTGGCGGCAGTAGACGGAAGAGATTTCGTTATCCCCGAAGACATCAAAAAAGTACTGGAACCTGTGCTGGGTCACCGCATTATTTTGTCTCCCGAACGCGAAATGGAAGGCAGTACTACGGCTAGTGTAATAGATATGATCACTCATTCTGTAGAAATCCCGAGATAATTGATACACTTCTTCAAGTCATTATACCTGCACCAGCGTTTTTTCGTGACCGTTTTTGTCCTGGCCGCCGGTTTCCTGTTCTCCTATTGGCTTGAATGGCTCTACCCCGTGCTGTGGATCATCACCGTGGTATTTCTATTAATTTTTCTGGCAGATATAATTGCATTGTATAAAAGCCGCGGAATAACTGCAGAAAGGATCCTGCCCGATAAATTCTCGAATAGCGATCAAAATCCCGTAGATATTTTACTGCAGAACGACTACGGTTTTAAAACCCGACTTGAAGTTATAGATGAGATCCCGGTACAGTTCCAAAAAAGGGATTTTTTGAAACTCTTAAAAGTACCTGCCGGGGATTCGTCATCTTTCAGCTATTCTTTGCGACCGGTAGAACGCGGAGAATATTTCTTCGGAAACCTCAATGTCTTTGCCTCCACACCTCTAAAACTGGCGAAACGCCGGAAAAAGTTTGGCAAAGAACAAATGTTGAAAGTCTATCCTTCTTTTATTCAGATGAAGAAGTATGACTTTATGGCTATAGATCGAAAGATCTCACAGCCGGGGCTAAAGAAGATCAGGAAGATTGGCCACACCATGGAATTCGAGCAGATCAAGGATTACGTGCCGGGAGACGATGTGCGAAGCATAAACTGGAAAGCTACTGCAAAACAGGGAGATCTCATGGTGAACCAGTACCAGGATGAACGGTCGCAGCCGGTCTATTCTGTCATTGATACCGGGCGTACCATGAAAATGCCCTTTAATAACCTTAAGTTGCTGGATTATGCCATAAACAGTGCCCTGGCATTTTCAAATATTGCCCTAAAGAAAAAGGATAAAGCCGGATTGATCACTTTTTCCAATAAAATGGAAAAGATGCTCCCTGCAAGTTCTAAAAAGAGCCATCTAAACCTGCTTTTGGAATCTCTTTACAATGTTGGCACGCGCTTTAGAGATTCAGATTTTGGCCTTCTGTATACTCATATGAATCGCAGCTTACCACAGCGAAGCCTGCTGTTGTTATACACCAACTTTGAACATTTGGGTGCACTTCACAGGCAAATGCCTTACCTGCTGGCTTTGGCGAGAAAACATTTACTGGTAGTCATCTTTTTCGAAAACACCGAACTGGAAAGCTTTATTCACACTAAAGCCGAAAAAGTACCGGATATCTTCAATCAAACCATTGCCGAACAATTTAGCTATGACAAAAGATTGATGGCAAAGGAACTTCAAAAGCACGGAATTCAAACCATCCTTACCCGACCCGAAGATCTCACGGTCAACACGATCAACAAATACCTTGAGATCAAAAAAAGAGGGATTCTGTAACTACTATATTAAATATTTAAAGAGGCAGGATTCGATGGCGCTTATTCTGTGCCTTAATCTTTGTCATTCCGACGAAGGAGGAATCTCTTCAGCACGCGAGAGATTCTTCGCTCCGCAAAAGCTGCGCTCTGAATGACAAACCCCTCCAATGTCATTCCGACGAAGGAGGAATCTCTTCAGCACGCGAGAGATTCTTCGCTCCGCAAAAGCTGCGCTCTGAATGACAAACCCCTCCAATGTCATTCCGACGAAGGAGGAATCTCTTCAGCACGCGAGAGATTCTTCGCTCCGCAAAAGCTGCGCTCTGAATGACAAACCCCTCCAATGTCATTCCGACGAAGGAGGAATCTCTTCAGCACGCGAGAGATTCTTCGCTCCGCAAAAGCTGCGCTCTGAATGACAAACCCCTCCAATGTCATTCCGACGAAGGAGGAATCTCTTCAGCACGCGAGAGATTCTTCGCTCCGCAAAAGCTGCGCTCTGAATGACAAACCCCTCCAATGTCATTCCGACGAAGGAGGAATCTCTTCAGCACGCGAGAGATTCTTCGCTTCGCAAAAGCTGCGCTCTGAATGATAGCCTCACTTTTAATTCAGAGCTTTCTTATACACTTCCAATGCTCTTGCCCGCGCAAATTTATGCTCTACAATAGGTTCTAAATAACCCGCCCTAAAATTGGGAATCCATGTCTTTACATATTTTAGATCGGGGTCAAATTTCTTTAGTTGAGATTCGGGATTAAAGATCCTGAAATACGGTGCCGAATCACATCCCGTACCTGCTGCCCACTGCCAGTTTCCATTGTTGGAAGCCAGTTCATAATCCAGAAGCTTTTCGGCAAAGTAAGCTTCTCCCCAGCGCCAGTCAATTAATAAATGTTTACACAGGAAACCGGCAACCACCATCCTTACTCTGTTATGCATCCAGCCGGTTTGGTTAAGCTGCCGCATCCCGGCATCCACCATGGGATATCCTGTTTCTCCCCTGCACCACAATTCAAATTCTCTTTCGTTGTTGCGCCAGGGAATTCGATCATATTTTCTTCGGAAGTTATGCTGCTCCACATAAGGAAAATGGTACAGGATCATCATGAAAAATTCCCGCCAAATGAGTTCATTCAGCCAGGTTTCATTTTGTTGCAATGCCTGCTTTACAAGCTGTCGCACGCTCACAGTTCCAAACCTCAAGTGAATTCCTGCCCTGCTGGTTCCTTCTACATATGGGAGGTCCCGTTTTTTATCGTATTCTTTTATTAATCCTTCAGAAAGATCTGCTTCAGGAATATGGAGCTCCACAGTTTGAAATCCTATTTCTTCCAGGGAAGGTATGGTCCCTGTTTGCCTTTTTCAGCAGGTTAGATAAAAGAGTTTCAGAAGGAAATTCCGGAACAGATTGCCGGTGTAGATTTTCCTTCCATTTTTTGGAATAGGGTGTAAAGACAGTGTAAGGAGTACCATCGGGTTTCATTACTTCTGCCTTCTCAAACATCACCTGATCTTTGTAAGTGGTGAACCCAACATTATTTTCATTCAGAAGATCTTTTACCTCTTTATCCCTTTTTCGGGCATAAGGTTCATAGTCATGATTCGCATAAACCTCCCGAACAGGGGTGTCAAAAATGAGCTTTTCAAATGCCTTTTTTGGAACCTCATGAAGTACCAGAAGAGATGCGCCAAATTCTGAAAGCTTTGAATTTATCTTCTCGAGCTCTTGGTGAATAAAAGCCACCCGTTGATCCTTTTTGTGAGGTAAAGTGTTTAAAATTTCGGGATCAAAGATAAAGATGACCTGCACCGGAAGTCCGCTTTTTAAGGCATGGTAAAGAGCCGTGTTGTCAAACAACCGGAGGTCCCTTCGCAGCCAGCAAACAGCAATTTCCTTGTCTACAGCTTTCGCCATGGAGAGTATTTTCGGTTTTTATAACCATGAATTCCGCTGCTAATCACTAAAATTCCTGCCGCGATCACAGCTGTTAAAAAGATCCCTTCATTTTCTCCCTGGTTGGCTATACCAACGGCTACAAGACCCCAGGCTCCCACAAGGGCAAATTCCCTCATGTTACGTGTCCAGGTAATTAATAAATTGATGAAGGCCGCTACAAAGATCATGATGAGGGTCCAGGTGATTTCAGAAATCCCAAAGCCATCCCATCCTAAAGCTGTGAGATAAGCAGCAGTATTTGCAATGAGAGCAACACTGATCCACCCGGAATAAAAGGAAAACGGCCACCATAAAAAGGCAATTACTTTTAATGGTTCGTCATCAAGTTCCATCCTGGTTTTGATAATGATCATTATTAGGGAAAATAGCAATAAAGACATCAGAATCACTGAAAGGCCGGTAAGATGATGCAACCAGGCAAAGATCCATGCGATATTAAGGACACAAGTGATCACGAACCACCAGCCAATTTTGACGGCTGCCTCCCTTCCGCGGGAACTTATCGCCTGGAAAGTCACAAAGCCGGCAAGGCCAAGATAGATAAGTCCCCAGATGGAAAACGCATATCCCGCCGGAGTAAAAAGATTATTATATTCCGCAGAAACCGTTGCCATGGTCTCTCCATTGATCGCTCCCGTATTCGAAAAGTAATTAATGGCCACCATTGCGATAAAAGCTACAATGTTGGAGATTTGCAAGGTCTTTTTCATAATGCTGTAGTCTTTAAGATTTGCCGCCGCGACAGCCTTTTTCCTGTTTAAAAGATACCTGTAGATAAGCAGGTTCATCAGGATCAATTCGGCACCGTAAAATGCATCTTCAACAGGGATCGTCCCTATCCTGAAGTTCATAAATTCTTCAGGATTATACCATACTACCTGCTCTTCGATCCAGCTTCCGGTAAGGATCCCATTCACGAAAAAGAAGGGAATTAACAGTACCGCATAGACGACATAAAACCTGGTGAGCCAGTTGATCTTCAGGATAAATTGGGCGTATAAAAGCAGAAGGGCAAAACTGAAGAAAGTAGTCGCAGTATAGCTTTTTGAGAAATGGATTGTTCCGAAAATCAATAAAAAAGCCACCAGAAAAAGTGTGATGATTTTTTGCATTTTTGATCCTCCTATTTCGTTCATGAAAAGATCAAGGCAATGAAACGTGAAGACACAGGCATAGGGAATACAAAAGAAAAAAAGCACCTCCTCAACCGGAAGGTTTCCTATTTCTATACCTGTGAGATAGCGGTCATTAAAACCCCATACTCCCATTTGGGTGAATAACATATCCCAAAGCACGAAAACCAATCCAGTGAGGAAAACAGCAGGGAAAAATGCACCCCAGGTTTTGTGAAACTTCAGCCGGGGATGAAAAGAAAACAGGAAGGGAATGATGATGGTAAAAAAATTGACCAGCAGATAAGTGTATTGCATTAGGCAGTTTTTCTTTGTTCCCTAAAATATTTCATTGGTACCCAAAGCATTCCGAAGCACTCTCCTTCTTCCTTACCAATATGTTTATGATGCATTTTGTGTGCACGACGTATGGCTTTGAAATAAGAATTATCTGCTTTGCGCAGCACTTTAAATCGTTGATGTATAAAGATGTCATGAACAAAGAAATATGCCATTCCATAGAGCGTAATTCCCAGACCTATCCAAAAAAGGAAATTGAAGCCTGCCTCCATTCCGAAATATAGAGAGATGATCCCCGGAATGGCAAAAATGAGAAAGAAGAAATCATTATGTTCAAAAAATCCTTTCGATTCCTTCTTGTGGTGGTCTTTATGTAAAGTCCACAACAGCCCGTGCATGATATATTTATGGGTGAACCACGCAACACCTTCCATGGCAAGAAAAGATGCCAGTACTATTAGAAAATTTATTGCTATCGTCTCCATTTTGTTATTTTTTATTCAAGTATTAAGATACTAAAAATCAATTTTTTATTTTAATTTTTCTTTTTCTGCCGCAGTAAGGCCTTTGGATCCTTTTAGGTAGTTAAGGATCATTTTTTGAAGTTCCTTATCCTCCAGAGTGTCTACTCCTGCAATAAGTAAAGCTTTATCCTCTTCAAGATTATCACGGTATCCAAGAAAAGCGGGAGCTTCGGCCTGCACGGCAAACCTAAGGAACCGCAGTTCCAGGTTTTGCTTATCGGCTGCTATCGCACTGCTAAAAATATCCTTGCCTTTATTGAAATGGGACATTTTTTTAAAGGGATTTCCCACGTGCTTCGCCATCATCATATGTCCCGCACCTTTGTAACCCAGCACCACAGGATCCTTAATATCTTTATTTTCTGAAAGCTCCAAAAGGCTTCTTGCTGCCTTCTCATTCTCAGCAGCTTTGCTATAAAGCTTGCGGGCTTCTGAAATATTAGATTGTTGCACCACCATCCCCGTCATCAAAAAAAGTAAAACCATTAAATACTTCATCAAATAATTCTCATTTTACATTCTACAAGACTGTTGATCATTAAGCCTACTTTTCGGCCATTATTGATCCTTATTCTTCCCGAAAGTATTCTTTTTGCAGGTAATCTCTTGATCTTTTTAAATAAAGATTGATAATAGACATAGGCAAGATAAACCCCGCCTTTGGAAGAAGCCGGTAACATCTTTATCCCCTGTAGCGCTATCCTGAAGTCTTCTTCTATCTCTTCTTCAATTTGCTGTTTTGCCTCTGCCGAAAAATTTTCCATGTCCACGCCGGGAAAATAAGTTCTTCCCAATACATGATAATCATCCTTAAGATCCCTCAGGAAATTTACTTTTTGAAAGGCTGCCCCCAGCTTCATCGCATAAGGTTTAAGCTCTGCAAACATTTTTTTGTCTCCTTCGGTGAAAACGTGCAGGCACATAAGTCCAACTACCTCGGCAGAACCCAGGATGTACTGTTGGTATTTTTCATCTGTATAATCCACTTTTTGGAGATCCATTTCCATACTCTTTAAAAAAGTATCAATGAGTTCCCTGTCTATGTCAAACTCGTGCACTACCTCCTGGAAGGAATTTAATATAGGATTGGCAGAAATCTTTTGTTCCAAAGCCTCATAGGTATCCTCTCTAAATTTCTTTAGCAGGTACTCCTGGTTATAACCTTCAAAACTGTCCACGATCTCATCGGCAACCCTTACAAATCCATAAATTGAATAAATTGGGTCGCGCAGCCGGTCGTGCAGGAAATAGATCCCTAACGAAAAACTCGTACTATAGGAGCGTGTAGTGAGCCGGCTTACCTGTACCGACAGATCATCAAACAGTGACTTCATACTTCTTCTTTTTTAGTTCTTTGATAACTTGTTCTGCCGCGATATTTCCAGAAATAAGCGACGGCGGTACTCCCGGGCCGGGTACTGTAAGCTGCCCCGCGTAAAAGAGATTGTTAAGCTTTTTGTTCTTTATTTTAGGTTTAAGCACGGCTGTTTGTTGCAGGGTATTTGCCAAGCCGTAAGCATTGCCTTTATAAGAGTTGTAATCTGTAATAAAATCTGAAACACAGTAGCTCTTTTTATAGTCTATTTTACCACAAATGCTACGGCCTATTTGCTTCTCGAGCCGCTTTATCATAATCTGGAAAAATTTTTCCCGGGTGGCCTCTTCATCTTTTAATCCCGGTGCCAGTGGCATAAGCATAAACAGGTTTTCATGACCTTCGGGCGCTACTGAATCATCGGTTCTTGAAGGACAACACACATAAAATAAAGGCTTAGCAGGCCATTTGGGATCTTTGTAGATTTCGACGGAATGATCGTAAAGATCTTCATCAAAGAATAAAGTATGGTGTTCCAGCTCGGGGATCCTTTCTGAAATTCCGAGATAATAGATGAGACAGGATGGAGCAAAGGTCTTGTTCTCCCAGTACTTTTCACTGTAATTCTGAAGTTCCTTCGGAAGCAGTTTTTCTTCCACATGTTGATAATCGGCCGCTGCTACGACTGCATCAAATTGTATTTCTTCCCCATGAACCCTTAGGCCTTTTACGCTACTTTCAGCTGAAATGATCTGCTCCACAGGGGCATCAAAATGGATCTCAACCCCCTGTTCCCTGGCTACTTTCACCATTGCATCTATCACACTTCCGAAGCCACCCTGGGGATACCATGTTCCAAGTTTAAGCCCTGCGTAATTCATAAGACTGTAAAGCGCCGGAGTATCCTGCGGCATAGCTCCCAAGAACAAAACAGGAAATTCCATAAGGGAGATCAACTTTGGATCTTTAAAATATTTTCGCACGTGTTTGCTGAAAGAGGAAAACACCTGCAGGCGCATAGCACCTTTAATGAGATCCAGGTCTACAAATTCGGTAAGGGAAATTCCCGGCATATAAACCAGTCTTTCCATTCCCTGCTCATATTTATATTGTGCCTCCTCCATAAATTTATCGAGCTTTTCGGCACTCCCGGCTTCAATTTCTTCGAACAATTCCCGAAGCTTGGTATAATTCTCGGGAATACTTAATTTTTCGTTCTTCGGAAAGACCACTTCAAAAGACGGATCCAACAGGTCAAGTTGATAAAGATCTTCAACTTTGTGTCCAAAATCGCCGAAAAACTTTTCAAAAACCCCGGGCATCCAGTACCAACTTGGGCCCATGTCATAAGTATAACCGCTGGAAGTTTTGAATTGCCTGGCCCGGCCACCGGCACTGCTGTTTTTCTCAAAGATATGCACCTCGTGCCCTGCGGCTCCCATGTATGCTGCCGCACTTAAACCCGAAAAACCTGCTCCTATAACTGCAATTTTTGACATTAGGCTAATTTTATTTCTTTAACCTCCCGCTCCAGGTCTTCAACAGTGGAAAGTATGATTATATCCTTTTTATCCTTTAAACTTTTGGTATCTACACCTCCCCCGGCAATAAAGATTTGACGTTGTCCTGCCAGATCACGAAGCTCCTTCAAGTAAGTATCTATCCTTTCGGGCAGGTCATGATGCACAAGGAAAAGCATTAGATTATCTATTTCAAGTTCCTCTAAGGTATGCTTAACAGAAGACAATGGAACATTAGCCCCTAAATAAATGACATTTTTGCCCCTGCTTCGTAAAAAGTAATTCGTGAACAAAAGTCCCAATTCATGGAATTCGTCTTCGGGCAAAAAGAGTAACCAGTTCTCTTCGGCTTTTTTGACCGGTGGCATAGAATCTATGGCTGTAAACATTTTCTGCTTCAAAAGATGGGAAATATAATGTTCCTGTGAAGGAGGTATGTTGTTTACAGACCACATAAGGCCAATTCTATCCATCAAGGGAAGTATAATTTCAACATATGTCTTTTGCAGACCAAATTTTAACAAACAATGAGAGAAAGTTTTCTCAAAGTTTGCTTCGTCATATCCCATCCCGGCAGCAACCAGTTGATTGATAAAATACTGGTAATCTTCTTTTAAACCGGCTTCACTTTCATAGCTCGCTCTCATCTTAAAAAGCTCCTCATCACTCATGGCACATAGCTTGGAGATCTTTACTCCCGTCTCTGCCAATCCTACAATATTAAGGAGGCGTCGCAGTTGCGAACCATCATAATAACGGGTATTCCCTTCGGACCGGTGGGGCCTAAGAGCGTTGTACCGCTTTTCCCAAATGCGAATGGTGTGCGGTTTAATTCCCGAAAACTGGGAAAGCTGACTTATGGAAAATTGGTCCATTGTTTAAATAATTTACACCAAAATTAAACATAAAAAGCTTTGATATGTGTTAATTCTGGATTAATATTACCGGAAATTAATTTAGCACCCGTTACCCGATTGAATATTAATCCTTTAAATATATGAAAATAAGGACTTTGAATGAGGCGGTGGATCAAGACAAATTTAGAAAAGTAATAATTATCTTTGATTTTATGAAACACACCAACAAGGACCTCCTGCTAAAAGGGCTTAAATTCCTCGCCGGCGCTCTACCTCTTTCGTTCATTGGACCTGTGGTACTTTTTAGTTCCTTTAAGAACCAGGAAAGTCCGTGGTTCCTTCCGGTCCTGATTTTTGCTTTAGCAGCCATGGCTGCAGCGATCTTTCTTATGTTCAAAGGAATACAGACAGTAATGAAAGCGCTATTTGATTAGGTGCCAAAAATGGCATTTTTAAAACCCTTTTATTTTTGAAAAACTTAATTCTCCTTTGTTTACTTCTGTCCTCTGTTTCAGCCTGGGCACAGGAAAGCTTTGTTATTAATGGTGTTATAAAAGATGCCGAAAATAATGAGACGCTTTCTGGAGTCAATATTCTTTTCCCCGAGCTTCAAACAGGAACAGTAACCAATGAATATGGATTTTACTCCTTAAAAGTTCCGGCGGGAAGTCACAGGATGGAAATCTCTTATCTTGGATATCAATCCATTTCTGAAAAAGTAGACATCCAGGAGAACCTGAATCTGAATTTCGAGCTGAACACTGCAGCACAGGATCTGGCTGAAGTTGTTATAGTTGATGACAGCGAACGACTGAATATTAGTAAACCGGAAATGAGTGTCAATAAACTCGAAATTTCTACGATCCAAAAGCTACCGGTAGTATTTGGTGAGGTGGACATTGTAAAATCCCTGCTCCTGCTCCCGGGAGTGTCGAACGCCGGGGAAGGATCTTCGGGATTCAACGTTCGTGGTGGTGCTGCCGATCAAAATCTTATCCTTCTTGATGAAGCGACCATCTATAATGCCAGTCACCTCTTTGGGTTATTCTCGGTCTTTAATCCCGATGCGATTAAAAACCTGAAGCTCTATAAAGGAGGAATTCCTTCGAATTACGGCGGAAGGGTATCATCTGTACTCGATATTTATCAAAAGGATGGAAACAGCCGGCATTTTGAGGCCAATGGCGGAATAGGCCTTATCTCCAGCCGACTTTTAGCCCAGGGACCAATAGTGAAGGAGAAAAGTTCCTATTTAATAGGGGGACGCAGTTCGTATGCACATTTATTTCTGAAATTAACAGACAACGACAACTCGGCCTACTTCTACGATCTCAATACCAAATTGACCTTTAGACTTGATCCGAAAAACACGATATTATTCTCCGGTTACTTTGGAAGAGATGTATTTAACATTAGCGAAAGCTTTAATAACATCTATGGAAATTCGGTTTTTAATCTACGTTGGAACCATATTCTAAGGGATAACATTTTCAGCAACCTTTCTCTCATCTACAGTGACTATTACTATGGGCTCACCCTGGATTTTGTTGGATTTAACTGGAACAGCGGGATCAAGAATTTAAACTTCAAATACGATCTTGACCACTATCTCAACAAGAACCTGAATCTTGATTATGGTTTCCATACCACCTGGCACGAATTTAATCCGGGGGAAATTGAACCCAGCTCCTCTTCTTCAGGGATTATTCCCGGGGAACTTATTAAAAAATACGCTTTGGAATCGGCTTTGTATTTGTCACTGGAGCATACGATCTCAGAAAATCTTTCCGCAGAATATGGGATTAGGTACAGCAATTTTTTAAGAATGGGACAGGAAGAATTAAACCTGTACCAGGGAGAACCTGTAATTTATAATGAAAGATTCGGGATCTATGAAAAAGCAGATCCCATAGATATCAGGCAACTCGACAAAAGCAAGGTGGAGCGATCCTTCGGGAACTTTGAGCCACGTCTTGCCCTGGCTTACACTTTTACCGAGGATCAAAGCATTAAGCTTAGCTATAACCGCATGACCCAGTACCTGCACCTTATCACAAATACCAGCTCTCCTACGCCGCTGGATGTTTGGACACCTAGCGGAAGGTATATTGAGCCGCAGTCCCTGGATCAGGTAGCAGCAGGTTATTACAGGAATTTTGCAAATGAAGAATATTCCCTGGAGGTTGAGGGGTATTATAAAACCCTGAGAAACCGCATAGATTATATTGACGGTGCTAATCTTATTGCCAATGATGCAATTGAGCAGGTGATCCTGCCGGGAGAGGCCCGTGCATATGGCGCAGAATTATTGCTGAAGAAAAACAAGGGGAGATTTACCGGCTGGTTTGCGTACACGCTTTCAAAATCTGAACAACGTACCCCCGGAAGAACTGCGACAGAACCAGGGATCAACAATTCTGACTGGTACGCCACTGCCTACGATAAAACCCATGATCTTTCATTAACTGCTTCTTACGAACTTAGCCGGAAATGGGATCTAAATGCCAATTTTATTTATCAGACCGGTTTACCCACAACTTATCCTACAGCTCAATATAAATTTGAAAATATGTCTATTCCGGTTTACGCCCCGCGTAATAGCAGTAGGTTACCAGATTATCACCGGCTGGATATTTCGGCTACATACACTCCGAAAAGAGAATCGACAAGTGGCTACAGTTCTTCATGGAATTTCGGACTATATAATGTTTATGCCCGAAAAAATGCGGTCTCTATAAGTTTTAGAGAAAATGATGATACTTTACGAAATGAGGCTGTACAGCTTTCACTTTTTGGGATCGTACCCTCTGTTACTTATAACTTTAAGTTTTGAAAATGAAAAAGATCTTTTTAATACTGCTGCTCCTTGGATTAACCTCTTGTGAAGAGGTAGTGGATATAGACCTTGAAGAATCTGAACCAAGATTAGTAATAGAGGCATCATTGGTGTGGAATGAAGAAAATGAATCCAATTTTCAAATCATCAAACTCTCTTTCACAGCTCCTTATTTTGATGAAGATATACCTCCAGCCACCGGAGCTTTGGTGAAAGTCTTCACAGATACCGGGGAAGAATACCTTTTTGAGGAGGTTAAAGACGGAATATATCAAAATGACCAGCTGGTGCCCGAAGAAAACATAAATTACCAACTAGAGGTGATCTATGGAGAAGAGGTCTACACAGCAACAGAACAATATATTCCTACGTCAGATCTGCTATTCGTAGAACAGGAACTGGGAGGCTTTTCCGGTGACGTATATGAATTTAAAGTGTACTATGAGGATCCTGCAGACATGGAAAATTTTTACCTTTTTCGGTACCTTAATGAACGTTTCAATATTCAGATCTATGATGACGAATTCACTAACGGAAACCAAACTTTTGCATTTTTTAATGATGAAGATGCAGCCCCCGGTGATCTGGTTTTATTTGAAATCCAGGGCATCTCCAGAGGATTTTATGAATACATGTTCATCCTGAGGTCACAATCGGGCAACGCCAATGGCGGGCCTTTCCAAACGCAGCCAAGTATTGTACGGGGAAACATCGTGAACCAGACAAATCCTGAAAATTTTCCATTCGGTTATTTCAGGCTTTCTGAAGTTGATGTTTTGACGTATGAGGTGGAGTAATAACGTGAGGAGAAAACAGAATTGAGATAGAAAAACTGGTGATTATAATCGTTTTTCTATCCTTCTCGGGTGTCAGAAGTACGAACTAAAAATGAAATGAAAAATTCCGACAAATCAGCTTGTCGGAATTCTTCTAAAAAAATCAAAAGTTAATATTGAACTTTCCGTTAGTAACTTCAACGGTAGAATTGTCTTGAGAATTTGTGGCGGTAAAACTAAAAGTTCCCTCAAAATTAGTTTCAGTGGAATTTGTTACAACAATTTGACCATCAAGAACACTCTGATTAATTGGTGCCTGCCAAGCTGCAACCCCACTGTTAGTGTACTCGGAATAAGATGCAAGTGTTAAAGCCGAGGAATTTGCCCCTCCAATAGGATAAGTCCCAGGACTAGTTTCACTTAATTGAATCATTAATCCCTTGCTGTCCGAAGCTCCAATAACTGTTGTTATACCAATCATTTCAGTCATATTTATTGAAAGATCGGAAGTATATTTTTCCCCATCTATTGTAGCCGAAAAGTACTCTCCCTCCTGTTCTTCTTCGGAACTATCCTCACTTGAACACGAAACTAAAAAAATTAAAAGGAGTAGGGAAAATCGAAATGAACCTACAGAAAATTTATTTTTCATATTTATAAATTAAAAATTATGCTGCAATATAAAATTATTTTGAAATATTAATACTGTTAGTGAATATTTAATAGCTTTTTCAGAAAAAGCGTTACTATAATATTAACCAGCTGACCTTTTTTATAATCACTTATTCCCTTCCTGAGGAAGGGTGTCCGGGGTGTGGGATGGTGCTTTGAAGTAAAATTTTTCTTTTATGACCGGTACAGAAAATCCGCACCAGCGGATTCTACAAAAGTTTCCCGAGAAAGTGTTCCCCTCCTTTCTGAGGAGGGGTGGAGCCGCCGGGAGGCGGAGACGGGGTGGTGGATTACGGATTATAATTTAATGGAAAATTTTCAGCTTACACCAGGCAACCTTGTCCGGACTCGGAACTCTGAAAGGGTAATTCATTGTCAGAATTTCCTAGTAACCACAAAATTGTAGAAACCTGACCCTCCCCGTCCGCCACCTGGCGGACTTCCCCTCCCTGCAAGGGAGGGGAGCTGAGAGTCGTATTCCAGATTTAGCTTCTATCGTAAAATCTTCACTCCTTTGGAGGATACTCGCTCCGCACCAGCAGGTTCCCAATAAGTTTCTCGTTATAGTGTTCCCCTCCTCTCTGAGGAGGGGTGGCCGCAGGCCGGGGTGGTGCATGGAACCTGGATGCTTGTATAGGAGACGGCAGGGATCATGTGAACATCCCCTAGCGTTTCCTGAATTTAAATTTGAGGAAACCAGACCCTCCCCGTCCGCCACCTGGCGGACTTCCCCTCCCTGCAGGGAGGGGAGCTGAGATCGAGTTTCCAGATTTAAATTTAAGGCATAAAAAAACCCTTCATCAAATGAATGATGAAGGGTTTAAAAGAAAGGCGGCGACATACTCTCCCACAAGATAGCAGTACCATCTGCGCTAACGGGCTTAACTTCTCTGTTCGGAAAGGGAAGAGGTGAGCCCCGTTGCTATAACCACCTTAGATCTTTAGTATGCAGTGTTCAGTGATCAGTTGGCAGTAGCCTTTTGATCTCTTACTAAATGTCATACCTAATAAGTTGACATAATTGGAAAATAAAAATTGAGGGAACATGTCTTTGAGCAAGTATATTAAGCTTTAGGTTGTTCCTCCCGGCCTTTGCAGGCCGGGAAGTGCACTAAGCTATACGGATTATTAGTATCACTCGGCTATGACATTACTGCCTTTACACCTGTGACCTATCAACGTGGTAGTCTCCCACGATCCTTTAAAGAAATCTCATCTTGTGGTGGGTTTCGCGCTTATATGCTTTCAGCGCTTATCCCTTCCCGACGTAGCTACCCAGCAGTGCTCCTGGCGGAACAACTGGTACACCAGAGGTCAGTCCAACTCGGTCCTCTCGTACTAGAGTCAGATCCACTCAAATTTCTAACGCCCACTGTAGATAGAGACCGAACTGTCTCACGACGTTCTGAACCCAGCTCGCGTGCCACTTTAATGGGCGAACAGCCCAACCCTTGGGACCTTCTCCAGCCCCAGGATGTGACGAGCCGACATCGAGGTGCCAAACCCCCCCGTCGATGTGAGCTCTTGGGGGAGATCAGCCTGTTATCCCCGGAGTACCTTTTATCCTTTGAGCGATGGCCCTTCCATGCGGAACCACCGGATCACTATGCTCTACTTTCGTACCTGATCGACCTGTATGTCTCTCAGTCAAGCTCCCTTATGCCATTGCACTCTACGCACGGTTACCAAGCGTGCTGAGGGAACCTTTAGAAGCCTCCGTTACTCTTTTGGAGGCGACCACCCCAGTCAAACTACCCACCAAGCACTGTCCTTCCAATGGAAGTTAGGCTTCAAACAAGTAAAGGGTGGTATTTCAACAATGACTCCACGATACCTGGCGATACCGCTTCAATGTCTCCCACCTATCCTACACATCACTTGTCCAAAGTCAATACTAAGCTATAGTAAAGGTTCACGGGGTCTTTTCGTCCCACAGCGGGTAATCGGCATCTTCACCGATACTACAATTTCACCGAGCTCATGGCTGAGACAGTGTCCAGATCGTTGCACCATTCGTGCAGGTCGGAACTTACCCGACAAGGAATTTCGCTACCTTAGGACCGTTATAGTTACGGCCGCCGTTTACTGGGGCTTCAATTCAATGCGTCGCCGAAGCTAACATCTCCTCTTAACCTTCCAGCACCGGGCAGGTGTCAGGCCCTATACATCATCTTTCGATTTAGCAGAGCCCTGTGTTTTTGATAAACAGTCGCCTGGACCTCTTCACTGCGGCCCATCCAATGGATGGGCGACCCTTCTCCCGAAGTTACGGGTCAATTTTGCCTAGTTCCTTAGCCATGAATCTCTCGAGCACCTTAGAATTCTCATCCCAACTACCTGTGTCGGTTTGCGGTACGGGCTGCTTTTGCTCGCTTTTCTTGGAAGTCGATATTCAGGATTATCACCGCCGCCGTAGCTTTGGTGTACTATCGGAGTGTTACCACATCCTTCAACGCACTATTCCGTCAGTGCGCACCTAATTCTCGCCTCCGTCACTTTTAACGCAAAGCAGGTACCAGAATATTAACTGGTTGTCCATCGACTACCCCTTTCGGGTTCGCCTTAGGCCCCGACTAACCCTCAGCTGATTAGCATAGCTGAGGAAACCTTAGTCTTTCGGTGTGCGGGTTTCTCGCCCGCATTATCGTTACTTATGCCTACATTTTCTTTTGTAACCGCTCCAGCATACCTCGCGGATACACCTTCTACGCTGTTACAATGCTCCCCTACCACTCTATACTTATGTATAGAATCCATAGCTTCGGTAGTATGTTTATGCCCGATTATTATCCATGCCGAACCGCTCGACTAGTGAGCTGTTACGCACTCTTTAAATGAATGGCTGCTTCCAAGCCAACATCCTAGCTGTCTAAGCAGTTCAACCGCGTTTTTTCAACTTAACATACATTTGGGGACCTTAGCTGATGGTCTGGGTTCTTTCCCTCTCGGACATGGACCTTAGCACCCATGCCCTCACTGATCAACATCATTTTATAGCATTCGGAGTTTGTCAGGAATTGGTAGGCGGTGAAGCCCCCGCATCCAATCAGTAGCTCTACCTCTATAAAACTAATTAATCGCTGCACCTAAATGCATTTCGGGGAGTACGAGCTATTTCCGAGTTTGATTGGCCTTTCACCCCTACCCTCAGGTCATCCCAAGACTTTTCAACGTCAACGGGTTCGGTCCTCCACTATGTGTTACCACAGCTTCAACCTGCCCAAGGGTAGATCACACGGTTTCGCGTCTAACACTACCAACTAAATCGCCCTATTCAGACTCGCTTTCGCTACGGCTCCAGGTCTTAAACCCTTAACCTTGCTGGCAACGTTAACTCGTAGGCTCATTATGCAAAAGGCACGCCGTCACCCCCTAAAGGGCTCCGACCGCTTGTAAGCGTATGGTTTCAGGATCTATTTCACTCCGTTATTCACGGTTCTTTTCACCTTTCCCTCACGGTACTGGTTCACTATCGGTCTCTCAGGAGTATTTAGCCTTAGCGGATGGTCCCGCCAAATTCATACAGGGTTTCTCGTGCCCCGCACTACTCAGGATACCACTATGGTTTATGATCTTTACCTATACCGGGCTATCACCGTCTATGGCCGCTCTTTCCAAAGCGTTCTAGTTCATTACACAACCAATGTCGTGGTCCTACAACCCCAACAAGCCCGTAAGCTTGCTGGTTTGGGCTAATGCGCGTTCGCTCGCCACTACTAGCGCAATCACTATTGTTTTCTTCTCCTCCGGGTACTTAGATGTTTCAGTTCTCCGGGTTCGCCTCCTTGCGGATAACATGTCTTCAACATGCTGGGTTGCCCCATTCGGATATCTGCGGATCAACCTGTATGTGCCAGTCCCCGCAGCTTTTCGCAGCTTATCACGTCCTTCATCGCCTCTGAGAGCCTAGGCATTCCCCATACGCCCTTATTTAGCTTATGTGCTTTTACCTAATATGCTCTTGCAAGAAGTTCTTAGTTATTAGTCAGAAAGTTATAAATAACTCCCTCCTCAATTCCTCAAAACTTTAAAATATAATTTGCTCTATCTATAATTTAAAAAACTATAGAAATTTTTATGTTTCTCGTATTCTTATTTTCCAATATGTCAATGAACGTTTTTGAAATGATTAAGGCTTATTGTTTAAGGTCTAATGCTATTAAACATTATTCCTTAGACCTTAGACATTTCAGTGGTGGAGAATATCGGAGTCGAACCGATGACCTCCTGCGTGCAAGGCAGGCGCTCTAGCCAGCTGAGCTAATCCCCCGTTTGTAAACTGACAATTCCAATAATAGTCTTAAAATTCTGCAAATTCCAAAAAGGATAGGTATCCCAACTTCTAAAATTTCCTTTCAATAATCTATCAATGAACTTCGTACTTCGTATTTCTACCTTCGTACTTTTTTAAAGTAGTCTCAGGCAGACTCGAACTGCCGACCTCTACATTATCAGTGTAGCGCTCTAACCAGCTGAGCTATGAGACTGCAATTAGTAGTGAGTAATTAGTAGTGAGTAGTTAGTTCGCTTTCGCTATTCTCAATACTCAGTACTAAATTCTCAATACTATATATTATTAAATTGACAGTGAATTAAGACCAAAAGAAGTCTCTTACTTCATTTGTAAAAAGGCTCCTTATGTCGTAATTGTGTTTTGCCTTATAAGAGGCAAAATCTCTAGAAAGGAGGTGTTCCAGCCGCACCTTCCGGTACGGCTACCTTGTTACGACTTAGCCCCAGTTACCAGTTTTACCCTAGGCGGCTCCTTGCGGTGACCGACTTCAGGTACCCCCAGCTTCCATGGCTTGACGGGCGGTGTGTACAAGGCCCGGGAACGTATTCACCGCATCATGGCTGATATGCGATTACTAGCGATTCCAGCTTCACGGAGTCGAGTTGCAGACTCCGATCCGAACTGTGATAGGGTTTATAGATTCGCTCCTGGTCGCCCAGTGGCTGCTCTCTGTCCCTACCATTGTAGCACGTGTGTGGCCCAGGACGTAAGGGCCGTGATGATTTGACGTCATCCCCACCTTCCTCACGGTTTGCACCGGCAGTCTGGCTAGAGTTCCCGACATTACTCGCTGGCAACTAACCACAGGGGTTGCGCTCGTTATAGGACTTAACCTGACACCTCACGGCACGAGCTGACGACAACCATGCAGCACCTTGTAACTTGCCCGAAGGAAAAGGTGTTTCCACCCCTGTCAAGCTACATTTAAGCCCTGGTAAGGTTCCTCGCGTATCATCGAATTAAACCACATGCTCCACCGCTTGTGCGGGCCCCCGTCAATTCCTTTGAGTTTCATTCTTGCGAACGTACTCCCCAGGTGGGTTACTTATCACTTTCGCTTAGCCACTCAGCTCTTAATCGAGCCGAACAGCTAGTAACCATCGTTTACGGCGTAGACTACCAGGGTATCTAATCCTGTTCGCTACCTACGCTTTCGTCCATCAGCGTCAGTAAATTATTAGTGATCTGCCTTCGCAATCGGTATTCTATGTAATATCTATGCATTTCACCGCTACACTACATATTCTAACCACTTCATAATTACTCAAGGTATGCAGTATCAATGGCAGTTCTACAGTTGAGCTGCAGACTTTCACCACTGACTTACAAACCCGCCTACGGACCCTTTAAACCCAATGATTCCGGATAACGCTTGGATCCTCCGTATTACCGCGGCTGCTGGCACGGAGTTAGCCGATCCTTATTCATACGGTACCGTCAAGCCCCCTCACGAGGGGGTGTTTCTTCCCGTATAAAAGCAGTTTACAACCCATAGGGCAGTCTTCCTGCACGCGGCATGGCTGGATCAGGCTCTCGCCCATTGTCCAATATTCCTCACTGCTGCCTCCCGTAGGAGTCTGGTCCGTGTCTCAGTACCAGTGTGGGGGATCTCCCTCTCAGGACCCCTATCTATCGTAGCCATGGTAAGCCGTTACCTTACCATCTAGCTAATAGAACGCATACTCATCTTTTACCGCCAAAGCTTTAATGAAGGAATGATGCCATTCCTACATACCATGGGATATTAATCCGGGTTTCCCCGGGCTATGCCCCTGTAAAAGGTAGATTGTATACGCGTTACGCACCCGTGCGCCGGTCGCCACCATCCGAAGACGTGCTGCCCCTCGACTTGCATGTGTTAAGCCTGCCGCTAGCGTTCATCCTGAGCCAGGATCAAACTCTTCATCGTTAAATCTTATATACTTTAACAACTACTAAAGGAATTCCTCTTCTTCATCTCACCTAAGTGAGAATCAAAGCTCAAAACGTTCTTCTAGTCTTAATTCTTATTATTGCATTTGTTGTTAATGAAAACAACATACGCGCTGTCAATTCAATATGTCAATGAACTCACCCCTCTGTCCTTCCGGACATCTCCCCTTAATAAGGGGAGAAAATCTTCCGTGTTTACAGGAGGCATCTCTTGTTGAAATAAAAGGAGTTGAACCTTTTCTGTTACTGCCCTACACCGGGATTTCTTTTCAATATATCTTGTGAACTTTTGCTCTGTCTCAAAGCGGCTGCAAATGTACAACCTTTTTCAAACCCTGCAAGAAAAAAAATAATTTTTTTTCAAATGCTTCGGAAGTTATTCTGTCGCAAAAGCGGATGCAAACTTACAACCTTTCCTGCTTAACTTCAAAAACTTTTTTTAAGAACTTTTTTCGACTCTAAAAGAACACTTATTGTGTCTCTCAAAGCGGATGCAAAGATAAAACCAATTTCCTTTACAATCCAAGATAAAATTCAAAAAATTTTCAGAGAACTTATTTGCTTCAATCCTTTGCTACACCTGGGCTAAGCTACTGCCTCCCCCATCGTGTCACTCCCTCTCAAAGCGGCTGCAAATATACAACCGATTTCCAATCCCACAAGTCTTCAGCAAAACTTTTTTAAGGTTTTTTTGACATTTTTGAAACCCCGAAAACTAAGGTGCTGAAAATGACATTTTTGAGAGGGTGATTTTTTTTCAATTAAAACTCTTCCAAAGTTTCAAACTTTGGAAGAGTTCTTTAAAAGCTGCGTTAGGGATAGCAGCGGAAATCCTTTTTGGGAAGCATGGACAAAAAGATTGAAGCGAATAGCCCGGCCCCACCTAAGCGGCAGCGAAGGTGGGGAAACGCCCAAAAAATCCTGATACATATATATAATAGTATTGTAAAGCACCCATGAACCTCTTATCTTTGCACACTTAATTAAAGTTTTATGATAAAGATTACGTTGCCCGACGGCAGTATTAAAGAATTTGAAAACGGCACTACCCCAATGGAGGTGGCAAAGAGCATTAGCGAAGGCCTTGCCCGCAATGTGATTTCGGCAAAGTTTAATAATACGGTGGTGGAGACTACCACTCCTCTTAATACCGACGGCAGCCTTACTTTATATACATGGAATGATGATGAGGGAAAAAAGGCTTTTTGGCACTCCTCTTCTCACGTTATGGCCCAGGCGATCCAGGATCTTTATCCCGGAGCTAAGCTAACTATTGGTCCTGCCATTGAAAACGGCTTCTATTATGATGTGGATTTTGGAGAACAAAAGATCTCTGAAAACGATTTTAAGAAGATCGAAGACCGCATGCTGGAGATTTCCCGAGGAAAGCACGACTTCCAGATGAGAGAAGTTTCCAAGCAGGAAGCACTTGATTTCTACAAAAAAGAAAATAACCCGTTCAAGGTTGAACTTATTGAAAACCTGGAAGACGGAACGATCACCTTCTGCGACCACGACACCTTTACCGATCTTTGCCGTGGAGGCCATCTTCCCAATACCGGAGTGATCAAGGCAGTGAAACTTATGAGCGTTGCCGGTGCATACTGGCGCGGGAATGAGAAGAATCCGCAGTTGACACGGGTTTACGGAATTTCATTTCCGAAGCAAAAAGACCTTAAGGAATACCTGGAAATGCTCGAGGAGGCAAAGAAAAGGGATCACCGTAAATTAGGTCGTGAGCTGGAACTTTTCACTTTTTCTCAAAAAGTAGGTCAGGGACTGCCATTATGGCTACCAAAGGGTGCTGCTTTAAGAGAACGCCTGGAGAACTTCCTGAAAAAAGCTCAGAAAAAAGCCGGATATGAAATGGTAGTTACCCCTCATATTGGTCAAAAAGAATTATATGTGACTTCAGGTCACTATGCGAAATATGGCGAGGACAGTTTCCAGCCGATAAAAACTCCTAATGAAGGAGAAGAATTTTTGCTGAAGCCTATGAATTGTCCTCACCACTGTGAGATATACAACCACGGGCACTGGAGCTACAAAGATCTTCCGAAGCGATTTGCAGAATTCGGAACTGTTTACCGCTATGAACAAAGTGGCGAGCTACATGGTTTAACCCGCGTTCGCGGCTTCACCCAGGATGACGCACACATTTTTTGTACTCCAGATCAATTGGATTCGGAATTTAAAAAGGTAATTGACCTTACATTATATGTATTCAGTTCATTGGGATTCGAGAACTTCACAGCGCAGGTTTCCCTAAGGGATCCCGAGAATAAGGAAAAGTATATAGGATCTGACGAGAACTGGGACAAAGCAGAAAATGCCATTATCAATGCTGCTAAAGAAAAAGGTCTTAATTACGTTGTTGAAACCGGCGAAGCAGCCTTTTATGGCCCTAAGCTGGATTTCATGGTGAAGGATGCTTTGGGAAGACAGTGGCAGCTGGGAACTATCCAGGTAGACTACAATTTACCTGAACGTTTTGACCTTACCTATAAAGGTAGTGACAATGAAATGCATCGCCCGGTGATGATCCACCGTGCGCCTTTTGGTAGTATGGAACGCTTTGTTGCTGTCCTGCTGGAAAATACAGGTGGAAATTTCCCTCTGTGGCTAATGCCCGAACAGGCTATTATTCTCTCCCTCAGTGAGAAATATGAAAAATACAGCCAAAAAGTTTTAACTTTGCTGGAAAATCACGAAATTCGCGCCCTTGTAGACCATAGGAACGAGACTATTGGGAAGAAGATAAGGGATGCAGAAGTTAGCAAAGTTCCTTATATGTTGATCGTTGGAGAACAGGAGGCCGAGAATGGAACGGTTTCTGTACGAAGACATGGGGAAGGCGATCTTGGCACTATGTCAATTGAAGACTTTGCCGAATTAGTGAATAAAGAAGTAAATAGTACTTTAAAAACATTTGAAGTTTAACCAAAATTTTTGAGCCATAGCAATACGTAGAAAAAGAACCAAACGACCTCTAAGAGAAATCAAAGAAGATCCGCATCGAATTAACGGAAAGATTCGTGCGGAAGAAGTTCGCCTTGTTGGCGACAACGTGGAAATGGGTGTGTACCCAACCCGTAAAGCATTAGCCATTGCCGAAGAGCAGGAGCTGGACCTTGTGGAGATCTCTCCAAATGCCAATCCTCCCGTTGCTAAAGTAATGGACTATAAAAAGTTTCTCTACGAACAGAAAAAACGTGACAAGGCATTAAAGGCCAAAGCCACCCAGGTGGTTGTAAAAGAGATACGTTTTGGTCCTAATACAGACGATCACGACTACGAGTTCAAGAAGAGGAACGCAGAAAAATTTCTTAAAGACGGCGCCAAATTAAAAGCTTTCGTATTTTTTAAAGGTCGGTCTATTGTATTTAAGGAACAGGGAGAGATCCTTTTGCTTCGTTTAGCTACAGACCTTGAAGAACTTGGAAAAGTTGAACAAATGCCGAAATTGGAAGGGAAACGTATGACCATGTTCCTGTCTCCAAAAAAGACAAAGAATTAATAATCCTGTAGCTTTTCATAGCCGCATGATTTACAATAATAAGTGAGATAATTTAAAAGAAGGACAGAATGCCTAAGATGAAAACGAAATCCAGTGCCAAGAAGCGTTTCAAGCTTACCGGTACAGGAAAGATCAAAAGAAAGCATGCGTTTAAAAGTCACATCTTAACAAAGAAGACTAAAAAACAAAAGCTGGCTCTGACTCATAGTACTTTAGTACATGAAGCAGACGAAAAAAATATCAAACTTCAATTACGTTTGTTGTAGTTGAACCTTTGATGGTTTACCAAATTTAATAACCCTGGAGTCAGGCAACTCGAAGTGAGATTTTAGAAGTTAGATTTTAGAACTGTAAGTTGAAAGTGTCAAGAACGACCGCCTGCTACAAAAAAATTTTTAAAATATGCCAAGATCAGTAAATTCAGTTGCTAAGAGAGCCAGAAGAAAAAAGGTTCTTAAGCAAGCAAAAGGTTACTTTGGACGTCGTAAGAACGTTTGGACAGTAGCGAAAAACGCGGTTGACAAAGCAATGTTATATGCTTACAGAGACCGTAAAACCAAGAAGAGAAACTTCCGTTCACTTTGGATCATGCGTATCAACGCAGGAGCCCGTATGCACGGAATGTCTTATTCACAATTCATGGGGAAAGTGAAAGCCGCAGGAATCGAACTAAACCGTAAGGTTTTAGCCGATCTTGCAATGAACCATCCCGATGCGTTTGAAGCTATCGTCAAAAAAGTAAAATAAATTAAACTGTTATCTCACTTATAAAGATCCCGTTCGAAAGAGCGGGATCTTTTTTTGCTGAAGATTTGATATGTTACTGCCACAGATACACAGATGATTTTACTGCTCATAATGACCGGTAAGATTTTAATAATGCGCAATTCTTAGTTTCTGCTATTAACCATAGATGCATCTGTAAAAATCATCTCCGGTCTTTAATCCACCCGAAATTCTAACAGTATCATCTCCAATAGCGGGAAAGATCAGGACTTTTGCAGAATATTCTGCGGGAATAGTCCCCTCCACCGGAGGGGTGTCCGCAGGACGGGGTGGGATTCTAATGGCAGACCTACAAGGTTCCTAAAACCTTGCAGGTCTCACTTTAAAATCACCGACAGTAAGTTTAAGTACTAAGTGTACTTTCGAAGGATTCTGAAACAAGTTCAGGATGACGAATAGAAAAGATATCGAATTCTATTTCCTCGCCCCACTGATGGTAAGTACTAATTTCCTGCTGCCGCCATGATCGCGGTGTTCACAGAGATAAATTCCCTGCCAGGTCCCTAAATTAAGATGGCCATTGGTAATGGGGATTTGAAGCGAAGAACCCAAAAGAGCAGCTTTAATATGTGCAGGCATATCATCACTTCCCTCTAAAGTGTGTTTATAATACGGCTGATCCTCGGGAACCATTTTATTGAAGTGGCTTTCAAAATCCTCTCTTACCGTAGGATCTGCATTTTCGTTAATGGTGAGTCCGGCGGAAGTATGCTTGATGAAGATCTGCAGGAATCCCATAGAAACTTCTTTTATCTCCGGAATTTGTTGGGTCACCTCCTCTGTTACCAAATGAAAACCCCTGGTTTTTGCTGAAAGTTTTATTTCCTTCTGAAAAATGTAATCCAATTTTGCCATTTTTGACACTTCAGTTTTGTTTTACTTCAAGTTATAAAATTCTGAAGCATTTTTTCCAAAGATCTTCTCCTTATCTTCTTTTGAATAACCGCTGAAGAACTTCTCCACTACTCCAACCACTTCTTTATAGTTTGCTGCGGAAAGGCATACCGGCCAATCGGACCCAAACATGAGTCGATCTACTCCAAAAGCCTCAGTTACGACTTCCAAAAAAGGCAAGAAATCGGTGCTCTTCCAGCTGAAGTCAGGAGTTTCAGTCACTAAACCCGAAATTTTGCACCACACATTCGGGGACTCTGCCAGTTGTTCAATATGCTTTGTCCACTGCTTATCCGGTTTTCCGGAAATTCGTGGTTTTCCCATATGATCCAGGACAAATTTTTGTCTCGGGAATGCCTGTACCATTTCAACTGCAGATCCCAGCTGATAATCAAATGCCAGAATATCATAAGTGAGTCCTTTACTGGCCAAAAGTGACAAACCTCGCTGAAATTCGGGAGCAATCATAAATTCCCCTTTTTCATCCCAAACAGTATGGCGTATCCCTTTTAAAAATGGGTTTTTGGAATAGTGCTTCAGGCGTTCCTCCACTTCCGGAGAATTAAGATCTACCCAACCCACTACTCCTTTGACAAAATCATGCTGTTCTGCTATTTTCAGCAGCTTTTCTGTTTCAGCTTCAGACTGATCTGCCTGCACTGCAACACAACCTGAAAATCCATTTTTTGAAAGTAATGGCTTAAGATCTTCCGGAGTAAAGTCTTTCCTGATAACTGCCATTTCCTCGGGAATCCAGGAGTAGGTTTGGGGATCGTATTTCCAGAAATGTTGGTGGGAGTCGATTCTTTTCATGATAAATATCCTTTCTGAATTTGAAGGCCTCTCTGATAAAAAGTTTTTCAGGATTTTACTTTAGAGTTTTCCTGATCTACTTCTTCAACCAATACTTCTGAATCTGTTTCATTTGCTTCCGCATTTTTGGCCTCCAAATAATCTTTCACATATAGCTCTTCAATAATTACTATAAGTGCTGCAAGAATCGGGGTGGCCATGATTAGTCCCAGGATACCCGTAAGCACTCCTAATAAAACCATCCAAAAAAGAGTAAGGGCGGGCGGGAGATGCACCATTTTCTTTTCGATCATAGGAGTAATTAAATAACTTTCCACAATCTGTATACTAAAATAAAGTATGAGAACGTAAATAAACATATTACCTCCCTGCATTAGCGCGATGAGTACTGCGGGTGCCAGAGCAAGATAAGGCCCAATGTTTGGAATAAATGAAAATAAAGCGGCCATTAAAGCCAGGGCATACGGCATAGGCATTCCCAGAAATTGCAAACCAATGGCAGTAAAAATCCCCACTACCAACATGGAAAGCAGTTTGGCCATCATCCAAAGGCTAAGGGAATACTGTGTCTTATCCATTACTTCCCGTAAACGGGGACGAAAATTCACAGGAAATAATCTGGTAAAACCTTTAGTATAAATACCGGGACTTGAAGCCAAAAAGATTCCTGTAACAATGATGATAAAGAAATTTGCTATGGCACCTATTGTAGTTGAGAACGAGCCGACGATTCGGGACATTACCTCTCCCCTTTCTTCTAGTAAAGAACCGAGATCGCTTGGAAGTTCTTCAAATAGACTTCTACCAATAGCTGGTTTGTTTAATTTTCTCTCTAAGATTTTGTAGCGATCGGGGCAAAGTTTCAGTCATATCCTGCACCTGCTCCACCATAGAAGGACCGACTAAAAGAATAATCAAGTACAAAATCCCGGACATAAAAAGCAGGATAAGAAATAAGGCCAAACCATATTTCAGCGGAGTTTTACTCACTATCCAATTGGAAGCAAAGTTTAACAACACCGAAAAAAAGATACCTGCAAAGACTAAAAGGAAAAAGTTGGCGTGAAAAATAAGCAGTGCAAAAGCTGAAAGCATCAGCAATGCTATAAATATTGTCCTGGTAACCTTCCTGTTGAAATTTTCTGTTTTATCCATAGGGGAGTAAAAATAGGAATTCCTCTCCTATGTCTTCTGCTTTTGTTTCTTGGCCGCAGGAAAAAGAACATTATTCAGGATGAGACGATAGCCGGGAGAGGTGGGATGAAGTTCTAATTCTGTCTTTGGATCCCCTACCATATGCTGATAATCTTCGGGATCATGGCCTCCGTAAAATGTGAAAAAACCATTGCCTTTAATTCCGTGGATGTATTTTGCCTCGCCGTTGATCTTACTTTGTCCCATCACCAGCACTGTGGGTTTAATGGTTGCGGGATCATAAGAGGTTGTTTGACCCATAAAGCCTTTGACCAGCATAGTATGATTTTGGGTAAGCATAGTTGGTACAGGATCCCACTTTGCGGAGTATTCCATGAGCGTAAAATAATCAACATCCATAGGCACCTGCCGCTTATTTGTCATATCAATTGACGAGAACTCGTAAACCATTGGATTTCTTTCCAGGATGAAGTTTTCAAAGGCAAAACTCTTGTCGAAGTGTAGTTTTTTCTGATAGTCGGCATCACTGGGATCCCCGTCAAACATAGGTTCGGCAATGTCAACGCCTTCGGCAGAAAGAGCGATGTCAAAACTATCTGTCGCGCTACACATTGCAAACATGAATCCACCGCCAACAACGTAATCTCTAATTTTGAGTGCAACTGCCAGTTTTTCTTCAGAAACCTTTTCATAACCAAGCTCTGAAGCCAGGGCTTCGGCCCGTTTCTTATCCTCAATATACCAGGGAGCGGTGCGATAGCTGCGGTAGAATTTGCCATATTGTCCCGTAAAATCTTCATGATGAAGATGCAACCAGTCGAACAACAAAAGGGCGTCACCAAGAACTTCCTTATCATATATTGTTTCATATGGAATCTCGGCATAGGTAAGCACCATGGTAACTGCATCGTCCCACGGCCTGTTACCTTCGGGAGAATAAACTGCAATTTTAGGAGCTTTTTCCAGAAGAACAGCTTCCATATTCCTGGACGGGCTCGCAATTTCCTCCAGAATACTTTCAGTTTTTTGATCACTAATCACCTCATAGGAAACCCCGCGGATCTTGCATTCCCTGCGAAGTTCTTCAGAATCTGGTAGAAGAAATGATCCACCCCGGTAATTGAGCAGCCACTGCACTTTTGCGTCTTTTTCGAGCATCCAATAGGTAATACCATAAGCCTTCAAGTGGTTTCGTTGACCTTCAGCATCCATAGGGATGAGGATTTGAGAAGCAAAGGCCGGGAAAGACATTAGGAAAAACAGGAGCATAAAAAAGCCGGAAAAGAAAAAATTCTTTCCGGCTTTAGGATGTTTAGTATCAGTAAGAGATTTTCCGAAGAAATTCGGAAAGAATAAAATCACATTTTTAAAAAGGTACGTCGCTGTCGTCATCATTTAGATCATCATTCATTGAGCTTCCAAAAGCTTCATCGGCACTGGGAAAATGCCCGGTAGTAAAGCTCATATCTCCAGAGTCATTGTCATTCATTTTCGAATGAAACTCAGACGGAGAATCAAAGTCATCTAAGTTATCGAATTTACCTAAATGACCAACGAATTTCAACCTAATATTCTCAAGGCCACCATTCCTGTGTTTTGCCACAATGAATTCTGCCTGCCCATCTGTAGGAGAACGCTCTTCATCATCCCACTCTTCAATTTTATAATATTCGGGACGGTAAATGAAGGAAACAATATCGGCATCCTGCTCGATCGCTCCAGATTCCCGAAGGTCACTCAAAAGTGGCCTTTTTGAACCTCCCCTGGTTTCCACGGCACGGGAAAGCTGGGAGAGCGCGATTACCGGCACATTAAGTTCCTTTGCCAGGGCTTTTAAGTTTCGGGAGATAGTTGAGATCTCCTGTTCCCTGTTTCCACCTTTTTGGCTACCACCGGCCGTCATCAACTGCAGGTAATCAATCACGATCAATCTAATTCCATGTTGTGAAGCCAGTCTTCTTGCCTTTGCCCTTAAGTCAAAAATGGAAAGTGAAGGAGTATCATCTATAAAAAGTGGTGCTTTTTCAAGACCTTTTACCTTAACGTTAAGCTGTTCCCACTCGTGTTTTTCCAGGTTTCCTGTCCGAAGTTTTTCTGAAGACAGTCCGGTTTCTGAAGAAATCAATCGAGTGATCAACTGTACCGAGGACATCTCCAGGGAAAAGAAAGCCACAGGAATATTCTGTCCTACGGAAATATTACGGGCCATAGACAAAGTAAGGGCCGTTTTTCCCATACCTGGACGGGCAGCAACAATAATAAGGTCACTGGGCTGCCATCCGGAAGTTAGTTTATCCAGTCTCTCAAATCCTGAAGGAATTCCCGAAAGTCCTGATTTATTGGAAATTTCCTGAATCTTTTTCTTAGCCTGCATTACAAGATCCTGGGCAGTCTCTGAAGATCTTTTGATGTTCCCCTGGGTTACTTCATAAAGTTTGGATTCTGCAGTGTCTAAAAGGTCAAATACATCTGTTGTTTCATCATACGACTCCTCGATGATCTCGTTAGAGATCTTGATCAAACTACGCTGAATATATTTTTGAAGAATGATCCTCGCATGAAATTCAATATGGGCAGAAGATGATACTTTTTGGGTTAGCTGTACCAGGTAAAAATCGCCTCCCACCTGCTCCAGCTTCTGATCTTTCCTCAATTGATTAGAAACCGTTAATAAGTCGACCGGTTCTGAGTTTTCAAACAGCTTAAATATAGCTTCAAAGATATGCTGGTGAGCACTTTTATAAAATACGTCGGGATGTAAAATATCGATGATCTCGTCCACCCCTCTTTTATCGATCATCATGGCGCCAAGCACAACTTCTTCTAAATCAACCGCTTGCGGTGGTATTTTTCCTTTCTCGAGATTGATGACATTCCCGGGACTGTAATTGATATTTTGTGGTGCTTTGACTTTTTCCATATTACGAAAGTAGAAAAATAGAGTTTAGTACTTCGTCGAAGACAGCTTTACTTAGTTCACAGTTTATGAACATTTTAACTGTTGACAACTTTAATTATTTGTTGATAAGGCCAAAAAAATCCGAAGAGTAACCCTTCGGATTTTTTTCTTTCTTATGTAGTAAGGATTTAACCTTTAAAGACTCCCATTTGGGAATACTTATTCATTCGTTTTTTCGTCAATTCTTCTGGTGATAAGTTTTTAAACTCACCATAAGCTTCAGAAATGGCATTCTTGACAATTTCAAAAGTCATTTCCCTGTTGCTGTGGGCACCGCCAACCGGTTCTTTGACGATCTCATCAATGAGCTTCTGCTTTTTCATATCCTTGGCGGTAAGTTTTAAAGCATCGGCTGCTTTTTCTTTAAACTCCCAGCTTCTCCATAGAATTGAAGAACAGGATTCGGGCGAAATTACAGAGTACCATGTATTTTCAAGCATGAGTACCTTATCTCCCACTCCAATTCCAAGGGCTCCCCCACTTGCTCCTTCTCCAATGATCACAACGATAATTGGCACTTTTAAGCGGGTCATTTCCAGAATATTTCGGGCAATAGCCTCTCCCTGTCCGCGTTCTTCAGCTTCAAGGCCGGGATAAGCACCAGGGGTATCTACGAAAGTCACTACAGGGATACCAAATTTTTCAGCAGATTTCATAAGACGTAGGGCCTTGCGATAACCTTCGGGGTTTGCCATTCCGAAATTACGATACTGGCGGGTCTTGGTATTATATCCTTTTTGCTGACCAACGAACATGTAACTTTGATCTCCAATTTTCCCAAGACCTCCAATCATGGCTTTGTCATCCTTTACATTTCTGTCCCCGTGAAGTTCAAGAAACGTGTCACCACAAATAGCATTGATATAATCCAGAGTATATGGACGGTTTGGATGCCTGGAAAGCTGAACCCTCTGCCAGGCAGTAAGATTCTTATATATTTCCTTTTTGGTCTCGTTTAGTCTTTTTTCAATTTGACGGCAAGTGGCCGTAACATCGACATCACTTTCCTGACCAATGGCACAAGCCTTTTGGTATTGTTCTTCCAACTCCTTTATAGGTAATTCAAAGTCTAAATATTCCATAATGAGTTATGGGTTGTTTTTAATTAGCTTACAAATATAAGAAACTTAAGAGGTAGGTTTTGGCTGTTTTTTGAATTTTCTCCTCGTCTTTAAAATGCCGTTCATAATCACTGTGGTTAAGATAATTACAGCCCCATAATAGAACCCCGGATCCATTGCTTCATCGCTTCCAAAGATCCAAAAGGCGAGTAGAATTCCATAAACCGGTTCCAGGTTGATCGTAAGCATAATGGTATAGGGACTCAAATGTCGCATAACAGCTACAGAAGCTATGAAAGCATAGGCAGTACAAACCGAAGCCAAGATAATAAGGTAGGTCCAGTCCATAGCCGAAACATTGAAAAACTCACTGCTGAAACCTGCCGTACTGCTTTCGAAAAATGACATTATAAGCAGATATATAGTTATCGCCCCTGTCCCCGTAAGAAGTTCGTAAAAAGAGATCACCGAAGCATCTTCCTTTTGAGCCAGCTTTCCATTGATGAGGGAGAAAACTGCAGAAAGAAATGCAGAAATCAAAGCAAGAAGGATTCCCAGGACATATTCTGTCTCTACCTTAAATATAATGTAGAGACCGCAAATTACAATGACACCAAAAAGGATCTCATACCATATTACCTTCCGCTTATAAAATAAGGGTTCCAGAAAAGAAGTGAAAAAAGCCCCGGTAGAAAGCAGGGCCAGCGTAATAGAAACATTGGACACTTTAATGGCTCCAAAAAAGGTAAGCCAGTGTAGAGCAATTATTACTCCTGCAATCAACATCACAAGAACGCGCTTTGGCGCAAGACGTAATTTCTTCTTCTTCCATTTGATCCATAGAAAAATGAAGCCACTCGCCATTAACATCCTGTACCATACCAGCGGCACGGCATCCAGGGTTATCAATGCTCCCAAAACGGCGGTGAATCCCCAGATAAACACAATTAAGTGAAAATGCAGGTAAGCCTTAACTTTATCGCTTAGCATTCCAGAGCAGGTAAACAGCTAAAATTCCGAAGAAAATATTGGGAAACCATACAGCCAGAAGGGGAGAGAAAGTACTCTGCTCGGCAATGGTTCCAAAAACCTTATCCATAAAGATAAAGACAAATGCAAGGGTTATTCCCAGTGCCAGGTTCACTCCCATTCCCCCACGGCGTTTCATCGAAGAAACGGCAACTGCAATTACGGTAAGTATATAGGCAGAAACCGGGAGGCTCCATCGTTTATAGGCCACCACCTTATAACGGTTTATGTTCCCCGAACCACGACCTTTTTCCTGCTCGATAAAGGCTTCAAGTTCATTGTAATTAAGAGTCTCCGCCATATAGGATACCGGCGTGAGTTCATCAAAATCAAAAGGAAGAATAGTGTCTTTACTTATTTCGGAGATCAACTCATCTTCTTCCTCCCCTATTATTCTTTTATTATAGTTGGTCAAAGTATAAGTTGAATCTTCTTCATTTAGCTTTAACCTGGTTGCACTAATTTTGAAGAGCATTTTATTCCCCTCAAAGTGTTCTAAGGTGAAGTTTTGAGCTGAATTAATTCTAGGCTGAAAATGGGAGGCGTAAATAAATTCATTATCGTTGATCTGCCTGTAGACGTCACTGGTCTCCTGCACTTCGCTGCCCTTTTTTAAATAAGTATATTTAAATTCATTAAAACCCTTACTGGCACTTGGAGCGAGATACATTCCCATAACAAGAGCAGCTGCACACACAATTGTGGACCCTATCAAATAAGGACGAAGAAACCGCCAGAAGGAAACACCACTACTTAAAAAGGCAATAATTTCTGTATTCTGAGCAAGTTTAGAGGTAAACCAAATAACCGAAAGGAACAGGAATAAAGGAAAGAGCAGGTTGGCGAAATAGATCGTAAAGTCAATATAATAATTCACCACCTCCAAAAATGGCACTTCATTCTGCAGGATCTTGTCGATCTTCTCGGCCAGGTTCACAGTGATACCAATAGGGATAAAGAGGAGCAACATTAATATAAATGTTCCCAGGTATCGCTTTAGTATGTACCAGTCAAGGATCTTCAATTTAGAGACGTTTGTTCATTTGCTGTACCATCATATTTTTCCAGGAGGCAAAATCCCCGGCTAAGATATGTTTTCTGGCTTCACGAACCAACCAAAGGTAGAAGCCGAGGTTATGCATGGTAGCAATTTGCTTGCCAAGCAATTCATTGACCGAAAACAAATGTTTTAGGTATGCTTTGGTATAGTAAGTATCGACATAAGTCATGCCGCTGTCATCAATAGGAGAAAAATCATCTTCCCACTTCTTGTTCTTTATATTAATGGTGCCATGGGCAGTAAAGAGCATTCCATTTCTGGCATTTCTGGTTGGCATCACACAATCGAACATATCTACTCCCAGGGCAATATTTTCCAGAATATTAATTGGTGTCCCAACTCCCATAAGATAACGCGGCTTTTCCTTCGGAAGGATATTGGTCACGATCTCGGTCATGGCATACATTTCTTCTGCCGGTTCCCCTACTGAAAGTCCGCCAATGGCATTACCCTCAGCCCCTGCTGCAGCTATATATTCAGCCGATTGTTCTCTTAGGTCTTTATAAGTGCTCCCCTGTACAATAGGGAAAAGAGCCTGGGAATAGCCGTAAAGTGGTGGCGTCTTCTCAAAATGGGTTATACAACGATCCAACCATCGATGGGTACGATGCATGGAGTTCTTAGCGTATTTATAATCACAGGGATATGGTGTGCATTCGTCAAATGCCATAATAATATCTGCTCCAATGCTTCGCTGGATCTCCATAACATTCTCGGGGGTGAAATTATGGTAGGATCCATCGATGTGCGATTTAAATCTCACGCCTTCTTCTTTGATCTTACGCCTTTCAGAAAGAGAATAGACCTGGTATCCACCACTATCGGTAAGAATATTGCGGTCCCAGTTCATAAATTTATGGAGCCCGCCGGCCTTTTTCAGGATCTCGGTTTGAGGTCGCAGGTAAAGGTGATACGTATTTCCTAAAATAATATCGGGGTTTACCTGTTCCTTGAGGTCTTTTTGACTTATTCCTTTTACCGTAGCTATGGTTCCCACCGGCATAAAGATGGGGGTTTCGATGGTTCCGTGGTCTGTAGTTATAACTCCGGCACGTGCACTGCTGCCGGGATCTGTCACTGCTAATTCAAATTTCATAGAAGATTTTAATGGGCGCAAAGATAACCAATTTAAGTACGAAGTTAGAACTTAGAAGTACGAAGTCAGCAGCAGGGTTAATTACCACCTGGAAGACCAATTGTTCACAAGGACATTTGTGACTTTTTAGTGTAGTTTTCCATTTTCCATCTATCTACTTTAACTCTCAACCATTAATTCTTCACAACTTTTGAAAAGAATAGGCATGAGTTGATTTCCAAAGCGTTGATAAAATAGTATTTTTGCAGCACATTTAATTAAATCCAGATGCCAAACACACAACAACTAGAAGATTTTGTCTCCCAGGTAAGAAGGGATATTGTAAGGCAGGTTCATAAAGTAAATTCCGGACACCCGGGAGGATCTTTGGGCTGTGCCGAATTTATCAGCGTACTCTATCAGGAGATGATGGATCGCAAAGAAGGATTTGACATGGATGGGAATGGAGAAGATTTGTTCTTCCTTTCCAATGGTCATATTTCCCCTGTATTTTACAGCGTTCTTGCCCGAAGCGGATATTTTCCGGTAGAAGAACTCAACACTTTCAGACTTATCAATTCAAGGCTACAGGGCCACCCAACAACTCATGAAGGGCTGCCGGGAGTAAGAATTGCATCAGGATCTTTAGGCCAGGGACTATCTGTGGCCATTGGTGCTGCAAACACAAAAAAACTGAATGGTGATAATCACCTCGTTTACTCACTTCACGGTGACGGGGAACTTCAGGAAGGCCAAAATTGGGAAGCCATCATGTATGCAGCTGCCAAAAAAGTTGACAACCTCATTGCCACTGTAGACCGGAATCATCAGCAAATTGACGGATGTACAGATGATGTTTTACCTATGGGAGACATTACGGCAAAATTTGAAGCCTTTGGCTGGGATGTTCTTGAGATCAAAGACGGAAACAACATTTCTGAAGTTATTAAAGGATTAGAGGAAGCTAAAAGCCGCACAGGAAAAGGAAAACCGGTAGCAGTAATAATGACTACTGTGATGGGACATGGCGTAGATTTTATGATGCACACTCACAAGTGGCATGGAGTTGCTCCAAATGATGAGCAGCTGGAAAAAGCTTTGGCTCAAAACCCGGAAACTTTAGGAGACTACTAAAATAGATGTGAGATATGAGATCTTAGATTTGAGAAACAGTCTATTTTCGAGCTCCTTTAAAAAATACTTTTAATATGTTCCCCCTGCTGTCTATAAGCAGGCTACGGAAAGAAAAGTTTAAAAAACATGAAAAAATATACAAATACAGGAAGTAAAGATACCCGTTCAGGTTTTGGTGATGGTTTGACAGAATTGGGAAAATCCAACCCTAACGTGGTTGCGCTTTGTGCCGATCTTACCGGGTCTTTAAAAATGGGAGATTTTGAAAAGAATCATCCGGAGCGTTTTTTCCAGGTAGGAATTGCTGAAGCTAACATGATGGGAATTGCCGCCGGGATGACCATTGGCGGAAAAATTCCTTTTACAGGAACTTTTGCCAATTTTTCAACCGGAAGGGTTTATGACCAAATAAGACAGTCTATAGCTTATTCAGACAAGAACGTAAAGATCTGTGCTTCTCACGCGGGACTTACTCTTGGAGAGGATGGTGCAACGCACCAGATCCTTGAAGACATCGGTCTTATGAAAATGTTGCCGGGAATGACGGTAATTAACACCTGTGATTACAATCAAACGAAAGCTGCTACCATTGCAATTGCGGAACATCACGGCCCTGTATATCTTCGCTTCGGAAGACCAAAGGTTGCCAATTTCACTCCCGAAGATCAAAAATTTGAAGTAGGGAAAGCTGTTTTGCTGAATGAAGGTAAAGATGTGACTATCATTGCCACAGGCCATTTGGTTTGGGAAGCGCTACAAGCTGCCGAAGAACTTGAAGGAAAAGGAATCTCGGCTGAAGTGATCAACATCCACACCATAAAACCTCTTGATGAAGCAGCAATCCTGGCTTCAGTAGGAAAAACCGGATGCGTTGTAACTGCCGAAGAACACAACTTCCTTGGCGGACTTGGAGAAAGCGTAGCCCGTACTTTGGTCCAAAACCATCCTGCTCCGCAGGAATTTGTTGCTACTATGGACACTTTTGGTGAAAGTGGAACCCCCGAGCAGCTTATGGAAAAATACGGATTGAATGCTGCTGCTATTGTAAAAGCTTCAGAAAAAGTGATCAAGAGAAAATAAGTTTCCAAAATCTCTTAATTTTAAAGCCTCTCAAAAATGACATTTTTGAGAGGCTTTATTTTTTGAGCAAATAAAATAATCTAACAACCGTTTTAAAGCTATAACCTAAACAAACCTTTTATGAAAAAATACCTGATAATTTTAATGTTTGCAACAACTTCCGCAGCAATGGCCCAAAGTGGATTCGGAGTTAAGGGTGGCCTCAATTATGCCGATAACGGTGAGATTACATACAACGATGTTACCAATGCCGGTGAAGACGTCCTGGAAGGTGGAGAAAGCAAAATGGGATATCATTTAGGCGTCTACTATGAGGCAAATATTCTTGGTTTCTTTCTAAGGCCCGAGCTGGTGTACACCACTACTAAAAGCTCCTACCAATTCAACCAGCAGGAAGCAGATTATAATGTATCTAAAATTGATCTACCAATTTTAGTGGGCATAAAAGTTTTTGGCCCGGTAAGGATATTTGCAGGGCCAAGTTTACAATACATTGTTGACAATGATTTTGAAGGTTTTGAACTGGCAGACGTTAAAGACGAATTTACTATTGGCGCACAGTTGGGCGCAGGGATCCAGCTTGGTAAATTAGGCCTTGATGTAAGATATGAAAGAGCGCTTAAAGAAAATGAAGCAGAATTCATGATTCGTGATGGTGGTGACGTAGGATTAAAAAGGGTTGATACCCGTCCAAGCCAAATCATTTTTGGTCTCTCACTTAGTTTATAGAACACAAATTGGAATATCAAAAAAGCCCCTTTCGGGGCTTTTTCAATTAATTGTTAGGATCCAGATAATCTGGTGTTCCATCCTCATCTACATCGGGATAGGGAAAAATAATATTTCCTTCTTCATCAGATATTTCTTCAAGGGTGGGAATAAAGTCCCCGTCGTCATCCCTATCCAGGTAATTTGGCGCGTTATCCCCATCTGTATCATCATTTGTCAGTCTTTTATCTTCATCAATATCTTCCATCCATGAAGGAATTCCATCCCGGTCATGGTCTGCCTCATTAACCCTGTAGAGATTAAAAGTAAAGACCAAAGGACTATAGGAAGGAATATTTCCCTCAAATGAACTAAAATAACCAAGACCCGATGGAAGGAACATTGCACCAATACCATAATCATTGCTCCATTCCACGCTATTGTCCGGCAATACCTCAAAACTCGAGGCACCACGAAATTCGGTCATGGCCTGTCCAAAACCCGGAATTGTTTGGGTGAGATCAAACCAAACGGGGCTTTGAGAAGAGTCGAAAGTATTCCCGTTAAGTAAAGATCCTTCATAGGAAACATAAGTTGAATCACTGAATTTTGGTTGCGGCTGCTCACTTGCACCTTCACGTACCTTTAGAACATAGTAGGTATACTCTACTCCTTCATAATTAAACTTCTTTGTCTCCAGCAGCGGTGACTCGCTTAAAGGGGTTTTACCGGCATTATCGGCATTTATGGTATCAATTTCTATCCTGTAGTCGAAACCTTCGGGGGTGTTCTCAAACTCCTCGTAATTATAAAAATGCGTATCAAGATATTCTTCCAATGCAGCCTGGTCTGTCAACTCCTGTTCTCCCCTGTCTCTTGGAGGAACAACTTCGGGACCATCATCATCCTTATCACATGAAAGCATAAACACAGCTGCAAAAAGATATAAAAACAAAAATTTATTCAGTTTCATCAATAGGTAATTTAGGGCCGCAAGATACAATATTCTTGTATTTTTGCTGAAGATAGACCGATTTTTACTGTACAAATATGAGAGTAGATAAATTTTTATGGTGTGTGAGATATTTTAAAACCCGAAGCGTTGCCACAGAGGCATGCAAACAGGGAAAAGTAAGAATGAATGACGCCATAGTTAAGCCATCCAGAGAAGTTTATCCTGCAGATAAGATACAGGTAAGGAAAAACCAGATCAACTACCAGATAGATGTATTGGATCTTCCAAAGAGCCGGGTGGGAGCAAAATTGGTAAATCTTTATATCAACGATATTACTCCCAAGGAAGAACTTGAGAAAAGAGAGCTCCTTAAATATTCACAGGATTATTACCGGAAAAAGGGAACGGGAAGACCTACCAAAAAAGACCGCAGGGAATTGGATGACTGGTTCGATCCCGAAGCTGATGAGGATTAATAAAATTTCATGTCCAATTACTATCTTTGAAAAAAACATCCCATGGAGAATAATTCTGTTTTAATCCTGAACAATGAGCAGATCAACCATAAAATCAAAAGGATCGCTTACCAGATCTACGAAAGCAATGTAGACGAAGAACAGATTATCTTAGCAGGGATCGCAAAAAGTGGTTTTGAGCTTGCGCAAAAACTGCAGGCAGAACTTCAGAAGATCTCAGACCTTGAAGTTTTGCTTTGCGAGGTAAAAATAAACAAGAAGAATCCACTGGAAGTGATCACCACCAGCCTGCCCCCCGAGGATTACCGTAACAAGGCTCTTGTATTAATTGATGATGTACTCAACTCGGGTACAACTTTGATCTATGGAGTAAGACACTTTCTGGATGTTCCCCTTAAAAAATTCAAGACTGCAGTTCTCGTGGACCGGAGTCATAAAAATTATCCCGTAAAAGCCGATTTTAAAGGGATCTCTCTCTCCACTTCTATTCACGAAACGGTAAAGGTGCATTTCAATAAAGATGCCGCCAGAGTGGAGCTAATTTAGCTTTTCGCTTATTTCCTGCACTATCTGTTCTACAGATTTATCATCGGTTGAAATCGTAAGATCACTTTGGTTATAATAGAAGGTGCGCTCAAATAAATGTTTCCTGATAAAATCTTCAAGGACCTCGGGAGTCTTAAGATCCTTTATTAATGGTCTGCTATCCTTTTCTTCAGTTAATCTTGCCTTTAGCTGTAGCAAGCTTGTTTTAAGATATATTAAAGTAGTTTCGGGTGCATCTTTAATAAGCTGAAGATTTTTACCATAACACGGGGTTCCGCCTCCCAGGGCAAGAATGAAACTTCTTTCCTGCTCCAGAAGCTTTTTTAGCACTTCTGCTTCCCTTCTTCTGAAGTAAATTTCACCCGATGCCGAAAAAATTTCAGGAATAGTTTTATTTTCTTCTACACTTATTTCATTATCCAGATCAATAAAATCCATCGACAAATGAGCGGAAAGAGCCTTTCCAACCGCTGTTTTTCCGGATCCCATGTAACCTGCGAGAATTAATTTCATACTTAAATATATGATTTAGAAGGAGTTTAACCCCAAGTTTAAATTGATGGTCAAATTTATGTCAATTTGTTCTTGAAAAATAAATTAATGTGGGTATATTTGCACCCGCATTAGCAAAAATGCAACAAAGAAGATCTGGTAGCTCAGTTGGTAGAGCATCTCCCTTTTAAGGAGAGGGTCCTGGGTTCGAGCCCCAGCCAGATCACCAAATTAAATTACTGATCTTTCTGGGCGAGAAGCCTGTCCCGAGCAGCTGAACGTAGTAAAGCGTATCGAGGGAAGCCCCAGCCAGATCACAACAAGTTCTTTTTATATTGACCTGGTAGCTCAGTTGGTAGAGCATCTCCCTTTTAAGGAGAGGGTCCTGGGTTCGAGTCCCAGCCAGGTCACTTATTTAACACAAGATTCTGCAAGATACTTCACGCTTCACTATTCGAGCACGCTTTTAGTTAATAGAAGATCTTCTGGAAGTGTAAACCTCCAGATCTTTAAGTGAAACGAAATATCTTTCCAGAATCAATTTTGCTCTAGTTGTTTTACAAATCTTCTTTGTTTTTCAACTAAAAAAGTTCAAGGTCACTTTTTTTATTATTTGATTTCTTAAAAATGTACCTGCGGGTTTGTTAAAGGAATCTTAAAGAATGCCCAGGTGCTGGAACTGGTAGACAGGCATGGTTGAGGGCCATGTGTTCATTAGAGCGTGCGGGTTCGAGTCCCGCTCTGGGCACTTTCTACAGATTAAAAATACTCCCCCCTTTTCCTAATGGATTTTCTTCAATTCGTTAAGATTTTCACGTTTCTTACTCAACTTCTTACACAAAGCATAAAATTCTGTTAATCACATTATTAGCATCTTCAAGAGAAGAAATAAAGATTACATTTATCATAGATAATTTACTCTTTTAAGTAAAGGAAGATGCAATTTCAATTATACTCCCAGCTACTAAAATTAGATCTATCAAATGATGATCTTCTTCAAATGTACTATGTGCTTTATTACGACCTGAAGCAGGAAGATAAAGACATGGCTGAGAATATTGCGAAATTGATCGAGATTAGAGAAAAAGCCAAATTGGAGTTAAGAAAGCTTCTTTTTAATATAAAAAATTCAATACAGACTTCCACTGTTGGAACTGCAGTATTAAATTTTTTACCTGTCTTTCTTAAGCTGGATTACCTGGCCCGCAATACCTTCAATAATTTAAATTTGAAGGCATGCTATGAAAAAGAGAAAAAAAATATTAAATTGTACTACGAAACACTTTATAATCAGGATATTCCATCCTCAACTCTTGATGTTCTTTTTAAACACAAGAATAAGCTGGAATCCTTACCATAAATTAAATAGATGAGAACAAATAGTAATTTTTACTGGGGGGCAAAAATTACTTGATGAATCCTCCGGAAATAAACCTCCGGAGTTCTCATCTACTTTTTAAAAGCAATTCTTCGGAGTTGCTTTTTTCTTTTATGTACCTTTTAAAAAAGAAAAACTCCCGCCGTGGCGGGAGTTTTGTTTATATCCTTAAATCATGTTCTTATGTCTTAGCAGCATTCTGCTTTTTGATAAGGTTAAGGGCAGATCCTTCCTTGTACCACTCGATTTGAGGCAGGTTGTAGGTATGATTTGCTTTTATAGTATCCTTTGAGCCATCTGCATGAACGATCTCAATCGTTAGTTGCTTATCTGGCGCAAAATCTTCAAGATCTATAAAGTTGAAAGTATCATCCTCCTGGATAAGGTCGTAATCACTTTCATTGGCAAAAGTTATCCCGAGCATACCTTGCTTCTTAAGGTTGGTCTCATGTATCCTTGCAAAAGATTTCACCAGTACTACTTTTACCCCCAGGTGCCTTGGCTCCATCGCAGCGTGTTCTCTTGAAGATCCCTCTCCATAGTTATGGTCTCCCACCACTACAGTAGGAATTCCTGCTGCTTTATATTTACGCTGAGTGTTTGGCACTCCGTCAAATTCGCCGGTGATCTGGCTCTTTACGAAATTGGTTTTCTTGTTGAAAGCATTTACAGCTCCAATCAAACAGTTGTTGGAAATGTTATCCAAATGTCCTCTAAAGCGTAACCATGGTCCGGCCATAGAAATATGGTCTGTCGTACATTTTCCAAAGGCTTTGATAAGGAGTTTAGCACCCATCAGGTTTTTACCGTCCCACGGCTCAAATGGCTCGAGTAACTGTAACCTTTCAGAATTGGACTAACCTTCACTTCAACACTCGCACCATCTGCCGTTGGAGCAAGATAACCTGGATCTTCAACATCAAATCCTTTTGGTGGCAATTCTAATCCAGTTGGTTCATCAAGCTTGACATGTTCCCCATCTTCATTAAGCAAAGTATCTGTAGTTGGATCAAAGTCCAGTCTACCCGAAATTGCAATTGCCGCCACCAATTCCGGTGAGCCAACGAAAGCGTGTGTATTCGGGTTTCCATCTGCTCTTTTTGAGAAGTTTCGGTTAAAGGAATGTACAATAGTGTTCTTTTCCTCTCCTTTACGGTCGCTTCGATCCCACTGTCCAATACAAGGTCCACAGGCATTGGTGAAAATTGTAGCATCAAGATCTTCGAATATTTGCAGAAGACCATCTCTTTCCGCAGTAAAACGAATTGTTTCAGATCCCGGATTGATCCCAAAATCAGACTTTGCTTTTACTTTCTTATCTACTGCCTGTTTAGCAATAGAAGCGGCACGGGTAAGATCTTCGTAAGAGGAGTTGGTACAGGAACCAATCAGTCCCCAGTCTACATTGATAGGCCAGTCATTCTTTTTTGCTTTCTCTCCCATTTCAGAAATTGGAGTAGCAAGATCTGGAGTGAAAGGTCCATTAAGGTGCGGTTTCAATTCTGAAAGATTGATCTCGATCACCTCATCGAAATACTGCTCAGGGTTTGCATATACCTCATCATCTCCTGTAAGGTGTTCCTTTACTTCGTTGGCTGCATCTGCAACATCTGCACGATTGGTCGCTCGCAGATATCTCGCCATTGACTCATCGTAACCAAAAGTAGAAGTGGTTGCCCCAACTTCTGCCCCCATGTTACAAATAGTACCTTTTCCTGTGGCCGACATTGATTGAGCGCCTTCCCCAAAATATTCTATAATTGCACCGGTTCCTCCTTTAACGGTAAGGATACCCGCAACTTTTAAAATCACATCTTTTGGAGCAGTCCAACCAGAAAGTTTTCCGGTAAGCTTCACCCCTATTAATTTTGGAAATTTAAGTTCCCACGGCATTCCTGCCATCACATCAACAGCATCTGCACCACCAACACCAATAGCGACCATTCCCAGTCCGCCGGCGTTAACTGTATGCGAATCTGTACCAATCATCATTCCTCCCGGAAAAGCGTAGTTTTCCAAAACTACCTGGTGAATAATTCCAGCTCCCGGCTTCCAGAAACCGATTCCGTACTTATTGGAAACAGATTCCAGGAAGTCAAAAACTTCATCACTGGATTTTTTTGCACTTGGCAAGTCAAATTGGGCTCCAAGTTTTGCCTGGATAAGGTGATCACAGTGAACTGTGGTAGGAACTGCAACATTCTTCTTTCCTGCCTGCATAAACTGCAGTAAAGCCATTTGTGCGGTAGCATCCTGGCAGGCGATCCTGTCTGGTGCAAATTCTACATAATCTTTACCTCTGGTAAATTTCTGAGAAGGTTTTCCATCCCAAAGATGAGAGTAAAGGATCTTTTCTGAAAGAGTTAAAGGTTTTCCAACGATCTCACGTGCAGTATTCACCCGCTCGCTCATCTGGCTGTAAACCTTCTTGATCATATCAATATCGTAAGCCATATCTTGTTTAATTTTTTATTCTGAAGTGTTGCAAAATTACGAATTCCCGCCCGAATTAAAAAATCATTACAAAACATGAAAATTACCTAAAGATAATTTAATGATTCCTGAAAATAGGATGCAGAAAAATAAGCTAATGACACAAAATTAGCATTAAAATAAGAAAATGATAAAAATGAAGAATTATTTAATCTTTTCTAAAGATCGAGGATCTTATATGCTGCAGCTTTTTCCGTTGAAAGAGATATACGGCAGGCGCAATCCATGGCATAATAAGCATAGAAATCAGCCAAAAGGTTTTGTTGAAGATCTTAGTATTGATCATGTCGAACAATAGAAAAAGCCAAAACCCGGTGAGAAAAATAAAGCTCATCGTGGATAGGAAGGTAAAACTTTGCCAATCAAGAAAATTGGCGCCAGATCTATACCACAAGAACTGGCAGGCAAAGAAAATTACAATCACAGGTATTTTAAACTTCGCCAGAAAATTTATCATGGAATAAATATAGTAAAAGATCTTAGAATAAGCTCTTTATGATCTCCTCTTCAGAAATTCCTTCAGCTTCGGCCTTGTAATTCTTGATCACCCGGTGCCTTAGAATTCCGTAAGCCACTGCCTGTACATCTTCAATATCGGGAGAAAATTTACCATGAACGGCTGCATTTGCTTTGGCTCCTAAAATGAGGTTTTGGGAAGCTCTTGGCCCTGCACCCCAATCAACATACTCTTTTACAAGCGCTGTTGCTCTTTCTCCTGCAGGACGCGTTTTTCCAACAAGGTTAACAGCATACTCCACCACATTGTCGGCTACGGGAATTCTTCTAATCAAATGCTGAAAATCCACGATTTCCTGAGCGGTAAAAAGAGAGTTGATCTCTGTCACCTCATCACCGGTCGTACTTTTCACGACCTCTATCTCCTCTTCAAAAGAGGGATATTCAAGCTTGATCGCGAACATAAATCTATCGAGCTGGGCTTCTGGTAATGGATAAGTCCCTTCCTGCTCAATAGGGTTTTGGGTAGCCAGCACGAAGTAAGGAAGATCCAGCTTATAATGCTGTCCCGCCACCGTCACTGCCCGTTCCTGCATGGCTTCCAATAATGCCGCCTGTGTCTTGGGAGGAGTCCTGTTGATCTCATCGGCAAGGATGATATTTCCAAAGACAGGACCTTTTATAAATTTAAAATGCCGGTTTTCATCCAGGATCTCAGATCCAAGGATGTCACTCGGCATTAAATCTGGTGTGAATTGAATTCTTTTGAAATTGAGCCCCAATGCCTGTGCAATGGTATTGACCATAAGGGTTTTTGCAAGTCCGGGTACTCCAATAAGCAACGAATGACCACCTGAAAAAACAGATAAAAGTATCTGATCTACCACCTCCTGCTGCCCCACAATCCTTTTGGCAATTTCCTGCCTTAATTGTTGGTGCCTGTTGACCAGATTCTTTACCGCCTCTACATCTGTCATAGCTGCCAATAATAGTTTAGTTCTTTAGCCAGTTGCTGGAGAATTCGCAATTCCTGTATTCCCCGTTCACCTTCACATAAGTTTCTTCGATCTTCTCTTTTTGCCATTTTTCAATAGCTTCCAGTTGCTTGTCCCTTAAGGCCAGTTCCTTGATCTTGTTGTAATCCTGCGCATAATTAGCTTTATGTTCAGAATACCTGTTGGTCACGGTAATGATCTTGTAAAAAGGGCGACCGGTATTGTCCTGATCTGTAAGAATGGTTGAAACCTCTCCTTCTTCAAGGTTAACTACCTTCTCGTAAAGCAAAGGATCAATTTTAGTAAGCTCAAATCTTGTATCTCCGGTGGTAGGATTTACTAATTTCCCGCCACTCTCACGGGTTTCCTTTTCATCGGAAACTTCTTTTGCTGCATCGGCGAAAGAGATCTCATCATTAGTGATACGTTCTCTAACATTATCGATCTTGTCAAAAGCCTCTTGTTTTGTTTCTTCGGTAACATCGGGAATTAACAGGATGTGACGTACGTCAACCTGCTGTCCACGAATCTTATCTACGGTTAGAATGTGATAACCAAATTCTGTTTGGAAAGGTTTACTTACCTCCCCTTCCTGCATTGAGAAAGCAGCATCTTTAAATTCCTTTACAAAAGGATCTTTACGGGTTAAAGAAATTTTTCCTCCGGAAGATCTTGAACCGGGATCCTGAGAATATAACACAGCCTTAGTAGCAAAACTTGCACCGTTCTCAACCACATCTGCCCTCATTTCATTGAGGCGATTAATGATATCTGTTGTTTCCTCCTGTGGAATTTCAGGCTCTACCACAATTTGAGAGATCTCAACCTCATCTCCAAACACCGGGCGTTCATCTTCAGGGATATCGGTAAAAAAGGCTCTCACCTCTTCAGGAGTTATTTCAACTGCATCAACAATTTTGCGTTGCATTTCTGAAGCAAGTCTGTTTTGCTTATTGATCTCGAATAGTTCGGCTCTAAATTCAGCTTCACTATCCTTCTTGTAGAATTCAAGTACTTTTTCAAGAGAACCTACCTGCTGGGTCATGTAAGCCAGCTGTTGATCAATATTGGCATTGATCTCGGCATCAGAAACCAGGATACTATCCTGTATTGCATGATGTGCATATAGCTTGTTCTCCATTAAACGTCCCGCAAGATTACAGTTAGTAACATCTTCGGTGGAAACACCCTGGCTTTGAAGTTCAAGGTACATCTTGTCGATATCGCTTTCAAGAACCACAAAATCCCCTATCACCGCTGCCACACCATCTACTTTAAAGCGACCGCTCCTGTCATTTATTTTTTCCTGGATCTCAGCTTCGATCCCAATAGAAGTACTATCGGTAACTATCACTTCCTGCGCCTGTATGTCGCCCCCACTAATAATAAGCAGCAACAGTCCTAATGATTTAATTATAGATTTCAAATTCGTCATTTTTAATAGCATCTTGTGTAATGTCTTTTTCTAATTTTTTAATGAGATCCAGCTTTCTTTTATTAAGCAGTATCTGTTTTATACCCGGTAAAGAATATTCTATCGGCGCCTGTTCGTTGCGCAGTCTAACATCCTCAACAGAGATCAAATATACTCCTAATGAGTCTTCAAGCTGCATAAAATTCTTATTTTTTAAGAATTCCGGACTGTCCTGAGGGGTCAAAGGTCGTATTTTATCGTAAACCTGTTTTGTCTTCACCCAAACCGAATCATTTAATGAATAGGAATTAAACTGGATGGCCATGTCGAGAAGGGCTCTCTTGTCCTCCTCATCAAACCTGCGGAAGCGGGTTTTAATAGTTTCAAAATTACTGTTATTCTTAGTAATATTGATATATCTCACTTTTACAAGGTTTTCATTGAGAATAAAATTCTCCCCATTCTCCTCGTAGTAGGCTTCGGCTGCGGCACGGGTAATATTGGTATCCAGTTCGCGTCCCACGATCGCATCTGTATAAGCCTTTGCATATAGTTCATTCTTGTAGTTCTGCACCAGTCGATCAAATTCGGCCTGCTGTTCTCCACTAAGGTTTACCCTGGCCCTGTCAAGAAGTAGCTTCTGAGTGGCCCAGCGGGTAATAAAATTATTTATAAGTAAGGTGCTGTCTTCGGCTGAAGTATTTTCGGAAACCAGGGGGGCAACATCATCTCTGTAAAGATAGGCATCATTCACCCGGGCAATCACTTCCTTTTCCTCGGGTTCATTCAGGAAATTGCAGCTTCCGGTCAAAAAGCCCAAAAAAACAAGTGAGAAAATTCCTTTTTTTATTAACAAAGTATTTAGAAATATTATGAATTGCCAAAAATACAAATTCCAAAGAGTATACCAACCTGCACGTCAAACGAAAGAAAATTAGAAAAAGTATATTTTTGGCCCGGCTTTGGTAGAGAAGCAAAACCTAAAACAACAGCAATGCCCGAAGAAAGAAAATTAAAACTCATCTGGGATTTTCGCGGACCCGATGCCGAATCGACTGCCGCCCATCACGCCATTCACCTGCAGGAATTTGTAAACACCTCTCAGTTAACAATGAATGTCGTTGGTTCAGAAAAGATTTCTGAAGCTCATGTCATTGCTTTTCTTGTAGTTACCGATAGTGAAATGCGTCCTGTACGGGATGCTCTAAAACCCCATCGCGGACAGCTATATGAAGAATAGAAAAAAATAATTTCTTAAAATCTTCATAAATGCCTCTGCTCCTTTATATTTGCGAAAATCAAAATCAAACCATGAAAAAATATCTTTTAGTTTTAAGTTTTGCCTTTTTAAGTATTTCAGCTTTTGCCCAGTCAAAGATCGGAACCATAGATGCCGAGTATATCCTTAACCAGATGCCCGAAATGGCGCAGGTTAATGAAGGCCTGAAAACCTATAATACCGACCTTCAAAAAGAACTGGAATCGAACGTTGCAACATATGAAACCCTGGTGAAGGATTATCAGGCGAACAGCACTACCCTTTCTGAAGAAGATCGAACAGCCAAAGAATCTGAGATCATTAATCTGGAAAATGATATTAAGAATTTTAGGCAAAAAGCCACTGTAATGATCCAAATGAGGAGAAATGAACTTACCCAGCCTCTTTACGAGAAGATCAATGAAGCTATGATGAAAGTGATTCAGGAAGAAAACTATACGCAGATCTTCCATGCCGGCGGAAATGACCTGGCTTATTCTTCCCAGGATTTCTGATATTACCTTGAAGGTCCTGAATATTTTAGGAATTGAAGTAAAGGAATGAATTTAGTGGTCAGTGGTCAGTGGTCAGAAATGAATAGTGTGCAGGCCAATAACTTAAAGTGAATCATTGCAATCATTGACATAGCTAAAAAAAGGAGGGTCTCAAAAATGCCATTTTTGAGACCCTCCTTTTTTATTATTTTAAAATTCGCTCCTGGTCAGATCAACTTCGATGGAGCCTCCTGGCTCTTTATTCTTTAAAAACTATCTGCTGTAGTTTGGAGATTCTTTAGTGATAGTCACATTGTGCGGATGACTTTCATTAATACCTGAAGCAGTTATCTTCACGAATTTTGCAGTTTCCTGAAGCGTGGCGACATCTTTTGCACCGCAATAACCCATTCCGGCTCTAAGACCGCCTATGAACTGGTGAATACTTTCGTAGAGGTCTCCTTTATAAGGAACCCGTCCCACAATTCCTTCAGGTACCAGTTTCTTAATATCATCTTCCACATCCTGAAAATAACGATCTTTAGATCCCTGCTTCATAGCTTCCACAGAACCCATTCCGCGGTAGGATTTAAATTTTCGTCCTTCGTAGATAATGGTTTCTCCCGGGGATTCTTTTGTACCTGCCAGTAAAGATCCAAGCATCACACAATCTGCCCCTGCAGCAAGCGCCTTGGGAATATCACCTGTATATCTTATTCCACCATCGGCAATCACAGGAACTCCGCTTCCTTTTATGGCCGCAGCCACTTCAAGTACAGCTGAAAACTGTGGAAAACCAACTCCCGCCACTATCCTGGTTGTACAGATAGATCCAGGTCCTATTCCAACTTTCACGGCATCTGCCCCGGCTTCTACAAGATATTTGGCAGCTTCGGCAGTTGCGATATTTCCAACAATAACTTCAAGATTGGGAAATTTTTTCTTCACTTCTTTCAGCACAGTAACCACGCCCCTGGTATGTCCATGAGCAGTGTCGATTACTATGGCGTCCACTCCGGCATTTACCAAAGCTTCAGCCCTTTCAACAGCATCTCCGGTCACGCCAATAGCGGCTGCAACGCGAAGCCTTCCGTAGGTATCTTTATTGGCAATTGGTTTTTGAGTGAGTTTAGTGATATCCCGGAAAGTTATTAGACCAACCAGTTTATCTTCAGAATTAACTACGGGAAGTTTTTCGATCTTGTTCTGCTGTAATATTACTTCGGCCTCTTCCAGGGAAGTGCCTTCGGCTACAGTGACAAGATTTTCAGAAGTCATTACTTCTGATATTGGCCGGTCATTATTCTTTTCAAATCGCAGATCACGGTTGGTCACAATTCCCAGTAATTTTCCTTCTTCATCTATAATAGGAATTCCACCAATGCTGTGTTCACGCATATTCTCTTTGGCGTCCTTCACCTTCGCGGTAATGGGAAGAGTAACGGGATCTATGATCATTCCACTTTCTGCCCGCTTTACTTTTCGCACCTTAAGCGCCTGCTCTTCGGCTGTCATGTTCTTATGAAGTACTCCAATTCCTCCTTCTCGCGCCATGGCAATAGCCATACGTGACTCGGTAACTGTATCCATAGCTGCGGAAACTATAGGCACATTTAACGTGATGTTGCGGGTGAATTTCGACTGGATTTTAACTTCGCGAGGAAGGATTTCTGAAAAGGCAGGGACTAAAAGTACGTCATCGTAGGTAAGTCCTTCGCCCAGTATCCTGGAGGTGTGTGCGATCATAGCAATTAAGATTTAATTGCGTGCAAATATACACTCTTTCTGGCACAAAAAAGGAATTAAGGCCTACTAATTATTTGCCTTTCATGAATTTAAAAAATTACCTGCAGAAAAAGTAGGCTGGTCTGTTTTTTTAAGGAGGAGCTGATATAGTAGTATCATTACAGATGTCGCGAATATTGCGGTCATAATCACGCCCGAAACCAACACCACATATTGGACCCACTCCACACCTTTCCACACAAAATAGATCCCGCCAAAAGTGGCAATGATAGAAAAGAAGGGTTCAAGGATGAGAAAGAATTTAATTTTTTTAGGAATTCGCGCGAAAAGAAGAATTCCTCCCAGCAAAAAAAAGATCATTGACATGGAAAGCACATGGGTGTGAATGATGGTGAGCATCTCCCGCTCCCCTTTTTTAAATTTCATCACCTCGGCCTCCAGGTCCTCTTCATTCCCCAGGTAATTTTCCTCGATACCTGCAGGAGTGGTAGTTTCCGTTTGCCCTACAAAAAGCAATCCCGTGAAGTAGCCTACACTTAGAACGATGACGAAAACAGCAAGGAAAAATCTAATTTCCTTCGGAAGTGTTAGTAGTAGACCGTTATATTGCATTAAAGCACCTTATTTTCCTGAAGGATCTCGACACTGGAAAGGATATCCTTCACAGCTTTTTTCATGGACCGCACAGATATAGTAGCTCCCGAAATTGCAGCTATATGATTTAATTCACTGGCTTTTGACTTGCCAGTAAATTGTCGCAACCAACGTCGGCTACCTATCTCCCCACCGTATTCCTCACGGTATACAAGAACTTTTGTACGGGCAATAGAAAGATTATTATCAAAGATCACCAGGTAATCAAATTCTGCGGTTTTACTGGGTGCCTGGTCGAGGTAAACATACCCCAGGAGTTCACCATTACTATTAAGCCTGAAAAAATTTTCTTCTGTAACTCTTGACGGCAACTTTTGCTGAAGCTCTTTAGAGAGCACTACCCCTTCATGAGTATACTGGGTAATTTCGAATTCATCCTTGATCTCGCGGTCTATCTTTTTCTCCAGCCCCTTAATAAGGCTAAAAGAAAGCATCAACGGCAGGGCTATTAAAAGTGCGATAAGAATTCTAAATTTTTTCATCGGTGCAAAATTAAGTATTTATTCCCTCTTAGGGCAATTTATATGCCAACAGTCGGAAAGAAAGGCTCTCCCCGACTGTGACATATCCATTTTCATATTATTTAGAACCAAACCCCAACTCCGAAGTTCAGCTGGTTCTTTGCATCTGCTCCTTCAACAGCATTATCCTTGATCTGGTAATCTCCTTTGAAAACCACCCCCGGTGCAATATGGTAGCTAAGCCCCATGGTAATATCATTCCTGTCATATGCAGGATTTTCTACCAGACTTCCCTCAACATCAGCGTGGGTATCGTAATCTTCATAACGAGCAAAAGCAAAAAGCTTCTGTTTGTTGGTCATTGGCAACAGGTTGTAAGCTGCTTCTGCATACCATCCAGAAAGGGCGCTACCAAGATCTCTTCCGGTAAGGGCGTTGTAATCTTCAGTATCTGAAAGAGAAGCATAGATAAATTCACCTCTTGCTGTAAACCTTCTGTACACGTACCTTGCATCAAGACCAACCATAGACATTCCTACGTCAGCTCCTTCAAGCATATCAACTTCATCTGCAGCCTGTGTTCTTCCGAAGTACCCGGCAAGACCCAGCCTCATCCCAAGAATTCCGTAGTATTCAAGTTTGGTAGAAAGGTTTGGAGTATTGATAGTAGATTTGATACCTTTTTGACGTCCGCCGCGTAGTCCGCTGCTTCCTCCAATTAGACCTGTCCCATCTGAAGTTGTGGACTGAAAACCGTTGAAGATATAAGCCTGGTAAGTAAGGGAAGCAGAATTGATCCTTCCGGTTACCCCAACTCCTATCTCTCTCCAGGTGGTAGGAACAATGGAACCGGCAATAGCTGGTCTTTCCACTCCATTGAAGGTAGTTGGCTCATGGTACTCATTGATGATACCCATTGGCACCAACATAAGACCTGCTCTCAAATTTACGTTATTGGCAATGTTGTAATTCACGAAAGCCTGCTCTACATAAACTTCTTCTACGTGTTCAAATTCAATTTCAGTAAAGAACTGCACCTTATCAGTGAACTGGTACCCTAATAACATTACCAGACGCTGAACATCCAGCTCTCCGTTATCTCCCTCTGGTTGATTGTAGGTAATCTCTCCATAAGCTCCAAGGGTAACGGCATCATTGTTAGCAGATAAAACGCGCTGAGCAGAATTTTGCTGATACTGTGGATCAAAAGTGATCGAATCCTGCGGGGTCTGTGCAACTGAAACTGCCGTTGTGGCTCCAATTACCAGTGATAGTAAAAACTTCTTCATGATTCTTATTTAGACTTGTTTAAAATAGGGAGGCAAATATATGTCAGCAGCAACTTTCCCCCAAGCTTATTTAGATTAAATTCAAATAAAATTAATTAATGGAAAGCCTCGTAACCATTGTATTTACTAATGGTAAGCAGAAAATATCTTAGTCGCCTCATTATGAGAAGATTCGAAACTCATCATTTTTATATGAGTATCTTCTTTCCGGGAAGTGAAGTAAGAAAGTAGTTTTTCTGTAGGCATATTGCCGGTAAGTTCATCCTTGGCCATAGGGCAACCACCAAAACCCTGGATGGCACCGTCAAACCTTTTGCAGCCAGAGCGCGCAGCAGCGTCAACCTTTTCAAACCATTTAGTGGGAGTAGTATGAAGATGTGCCCCAAATTCAATTTGAGGATACTTCGGAATAAGGTTTGAAAAAAGATATTCAATAACTTCGGGAGTCGAACTTCCAATAGTATCAGACAGGGAAAGGATCTTAACCCCCATTCCTGAAAGCTTCTCGGTCCACTCCCCTACGATCTCCACATCCCATGGATCTCCATAAGGATTACCAAAGCCCATGGAAAGATAGGCAACCACCTCTTTTCCTGAAGCATCTGCAATATTGAGAATTTCCTGAAGCGTTTCCACAGATTCGGCTATGGTTTTATGAGTATTACGCATCTGGAAATTTTCTGAAATAGAAAATGGATAACCCAGGTACTGTATCTCGGGATGTTTGGAAGCATTTTCGGCACCCCTTGTATTGGCCACTATGGCAAGCAGCTTGCTTTGGGTACGGGAAAGATCCAGCCTTGAAAGAACTTCAGCTGTGTCGGCCATCTGCGGAATGGCCTTAGGTGATACAAAACTTCCGAAGTCGATAGTATCGAATCCGCAACGCAAGAGGGATTGTATGTACTGAACTTTTTTTTCTGTAGGAATAAATTCCTTTATTCCCTGCATCGCGTCCCGCGGACATTCAATAATCTTGATCTGCGCCATAGGCCAAATATAGAATTTAGAATTGAGATATGAGAATTGAGATATGTTTTTGAACATCGACACGGATTAGAAATCCGCGCCAGCGGATGGGATTTAAGAATTCAAAATTTAAAATTCAAAATTGTTCTGCGTAGATCTGCGAGATCAGCGGGAAATAATTTGGTAACTCGGCACGGATTACAAATCCGCGCCATCGCTTATTCGAAAAAAGTCAAAAGTCAACAGCTAAAAGCCAAAAGCTTTTTCCCAATATTCAATACTCAATACTCAATTCTCTATACTCTCTACTCTATACTAAAATAAATATTCCAATCCCTACAAACACCACCACCTGCAGCCACTTAAAGACCTTTCCGGAATTTGGATGTTTCTGAAGGTAGAGAGAGATCTTTCCTGCCAGTATCGCCACAGCCGAAAAGATGAGGAAAGCCTGCAGCATAAACAGAAATCCCAGGATATAGAATTGGATTACAGTATTGCCATCGGGCTCCCACAGAAATCCGGGAAAAAACGCGAGGAAGAAGATCGCTACCTTAGGATTTAAAACATTCATCAAAAATCCCTTTTTATAGAGGGATGTTAGTTCCTTCCTATTGTTGCTAACATCTGTATCAACATTTATTGCAGGTTCACTCCTGTAAACCTGCCACGCGAGATAAAACAAATAAGCTGCTCCAAAACCTTTTATTAGGAGAAATAAAGTTTCCGATTGTTTTATAACCGCAGAGATCCCAAAAGCCACCAGGCTGGTGTGGATTATAATTCCCGAAACCAATCCCAGAGCTGTGACAATCCCATATTTTTTCCCATTGGTCATCCCCTGCACCAGCACATAAATAATGTCGGGTCCCGGGGAAAGCGTCAGCAGAATCGAAGCCGTGAGAAATGGAATTATTTCTGAAATCACTTAGACCGCTTTAGGATTTCCAGGTTGATATTTTTCACCAATTGCGGTCCTTCATATATAAAGCCGGTATAAAGCTGAACAAGGCTGGCCCCTGCTTCCAGTTTTTCAATAGCATCTTCGGGGGTCATGATCCCGCCCACTCCAATGATAGGAAAAGCTTTATTACTCTTATCTGACAAAAACCGAATCACCTCTGTAGCACGTTTGGTGAGAGGTTTTCCGCTTAAACCCCCTGTCTCTTCTTTATCTTTTGATGTTAGCCCTTCTCTTGAAATTGTAGTATTGGTGGCTATGACACCTGCAATACCGGTTTCTTTAATAATGTCAATAATGTCGAGCAGCTGGGAATCGGTAAGATCTGGCGCTATTTTAAGCAGGATTGGTTTTTGCCCGGGGCGCTTCAGGTTTTCCTGTTGTAAGGTGTTTAATAGTTTCGTGAGTGGCTCCTTATCCTGAAGCTCCCGAAGATTAGGTGTATTTGGCGAACTCACGTTCACCACAAAATAATCTACATGCTCAAAAAGGGCATTAAAGCAGATCAAATAATCATCTACTGCATTTTCATTCGGGGTGATCTTATTTTTTCCAATATTACCCCCAATTAGAACTCCGTCGTTCTTTTTCAGTCTTTCAACAGCTTCAACCACCCCACCATTATTGAAACCCATCCTGTTAATGATTGCCTTATCCTCCTTTAGCCTGAAAAGTCTTTTCTTCTCATTCCCCGGTTGAGGTTTAGGAGTAAGTGTACCTATTTCAATAAATCCAAAACCAAAATTCGACAGCTCCTTATAAAGTTTTGCATCTTTATCGAAACCTGCAGCCAATCCTACCGGATTCGGAAATTTTATTCCGAAGACTTCCCGTTCCAGCCGTTTATCTTCAACAACAAACTTTTCTCTTACCAGTTTTTGGCTCCACGGAAGCAAAAATAATTTCCGAAGGAGGGAAAAGGTGAAGTAATGGACTTTTTCCGGATCAATATTAAATAGGAGTGGACGGATGATCTTTTGATACATGAAGGATATTTTAAACAAAATTAACACAAAGCTGAATAAAATAACAGGAAAAGAGAAAAGGTTTTGAACCTACTTTTTATATCGCTATTTTTGAGAAAACTTCAGCAAAAATGACGAATAAGCAGGAAATTATTGACCGCTTTTTAAGCTACGTAAAGATAGATACCCAAAGTGATGAAAACAGCGAATCCACTCCCAGCACAGAGAAACAGTGGGATTTGGCGAACAAATTAAAAGATGAACTGCAGGCAATGGGCATGCAGGAAGTAAGCATAGATGAAAATGCTTACGTCATGGCTACCCTTCCTTCAAATGTAGATCACGATGTGCCGGTCATTGGTTTTGTTTCCCACTTCGACACCACCCCCGACTTTTCAGGAACAAATGTAAATCCACAGATCATTGAAAATTACGACGGAAAGGACATCGTTTTAAATAAGGAAAAGGATATTATCCTGTCACCGGAATATTTTAGTGATCTCCTGCAGTATGAAGGTCAAACCATAATTACTACTGACGGAACCACTCTACTCGGCGCCGATGATAAAGCGGGAATCACCGAAATTATGGAGGCCATGAAATACCTCCTTCAAAATCCGCAGATCAAACATGGAAAAATAAGAGTTTGCTTCACGCCCGACGAAGAAATTGGACGGGGGGCACATAAATTTGATGTTGAAAAATTCGGTGCAGAGTGGGCTTACACCATGGATGGCAGCCAGGTTGGCGAACTCGAATTCGAGAACTTCAATGCCGCAGGCGCAGAAGTGAAAATCAGCGGGAAAAGTGTGCATCCGGGATATGCGAAAGACAAAATGATCAACAGCATGTATATCGCAATGGATTTCATCAATTCCCTGCCACGCCTGGAAACCCCGGAACATACTGAAGATCGACAGGGCTTTTTCCACCTGAACGGAATGGAGGGCGATGTAGAGGAAACCACTTTACATTATATTATTCGGGATCATGACCGGGAGCATTTTGAGGCAAGGAAGCTTATGATGAAAGACCTGGCAAAGGAAATTTGCAGTCAGCAGGATCGGGATTGCGTAAAAGTGGAGATCAAGGATCAGTATTTCAATATGCGCGAAAAGGTAGAGCCGGTGATGCACATCGTGGACATTGCCGAAGAGGCTATGAAACAAGTGGATGTAACCCCGCTTATCAAGCCAATTCGGGGTGGAACCGATGGGGCTCAATTGAGCTTTAAAGGACTTCCCTGCCCTAACATCTTTGCCGGCGGCCATAATTTCCACGGAAAGTATGAATATGTACCGGTAGAAAGCATGCAGAAAGCTGTGGAAGTGATCGTGAAGATCGCCGAACTGACAGCTGAGAAGAATTCAAAATTATAGATTCAAGATTTCCGGATCTTCAGGTTACGAGCTGCGAGTTCCGGGTTGCAGATCTGTCAAACCCTGTCAGGGTTTAAAACCGCTGACAGGGTTAGCCCAATTAACTATTCACCAATCACTAATCACTAACCAATGGCAGTACAATCGGCAGAAGAGTATTTTGCAGCTCATCCTTCATGGGAAAAGGAGCTAAGGGAGCTACGGGAAATGATCCTGACTACAGATGTGGAAGAAACCATTAAATGGGGTGCGCCGGTTTTTACAGTCAATGGCAAAAACGTAGTCTCCATTGCTGCATTTAAAAATCACTGCGCAATTTGGTTCTATAATGGTGCATTATTAAAGGAAAATACTGCGCTTCTAGAGAATGCACAGGAAAAAACAAAAGGGTTAAGACAGATCAAATTTGAAAAGGGTGAAAAGATCCCTGTTCAGCAACTCCGACCTTATATCCTGGAAGCAATCCGGAATCAAAAAGAAGGAAAGGAAATTAAACCTGATAAGCCTAAGAAAATAGCTATTCCTGCGGAACTTAATATTGCTTTTGCCGAAGATCCAGCTTTGGAAACGGCTTTTAAGAACCTTACCCCAGGCAGGCAAAGGGAGTATTGTGAATATATAGCTGAAGCCAAAAGGGAAGCCACCAGGCAAAACCGATTGAAGAAGATCACACCAATGATCAAGTCAGGCGGAGGCTTGCATGATAAATACAGGAACTGTTAGAAAGAGTGACGGTCCATATTCCACGTCATGCTAAACCCTCCACGTCATGCTGAACTTGTTTCAGCATTTTTATTGTTCTTGTAAAGAATTCACTCTTCCGTCAAGACCCTGAAATGAATTCAGGGTGACGAGTACACACATTTCACGTCATACTGAGCCATCATTAGCGTCATGCTGAACTTGTTTCAGCATCTTTATCTACTTGCACAAAATTTTTATTTAAAATTCACTCTCCACCCTAAGACCCTGAAATGAATTCAGGGTGACGGTCCGATCCATGAATAGTGACCATTCACGTCATGCTGAACTTGTTTCAGCATCTTTTGTTCTTATTTACTTGAATGAAAAAACCTCACAGGTTTTGAAAACCTGTGAGGTTTGGTACTTTAAAATAAAAAAGCTCCCGCCAAATGACGGGAGCTTTTTATTATTTGATCCAGGAATTTGGATCTATTTGGTTTCCTTTACTGCCGGTTCATTTAACTTTCGGCTCATCTCCATTGATATGGAAGACCTGTCAAAAGTGATCTTTCCGGCACCGGTTTCAATAATTACTGCGTTTTGTTTATCACTGAAATCAACTATTTTTCCGTGCATTCCGCTTTTGGTAACAACTCTGTCTCCTCTCTTGAGTTCAGACGAGAACTGTTTTTCTTTCTTGGCACGATTCATTTGCGGGCGTATCATAAAAAAATACACCACAATGAACATTAAAATAATTGGGGCAAACTGGGTTAATTGATCCATAGATAGTTCTGTTGCTTTTTGCTTATGCTTAAGACTGTGCCTTAGGCTCTACAAAAGCTTTAATTTTGATTTGCTCTTTCCCGGTTTCGGTATTAGCAGTTATATTTACTGTTTTGGTAACCTGGTTTTGACCACTACCGTTAAACTTCACAAGCATTTCACCTGTTTCTCCCGGAGCAATAGGCTCTTTTGTCCATGTTGGAACTGTACATCCACATGAGCTGGAAGCATTTGTAATTACAAGAGGTGCTTTCCCTGTATTAGTAAAGGTAAAAGTGTGCTCTACGTTAGTACCCTGGTCGATGGTTCCAAAGTCGTGCTCTGTATTTTCAAAGGTTAATTTAGGATATACAACATCCTGTGAATCACGTAGTGCAGCTTCTTCTACGTTTTCTGCCTGTACTTTTTCGGCTGCATTCTCCTTACAGGAAGTAAAATTGAAGGCAGCAATTAATGCCAGTAATAAAATTCCTTTTTTCATGATTTACAATTTAAAGTTAAAGTGGATAAAATTAAGAAAATTTGCAGGACTACATAAGACCCCTGCCTATTTTATTCAGTTTGCCGTTTTCCCTGTACTCTTTTGAAAGCTTATCAAGGATCCCGTTAATAAAAATACTACTTTTAGGAGTACTATATTCTTTGGCAATTTCTAAATATTCGTTAATAGTTACCTTAACGGGAATAGATGGAAATTTAAGAAACTCGCAAATAGCCATTTTGATCAAAATAGTATCAAGATCGGCAATTCTTTCTTTATCCCAGTTTGGAGTCTTCCCTACCATTTCATTAGCAAGGCTTTCATCGTTAAGCAAAGTTTTCCTGAATAACTCTACCGCATACTCTTTGTCATCTGAACTTTTGAAAAGCTGAGTAAGCGCCTGCTCTTTACCTGCAGATGATTTTTGCAACATCTTTACTATTGCAGTGTTCACAAGCGGAAGGTCATCTATCCAGGTGATCTTCTTATCTTCCAGGTAATCGTACAGTTTATCGTTTGGAGCAATTATTTCTCTAAAGATCGCTATGACGAATTCTTTATCTTCCTTAAAACTGGAAGTACGGGTAGCCATATAATTTTCGTAGAGTTCGCTCTTTTTGATCTCAGACCAAAGGATCTCCACATACTCATCATCATTCTTCCAATTGTTGAGCTTGCGGGTTTCCAGCGCAAGGTCAAGAGATCTGTTCTTGCCTATCTGGGAGATCAACTCGTTATCAACAAACTTGCGGTTGGGGTCTACATCTTCTACAGAAGGCAGATGCTTTTGCTGGGATTTCTCCATGTAATTCTCTGCATAATCCTTGATCTCAACAAAGAGATCCAGCATTAAAAGATACAGGTCATACATCTCGTCCATGCTTTTAAGCAGGAATTTCTCCTCTGCTTTTAGATTGTCATTTTCGCTTTGGGAATAGGCGTACAGTGACTGCATTACTTTAACCCTGATATGTCTTCTGGTCAACATAGCTGTAAAAGAACTTTAAAAAATTAGGGCGAAAGGTTTTTTCCTTTCGCCCGGCAAAAATACTATTTAATTAAAAAACCGCTGGGGTTATTTGCTATTTTTTCTATCGGCAATTCGCTGCTTTGCTACTTTTAAAGCAGCTTCATGAGTTGAAATGTCGTTAGCCTCGGCAGTAGTAAGGATTTCAAGAGTTGTATTATAGATGTTCTGGGTTTTCTCCATGATCTCTTTTCTTCCATAGCCTTCCAGTTCGGCATATACATTGATGATACCACCGGCGTTGATTAGAAAATCGGGAGCGTAAATTATTCCTTTTTCCCTAAGAATGATTCCATGCTTTGTATCATCGGCCAACTGGTTATTCGCAGCTCCTGCAATAATGGAAGCCTTGAACCTGTCAATGGTCTGGTCGTTTATTGTAGCTCCAAGGGCACATGGGGCATAGATATCAACATCTGCACCATATACATCTTCGCCACCATAGATCGTTGCGTTATAGCGATCCCGAACTTCAGTTAATTTCTGCTGATTAATATCACTTATGATCACATCTGCACCTTCTTTTGCAAGATAATCTACCAAAGATTCCCCTACGTGGCCAATTCCCTGTACAAGAACAGATCTTCCCTGCAGGTCGTCTGTCCCGTAGCGGAATTTAGCTGCAGCTTTCATTCCCATGTAGACTCCATAGGCTGTAACGGGTGAAGGGTTCCCTGCGCCACCTTTATCTTCAGAAATTCCTGTAACGTATGGCGTCACCTCACGTACCGTATCCATGTCGGCAGTTTCCATCCCTACATCTTCGGCAGTGATATATTTTCCGCTTAAAGAATGAACGAATTCTCCAAACCTACGCATAAGCTCGGGAGTCTTCTGGGTTTTGGCATCTCCAATGATCACAGCTTTACCGCCGCCAAGGTTAAGTCCTGTAATAGCACTTTTAAAAGTCATTCCGCGGGAAAGTCGCAAAACATCATTAACGGCGTCCCATTCACTGCTGTAGTTCCACATACGTGTTCCTCCCAGGGCAGGACCTAAAACTGTGTTGTGAATTCCGATAATTGCCTTTAATCCTGTATCTTTGTCGTTGCAAAAAACCACTTGTTCATGGTCATCAAAAGAAAGCTGCCCAAAGACCGGAGCGGCTTTTTTAAGTTCATTTGCCTTTAGAACATCCACTGTCATTAGTTTAAAAATTAAATTAATTTCGTTATTCGAAATATTTCAAGGCGAAAATAATGAATATTTCAATTTAATGACATTTGCCTGAACAAAAATGTGAAATTGAAAATGCAGCCGGTGCAACCTTATGAAAGAACTTAAGCATTTAAATAAATACTTCTACAAATATAAATGGCACCTTATAGGTGGTATTTTCATTACAATCCTGGCGCGAATTTTTGCCATACTTACTCCCCGTTTCATTGGAGAATCCACTACTGCCATTGAACAATATGTGAACGGCGAAATAACTTCGGAAGCTGCCCTGCGTAACGAGCTTATGAATAATATCCTCCTTATCCTGGGCGCGACCTTAATGGCTGCTCTTTTTACCTTTTTGATGAGACAGGCGATCATTGTGGTTTCAAGGCATATCGAGTATGATCTTAAAAATGAAGTTTACCGGAAATACCAGGACCTCTCCCTGAATTTCTACAAGAAGAACCGAACGGGAGATCTCATGAACAGGATAAGCGAAGATGTCTCCAAAGTAAGAATGTACGCCGGGCCCGCTTTTATGTACAGTGTTCAAACCGGGATCCTGTTCATCGTTGTGATCCCTTATATGTTCCTGCAGGCGCCGGAACTTACACTTTACGTGATCACTCCCCTCCCCATCCTCTCCTTTGCTATTTATAAGCTGAGCGTGGCCATCAATAAACGGAGTACGATCGTTCAGCAATATTTGTCAAAGCTCAACACCTTTACCCAGGAAAGCTTCAGCGGAATTTCAGTAATAAAATCTTACGGGATCGAACCGCAAACAAATGCTTCTTTCGTCACACTTTCCAACGAGAACAAAGAAAAAAACATCGACCTGGTGAAGGTACAGGCATTCTTTTTTCCGCTTATGATCCTGCTAATTGGAGCCAGTAACATCCTGGTGATCTATATTGGGGGCAGGAAATTCATCAACGGGGAAATTGAAAATCTGGGAGTTATTGTGGAATTTCTGCTTTACGTAAATATGCTCACCTGGCCCGTTGCCACTGTAGGATGGGTCACCTCTATTGTGCAACAAGCCGAAGCTTCACAGAAAAGGATCAACGAATTCCTTAAAGAAAAATCTCAGATCCAGAATCCTTCCAACAAACCTGAAGACGTGCAGGGTTCCATTGCCTTTAAAGATGTAACTTTCACTTATGAGGACACGAATATAACAGCTCTCAAAAATGTCACTTTTGAAGTGGAAAGTGGAGAGACTTTAGCGATCATTGGAAAAACAGGTTCGGGAAAATCTACTATTCTTGAGTTGATTGGCCGTTTGTATGACGTTGAAAAGGGAGAGATCACCATTGACGGCGAGAACGTACAAAGCATGAACCTTAAAGAGCTTAGAGAAAGCATAGGCTACGTGCCGCAAGACGCATTCCTGTTTAGCGACTCCATCAGGAATAATATAAAATTCGGGAAAGCAGATGCTACTGAGGAGGAGATCATTGAGGCTGCAAAAAATGCTGCCGTTCACAGGAATATCACAGGCTTCAGCAAAGGATACGACACCGTCCTGGGAGAACGTGGAATCACCCTTTCCGGCGGACAAAAACAGCGGGTGTCTATTGCCCGGGCCATTGTACATAACCCAAAAATCCTGCTTTTTGACGATTCTCTTTCCGCAGTAGATACAGAGACCGAGGAGGAAATCCTTAACAACCTCTTCAAAATCAGTAAAGACAAAACCACTATAATCGTTAGCCACAGGATCTCTTCAGTAAAGAATGCCGACAAGATCATCATCCTGGAAGACGGCAGGATCGTGCAGCGCGGCACCCATCAACAACTCCTTGGAACAGAAGGTTATTATAAAGAATTATACCTGAAACAACTCAGTGAAAAAGAAATGTAAAAATTTGTTGTAGAATGTTAATTTTTTTTGGATTTTTGAACCTATGATTTACAAACCGTAAAAGATAAATTGATTATGAGCGACAATGGAACGATTGAAAAAGAAGAGATTTTTTCCAAGGTCTTAAGAGCCGGAAGACGCACCTATTTCTTTGATGTTAGGGCAACTAAGGCAAACGATTATTACCTGACGATTACCGAGAGTAAAAAATTCACCAATGATGACGGGTCTTTCCACTACAAGAAGCACAAGATCTATCTTTACAAAGAGGATTTTGCCGGTTTTAACGAGATCCTTCAGGAGATGACAGATTATATCCTTAATGAAAAAGGTGAAGAAGTCATAAGCGAGCGCCACCAAAAGAATTTCAAGAAAGAGTATGAAGAGGGAGAGGAAAGAAAGGTAGAAGCAACCGCTGCTCCATCTGCCGCTGCCTTTACAGATATCAGTTTCGAAGACATATAATAGAATTATACTTCAACTAAGAAAACCGTCCCGGGCAATTGGGACGGTTTTTTTTATATTGGGGTACCAAAAATGCCATTTATGAGATCCTTTATTCTTGCCCTTGTTCTCCTTTTTAATCTTAATTTATTTGCACAGGAGGACCTTGACCTCTCCTATTATTTGCCCCAGGACGTAACCTATAATCCCGAAATTCCTAAGCCGCAGGATATCCTGGGTTATATTCCCGGGGAAAGGCATGCGAGCCATGACCAGATCCTTAACTACATGAGAGCTTTAGCCGAAGCTTCTCCGAGGATCACCCTGGAGAATCGCGGACGCACCTTTGAGGGCAGGCCGCTTATTCTTCTCACAATAACTTCGGAAGATAATCACCAAAACCTGGAAGAGATACGTCGCCAACACGTGCTTTGACAGAACCAGGGTCCGAAGATCTGGATACTTCTGAAATGCCCGTCGTTGTAAATCAGGGCTTCTCCATCCATGGTAATGAAGCCAGCGGTGCAAATGCTGCGCTTCTCGCGGCATATCACCTTGCTGCTGCCGAAGGTCCCGAAATAAACGAACTTTTGAATAACACCATCATCCTCTTTGATCCTGTTTTCAATCCCGATGGTCTACAGCGTTTCGCATACTGGGCGAACACAAACAAGAGCGAAAATATCAACCCCGACCCTCAGGACCGCGAATACGATGAAGTTTGGCCGGGAGGGAGAACCAACCACTACTGGTTTGATATGAACAGGGACTGGCTGCCGGTACAATTGCCCGAAAGTCGTGCGAGAATAGAGACTTTCCACAAATGGTATCCAAACATCCTGACAGATCATCATGAAATGGGATCAAATTCTTCCTTTTTCTTTCAGCCGGGAATTCCTTCGAGAACACATCCTTTAACTCCAGATCTTAATCAGGAGTTGACCAAAGAGATCGGGACCTATCACGCTGCGGCTTTAGATGATATTGGTTCGCTTTATTATTCTGAAGAGAATTACGACGACTTTTACTACGGAAAAGGATCTACTTTCCCCGATATTCAGGGAAGTATCGGGATCCTTTTTGAGCAGGGAAGTTCCCGCGGACATGCGCAGGAAACCGATAATGGGATCCTCACCTTTCCATTCACCATCCGCAACCAGTTCACTGCGGCGCTTTCTACCCTCGAGGCAGCAAAAGAGATGCGGGTGAAAATCCTGGATTACCAGCGGAATTTTTACCAGAACGCCCGGAAGGAAGCCGAAAAAGGAGCTTATGTCTTTGGAAGCACCAAAGATGCTTCTTCGGCATATCACCTGGCCGAAATTCTAAAACGTCACAAAGTTGAAATACACGAACTGCAGGAGGAATTCAGCAAGAATGGGGAAACCTTCAATCCCGGGAGCAGCTATGTAGTGCCAAAGAAGCAAAAACACCAGCGGCTTGTAGAAGCCATGTTTGAAAGAAGAACGGAGTTCCAGGACAGTCTTTTCTATGATATTTCAGCGTGGTCCTTCCCATTGTCTTTTAATCTTGATTTCACAGACGAAGCTAAAATGAATGTTGCCGGAGAAAATGATCGACAGTCTTACAAGACCTGCAGTTGATCTTCCCGAAAAAAGTGAGTATGCTTACCTCATGGAATGGCATCCTTATGAAGCTCCGAAAGCTCTCAACACTATCCTGAACAAAGGATTACGGGCGAAAGTGGCAATGCAGCCTTTCAACACCGGAAACAAAAAATTCGACTACGGAACCATCCTGATCCCGGCACAGAATCAAAAAATGAATTCTGAAGAGATCTATGACTTCTTAAGAGAAGTTTCCAAAGATTCACAGGTGGAGATCTCTGCAGCCGACACCGGTCTCACAGGCGGAGTTAACCTGGGAAGTAACCAGTTTCGTGCCCTGGAACCTCAAAAAGTTGCATTACTGGTTGGGGAAGGAATTACACCTTATGACGCAGGGGAGATCTGGCATCTTTTTGATCAGCGGTATGATATGAAGATCACCAAGCTCGATCTTTCCAATTTCTCCCGAACAGATCTCAGCCGCTATACAGATATCATTCTTTCCAATTCCCGCGGCAATATTCTTGAAAAAGAAGATGCAGAAAAACTAAAGGAATGGGTCCGCAATGGCGGAACTTTGATCGGCTATAAAAATGCTGCAACCTGGCTGGACAAAAATGAGTTTCTCGACCTGGAATTCAAAGAAAATAAAATACAGGCGAAAAATATCACTTTTGAGCAACGACGGGATTTTAGAGGTGCCCAGGGAATTGGCGGAGCTATTTTTGAAGCCAAACAGGATCGTTCACATCCAATCAACTTTGGTTATAAAGATGATAAAATTGCACTTTTTAGAGATACCACTCTTTTTGTGGAAGCAGATTCCACTTCTTATAAGAACCCGATCCGTTACACCGAAGAACCTTTATTAAGTGGATACATTAGCGAAGAGAATCTGGAGCTGTTACCCGGTACCGTCCCTTTTAAGCACAATTCAATGAAAAAAGGTAATGTGATCCTGTTTACAGACAACACGAACTTCCGGGCGTTTTGGTATGGTACTAACAAGTTGTTGATGAATGCTATTTTCTTTGGGGATGAAATGTAGATTTAGTATTAAGAAGTTAGTATTGAGTAGTGAGAAATAGAAGTTAGATCGGTTTGCTGTCGCAAACCTTCTAGAGTCTAGATCCTAGACTTTATTAAATAAGAGGTTCCAAAAATGACATTTTTGGAACCTCTTTTTTTGGGCTAAAGCCCATTTTATATTTTATCTTAATCCTCCGGCTAAAGCCGGCGGCAATTCAAAACCTCGAAGAATCACTGCTTTCCTGCCTTGCCGTGGATTACAGAATCAAAATGAGTCAAAAATTTAATCCAGCTTGAGAACCAAATAGCATTAACTATGGCCAAAGTCTAATATCTCATGTCTAACATCTAATATCTAACTTAACAGCAGTCACTACTACAACTCAGGCTCTTGGTCCTTGCATTCTCAAAAGCTTCTTTTCCTTCTTTCCAGGCATACCATGCAATTCCCAGACTTCCCAGGGCATCGACATAAGGGATTTGCCACAGCTCATAAAGCAGACTGGAAGCGAGTAAAATGAATGACAGGTAAAAACAGGTTTTGGTGCATTTGGCATCCGAAATGATCGGCTGACTTTCCAGCTTCTCTCCTACCTTTATCTTTTCCCTGTACAGAAAATACATGGTGAGAATAGATAGCACTGCGATTATAATTCCCGCCAGTGTAGTGTCGGGTTCCGACTTATTGATAATAGCCAGCACAGCTCCCACCACTAATCCTGCAGTAAGTAGATAAAGCGCCGTTCCGGTAATTTTTAGGGCGGTGACCTCAAAACTATCCCTCTCCTTTACAGGATTTCTTTTCATCCTGTAGATCATATGTGCAATTCCCACGCCCGAAAGCACCTCCACAAAACTATCAAGTCCAAATCCAAATAGTGCAAGCGTATCATCACTGGCTCCAAAAAAGGTGGAAACTACTCCCTCTATTAAATTGTAGCCAATAGTGATGAAACTGAGGATGAGCGCGTAATGCAGTCTCTTTTTATATTTTTCGTTTTCCATATCTGTAAAATTAGAAGTAGGATTTTAGAAGTACTAGTGAAAATCAAAAAAAATGGCATTTTCAGTTGAACTTAGACCCTGAAACAAGTTCAGGGTGACGGGAATGTAAAATTCCCACCCCGACCTGCGGCCACCCCTCCGGTGGAGGGGACGCTACGGAGGAACTTTGGTGGAAACAAGGTTCAAAATTCAAAATTCAAAGTCACCACCTAAACAAAAACCCGTAACCCGCACCTCGCAACCCAACCCTCCTTCGCTAAAGCTTCGGCGGGCAGGCAGGCAACATGTAACCTGGAACCTGCAACAATTAGAGATTGATCTTTATCCCACCATTAATAACAAATCCATCAACGGGTGCATAGATATCGCGAAACTGCGGATCTGAAATTGAACCGGTATAAATATCATCAAATCGGGTTTGACGGGTATCGGTGAAGTTCTCGAAATTTAGAAATAAAGAGAAATTCTCCCATTTCTTTTCGGTCATCAACCCAAAGATCCAGTAATCCTGTCCTGTCATGCCTCCTTCAAGCTTTTGCTCTCCAAAATAGTAACCTTCCAATCCTATAACCAGCTTTTCATGAATTTCATAAACCAGCACATTATTCAGGCGGTGCTGGGCCACAAGAGGAGCTTCAAAGGTTTCGCCGTTATAATGCTCATTCACATCGGCAAGGGTATAACCGGTGAAAAGTTTAAAGTTTCCATACTTGAACCGGAAATTCGCTTCCACTCCCTGGGTATCTAAATAACCATCAGGTTGTGTATAAACATAATTCTGGTTAAACCCATTTGAAAATGCTGCGGTCAACATAATAGGATCATTAACCCTGGTATAGAAAAATAGTGTGTTAACGCTAAAGTCTATCACCTCGAAAAGGTCGGTACGGTAGTTAATATCAAAGTTTGCTCCAATGGAACGTTCGGCTTCAGTTTCAGAAACATCTATAGGCATCACATTTTGAAACTGAATTCTTTCAGCATCTTCAGTAAAGATGGTCGGAGTTTTATAACCCAGTCCGCCGCCGAGCTCTCATTGTCCAGGCATCAGAAAATTCGATCAATGCTGAAAGTCGCGGCAGCACAAACCAGCCGTACTCGTTCTGGTAATCGGTACGCAATCCACTCTCCAGGCTGAACATATTGGAGATACGCCAGTTGTTCTGAAGGAAAGCTCCATAAGTGATGTGGTTGTAATCCACCACTTCGGAAGTTCCTGTAGGATCCTGAGTAAACTTATCGGAAACTAAATTCAATCCGGCCACCCACTCCAGGTCAACATCACCAAAATTGTAGGTGATCTCGCTGAAAGAAGCCAGCTGATCTCCCGAAAAAGTGAAATCGGGGATCTCGATCTTCCGCTCAAAAAAGCTGAAGCTGTTCTTGATCATCAAAGAACTTCCGTTCTCATAAAGCTCAGTATAACCGGCGCGGGTGGTGATCCTTTCGGTATTGTTCCTTTCAAAATAAGGATCGGAAACATTCTCACCTTCCAAAAATGCGATATTTCCACCTGTTCTTTCTTCAATAACCGTATTCACTCCCAGCTCTAAAGTGGCATTTTCAGAAGGGTAATAAAACAACTTCGGATTCAGGGTCACACGATTTACTTCCGGAATGGCAGTAAGGCCAATATCGGCAGGGTCATAAGGATCACTGTAATTGTAGGAAGCAAACAAAGTAGTACCAAACTTTCCGAAGGTATCAGAATAAAATCCGCTAACATCAAGGCCCAGGGCAGAAGTTCCGTTAAGCAGAAAATTCATCTCCCGCTCCTCTCCCGGAGTTTTGGAAACCAGGTTCACGAGTCCGGCGATCGCTCCCCCACCATAAAGTGTTGAAGATGCACCTTTCACCACTTCTACCTGTTGCAGGTCAAGCGGCACAATTTGCAGCAGACTCAATCCGCCGGAAAATCCTGAATACAGCGGATAACCATCTTTAAGCAGCTGGGTATATTTTCCATCCAGCCCCTGAATACGGATACTGGAATTATAAGAAGTCGCAGAAGTCTGTTGCGTTTGGATCCCGGTAGTTTCATTCAGCAGCATGCGGATATCTCCGGGTTTCATATTGCCTTTTTCGCCCAGTTCCTCGCCCGAGATCACCTCAACGCGGGTAGGAAGATCGGCAATAGTACGGCGGGATCGGGTAGCAGAGATGATCACCTCTTCCATGTGTTCCCCTTCGGGAGCAAGTTCAATTGTAAAAAATTTCTCTTCAGCAAGCGGAAAGTCCAGACTCAGCTCCTGTGTGGCAAAGCCCACATAACTTATCCGGATTATTTGAATCCCATTGGGAATATTTTCAAGGGTGATCACCCCTTCTTCATTTGCAGTGGCACCAATAGTAGTACCTGCTATGGAAGCATTGGCGCCATAAAGAGGTTGATCTGTCTCGGCGTCTATTACCTGTAATTTTAAGCACGTTCTGTGCGTTTGCTGCCAGGCCACAAAAACAAAGGGCCAGCAACAAAAATATCTTTTGTGTCATTATATATAATTGGAATTGAAAAAATAGCTTTGGGAAGAATTCCCTGCGAAGTTGTTTAGCTATTCTTTGGGGGCTGCCAGATGCGGAAAGTAAATTCTGAGATCAATCCTTCCTCTGCCTCAATATATTCTCTGCCCAGCACGGGTTCTGAAAATAGCATTTTTGGCGGCTCTTCCTGAAACACGACTGCATTACAGGTACCGCAGTTTAAAAAGGGAGAACAAAGTTCACTGCTGTGTGTTTCGGATTCCTGTTGTTCAGAAACAATTTCGTCGCTGCAGTCATCTGCACAACACGGAATTCCGTTCAAAACGATCACCAGGAGAGAAATGAAGACAGCTAAAATTTTCACGCTGCAAAGTTAAAAAACTGAAATGAAACTAGCCTACTCTCAACCCGTTTTCAACTCTGGATCCCGGCTGGAGTAGCACAATGTCATTTTCATCACCTACAGATCCCAGCACCAGGCATTCGCTCATGAAATTTGCGATCTGTTTCTTCGGAAAATTTACAACAGCGATGATCTGTCTTCCCTCCAGGTCTTCTCTGGAATATCTTTTGGTGATCTGCGCTGAAGATTTCAGGATCCCGATCTCAGGACCAAAATCGATCCTTAGCTGATAAGCGGGAGTGCGGGCTTCAGGGAAATCTGAAACTTCAGTAATAGTACCAACCCGCATTTCCACTTTTTCGAAATCTTTCCAGGAGATATGGTTCATAGTTTATTGTCTGTGGTTTTTTGAATTGCTTTGCCCTCGTCACGGATTGCAAATCCACGCCATCTGGAAACTTTTTCGTTTTACCCCTTCCCTAAAGGGAGCCGAAAAAGTTTCAGAAGTTTTTGACTTCTAATTTCGTATTTCTGAAATCTAACTTCCACTATCCAAACACCTTCTTGATCACCCATGCGGGGCCGATGAGGAGGAATTGAATATCTTTGAGAAATGAAGGTTTTTTCCCTTCCACCTTGTGTCCATAGAACTGGCCCTACCCATGCAACTGCAAAAATGATCAGCGAGACAAGCCAGAGGGTGGCGACCTGGGAAATGAAATAATTTCCTGCGATGCAGATTCCGGCGAAAATAAGGATCTTAATTCCCATGGAAACTGATAGCCGCATGTAGAACAGCAAGACCAGGATTAGAGCTACTACTGCCCAATTCTCTAAAAACGGAATGTACATTGGAAAAATTCCTGTTAGAGGCCCCGGCGGAATGCTCATCAACAAACCCACAATAGAAAAGAAAATTGCCGGTACACAGATGTAATGTATCAGCTGGTTCGTCTCGTTCTGGTGACTTACAGCATATTCAGAAAACCATTGGTCTAAGGAGCGCATAGAATTTTATTATGGTTGAACCAAGATAGTAATTCTGAGAATATTCCGCAGGAAATTTGTATTTTCAGGGCGGAAACCAATTTAAAAAATGGCTGAAACTGCTTCAAATATGCTCCCGCTGGGAACTGAAATAATAGATTTCGAATTACCCGATGCTGTCACGGCAAACCTGCATTCACTGGTGGACGTAGAAGGAGAAAGGGGAACTGTGATCATGTTTCTTTGCAACCATTGCCCATATGTAAAACATGTGGTAGATGAAATTGTACGCGTAGCTAATGATTATCGGGTGCTGGGATTTGGTTTTGTTGCCATAAGCAGTAATGATGTGGAAAAAGTTCCTGAAGATCATCCCGATCTCATGTGGAAATTTGCCCGAAAGCACAACTTTACCTTCCCTTACCTCTATGACCGCACGCAGGAGGTGGCCCGAAGTTATAAAGCAGAATGCACCCCTGATTTTTACCTTTTTGACGGGGAACAAAAGCTGGTCTACCACGGGCAGCTGGACAGCTCCCGCCCGGGGAACGGACATTCTTTAAACGGCAGGGAATTAAGGGAAGCTCTTGACGCTTTGCTTGGCAGCCGACCTGTTCCGGGACCACAGAAACCAAGCGTGGGATGTTCTATCAAATGGAAATACACCGGGAAGGTTTAAGGTTTAAGGTTTAAGGTTTAAGGTTTAAGGTTTAAATTGCTGTTTGATAATTGAATAATTCCTCATTGTCAATTGATTCCTAGGAAATATTAACTCAGATTTAACTGCGGGCCGCTTCCAAGCATTTAATATTCAGTAAATTTATAGTGTTTATTCACTCTTAAATTCTTTAATCATGAGTACATTACGACTTGGAGACAAAGCCCCAAACTTTGATGCCGAAACCTCTCAGGGAAAAATCAACTTTTACGATTTTCTGGGGGATAGCTGGGGAATATTATTTTCCCATCCGGCAGATTATACCCCGGTTTGCACCACCGAACTCGGCGCGGCAGCCAAATACAAGGATGAATTTGAAAAGCGGAATGTGAAAGTGATGGCGCTAAGTGTAGATGGCGTGGAGTCCCATAAAGACTGGATAAAGGATATCAATGAAACCCAACATACTACGGTGAATTTTCCCATTATTGCCGATGAAGACAGAAAGGTGTCCGATCTTTACGATATGATCCACCCCAATGCAGATGACACTCTAACTGTAAGATCTGTGTACGTCATTGCACCCGATAAAACCATCAAACTTACGATCACCTATCCCGCCAGCACCGGAAGAAATTTTGAAGAGCTGTTGCGGGTAATAGATTCTTTGCAGCTTACCGCTTATAAGAAAGTTGCAACACCCGCCAACTGGAAGTCGGGAGAGGACGTGGTAATTAGTCCATCTGTAAGCAATGAGGAGGCTGAAAAATTATTCCCTAAAGGTTTTAAAGAAGTGAAATCCTATTTGAGAATGACACCTCAACCGGACTAACAAGGTTTAAGGATTAAGGCCTAAGGTCTAGGGACCAATGGCTAATGGCTAATGGCTAATGGCTAATGGCTAATGGCTAAAATAAAAACCTCAGCTTCCATAAGGATACTGAGGTTTTCTTATTATAATTGATTTCAGGTATTTACTTCACCTTTACCAGCTCTACATCAAATACAAGAGTAGCATCGGGAGGGATCACTCCGCCGGCACCACGGGAACCGTATGCAAGATGGGATGGAATGACAAATCTTGCCTTATCTCCTTCCTTAAGTAACTGGATTCCTTCATCCCAACCCTCTATCACATGACCTTTCCCCAAGGGAAATTCAATAGGTTGTTTCCTTTTATAAGAAGAATCGAAGACCGTACCATCGGGTAACATTCCTTTATAGTGTACAGAAACTGTTTGTCCTTTCTCAGCTTTCTTACCATTTCCTTCAGCGATCATTTTATATCGCAATCCGCTATCAGTTTTTTCAAAACCCTGAGCAAGTTCCCCCATCATTTCTTCTTGCTGCTTTTTGGCTGCTGCTTCTCTTTCGGCTTTTGCTCCATTGAACTGGCGGAAAGATTCTACTGCGTTGTAATTTTTAGCCGACTCCCCTTCGCGGATAATTTCGACTTTGTCTATGGTGTCACCCTGTTTGATAGCGTTAACAACATCCTGACCTTCCACTACATGTCCAAACACAGTGTGCTTTCCATCAAGCCATGGAGTGGCAACATGTGTAATAAAGAACTGGCTTCCGTTAGTTCCCGGTCCGGCATTGGCCATAGATAAAATTCCGGGGCGGTCGTGTTTAAGGTCGGGGTGGATCTCATCTTCAAATTGATATCCCGGTCCGCCAACACCAGTTCCTTTAGGATCTCCTCCCTGTACCATAAAATCGGGGATTACACGGTGAAATTTAAGTCCGTCGTAATAAGGTTTCCCCTGTGGCTTAGCTTCGTTCTCAAGGTTTCCCTCTGCCAGTCCCACAAAGTTCCCTACGGTTCCTGGGTGTTTTTTCGTGTTCAAGTTTTATTGTTATCTCTCCTCTTGTAGTGTGGAGTTTTGCGTATAATCCGTCGTTCATGTCGTTTTTTTAAGTTAAAACGCAAAGATAAAGAAATGAATAATGTTTATTAATTAATGTCTGCGGAAAGAGGAAGAATTAGGAGAATGTTAAGGAAATAATTTACTTTCTGCTTAAAAGTATGTCCCGGCAGGGATCGATAGTTTGGTAAGATCATGATCAACGACAAATTAATAGCCCCGTAGGGGCGACAGGTTTAGAATCCGGATCTTTAAATAAATATTGGGGATTATATTCCACCTTCTGTTCTTCAAGAATTTTTAAATATTCCTCCTGAAATGTCTTCTTCTTGTGATGTTCTTCTTGATTCTCAATATATGAAATTAGGCGGGGCAATTGAGATTTTGAGTATGTAAAAGCCCCGTAGCCCTCTTGCCATGCGAATTTTCCTTTTATAAAATTCTGTTCATTGATCCATTTCGAAGAATTGCTTTTTACATCTTTCATAAGATCTCGAAATTGATTGTTCAGGCCTTAAGCCGATGAGCAAATGAACATGATCTGGCATTCCATTTATGATCAACATTTTGTGGCCATTGTTCTTTACAATTGCAATGATGTACTGGTAAAGCCGATCTTTCCATTCCTTCTGAATTAGGCCCTGCCTAAATTTAACGGCAAATATAAAATGAACGTGAATCTGGGTGTATGTGTTGGCCATTGGCAATATTGTTATTTCGAATTTAATGAATGCGCACGGATTTCCTGTCGTCCCTACGGGACTTTGTTCCTGCTAACAAAATTCTTCTCTACCCCTACCTGCCGGGCTGCCGCCCCTACGGGGCTATATTAATCCTGAATATTTTTTATACCGAACTGTCGTGACTACTACTGCTGACAACTAGAGATTCTTCGCTCCGCTACAGCTACTCTGACTGACCGAATCATTTCCATTGTCATTCCTACGGGACTTTGGAATTTATCCTGGAGCTGAATGTTTTTTCTATTCATACTTGGCCCTAGGAGACGAGATCAAGATTATGAGCAAAAACATTTCAAACAAAAAAAGCCGAAACTTTCGTTTCGGCTATTAATCCTTTATCACTAAACCTTCAGCCTTCTAATTTGCTACTTCACTAATAAATTTGATCCTGTATAATCGCAATTCTTCTTCATCGTAATCACCTTCAAATTCATCAAGAGCATCTTCGATCTTATCGGTTTGGGCATCGAGAAAATAATCATGTATTTCTTCCTGCTGATCTTCATCGAGGATGTCGTCGATCCAATAGGTGATGTTAAGCTTGGTACCGCTGTAGACAATGGCTTCCATTTCCTTAATGAAATGCAGTCATTTCCATGCCTTTTGCAGAGGCGATGTCGTCAAGCGGCAGTTTACGGTCAACGTTCTGAATGATATATAACTTAAGGCCACTGTTGGCACCGGTAGTTTTTACTACCAGATCATCGGGACGGGTAATATCATTTTCCTCGACGTAATTGGAGATGAGTTCAACAAACTTCTTACTGTAAGGTTTGGATTTTTTTCCTTCCCCTACTCCGTGAATATTTCCAAGTTCCTCAAGAGAAACAGGGTACTTCAAGGCCATGTCTTCCAGAGAAGGATCCTGGAAAATGAGATGGGTAGCAAGCCCAAGATCCTTAGCGATTTTCTTACGCAGATCCTTCAGCATTTTAAGAAGATTTTCATCGGTACCACCGCCAGATTTGGCTGCAGTAACTATTCCGTCATTGCCGCCCACTTCATATATATGATCTTCGGTCATCATGAAAGAATCCGGCTTTTTCAGGAATTTCTCCCCTTTATCGGTAAGCTTCACGACTCCGTAAGTTTCAATATCTTTCCGCAGAAATCCTCCAACCAATACCTGTCGCAAAAGGGCCATCCAATATTTGGAATCTTTGTCGGCACCTTTTCCGAAGAGTTCGTGCTCATCTGTACGATGAGACTTGATCATGGCATTAGATTTACCTACTAAGGTATTCACCACATCCTTGGATTTATATAACTGTTTGGTTTCCTTAATTGTTCGCAACAACAATTCTACTTCGTCTTTTGCTTCGTGCTGCTTCTTGGGATTCCTTACGTTGTCATCCATATCGGCTCCTTCGCCGGTTTTTTCATCGAAGTCCTCACCAAAGTAGTGCAGGATAAATTTTCTCCTGGAAACAGAAGTTTCAGCAAAGGCAACCACTTCCTGAAGCAGTGCCTGACCGATCTCCTGCTCGGCCACAGGTTTACCGCTCATGAATTTCTCCAGCTTCTCAATATCTTTATATGCGTAGAACGCGAGACAATGGCCTTCGCCTCCATCTCTTCCTGCACGACCTGTTTCCTGGTAATAACTTTCTATACTTTTTGGAATATCATGATGGATCACAAACCGCACATCGGGCTTGTCGATTCCCATCCCAAAGGCAATAGTCGCTACTACCACATCTACTTCCTCCATAAGGAACATGTCCTGGTGACGGGAACGGGTCTTGGCATCAAGACCGGCATGATATGGTACAGCTGATATCCCGTTCACCTGCAAAGTTTGAGCGAGTTCCTCCACCCGTTTCCTGCTAAGACAGTAAATGATACCCGATTTTCCCTGGTTCTGCTTAACAAACCTGATGATATCGGCATCCACATTTTTGGTCTTAGGCCGTATTTCGTAATATAAGTTTGGACGGTTAAAGGAAGCCTTGAAAGTGCGGGCATCTGTAATAGCAAGGTTCTTCAGGATATCTTCCTGCACCTTGGGAGTAGCTGTCGCCGTTAGGCCAATGATAGGAATATCATCTCCAATTCGTTTAACAATATGCCTCAGGTTCCGGTATTCCGGCCTAAAATCATGGCCCCACTCACTAATACAGTGAGCTTCATCAATGGCCATAAAAGATATTTTTACGCTGCGTAAAAACTCGACATTCTCTTCTTTGGTAAGAGATTCGGGGGCAACATAAAGAAGCTTGGTAATTCCATTGGTGATATCTTCCTTCACCTGCTTCACTTCAGTCTTGTTTAAGCTGGAGTTAAGCACGTGGGCAATGCCATTTTCAGAAGAAATTCCGCGAATTGCATCCACCTGGTTCTTCATCAAAGCGATCAAGGGGGAGACAACAATTGCAGTTCCTTCTTTTATAAGCGCCGGTAATTGATAACAAAGAGATTTTCCACCTCCTGTGGGCATTACCACAAAGGTGTTATGATCATTAACTATACTCTTTATTACCTCCTCCTGGAGGCCCTTAAACTGGCTAAAACCAAAGTATTTCTTAAGCTGTTCGTGTAAATCGATTTCCTGCGAAGTCATTCAATTGTGTTACAATTTTACATACATTTGCACAAAATAAAGATACATTTTTCTTTACTCCATACAATCTTCTAACTCTACAAATTTGACACCTCAAGAAAAAATACTCTCTGTAGCCAGAGAAACCATTTTAACTGAAGCCAAAGCTATAGCGAATTTAGAGCAATTATTAGACCATAATTTTGCGGAAGCCGTACAGGCGGTGTATAAATCCAGGGGAAGAGTCATCATTACCGGCATTGGTAAAAGTGCTGTGATCGCCACTAAGATCGTGGCCACCCTGAATTCTACCGGTACTCCTGCAGTATTCATGCATGCTGCCGATGCTATTCACGGAGACCTGGGCACCATCTTACAGGACGATGTGGTGATCTGTATTTCAAAAAGCGGAAATACTCCCGAGATTAAAGTATTGGTGCCTCTCATCAAGAACTTTGGGAATACTCTTATCGCCATCACGGGAAGTACAGATTCCTTTTTGGGAAAACAGGCCGACTATATTCTCAATTCCTTTGTAGAAAAGGAAGCCTGTCCAAATAACCTCGCCCCTACAACCAGTACCACTGCCCAACTTGTTATAGGGGACGCCCTGGCTGTTTGCCTGCTCGATCTGCGGGGCTTTTCAAGTCAGGATTTTGCAAAATACCATCCGGGAGGGGCATTGGGTAAAAAATTATACCTAAGAGTTAGTGATATAGCCGACCAAAATCAGAAACCATCGGTAGCCCCAGATACTCCCATTCCACAGGTGATCATTGAGATCTCCGAAAAAATGCTGGGGGTAACTGCTGTGCTCGACAATGGAAAAATTCTGGGAATTGTGACAGATGGTGATATACGCCGTATGCTCCAAAAAAGCATTGACATTTCAGGTTTAACGGCCAGGGATATTCTTAGCCCTAATCCTAAAACCATTGAATTTGATGCGATGGCTGTAGATGCGATGGATATGCTGGAAGAAAATAAGATCTCACAATTACTGGCCGTAAAAGATGGTAAATACTACGGCGTGGTACACTTACACAACCTAATAAGGGAAGGAATCATTTAATGGCGAAAGTAGAAAAATCTGCCGATGAAATGTCATTTTTGGATCACCTTGAGGATTTGCGTTGGCACCTCATAAGGGCGACCCTGGCAGTAGTAGTAGCAGGAACTGCAGCTTTTTTAGCTAAAGGTTTCATTTTCGACACTTTATTATTCGGCCCCACCAAGGCCGACTTTTTCACATATGACATTCTTTGTCGGCTTTCAACTTTTGTAGGCCTCGAAGGCGGGTTCTGTTTTGATGATATGCCTTTTACCATTCAGTCAAGAACCATGGGCGGGCAATTCTCTGCACACGTGTGGACCTCCATTACAGCAGGTTTTATTATTGCTTTCCCTTATATCATCTATGAATTCTGGAAATTTATCTCCCCCGCTATGTATGCCAACGAAAGGAATACATCGAGAGGCTTTATTTTCATTTCTTCAATCCTGTTCTTCCTGGGAGTACTTTTCGGATATTACCTGGTGACACCACTTTCTATTAATTTCCTCGGAAAATACCAGGTAAGTGAAGTGGTATTGAACGAATTCGACATTGGAAGTTATATAAGCCTGGTACGTTCCTCGGTTATAGCCTGCGGAATCATATTCGAATTACCAATAATTATATATTTCCTTACAAAAATAGGATTGGTAACACCTGAGTTTCTTCGGAAGTACAGGAAGTTCGCTTTAGTGATCGTCCTAATTCTTGCGGCCATTATTACTCCGCCCGATATTTTGAGTCAGATCATTGTAGCTATTCCGGTGCTTGTATTGTATGAGGTTAGTATTGTGATCTCACGGATAGTTATGAGGAAGGAAAATCAAAAATTAAGAAAACAAAAGCAATGAAAAACCAGGTAGAAGAATTCAATGAATATCGCCAGAAGATGAATGACAAGATCCTTGGCGATAACAACAAGATCATAAAACGTATTTTTAACCTCGACACTAATGCATTCACTGCAGGGGCTTTGGATGTGAAGACCAAGGAGCTACTTGGCTTAGTAGCCTCAGCTGTGTTACGTTGTGATGACTGCATTAAATATCATCTTGAAACCAGCTATAAGGAAGGACTTTCAAAAGAAGAAGTAATGGAAGCGCTGAGTATAGCTACTTTGGTGGGAGGAACTATAGTGATTCCACATTTGAGAAGAGCTTATGAGTTTTGGGAGGCTTTAGAAAGCCAAAGCTAGTTCAAAGTTTAAGGTTCAAGGTTTAAAGTTTGGAATCCACAAGCATAGGTAAACTTTAGCCGCTCCATAAAAAATATGACTATATTGAAATTTGCACAGTAATTGCTAATCTCAATACTCATATCTCAATACTAATATCAATAGAATGAAGTTATACGCCGAAAGTCTTGTAAAATCCTATAAAGGTCGTGAAGTTGTAAAAGGCATTTCCCTGGAAGTAAACCAGGGGGAGATTGTAGGACTGCTAGGTCCCAATGGAGCCGGAAAAACCACTTCTTTTTATATGATCGTAGGATTGATCAAACCCAATGGCGGAAGGATCTTCCTCGACAGGGAAAACATTACCAAATTCCCAATGTACAAACGTGCGCAGTATGGAATTGGTTACCTGGCCCAGGAAGCTTCTGTGTTTAGAAAGCTTAGTATAGAAGATAATATTATGAGCGTTCTGGAGCTCACAAAGCTCTCCAAAAAGGAGCGGAAAATGAAGATGGAATCGCTTATCGAGGAATTTGGTCTGGGACACATCCGCAAAAGCCGTGGGGATCTTTTAAGCGGGGGAGAACGCCGGCGTACCGAAATTGCCCGTGCCCTGGCTACAGATCCGAATTTCATTCTTCTGGATGAACCTTTTGCCGGAGTTGACCCCGTGGCCGTGGAAGATATCCAGCGGATTGTCGCTCAGCTGAAAAATAAAAATATCGGGATCCTTATTACCGATCACAACGTTCAGGAAACTTTGGCTATTACAGATCGCACCTATCTTATGTTTGAGGGGCGCATCCTTAAAGCCGGAATTCCAGAGGAACTTGCCGAAGACGAAATGGTAAGAAAAGTTTACCTGGGACAGAACTTCGAATTGAGAAAGAAGAAACTTTTTCAATAAAGATTCCTGCAGTTTTTTAAAGCATCAAAATACATCACAGATATCAGATTAAACAAGCGAGAGAGATTCTTCGCTCCGCTAAAGCTGCGCTCTGAATGACAGATGAGTTCAATTGTCATTCCGACAAACGAGGAATCTCTTCAGGAAACAAGAGATTCTTCGCTCCGCTAAAGCTGCGCTCTGAATGACAGATGAATCGATTGTCATTCCGACGAAGGAGGAATCTCTTCAGTAAACGAGAGATTCTTCGCTCCGCAAAAGCTACGCTCTGAATGACAAGATGAATCCGAATGTCATTCCGAGGAACGAGGAATCTCTTCAGAAACGAGAGATTCTTCGCTCCGCAAAAGCTGTGGCTCTGAATGACAGGAAGACTTTTTTCTGACTACCGGCTTTCGACTGCCGCCTCTCCACTACTCTTATTCGTGATCATTGAAACGATCACATAGCTAATGATGATCAAAGGTATTGCAGCGAATTGAAGGAAGATGAGCAGAATAACACAGAAGATAAGGAACAGGTAACGGATCTTGTTTTCTGCAAAACCCCAGCTGCTGAATTTCAATGCGAATAAAGGAATCTCTGCATTCAGCATAAAACAACTGAACAACGTAAGGGCAGCAAGGAACCAGGGATTAAGGATGATATCTACAAGAATAGGCTGCGGCTGAAAAATAAGGATCAGCGGCAGACTTAGTATCAGCAAAGCATTCGCCGGCGTTGGCAAACCAATGAAAGAATCTGTTTGACGCTCGTCAATATTGAATTTTGCCAGGCGATAACCAGAAGCGAGAGTGACCAGCAATCCAAACAAGGCAAGAACAGGAAGGTTCCACTCCAGTACGTCCTGTCCCGTGGTCCAGTCTTTAGGTTCAACAGCTGAACCCGGTAGTGCCTGTCTAAAGAGCTGGTACATAACGATCCCGGGCACGAGTCCGCTGGTGACCATATCGGCGAGGGAATCCAGTTGAAGACCAAGTTCAGATTTGACATTCAGCGCCCGTGCGGCGAGTCCGTCAAAAAAATCAAAAAAGATCCCCAGTGCCACAAAGATCGCAGCCATGACCAAATCGCCCTGCACCGCAAATATGGCACCTATGCTGCCACTTAACAGGTTGATCAAAGTAATGGCATTCGGGACATGTTTTGCTAGGCTCATATTGGTTGGTTTTGTGTAAAAATAGGAAAAAAAGAACGCTTTGCTACAAGAGCCAGGAGACTTGACTTTTTATTAGTCGGTAGTCGTTAGTCCATAGACGGAAGACTTTGATCAGGTTGTTGTCATCCCTACAGAGCTTTCTAAACGGCAGGGAAGGAAACGACAAGAGATCTCATGATGATTGTACAAAAGTAGAAATAGATTTCTCAGTCGCTGAAAAAGCTTCTTCGAAATGACACTATTTATAGTCATCTCGACAGAGCTTTCTGACCGGAAGTGAAGGAAGTGACGAGAGATCTCATGAATAAGAGTAAAATGTTTCTTCCCAAAAAAAGTATCTTCTCTTCTCAAGAAGCAGATTTCTCAGTCGCTAAAAAAGCTCCTTCGAAATGACACTATTTATAGTCATCTCGACAGAGGTTTCTGACCGGAAGGGAAGAAATCGACGAGAGATCTCATGAATAAGAGTAAAATGTTTCTTCCCAAAAAAAGTATCTTCTCTTCTCAAGAGGCAGATTTCTCAGTCGCTGAAAAAGCTCCTTCGAAATGACATTTTGAACAAGGACGGAGGTAGTTCAAATCCATAGTTTTTATACCTTAGCATCCAGATACTATGAAACACTTCCTTTACGCATTACTTTCCGGGATCTTACTGGCACTCGCGTGGCCTACTTATGGGTTTCCACTGCTGTTGTTCTTTGCTTTTGTGCCTTTGCTTTACACAGAGCACAATATTCGAATGGAGCAGGCCCACAATCGTAAATGGAAGATCCTTGGACTCTCCTACCTCAGCTTTTTCATCTGGAATTTGATCACCACTTACTGGCTTTACTTTTCCACACCTTTTGGCGGAGTATTCGCTATTACCGTGAACTCCCTGCTCATGTCGCTGGTTTTTCTGCTATTTCATGTGGTGGCAAAAAGGGTGAATTTTAAGGCCTCTTCCTCATTTTTTATAAGTATTTGGATGGCTTTTGAATACCTGCACCTCAACTGGGAATTTTCATGGCCATGGCTTAACCTGGGTAATGGGTTTTCAGAATTTCCCCATTGGATACAATGGTATGAATTCACCGGCACCTTTGGGGGAACCCTTTGGATACTGCTCACAAATATTGCCATTTTAAAAATGATTTTGCTGTATCGCCAGCATAAGGCTAAGGAAATACTATACCGGGGCCTGGTGAAAACCGGACTACTTATTCTTATTCCCATAGCAGTCTCCTACTTCATTCTGTGGAATTATGAGGAGAGTGAACAAACCCTGGAGGCAGTAGTGCTACAGCCCAACGTTAACCCCTATACCGAAAAATACAACACCAATGATAAGCGTATCGGGGAGCTGCTTACCAGGCTTGCTGAAGAAAGTATTACTCCCCAGACCAGTATCGTGGTCGCTCCCGAAACAGTTTTTGCCGACGGAACCATATTGAATCGTTTTGAAGATTCTGAAGCCAACTTCTTTTCCACTCAATTCGTAAACAGGCATCCCGAAATATCTTTTTTAAGCGGAATCTCCATGTATGATCGTTTTAGTGATCCTAACAGAGTGAGAGGTCAAAGTAATCAGCTGGGGCCAAATGACTGGTATGATGATTATAATTCGGCTTTTATGATCTCTGCCAATGATTCTGTTCACTTTTATCACAAATCAAAGTTGGTGGTAGGCGTTGAAAATTTTCCTTACCAGGAAGTTTTAAAGCCTATCCTGGGCAATGTCATGATCGATCTTGGCGGCACGGTGGCAATGAAGACCACTCAAAAAAAGAGAGGAACATTTCAGGCAACTTCTACGGAGGAAGTGGGGCCGATCATTTGTTATGAATCGGTATACGGAGATTTTGTTACGGGTTATGTAAATGAAGGAGCAGATTTTCTTGCAATTATTACCAATGATGCATGGTGGGGCAATACCCAGGGACACAAGCAGCACCTGAGTTACGCCAGGCTGCGGGCTATTGAAAACCGCCGGTCCATCGCCCGAAGTGCCAACACTGGAATTTCTGCTTTTATCAATGAAAAAGGAGAAATAACAGCATCCCTGGGTTATGAAGAACAAGGCGCTCTGCGAGGGGAAGTTACCCTCAACGATGAACTTACCTTTTATGCCCGGTTTGGAGATTATATCGCCCGGATTTCCCTATTCCTGGCCTTATTTATATTTCTTTTTGCAATGGTGCCGTGGAAACGAAGCAGAAAGTGAAAAAAGTGGTCAGTGGTCAGTGGTCAGTTTCTTTAGAAGCAAGAACCAGGAGGCAAGACTTTTTCTCAGCATGTTATCATAGTATAATCCGCGCCATCGTCACCGAATGGTTTCCCCACAGGCAGATTTCTCAGTCGCCAAAAAGGCTTCTTCGAAATGACTCTATTTATAGTCATCTCGACAGAGGTTTCTGACCAGAAGGGAAGAAATCGACGAGAGATCTTATGGTTTAAGTAAAAATTCTGATTTCCCCAAGAGGCGGATTTCTCAGTCGCCAAAAAGGCTTCTTCGAAATGACTAACAATAACCAATTTCGGCAGTCATCTCGACAGAGCTTCCTGAACGGCAGTGAAGGGAGTGACGAGAGATCTCATGAATGAAATTAATTTGCTCCTTTATAAAACAATATATCCTCATTCACAAGAAGCAGATTTCTCAGTCGCCAAAAAGGCTTCTTCGAAATGACTAACTAACTTTCTAGTCATCTCGACAGAGGTTTCTGACCAGAAGGGAAGAAATCGACGAGAGATCTCATGAATAAGAGTAAAGTTTCTCCCAAAAAAATATCTTCTCTTCTCAAGAAGCAGATTTCTCAGTCGCCAAAAAGGCTTCTTCGAAATGACAATAACAATTTTAGCCTGAACACTGAACACTGATCACTGAATACTTACTGCCTACTAAAACAACTGCCAACTGCTCACTAAAACTACTGTCCTCTAAAGAAAATAACAGTACTCAATGTCTTGGTAAGAATTGTAATATCGAGAAAAAGATTACGGTGTTTAATATAGTAAAGATCATACTGCAGCTTTTCCAGGCTGTCGGCATGACTGTCGGCGTAATCGCACATGACCTGGGCCCAGCCGGTGAGTCCGGGTTTAACGAAGTGGCGGGTATCGTAAAAGGGGATTAATTCAGATAATTCCTCTACAAAAACAGGGCGTTCGGGACGGGGACCAATAAGGCTCATTTCTCCTTTTAAAATATTATAGAACTGCGGAAATTCATCCATCCGGGTGCGACGGAGAAATTTTCCGAAGCCTGTAATACGCACATCATTCTTAGTAGCCCAAACGGCACCATTAACTTCAGCATCACAACGCATCGTCCGGAACTTCAGAATAGTAAACGGTCTTCCATTCTTCCCTACCCTCTCCTGTCTGTAAAACAGTTGTCCTTTATTGGCAATTAAATTTCCGAAGAAAACAAAAGGCAACAGAAGTAGACCAAAAATAATTCCGACAACAGAAATTAAAATATCCGCCGTACGGTGAAAGAACAAATAAAATTTATTGTCATTACTTCGGCTAAGGGGAAAGAATTGATAAAAATTCCTTTCGATATGCTGCACCGGGATCTTACTTGTCTTATCCTCATAAACTTCATTAAAATCCTTTACCGGAAATCCCTTTTTTAACAGGCTTAGGATCTCTTCATACAACTCCCCAACCTTTTCGGCTCCCAGGTTTGAGATAAGGATCTCATCTACAGAATGCTCCCTGACCGTTTCCCAAAGATCCCTGGAAGGAAATTCTTCAAGACTGGCTTTTCCGAAGCTATTATTCTTAACCTCCTGCGGATTCACGTAACCAATAATATTATAATTGGGATCGGACTGCTGCAGGTGAGAGGCCACCAATTCCACTTCCATCGGTTCACCCACAATAAGTACGCGACGGTAGAATCTTGGGGTTGAAATTAAGGCAATATAGGAATACCGCCATAGCAGCAGGGTAATTAGAATAGTGAGAAAGAGGTAAAGGATCTTAAAACGATTTTCGGGCAGAACCGGAGTAAGTACCGGGGTCATAAGGAAGAACAGGACGGTAACGGAGGTAGCAAGTACTGCATTCTGCAGCACTTTTGTAAAACTACTGGCTTTTTGTAAGTCGTAAAGTTCGAAAATGCCGGCAAATAATGCCAGGTAAGTGGCAAGAACTACACTCCAATACCAGTTTCCGCTTTCGAATTGAAAATAATCCACTCCAAAAAGAATACCTACCACATAAAGCGCAAATAGCACCCACACGACATCAAAGAGGCGGAGAAAGAACTTGCGTTCGGAGATCTCAAAATGTAGATTATTACGGGGCATGTAAAAATTCTTACCGCGCAAAGATAGGGAAGAGTATAGTGAGGATTGCCTGCTCTCACTAACTTTTTCCTGAAGATGTGTCTCTGCCATTTTCTGCTTACCGGTTGGTTATATAAACATGTGAGGAGGGACTAATATGATGTTAAAGTAATAAATATTAACCTTCTACAAAATTTTTTTTCGACTTTCGGAATATTTATATGGAACCTATTTGATACCGGTGATTCCTTTCCCCCGCCCTAAAGGGAGGGAATCACCTGTTTTAAAAGAGCTACCATGCCGGTGATTCCTTTCCCCCGCCCTAAAGGGAGGGAATCACCTCAATTTTATAAATCTTAGTAATAATCTAAAACTCCATTTTTCCCTCCCCTCCTTCGGAGGGGTGTCCGAAGGACGGGGTGGGCATGGATTCAAGATTTCTGGTGTTTACCCACTAACCATGAAGAGGCTTCGAAATAGTATTAATAAGAAATCTTTTCGCCATGCCGGTGATTCCTTTCCCCCGCCCTAAAGGGAGGGAATCACCTCATTTTTATAAATCCAACTAATTAACCCTCTAAAAGAGGCTGTATCCCAGACGCGCGTCACCCTGAACTTGTTTCAGGGTCTGGTTCTGTCTGCTCATCCTCACTCCCCGCCCTCCCCTAAGAAGGGAGCTATTGATTTTCTAGTATTCAATTACCCAAAATATTCTTCCACATCTCCTTCACTCTTTCCCAGTCAAAGGCTTCCACCTTCTTCCTGGCAGCCCGTGTTCTTTCAAAAGAGCGTTGAGGATCGTTAAGGACGTTCTTAACTGCAGCAGCCATGCGGTCGGGATCATTTGGTGGCACCAGAATCCCATCTATATCGGCAGAAATTAGGTATGGGAGTCCGCCGACATTGGTGGAGATCACCGGCAGACCCAATGCCATGGCTTCGATCAGGCTTACAGGGGTGTTATCAATATTGGTGGTGTTGAGAAAAATATCATAGTTGGCAGCGAGAGCTGTCCATTCTTCTTTTGGTAATCTCCCGGGAAAGCGAACCGGCAGGCGGTGCAATTTGGCGTATCGAATGCATTCTTTCCAGGAATCATCTTTAACCGGACCTACCATACAAAGTTCCGCATGAGGATATTCGGGGAGCAGGAGCTCCAGGACCTTTATTGCCTGCAGCGGATTATATATTTCCGCGAAAGCCCGCACCCACAGCAGCTTTGGCCGAACTTCTGCTCGTTCTTTAAAGTTGTAATCATCCAGAGAAATACTATTCGGAATATACCTCACATTGGTAAATCCCGCCTGCTGAAAAATCGTCTTCATATATAACGACGGCGCAACATTTAGAAAAGCTTTCCCAAATAGCTTTTTTGAGGCTCCGGGAGAGCGGTCAAGTCGGGCGGGAAGTTCTCCGCCGTGGAGGATGGGAATATATTTTAGATCCAGGCTTTGGCAAAGCCGGGCAACTGCATAAGCATACCAAAAGTTTTGGGTGCTGTAGGTATCGATTAGAACGTAATCGGTAGTTTTTCTGTTTTTGTACACCAGCCGGAGCATATCTGCCAGGCGAAGGAGTTTGTTCTTTTTAGCGGAAGCTGTTTTTACTTCGAAGCCTTCTTTTCTGAGTAGTGGAGCCAGGGTGTCGATGGAGGTGGGAGTGCCGCCGCGAGTGGATAGTTGGTTTCCGATATATAATACTTTACTCAAGGTTGTCGGTTGTCGGTTGTCGGTTGTCGGTTGTCGGTTGTCGGTTGTCGGTTGTCGGTTGTCGGTTGTCGGTTGTCGGTTGTCGGTTGTCGGTTGTCGGTTGTCGGTTGTCGGTTGTCGGTTTTGTAAAAGAAAGCAAAACTGACAACTCATAACTGACAACTGCTTTTCAACTTTTCCAATTCTTCTCAACGTATTGAATGAATGAAAAGATCTTACCTCCCAGTAAGTCATACTTGCTTTTCAGATCTTTAATTTCAGGGATCTCATAAAGCTCATCAATCATCTCCAACTGAGAAAGACACTCGAGAAGAGAGGCGTGACTGTAGGTTAAAAATTTAATGAAATCCTGTTTATAGGTTCTTCTACCATATCCCTCGACTATATTATCTTTTATACTCTTAGAGGATCTCCTCACCTGACTCCCCTGTTCATACAGTTCGAACTTTGGCAATTGCAGCGAAACTTTATGTACTTCAATAGCATAGGCAAAAGCCAAATTGTAAATGTCGAGATCTTTGTAGCTTTTCATGTCTTTCAGTTATCGGTTATCAGTTGTCGGTTGTCGGTTGTCGGGTTTAGAATCTTGAACTAAATTTACGAAAACTGAGCGAAGCGAAGTTTTTCAACTGAGAACTCACAACTGAGAACTCACAACTGAGAACTCACAACTGAGAACTCACAACTGAGAACTCACAACTGAGAACTCACAACTGAGAACTCACAACTGAGAACTCACAACTGAGAACTCACAACTGAGAACTCACAACTGAGAACTCACAACTGAGAACTCACAACTGAGAACTCACAACTGAGAACTCACAACTGAGCCCGATTTTCGTTCGTTTATAGTAATCCTTCTAACAATCCTTTTTTCATCTACTATATAAAGCAATGCCAGCCCATAGACAAAACCAGGAAGTGCGATCCTCATGGCTGAGTGATTTACTGGTAAGGAACCAAAACAACATAAAGCAAAGGAAGAAATAGTTATTCTTAAATTTCAACCAGAACAGCATAGGTACAATAACTAAAATTGTCACCCCTAAAAGGCCCAAAAGACCATGTTCTGAAAGGAGCCTGCTCACTTCACTATGGGTGGCAATATCCTCCCCCAATTCCTCTTCCCGGTAAGATTTGGCTTTCCCCACCCCTACTCCTATAACCGGATTGTGATAAAAAGCTTCCAGTTCTGTAGTCAAAAGATCCACTCTCCCGGTGGTCATATCTCTTTTTTCCCTTCCTGCTGCGTCTTTTCCTGTCCAACGGTTTACAATCAAACCGGAACTACCTGCTGCCGAAAAAGCCCATGAGGCAAAGAGTACACCTCCTAAAAACAGCACTTTTACCTGTAATTGTCGCTGCTCTCTGCGGCCCTTTTTGTAATATAACAGAATAATGAAAGCCACCGCACAAATTATAGCAGTAACTATTCCTCCCCTTGAAAAGGTGATCAATGCCCTGTAGCTCATCATTCCCAACAATCCAAGATCAATGAGATTGATCCATTTCCCTTTTATATCAAACAGTCGTATGACCAGCAACAAACTTCCCATTCCCATAATGGTGGCTATCTGGTTTGGCCCGTAGCCTGCCGTTGCCGCATAATTTGCCCCAATATTTATTACCATTTCCTGCAAACTTGGAGTATAAAAATACAAATAGAACATATTTGTTATTATAGGCAACAATAACATTAAAAGCACCCGTTGAAAATCCTTTTTGGATATCTTTTTATAATAACAATAAAGGGCAGAGACTCCCAAGGCATACCGGTCCGCTCAAATTAAATGCAACTGCTTTTCGAAAAGCCTCATCATATTCGGGGTTTAAAGAGGCAATTACAATACCGGGAACTAATATTAAAAGGTAGAGCCAAAAAGGGGTAGTCTTTGCTGAAGTTCCTTTAAAGAGCATTCCTATTAGCAGAAAAACAATAACGGCATATTTACCTGTTTCATAGAAAATCACTCCCCCCGTCATTCTCCAGAAGATCTCCACTCCGGCAATGTACGCAGCTGCCATTAAGGCTTCATTGTTCTTGTTCTTTTTTTGAAGGATGATAAAAATGAAGTAGCCAAAAACCGAAAAAGAATAAAGCATGGAAAAAGGCTCATACATGTAAATAGCAAAGGCTATACCTATGTGAAGCAGCAACAGCTTTACATATTCAACCTGTAAAAGCTTTTTGAACCTTTTTGGATGAACTTATATTCCTTTGTGAGTGCATTTTCGAGGAAAATAATGTTCCACCTAATCTATGAATTGATCTTGAATTCCTGATAAAAATCAAGCAGCTGTTCCATTACTGCTTCTTCAGAATATTCCTCCAGAATCCTATGGCGGAAAGCTACGGAATCTTTTTTTCTTTCAAATTCGTTTTCTACATAATTATTAAGAGCCACAAATAAAGCTTCATCATCTTTTGGAGGCACCACTAATCCGGCTGTTCCAATAACAGCTTCACATTCTCCCACCCTGGTACAAACCACCGGCAGGCCTGCAAGTCCATATTCAAGAAGAGCGACAGGTAACCCCTCCGAGGAGGAAGAAAGCACTCCAATATCGGCCTGTTTCAACAAACTTTCAACCTCATCCTGCTCCCCGTAAAAATGAACTTTCTCTTCCAAATTATTCTCTTTTAGAAATTTTCTTAGCTCTTTTGAGTATACATGTCTTTTTCATCTTTTCCTACTAAATGAAGGCTGGCAGTAAAATCGATTTGTGCTAATTTCTGAAAGGCTTTGAAAAGAGTCAGGTGATCTTTGGGATGCTTTAAGTTGGCTAAATGAATAATTTTAAAACCTTCGTTACCTTTTAATTTTATAGGAAATATTTTATTCTTTTCTGTAATTGAAGAAAAGTTTGGGATATACGCAACCTTTTTGCAGTGGAGATTTTTCACTGCCCACTCTTTTAGTTGTGGATTGACAGTAATGATCCCGTCAAAATATCTGGAAGAAGATGTCAGCAAACCGGATTTTAAATTACTGTTTGCCCTTTCCCCTAAATGATCGTGCCACACCAGTTTTAATTGTCGGAAGGGAAATTTTCAGGAGTACGCCCAGGAACCAGGAGCTGCCGTGTGCCTGAATCAGATCGATCTTATTCTCCTTTACAAATCTTCTCAATTTGAAATGCCTTCAGGTCCAGAGTTCCCTGTCTGTTCAGAAACAGGTAACCGACTTCGGGTGCCAGCTGCTTTTTTAATAAGCCTTCTTTCCGGGTACAGCATAGATATGATCCATCCATCCGCCTTGCCAACGCATTGGCATAATTGACGGACATGCGTTCAGCTCCACCACTTCTAAGAGAATCGATAAGTTGTAGTACTCGCATTTTTCTGTTAACTGTTAACGTTTTTGTTTACTGTTTAGTTCGTTCTTTTACAATTGTCACACCCGTCCGAACGGCACGGGCGGGCTGAGCTCCCGACTGGAAGGAGGGGATGGTCGAAGTGCTGTTTTAACAAAGGCTCATTTCACTCTTCACTCTTTCCCCGTTTTACCCCTTCCCTAAAGGGAGCCGGGGAAAGCTTTCCTTTGGAAACATTTATCTCCTCATTAGGATGTAAAAGTACTTTCTTTATCGCCCCTTCAAACCTTTCCAACGTATACTGCTGACTCCATTTTTTTGCTTCCTCAGAAATTCGTTTCATACGTTCGGGATCTGTTAAAAGGATTACGAATCTTTTCCAGGTCAGCTGACCACTGACCACTGACCACTGACCACCTTTCTTGCCGTCACTTCGAGTGTTTCGAATAGCCAGTTCTTGATACATTTTTCGGTTCTCCTTCCGGTGAATCCGAAAAACACTCGAACTGACGGCTTTATCTGAAATGTATCGAGAAGTCTTTCTTCCAATAAAATCCCACGAGAACCGCCTCCAAGCATCCACGGCACACAACTCACGGGAGTTGCGATAGGAATACAGCCGTAAAACATACCTTCGGCAAGGGCTTTGGGCCAGCCTTCAGACTTTGAAGGGAGGATCACGAAATGGGCTTTTTGATAAGCTTCTTTTAATTCCTCTAATGGTCGGCTTCCTTTGAAGCTTATTAATTTTTCTAAATGCTTTTCTCTGACGTACGTTCTCCAGCTTCTTTCTTTCAGGACCATCTCCGTAAATTTCCAGGCTGGCGCGGATCTCCATGATCTGTGCCTTCTCTTACTTCAGAATTCAGTTCCTCCACTAGTTTCATCGCCTCCAGTGGTCGCTTTCCCCTCCACCAGGTTGCCCACAAATAGAAAAATAAAAGGTCCTGAAAATGCCTTTTCAGGCACCTCAGCTTTGTCTTCCTCTGAAAAGGAGGCTGTAAAAAATGGTACAATATTCTTTGACTGCCCCGGCCATTCCCCGTACACCAGTACCTGCATGTTTCTTGTAAAAAAAGTATTGCTCAAAAGCCATTTTTGAAACCTGTAGGTCCAGGGCTGCTTTGCTGCAGGATCCCAATTTCCTGCATATTTGGCAGACTTAGGTTTTGAGGGAAAAAAGATCTGGCAAATACACGCGAGTAAACCAATATTCCCGGGACAGCGAAATGGAAATGATCTGCCCTACCCATTGTCTGCAATATCTTGAAAATGATATATGGGAATTCTAAAAACAGCCTTTACTAGCAGCTGTCAGGCTCAGAAAATGAAATGATGGTATTCGGGTAAAAGATAATATTATCCTGCACGTAGGGTTCAACTCCTGAATCCATTGCATCTCCGAGTACAGGGAGCTACCACCTCTACTTCCTCCACATGCCGCAGCCAGATCTTCATCTCCCGGATATAAGGGGCATAGGCATAAAAATTTCCTTGCCTTTCATTGTGCTGTACATTAGTAAAAACTGCGAACCGCATTTACTCATTTTTTTTCATTAACATACTCAGGTGCATGCAGCTGAACATATGTTCATCATCTACTGCCGAAAGCTCCCAATCCTCCCTGTGCCAACCGGCAGCTTTCTGTACTTTATTTTCCTCCGAAAGCGGCAGGATATTCAGCAGGACTGTCCATTTTGTTTTTCCAAGCACTGCCCTTCTTTCCTTTATTTTAAAAGCTTTTTCAAATTTGTAATAGGTCTTTCGGGAAAAAGGCCACTCCCAGTCCCGGTCACTTTGGAAAGGGCGATATATTGCACGTATTCCTTTAATAGGCAGACTCGTCTGCAGAGGATCGTGACTAACAATAGCCCCGTCATCGCTGAGCTTTTCCTGTAATTTTTGGATGAGTTGATCTACATCCTTGAAATGGTGCAGCACCCCGTATGCATAGATAAGATCATAATCCTTTTCCTAAAAGTCTTCCGAAAGAAAATCCTTTACTTCTGCCCTTGCACCGGGAATCTTTTGAAGACGCCTGTCTAAATTTTCTATTCCTCTAGGGCTTAAATCAATGCCCAAATAGCTTTTCGAGTTTTCCGCCAGGTAAAAACTGAGAGAATTCCCGGCGTAACATCCCAGATCCAGTACCTTTTTATTTTTCAGGTCCCCGAACCAGGATTTATGCAGCATATAAATATCCTTCTCAATACCCAGATCTTTTTTGATACGGTTAAGAGCTCCATTCCTGAAATAAGACCACACACGGGTTGGCAGGTTCTTCTTTTTAGAATCGTAGAACTCCTGCTGTCGCTGATTTACTGTATGCCTCCTTTTCTGCTTCATGTTCAATTCGCACTTATATATTTAAGGCTGAAGGTAATTATATAGATCCACCAGATTCCACTTCACCGATCTTTTATACTGAAATTCCTTCTTTCCTGAAGTATTCCTGTCACCATCATAAACCATATAATAACTACCATCATCCATTGATCTGCACATCAAGATGATGCATCCCTCTTTCGAACCAGCTTATTTCCTCGAAGGGCTTCAGAACCAACTTTTCTGCTAAAATAAACTCAAAACCTTTTGCATTTTTTGCCAGCTTATACAGAGAGATCCCGGTGCCGTAGCCACGGGAATGATTTTGAAGGGGCAGGTACCAGTCTTCAGCAATTGGTATAAATCTTCCGCCGGGCCTGCTTTCATTTCCCCACCGGGGAGTAAAACCCTCAACTTCCTCCCATTTCCCGTTAAGGGAATCTGCGCTAAACATATATTGCTTAAGATCATCATCTACCGCTACGATAAGATTCAGGTCCTCACTCAAGAGTAGAGATGGATCTTTTAATGCCCGGTCTTTTATTAAAGTATCCTCAATTTTCCATGTGGTGGGAAAATTTTCAGCTTTATACAAAAGAACCTGATTCGCACCTTTAGTCTCGGGTAACATGTAAATACTTTCTTTATGCCGAAAAACCTGGGGATAAGATAAATGATAATCTTCATCGAGAATAATTCCCCTGTACTTATAATCTTTTCCATCCAAAGACGTAAAAAGGGCAATATCTGCATTCGCTTTCCCTTTTATCTCCACAAAAAGATAGAAGGCACCCTGTTCTTTAATGAAAAAAGGATCGGCTATATAGGCTCACTTCTTCTCTGGTTATCCTGTTCACATGTTGATGTGTAACTATACCTCCTGGCTGAATTTTAAAACCCGGGATCTTAGAAGCCTCCTGAAAACCTACAGACCAGTTTCCTCCGGGTGCCACCATAAACGGATACCTGTAATTCATTAACAGAAGAATGAGAAGCATAAAGCTTAAAATCCCTAAGATTAATAATCCTCTTTTCTTCATGGCTCCTGCCTTTCTTTCTCCGCTTATAACACGATTCTAAATATTCCCTTTAAAATTGGAAAAATTCTTTGTATCCACCTTACTGTTATAAAGTTTATCCAGAAAAACAGCTACCAATTCCTTATTTTTTTCTGACTTGACACTACGTCCCAGGGGAGATCTTTTATTAAAATAGGTATCCCCTCCAATTCCCATATCCAATCCATAAATTTCAAGGGGTTTGTTTTCCAACCGGGCCAGCAAAGCTGCAAACACCAGGGTATTAAAACCCGAATTCACCCTGTAGTGCCTGTAATCAAAAAATTCCTGAAATAGATCTTCCACCTCCCGGTATAGAGGTTCAAGCTCCTCCTCACTTTTATTTGTGATTAGAAATTCCCTCCTCTTCCTGGAAAAGTGATTAAGATATTTACGGGTAAGCTTATAAATTTTGTGGGAATGCGGGTTGTTGAAATTATACCAGAAAATGCTCCCTTTCCATCCACTTCCTTCTTTAAATGTTTTTAAATAGCGGGTGAGGTAAAACATATCGTACAACATATAGACATGATGAAGATCCTGCACCAGTCGTAAAGAATCATTACAGGAGAAATATATATTCCCTCCCTCCTTCTTCATTTTTGTTGCAGAAGGACCACTGGCCACCACCACTATTTTATTATATTTTTCAATTTCCAGGTAATCGATTACAGCTTTTAAGTCTTTAAATCCTGAATAATGCAGCCTTTCTTTTCTTACACTTTCAGGAAAAGGTTTTATCCTGTGAAAGAAATGCTGATAATTCCGCAATCTA
>CAVPXS010000016.1:0-43360 GCA_963709775.1 uncultured Flavobacteriaceae bacterium | reverse complement strand
TTACTTTCAGGATTAAATCCGTTTCCGCGTGAAAAAAGCGAAAAAGAAATACATCAAATATTTACCTATTCTGGGTTGCATTTCCACCGGCCTTATCTATACGGCCATTGGTTTAATCGCCATTCTTTCCTTACTAAGGCTTAAAGATGGGGGCGCTTCCAAAAACAGTCTTCTTGCCTATGTGCAGGATTGGCCGGGAGGCGCAATTATCATCTGGGCCATCCTGGTGGGGATGCTCTGTTATATTGTATGGCGTGTCTATGAATCCTTTCGGGATCCTTATCATTATGGGAATGGCTGGAAAGGACTTGCCCGACGTACCGGTATCGGCCTCAGCTCTCTTGCCGATGCGCTTATCGCTTACTCTGCGCTGGTAGTTCTATTGGGTTCCGCGAATTATTCTGAAGACGGTAGTGCTGAGCAGAAGAGGGAAATGACCGCCAATATGCTGGATTACGGGTGGGGCAAATGGCTGGTGGTGGGCGTGGGCGTGCTAATAGCTGTAACTGCTGCAGTGCAATTGTTCTACGGAATCACCCGGGGATATCGGGAGCGCCTTGATATCGTGCAGTTCAGCGGAAAGAAAAAGGCGACCATCTTTTTTTTGGGATTTACCGGCTATGTTGCCCGTGGAGTCATTTTGGGTATCATTGGCTTCTTTTTCATCAAATCGGGCGTTCTTAATGACTCGGAGTATGTCGTCAATACCGATAAAGCCTTCAACTTCATTGGCGATCATATCGGTAAGATTCCCTTCGCGATAGTCGCCTTCGGAATTTTCTGCTACGGACTATTCATGTTTGCCCTGGGGATCACCTATGATCTTGATAATGATCCTTCAGACCCTAATTTTCATCCGCAGAAAGGCTGAAGCCAACGATAAAGCCCTGCAAGGGCGTAATACATAGACATCCCTTAAAGCGGGATGAAGTTAAAGGGAGGAATGCTTAGCCCTGAAGGGGTGTAATATATAAACATCCCGTGAAGCGGGATCCATGAAGCGCGATGAAGGAGGGAATAGCCCTGAAGGGCGTAATATAGAGACGTCTTACATATTAGTCCCACACATACTTCTCCTCATATGGGACATTAAACTTAGTCAAAACAGCCCTGTATTCTTCCTGAAATGTTTTCTTACGATGATGCTCGTGTTGATTAGCAATGTATCCAATGACTCTATCAATTTCTGAAGGCTTTACCGAAAATGCTCCATATCCATCCTGCCAGTAGAAGTTTGAATATTCCAATCCTTTAGTTTTTATCCATTTAGAGGAGTGAGATTTTAATTCTTCCATCAGTTTCATCAAAGCAATCTTTTTTGACAGCATGCAGAGGATATGAACATGGTCGGTATAGCCACCAATCTTAAGTACCTGGCAGTCTAAATTGTTGCAAATCCCTCCCAGATAGCTGTGAAGTTCGTTTTCTACGGAAGGTTTTATTAAAGGAGCTCTGTGTTTAGTGCTAAAAATAAGGTGAACATAATTTTTTACAAGAGATTGGCCCATAGTAGTTTGTTTATGGCGCCCTTTCAGGGCTATGCTCAAGTTACACTTTTTTCCGATGGGCTACACCCATCTTTAGAGTATGGCACCCCTTTGGGGTTCAAAGCTTCACCCATCGTTGGGTATGGCACCCCTTCGGGCCTTTTTCGATGGCCTGCACCCATCTTTAGTGTATGGTGCCCCTTCAGGGCTTTACTTGGTTGCGCTTTTCCGATGGCTACACCCCATCTTCAGGGTATATAGCAGGTATACTTTGCGAAAATGATTAACTTCCCCCAAAAAAAATCACACTACAACTTTTTCCGTTTTCCATCTGCAGCTATTCAATTGCGGTCGCTGCGCACCGGTAGAAATTCCTTTTCAGAAGAGCCGGAGGTTCAGATGAGGAATTCAGCCTTTTCGGGTTAAGACTTCAGAAGAAGAAGGGTGGGGATAAGCAGAAATGTGAAGATTAAAAATTGAATTGCTATGCAGCATAAGAAGTTAAATTTTAAAGATATTTCCCAGCAGAACATTCTCTATTATGATGAGGAGTTGGAAGAGGCCTGTTTGAATATATGTAAGTCTCTCAGGATACATAATATGCCGGCCTATGATTCGAAGCATTATTATGAACTGCGGGACGGTAATTTTTCTAAGAAAGAAATTGATGAGAGTGATAGGCTTTTGACAGAAAATCCTGTTTTTGATGAAGGGCTTCTAAAGAAATTCAAGAGCCACAGGGACAGTGTGCTATTTGTCTTTAAAGGAGAAGTGCTTAACGGGATCGTACATTTTGCTGATTATAACCAGACAAAGGTGTTACAGGCGATCCAGGATGACGTGCTTACTTTTGAACGCCGAATGAGGCAGTACCTTTTTCTGAAGAGTTACCGCAACGAGGATATGATCAATTTTTTCCATTATCGGGCTGAAAAATATGATCACACTAAAGAATTTTATTCCGAAAAGATCGGGATCCTGGAAAAAAGGGCAGATGAAATGAATCAATTAGGAGAATTTCAGGTGTTTGATCTAAGAGATCTCCTGGAGTTTGGAAACAGTAGTTATACCGACAAACTTTTTCCGTCGGAAACTATAGAAGTGAACGGGAAGAAGATTAACCAGATTAGACTGGTAACCAGCCTTAGGAATATGGCCATGCACGGGAAAAACCCTGTGGAAAAAGATGAGGAGACTTCTGTATATTCCATAGAGAGTCTCCGGTACTTATTCACCGCTTTAAAGACCCTGGAAGATTTCACTTACCACATTGAAAAGTTAATAAGCAGCCAGGAAGATTACAAAAAATCTTTGGTCATGGACAACCGCAGTAAGCTGGAGATCATTCACGAACATCATCCACAGGCGCTGAATTATTTTATCGGGGACTAGGCGAGAAGTAGGGATGTAAGATGTTTTTTTTGGCTTGCGATGACGTCGGCAAGATCGCTTTTGTATTAGTCGCCTTTGGAATTATTTGCTTCGGTTTATTCATGTTTGCCGTAGGTATCATCTACGATGAAAATAATGATCCTTCAAATTCCAATCTTCATCCGCAGAAAGGCTGAAGTGAGCTGGTCTGGTATACTTTCGTAATATAAAATAGAGCTGAATGTCTAAGTTCAGCTCTTTTTATTCTTATTAAAAATTCCGTTGAATCCTGAAAATCATTGAAAGATTACAATTTCAAATTGGATCAAATTAGGATCTCACTGCTTTCCCGATTTCAGTATCTCCTGAAAGGATTTCGAAAACCTCGTTGTGACGAACGTTATCATCCAGTACTTCGACTAAAGTTTTAGCTACGTCTGCTCGTGGAATTTCTCCGGATTCATCAAATTTCTTCTCCAGCTTAATTTTACCTGAACCATCATTATTGTTCAATGGTCCCGGTCTAACAATACTGTAGGCTATACCACTGGACTTTAAATGCTCATCAGCATTTTGCTTCGCTTGTAGATAATCCTGCATTTCTTCATTTACTGAAGGATTATCGGCGCCCATAGAACTTAACATCACAAATTTCGAGGCTCCCGAGTTTTTCGTGGCATCGATCAGTTTTTTAGCACCTTCCTGGTCTACACCTTTTACATTCTTTCCTTTAGAACCGGCAGCAAAGATCACTTTCTGTACATTTTTGGTAGTATCACTCAGATCTTCTTCCAGATCGGCAAGGATAGCAGATACATTATTTTTTTCGAAATCTTCCTTCTGTTCCTTTTTGCGAACCATCGCGACAGGATTATATTTATTTGATTCCTTTAAAAGACCAACGATGATTCTCCCCGTGGTACCATTGGCACCTGCTACTAATACATTTTCCTTCTTCATAATTTTTCTTTTTTAAATTTTAATTAGATTTATTATTGATTCTCGAAAGTTTCAGCCAGGCTAACGATTACCTTTCCCTGAGCCCTTCCGGTAGCTAAATATTCGAATGCTTTTACGGCATCTTCAAAAGGATAAATTAGATCGATAATAGGTCTAATCGTACGATCCTCGACCATTGCTTTGATCTCCTTCAATTGACCGGCATTTGGTTGCATCCAGGTATGCCTGTATTTAGCCGATTTTTCTTCGATGAGCTTATTCAGTTTTTCGGGCAGCTCGTAATTCTCAATACCCATTTGTTTAGCGCTTTCAGCATCTGGTGGACCTACTATGGTCGTAACTCTTCCGCCTTTTTTAATGATTTCGAAAGCTTCAAAAGTATAGTCATCACCCAAAGTATCGAAAACGATATCCAGGTTATTAGCCACCTCTTTATAATTCTCGTTCTTATAATCGATCACCCGGTCTGCACCCAGAGCTTTCACCCAGTCAAGGTTGGTGCTGCTGGTGGTAGTATAAACGATCGCACCTTTGGCTTTTGCATATTGCACAGCAAAACTGCCCACTCCGCCGGAACCAGCGTGAATTAAAATTCTGTCATCTTTTTTTAGATCGACTTTCTCTAAAGCCTGTATAGCGGTAAGCCCGGTTAGAGGCAGCGAAGCGGCTTTTTCAAAAGTCACATTTTCAGGTTTATGGGCCACCACTTTGCTGTCTACGGCAACGAATTCGGCTAGTGTTCCCATATATTCCTGCGGAACCCTACTGAAAACTTCGTCTCCTACTTCGAAATCTTTAACTCCTGAACCTACTTCGACCACCTCACCACTTACGTCGTAACCAATCCCGGTAGGAAGATCAAGCTGAAGCATCTCCTTCAGGTGACCCTGGACAATTTTATAATCGATTGGATTGAGCGCTGCAGCTTTTACTGCGATCAGGATCTCAGAATCTGAAATTTGGGGTTTATCTACTTCAGCAATTTTAAGGCTGTCCTTTAGATCTCCGTATTTTGTAATTTGTAATGCTCTCATAAAATTATATTTTTTTATTTATCAGTAGTGCTTTCAGAATCCTCAGACAGGATATTGATCCAGGAGTCAAGAGTTTTTTTCAGTAAAATAACATCTGAAGGTTCCACGTCCTCATTAAGTAATGTATTCAACAAATCTTGCGGTATAGAGGAAGCCTTTTCTTTTAGGTTTAGACCCTTTTCCGTCAAATCCACTAGCACAGTTCGCTCATCATCCTTAGATCTGGTTCGTGTTAGCAGTTCATTTTTCTCCATTCTTTTTATAAGTGGAGAAAGCGTATTTGTATTCAGTAGTAACTTTCGGCCAATCTTATTTACAGAAAGCCTGTTCTCTTCCCATAATACCAGTAATACCAAATACTGCGGATAAGTTAGACCCAGTTTCTCCAGGTACGGTTTGTATGCCCTGGTAATGAGTCTGGAAACCGAATAGATGGGAAAACAAATTTGATTTTCAAGCTTAAGTTGTTCCTCCTTTTCCATGTGCTATTTATTTGAAATTCTCCAGGCTTTCCAGGCACCGCTGGACCATAGAGCCCATGCAATGAGTACCGGTTGAAAGAATAATCTAATGAGTCTTGCCCTGTCTGTGTCCAGTATGAAAGCCATCTTTACCTTCTAAATACTGGGCTACATTACCCGGGAAGATCAGTACGAAAAACAGGGCGAGCAACCATCCTATATTTACACGTTGTTTTTTCCAGAATAGCAGCGCAAGGCCAAGTATCATTTCGACAATACCCGAAAGTATGACCACGAGATCTTTGCTCAATGGAACCCAATCCGGCACCTGAGTTTGAAATTCGATACGATTAAAGGTTAAGTGGCTAAAACCCGCATAGATCATAAAAACTGCCAGTAGGATCCTAAAAACCTTTTGCAGGGTAGATGTTTCAATAAAATTTTTCAAGTCTGAATTTATTATAAACACGATTATGTCGTGTGCGATGCAAATATAGGGAGAGTATTGTGTTTTGGAGCAAGGTTTAGAATAGGTTTAACGTTTAAATTTTAGAAGGATATGATCAATTTTTTCCATTATCGCGCTAAAAAATATGATCACACAAAAGAGTTTTATTCTGAAATGATCGCAATGCTTGCAAAAAGGGCAGATGAAATGAATCAATTGGGGGAATTTCAGGTGTTTGATCTAAGGGATATCGTGGAGTTTGGAAACAGTAGTTATACAGACAAACTTTTTCCGTCGGAAACTATAGAAGTGAACGGGAAGAAGATTGACCAGATTAGACTGGTAACCAGTCTTAGGGACATGGCAATGCACTGGAAAAACCCTGTGGAAAAAGATGAGAAAACAAAGGAAGTATGAAAATGTACTTCTCAACAGGAATCCTCAAAGAAAAGTCGGTGAATGTAATGTAGAAAGAATTAAAATCCTTTTTAATTCCTGATCTACAGAAAAAAGGATCTAACGGAAAATGTCCTATTAAAAAATATAAATTCTGACATTAATATCTCATAAACAGTACTTTAGCTGATTTGTAGGGCGTTGGTCTAAAAAATTTTTTCACTATCTTCTTCTTGTGTATTTTAATATCACCATCACCTAAGTAAGTTAAGTTCATGATAGATTTAGGGCAAAAAAAGGTGGACGAATGTCCGCCTTTTTTTCTGACAAACAGGATTTGCACAGTCTTATCTTAAAATCTAAACAACAATAGACAGGGAAACTCACGCTCTGTTTTCAATTTCAATCCCCCGCAAGTAATTTTTTAGACACATTGTTGAAAGGACCTTTATGGTTTTATGAGATAAGCTTCTGAAGTCTTTATTATCGTACTCTTCTTTTGTTAAGATAGAAAGGACAGATACAGCAGCTGGATTTTTAGGCCCTGTAGAAGAATTCACCTCTTGAATAAAAGCGTGAATATTTTACAAGATTAAAGCAAATAATAACCTGTCTGAATATTAATGTAAAATCAAAATTATGAGAACTTTGAAAAGTTACTTTCTTTATTTGCCCGTAATCATGATCTTTTTTCTTTCATGTAGTAGAGATGAATCTGATAGTGGAAATGAATCTGAGGATCCTGTAGTTCCTCAGGTAGCTGTATTATCTCTACAGCCTGTTTTGAACAATATGATGGACAAATCTGCTAATAAACAGGGCGTGACAGATCCTCCTGAATGTTCTGATGCAGTTCCAGCTTATGCTCAACTCTCCCTAACCTATGGAGAGTCCGAAATTCCCGTTGATGTGACTGTGGATATCCTTGGCGATGAAAATGGCTTTTTTACGGCTTATAATGATGAGCTTGAAATACCTATTCCCGCAGGATCTTCGACAGTTTCTGTAACTATTACAGATTTTGTTGTTTGGAGTGAAGGTTCTCCGGGAGAAATTATCTGGGCCGCTCCAAAGACCGGGAGTGTGTTTGCCGAATTTGTGAGTATGGCCCTACCAATTTCCGAAAATCTTCAGGCAGGTTCAAAAACCTATCTGGAAGTTCCTGTAATTTGCTTTGATGAACGGCAGGTCAATCTTTATGGATATCTCCTCTTTGACCTGAATACTGTCGAAGTTTCCAGCCTTTGCTTCTTTGCCAATTACTGTGCAGATGATGGCAGGCATTATACAGCTAATTACAGTCTTGATCTTTATCTCGGAACTTCAAATGCCGGTACTCCCCTGTATATAGACCAAACACCTACTATAGGATTGGGGGAACATTATTATGCAAATCCTATTTGCCTGGCCGTTCCTGCTCCGGGAGAAGGTATAGGTAACGAGGAACCTTACCTGTATTATGAAATAAGCATTAAAGACTGGGAGGGTAACTATGGAACTGCAGGAGATTATGAGGAAAGCGGTACTTTAAGCTGGAATGAGGTACAAGCTTTGCTGAACGATGATGGAACTACTGCAGAATATAAACACCTCCATATTAATTGTGGGGAAGATGATACCCCAAGAGATACTAATATCTTACTTACGGTGGATACTCAGAACATTAACGAAGATAATCTGGACACCACAGTAATTTTTACAGACGACAGGAGCAATCCCGTCGGAAGTCCTGGTGATCCGGAAAATTTTACATCATTGGTAGACAGAGGTATGAAGGTCTATTGGCGTGGACAAACTAAGGACGGAAATAGTTCTGTTATTATTGATATTTTAGAAGTTGAACGCAAACCCGACGGAGGTTCAAAGATCCTGGAAAGTATATCCAAAGAGGATAGGCTAATAGTTGGCCAGGTAAGGAATGAGTATGTGAGCGGCCTGGAAAGCTACCACATTACAATTAGTATCATTAATGCACAAAACACCAAAACCTTTACGATTGATCCAAAGCTTCAAATGACAATTTCTGACTAGGAGGTTATTAAACTTTGCTGCAATTGAGGAAGGATCTTTTTTTGGTTTCCCCTTATTCTGCAGGAATTCATTCCAGGAATAGCTTCAGAAAAAACATTGTCACCTGTGTGGCAATGTTTTTTCTTTTAATCAACTCAGAAAAAGGGATATTAAATACACTACAGTAATTATTGACGGCTTTTTCTGAAGGGTTTGACCTTTTCACCTTGAATTAATGTTCAGGCAAAAAATTTAATAATTTTTGTCTTCTTTCCGTTTACCGATTTTTTCCTTTAGCGTAATCTCTCTTATTTCAGCAGATCAAAAATTAGAATCCTCCTGCATTATCCGATTTTTTGAACTATGACCTATCAAGAGCAACTTTTAGGTGATTGATGGCTACTAAAGAGAAAGAAATTTTGTTCAGAGACAACACACTTGCCAAAAATGTGAGAATGCATCAAATGGAAAAGGACGTAAAACAGGTTATTTACTGCACGACCTGTGGTCATCCGAAAGAAATAAAAAAAATCGATGGAAAATAAAAAACCAAAATTAAAAATTCAGGATTTAAAAATTAAAAACTGCCAACTAACCATTGCGCACTGATTACTCTTCCAAATACCTCTCAAAAATGCCATTTTTGAGTGCCTTTAAAAATCAACCTCCAAACTTCTAATTAAAGATGATCAATAAGATAATCTTCACTTTATTAATACTAACCACCTTTCATTCCTACTCAAAAATCGCTAATCCTGAAGAGGACAAAATGAAACCTGAACTTAAAAAGGAACTTGAAAGCATGATGTCTGCGACCTCGGGCTTGCAAAAATAATTAAAGCGCCAGCCAGAGTTTATGGATCAGGTTTAAATTTGATATTTTATATAATTTTTTAACTTCCCCAATAATTAAAATCAATTCTGTGTTCAAAAACTACTCCCTGTTGCTGTTTCTTTCAGTGGCAGTACTATTGTATTCCTGCCAAAAAGAGGATAATGTTCCGCAAACCGACTACTCTATAGGATCCACTTCACATTTCGAGCTGCTTGATCAACACCAGAATGGATGGATAAAGCAGGGTCGGTATCAGCTTTCCGGAAATCCTACCGAAGAGTTTGAATATTATGAAAACGGTTATATTAAATCGGCTAAGGTATACGCCAGTTATCCGCAGCACCACCTTTATATGGAAGTTAGCCGTAGTGAAGATAATTTGCCACTATGGTCCAAATACTACCAGCCAGACGGGGAGTTATGGTTTGAAACAGAATATAAAAACGGACTTCCCTCAATCAAGAAAGTGTATAGCGAAGGAAGGTACGGCTGTTCACACCTATACCGATGGAGAATTGAGTCTGGTTGAATTTACTGCGGCCGACGGTAACAGCACCGCCATTACCTCTTACAACAAAGCAGCAGAAAGCAGGAATGTTAGCATTGAAAGTAACGGAGAAACTGTTTTTGATGAAAACTATTCATACCGGGAGCAGGTTGGTGCGGGAATTTACACCGGGAGTCATGTTCCGGTCGCCAATCCTTTTGGTGCTGCTGAAATCTCCTATAATAAACTTAATCAGTCATTTTCCCAAAGTCCTTCGTGGCAGAACGATGCCGACCCAATATCATTCATGTTCCCTTATCGGCTTTTCGATGAGTTTTACAATCCCGGAAACTATTTTGCCACCAGGTTTGCTGTAAGCACCGAACTTTACCAGTCGGTCATAGAACAGTATCCGGTAACCGAGAGAGGCGTATTGATTGGTGGGGGGAAATATGAGGACGGTTACGAATATTTTCACGACAATTGGGAGGTAAGGGATTCCCTGGCCAAAGTTCGTGATGAAAATCCCGGCCTTTACAAACTGAAATACGGAGACGAGTATATTGAAAAAGCAGGTTATGGAAAGATCTTTTTTGTAATAGGTGCGATACGTAACCTTCCAACTGACAGCAATGTAGCCGATGATATTAAAAATATCGCCCGCAAACGTATGGACGCAATGATTAGCGGCAGAACTGGTATTACTCCTAAGGAGCAGGAAAAACTTAATAAGGTGTGGTTTGAAGTAAAGTTTTTTTCCACTCTTAAGGAACACCGCAATGGAGTGGTGATTAATTCTGCAGGGGATTATGAAAATGCCATCGAAAAAGTAAACGCCGGAGAACTTTCGGTAATTCAGCTGAAATACAAATCGGTTGAAAATTTATAAAGTGGAACTTTGGATAGTCCAAAGTTATGAAACCAGAAAATCGACGAAGCCATATTTTGAGCAGCGAAGGAGAAGTAAATTCGTGTTCAGCTTTAAGTAGGAGTGGATTCAGAAGTACTTGTAAAAGACCTGCCGGGTTTTGAAGGGAAATAATTAAAGAATATATGAAAAAACAAGCCGGAATAGACAGTGTACCAGGCCTCTTATGGATTGGCTTTGGATTATTGGGTGGTCTTGGTTTTTATTTAAATGAAAACTACCTGCTTTGCAGCTTATTCTTATTAGTTGCAATTCTTCACGGGTATAAACTCTTTAAGACACAACGGGAAAAAGCACGAGATCGTGACAAGTAATAGTTCATGAGATCAGATAAAAATTTAAAACAAAAATTCAGAAAAGCCGTCATCCTTATAAGCGGGATTTTGTTGATCATCAATTTGTGGCTGCTGGATTACGACAACTTGTTCTCCCGGGAAAATTTAGGAGAAGCTTTGGGAGGTCTTTCCAATATCCTTCTTATTGCGGCAATGCTGGTTTCCATAAGACATACCAAAAGGGAACAGGAGAATCCTGATTCGTGAATTAATTAAATAACTGCAATGAAATATATTTTATTACTAATCCTGTTTATCTGTTCCGGTCTCAGTTTTGGACAATCCCTTTCTCAAAATGAAATAAATCGTCAGGTCGGACTCGTTTGGGGCCTTATTAAATATCATCATCCCGAAGTGAGCCGCGGACAATATGACTGGGACAGGGAATTGCTTACAGTGCTGGAAAAATCCCGGGACTTAAGAGACCAGCAGGAACTCAATGTGCTCCTGCTTGGGCTTGTCAACCAAGTAACTACTAATAAGACCAGGTTTAAAATAGAAGAAGAATCGGGCACAGAGGGTCTTTTCAGAAAAAATGAAGACTATGGTTGGATAGAAGAGTACGCTTTTGGAGAGGAACTTACGGGAGCACTTCTTAAGCTAAGGAACAACAGGAGAATTGGCGACCACTACGCTTCTTCAGAATGGCTCAACAATTTTCTCAACTTCGAAAATAATAAGGCAGTGGCAGGTTTTGATGCCTCTATTGAGAGCCATCGCCTGTTACTGCTCTACAGTTTCTGGAATACTATACAATACTGGTATGTCAACAAGTACCTTATGGATGAAGACTGGAGGGAGATCTTGCCGGCCCTTACCAAAGAGTTTTCCGAAGCCACCACCACCAAAAAGTTCGAACTGGCAAAGCTGAAGATGATCGCCAAACTAAATGACTCTCATTCCTATCGCATTTCCCGGTATCTCTGGGATTCTCTGTATACGCATTCTCCTGGCCTTAATGGAAAGCTGGTGAATGACTCGCTGGTAGTGACCCGCGTATTAAAGTTCTCTTCGGCACCCGAAGCCACCATACATCCCGGAGATGTAATTACAGAAATTGAGGGCCTCCCGGTAAGAGATTATGTCAAAAAGAACTTTGAACCTATTATTTCTGCTTCCAATAAAAATTATTTAGATCACCGCATTCAGAAGTGGTTCCTGCTGTCGGGTAGAAACAAGGATTCCGTCAGGGTAAAAGTGCTTTCTCCCGCGTCTGGTATTTCCGGGCAGAAAACTATTCCGCTTTATAGCAGCTTCGGAAAAATTGAAAAAGATCAACATCTCTACAGCCCGCGAAAAGAGCAGTGGTATGATCTCACGCCGCAGGTAACTTATATCAACCTGGACAGTATCACCTCCAAAGAACTTAAAACTGCCTTTAACCACGGAAAAGAAAAAAAGGCGATCGTGCTTGATCTTCGAAACTATCCCAAAAATATTTCAGACACAGATCTAAGCCGCTTTCTTTATCCGCGGAGAAAGAAATATTTGAAGGTGCTTTTCCCCCTGGCATCCCAACCCTCATTGGGAGATCCCGACGGACAATCCCCGCTCAGGTATATTTTGAATCCTTTTAAAACCGGAAGAAGGAACAGGGATTTTTATAAGGGCCGGGTGATCCTGCTGGTGGATCGTTCTACGATGAGCAAAGCAGAATGGCTCGCTATGGCCATACAGGGAGCGCCCAATGTGACCACTATCGGGGAGCAAACAGCGGGAGCCCCTTTAAATATCTGGACGTACACTTTAGCCGATGGGCAGACTGCCTCTTTCACCGGCCTGGGCGGCTTCTATCCCGATGGTCGCGGCGTGCAACGGGAAGGCGTGGCTTTGGACCATGTTATTATTGAAAGTGCGTTAAACTACGATCCTGAATTATACCTGAAGCAAGCCCTCAAAATTATAGAAGAGCAGGGAGAAACTGGAATTATCCCATAATTACTTTATGAACTGCAGCCAATAAATATTGATATTAATAACATTACCAAACAGAAAATTTAAACCGAAAAATGAAAAAGATCAGCATTTTCTCCCTGGCAATAATCTTCAGCATTTCGATCAATTCTTACGCCCAAAATTCAAAGCTGGAATTCGGCATAAAAGCAGGAGGAAATTATTCAAAATTCACCCCCAATTTTGAGGTAGATGGAAGGGAATACGGCGAATATCAAAGAAAAGCCGGATTTTACCTGGGAGGTTTTTTAAGCAAGCGCATCTCAGAAAAATTTTATTTCCAACCCGAATTGCACTTCGCCCACCGGCAAACTGATTTTCTTATACAGGGAGTGGAAATAACCGGTCACGAGGTAGGAAGTATCGTTCTCGACTTTGAAACAAATATTACAGAATCTGTTATAGCAGTTCCTTTGATGTTGAGATACTATTTCACCGGATCTTTCTTTGTGGATGCCGGCCCACAGGCAGGTTTTATTATCGACAGAAATGAAAAGCTGGAAAATGATCCTTTAGAACAACCCGGTAATCCTGAGGTGATTACAGAATACGATTATGATAAATTTGATCTTGGTCTTAACCTTGGTACCGGCTATAATCTAACTGAAGATCTTATCATCAATGGACGTTACTTTTTCGGAATAGTGGAAAGAGATAATAGTATCAAGTCTTCTGTATTTAGTCTGGGGCTGGAATACAAGTTGTAAAATATAGCTGCCTGGTACAGGATGGGAGCATCCGTGAACCTGGAATATAGATTTTCAGCCTTAGGTATAAAAAATTTCAGAAGAAATGCAGGAACAGGAAATAAAGATGAAAAAAAGGAACCGGGAATTAGCAAATTCCATAATAGAAGAAGGCCTGGCAGAGCATAAGCGATTCAGGGTGCTGAACTGCCAACTGACTACTGTGCACTGAACACTTCCTTCTATTCCTCTCAAAAATGGTGTTTTGGAATACCTTTAAAAATTCTTACATCACAGTGATAAACGCCAATTCATGGAAAAAAGGTTGAAATATATGAGCTTTAGTATGTCTCGGGACCCGTATTCCTGTCTGCAGCATTTTTAATCCGCTAAAAGAGTATCTTTAACAAATACTCATTAAGTGATGTCAAAATTTTTACAGCGCATCCTCCTGGTAATCTTTGCCGGTGGACTGCTTGTCATCACAGGATGGAGCAGCTTCCTTGTCTATAAATATTCTTCAGAAGCGGCCCAGATCAAAAAAGATTACAGTGAACTTAACAGCATTACCCACGGAATTCTTTCAGTAAACATCTGGAGGGACCATTTGACAAATTTGCTGCTTAACCGGATCGATGAATTTGAGTTTACTCCCGAACAGGAAGATACTTTGGTTCTTCAGGTAGAGAACCTTCTTTCTGCCGGAATCGATAAAGGTGATAGCCTGATGAACCTTAAGCAAAAAACGATAAAAGGAAAGCTCCGGAAGTTTGCAGTAAGGACCCTGGTGCCCGAGGAAAAGATAAGGGCCCTTGTACCTATGTTCGCACAGACTATCGTAGATGAAATCCAGAAGCCAGAAAACAAGGAAGCTCTTAAATTTGTTATTAAAAGCAAACTGCAGGAGTACAGCGATATGACTCACGCAAACTCTTTGACCGCTGTAATTAGACTAAATGAGCTCCTGTATCAATATGATGCAAAAGATCTGCGGGAATTTAACCTTAAAACCTCTGGAGATCTTAGGGAACTGGAAAGGAAAACCTATAACCATACCTATATTTTACTTGGGGTGATTGCAGCTTTTCTAATCTTATGGTGGCTGCTGAGAAATCAAAATTCCCTGCACACGCCCCTGTTCATTATCTCGGTACTGGTATCACTGGTAGTTCTTTTTGCGGGACTTACGGCCCCTATGATCGAGATAGATGCGCGTTTCCATCAGGTGAATTTTCTGTTGATTGGGGAGCAGATCAGCTTTAATGATCAGGTTATCTTTTTCCAGAGTAAGAGCATTTTGCAGGTAATTGGGATCCTATTTGATACAGGAAAAATCGATTCCTTTTTTGTGGGGATCCTTATTCTCGTTTTCAGTATTGTATTTCCCATTGCCAAGCTTCTATCCACCCAAATATATCTTGCCGGCAGTGATAAGTTGAGAAAGAACAAGATCCTGAAGTTCTTCACCTTTAAATCGGGGAAATGGAGCATGGCAGATGTCTATGTGATTGCTATTTTCATGGCTTACATAGGTTTTCAGGGTATTCTGGATAACCAGCTTTCCAATCTGGACATGGACACTGAATCCCTCGTTAGTATTTCAACCAACAAAACCTCATTACAACCGGGGTTCATTATTTTTATTGGTTTTGTTCTTTTTAGTCTGAGCCTCTCAACCATTCTTAAAAAAATTACAGCAAGGGAAAAGAAATTAAGGATAGGGAGCCAGAACTAACAGTCCCCGTCGCAAAATTCGGAAATCAGGATTTAGGAAAAACTACACCAGGAATTTATCTGAATCACAGGCCCTGGCTTAGTATTTCCGTTCATCTAATTATCTTAAAGGAATCATAATTAAATGCTTACCTTTAACAAAATAACAAGATGAAATCCCTTAATTCTGAAGTAGTTAAAGAAAAAAATCCCCAAAAAAATAAAAAGAAGAATCAGGATCTCGAGAATTACTTCGCGAATACCATAATCCCTCAGCTTTTCATCGATGGTAATCTGATCCTGAAGAAATTCACACCTCCTGCGGTGAAGCAATTTTCCCTTACAGATAAGGACAGGGGCAGAGATATTCATCATGTAAAGGATAATTTTCGCTTTCCTGCTTTAATTGAAAATATAAAAGAAGTTATTAAGACCGGGGAAATTCTAGAAAAAGAAGTGCAGACTACAGATGGGAAATGGTTTCAAATGAATATCCTGCCTTACAGGATTTTTGAGGAAAACAGGACCAACGGGGTGATTGTCACCTTTGTAGACATCACTAAACGAATTAAGACCATTGGGGAACTTGAGAAGTTAAATTCTGAATACAATACGCTTTTAGATGCCCTTTCTCACGATATTCGGCAGCCGCTTTCGGCTATTGTGTTGCTTTCTGATGCTTTACTGGATACATATCATAAACAAAACACGCCTCAGTTTATAAAATATATAGAAATTCTAAAATCGAGTTCTAACGCCATGAAGGAACTGGTTAAAGATTTCATAGCTGAAAGTGAAGAACAACCAGAGCTTAAAGGCGAACCTATAAAGGTAAATATTGAGAACATTGCCCAGGATGTGATCATTTCTTTAAAACCTGAAATATTTGATAAGGGTATATCGATCACAACCAGCTTTGAGACTTCTGAAGTTATTTTCTCAAGAAATAACCTGAGGAGTATCCTATACAACCTGCTACGAAATTCCATTAAATATAAAAAGACAAATACCCCATTAAAGATCGTGATATCGACGATCAAAAAAGATGATCACGTGCTGTTACAGGTAAGGGATAACGGCATTGGCATTGCAAAGGAGCACCAGAAGGCCATTTTTAATAAATCTACCCGGGTTTCCCACAAGATCGAAGGTACGGGAATGGGACTTTATATTATCAAACGTATTATGGAAAACAACGGAGGTAGTATTGAAGTTGAGAGCCAACCGGATAAAGGCTCAACCTTTTCTGTTTATTTTCCTCTAAAAGAAAACTGAATCCTGTGGAGTTGAGACTTAAAAACATCAATCAACAATGCAGCTGGAGCATCGTAAGGATTGACATTATATCTTCCGAAAAAGAAAATTACCAGCTTCGAAAAAGTCACCTTCCAAAAATGGCATTTTTAGCAGTCAATATTTAAACTTATCTATGTTCAAAAAAGCAATTTTCTTCCTTCTTTTATATTGATTCTGACCGGTTGCGGGAACAACTGGAGATTATAAAAAAATAAAAATTCCTCAACTACCTAAAGCTGAATTTTTTATCTTGTAGGTAATTTCCGGATAAGAATGGCTTCCTCCGGCTAAAAGCTTCTTTCCCGGTTCAGGACCCTCTGCCTTTTCCCTCATTTTTCCGCAGAGAAAGCGTTTATCACTCCCCCTCACTTAGCGGTTTTAAATAAAAGAACATATGAGAGCAATTTTACTTTTATTAATGATGTCTGCTTGTCCGCTGTTAATGGGACAGGAAAAACTCTACATGCCCCTGGAGTTTCAGAAAGCTTACGAAAACGGGACCCGCAGCAAAGACGGCAGCGTTCCCGCAGCTTACTGGCAAAACCGGTCGACTTACGATATTGAAGCCAGTGTTGATCCCGGTACCGGGATCCTAAAAGGTTCCGCCGCAATCACGTATTTCAACAACAGCCCCGATACGCTGCGGTCTGTGGTCTTTCACACCTACCACGATTACCTGAAACCCTATACCAGCAGGCAAAATTTTGATCCTTTAACTTCAGAGGCCGAAGATCATAAGGGCATGTTAATAGAACAGCTTATAGTGGCAGGTGATACAGTGGAGATCATAAACCCTGAACGGGTAGTGTACCGCGGCACCAATTACGGGGTAAAACTTGCAGAGCCTCTTCCCCCAAATAAGCAGCTCAGGCTGCAAATAAAATGGCAGTATGAGATTCCCGATGAGAGGCAGAGTCGCAGTGGCGTATTTGACAGTACTTCCATGTTTGTGGGGTACTGGTATCCTGAAATGGCTGTAAGGGATGATATCTCCGGATGGGATACCAAAGCTTTTGATGCTGCTACGGAATTCTACCACGATTTTTCTGACTATAAAATAGCACTCAACCTTCCTGAAGCGTTCACAGTATGGGCTTCTGTGCCACCCGATAATCCGGAAGAGGTTTATTCTGAAAAAGTTCAGGATCGGTTGGAGCAGGCCCGCAAAAGTAGCAGCGGAATAAAGATCCTGACCCAAGAAGATTTTAAGCCGGGAACCGGAGAGATGAAAACCTGGAAGTATACTGCTAATGATTTTCCGGATTTTGCTTTTGCTTTTAGTGATCACTTCTTATGGGAGGCGGCGACTTATGAAGATGAAGAAGGGGAATATTTCATTCAGACCGCTTATTCTCATGCAGTTCCGGGATTTGCAGAGATCCTTCCTACCCTTGATACTTCTCTGGAAAATTTTCACCGGGAATTTCCGAAGTATCCATTTCCGTACAACTACTTCACCATTTTTAATGGACAAAGAAATCCTGGTGGAATGGAATTTCCCGGAATGGCAAATAATGGTTTCTCCAAAAAAGAGGATTTTAAAAAGTACATGGGCCTGGATTTAACTGATGAAGAGATATACCTCGCGAATCTTAATCTTACCCTGCACGAAATGGCTCATATGTATTTCCCTTTTATGATGGGCATTAATGAAAAGAAGTATGCGTGGATGGATGAAGGTTTTGCTGAAAGTTCCAGTGCATTTATAGACCAATGGATGCCGATTAATGAGATGGATTTTAGTTACCTGGGTTCACTCCACGTGGTACCTCCCATGGTACCTTCAGATGAACATGACTATAGTGGCATAAATGCGTACCTGGTAGGTGGAGCGGCTTATCTCTCGCTTTATGAACTCCTGGGACAGGAAATTTTTAACCGGGGGATGCATGCCTTTATGAATGAATGGAAGCACAAACATCCCACTCCCTATGACCTGATGTTCACTTTTAACAGAGTTACGGGAAGGGACCTTAACTGGTTCTGGAATGCCTGGTATTTTGACTGGGGTTATATAGACATGGGCATTAAAGCCTTCGAAAACCGTAATGTTCAAATTGAAAACTTAGGGGGAAGACCTATGACATTTGACATTGTCACTACCTATGAAAACGATGAAGTCATTAAAGAAGAAATAAATCCGGAGGTGTGGAAAAGCAACTCCGTTTACACCCATTCAATTCCCGGTTCTCAACCTGTTAAAGAAATTCGGTTAGAGTTTCATCACATTGCCGATGCAGTAAAGGAGAATAATGTTTGGAAGTTGGAGGGTAAATGATCGGGAAGGGCTCTAAAACCCCTTACGGCTTATGAGTGATGAACTTTAAAGTTGGCGGTATCTGACGAAAAAAAAGGCATAACTTTTAAAATTTTTCCCGGCTTTTTAAATCCTGTACTATGGGAATCAAAAGAAAAATAGCTATTGGAATTCTGACGTTGGTATGTGGCGTAATGCTATTATTCGCGGCTGAAATATTTTCTATGGCCGGCAGTGGTAATTTGATGCCCGTCATGGAACAGAATATCGGCAAAACAACAGCTGAAATTAAAGAATTCAGCCCCACATTACTTTCGGTTTTCTTTACCTCAATTAAAGCCGTATCAGCTCTGTTATTAAGCCTGTCCGTCGGAATCCTGCTCCTGATCTATGGGCCGTACAGGAAAAAAAGAAAATGGGCTTCTATAGTTATTTATGCGCTGCTCATCGTATGGCTTATCCCCGCAATTTTAATCTATTACTCTCAACCTAACGCGCCCTGGATGCTATGGGTCGCTCTTTTAGTGCTGGTAGTGATCTCCCTTGTGCTGGAAAAAATGGAAAGTAGAAAACAGGTTTAACTAAAAGATTTAAGATGAGATGTATATCGGGAAAATCAGTAATTACATATTTAAGTATTTGTCTGCTTTTTGTCCTTGCCCTGCCTCTTTCTGCACAAAGCAGTATTAGAACTGCTTATAAGGCAGCGGATACTATTTTTGTTGCTCCTCCCACTGGAGAGCAGGAAGTAGATCATCCAAATATTCAAAAAACTTTCGACGCTGTGCAACCCGGGGGTATCAATACAATTTGCCTCCGGGACCTATCTCACTCGGTCCCGGTCGCCCAACTTACCATTGTACCTGATGTCACCGTTCTTGGACATCCGGAAGGGACGGTCCTGCGGGGATGTGATCCTGAAGCTTTTGATGTTGAAGAAGAAGAGGTAGCTACAGTTGTCTTTGGGTGCACCGGAATATATATTCAGGCGGAGCGGCAGACCATTCGCGGACTTACTTTTGAAAATGTCTGGCATGCACTTGTTGTGGGACCTTTTCCTTCTTCGCAGGAGGAGGCTGAAACCTACCGGAGCAGTGCCAAAGAACCTGTCATTTATGCGGCCGGAGGACAACTAATTGAAAAGAACACGTTTCGCTCTGCGGTTAATGGTTTAAGAATGTTGGGTACAGGGAAGGAGCTTTCAGTAGTCCGCGATAATAATTTTATTGACGTTTTCCATGCCATAGGAATTTATGGAGGTCCGCTCCACTTCCTGGAGAACCGGATCACGGTTGAAGACCCTGAGAGCGTTCCATTCTCCCAGCACCCGGGTAGTGCGATCCTCGTTTCGCCCGGCCATACCGATTGTTCGGGGCATGTTGTGGCGGGGAATATCATTTCCGGGTATCCCGATCCCATCTATGTAAATGCAGATCGCGGCCAGATCTGTCAGGGTGTAAAAATTGTTGACAATACCATTCACGCAGCCAGAGTCAAAATTCCAGAAGCATGGGTTTATAAACCCACCGAAGAAGATTCGACCATGGTGGGGACTCCCATTACCCTTATGAACTACAAGGAACCCGTGCCCGGAATGCCTGAGTCAGACACAGTCGGGGTGCTGAAGAACATTCTCGTCCGGGGAAATAAGATCCTGGGAGCTGAAGGACTGGGAATCCTGGTTCAGGATGTAACCCAAAGTATTATTGCGGACAATATAATTTCTGGAGTAAAACGGAGAACTCCTTTCCCCGGTATCACCTGGGACGGCATTAAACCCGGTTGGGAGGAGGCCAACGGCTCCGGCATCTGGCTTTCCCCCGGCAGCAATGGAAATGAGATCACAGGCAACACCTTTGAGGATATTGCTGCAGCCGCTGTTTATTTGGAGGGAGATAGTAACCGGGTGGAGTTGAATACCGGAAAGGAGACAGTGCGAAATTTGGGAAGTGATAATATAATCGCGGAAATTGAAAAGGCCGCTAACCCCGGAATTGTTTTTACAAATGTCACAATCATTGATGTTGAGAACGGAGAAGCTAAACCGGCTATGACAGTCATTGTAAGGGGGGAAGAGATCACAGCAGTGAGACCTGTGAGTACTGTAGAAATTCCCCCGGGCGCTACAGTGATTGATGGAACCGGTAAATATTTAATTCCCGGGCTGTGGGATATGCATTTACATACAGGAAGCGATAAAGATACAAGAGAAATTATGTACCCTCTCCTAATCGCACATGGTATTACAGGTATTCGCAATATGCATGGCGACTGCATTGAGTGCGGAGAAGGTTATTCAATTGAACAGGTAAAAGCCCGCAGTCTTGCCATAGCATCGGGCGATCTGGTTGGACCACGGGTGGTTGCTTCCAGCAGCTTTGCGGGTTCCCATGAACAGGCAGCCAAACGACAAATCGAAGGCTCCAGTCCCCGGGCTCCGGCAACAGAGGAAGACGCACGTGCTTTTGTCCGGCTTGCGAAAGAGCGGGGTGCCGATTTTATTAAGGTATACAATATGCTCCCAAGAGAGGCATATTTTGCGCTTGTCGACGAGGCAAAAAAGCTCGAATTGCCTTTTGCAGGTCATGTGCCTATAGCCGTTAGGGTTTCGGAAGCATCCGACGCAGGACAAAAAAGTATTGAACATCTTGGTATGGAGTATTTTCTGGGGGGATGCTCTACCCGTGAAGAAGAGCTCCGCCGGCAGTTCATAGCAGCACTTCACAAAGCCGAAATGGGTTCCCGTACCTCTTCAGATGGCCCGGCGCTCCTGCCTTTGGCTCTGGAAATGGTTGACACCTATGATTCAGAAAAATGTGCGGACCTGGCCGATCGATTTGTTCGAAATGGAACCTGGATCGTGCCGACATTAATGGTGAACCGACTGCCAGAAGAACTTGGAGAAGGATGGCGGGAGGATCCCTATGTCAGGTTTCTTTCTTCTGAAGAGCGGCAGATTTTTGAAGATTTAGAGGAAGCTTATGATAAGTTATTTGGGAGATGCCGCTCAGAGGGCACCAATATCACAAAAAATAAGGGAGGTGTTGGACCTAATGAACCGGGCCGGAGTAAAAATACTGGCTGGAACGGATGCAGGAGATGTGGGTGTCTTCTGGGGCATTAGTCTGCACCAGGAGCTTGAGCTGCTTGTGGACGCGGGACTTTCAGAAGCTGAGGCACTACGCGCTGCAACTCTGGGACCGGCTGAGTTCTTTCAAACTACCGACATTCTCGGCACGATAGAAAAAGGCAAAAAGGCCGACCTGGTGCTGCTGGATGCTAATCCGCTGCAGGAAATAAGTAACACCCAAAAAATCATGGGCGTGGTTTTGAAACGGCCGTTACCTTGACCGGCAGGCGCTCGATGAAATGCTGATAAACGCGGAGAAAGCGGCAGCCAGGTAATTCCCTCTTTGCGAGTAAAACTGAGCGCAGTTCAATGCTCTATTCCATCTTTGTAAAGCTAATATTGCGCAACCTTCCCACATCGTTTAACCTCAATCCGCTGATCTCCTTTTTGTCATTGCGCAGGAATTCCACAACTCCGAGCCTGTCTGACCTGAACACGTCTCCTGCCATTGGGATAAGGCTTGTACTACTGAAGTTAAGGTATTCTTCAAAAGTATCCGGAAGCTTTAATATTAATTCCCCGTTCTCTTCTGCCAACTTATAGGTTACCCCCAACTCCTTCTGAAAATAAGAACCTGTAAGAAGATCTCGAGCGGGTGGAGCCTGGGCAATTTCTTTTGGGTCTGTATAATTTCCCACCTGCCTATCGGCACCCTGGATAAGCTCAAATTTTAATGGTTTGCCACCTGAAGTTTCAGAAAAAACGATCTGGGCATCAAACTCCCTGATAAAATAATTGTTTTCGGATTCTGGATGTAACTGAAATCGTTGCTCGTCGGGCAGCTCAAGAAATAGTGCTTTGTCGTCTAAGGCAACTTTTAAGATCATACCATCCTGCATGCGGTAGTTTCCTGTCCATGGCTTCAATTTTTCCTCAGGAAGTTCTGTTGCTATACGTTGTACCGGACTTTCTTCTGTTAAGAATTCTGCCAGTATGCTTTCTGCCAGGGAGTAAACCGTCCTGGCAGCATTTATCTGTTCATTGTTGGTTAATACGGTGATTCCCAGGTCGTGCTCCGGAAACAACACTAAATGCGAAGAGAATCCCGGGGTGCCGCCGCTGTGAAATACTCTTTTCACCCCTTTATAATCCTTTACGTTCAATCCGAAAGAATAGGGAAGGGTATCTCCTGTGGTCAGCACAAAAGAAGGCTTCATCATTTTCGAAACCTGTGGGCTGTATTGGGTACTTTCTCCGAGCAGGAGCTTCATCCAGTTGAGCATATCATTCATGCTGAAGTAAAAATTCGAGGCTCCCGGTACGCTTTCTGAAAACACATTGGTAAAACCATCTTCGGTGGGTTTGTAACCTCTTGCACGGTTCTTAATTACTTTTCCGTGGCTGTCTTTTACGTTTGCCTGCAGTTCCAGAGGCTCAAAAACCCTGTGCCTGAAGAAGTCTGAAAAATCCTCGCCACCGGCGGCTTCAATCACGGCAGCCAAAAGGCTATAGCCTCCGTTGGAATACATGTATTCTGTTCCGGGTTCAAAATTGAGCTGCGGATATTTTTTTAGAAGGTCAAGTTCTTCTGCCATGGTCCAGGGGATATCCATGGAAATTCCTGCAAATAGCAGCAGGTTATCTGTTGAGGCTACACCCGAAGTATGATGTAAAAGCTGATCTATAGTAATATTCCTGTATTGTTCGGGAAGATGGGGTAAATGTTTGCCGAGATTATCCTGTAGCTGCAGCTTTCCTTCTGCTTCCAGTAACAGAATTCCGAAGGCGGTGATATGTTTGGATACAGATGCCAGGTTATAGGCTGTACTGTCTGTAGTCTTCATTGCCGTAATCCAGGTTCATCTGTCCGTAGTGAGTATTTAGAACCGGTTTACCACGGTAAAGGACTCCTATGGACATTCCGGGGCCGTCTTGCTGCGTGACACTCAGAGCGAGAGAATCGGCGGTTGCTTTTAATTGATCGAAGTGAAGTTGTTGAGAAAAGCCGGTAGTAAGGGCAAAAAAAGAAAGCAGTGGGAGGAGAAATTTCTTCATAATCGGGAGTATTAAATCATCTGGATTCGGGAAAGATTTTATGAGGTAGAATTATGTTAAGCATCATAGCTTTAATTTATAACAATAAGACGTGCGAACTTTAAAAGTGTAACAAATATTTTCTGAAAAAGTGTGGAAGGGGCAAGGGTGCATCTTGTTTCTGCTAACGATAGATTTTACTATATTCGAAAACCTGCTGCAGGTCAAATCATTCCAAAAGCATTGACTAAACCGGAAAGGAATTACCTTCCAAAAATGTCATTTTTGGCAGTCATTATTTAAAGGCATCTATGTTAAAAAAATCCACTTTTTTCCTTCTTCTCGTATTGATTTTCACCGGTTGCGGGAACACCCAATTCACCACACATTTTGAAAAAGGCAGGATGATCGACTTTACCCGGGGGAAATGGCTGTTAAACCTTCCCTTCACCAATTATAAAAGTGAATACGTAGAGAAAATGGCCGCCAAACATTTTAAAAAGATCCTGGGGGATTCCCTTACCCGGATGACCCAGATGCCAAACGGCAGGGTAGTGGCTGCACATCTTCCCTTTGAGCCCTCGCCGGAACAACTGGAGCTGGCAAGAAAAGCCACCGGCCATGATTTTCTTATTAATGTGCAGGCTAACATGGGGAGAAATGAGATGGGTTCTTTCGCTCATGCCCCGGCAATGGGCAGCACTGTAAAAACCAATAATGCCGGAAGCAAAATAAGGATCTATGACCTTAATACAGGAGAATTGATCTCCCAAAGCTCCACTACCGGGGTTGCAGAGGTACTCAAGTCTGAAGGGGATAAGAACTGGGATTATGTCAATAGCGCCCAAACCATTACACTGAAAAGTATAAAGAAACTCATAAGACAATACAGAAAGAACGGGATCACGAATTAGGGGAGTGGTTTATAGTTTTTTGTTTGTAGTTCATATTTTATCCCTCATTCTGAACTTGTTTCAACATCTAATTGCAACCCGGAACATTAAAAAACATCAAAATCCCAGACTTCCTAAATTAATTAGTCTTGTCTCTTGATTCTTTTCAAACCCGCAACCCGCAACAAAACACAAGCAAACCCCTCCCGTCATGCTGAACTTGTTTCAGCATCTAACTTGCAACCCGCAACAGGAAAAAATACCAAATGCCCAGGCTTCCTAAATTAAGTTTTGCCTCTTGTCTCTTGCCTCTTTTCAAACCCGCAACCGGCAACCCGCAACCCGCAACCGGCTGGACGCAGACTTCAGGTAAAGGAAAAATGACCGTTACTGTGCAGCCCGCCGGTAATTCAGAAAGCTTCTTTCTCACGATGTCCGCTTTAGAACATGAACCGGACCAACAGGAAGTTGCAAACATATTTTCAGAAAATGGAATGCAGGTAGTAGGACCTCCTTTGAAGATCAATTGATCTAAACATTCTTAGAACTATCCTCAAACTGAAAAATAGCTTCTATCGGCTGCTTGAAAAGCTTTGAGATCCTGAAAGCTGTGGGTAAACTTGGATCAAATTTCTCTTTTTCAATGGCATTAATTGTTTGGCGGGATACGCCTATGATATCTGCCAGATCTTCCTGGGTATAGCCGTTTTCGGCCCGGAGTACTTTTAGCCTGTTTTTCATGAATATCTCCGGGTATTAATGGTGACACAAATTAAATAGGTGATCCCGATAAACATTACCAGGTTGCTGATTTCTGCATCGAAACCAATAAGATTCGTCAGATCCAGTAAAGAATATGTCAATCCCACCACCACGGCTAATCCTAAGGTTAAAGCCATAGACTCCAAATGTATCTTCCGCTCCAGTTCATCAAAACTATTGAACAGGTTTCTGTTTGCAATGATCATAAAGATCCCATTGGCAAAGTTGACGGTAACTGCCAGCACAGTTAAGGTAGTGTGGTCATCCCAAATATATTTGGGTCCGAAGGAAGCGATTGCCATTGTTGCAACCCAGCTCCATGTCCATCCGGCAAGTCTGTAAAGATTTTTTTTCCGTGCTTCTTTCATGATGATGTAATTAAAGTTAGACTTTTAGTAAAGTGTACTTTACAAATGTAATGTAAATTATTGAAATGTAAAGTCTTATTTACAAAATTTGTTGCTGAAAGGAAAAACTGCAGGATTGGAATTGCTGATGCTATTCTACATTGGACGACAGAAATGCCTTCTATTTTCTGTAAAAAAACACGAGGTAGAAGGCATTTTAGAGAGATTCCACCGGCATTGTTTTAAAAATAGATTTGCTCAAATATTGAAGCAGCCGGTGTTATAAATCCTTCTTTTGGTGCCACCTACTTCCGGAGCTCCTCCATATCGGTTATCATTTCCTCCAGTTTTTGAATAAATCTGCCATAAATAAGCTTTAAGCTCAGCCGGTAAGCCATCACCCCAATAGCAGAGAGAAGAAACGCAAGACCTAAAAGGATCGCTAAAATATTGATTATCCCCAACTGAAGAAAATCGTGGAGCAGGGGAGTATTCCAAAAAAAGAGAAAATATCCCGCTATTCCTGCAACTGGCAACCCGAAACCTAACAACCGGGTATAAAAGCTTTTTAACTTAAGGAACATCTCCCTGTACTCCAGCAAGTATTCATAGCTACTGGTTTCAATGCTGATTTTTTCAAGAGAGGCCAGCTTTTTCCTGTTCAAAAAGAACATGCCGGCCATTAGCCCCATTACATAAAGCCCTGTGAGCAAATGTCCCGCTATTCCAAATCCAACTACAGCGAGAATGGCCAAAGGAATGATGCTTTTATTATCGGTTCTATAGGTGCTTTTAAGTTTTTCAATAAGCAGGCTGGATTTCTTGTGGTAAAGGTTATTTACCCTGGGAGCTACCAGGGCTTCCTCTTTCAAAAATCCTTTGGTCCAGATTGTTTCAATCGAATTTTCCATCTAATAATTTTTTAAGTCGTTTTTTAATTCTGGTAATTCTTACGCCGATATTATTTGGGCTGGTGCCTATGATCTCAGAAATTTCCTGATAGGATTTTTCCTCGAGGTACAGCAGGATAACAGCCCGGTCTACTTCAGACAATTTTTTTATAGCTTCATAAAGTAACACCAGGGATCTGTCTGAGAAATAATGCGGCTCCTCCGGTTCTGCTGCTATTTTTTCTTCGGAAGCTAACTGCTGACTCTTATCCTTCTTTTTTAAGAGGGTAAGGCAAACATTTAAGGAGATTCTGTAGATCCAGGTAGACCATTTGGAATTTCCTTTAAAATTATCCCTGCTTTTCCATATTTGCAGGCATACTTCCTGATAGTAATCTTCATAATCTTCCTGCGAATCTGTATACGCCCGACATATTTTTATAATAATTGGAGCATAAGGCAGAATGGATGAGGTATAAAAATCGTTGCTCAAAATGTTCTTTTCCTGTTTAGTGCCGCAAGTTCGAATTTATTACACATCTGGACCGGAAAAATTTAATTTCACTGTTACACATGATCTTTCAAAGAAAAATGTTTTTTTTAGCTCAGCAAATGAAACTAACCTGTTCCAATGAATTACTCAATGAAGAAACTTCTCCTCCTCCTTATTTTACCTGCTTTTATGTTTTCATGTTCTTCCGAAGAAATTCAAAAAGATCCCATTGTTGGTGACTGGGTTTATGTGAAATACATCGAATTTCCGGAAAATGCTGAGCCAATCGAGAAAGAGGCAGATGAGTGTGGCAAAAACGAAAGCATGCTTTTTAAGGCTAACGGGGAACTATATTCGGTTCATTATTACATAAACAATATTATGGAGTGTAAACTGAATGAATTTGCCACAGGAACCTACATTTGGACCAGGATCTCTGATGGCGAATACAACCTGAAAAGGGAGAGTCCCGACGGTCGTAATATAAAATTTGCCTTTCCCGACAGCAATACGTTGTGGATGTACATGGGAGAGCCGTATGAATTCGAAGGTGTCAAGTACGGCAGCGATGTCCGCGTTTTTAAAAGGCGCTGAGGCTGCGAATGATCCCGATTCTGTCAAAGGGTTTACCTGTCGGGCTACAATAAAAAAAAGAAACTGCCTTCGCGAAAAGGCAGTTTCTTTAGGAAAATAGAATTTTTAGAACTATTCAGTCACAGGGACCAGTACTTCGTCGATCACATGGATCACTCCGTTACTTGCTGAAATATCGAACAATCCTGCTTCTACAAGGATTGAAGCATTGGCCTCCTTGTCCTCATCATTGGTATCAATACCGGCTGAGCTGTTTACATAAATAGAAGGCCCCAGTAGTGTCTCAATGTTACGTGGAGAGTCCGTAGGAACAACGCTCTTACTATATTTACTTCCGTTGGTAACATGGTAAGAGAGTACTGCTGCAACCTGCTCCTTTGTAAAAGAGTCTAAAGCCTTACCTCCTAAAAATCTTTCAAATGCGGCATCGGTAGGAGCAAATACCGTGTATTCATTAGATTCTGTAAACATCGAAGTAATTCCTGCGTATTCCAAAGCCGCAAGTAATAACGTGAACTGTCGGTCTTCTACTGCTTCGGCGGTAGCATAGGATACTACTATTTCGGCAATAGTCTTTTCCCCTTTTGTTGCTGCAGGAGTAGCTTTTAAATTTGAGGTTGAAGTAGATTCTACAGTTGCATTAAGAGCACTTGCCTCGCCCGTAGTGACCTCATTTCCACAAGAGGCTGTGACAAATAAACCTGCAAGTAAGAACGACTTCATAAAATTCGAATAATTTAAAACATTTTTCATATCTCTTATATTTTGATTATCAGACAAATATAAGTCTACATTTTCCTTTGTTTAAGTAAATTAACTCAAATTTAAACAATATTATGGTATTATGTTTTTCGTCACTTGAATCATTTAATCCAAGTGGCATTATTCCTTATCCTAAAAATGCTTCTTGAGAGTAGAAAAAAGCTCTGTTTGTAAGGGTTTGGAAATCACTCGTTTTCTAGAAATTCCTCCCTACATAAAATTTCTTAGGAATTTGATTTAAGTATGAGATTCAGCTTTCAGGACATTTGCCGATGATAAATGTTGATGCAAATACTTTTTATGATTTTTCAGGATCCGGTTTGAGACATTTTTCATCACCGGTCCACTGCTGCAGGATCTTTGCTGCATTCTTTAGATGAATTAAGTGATCTGGAGGATGGATTTTTGCAATTCTTGTATTTTACTATGTTTAAATAAAAAGCTGAGTTTCTTAACAAGAATGTCTTGTTGATCTGTCAGTATTCCGGAAAGTTGCAGTAGTATTGTAACTCCCAAAAAAGTCTAATTACAAACTTTATGGAGGATTCAATATTCAGTTCAGAGTTGATGATGCAGAATGACCGGGTAATAAAGTTATTTAAGGGAGATGATGGAGAATAGAGGATAAATTTGAAGCTTTAACAGCAGAGGTAGAGACTACAGCACCAGTCATAATTTTGAAATTATAGGAAACATCCCGGACAACCGTACAAGTATTATTGAAGAAGTTATTGGACTGAGGAAACGATTCTTCAGTTTCTTAGAAAAAAAAATTTAAGATTATATAGAAAGGATTAATAGATGAAATTTTACTGGCTCACATTCATCTTATAATGCTGGAGGAAAGAATGGACCCGGTGAAAGAAAAGCTGAAACAAGTAATAACATCGTGATTAAAAATAGTGGTCATCTAAAACCATTAATCTTAGATAGTAGTTATTCGTTAATAGTTAATTTGATTTAGAAATAAAAAATGGGAACAGTCAAATGCTTTTGCAACACCTTTCAGAAATATCTTTTTTGAGTATTTGAAAATGTTGGACCATTAACCGTGAAATTGGTTTTCTCCACTTGCCTCCAGTCCTTAAAAGGTAATTCACAAGCGGAAAATTACTTATAAAAGAAAAAACCTCCAGGAAATCCTGAAGGTTTTGATGTAAAAATTGTATCGGTTAAAAATAATATATCTCGTTTTAGATCGGTTAAGCCCCAGCACATTTTGGAAATAGAACGATACATAAATTAATACCTCAAAAAAGATATTTTTCTTGCATGGCTTAAATATTTTGAGGAAACTGAAAGTTCTGGTTGTTAAAAAGGTTACCAATTCTAAATTTCTTTTATAATTTTCAGTTACTCATTTCAGGATTAAGTTTGTAGATATAAGACCATCTTTCATCTATCGTCTCATACCAAAGGTCCCATAGTTTACTTGCTTTTTCTTCTCCTACGGCGTCGGTATAGATCTTTGCCGGACTATCTCTTTTAATGTCGATGTCAGCATATCCCTTGTAGGGTTCAACAACCATAAAATTTGGAGTATCGGGTGCCCCAAGTTGAAAATTGAACCAAAGACCACGTGGAAAGCCTTCTTTCTCCTTTATAGCCTCGGTTACCTGAGTTATTACATTTTTAAAACTGCTCTCGTTACGAACTTTGTAATAGGTCACCCATATATATTTTGTCTCCTCGGGCCTGTCTCTGCTCACTTCAGGCATAGTGGTGGCTACTCTGGAATTTACTTTTTCGATGTGAGGCAGAATATGATTCAATAGCGCTATGTAGCATTCATTATCTACTTCATCTTTCTTCTCCATTTCGGCCCAACTGGAATTTAGCCCGGTCATAATATAAACCTGGCCTACTCCCTGTTGTCTGCCCCACATGCTCCATTTCTCCTCCCCTTTATGTTTGAGGTAACATTCCTTCCATTTCTTCACACCTTCTATAAACCGGGCATTGTGTCCTTGTTTAACTGTAATTTCAGTTGTATTGAGAATTTCACTTCCTCCATTTTGTGAAGAAAGCACACCCATTCCCAAAATTGAAATGATCACTGTGGCAATAAAAATTTTAATTGTTCTCATAATATTTTGTTTTAGGGATGAATAAATTCGCTTACATAGATGTAAGTAACTGTGAATCATATTAAAATAAAAATGAGATAGGACGAAGGTATCAAATTACTGTCCGGGAAAGGGAAAATAATAAACGGAGGCATCACATGGTTGGTAGACACTTGAGCAGCTCCTCTTTTAAGGTCTATTTTAAAAAAATTGTTTTCATGCCAATTTCCATATGGCTGGTAGCTACTTCTGGTAATTGAGAAATGAAGTTGATACAGTACCGGTGAACAAAGCCGGAAAGAGAAATGTGCGCAGCAATGAACATCTCACCTTCCACGAAAAATATGTTGATACTTTCCCTCATGATGCGTTCTTTTGGAGGACAAAATAAAATTCCACACGAGTTCCTTTTTCAGTGTATTCCTTCATCTTCCCATTAAGTTGCCGGGTTAGTAATTGTATCAGTTGTGAACCAAAACCGGTACCTTTGGGAGCAAGACCTGCTGTTTTTCCAACCCCATTATCTTTCACCTCCAGTTTTAAATTTTGATCTCTGTCCTTTTCCATACTTATATTGATAGCGCCCTGTTGCTGTTCTGGAAATGCATACTTAATGGCATTGGTAAGTAGCTCGTTTACAATAAGGCCAATAGGAACGGCAGTATCCACATCGAGTTCCAGTTTATCCATAGCGCACTCAATTTTCACCCGCTCTTCTGCATTGAAGCTGTCGAGTATCCCTTCACTCAGGTTGAGGAAGTAATCCTTCATTTCAATACTTCCAAGATTTGTCCCCTGATATAATTTTTGATGAATAATCCCCATCGATTGCACCCGGTTCTGACTGGCAATCATGGCCTCTTTTGTTGCCGGGTCATCTATTTGAGCCGATTGTAAAGCAATCAGGCTTTTAACCATTTCTAAATTGTTCTTGACACGATGATGTATTTCTTTAAGGAGCAGTACGTTTTCTGCATTGCGTTGATCAAGCAACGCATTTTTATCGGCTAACTCTCCATTTAATGCTTTTAGTTTCTGATTACTTCTTTTTTTAAGTCTGTAATTACGATACAATAGTCCGAGCAATAAAGCACCAATCGTTAAGGCAACAATATAAATAGTTTGTTGTTGCCGCTTTGCAGCAAGCTGTTTATCTTGCTTGAGCAAATTCACGTTTAACTCACTTTCACGCAGACTTCTTTCGTTTCTTTCTATTTCGATGAGATTATTAGCCTCAGACCATTTAATATAGTATTCAAGAGCAGTCTTATAATCTCCTTTAAGCTCATAAATACTGAATAATTTCTTGATAAAATATGCTGTATTAGCTTTGGTATTAATTGCAATTGATGAATTCCTGGCTTTTTCATAATAGGCAATTGCTTCATCATAATTGCCTTCCGCCCTGGCAATGTCCCCTATACGGGAATGTGCAAATTGATAAGTATCAATCGTAGTGAGGTCATATTCCTCTAATAGTTGTATGGTTTTGATCAGGTAAGATTTTGCTTCTTCATATTTCTCCCTATTAATTAGGTTACTGCCCATTGAGTAATAGTACCAGGTATGATGAAAGGGATTGGTGAGTTGGGGCAATAGCTCTTGAAACTGGTTCATATAATAATCAGTCGAATCGGGTTTCGATTCTTCAAAATAATAAGCCAATACCTTGTAGGCAGTGACGAGAGCCTCTTTCTTTTCCGGATAATCCGAATTCTGATAGCCAATAATACTCTGTTTTATATATTGAATAGCTATTTCTTCTTCTTCAGGCAAACCATATTGATAATAGAATCGTCCCTTATCTTTTAATATCTTAAGCTTAATTTCAGGTCGGGGATCATCTTTGAGCAAATCCAATGCTTTTACAAAAAGTTCCAGGCCCGGTTTTGGTTCTCCTCTTACAATTTTTATCAAAGCCCAATTGGTCAATAAGTCATAACCCAAAACCTTATCTTTTTTGTTTTCCGGTATTTTTTCATAATAAGCCCAACCTATGGGTGCCAGCGAATCCACTATATTAAAGTTATGAGACCTATTAGCTCTATCTGTAATGTCACGGTACAAATAAGCCAAACGTTCATATTGCAGGGGCTTGCTATTTTGGAGTAGTAACGCAGCCTTATCAAAATAAAAAACAGTACTGTCCCGGTTGAAATGAGGCATTTCTTTAAACCACAATGCCTTGTCCTGGTAGGCTCTACTCAAAGCAGCAACTTCATTAGAAGAAAGGTCCTGGCCAACACCTGTTTCAACTGCACTTTTGGGGCTATTCCTAACCCCGGGAATTTGTGGGAATCCGCTCATATGCAGGAGCAAAGCAGTACAGCATATAAAGATTTTAGTACAGAAGTTGATCATCGCTTTGCCTGTTAGATTTATTTGAACAGTGGTTCTTTTTGTCATAAAGACTTTAAACTAAAACCTGGTTGTAGTTCGTAATTAAGATGTTTCATTTAATCACTTTTCTTTTTAAGAAATCAAATTCTACTATTATTCCATTTTCACTGAGTTCTCTCATCTTCCCGTTAAGATGTTGCGTTCTAATTGCACCAACTACGCAGGTGATGCAATTCTTTCCTCAATGTGCTTCTTGCACAATTTCCATGCGCTCATATAATCTTTCAGTGTATGCTCATTAACCTTTCTTTGATCTTAACTTTTTAAGGTACCCGGTCCGATGCTATGAAATTTATCTAAGTTCTCTGCGGAAGTTTCGTTAGCGCACATTCAGACAAGGTTCGAATCTATTGGCTTGTTAACATCCGGAATTTGAGATTGCGAAAAGCTGAAGCCGGAACAAATCCAAACCAGTGTTAAGGCTGAAATTATTTTGTACATACCACTAAATAATACGGGGGAAGAATAAATATTCCAGTAACAGGAAATATACGACAATCTCTTATAAGAATTTATATTGCATTTTCATAAGATGTTGAAAGAGTGGGAAGTGGACAGTGGACAGTGGAAAGAGGACAGTGGACAGTGGACGGTCAACACTGATCAGGGAAGTAATAAAATCTGCGGAAATCTCCGAATCTTCGGGAAACGAGGATCAATTTGAAAATGTGATGATTTGAGGATTTGAAAATGATTTTCACTCGAATCTTCGGATCTCCTTCTGGAAATAATTAATCCGGAATCTTAAATCTTGAACGTGCGCTTTATTTTGATCTTATTTTGCTTCGTGTGAAATAAGGTGAGTGATTTATCTCTTAAACCTTAAACCTTGAACCTTCAAAAAGTGCTATTCTGACAAATATCATTGTAAACCATTCAGTTATGGTTTAAGTTTATGTTGTAGACCAACCGGTTAAGAAAGATTTCGAAAGCCGGCAGGTTCTTTATTAGTTCACTTCCCCCAAATGAATCACGATTTTAAACTTAAAACAAGAACAAATGGAAAGGTTAAAAGACAAAGTGGTGGTCGTCACCGGCGGGGCCCTGGGAATTGGAAAAGAAACCTGCCTCTTACTGGCTAAAGAAGGGGCTAAAGTTGCCGTAACCGATATTCTGGACAGGGAAGGAGAGAAGTTGATCGGGGAGATCAAAAAGGCCGGTGGGGAGGCGAAATTTTGGCATCTCAACGTAGCTGCCGAAAGCGAGGTGGAAAAGGTTTATGCTGAGGTGGTTCGGGAATTTGGTAAACTGGATTCCACTGTAAATAATGCGGGAATATCAGGGGTAAACAAACCAACCCATGAACTGACCGAAGCCGAATGGGACCAGGTCATGGATATCAATGTCAAGGGCGTTTTCTTCTGTACCAAGCACGCCATTCCTCACATGAAAAAAGCGGGAGGGGGAAGTATAGTAAACCTTTCTTCCATCTATGGGATCATCGGGGCCGGGGATATCCCGCACTACCATGCTTCCAAGGGTGCCGTAAGGCTTATGACCAAAAATGACGCCCTGATCTATGCCCCGGATAAAATAAGAGTGAACTCCGTCCACCCCGGATTCATCTGGACCCCGCTGGTAGAAGAATTTGGTAAAGATGTGCCTAATTTCAGGGAAAATCTCGACAGCCTTCATCCCATAGGACACGTAGGCGAACCTCTTGATATCGCGTACGGGATCGTATATTTGGTATCTGATGAGTCCAAATTTGTAACCGGCAGTGAACTCGTCATCGATGGGGGATATACCGCTAAATAGAAAAGAGGAAAGGGGGGACAGTTGTGAGTTGTCAGTTATCAGTTATCAGTGGGCTGAAATCCTGAACCTTGAACTAAGTGTTCAATTTTAGAATATGATGGTTTGAGAATTTGAAAATGAGTTCCACCAGAAGACGCCCTTCCTAAAATGTTAGTCTTGAATTCTGAATCTGGAAACTTGAATATCAAGTAATCCCGAATCTTGAATTTAATTAACTTTAGCCTTGATTAAACGAAGCAAAGAATGGAACCGGAAGACCTGAAGGCACATCTTGACGAGATCATTAACAACTATAACCGTGAAGCTTCCCCGGATTTTGAGGGGCTTTCTCCTGAGCAAATGTACTTTTTAGTTAACGATCCCTTTGGTGCTGAAAGTCCGCTTAAGCTCCGCACTTTAGATTCGGAAGACTATGCCCGGATCCCAATCCTGAATCAGATCAAATACCTTGTTGCCCATCTTATAGAAAATGGCGAACTAAAACTTACCAAAAAAGGCTTTTTACCTGTTAAATTGGTGGCCGATCTCTACAGCCAGGGCTATCTGAAAGATGAGCATATAGAGGAAGGGATCTCCAAACTCTACAAAGAAACCGATGTCGGCGTCATTCACCTAAACCGACTCCTCCTCGAACTTTCGGGCCTTACCAAAAAGCGCAACGGGAAACTTAGCCTTACCAAAGCAGGCGGGAAGATCGCGACTAATGATCAGGAACTTCTGGAACTCATTTTCAAAACCATGTGCCTTAAGTTCAACTGGAGCTATTTCGATGGCTATGAAGACGAGAATGTGGGGCAACTGGGATTTGGTTTTAGCTTACTGCTGCTTTCCAAATATGGGCAGGAACCCCGGCCGGCAGCATTCTATCTGGAGAAATACCTGCAGGCTTTCCCGCAACTGCTGGAGAGAATAGAACCAGGTTACAGAAGCCCTCAGGAATATGCCCTGGCCATGTATTCCATCCGCAGCTTTGATCGCTTCCTGCTCTACTTTAACTTTATTTCCAAATCGGGTGGGGAGTTCGATCCGGCTAAACATGTGGAGATAAAAACCACCGGTTTATTTGAGAAGTTTGTGGGGTTTTAGACCTGGCTTGGTCCTCATATTCGGGAATCTGAGGGGAATTTCTGAAAGGTGTATAGGAATTACTTCCTTTAATACATCTTTTTACTTTCCCAATACATGCGGTGTTACAAACGAAGTTACAAGAAGGTACATTGAAATGAGAGGGGAATTATCTATGGATATTTTGTAAAATTTTTAGTGATAAATTCACCGGTTAGTTCGCTTTTCCTATTTTAGAAGTGGCCAAAGTATATTTAATATTTTGCAATCTCTAGACTTCGCTGGATCGATGCTATAATTTCGTGCAGCAGAAGATGGTATCGTTTATTATTTTTGAACAGGCATTTTAAAGTACAGTGAAAACCAGGGCAGTTACTTTTGCTAATTTTCTTCGGCAACCGTACCCTTACTATTACATTCAGCAGAGATTGAGCAAAATCACTGCCGGAATTTTTGTTCTCGGTTTTTTCTTTGTCTACCTTTTTACACCCTTTAACGTAAACCCAGAAGAACATAGAATGAATTACTTCTGGATCAGTTTATTACACATTGTTGTTTCCTGCCTCGTCTTTTACACCTGTTTTACATTAATTAACCTACTTAAGGTAGAAGAAGAGAAATGGACCAGTGGTAAAGAGATCCTCAGCCTTAGCCTTGTGCTTCTCGTAATGGGACTGGGGAATTTCTTAATAAGAGATTTACTTTATGACAACCCAAACAACTGGTCCTTTCTGTATTTACTGGAAGAAATAAAGAACACTTTTTTGGTAGGGCTGCTTATTGTTTTCATCCTGGTCCCGTTAAACTTCGCCCGGATTTATGGTAGAAATTTCAGAAAAGCCGAGTCCTTTCAGGCTCCTGATCCAAACATTATCTATCAAAGGGCAGAGCAGGTGCTTATCGAAACCCAGCTGAAATCGGATGATTTTTCTCTGCAGCTGGAAAACTTTCTTTTTGCCAAAGCAGAAGGCAATTATGTAGAGATTCACCTGAATCCGGGGAGCCAAAATATAAAGCTCCTGAAGAGGATCACCATAAAGGAATTTGAAAAGCAATTAGAAGATTTCCCGTGGATATTCAAAACCCACAGATCCTATCTTGTAAACCTGAATAAGATTACAGCTGTTTCCGGAAATGCACAGGGTTATCAGCTTTCTCTCCAGCAAGAGTCCGTAACCGTCCCTGTGTCAAGAGGGATGATCAAAAAATTCGATGAGGCCTTTACCAGGCCGGCTTTGTAATTCATCCCAAAGCTTTGCACCCCGTCACAATTAGTTTTTCTGAATCCTTCAGCAGCCTAAATTTGCTTAAAAATTTGAAGTTATGCGTAGATACGATTTAGATTGGCTGAGAGTACTGGTTTTTCTGTTACTTATTTTTTATCACGTGGGAATGTTTTTCGTGCCCTGGGATTGGCATATCAAAAACAACAGGCTATATGAATGGCTGGAATATCCCATGTTATTCGTTAATCAATGGCGTCTCCCCATTCTTTTTGTGATCTCCGGAATGGGAACCTCGTATGCATTAGCCAAGAGGAACGGAAACCAGTTCGCAACAGAAAGAATTAAAAGATTGCTGCTGCCGCTTGCTGTAGGTATTGTTTTGATCGTTCCTCCACAGGTTTACTTCGAAAGATTAAGCAGTGGAACATTTTCAGGAAATTACTGGGATTTCTGGCCGTCTCATGCTTTCCTCGGAGTTTATCCGGAAGGGAACTTTAGCTGGCACCACCTTTGGTTTCTGCCATATCTTTTAGTTTTCTCCCTGGCCTTTACTCCGTTATTCCTTTATCTACGGAATAATCCCGGAAACCGTTTTCTCTGCTGGGTCGAACAGCAGGTAAAAAAACCTGCCGGGTTTTTATGGTTCTTGCTGCCGCTTTTAATGACGCAGGTTTTTCTACGACCCTATTTTCCCGAAACCCATGCCCTGGTAGGAGACTGGTACACGGTTGCAAATTACAGTATCCTCTTCCTCTACGGTTTTCTGCTAATCATGGTCAAAGAAGTGTTTTGGAAGACGGTACAGCAAAACAGGAGGCCTCTGTTGATACTTGGCATTCTTGCCTTTTCATCTTGGTTGCTTCTGATATTTCAATTCAACGGAATTGTATGGGCCGATTACCTGAAACCACTAATCAAAGTGATCAACTGCTGGAGCTGGATCCTTGCTTTATTTGGTTATGCGGCAAAATACCTGAATAAGAAGAGTGCTGCCATTTCATACGCAAATCAGGCTGTATACCCTTTCTACATCCTGCACCAGACAGTTACTGTCTCCCTGGGATTTTACCTCAGGGATCTGGATTGGAGTTTGGGGGAGAAGGCAGTCTTACTTGTTGCCGGCACTTTTATCATTTCGGGGGTTCTTTATGAATTTTTTATCAGGAGAGTTAATCTTTTACGTCCTTTGTTCGGACTTAAACAGGAAACCGGTAAAACAATAAAACCTGGAAAGCTGGCAGAAGCCTTAGCTGTTCGTCAGTAATTATTTGTAACTACAGGTGTTATGAAAAATGTCATTTTTGATGTTGATTTAATTTTGGAGAACACCAGGGTGAGACTTGAACCTTTGGAGCAAAGGCATTTCTCGGTCTTGTTGCCTGTTGTTCTGGAAAATCCGGATCTTCTGAAATTCTCTCCCGGCCCCTTTGGAACTCCCGAAGCTTTGCAGCAATACATTGAGCTGGCATTGAAGCAGCGGAAACAAGAATACAGGTACGCATTTGCCATTTTTGACAGGGAAAGAAATATTTATGCCGGCAGTACCAGTTTTGGTGCCATTTCAAATGAGCACCGGCGGCTACAAATTGGCTGGACCTGGTTAGGAAAATGTTTCCAACGGACAGGTCTAAACAGAAACTGTAAACATCTAATGCTGAATTATGTTTTTGAAGACCTGGAGTTTGAACGGGTGGAATTTGTTACAGATGCGCGTAATCTTCAGTCTCAGGCAGCCATTGAGACCATAGGAGGAAAGTTTGAAGGAGAACTTCGCAGCCACATCTTAATGCTGGATGGGTTTAGAAGAAATTCCCGTTACTATAGCATGCTTCTTCACGAGTGGCCACAGATTAGAAAAAACATATTCCTCGGAAGCAGCTGAATAAGTCTTTCTTAAAAAAATATGGGATATAAACTTTAGAGGACTTCCCCCAATACATCATTTTACTTTCCCCAGTACATGCGGGGTGACGTTTGAAGGTACAAAAAGATACATTAAATTGACAGGGGATTTAGCTTCTCAGTTTTGGCAAAATTCCGGGAGAAATTTCCCCTTTAGTTTCTTTAAATTAAATTTTTACATTTTCATAATTGATTATTTTGTGAAGAGGATAATTTATTTAAGACACTCTCTACTAACTCGCGATATTGAATTTTAATACTGAAGTTATCTTTTTCCCAATGACAGTTAGGATAGCTGTAATTTTACTTCTTTCGAAATCCTGACAGGCGCGGGTTTAGCTGCCTGCAAGAACATCGCTGTTAGCAGGCAGCCCAAAGTTGGATTGTTCGCCACATCCTGACAGCTATACAACAACAATCGGTAATATCGATCCGCTTGTTCTTCTGTCCATTTGTTAAATGTGTAATTGATTATTAGTTAATAGTTAATTGGAAAACGCAAAAAGGTCAAACTGAGAACGTAGGACTGACTAAACCGGGAACTGGCAACCGGGAAACGGAAATTTTTAAACCAGCTTAGCGCAGAAATCCATTTGACACGAAAGGCAGGGCACGGTAAAGCGCAGAATGCCAGTATTCCCAGTCATGGCCGCCATCTCTCACTCTTAGTTCTGAAGGAATCTTCGCCTCCTGCATCGCGCGGTAAAAATCGAGGTTTATGGGGAGTAAGAAATCGTCATCCCCACAGTCCACAAACCATCTTATATCCTTTAACTCTTCCTTGTTTCCTCACCGGCATTCGTCTACAAATTTCACCGCATGGTTTTTAAGGACACTCCTGTTCAATTCTTTGCCTTTTTCATCTGCATTCTGGATTCCGCCGCCGGGTTCGATTCCAAGCCAGGCACTCATAGCATAGACCGAGGAGAACATATCCGGGTGTTTCTGTGCGTATACAACAGATCCGCCGCCGCCCATGGAGAGTCCGGCAATCGCGCGGTGCTTTTTATCGGGAATTGTTCTGTAGGTTTTTTCAATATGTGGGATCAACTCCTTAAAGAAGTAATCTTCGTAGGCCCACCCTTCCATGTTAAAGTAACCATACCAGTCTGTTCCTGCATCTGGCATTACTATGATCATTTCCACCGCTTCTTCAGCATTGATCAGCCGGTTGGCTACGTCCTTTACATGTCCCCGTTCTACCCAGTCTTTGTTGCTGCCGTACAAGCCGTGCAAGAGGTAGAGAACAGGATATTTTCTTTCTGTATCGGTACTATAGCTTTTGGGCAGGTAGATCGAATAACTTCTTTCGGTATCGAGGATCCCGCTGCTCATGGTCTTGAATTCGGCCACGCCCTGCGGCGGATTAAAATTTTGAGAGGAGCCGACAAAAGTGCTGCCGATCAACAGGAATAATGTGAAAAATCTTTTCATAAGTTTAGGTATGTTGCTGTAATATGACATTTTTTGAAGGGGATTTTGATGTTTATTCAGAAACGACTCTAAAGGTTCTGTTGCCATTTGTTCCTCTTTGCCTTTGATGTAAATAATTTCTCTTGCCTGGGCAGTCATAATGTTGGTCGATTATCTTTTAGTAGAGAATTAGTTCCTCCTTCGCTCTCGTAATCGCTGTATATTGGTATCGCAGCGTCGGCATATAAAATTCATTTATATATACCTTGTTCCATTCCCCACCCTGTGCTTTGTGGCAGGTAATGGAATAACCATAAGTTGCCCTGATTGCTCCTACATATTTATCGTCCCATGGAGCACCTGATTTCTGATACCTTTTGTTCGCTCGAAACCTCTCAGAACGTAGCCGGCGTTCCTGTTCAGCTTTCAATCCTTTGGGATGGGTGATACACTCCAGAAGGAGGACATCATCAATGATCTCGTCCTCATTCTTAAGATTTTTATACTTCAGTTTAACGGGAGCAAAGCTGAGGCCTGAGACAAATTCTTTTTTATCAAGATCTACCTCCAGGATCACCACATGATCCCCGCTGTATAATTCCTTTTGGCCGCGGCGCCAGGTCTGGGTCACAAGCAAGAGATCTTCTATTGATAACCAGGGGCACATTCCTTCCGAAGCGATACGTCCGCACCATTTCGTTAAACACCCGGTTCATATTATGACTTGCAGCTATGGAGATGCTGTGTTCGTAGCCGTGCTTATTAAATTCAGCGATATAATTAAGGGCAGCTGTTCTCATGGGTTGCCGGTCAATATCGGTCAGCTCTTCCGCAGGCATTTTGTTATTTATCGATTCCCGAAGTGTGACTGCATTTTTCAGGATGTAACTATCCTTCTGTTGTCTTTTCACCTCTGTAAGTTGATAGGCAGTTCCCTCCAGATTATATTTCTCCATAAGATAATCTTTTGATAAGGCTTTTGAGAAATCCTCATGAATAGGAGGAAGCTGATTACGATCTCCCAAGAGGATCATTTTATTCAGGGGATTGCCGTCTTTTACAAATTTCACCAGGTCGTTTAGCAGGGAATTTGTACTTACAAAAAGGCTGGCTTCATCATTAGTGACAATGGTGGATATCATCGATGCTTCATCCAGTAGGTAGATGGTGTAATCTTTAATGGGATTGGGTTTTAACTTAAAAACTACTTCTCCCGTCTGCGGACTCGCCACAGAATTGTAGATCAAAGAGTGTATAGTGGAACTCGTGGCTCCCGACTTCTTTCCCAGGATCCTGGCTGCTCTTCCGGTGGGTGCGGCAATTTTATATTTTATTTCCTCGGCATTGAGGTATTTAATTAATGCAGTGGTGATGGAAGTTTTTCCTGTTCCGGCGGCACCGCTCAGGATGAGAAAATCCTGCATATTGGAAGAATCAACCAGGTCTGCCATGGCCATAAGTGCGTTTTCCTGTTCTGGAGTGGGGGAGGTGAAATCCAGAAAACTTAGTATGGAAGGTTTAGTAGTTTTCTTTTTCACTTGAAGGTTCTCCATATTATACCATTTTAGTTGTCTACAATATTTCCATCCTGAAAATCCGGGAACAACAGTTTTATTTTTAGCGCCTCCTCTATTCTACTTAAAGTTTCAAGAGTAAAATTTTCTTTTCCTTTTACCCACTTATTCACCTGCTTCGGAGAAACATTCATGATTGCTGCCAGTTCCTTCTGAGTTTTCTTCTGTTCTCTTAAGACACGAAGGATCTTGAAGGCGATCTTTTGGGATTTTCTTATCCAGGTTTGATTTTCATGCCTCCATTGGGCCTCTTTCTTCCAGGTTCCCGAATCAGACTTAACAATTGTTTGGAGCTTTTCTAAAGCTTCTTCCTTCTTGTTCATCTTTTTAGCTGTTTCTCTACTACTAAATTTATAACAATTCCAATTAGATTAACCTGTGGGTATATTATTATTAAAAGATAATTCTATTTTCACATTGCTGTGCAAAGTATCATGACTTTGTGTCAACTCATACATGTTGGACTCTCAACGCTTCCTAACGTCTCCGGACGTTTGCACGAATCGTGTTGACAACTCAATCCCAGACAGAATAATATAGCCCTGAAGGGGCGTAATAGATTAACATTCCGCGAAGCGGGATGAAAGAAGAAGGCACGATAAAATAGCCCTGAAGGGGCATAATACATTACCATCCCGTGAAGCGGGATGATCTAATAACGGTAGAGTGAGAGAGCCCTGAAAGGGCGTAATATAGATGCATCTCTACATACTATTCCCAAACATACTTCTCATTATAGTCGACATTATATTTTTCCAAATATGCCCTATACTCCTGCTGAAATGTTTTCTTACGATGATGTTCATGCTGATTAGCGATGTATGCAATGACTCTGTCAACTTCAGAAGGTTTTACCGAAAATGCCCCATATCCATCCTGCCAGTAGAAGTTTGCATAGTCCACTCCTTTGGTTTTTATCCATTTTGATGAATGCGATTTTAATTCTTCCATTAGTTTCATCAAGGCTATCTTTTTTGAAAGCATGCAGAGGATGTGGACATGGTCGGTATAGCCACCAACTTTATTTACATGGCAGTCCAATCTATTGCATATACCTCCCAGGTAGCTGTGCAGTTCTTTTTCTACGGGAGGTTTTATTAGTGGTGCACGGTATTTCGTGCTGAAAACGAGGTGTGCATAAATTTTTACGAGAGATTGGCCCATGGTGGTTATTTTATGGCGCCCCTTCAGGGCTTTTATAGTTGTACTTAATCGGATGGGCTGCACCAATCCTTGAGGTATCTCGCCCTTTCAGGGCTTTATTGAAGTTACACTTTTTTCCGATTGGCTTCACTCATCTTTTGTGTATGGCGACGGAAGTAAATATTACTCTCAAAACAGCTACGAAGGTAAAAATTAGCTATATTTACTCTTGTTTAAAAAACAACAGTAATTTTTACCCCTGTATCTATGAAAGAATTTAATAGAAATGAGCCTTACAATAATTTGCCCTT